>JAHDQO010000029.1 GCA_018433765.1 Tissierellales bacterium
GATAATGTAGACGGTGATTTGTCAGATAAAATAATAACAACAGGCGAAGTAGATACAATAAAAGTAGGAACATATGAGATAACATATACAGTAACAGATACAGCAGGAAATACAGCAACAGCAGTGAGAACAGTAAATGTAATAGATGTTGAAAAACCAGAAATTAATGTATTAGGAGAGAATCCAATAACAGTATCACACGGAAGTGAATATGTAGATGCAGGAGCAGAAGCAAGTGATAATGTAGATGGAGACTTAACAAGTTCTATAGTAACAACAGGCGAAGTAGACACGACAAAAGTAGGAGAATATGAAATAACATATACAGTAACAGATGCAGCCGGAAATACAGCAACAGCAGTGAGAACAGTAAAAGTAATAGATGATGAAAAACCAGAAATTAATGTATTAGGAGAAAATCCTGTAACGGTATCACACGGTAGTGACTATATAGATGCAGGAGCAACAGCAAGTGATAATGTAGATGGAGACTTAACAAGTTCTATAGTAACAACAGGAACTGTAGATACAAACGAAGTAGGAACATATGAGATAACATATACAGTAACAGATGCAGCCGGAAATACAGCAACAGAAGTGAGAACAGTAAAAGTAGAAGATGATGAAAAACCAGAAATTAATGTATTAGGAGAGAATCCTATAACAGTATCACACGGTAGTGAATATGTAGATGCAGGAGCAACAGCAAGTGATAATGTAGATGGAGACTTAACAAGTTCTATAGTAACAACAGGAACTGTAGATACAAACGAAGTAGGAACATATGAAATAACATATACAGTAACAGACTTAGCCGGAAATACAGCGACAGCTAAAAGAATAGTAAATGTAATAGATGATGAAAAACCAGAGATTAATGTATTAGGAGAAAATCCTGTAACGGTATCACACGGAAGTGAATATATAGATGCAGGAGCAACAGCAAGTGATAATGTAGATGGAGACTTAACAAGTTCTATAGTAACAACAGGTACTGTAGATACAAACGAAGTAGGAGAATATGAAATAACATATACAGTAACAGATGCAGC
>JAHDQO010000033.1 GCA_018433765.1 Tissierellales bacterium
ATTGTCAAATGCTACTGCTTCTCCAAATCCATATCTCTTATTTAATACTGAAGTTATTGCTGCTGTCAATGTTGTTTTTCCGTGGTCTACGTGTCCTATAGTTCCTATGTTTACATGTGGTTTTGTTCTTTCGTATTTTTGTTTAGCCATTTTAGTTCCTCCTTAATTTTTATCATATACTGTTTATTATTATTTTAATAGCTTTTCTGCTATACTTTCTGGTACTCTTTCGTAATGATCAAATTGCATAGAATAATTTGCTCTTCCTTGAGTTAAAGATCTTAACACAGTTGCATATCCAAACATCTGAGATAAAGGTACATATGAATTTATTACTTTTATTCCACTTCTATCAGTGAATCCTTCAATTCTACCTCTTCTCGAGTTAACATCGCCCATTACATCTCCCATATACTCGTCTGGTACAAGTACTTCGACTTTCATATAAGGTTCTAATAATACAGGTGATGCTTTTGCCATAGCTTCTTTAAAAGCCATAGACCCTGCAATTTTAAATGCCATTTCACTTGAGTCAACTTCGTGGTACGAGCCATCATACAATGTTACTTTAAAATCTATACAAGGGAAACCTGCTAAAATACCATTTTGAGCTGCTCCTCTTATTCCCTGTTCAACTGCTGGAATATATTCTTTTGGTATTACACCTCCAGTTATTCCATTAACAAATTCAATTCCTTTGCCAGCTTCTTGTGGTTCCATAGTAATTTTAACATGACCATACTGTCCTCTACCACCTGATTGCCTAGCATATTTAGTATCTACATCTGCTGTACCTGAAATTGTTTCTTTATATGATACTTGTGGTTTACCAACATTAGCTTCTACTTTAAACTCTCTTAATAATCTATCAACTATTATTTCCAAATGGAGTTCTCCCATACCTGCTATAATAGTTTGACCTGTTTCTTCATTTGTATATGTCCTGAATGTTGGATCTTCTTCAGCCAGTTTCTGCAAACCAATACTCATTTTTTCTTGGCCTGCTTTAGTTTTAGGTTCTATTGCTACTTCTATTACAGGCTCAGGAAATTCCATTGATTCAAGTATTATAAGATCATTAGGATCACATAACGTATCTCCAGTAGTTGTTTGTTTAAATCCTACTGCTGCAGCTATATCTCCTGCATATACTTGCTTTATTTCTTCTCTTTTATTAGCATGCATTTGTAGAATTCTTCCAACTCTTTCTTTTTTGTTTTTAGTTGAATTCATTACATAACTACCTGATTGCATAATTCCTGAATATACTCTAAAGAAAGTTAGTTTTCCAACAAATGGATCAGCCATAATTTTAAATGCTAACGCTGAAAATGGAGCTTCATCAGAAGCATCTCTTTCAATTTCTTCTTCTCCATCTACTGATGTTCCTTTAACATTCTCTACATCTAATGGTGAAGGCATATATTCTACTATTGCATCCAATAAAAGTTGAACACCCTTGTTCTTATACGCAGACCCACATAATACAGGTATAATATCTACATCTATTGTAGCTTCTCTTATAGCTTTTTTAAGTTCATCTATTGATATTTCTTCACCTTCAAGGTATTTTTCCATCAATTCATCATTATGATCAGATATTGCTTCTAAAAGATTTTCTCTGTATTCTTCTGCTTTTTCTGCGTATTCCTCTGGTATTTCAACTACATCTATTTCTTTTCCCAAGTCATCTTTATATATTCTTGCATTCATTTCTACAAGATCTATAATTCCAGTAAAATTTTCTTCTGTACCAATAGGAAGCTGAATAGGTACTACATTTGCTTTCAATCTTTCTTTCATTGTATCAACTGCATAGTAAAAATTTGCTCCCATTTTATCCATTTTATTTACAAAACAAATTCTTGGTACATTATATTTGTCTGCCTGTCTCCAAACAGTTTCTGATTGAGGTTCCACACCATTTTTAGCATCAAATATAGCTACTGAGCCATCTAATACTCTTAATGATCTTTCTACCTCAACAGTGAAATCCACGTGTCCTGGCGTATCAATTATGTTTATCCTCATATCTTTCCAATGACAAGTAGTTGCAGCAGAAGTTATTGTTATTCCTCTTTCCTGCTCTTGCTCCATCCAGTCCATCTGAGAAGCACCTTCGTGTGTTTCTCCTAATCTGTGTATTCTACCAGAATAATATAAAATCCTTTCAGTACATGTAGTTTTTCCTGCATCTATATGGGCCATTATCCCTATATTCCTAGTTCGTTTCAAAGGATATTCTCTCATCTTTTCCTCCTTCATGCTGCCTAATAACGACTTTTTACTATATGTTACCATCTAAAATGAGCAAATGCTTTATTTGCTTCTGCCATTTTATGAGTATCTTCTTTCTTCTTAACACTTGCACCTACACCATTAGCTGCATCCATAATTTCTTTTGATAGTCTCTCGCTCATAGTTCTTTCTCCTCTTTTTCTAGAGTAAGTTATAAGCCATCTCAATCCAAGTGTTTGTCTTCTCTGTGGTGAAACTTCTATAGGTACTTGATATGTCGCTCCACCAACACGTCTTGCCTTAACTTCTAACACAGGCATTATATTGTTTAGAGCCTTATAGAATACTTCTAATGCATCTTCACCAGTTTTTTCACTAATACTATTGAATGCACCATATACTATTCTTTGTGAAACTCCTTTTTTTCCGTCAAGCATTATTTGATTAATAAGCTTTGTTACTATTTTGTCTTTATATATTGGGTCTTCCATTACTGGTCTTTTTGGTATATGTCCTTTTCTTGGCACTATGCTTCCCTCCTTAACATATTTTAATTCACAGGTACTCGGCAATATACATTTGTTGCCGTCGTGCACAAAATGCATATATATATTATGAAGGCGCTATACAGCTCCATAACCTGCATAGTGTGCCGAATTATTCTCTTGAATTACTTTTTAGGTTTTTTTGCACCATACTTAGATCTAGATTGATTTCTGTTCTCTACACCAGCAGTATCTAATGTACCTCTTACAATATGGTATCTAACTCCAGGTAAGTCTTTTACCCTACCTCCCCTTATAAGAACAACGCTATGTTCTTGTAAGTTATGACCAATACCAGGAATGTAAGCTGTAACCTCAGCACCATTAGTTAATCTAACTCTTGCTATTTTTCTTAAAGCTGAGTTAGGTTTTTTAGGTGTTACTGTTTTAACTGCAGTACAAACTCCTCTTTTTTGTGGTGAAGTTGTCTTGCTCATTTGCTTTCTAAGTGAGTTATAACCTACATTTAAAGCTGGAGCTTTTGACTTCTTCAAAGTTTGCTTTCTACCTTTTCTAACTAACTGGTTAATTGTTGGCATCCTTGCACCTCCTTCTAATTTTCATCATCCACTGTAGTTTAGTACTATGGATTATTTTAAAACGGCAGCAGCCGCTGCGTTTACATCAATACCGCATGCTTTTCCTAACTCTTTCATCTTACTAATGTATTTTACATCTACGCCTTTTTTTTCACAAAGCATAATAATTTCCTGAGTTACATGCGGATCAGCATCTCGTGCTATAAATACAATCTCTACATTATTATCAGAAAGAGCTCTAATTGTCTGTTTTTTACCTATAACTTTATCGTTACTGTTCAATATTTCTATTTTATTCATCTTCTCACCTTTCAAACACCATAAAGATTATGCATTTATAATAAATACATAATCTTTTATTTATTCAAAGGATTTTTGACACTCGCTTATTTTACCATCATATTTTTTAACTGTCAACTTTTTTTTATTTTACTTCAAGTGTTCCAACTTCTTGTTTTTCTTCAGTATTGTCATTAATTACATCTGCTTCTTCAATTTCTACTTCCTCTTCTTCTTTATCGACTTGTAAACCTACACTCCTATATTTCTTAATTCCTGTTCCTGCTGGAATAAGTTTTCCAATAATTACATTCTCCTTAAGTCCTATAAGATTATCAACTTTACCTTTTATTGCTGCATCAGTTAAAACTCTTGTTGTCTCTTGGAATGAAGCTGATGATAAAAATGAATCTGTTGCCAATGATGCTTTTGTTATTCCCAACAATACTCTCTCACCAGTTGCAATTTCTCTATCTTCTTCTTCAACTTTTTTATTTTCTTCATCAAAGTCATACAAAGAAACCAAACTTCCTGGCAATAATGGTGTATCTCCAGCATCTTCTATTTTAATTTTGTTCATCATCTGTCTTATTATTACTTCTATATGCTTATCACTTATGTCAACACCCTGCATTCTATAAACTCTTTGAACTTCCATGAGTATATAAGATTGAACTGCTCTAATACCATTAATCTTTAATATATCATGTGGATTAATTGATCCTTCTGTTATCCTTGCACCAGCTTCTATTTCTTCTCCCTCTGTTACAAGTATCTTAGACGCATAAGGTATAGTATAAGATTTACTTTCTTTTGTTTCATTATTAACAACAATTACTTCTCTTTTCTTAACTGTTTCATTAACTGAAATTTTTCCTGATATTTCAGAAATAATAGCTAATCCTTTTGGTTTTCTTGCTTCAAAAAGCTCTTCAATTCTAGGCAAACCTTGTGTTATATCAGCTGCTGCTGCAATACCTCCAGTATGGAATGTACGCATTGTAAGCTGAGTACCCGGCTCTCCTATAGATTGTGCTGCAATAATACCTACAGCTTCACCTACATCAACATATCTTCCATTAGCAAGATTTATACCATAACATTTCGCACATACACCATGTTTTGTTTTACATGACAGTACTGATCGTATTCGAACGCTCTTAATTCCACAGTTTACTATTTCCTCAGAGTCTTTTTCTGTTATTTGTTCACCTTTTTCTACTATTACTTCTTTAGTTTTAGGATTAATAATATCCTCTACACTAAATCTTCCAATTATTCTTTCTTTTAAATCCTCTATTATCTCTTTTCCTTCTGCAAAAGTTCTTACTTCAAGTCCTTCTTCTTCACCGCAGTCTAATTCTCTTACTATTACATCCTGACTAACATCAACAAGTCTTCTAGTAAGATATCCTGAATCGGCAGTTCTAAGTGCTGTATCAGCAAGACCCTTTCTAGCTCCGTGAGTAGAAATAAAGAATTCAAGCACTGATAGTCCTTCACGGAAATTAGATTTAACTGGTATTTCAACTGTCTTACCAGTAGCATTTGCCATAAGCCCTCTCATTCCAGCAAGCTGTTTTATTTGGTTACGGCTACCTCTTGCTCCAGACTGTGACATTATATATAAACTATTAAGCTTACTAAGGTTATTCATTAGCTCTTCTGTAACATCTTCTGTTGTAGCATTCCAGATACGAATTACATTTTCATATCTTTCTTCATCAGTCATTAGTCCTCTTCTGTATTTCTTTTCATATTCCACTACTTTTGATTCTGCTACTTTTATAAGTTCTTTCTTAGCTTCTGGAACTTCTATATCGCTAACACTTATTGTTATTGCACCTATTGTAGAATAATGGAATCCTTTCTCTTTTATTCTATCAAGGACTTGTGCTGTTTTTGTATTTCCATGTTTTCTAAAACATTTATCTATTATATTTCCTAATATTTTTTTAGTTACTAAAGTATCTACTTCAAGAGAATATTTATCATTTGTTCTGTCTACAAAATCTAGATCCTGTGGTATATATTCGTTGAAAATAAACCTACCTACTGTACTTTCAACTAATTTTCCACTGTCATTTTCATCAAGTCTAACTCTAACTCTAACTTTTGCATGAAGAGATACATATTTATTGTAATATGCCATAAGCATTTCTTCAAAGTCTTTAAATACCATTCCTTCACCTTTTGATTTAGGTACGTCAAGAGTTAAATAATAACTTCCTAATACCATATCCTGTGTAGGTGTAGTCATTGGTCTTCCATCTTTTGGTGCAAGTATATTGTTAATTGATAGCATTAAAAATCTTGATTCTGCTTGTGCTTCAACAGACAATGGAACATGAACAGCCATCTGATCTCCATCAAAGTCAGCATTATATGCTGTACATACAAGTGGATGTAATTTAATAGCCTTACCTTCAACTAATATTGGTTCAAATGATTGAATTCCAAGTCTGTGCAATGTAGGTGCTCTGTTCAAAAGAACTGTATGCTCCTTGATTATATCATCTAGAACATCCCAAACCACAGCATCGACTTTTTCAACTTTTTTCTTTGCACTTTTAATATTATGAGCCATTCCATTTTCAACAAGTTTTTTCATTACGAATGGTTTAAATAGCTCTAATGCCATTTTCTTAGGCAATCCACACTGATAAAATTTAAGTTCCGGTCCAACAACAATAACCGATCTACCTGAGTAGTCAACTCTCTTTCCAAGTAAGTTCTGTCTAAAACGACCTTGTTTACCTTTTAACATGTCTGATAAAGATTTCAAAGGTCTGTTTCCAGGACCTGATACAGGTCTACCTCTTCTTCCGTTATCTATCAATGCATCTACTGCTTCTTGAAGCATCCTTTTTTCATTTCTAACAATTATATCAGGAGCTCCTAAATCTAAAAGCCTTTTTAATCTATTGTTTCTGTTTATTACTCTTCTATATAAATCATTAAGATCTGAAGTCGCAAATCTTCCTCCATCAAGTTGAACCATCGGTCTTAATTCAGGAGGTATTACCGGAACTACATCAAGTATCATCCATTCAGGCTTATTACCTGATTTTCTGAAAGCTTCAATTACTTCAAGCCTTCTAGTTATTCTTACTTTCTTCTGTCCTCTGCTGTCTTTTAATGACTTTCTTAATTCTACTGCTTCTTTTTCAAGATCAACTTTTTTTAGCAGCTTTTTAACTGCTTCAGCCCCCATAGATGCTTTAAAAGCATTTCCATAATGTGTTCTATATTCTCTATATTCCATTTCTGTTAGTAGTTGTTTATCTGATAAAGAAGTGTCACCTGCATCTGTAACAACATATTGAGCAAAATAAAGAACTTTTTCTAATGACCTTGGTGACATATCAAGCATTAATCCAAGTCTACTTGGAATACCTTTAAAATACCATATATGTGATACTGGTGCTGCTAGTTCAATATGTCCCATTCTTTCTCTTCTTACTTTTGCTTTTGTTACTTCAACTCCACATCTATCACATACTACACCTTTATATCTTACTCTTTTATATTTACCACAATGACATTCCCAATCTTTTGTAGGTCCGAATATTTTTTCACAAAATAGTCCTTCTTTTTCAGGCTTTAATGTTCTGTAATTAATTGTTTCTGGTTTTTTTACTTCGCCTCTTGACCATTGTCTTATCTTTTCAGGCGATGCAAGACCTATTCTTATTGATTCAAAGTTGTTATATTCTAACAAGGAGTATCTCTCCCTTCTATATTTTTTCTTAATTTTTTCAATTTTACATTAAATCTGTTGTTCTGATAAGTCTGTCTCGCTAATTCCTTCAACACCTTCTTCATATTGAAGTTCACCTATGTCCTCTTGTGAAATTGTATCCTCAGTTGATATTTCATCTATAGTATCATGAATTTCAACTTCTTCCATCTCAGGAGTTATTATTCTTACATCTAAAGCAAGACTTTGCAACTCTTTTACGAGAACTTTAAATGATTCAGGTACACCTGGTTCAGGTATGTTCTCACCTTTTACTATCGCTTCGTATGTCTTAACTCTTCCTGTAACATCGTCTGATTTAACTGTAAGTATTTCTTGAAGGGTATGAGCAGCACCATATGCTTCTAATGCCCAAACCTCCATTTCTCCAAATCTTTGACCACCAAATTGTGCTTTACCCCCTAAAGGTTGTTGCGTTACTAATGAATAAGGTCCAGTTGACCTTGCATGAATTTTATCATCTACAAGATGGTGTAGTTTAAGCATATACATATAACCAACTGTTACTGGCCCATCAAATACTTCACCAGTTCTTCCATCTCTCAATTCTATTTTACCTGTTCTCGGATAATCTGCCATCTCTAAAGCTTCAAATATATCTTCTTCTGAAGCACCGTCAAATACAGGCGTAGCTACATGCCACCCTAGCTTTTTAGCTGCTAATCCTAAATGGACTTCAAGTACCTGCCCTATATTCATACGTGATGGAACTCCCAATGGATTTAATACAACTTGTAGAGGCGTACCATCTGGTAAATAAGGCATATCTTCTTCAGGCAGTATCCTTGAAATAACACCTTTATTTCCATGACGTCCACACATTTTGTCTCCAACATTTATCTTACGTTTTGTAGCAATATAAACTCTTACAAGTTTATTTACTCCTGGATTAAGCTCATCACCATTTTCTCTTGTAAATACTTTTACATCAACTATTATACCCGCTTCTCCATGCGGTACTTTTAGAGATGTATCTCTTACTTCTCTTGCTTTTTCACCAAATATAGCTCTTAATAATCTTTCCTCTGCTGTAAGTTCAGTTTCTCCCTTTGGTGTAACTTTACCTACAAGTATGTCTCCAGCTTCAACTTCCGCACCTATCCTGATTATTCCTCTTTCATCAAGATCTTTTAATGCTTCATCTCCTACATTTGGTATATCTCTAGTTATTTCTTCTGGTCCTAGTTTAGTGTCTCTAGCTTCTGCTTCATATTCTTCTATATGTATAGAAGTTAAAACATCATTCATTACTAACTTTTCATTTAATAATATAGCATCCTCATAGTTATAACCTTCCCAAGTCATAAATCCTATAAGTAAATTCTTTCCTAATGCTGTTTCTCCTTTTTCTGTTGAAGGACCATCCGCTATTATCTGACCTTTTTTAACTTCCTGACCTTTACAAACTATTGGCCTTTGATTTGAACAAGTCCCTTGATTAGATCTTTTAAACTTAAGAAGTTTATATTTATCAATCATATCATTATCTGATCTTCTTATTAATATTTCTCCTGCAGATACTGATATAACTTTTCCATCACTCTTAGAAATGACTACCACTCCAGAGTCTCTAGCTGACTTGTGTTCCATACCTGTTCCTATTATCGGAGCTTCAGGAATTAATAGTGGAACTGCTTGCCTCTGCATGTTTGCACCCATCAAAGCTCTATTAGCATCATCATTTTCAAGGAACGGTATCATAGCTGTACCAACAGATATAACTTGTTTTGGAGAAACGTCCATATAATCAACTTTTTCTTTTGGAACGATCTCAGCAGCACCATTAGCTCCACGTACAACAACTCTATTGTTTATAAAATTACCATTTTCATCTAAAGGCTCATTTGCCTGTGCAACAATAAAGTTATCTTCTAAATCGGCAGTGAGATAATGTATTTCTTTTGTAACTAATCCTTTTTCCTTATTTACTCTTCTGTAAGGAGATTCAAGAAAACCATATTCATTTATTCTTGCATATGTAGCAAGGGATGTTATAAGTCCTATATTTGGTCCTTCAGGTGTTTCTATAGGACACATTCTTCCGTAATGAGAATGGTGAACATCTCTAACCTCAAATCCAGCTCTATCTCTACTCAATCCACCTGGTCCTAATGCTGACATTCTTCTTTTATGTGTAAGTTCTGCAAGTGGATTAGTTTGATCCATAAATTGTGACAATTGGCTGCTACCAAAGAACTCTTTAATAGCTGCTGATACAGGTCTAATATTTATTAATACTTGAGGTGTTACTACCTCAACATCCTGTATTGTCATTCTTTCTCTTACTACTCTTTCCATTCTCGAAAGTCCAACTCTTACTTGATTCTGTAAAAGTTCTCCTACCGATCTAAGTCTTCTATTTCCAAGATGATCAATGTCATCAACTTTTCCTATATTGCTAAATAATGTAAATTCGTAATTCACTGAAGCAAACATATCGTCTATTAATATATGTTTTGGTGACAATTCTTTTATACTGTCAACTATAGCTTCTTCAATTTCTTCTATGGTTTCATTATTTTCAATTATTTTTTTCATTACGGGAAAATAAACTTTTTCTTTTAAGCCTAGTTTCTTAAAATCTATTTCTAAGCCAAAAACTTCAGGATGTACAAATTTATTGCTTACTACTCTAACGGGTTTTTCATCACCATTTAACACTTCTACTATGTATATACCTGCAGCTTCTATTTCTTTTATCTTTTCTTCTGTTATTATTTCTCTTTCTTGTAATATTATTTCCCCTGTTTCTTTATTTATTATTGTATTAGCAGTCGGTCTTCCTACTACACGATTTTCTAGACTTAACTTCTTATTGAATTTGTAACGACCAACTTTAGCTAAATCATATCTTTTATGATCAAAAAACAGTGAGTTTATTAATGATGTCGCACTGTCCAATGTAGGTGGTTCTCCTGGACGTAATCTCTTATAAATTTCAATAAGAGCTTCATCCATATTTGTAGTATTGTCTTTTTCTAATGTTTTTAATAAATGCTCTGACTCTCCAATCATTTCTATTATTTGGGAATCAGTACTCATACCCATTGCGCGCATCAATATTGTTACGGGCAATTTTCTAGTTCTGTCAATTCTTACAGAAACAATATCATTTGAATCTGTTTCATATTCGAGCCATGCTCCTCTATTAGGTATTACCGTAGAAGAATACAACTCTTTTCCTGATTTGTCTCTACTCATTTGGTAGTAAACACCTGGTGACCTAACCAACTGACTTACAATTACACGTTCTGCTCCATTAATTATAAAAGTACCTCTTTCTGTCATAAGCGGAAAATCGCCCATAAAAGCTTCTTGTTCTTTTATTTCTCCAGTTTCTTTGTTTATAAGTCTTACTTTAACTTTTAAAGGAACCGCATAAGTTGAATCTCTTTCTTTGCATTCAAGCTGGTCAAACTTTGGATCTCCATCTAATGAATAGTCAACAAATTCCAAAATAAGATTACCAGTATAATCTTCAATTGGTGATATATCGTCGAAAACCTCTTTTAAACCTTCTTCAACAAACCATTCATAAGATTTTTTCTGTACTTCAATTAAGTCTGGTAATTCTAATACTTCATCAATTTTAGAGTAACTCATCCTTACTCTATTTCCTATTTTTACAGGATGCAGCATTTTTTCACCCCTTGTTCTTAGTTGATAGTGAATTACGTAAGTTTTTATCGCATACAATTTTTATGCCAATTTTAACATACCTACGCATTTTAAAATTTTATCACTGTTATATTTTTTTGTCAAGAATTTTCCATAAAAAAATAAAAAAAACTGCTAATAAGCAGTTTTTCTTATATTTTTTTGAATTATTTAACTTCTACAGTTGCTCCAACTTCTTCAAGTTTAGCTTTAAGTGCTTCAGCATCTTCTTTTGATATTCCTTCTTTAACTGGTTTTGGAGCTTCATCAACTAATGCTTTTGCTTCTTTTAATCCTAATCCTGTTACTTCTCTTACAACTTTGATAACTTTAATCTTGCCTGCTCCTGCATTTGCTAAGATTACATCAAATTCTGTTTTTTCTTCAGCTGCTGGTGCTGCTCCTCCAGCTGCTGGTGCTGCTGCTACTGCTACAGGTGCTGCAGCACTTACACCAAATTCTTCTTCTAATGCTTTTACTAAATCTGATAATTCTAAAACAGTTAAATTTTTAACTTCCTCAATTAATTGTAATACTTTTTCACTTGCCATTTCTATTTACCTCCAAATATTTTTAAATTATGCTTCCTTTTGTTCACTAATCGCATTTAATACGTACACAAGATTTCTTATATTTCCTTGTAATACATTAACAAATCCAGTAATTGGTGAATTTAAACCGCCAAGTACTTGAGCTATAAGTACTTCTCTTGATGGAATATTTGCTAATGCTTTAATTCCTTCAATATCTATTACATTGCCATCAACAATACCTGCTTTTATTTCAAGTTTCTCATTTTCTTTAGCATACTGATTTGTTATTTTTGCAGCGCTTACAGCATCTTCATAGCTTAAAGCAATCGCATTTGGTCCTGTTAAGTTTTTATTAAATTCTTCTAGTCCTGCTTCTTTAAAAGCAAATCTCATTAAAGTATTTTTATATACTTTATATTCTACGCCAGCTTCAGTATATTTTTTTCTAAGGTCTGTAACTTCTTCTACGTTTAAACCTCTATAATCTACTAATACTACAGATTGAGCTTTTTCAATCTTATCTTTTATTTGCTGAACAACTTGCTTTTTTTGTTCTACTACAGCTTTACTCATTAGGTTTACACCTCCTTATGTGCGGCATAATTAAAAGAGTTTCTCTACAGACATAGAGAAACTCATACATTTCATTAGTTTTTCTCACCTCGGCTGGAAATTAAGCTTTTTAGCACCAGCTGTCTGCGGTTAAATTCAATTACTTTTTAAATTTTATCAGCACTTATACAGTTTGTCAATATTAATCCATAAATTTTTGTGGATTAATTTTAATTCCAGGTCCCATAGTACTTGTTATTGTTACACTTTTTAAATATTTACCTTTTGCAGCAGATGGTTTCGCTTTTACGATTGCATCCATTATAGTTTTTAAATTTTCTAATAACTTATCTGTACCAAAAGATTTTTTACCAACTGGAACGTGGATTATTGCAGTTTTGTCTACTCTGTATTCAACTTTACCTGCTTTAATTTCTTGTATAGCTTTTGCTAAATCAAAAGTTACTGTTCCTGATTTTGGATTAGGCATTAAACCTTTAGGACCAAGAACCCTACCTAATCTTCCAACTACACTCATCATATCCGGTGTAGCTACAACAACATCAAAATCAAACCAGTTTTCTTTTTGAATTTTTTCTGCATATTCTTGTGCTCCAACATATTCTGCACCAGCTTCTTCTGCTTCTTTAGCTTTATCACCTTTTGCAAAAACTAAAACTCTTACAGATTTACCAGTACCATGAGGCAATACTACTGCTCCTCTTACTTGTTGGTCAGCATGTCTAGGATCTACTCCTAATCTGATATGAGCTTCAATAGTTTCATCAAAATTTGCTTTTGCTGTTTCTTGTACTAATTCAACAGACTCTTTAATGTCATGAAGCTTGATTTTATCATATGATTTTAAACTTTCCTGATACTTTTTACCTCTCTTAGGCATCTTTATACCTCCTTTGTGGTTTAACGGTTTTGACCTCCCACTTTTTTGCCATTACTATTCTTCTACTACTACTCCCATACTTCTCGCTGTTCCTGCTACCATGCTCATTGCAGCTTCTACTGTATTTGCATTTAAATCAGGCATCTTTACTTCAGCTATTTCTTTTAATTTTTGTTTTGAAATAGTTGCTACCTTTGTTTTGTTAGGTTCTCCTGAACCACTATCGATACCAACTGCTTTCTTTATTAATACTGCTACTGGAGGGGTTTTAGTAATAAAAGAGAATGATCTATCTTGATAAACAGTTAAAACTACAGGAATTATCATACCTGCTTGATCTGCTGTTTTTGCATTGAATTCTTTACAAAATCCCATTATATTAACACCGTGTGGTCCTAATGCTGTACCAACTGGTGGCGCTGGTGTAGCTTTTCCTGCTGGAATTTGCAGTTTAACTACAGCAATAACTTTTTTAGCCATATTTATACACCTCCTTATTCTCTTGTGGTTTATCGGTTTTACCCTCCCACTAACAATGGTATCTATGGAAAAGTTTCAGCTTACGCTTAAACTTTTTCAACCTGCTCAAAATCCAATTCTACGAGTGTTTCCCTACCAAACATAGATACATAAACCTTAACTTTTCTTTTTTCATTACTAATACTTTCAACAGTACCGATGAAACTTTCAAATGGCCCATCAATAACTTTAACAGTATTATTAACATCAAAGTCTACCGCTGGTAATAACTCAACAACTCCTAGTGCTTTTACTTCCTCTTCAGTCAATGGTACTGGTTTTGAACCTGGACCTACAAATCCTGTTACTCCCCTTGTATTTCTTACGAGATACCATGATTCATCTGTCATTATCATTTTGACAATAACATACCCGGGAAACATTTTCTTTTCCTTAACTTTTTTCTTTCCATTTTTAGTTTCTACTACTTCTTCTGTAGGAACTTTTACTTCAAATATAATATCTTGCATTTCTCTATTTTCTACAAGTTTCTCTATATTCGCTTTAACTTTATTTTCATGTCCCGAATATGTATGTACAACGTACCATCTAGGTCCTTCTGGATTTTGTTTCATATTGTTTCAGGCTCTAGAGCCTTACCTCCTTTATCATTAACTAATAAAAATGCTTAAAAACTGATGAAAAACAAGGTCTAAAACCCAAATAACAACTGTCATAATAAAACATGTTGCTAGTACAACAATTGTATAATTTGTAAGCTCTTTTTTATTTGGCCAACTAACTTTCTTAAGTTCAGATTTAGTACCTCTAAAAAACTCTTTAATACCACCTTTTTTTTCAGCCTTGGTATTCTTTGCCAATTGCTTCACATCCTTACTATTACATTATTTTGTTTCTTTATGTAAAGTATGCTTTTTGCAAAATTTACAATATTTATTCATTTCAATTCTTTCAGGATTATTCCTTTTATTTTTCATTGTATCATAATTTCTTTGCTTACATTCTGTACAAGCCAATTTAACTTTTACTCTCATTACCTACACCTCCAATAGATCAAGCTAATATATTCTATAAGCACACTTACCCATTCTCATAATTACCCTATATAAACTATCATAATTTAACTTTTGTGTCAATATTTTTTTTTGTGTTAATGGGAAAAAGAGCTTTCGCTAAGACAAAAGCTCCTTATTATCTTTTATTATTTACTTAAAAATTATTCTATTATTTGTGCAACAACACCTGCTCCAACTGTTCTTCCACCTTCTCTAATTGCAAATCTTAATCCTTCTTCCATTGCAATCGGAGTTATTAGTTCTACTAAAAATGTTGCATTATCTCCAGGCATACACATTTCTACGCCTTCTTCTAAATTGATTGATCCTGTTACGTCTGTTGTTCTAAAGAAAAATTGTGGTCTGTATCCA
>JAHDQO010000030.1 GCA_018433765.1 Tissierellales bacterium
ATTTGCTAAAAACTGTTTACTTCCTTCACCATTTATGTATGCATTTACAATTTTTTTCTTGAATTCATAGCTATATTTTGCCATAAAAAACCGACCTCCAATTGTTAGATTTTTAGGTCTAACTTTTGGGGGTCGGTTCATGAGTGCCTAAAGCTTTTTTATATAAATTGTATTATAATGATGTATGTTGTATACTATTTGTTTTTGTTGTATAATGAATTAATATTTCAAACTAAAAATTGGAGGAACTAAATAATGTATTCAAAAAAATTTGGAATTATGGGTGGAACTTTTGATCCTATACATTATGGACATTTAGTTATTGCTAATGAAGTATTGGCAAAATATAAACTAGATAGAATAATATTTGTTCCAACTGGTAATCCACCGCATAAGTCAGTAGAAGGTATGACAGATGCATACCATAGATATATGATGGTACAATTCGCAACTATGACAAATCCTCAATTTTATGTTTCTAACATAGAAGTATATAAAGAAGAAGTTTGCTATACAGTAGAAACTATAATAGAATTAAAGAAAAAATATAAAGATGCAGAATTTTATTTTATTACTGGAACAGATGCTGTTCTTGAACTACCAACTTGGAAGAGTCCAAAGGAAATATTAAAACTATGCAAATTTATAGCTGTAAACAGACCAGGTTATGTTACAGATAGCTATGAAGAAAAAATCAAAATTATAATGAAGCAATATGGAGGATTAATAGAATCTATTAAAGCACCACAATTGCAGATATCATCTACTGATATAAGAGAAAGAATATGCAATAACAGACCTACAAAATATTTGCTGCCTGAGACTGTTGAACAGTATATATTAAAGAATCAATTGTATAAGTGTGGGTAAACAAAATGACTGATATTAATAACTTAGAAAATAAATTAAAAAAATCAATAAACAAAAAAAGATTTAAACACTCAGTAAATGTTATGTACACAGCAAAGGAATTAGCTATTATACATAATATTGATATAAAAAAGGCTGAATTAGCAGGTCTTCTTCACGATTGCGGAAGAATACATGAAATAAAAGAAATTAATATAAAATTAGATAGTATTAATAGTGCAAACGAAGATTTCTCTAAAAATGAAAATTTGAAACATGCTGTAATTGGTGCATATCTAGCAGAAAAAGAATATAATGTAAGTGATATTGACATACTAAATTCAATACGTTATCATACTACAGGTAGAGCAAATATGACCTTATTAGAAAAGATAATTTATATTGCTGATAAAATAGAACCTGATAGAATTTATGATGGAGTAGATGAGTTAAGAGAGTTAGCATATAGAGATATAGACTTAGCTTTATTACAAATATTAAATAATACAATTGAGTATGTTAATAGAAAAAAATTATATTTACATAAAGATACAATAGAAGCTAGAGATTGGCTTCAAAAAGAATTAAAAATGAATAATTAAATCTAAATTGTAATAATCCTTACAGTAAGAATAATAGGAGGTTAATTAGTGACCAAATTTGAAAAAGAATTAACAATAATACTTAAAGCATGTGAATCTAAAAAAGCATATGATTTTACTTTGATTGATATTTCAAACTTAACTTCAGTTTCTGATTATTTTATTATTTGTACTGGTAACAATGAGAAACAAAATGCAGCAATAGCAGATGAAGTAATAGACAAAATGGCTGAAGAAGGTTTTAAAATTCATCATAAAGAAGGATACCAAACAGGAAAATGGATACTTCTTGATTATGGATTTGCAATAGTACACGTTTTCCATAAAGATGAAAGAGAATTTTATGATATAGAATCTTTATGGGCAGACGGAGTAACTATAGATGTAGAAAAATATGGTATACAAAATTGGAAATAGAAAGGAGGATAATATGGCAAATAAATCAATATTTACAGAAAAAGCACCTAAAGCTATAGGACCTTATTCACAAGGAATGAAAACAGGTCAGTTTATTTTTACTTCAGGTCAACTAGCATTTAATCCTGAAACTGGAGAACTATATAATGGCGGAAATATACAAGAAGAGACAAAAATAGTTTTAACTAATCTTTCAGCAGTTTTAGAAGCAGGTGGAGCTACATTAAATGATGTAGTTAAAGTGACTGTATTTATTAAGGATATGAATCAATTTGGGTTAATAAATGAAGTATACGGTCAGTTCTTTAATGAAAACAAACCTGCAAGATCGTGTATTGAAGTTGCGAGATTACCTAAAGATGGCAACATTGAGATAGAAGCAGTAGCTGTAATATAATGTATAAATGTACATAAAGAAAGAAGGATTAATAAAATCCTTCTTTCTTTCTTTTTTCTCGTTCTTTTTTTCTTTTTTTCCTATTTAGTTTACGTTTTATTTTATTATATATTCTTATGATTATAATAAGAACTACAGCACATATTAGAATTTTAATCCATATTGGGATAGAATAAATCTTTTCCATCAATTTCATATTACTGCTTTTATCTACAGCTATTGGTGAGATTAAATTAACACTACCAATAACTTTATTATTAAGTACGTATTCAATATTACCAATTACAGTATCTTTTTCTATAGGTAGAGTTAAATTAAATATATTTATCTTCTTTTCTATATTGTTTGAGTTATTTTTATTAACAATAGTTTTAAACTCATCTTGAGATATTGCTGATATGTATCTGCTTGTACCATCCAAGACTTCTATATTTTGTATAAATTCATTTTTATCTATTAGTGACACCTCTTCAAAATTATTAAAACCATAATTTAATAAATTGTGAGTATCGGCATAAACGTCCCATTGAGCACCTTTTAGTACAACAGTAATTAATTTTAGATTATTTCTTTCTACATATGAGATTAAACAGCTTCCGGCTTCAGGAGTGTAACCAGTTTTTATTCCCTTGGTGCCTTCATATTTTGCATCAACATATTTACCATTAACTTTGATTTGATTACCGTAACCCGTTGCAAATAATAATTTATTTTTTGTATAAATGTTTCTTGGTTCCTCTTTCATATTAGTAGGATTAATTTTATAACTTTTTGTTTTTACAATTTCTCTAAAAGTCTCATTTTGCATTGCGTAGATAGAAATTTTAGATAAATCTTCTGCTGTTGTATAATGATTTTTGTCATGTAATCCATGAGGATTAACAAAATGAGTATTATTTGCACCTATTTCTTTAGCTTTTTTATTCATAATTTCAGCAAAGTTTTCAATACTTCCTCCATAATGTTTTGCTATAACTGAAGCAGCATCATTTGCAGATTCAATTAAAAGAGCATGCAAAAGATCTTTTAGAGTGAGTTTTTCTCCGGGTTCTAAAGCAATATGCGATCCATCTATTTCATAAGGGGTGTCTTCATCTACAGTAATGATATCATCTAAATTACCCTTTTCAAGAGCAATAATAGCAGTAAGTATTTTAGTAAGACTTGCAGGATACATTTTAGCTTGTGAGTTTTTTTCAAATAAGACATTTCCAGTTTCAGCATCAATAAGTATTACAGAATTACATAATATATTAGGCTCTCCATATGTTTCGAATAAATTGCAAAAAATTAACACTATTAGAATAGTAAAAACTATGATTTTTTTAAAGAAATATTTATTATTTTGAACTTTGAATTTTTTATTTTTAAATTTTAAATTTTGCGTGTTTAATTTTAAATTTTGCATTCTATATTCTTCATTTTGCATTTTAAATTTTAAATTTTGCATTTATTCTATGTCCCTCCAAGTATGATTCAAAAAATAGTATAGCAGAAAAAATCAAAAATTGTAAGAATAATTACTAAAAAAATTTAATTAGTATAACGATAATATGTAAAATTTGTATGTTTGTGTTAGAATATATTAGAAACAACAAATATCTTACATTTAATTATGGACTATTAATATCAATTATAAACTATTATAGTATAGGAGGACATGATGGATAATAATGTATATAAAAAAGGAATTATGGTTATTGGAAGTGTAGCAGTAATATTAATGATCTATTTAGGTTTTAAAATATCAGAGAAAGATGCTGACATAAGTAATGCAGTAAGTATAGAACAACCTGCTAATATAACAGAGGAATCAATTAATATTGATTTGAATGAAAAGAAAAAAGAGGATAAAGTACAAAAAGAAAGAATAAATGTAGATATAGATGGAGCAGTTAAATGCCCTGGAGTATATGAATTTCCTACCGACTCAATAGTTGATACTGCAATAAAAGTAGCAGGAGGTTTAACTGAGAATGCAGATACAAAAAATATAAATAGAGCTAGAACAATGGAAAATGGAGAAAAAATATATATTCCAGAAAAAAATGAAGTTATAAATAATGATAATAATGAAGTACATAGTGCAAAAAATGGCAAAATCAATATTAATACAGCAAACAAAGAACAGCTAATGTTATTAAGTGGAATAGGTAAAGTTTATTCTCAAAGAATTATAGACTACCGAAAAACAAATAAATTTGATACAATAGATGAGATAAAAGAAATAAAAGGTATTGGAGAAAAGACATTTGACAATATTAAAGATTTCATTACAGTGAATTAGGAGGTTATAAAAATGTCAATTGAAAAAGTAAAATTAACTCAAATGACCAAAAGTTCTGGCTGAGCAGCTAAAATAGGTCCTGAGACCCTTGCACAAGTATTGAGCAAGTTACCAAAATATACAGATGAGAGTTTAATAGTAGGTAATGAGACATCAGATGATGCCGCAGTATATAAAATTACCGAAGAGATTGCTATAATCCAAACAGTAGACTTTTTTACTCCAGTAGTAGATGATCCTTATACATTTGGTCAGATAGCAGCTGCTAATTCACTAAGCGATGTATATGCTATGGGTGGAGAACCAAAAATAGCATTAAATATTATTGGATTTCCAACTAGTTTAAATAATAGCGTTATGGAGCAAATACTAAAAGGTGGAATTAGCAAAGTAGCTGAAGCAGGTGCAATCATAGCAGGAGGTCATTCTGTTGAGGATGAAGAACCTAAATATGGACTATGTGTTACAGGATTTGTTAACCCAAATAAAATATTTAAAAACTATGGAGCAAAACCGGGTGATGTACTAATACTTACAAAACCGTTGGGATTAGGTATTATAAATACTGCAATAAAAGCTGAATTAGCAAGCCAAGAAGCCTATAATAAGGCTGTAAATACAATGATTTCATTAAATAAAAAAGCTAAACTGGCATGTGAAAGTGTTAACATAAGCAGTTGTACTGACATTACTGGATTTGGATTAATAGGTCATTCACTAGAGATGGCAGAGAATAGTAAGGTTACATTTGAAATAAAAGCAGACAAAATACCTATAATAAAAGAAACGTATGAATATGCAGATATGGGTCTTGTGCCTGCGGGTTCCTATAAAAACGAATACTATTTCGGGTCAAAAGTTCAATTTAATAACATTTCTCAAACACTACAAGATATTTTATTTGATCCTCAAACATCTGGTGGATTACTAATAGCTGTAGACAGAAAATATAAGCAAACTTTATTAGATGCACTTGCAAAACATCAAATAGATACAGAGTTTAGTATAATTGGTGAAGTTGTAAAACAAGAAGATAAGATTATTAAAATAAGTTAAATTATCTTTTTGAAATTATAGTTGATTCTAATAATTGATTATTAGAATCAACTATTTAATCTGAAAAAGGAGATAAAACCATAGTAATGGATAAAAAGAAGTATTATATAAGTATTCCTAAAGTTGACAATTTATTAAATAATGAAAAAATAATTGAATTAATAAAAAAAACAAATAGAGAACTTGTAGTAGATATTATCCGAAAACAGATAGATGAAGTTAGAGAATATATAAATATGAGTCAATCAGAACAAAGCATAGAAAAAAAATTAGAAAAGATTATTGAAGATATTGAAAATTCCTTGAATAAATTAATTTCAAGTAAATATAAAAAAGTTGTAAATGGTACGGGAGTAGTAATTCATACAAACCTTGGAAGATCAGTAATATCAAAAAAAGTATCAGATAAAGTTAGTTTAATAATACAAGGTTATTCTAATTTAGAATATAATTTAGAAACTGGAAAAAGAGGTTCAAGATACAGCCATTTTGAAGAACTGATATCGAAAATAACAGGTGCAGAGTCTGCTTTAGTTGTTAATAATAATGCAGGTGCAGTATTGCTAATTTTAAATACATTAGCAAAAGATAAAGAAGTTATTGTATCAAGGGGAGAATTAGTAGAAATAGGAGGAGCATTTAGAGTTCCTGATGTAATGACTCAAAGTGGTGCAAAACTAATAGAGGTAGGTACAACTAATAAAACTCATAAAGAGGACTATGAAAATGCTGTTAATGAAGAAACTGCTGCTTTGCTTAAGGTACATACGAGTAACTATAGAATAATTGGTTTTACAGAAAATGTATCTATTGATGAAGTTACTAAAATAGGAAGAAAACATGACATACCAGTAGTTGAGGATTTGGGAAGCGGAGTATTAATAGATTTAAGCAAATACGGTTTAGCACACGAGCCTACAGTACAGGATTCCATAAAACAAGGAGCTGATATCGTATGTTTTAGTGGTGATAAACTTCTTGGTGGACCTCAGGCAGGTATTATTATTGGTAAAAAAAGATATATTGATAAGATGAAGAAAAATCCTTTAACAAGAGCGGTTAGAATAGATAAATTTACAGCAGCAGCTTTAGAATCAGTATTACTTGAATACTTAGATGAAGAAAAAGCAGTTAAAAATATACCGACTTTAAAAATGATAACTCAGCCAATATCCGAAATTGAAAAAAAAGCTGATGAATTAGTAAAAAAACTTAATGTTATTAGTAATGAGTTTGAAATATTTATTGATGATTGTTATTCACAGGTAGGGGGAGGTTCACTGCCTCTAGAAAGAATTTCAAGTAAAGGTGTTGTTATAAAGTATAAAAATATTTCAACAGCTTCATTAGAAAGACAGCTAAGACAATGTAGAATACCTATAATAACTCGTATAGTTAATGACAATGTACTTATAGATTTGCGAACAGTTGATGAAAACGAAATAGATTTAATATGTGAAAGTTTAAAAGAAGTATTAAAGAAATAGGCAGGTGAAATATGGATAACATTATTATTGGAACAGCAGGTCATATTGATCATGGAAAAACTACACTAATAAAAGCACTAACAGGAAGAGATACAGATAGACTTGAAGAAGAAAAAAGAAGAGGAATTACTATAGATTTAGGGTTCACATACTTTGACTTGCCTAACAGGAAAAGAGCAGGTATAATTGATGTTCCGGGACATGAAAAATTTATAAAAAACATGTTAGCTGGAGTTATAGGCATGGATATTGTACTATTAGTTATTGGTGCAGATGAAGGTATAATGCCTCAAACTAAAGAACATTTAAACATACTTAGTTTATTAGGAATAACAAAAGGCATAGTAGTATTAACAAAAAGTGACTTAGTAGATGATGAATGGATAGATTTAGTTGAAGAAGATATAAAAGATAGCTTAAAAGGAACTTTTTTTGAAGATACACCATTGATAAAAGTTTCATCAGTCAATGGAGATGGAATAAAAGAGCTTACCAATACAATAAGTAAATTGACAGAAGAATTAGAAGAAAGAAATACGGAGACTATACCTAGATTGCCTATAGATAGAGTGTTTACAATTTCAGGTCATGGAACTGTTATAACAGGTACATTAATAACAGGTAAAATAAAAAAAGGTGATGAAGTAGAAATATATCCTATTGAAAAAAGATGTAAGATAAGAAATATTCAAGTTCATGGAGAAAATTGTGATGTTGTAAGTGCTGGACAAAGATCTGCTATAAACTTAGCTGGGATAAAAAAGAGTGAACTATATAGAGGCTGTGTAATAGCACCTATAAATTCTATGAAAAATACAATGATGCTAGATGTGAAATTGGAACTTTTAGAAGACTCAAAAAGGATTATTGAAAATAAAAGTAGACTGCATTTATATACTGGAACAAGTGAGGTTTTGTGTAGAATTGTACTAATTGATACAGAACAGTTAACGCCCGGAGAGACATGCTATGCTCAATTGAGGTTAGAAGAGGAGATAGCAGTAAGAAGAGGGGATAAATTTATAGTTAGATTCTATTCACCTTTAGAAACAATTGGAGGAGGAACTATACTTGAATCTAATCCTACAAAAAAAAGAAGATTTGATGACAGTGATATAGATGAACTAAGAATTAAAGAAACGGGTTCAGAAAATGATGTAACAGAGAAAATCATTAAAGAAAAAAGTAAAGAAATACCTTCAATAAAAGAAATAGCTAAGATTACTGCTGTATCATTAGATGAAATTAAGAAACATGTAGATATTTTAGATCAAAATGGAGTAGTATCAGTATTTAAACTTAAAACAGGAACATATTTATGGCATAAAATTTATGAAACAGAAATAGAGGCTGAAATAATAAATTATTTGGAGAATTACCATAAACAATATCCTTTACGTAAAGGAATATTAAAAGCTGAGATAAAAAGTAAATATTTTAAAAATATTAAATTACAGCTTTTTGATGCAGTTATAGAAAATATGTCAAAAAGAAATAAGATAAAAAAATACAAAGAATATTTGGCAACAATAGATTTTAAGATACAATTTAATAAAGAACATATTGAAATAGAAGAAGAAATACTAAAGATAATTAAAAACAATCTATATAATCTTATAAAAATAAGTGAAATACCTCAGCTTATATCATATAAAGATACAGATATAATTAATGATATAATTTATTTGATGATTGATGAAAATAAATTAATAAAACTTGATGATGAATATTGTATAACAAAAGAAATGCTAGATGAGGCTCAGAAAATATTAATCAATATAATAGAAAAAGAAGGAAGCATTACAGCAGCAAAATACAGAGATGATTTAAATACTAATAGAAAAAACACTATTACACTTCTTGAATACTTTGACAAAATTAAATTTACTAAACGCAGAGAGAACGAAAGAATATTATATTCTTAATATAAAACAAATTTTAAAAAAATGTTACAATTATGTGAAAAATAATTTATAATGTAGATATAATTGTAACGTATATTTAACAATTTTTTAATGAGGTGAACTATGAAACAAAAAGTGTTGATAGTTGATGATGAATTATTATTAATTAAAGGGTTAAAATATAGTCTTGAACAAGATGGATATGAAGTAGATTCTGCTATGAATGGTACAGAAGGTATAAAAAAAGGGTGCTTGGAAGAATATGATTTTATAATTTTAGATTTAATTCTTCCTGAAATTGATGGGCTAGAAGTATGTCAGCGAATAAGAGAAAAATCAAATGTTCCTATACTAATACTTACAGCTAAAGATGAAGATATGAATAAGATTTTAGGTTTAGAATATGGTGCTGATGATTATATGACCAAGCCTTTTAATATACTTGAGCTTAAAGCAAGAATGAAAGCAATATTAAGAAGAACTCAAATTGGAAAAACTAAACCTAACGACCAAACTATTAGAATTGATGATTTTATAATAAATACTTTAGGGAGAAAAGTAAGTATACATGATCAAGAAATAAACTTGACAGCTAAAGAATTTGATCTTTTGCTTCTACTAGCTTCAAATCCGGGAAAAGTATTTACTCGAGAAGAATTGTTAGAAATAATTTGGGGATATGAATATTTCGGTGATTTAAGGACAGTAGATGTACATGTCCGAAGGTTAAGAGAAAAGATAGAGAAAAAGACAAATAGTTATGAATATATACTTACAAAATGGGGAGTAGGATATTATTTTAGAAATAGAAAATAGGAAATTTACAAAAAAATCATGTTGACTTTTTTGAAACAATATGCTAAATTATTTCAAAGCATACCTTTAAAATAGTACAGAGATGCTATCAAGGAGTGGACTATATGATTTTTTTTGATACAAAATGTAAAAATATTAATCAAACTGAAAAAATATTCAATACATTCAATAATGTGATTTTATTTAACATAAGCAGCTAACACGCTTCGATAAATGCGTGTAGCTGCTTTTATTTATTAATTAATTAATAAATATAAGAATGGAGGAAGATATGAAAGGATTATTAATACTTGAGAATGGAATAATATTTGAAGGTAAATGCTTTGGAAATATAGAAGATACAGTTGGTGAAGTAGTTTTTAATACGGGTATGACTGGATACCAAGAAATATTAACTGATCCATCGTACTATGGACAAATTGTTACAATGACTTATCCACTCATAGGAAATTATGGCGTTAATTTAGAAGATTGCCAATCAGACAGTCCAAAAGTAAAGGGATTTGTAGTTAGAGAAAAATGCAATATTCCAAGTAATTGGAGATGTGAAATGAACCTAAATTCATATCTAAAGGAAAATGGCATAATAGGGATAGAAGGTATAGACACAAGGGAATTAACAAAAATTATAAGAGATAAAGGTACAATGAAAGGTATTATAACTACAAAAGATATAAGTTTAAACAATAGTAATATTATAATGAATAGTTTCTGCAACATAAATGTTGTAAAGCAAGTGACCTGTAAAGAACCAAAAATATACGAAGGAACAGGTATGCATATAGGAGTACTTGATTTTGGTACGAAGGATAATATATTGAAATCATTTATAAAAAGAGGATGTAAGCTTACTGTTTTTCCTGCATTCACATCATATGAAGAAATATTAAAGCATGACTTAGATGGTATATTTCTTTCAAATGGACCTGGAGATCCTAAAGATTTAAAAGAAGTAATAAAAACTGTAGAAAAGCTTATAAATGTAAAGCCAATTACTGGAATTTGTTTAGGGCATCAGCTTATTTCTCTTGCGTTAGGTGCTGATACAGAAAAGATGAAATTTGGTCATAGAGGATGCAATCATCCAGTTAAAAATATTAGAACGGGAAAAGTTACAATAACATCTCAAAATCATGGTTATGTAGTAAAAAATAGTACTTTGAATGAAGACATAGAAGTAACTCATATAAATATGAATGATGGAACAATAGAAGGAATAAAGCATAAAAAGATTCCTGTGATGAGTGTTCAATATCATCCAGAAGCTAGTCCCGGACCGCATGAATCTGATTATATATTTGATGATTTTATAGAACTATACAAACAGGAGGTAAGAAAATGCCAATAGATAAAAGTATAAAAAAAGTGCTAGTTTTAGGCTCGGGTCCTATAATAATAGGTCAAGCAGCAGAGTTTGATTATTCAGGAACACAAGCTTGTAGAGCTTTAAAAGAAGAAGGTATAGAAACAGTCCTAATTAATAGTAATCCTGCAACTATAATGACAGATAGTGAAATAGCCGACAAAGTGTATATAGAACCTCTTAGCTTGGAATTTGTAGAAAAGATAATAATTAAAGAACGACCAGATAGTTTATTACCTGGAATGGGAGGACAGACGGGACTTAATTTGGCAGTAGAACTTTATGATAGAGGAATACTGGATAAATATAACGTAAAAGTAATAGGAACATCTATTGAATCTATTAAAGTTGGTGAAGACAGAGAACTTTTTAAAGGATTAATGGAAAAAATAAATGAACCAATAGTGGAAAGTGAGATAGTTACTGACTTTGAAACTGGTAAAAAGCTAGCTGCAAAAATTGGATTTCCTGTAATAGTAAGACCAGCATTTACTCTTGGAGGAACTGGGGGAGGAATTGCTAATGATGAAGAAGAACTTATAGAAATACTTAAAGCAGGGCTTCATCTTAGCCTAAATGGTCAAGTGTTGATAGAAAAGAGTATAAAGGGATGGAAAGAAATAGAGTATGAAGTAATGCGTGATAAAGCAGGTACATGTATAACAGTTTGCAACATGGAAAATTTTGATCCTGTAGGAGTGCATACTGGAGACAGTATAGTAGTTGCACCTTCACAAACTTTATCAGATATAGAATATCAAATGTTAAGAACAGCATCAATAAAAATAATAGATGCTATAGGTATAGAAGGAGGGTGCAATGTACAACTTGCCTTGAATCCAAAAAGCTTTGATTATGTAATAATAGAAATAAACCCAAGAGTCAGCAGGTCTTCTGCATTAGCATCAAAAGCTACAGGTTATCCTATAGCAAAAGTAGCAGCAAAAATAGCTTTAGGTTACAATTTAGACGAAATAAAAAATTCAGTAACTAAAAAGACCTATGCATGTTTTGAACCTGCTCTAGATTATGTGGTTTTAAAGATTCCAAAATGGCCTTTTGATAAGTTTTACAATGCAAATAGAATATTAGGTACAAAAATGATGGCTACAGGAGAAATAATGGCTATAGGAAGTAACTTTGAAGCAGCATTACTAAAAGCTATAAGATCCTTAGAAATAAAACAATATAACCTGAACAGTAAAAAAGCATCTAATAAAAATATAGTTGAACTTAAGGCTCGTGTTCAGATGCCTGATGATGAAAGAATATTTTATCTTGCAGAGTTATTAAGAAGAGGATATCGAATTGATAAAATAGCTGAGATAACTGGAATAGACGAGTTCTTTATTTATAAAGTTTATAATATTGTAGAACAGGAAGAAAGATTAAAAAGGTCTGTAATAAGTGATTTAGATGCAGTATGGCTGAAAAATCTAAAGAAAAAAGGATTTTCTGATAAAGGTATAGCAGATTTAATAGGCTGTAGTCCGAATGACATATATAACTTGAGAATGTTATATAAAATCAAAGCAGTGTATAAAATGGTTGACACATGTGGAGGAGAATTCGAAGCAAAATCTCCTTATTATTATTCAACATATGATGAATATGATGAAGTAGAAGTTAACAATAAAAAGAAAATACTAGTTATAGGTTCAGGACCGATAAGGATTGGTCAAGGTGTAGAATTTGATTACTGCTGTGTTCACAGCATATTTGCTCTTAAAAAATGTGGTATAGAAACTATCATAGTAAACAATAATCCTGAAACTGTTAGTACTGATTTTGATATTGCAGATAAACTATATTTCGAACCTCTTACTGAAGAAGATGTTTTAAATATTATTGATAAAGAATCTCCTGATGGCGTAATATTACAGTTTGGAGGTCAAACAGCGTTGAAACTTGCAGACTTTTTTAAAGAAAGAAACATACCTATTTTAGGTACAGCTCCTGAACAAATAGATGTAGCAGAAGATAGAGAAAAATTTGATATCATTTTAGAAAAATTAAAAGTAAAAAGACCTGTTGGTAAAGCAGTTATGTCATTAGAAGATGGCATTAGAACAGCACAACAAATAGGATATCCTGTTCTTGTTAGACCTTCATATGTGCTTGGAGGTAAAGGTATGGAGATAACATATAATGATGAAGAGCTTACAAATTATTTAAATAATGCATTTCAAATAAATACTAAGAATCCTGTTTTAATAGACAAATATTTAATAGGAAGGGAAATAGAAGTAGATGCTATATGTGATGGAGAAGATATATTAATTCCCGGTATTATGGAGCATCTTGAAAAAGCAGGAATACATTCAGGTGACAGTATATCAATTTATCCTCCTAAAAACTTGGGAGATAATATCAAACAGCAAATGGTTGAGATAACAAAAGATATTGCTAAAGAATTAAATACAGTAGGAATGATTAACATACAATTTATAGAATACCAAAATGAATTATATGTAATAGAAGTAAATCCTCGCTCGAGTAGGACAGTGCCTTATATAAGTAAAGTAACAAAAATACCAATGATAGAGTTAGCTACAAAAACCATGTTAGGAGAAAAACTTAAAGATTTAGGTTATGGAGTAGGACTATATAATGAATCATCCATGACAGCAATAAAAGTACCAGTGTTTTCTACTCAAAAGCTAGAAGGAGTAGAAGTAAGTTTAGGACCTGAAATGAAGTCAACAGGAGAAGTGCTTGGAATAGGTAAAAATTATATAGAAGCACTATTCAAAGGATTTATTGCTGCTGGTATAAATATTCCAAATGTTAATAAAAAATTCCTTGTAACTTTAAAACCTCGTGATAAAAAGAATTTTAAAGATATAGCATTAAAATTAAGCAAAAAAGGTTATAAATTTACTGCAACTTCAGGTACAGCGGAATATCTTAAAAATTTAAATATAAATTCTGAAATTGTTAAAAAAATAGATGAAGGGAATCCAAATATAATTGACGAAATAAGAAGTGGTAAAATAGGATTTGTTATTAATACCCCAACTAAAGCTAATAATTCAAAAACAGATGGATTTAAAATTAGAAGGTCAGCAATAGAAGCATCAGTAAATGTTTTAACATCATTAGATACTGCTTCTGCTTTAACTGAAATTATGGATTCAGGGTTGACTATAAATGACGCTGATGTTTATGATGTTTCGAAAATAAATATTTAAGTAAAATACTTATCAAGTTTAAAGTTAAGAGTTAAAGGTGAAAAGTTATGGAAGCTTTACTAACGTAAAGCAAAATAAGATTAAAAAAATAAAAAATAAAAAGATAATGAAAAAAACTTAATTTGCATAAATGCAAATTAAGTCTTTTTTTGTATTTCAAGACTGCTGAATAACTGAACAAAATAAATACTATTACATAGATTAAAGTATAGCTATAAGAAATTACTAAAATTTAACACTGGATAGAGAGGGTAATAATGTTTAATAATAAAGTTTTATTAATTACTGGAGGAACTGGTTCTTTTGGGAACGCAGTTTTAGAAAGATTTTTAGATTCAGACATAAGAGAAATTATAATATTTAGCAGAGATGAAAAGAAACAAAATGATATGAGATTAAAATACAATAATAAAAAAATCAAATTCATAATAGGAGATGTAAGAAATTTTGACAGCATATATAAAGCCACTAAAGGAGTAGATTATATTTTTCATGCGGCAGCATTAAAACAAGTTCCATCATGTGAGTTTTTTCCATATGAAGCTGTTAAAACAAATATATTAGGAACTCAAAATGTTTTAGACGCAGGAGTAGATAATAATGTTAAAAAAATAATTGTTCTAAGTACAGACAAAGCAGTTTTTCCAATAAATGCTATGGGCATGACTAAAGCAATAATGGAAAAATTAGTTGTTGCAAAGTCAAGAAGATTAAATGGGGGAGAAACGGTGTTGTGCTGTACTAGATATGGTAATGTTATGGGTTCAAGAGGTTCTGTAATACCTTTATTTATAAATCAAATAAAGAATGAAGTACCTATTACTGTAACTAATCAAAATATGACAAGATTTTTGTTAAGTCTCGATGAAGCAGTTGATTTAGTCATTAATGCTTTTAAAAACGGCAAACAAGGAGATATATGGATAAAAAAAGCTCCAGCAGCAACTGTACTTGATTTAGCTATATCTTTAAAAGAATTATTTGAATCTGAAACTCCTATTAAAATAATTGGAATTCGTCATGGAGAAAAAATTCATGAAACTTTGTTAACTAGTGAAGAAATGTCAAAAGCTACAGATGAGGGAGATTATTATAGAATAAAATGTGATAATAGGAGTTTAAATTATGACATTGATTTTATTAATAAGCTTAGTAATAACAATGAAGGTGACTATAATTCTAAGAATACAAAAAGATTGTCCATTGAAGAAATAAAAGGTAAACTATTAAATTTAAATTATGTTAAAAAAGAACTAGAAAAAATTCGTGACAGAGAAGAGTAACTAAGCAATGAGAAATTAAACTTTTTGATAACAATTAAGAGATAAAGATATGAAAATTAGGAGAATTTAAAGGGTGTAGAGCAGTGAAAAATATATTAGTTTTAGGATCTACTGGTATGGCAGGTCATGTAGTTACGTTGTATTTAGAGCAGATACCTTATTTTAATGTTTATAATCTTTCTCATAAGAAAAAATTAAATGATAAAAGTATTGTAATGGATGTTATGAAAAGCAATGTATTTAGTGAATTTTTAGACTCTATTGATTTAGATGTTATTGTAAATTGCATAGGTATTTTAAATAAAAATGCCGAACAAAATATAGATAAAGCAGCATACTTAAATGCTTATCTACCTCACTATTTAGAATATAAATACAAAGACACAAAAACAAAAGTTATTCATATAAGTACGGATTGCGTTTTTTCAGGAAAAGATGGTAATTATCATGAAGGTTCTTTTAAAGATGGAGATAATATTTATGCTAGGTCAAAGGCATTAGGAGAAATAATTAATCATAAAGATTTAACCATACGGACATCTATAATAGGGCCAGATATAAATTACGATGGTATAGGCTTATTTAATTGGTTTATGAAAAGCAAGGGTAAAATATATGGATATACAAAAGCTATATGGTCAGGTATATCTACTATAGAATTGGCAAAATCGGTAGTTTCATCTATTTCACAAGATTTAACTGGATTATATCATTTAGTACCTGATAAGGCTATTAATAAATATGAATTATTACATTTATTAAAAAATGTATTTAAAAGAAACGATATAGACATAATTAAATTTGATAATTATAAAATAGATAAAAACTTAATAAATACACGATTAGATTTTACGCATGAAATACCTTCATATGAAGATATGGTAAAAGATATGAAGATATGGATTGATAATAGTAAAAGTTACTATCATCATTATTAGTATTGTTATAGACTAGAAAGTATGTGTTGTTGAATAATGCTTTCTAGTTTTTATTAATACTATTTTTTAATAGAAATAAATTAATATTACTGTAATTAATGATAAAAATGAATCATATTGTTTTATAGAAGGGAAGAATAATTTATGGATAATAAAAAATCACGGTTAGTTAGTATAGTAATACCAACTTACAATAGAGAAGGATATATCGTTGATACTTTAGATAGCTTGAAAAATCAAACGTATAAAGAAATTGAAATAGTTGTGATAGATGATTGCTCGAAAGACAATACAGAAAATGTGGTTAAAGATTGGATTAGGATTAATAAAGATTCAATTGAAGATGTTATATATTTAAAGCTTCCTAGAAATAGAGATGAGTGGTGGGCGTTAAATATAGGATTTTATATATGTAATGGAGAATATATAGCAATCCACGGTTCAGATGACTTAAGTCATGAGGAAAAGATAGAAAAACAGATGAAATGTTTATTTGATGATATAGATGTTGCAGCAGTTGGAACCAGTTATAAGACATTTGAAAAAAGCATAGATAATATAGTTGGATTTGCTAATTGGCTGAGTTTTGATAGAGAAGAAATAGAAAGAAATTATAAAGAAGTATTTAGTCACTGTATATGCTTTGGTACAATAGTTTTTAGAGCTAACATACTTGATGAAATAATAGGATGCAGAAAAGCTACTATACATTTAAATGATTATAATTTTGTTAGTGATATAGTTACAAATGATTATGTTGTAGAAAATTTAAATGAGCATTTATATTATTATAGAATTCACGAAGGTCAGAAGAGCAAAAAAATAATTGATACTAATTTCAAATATATTCCTGAACCTTTAAAACAAATTAAGGATAGAGTGTCAGTTGTAATGGCGGTAGACAACAATACGGATAAAGAGTGTATGATTAAGACTTTAGATAGTATTTCTTCTCAAACTTATGAAAATATAGAGATAATTATTGTTGATAATAATACAGATAATGGGATAGATGATTTAATAAATAATTGGTATTCAAATATAGATTCAAATAGTGTTATAAATGATTTAATTTATTTTAAACTACCGAGATATACAGATTATATTTGGTGTATAAACATTGGTGCTTATATGGCAAAAGGTGAATATATAGCTTTTCATGGTAGTGGAATTAGTGATAAATATAGGATAGAAAAACAATTCAATTATATGAAGAATAATTTTACTACTAGTTTAATAGGAACGAACTATACAGATGGTTATGTTAAATATGATGAAGACATTGAATACAGTTATAAAATTGATTATGTTCCTTGTATCAATTTTAGTACTACAATGGTTAGAACAAATGTAATTAACGAAACTGGAGGGCTAAGTAGAAGCATAATAGGAAGAGAAGAATTTGAATTTATTTATAGGCTGATAGATAAGGGTTATAGGCTAAACAATTTAGAAGATATACTATATTATGAATAGAAGAGAGGAGAAAGATGCAGCCACTAGTAAGTATAATAATGCCTGTGCATAATGGTGAAAAGTATATAAAAGATAGTGTTAACAGTATTATTAGTCAAACATATAATAATTTTGAATTGATAATAATAGATACTTCTTCAGATTCTAAAAGTTATGATTTAATTAATGAAATAGCTGATGACAGAATAAAAATAATTAAAATTGATTCAAATAAAGGATTAACTTATGCTTTTATGCAGGGATATAAAAAATGTAAAGGAGAATTTATAACAAGACATGATCCTGATGATTTAAGTTCTCCAAACAGAATAAAGAGACAAGTTGAATTTTTAAATGAAAATGAAGAAATAGGCATGGTTTCGTGTTTAGTAAAATGTATATCAGATGATGCTTTTTATAGAAAAGCATGTTTATTTATTGAAAAAGTACAAAATCATTATATAGATTATGAGAGTATAAGAAATGCAGTATTAAATGAATTTATACCTATTATATTTCCAACATTATTAATAAGAAAACAAATTCTAGAAAAAATTCAAATAAAAGAGTATTCAAAAGGATTTGATGACCAGATTGATTTGTTACTAGAGTTACTTAAAATAACCAAAGTAGCTAAAGTAAAAGGTATCCTTTATACATATAGAAGATATAAAAACGCATATCATTTAGTCAATGAAAAGGCTTATCAAGGTCATATTAAAGAACATTTTATTAAAAGTGATATAAAAAATTTTCTAGTATATAAAGAATTCTATAAAAAAAATATAAAAAGAGTTTCTACGTTAAACTATGATAGTCCTATTAAGATTCTTATGCTTATTGATGCTTTAAATATAGGAGGTACAGAAACTCATGTATATAATCTAGTGTTAGGGCTTATGGAGATGGGAGTATACGTTGTTGTAGGAACTAGTGGAGGACCTTTAATAAATTTATTTAAATACAGCGGAATAAAAGTTGTTAATGTACCAATGCATACAGATTACATTTCTAATAAAAATTTACAAAGCAAAATAAAATTAGTTAAAGATATAATAGATGAAAATAATATTAACTTATTACACTGTCATTTATTTGCAAGCATGAGAATAGGTAATGAAATATATAGAAAATATAAAATACCCTATGTAACTACTATCCATGGTTTGTTTTATCCAAACGATGTAATATACAAAAACTGTCTAAATGCCAATGGTATAATTACTGTAAGTCAACCTGTGAAAACATTAATGAATAAAAAGTTTGGAGGCTATAGAACAAAAGAAAAGGTTACGATTATACCTAATGGGATAACAATAACTGATTATAAAAGTGATGAGAATATAAGAGAAGATTTAAAAATTTCAAAAAATGATATAGTGCTAGTTTACTGTAGTAGATTAGCTTGGGATAAAACTTTAGCTGCAGAAAATTTTATCTTTGCTTTTTTTAAACTAGCAATTAAATATAATAATATACATGCTGTTGTAATTGGTGATGGAGAAGGTAAATTTATAGTAGAAAGAGAATCTCGTATGCTAAACAAGACTCTAGGCAGAGAAGTCATTCATGTTATAGGAGCAAAATTTAATGTCATGGATTATTATTTAAGCAGTGATATAGTTATAGGTACAGGAAGAGTAGCTATTGAAGCAATGAGCTGCGGTAAACCAGTTATAGCAATAGGGAATAGTGGATATGTTGGAATAGTTAATTTAGAAAATAAAAATAGACAATGGAAAACTTATTTCGGTGATCATGATTCAGTTGAAAAGCTAGATATATTAACTATAGCTAGAGATTTAAAGTATTTAATTGATAACAAAAAAGAACGAAAAAAAATAGGTAAATGGAGTAAAAAATGGTGTAAAGAAATGTTTAATATAGAGTTAATAGCTAATGATACGCTTTCAATATATAAACAGATTATAGATAGAAATGAATCAACAATCTAACAGATTAATTTTAATCTGTTTTTTTATTTTAAACCTTGCTTAATTGTTTAGCATATGCTATAATCTTGGAGTACCAAGGGATTGGTATTATGGGAGTAGATGGGTGCTGGTGTGCCTCCTGGTCTTCAAAACCAGTCGCGGGGCGTTAGTAGCGTCCTGGGTGGGTTCGATTCCCACATATTCCCGCCATATTAAGGAGAGAATAAATGCAGAATAAAGTCATGGTATGTGTTACACAGCAAAAGACATGTGAAAGACTCATAAAAAAAGGTTTCGAAATTGCTAAAGAAATAGATGGATGCCTTTATGTAATTCATGTTGTAAATGAAAAGGACAAATTACTATATAACTTAAGCGATGGTGAAGCGTTAGAATATTTGTTTGATATTACTAAGCAGTTAGGGGCAGACTTAGTAGTAAAGAGATCAAAAAATGTTATTAATACTTTAGTTGAATTTGCTGAAGAAAATAAAATAACGCATATTGTAATAGGTAACTCAACAGAAAAAAGTAAAGGAAAGAAGTTTTCGGAAAAATTGCTTAAAAAATTACCAGACAAGCAAATTATTATGTAGGTGATGTGAGTGTATTATAAAAGCAAGCTTGTATTAATGTTCAAATTTTTATTTGATAAAAAAATTCCTATTAGAGAGAAGATGTGGATAATAATACCGTTGCTTTATATAATCAGCCCTATTGACTTAATACCTGCACCTATATTAGGTTTTAGTTTTATAGATGATTTAGTTATTTTCTTATATTTAATGTCTATGGTCAATAGTAAAGTTGATAAATATTACAACAAGAAAGAAGAAGATATTGACAAAGATAAAATTGTTGAATCTGTAGAATATAAGGTAGATGAAGAAGAGAACTAATTCTCTTCTTTTTTTAAATAAAGTTAAAACAATTATTTAAAAAAAAATGAAAATATGGTAAAATAATGTTGAAATTTATATTTGGGGGTTATTATGACTATAAATAATAATTACGAAATAATAAAAACAATATTCGAGAATGACTTTCAAAGAATATTGGAATGCAGAGATAAAACAACTGACAAAGTATTTATAAACAATATAATTTTTAATTCTAGTCTTATTCAGCTAATAGATGAAGAAAAAATTAAAAACATATTTAGCTCGGTGATTGGTACATATAAATCAGATGATAGATTATATATATTTTCTGAACCATGCGACTATGAAACACTTTCACATTATATAAAAAATAATGATCTTACATTAAAAAAACAATTTGATATAACTGAACAAGTAATTGATTTGGGTACTAAAATATTTAATATGACTGATATACTACAGTATGCAATAATGAAATATGATAATTTATGCCTGTGCGATGGTGAACTTTGTACAAATAATATCATAATATTTGATCAGCCATATGATATAAATGAGAATATTACAATAAAAAGGATAGGGGATATAATTCATTATATCTTTTCAAGAGAAACGATAAAAGATTATGATGTATCAGATGAATTGCCTCCAGATATACTTAAAATAGTTGTAAAGTGTTTAACAAATGAATATGATACACCAGGTGAAGCATTAAAAGATTTGCATAAGTCACAAATTTATACATTGATAAATCCTGAAATAAATACTAAAGGAATTGGTATTACAAAGATTAATAAAACTAAAGATGATCAAAGAAGTATTTTACAAACTAATATAGAAGAAAAATTAAATGAAGAAAAAGAAAAACAGGAAAAACAGAAAGAACAGGAAGAACATGAAGAATGCGAAGAAGATATTGATGTAGAACAAGTTGAGTATGAAGATGATGATAACATTGCAGACGAAGATAATAAAGAAAATGAAGATGAAAATTGTGATGATGATTTAGAAAATTTTTTAAATGACGATAATATAATAGAAGAAAAAAGTAAATACAGACTTAATAAAACAGCTATTATTTTAATATCATTAGTAATAATAATTCCTCTTTTGTTTATAGGATATAAGAGAATAAAAAATGCACCTGAAACTAATACTGATCCTGTAGATCCTATAGAATCAACTACAAAGTCAGCAATAGAGGAGATAGAAAATACTACAGAAAGTGGAATTGAGAATAAAGATAATGTAAACAAGCGTCCAGAAACAATTGAAGATTTTTTCAGTGAAGAACTTGTAAAAAAGACTGGTTACAATGGTAACACTGCTGAAGTTAGCTTTGATGTTTGTTATGATGGATATTCTTCATTATTAGCAGAAAACAAAACTAAAGATAAATCAAAAATATTATTTGCTGTAGTTGATTTGGAAAATGAAAAATATAGTTATTTAAAGAATAGGCAGATAGGTATATCAGTAAGGTTAAAGGCACTAAAAGATGTAAAAGGAACATTAATTGTTGAGGCATTTAATAATGGTAAAATATCTGCAAATGCTTGTGAAAATGATGTTGAAATATATGATGATGTATGGACTATGAAGCAAATAGTAATGAATGTAGGATATACTGACAGAATAGATGTATATTTGGAATATGAAGGTGTTAATAAGGTATGGATTGATTCCATAGAATTAGATATTCTTAAATAAACTTATTAAACAATAGTTTATCTTATTGACTTGCCAATCTGAGGTTCCTTTTAAGGAACCTTAAAAATTGTTAAAAAAAAGTATTATTTGAAAATTAATCAAAAATTAATGAACAAAAACATTTCATATACGTCTTATATACTGTATGATATTATGTAGCTTTTTGTAAATGTTTAAGAATTAGAATATGATTTTATAGTTATATGAATCTTAATTTTTCAGTTATTTAAAGGCTATAAATTATTAATAAAATTAAGAAAGGAGTATTATGGATATAATTAAAATTAGAGATCTTTATAAAACATATAAAGCTGGTCAAATTAATGTACAGGCTCTAAAAAACATTAATTTAACTATTGAAGAGAAAGAATTTGTATCTATAATGGGACCGTCAGGTTCAGGTAAATCTACTTTACTTAACGTCTTAGGCTGTTTAGATAAGCCTTCAGACGGTACATATGAATTGGCTGGTAACAAGATTGAATTGTCAACAAGCTCTAAAATGTCTGAAATACGAAATGAATTTATTGGTTTTGTATTTCAGAATTTCAATCTGCTTCCTAGCTTATCGGCACTTAAAAATGTAGAGATACCTCTAATATATAGAGGAATGAATGCAAAAGATAGAAAAGAGTTATGTGCTGAAGCATTGCAGATGGTA
>JAHDQO010000003.1 GCA_018433765.1 Tissierellales bacterium
AGAATAGATATAGTAATAACATATGGAAAAGAAAAATTTATTATAGAACTGAAAAAATGGTACGGCAAAGAATATGAAGAAAAAGGACATAAGCAATTAGAAAAATACCTTGATATTCAAAAAGAAGAAAAAGGCTATATGGTAATGTTTGATTTTAGAAAAGAAAAAGAATATACAAAAAAATGGGTAAATCAAGGGGATAAAAGAATATACGAAGTAGTAGTTTAAAAATAAAAATATGGTTTGTAAGGTATATAAAAAAATCCTGAATTTTTAAAAATTCAGGATTTTATATTTTAAACATATATCCCATCTTTTTTTATAGTTTAAATGTAATTATGAAAATTTGAAGTGCTATGAAGCTTTGGAAGGTTATTCTTATTTTTAAATTTATTTGTTATTGAAGAAATTAATATAAAAATTTGCAATATATGTATTGACATATACTATATAAATCTTTATAATAATATTAGATATTTATCTAATGAAAATAATCCTTCGACTTACTTTATTCACTCACAATAACCCAATATCGCTTATGTGCTTATCAAATAAATGCTTAACAAATTAAGGTTATCTGCTTTAAAGGGAGATTAGAAAAGCTGAAGAATATTGTGTACAATATTAGATATTCGTCTAATAAGGAGTGAAACTTTTGAATATAATATTTGATAAAAGAACTGGAGAAATATATGATTTTATAGCTTCTTTATATGCAATTATGAATTGTGAGGAATTAATAAAGGAAGATGATAGTCAATATATTAAGACTGCTAAAAATATAAAGTATGATAAAATTTTTAATGAAGAAGAATACAGTTATGAAAAAGTAAAATTATTTTTTCCTAATGATGATATAATTTTTAAAATTATTAATCTAAAAGACATATATAAGAATCCTAATAGATACAATATAGAAGAATATATAAAATCTCTTTTAAAAATAGATGAAAAACAAATCCTAAAAAAAATATCTAAAACTTTGACTATAGGAGAAGGTATAGAACTTTTATTAAATGATCTCATTAAACTATTAAAAGATACAGACATTTCTATAGATGCAAAGTGGTTGATCTCTTGCATTATAAATGAACCTAAAAAATCTCTAGTAGAATTCAGTGATATATTATTTGAATACAGCGAAAAATATCCATCATTGTTTAAAAAAGAAAAAGCTCAGCTTACTAAATTTACTAAAGAGCAAAAAAGACTTGTTGAAAAAGATAAAGAGAGCTATGTTTTAAAGATATTAGAAAATTTTCTAAGTAAAGAATTTATAGCTAATATAAATAGAGTTATAGTTACTACTTCTTTTACACAAGAAATTGCTATAAATATAGAAGAAAAAAGTAAAGCTATACTCTGTATTGGTGTTAATTATAAAAAAGCCATAGTAAGCAAACATAGTAGAGAAAAGCATATGCTAGTATTAAAGAATATATCAGATGAAACAAGATATAATATAATAAAACTTCTTACAGAAAATGATTATTATGGACAAGAACTTTCAAGTATACTAAAAATAACTACAGCAACAGTATCTTATCATATGAATTATTTACTTTTAGCAGGAATAGTTTCAGTAACTAAAAAAGAACAAAAAATTTACTACAGCTTGAACAAGGAAAGCTTAAAAGGAACTTTAGAATTTTTACATAAAGAATTTAAATTAGATGATTGTTAATGTAGAAAAGTGTAGCAATAAAGAAACATTGAACAATTGTCTATAAGAATTAAAACCGTTAGGAGGTAATTTTTTGAAAAGTGTTAATTTTAATGAAAACTTTTACACAGACATAAGGTATGAAACTATTACAGAAAGAAAAATAATTTACTTAAATGATGAACTTCAAGGAATGAAAGAAAGAGAAGAAAGGGGTGCATTTGTAAGAGTATTTGATGGTAATAGATGGTATTATTCCTCTACTACTAAATTATCTCAACTTCAAGAAGAAGTAGACAACCTTTATTTCATGGCTGAAGAGTGTAAAGAAATAAATGAAAATGAAAACATTAAGCTATTAGAATTAAATAGCGGAGAATATTTAAAGTATAATGATGCTTTAAGCAAGATTTCTATGGAAGAAAAAAATGAACTTTTAAAAGAATATATGGAAGTTTTGTCTCAAGCTAAGTATTTAAAAACGTATAAAGCACAATATGTTGACAAAGCAATTGTTAAAAAAATAATATCTTCAAAAGGTACAGATGTAATATTTGATGTTGAAAACTGTGGAGTACAAATTTCACTAACTTTTTCATATGAAGGAAATACATTTAGCGAAACATTTCAAAAAGGAAGAGATAATTTTCAATCATTAAAAGATAATATAGATGACCTTAAAGATTTTCTAATTAAATGTGAAGAATTTTTAGTAAATTCAGTGGATATAACAGCAGGTAAATATACTGTTATTTTATCACCATTAGCTGCAGGCATATTTGCTCATGAAAGTTTCGGACATAAAAGTGAAGCAGATTTTATGGTTGGAGACGAAACTATGATAAAAGAGTGGAGTATAGGAAAAGAAGTGGGAGCACCTATTTTATCTATAGTTGATACTGGACAAATAGCAGGTTCTGGATTTGTTCCTTTTGATGACGAGGGTACAAAAGCTAAGGAAAATTATCTTATCAAAGATGGAAATTTAGCTGGAAGGCTGCATTCTTCTAAAACAGCTTGTAGCTTAAAAGAAGGACTTACTGGAAATGCTCGTGCAATGAATTTCGAATACGAACCAATGGTTAGAATGACAAATACTTACATACTTCCAGGAAAGAATACATTAGACGAATTAATTTCTCAAGTTGAAGATGGATTTCTAGTAGATACTGTTAAACACGGTTCAGGTATGTCAACTTTTACAATTGCACCGTCTATTTGTTATAGAATAAAAGGTGGAAAAATAGTGGAACCTGCAAAGATTTCGGTAATATCAGGCAGTGTTTTTGAAACTTTAAAAAATATTGATGGTTTATCTAAAAATTATGAGTTATTAAGTTTTGTAACTGGTGGTTGCGGTAAAATGGAACAGTGGCCTCTACCTGTAGGATTTGGCGGTCCGTATGTAAGAGTACAAAACATGAATATTCAATAAAGGAGTTAAAGTTTATGAAAAAAGAGATATATATAGATAATATGAAGGAGACTTCTTTAATAATATCAGCTTCTAAAGTAGATTCTGTTAAAATGAGAGACATTACAAAGAAATCAGTAAGAATGTATGATGGTAATTTTATAGGAATAGCTGGTGGAGTAGGAGAAGTTTCTATAGAAGATTTACAAAAAAAAGCAAGAGAAAACATAAAGAATAAAATACCATATAATAGTGAAATAAGTAAAGATAAACATATAGAAATAGATAAAAGTAATAATATAATGGATGATAAAGAATTTTTATTAGAAGGTGAAAAATTATTATCAGAACTTGTTAAAGAAAATGAAGATTTTATTTTCAGTAATAAAATAACAATGGCAGAAAGAACTACAAATTTAATTAATGATCAAAATTTGGATTTACGCTATAAAGATAAATCTATGTATTTTGAAATAATTTTTAAAGAAAAATCTTCATCAAGTATATTTGATGGCTATGTAGCTTATGAAGGAAGAAATTATAATAGAGAAGATTTTTTGAATATGTCTTCTAAAGTTTTAAAAGGATATAAAAATCAAGTTGATCTTCCTTATGAAGGTAAATTTAAAGTAGGCGTTTTTATGGATTCATGCGAACAATTATTTTTAAAGATTTTTTCTAAAGAATTAAATGGAAGAATTTTTGCAGAAGGTGGCTCCTTGTTTTCAAATAAATTAGGAGAAAAATTATTTAATGATGATTTTACACTTATAGAAAGTAGAAACCCTGATGATGTTTATTTACAGCCATTTTTTGATATGGAAGGTACTGTTTTGAAGGATTATTCTTCTAATCTTATTAAAAATGGTGTATTGATTTCACCATATACTGATAAAAAAACATCTAAAAAATATAACATTAAAAATACAGGATCAGCTTCTGGAGATTATGACGAAGTTCCTACCTTAATACAGCCTAATCTAACTGTAAAAGCAGGAAATAAAACTCTTAAAGAGTTGTTTGGTGGAGAAAAAGGAATACTTCTATATATAGCATCTGGTGGTGACTTTACTTCATCTGGACAATTTGGTACACCAGTACAGTTAGCTTTTCTATATGATGGAGAAAACATAATTGGAAGACTTCCAGAAATTCAAGTATCTTCTGATGTATACAAAATGTTCAATGATGATTATTTAGGAGTATGCTCCGATTCACTTTTTAATATGAATGGTGGAAAAGTAATGGTAATGAATATGGATGTTAAAAAAATGTAAGTTGAATAACTGGAATAAAAAAACTGATTCTGAGAATTTTAAGAATCAGTTTTTTATATAATAGTAAAGAATTTTTAGATGATTACTTTTGAAAATGAATTAGTAGTTAAAATATAGACAAAATGTAAGTTTTAAGATAGAATAATTGTTGTTAGAAAGAGTACAATATAAGTTTTGAAGATTGTTGAGGTTAGAAGTAATCAGATTATATTAAAAGATGAAAATTAAAATTAAATTTAGTTAAAATACATAACAATAATTTGACAAAAGGTAATAGTATGGGTGGTGTTATCTATATGTATAAAAATTTTGTATCAGAAGATTTACAGTATTTAAATGTAAATAAAATTTTTCCAACTAAGCAAAAAGACGTTGCGGTATTAGTAAACAAATTATCTATTCTCTGATACTTTAACTAAATGGGAAGCTAAGAGTAGGTATATTAAGAATTATTTTCTTGAAAGAAAAGAAATAGAAATAGGTTTTAAAATTGTAAAAGAACTATTTGAACTTAATCCTTTTAGTGTGGATATATAAATACAAAATCGAAATCAATTATCACCTTCAATAGATAAAGAATAATATTTATTGAAGGTGATTTATTTATTTTAATGGATCCATTTATTTTTTATATTTTTTATACTTATACTAAACAACACCAGTGCAAATCCTATGAGAACTAAGAAATCTATTTGAACTGGCATTATTCCTATTCCATTTATTGTTGATTTCAATATATCAGCACCATAAGTTAAAGGTAGTATGTAAGATATTGGTCTTAGAAAAACAGGTAAGCTGTTTATGGGAATAAAAAGACCGCATAAAAAAATCATTGGGAATCTAAAAAAGTTTGAAAAAGTTTGAGCTTCAAATACTTCACTAACAGATACAGCAATAAATAAACCTAAAAATGTAGAAGTGATAGCAATGAATATTACACTTCCAAGTACTAGTAACCAATTAATACCTGCTAGATTAATCAAAAATGATGCAAATATAACAGGTATGAAGGCATTAATGATACCAAATATAATAGCTCCAGTGGTCTTTGAAAGCATAAGTAAATTTAAACTTATGGGTGCTAATAAAAGCCTGTCAAAAGAACTGTTTTTTCTTTCAAAAGTAATTGTTACTGCTAGCATAGATGTTGTTCCAAACAATATAGACATAGACATAACACCCGGAAGTATATCTCTAATTCCTAAATCAGATTGCGATTTAATAAAAAACATTAATGTCCAAGCTACAGGAAATATTATGCCCCAACTAATGTTAGGAGGTTTTAAATAGTAATTTTTCATATCCTTTTTTAATATATTCCAATAAGCAATCCATGATTTCATTTTTTCCCACCCTCTTTCTCTTTTTTCATTTTTGAAACTTTAATTCCTGTAATCTTTACAAATACTTCTTCCAATGAAGGTTTTATTACTTTTGCTTCATATACATTAAGTCCTTTATCATCAAAATATTTCATGAATGGTGTCAAACTTATTGTATCTCTAGAATGAAGTTTTAAAGTATTGTTGTCTATAATTTCAAATCTATAGTCGGGAAAGTCGTTTTTAATTGTTTCTTTAATATCTAAAACACCCTTATCTAAAGTAAATTGAACTATTTTTCCTTTCTGATAATCCTTCATTAAATCATTAACAGTTCCTGTTTTAACGATTTCTCCTTCAACTATAAAAGCAATTCTGTCACATAATCTTTCAGCTTCTTCTATGTAATGAGTAGTTAAAAATATAGTTGTTCCTTTCTTATTTAAGTTTACAATTAAATCTCTAATCTGCCTTGCACTTTCGACATCTATGCCTGTTGTTGGTTCATCCAAAAAAAGAATTTTAGGTTCATGAATTATACCAGCAGCTATAGTTAACTTTCTTTTCATACCTTTAGAATATGCTTTAAATGGTCTTTTACCTGTGTTATCAAGCCCAAATTGTTTTAGAAGCTCCTTTGCTCTTTTTTCTCTTTCATCTTTTCTCATACCATATAGAGAAGCACAAAAACATAAGTTTTCAAATCCATCCATTTCTTGATATAGATTACTTTCATCAGGTACTATACCCATTATTCCCTGGGCAGTTTTTATATTTTTAACAGCATCAATTTCAGAAATATCAATGCTTCCTTCTGTAACTTTTGATAATCCAGTAAGCATGTTAATAGTTGAAGTTTTACCAGCACCATTTGGACCTAAAAAGCCAAATATTTCTCCCTCGCTTATGCAAAAATTAATGTTATTAACAGCAGTAAAATCTTCATATCTTGTAGTTAAATTTTTAACTTCTACTATATTCATAAGAACACCTCCTACACTATAATTTTTACTTAATTATTGTTATCAGCCATTTTTTTAATGCACTTTGATATATTGTCAAGCATATCTCTATTTACTGTATAATGTGTATAATATCCCTTTTTTTCACCCTTAACTAGTTCTGCTTCTCTAAGTATTTTTAGATGCTGAGATACCGCAGCTTCAGATATATTCAATCTTTTAGCTAAAGCCATTACACAGAAATTATTCTGCAAGAGTAAATTAATAATTTTAAATCTATTATCATCAGATAGTGCTTTAAAAACTTTTAACATTTTATCCACAGTTACACCTCTTAATTTAATTAATTATTTACTTAATTAAATAATACACGACTTAATTAGATAAGTCAAATATAATAATTAATGTTTTTATTTATATTAAATTATAAGTTATTATTTATATTGTTCACAATTTTTTAAGATAAAATGTTATTATGTATTATTAGATATTATAAAGAGAAAATAAAACTAAATAAATAAGAAGAAATCCTAAAAAAATTAAAAAATACAAAAATAAAAATTGAAATTGTTCAAAAAATATAATAATATTTTGTAAGAATTGTTAGATGAATATATTTTTTATTTATTATACAAGATTTAAAAAAGGAGAGTAGCATGAAAAATAATGTTAAAAACAGATTTAAGCAAGCTGATAAAGAAGCATTAATTACAGTAATACTTTATTTGGTTTTCTTTGTATGGTGGTATGTATTTGCTTATGGATTGGGATCAAAACCTGCTAGTGAATATAGCTATATTTTAGGATTTCCTGCATGGTTTTTTTATAGTTGTATTTTAGGATATCTAATAATTTCATTTTTGCTATGGTTTGTTGTTAAAAAGTTCTTTGTTGATATTCCTTTAGATGATAATGAATTAGAAAATGATAAAAATAAAGATGAGTAAAACTTAGGAGGACAGAAATTGAATAGATTTTTAATAATATTACCTATAATTATTTATTTGACAGTGATGATTATAATTGCTATTTACACTAATAAATCTTCCAAAAAGTCTAAATCTGATAGTCTAGAGGAATATTTTATTGGTGGAAGAAGTATGGGTGGATTAGTTTTATCAATGACTTTGATAGCAACATTTACTAGTGCCAGCAGTTTTATTGGAGGGCCGGGTGTGGCGTATAATCAGGGTCTAGGTTGGGTATTGTTAGCTACGATTCAAGTACCTACAGCATTCTTAACATTAGGAGTATTAGGTAAAAAATTTGCAATAGTTTCAAGGAGAATTAAAGCTGTTACTGTTACTGATTACTTAAGAGTAAGATATAAAAATAACTTTGTTGTGATATTTGCATCAATATCATTACTAGTATTCATGACAGCTATAATGGTTGCTCAATTTATAGGCGGAGCAAGATTATTCCAAGCAGTAACTGGATATCCTTATATTGTAGGGCTTGTAATATTCGGTATTACAGTTGTTATATATACGACTTTAGGAGGATTTAAAGCAGTCGCATTAACAGATGCGATACAAGGTATAATAATGGTGTTAGCTACTATTTGTATCTTTGGAGGAGTTGTTAAGTATGGTGGAGGATTAGATTCAATAATGTCTAAACTAGTTTCTATTAATCCTGATCTTATTACACCATTTGGCGTTGATAATTTTATATCAAAACCTTATATTTTATCATTTTGGCTTTTAGTTGGAATTGCAGTATTAGGATTACCTCAAACTTCAGTGAGATGCATGGGCTTTAAAGATTCTAAATCTCTACATAATGCTATGATAATAGGTACATTTGTTGTAGGATTTCTAATGCTAGGAATGACTTTAGTTGGGGTAATGGGTAAAGCAATATTGCCAGATATCACTGTTAGTGATTTAGCAGTACCTACAATTACTATGAAAGTAATGCCGCCGGTACTTGCAGGTATATTTATAGCAGGCCCTTTAGCTGCAATAATGTCAACAGTTGATTCTTTGATTATATTGTGCTCAGCAGCTATAGTTAAAGATTTTTATATGAATTACAGTAAAAAGAAAGTATCTAGTAAAAAATTAAGTAAGATGAGCTTTTATACAACAGCTATTATTGGACTAATAGTATTCTTTATTTCAATAAATCCTCCAGATTTAATAGTTTGGATAAATTTATTTGCATTTGGAGGCTTAGAAGCAGCATTTTTATGGCCTACTATATTAGGATTATACTGGAAGAGAGCTAATGCAACAGGAGCAATAGCGTCAATGGTTGTTGGAGTAGGAGCCTTTTTCTATTTTTCAATAACGAAAATTTCTATCGCAGGAACTCAAGCCATAGTACCTACTGTAATATTAAGTTTATTAGCTTTTATAATAGGAAGTTATATTGGTAAAAAACCTGAACAAGAAACCATTGATTTGTTTTGGATATAAAAACATAAAAGAAATACCAGTAAGCATTTAAAGTAGATGTTTACTGGTATTTTTATATATTAATAGAAGTGTTTATAAATATTAAAGATAATAAAAGGCTGTGGATAAAAATATATATAATTAGTTTTATAGACGTTTTATAGACGAGTGTATTATAAAATTAAATAAGATTTTAATTAATAAAGTATCATACTATTATTATCAAATGTCAACTATTAAATATGAAGGAGACAATATAATGGATAAGTCATTTTTGACACCTCCTGAAATAGCAAAAACATGGATAAGTATAGGAACTAAAAAAACTGATTTTAAAATAATTAATATGCTTCTATTAGCAATATTTGCAGGTATATTTATAGGTTTTGGTGCTCATGCAGATATTATTATTACACAGTCATTAGGTAAAAATTTAGACGTTGGATTAGCTACATTTTTAGGTGCATCAGTATTTCCAGTAGGAATTATGCTTGTTGTAATAGCAGGAGCAGAATTATTTACAGGAAATAATTTGATAAGTATTGCAGTACTAAATAAAGATGTAACTATATCAAAAATGCTGAAAAACTGGATATTTGTTTACATAGGTAATTTTATAGGATCAATAATATTAGCATATCTCCTTAAATTATCAGGGTTATATGGAAGTGCAGTATGTGAAAAAGCTATATCAATAGCGGAATCAAAAATATCTCTTAGTTTTTCACAAGCATTGATAAGAGGAATATTTTGTAATATTTTAGTAGTGCTTGCATGTTGGATGCAGGCAGGAGCAAAAGATGTAATTGGAAAAATATTTTCACTATGGTTTCCAGTAATGCTGTTTGTTCTTTCAGGATTTGAGCACAGCGTAGCAAATATGTATTTTATACCTTTGGGCAGATTTTTAGGAGCTGATATTTCATGGTCACAAATATGGATTAGGAATCTTATTCCTGTTACTATTGGAAATATAATTGGCGGTGCAGTTATAGTTCCATTTGTTTACTGGTATACTTACGTATATAGGAAAGATAAAAAATTAATAAGAAATAACTAAAAATTAATCATGTTGACAATAGCATGAATTTTGTGTAGTATTAGGTAAAAGTTAATATTAAAAAACAAGGTGCTGAATATACTGTATTCAGATAATAGGGAATCGGGTGTAAATCCCGGACGGTCCCGCCACTGTAATGCTTAGTGTTTATTAGATATACCACTGTACTTAGTATGGGAAGGTTAATAAACATGTTTTAAGCAAAGTCAGAAGACCTGCCTAGTTTAAAAATATCAGTATCTAAACTTACATAAATTATAAGCTATAGATACAACTTTGCGAAAGACAAAGTCGATATTTATAGTGAAATAATGTATAGTTTGCTGTAAAGCTCCTTTTCTTTTGTAAAGTTAAGGAGTTTTTTTATTGCCTTTATTAACTTAATAATTCTAGCAATAATTATAAGAGGAGAGAGACTAAATGAAGAGAATAGCTATTTACGGTAAAGGAGGAATCGGTAAATCTACAACTGCATCAAATATTTCTGCTGCTTTATCTTTGTATGGATATAAAGTTATGCAGATAGGGTGTGATCCTAAAGCTGATTCTACTACAAACTTAATAAAGAAAAACAACATTAAAACAATACTTGATTTATTAAGAACAAATACAAGTATTACATTAGAAGATGCTATTTTAAAAGGTTATAACAATATTCTTTGTGCTGAATGTGGTGGGCCAACTCCCGGTGTTGGATGCGCTGGAAGAGGTATAATAACTGCATTTGAATTTCTAGACAAGCATAAAACATTCGAGAGATACAATCCTGATGTTGTTTTATACGACGTCTTAGGAGATGTTGTATGCGGAGGTTTTGCAATGCCTATTAGAAATGGTTATGCAGAGGATATATATATCGTAACATCAGGTGAAAAAATGTCAGTATTTGCAGCTCGAAATATTGCTATGGCAATAGACACTTTTAAGGAGAGGGGGTATGCGAAATTGAAAGGTATTATTTTAAATTCTAGAAATATACCTAACGAATGTGATATTGTTTTAGCTCTTGCAAAAGAACTTAATACTGAAATAGTAGAAGTTATACCAAGAGATGATATTGTACAAAAATGTGAAGAAAAGAAAATGACAGTAATTGAAGGTGCACCGCGTTCTCATATGACGCAAATTTATAAAAATCTTGCGAAAAAAATTATTGAATCATAATTAGAAACTAGGAGATGAGAAAATGAAAAGATTATTAAAAAATTTAACATTAGTATTATTAATAACACTATTATTAGTATCTATGGGATTATCAGGATGCAGTAAAGATAACTCACCTGTAGTAAATGATGACCAGTTTAGTGATGACATTAAAGGTAAAGAGGATGGAAAAGTAACAAGTAAAAAAACAATAATTGACTATGAGGAAACAGGATCTAAAAAAGCTTTAGAAATGATTGATGAAGTACAAAAGAATATTGTAGTTAATGAAGATTCGGTTACTTTTATTGATGGACTTGGAGAAGAACAAACAGTTAAGAAAAATCCTACAGTAGTAGTTGGTATGTATACTTCACTTGTAGATGCATGGATGGCTAATGGAGGACATATTGAAGGTATTACTCAGTGGGGAGGTATGGATATTCCCGGAGTTGAGAATGCAGAAATTATTGGTACTGCATCTGCACCAGATTTAGAGAAAGTAGTATCTATGCAGCCCGATTTGGCAATAGCATCAACAGGAGGATATCATGCTGATCTTAGAAAATTTCTAAAAGAAAATGATATACCTTATTTAGTTTATCAATTAAAAGTTATGGAAGATTATATATACATATCAAAAGTAATCTCAGAAATTACAGGAGATGAAGAGGCGTATAAGAAAAATTGTGTTGACGTTGTAAAAAGAGTTTTCCAAATTGCTGAATATATTAAAGATAATACTGAAAAACAGCCAAGAGTATTGGTTCTTTCTTCTACTCCAGGTAATACAAATATGAGATTAGAAACTTCTCCAAATGGTAAAAAGTTAGATAGATTAGGTGCAGTAAACGTAATAACAGAAGGAGAGGATTATCAGCCATTAAATATGGAAAAAGTTTTAATTGAAGATCCTGATATTATAATTATTCAAGCAAATCCATCAAAAACTGACGGTTTTAAATCTCAGAAAGAAACAGACAAAGCAGTTATGGATGCTTTTGCAAAAGATCCCGCATGGAATTCTCTAACAGCAGTAAAGAACAATAAAATAATAATGCTTCCTAGAAGTTTATTTTATTACATACCAAATGATAGATTTGATGAAGCTTATGAGTTTGTAGCAAAAAGAGTGTATCCGGAATTGTTTGAATAAAATCATATTTAGGAGATAAAAATGGAAAAAGACAAAATACTAAGATTATCTGAAGTTAATAATATGGAAGATGTTAATAAGCTATCATGTGCAATTTCACCTGGGGGACACTGCCCCCTGTTTGGTGTAAGTTTAGCGTTGAAATCAATTAGTGGTATAAGCATTATATTTGTAGGAACAAAAGAATGTACGTATTATGCAAAAACAACAACCTTTGAGCAAATGGGATATAGTAAAAATGCTCCTAATGTTATTTTAGCTGTAATGGAAGATAAAGATTTAGTTTTTGGAATAAAAGATTTAAAAAGTTTAATAGAAGAAGAAGCTAGAAAAGATGATACAAAATATGTCTTAATTGTTACTTCTTGTGCTGTGGAACTTATAGGTGAAGATATTGAAGGCATTGTATATATGCTTAATAAGCAATATGACTGTGTTATAAAAGTTATAAAAACAGAACATTTTAAAACTAGTGACTATTATATAGGTATAGAAAATTCATATGCTGCACTTGTTGATGGCATGAGTAACTGCAATAAAAAGAAAAAGACTTATAATATTATTGGATCTAGATATGCTGGAATTGAAAATTCAGAAGTAGTGAGCATTTTAAAAGATAACGGTTGGAATATCAATACTATATTTCCATACGGTGCTGGATATGAAGATATTATGAATATAACAAGAGCAGAATTCAACATTGTAACCGATTATACAGGACTCGAAATGGCAAAAACTCTAAAAGAAAAGTTTGGGATGGAGTATATAAGATTTGATATGCATTTTAACATTGAAAATATAGTTAAATCTTATAAAAGAATTGAAGAAATAACAATGATTAAAGTAGATAGATTTATTGAGACTAATATTAGAGAAATAAAAGAGCAGGAAGAAAAATTAAGAAATCTTGTTAATGATAAAACATTTATTTATGGTCATATAATTTATTATCCAATAGAACTATGTGCATATTTATCTAATCTTGGGATGAAACCTTTATTAATACAAATTAGAAATTTATATGATAATGATATAAACAATAAAAAAACAATATTAAATAATAACAGCAATCCTTATATATCAAAAAATGCAAATTTACTAGCTTTAGAAGATTATTATAAAAAATTAAAACCAGATGTGTATATTGGATCTGAAATGCCAGAAAGATTAAAAAGACATAATATTGGACATGTAATATTTAGTATCTTTCCTGCTAAAGTAGGTTTTGATGTTGTAAAAAATGCTTTATTAGCATTAAAGAAATGGGGTAAGGAGGAATTAAATAATGAAAGTTTTTAAATTATTACCACCTCCATCAGAAAGAATGGGTGTAATACTTGCGTTATCAAGTATAAAAGATATTTGTATTATTGAATATGGACCTGAGGGGACGATGCATTATGCATTTGGTTTAGTAAAAAAATATAATTTACAATCTAGTAATAATTTTTTTACCACTGGAATGAAAGAAAAAGATGCAGTATTTGGAGATGTTGAAAATTTAAAAACAGCTATTGTTGAAATAGATAAAAAATATAACCCTAAAGTAATATTTGTTATAACATCATCTATATGCGATATTATCGGAACTGACGTAATGCCTATCTGCAAAGAATGTTCATTAAAAGTTAAAGCAAAAATTGCTGTATTTGAGAATATAGGCTTTGATAGAGATTTTTCTACAGGTATTGAAAGAGTTTATACTCAATTAGCCAATTTATATTCAGATAAGAGCAGAAAAAAAGAAGAAATGACGTGCAACATATTAGGTATGTCCATAGATACATATAATTATTTATCAGACTTAAAAGAGCTTAAACGTATATTGAAAGAATATCTTAACTGTAGTGTAAATTCTGTTTTTACTGCAAATAGCAGTGTTTCAGAAATAGAAAATTCTAATAATGCTAGTTTTAATATTGTACTTAGAAAAGAAGCATTACAATGTGCACAGATTTATAAAGAAAGGAGTAATATACCTTATTATTATGGGAAATTACCGTATGGACTTAAAGGAACAATAAATTGGATAAAAGAAATAAGTGAAAAATTTTCCATTAAAATAAATGAAGAAAAGTTAAAAGCAGAGAAAAATGAAGCTGATAACATATTTAGAAACTTTATTATGTTTCAAAGAACAAATCTTAATAAGGATGTTATTTTAAGTGGAAATTATGACATGCTGAGAAGTATTTACGGCTTTTTTAATGATGAATTGAAATTTAATATTAAAAAAATGATTGTAAATCATGATAACTATAACCATATTAATAAAGAAAATGATTTATATTGTTTTTACCATGATGAATTACAAGTTATTAAAACTGTAGAAAGTTTCAAAGATGCATTAATTTTAGGCGATGGAATTTTGTGCAACGAATATAAAAATAAAAGAAATGTATATCAAATTTCTAATCCAAATTATAATAAAATTAATTTGTATGAATTTACACCATACGTTGGATTTAGAGGTGCTTTATACTTAATACAGGAGTTGAGAAATTTTTTAGAAGAGGTCAAAAATGAAAGCAATCATAAAAAAAGCGAATGATAGAAACGAAGTCTTCAAAATTTTAATAATATTCATATTAATGGGTATTTGCTTAATATCTTTTTTCATTAGCATAGGTTTTGGAACGATGGATTTGTCACTTAAAGATATTGTTAGAGCTATATTTTTTGAAGATGAAGGTATAAACAGACAGATTGTATGGAATATTAGACTACCTCGAACTTTAGTGGCTGCTTTCGTAGGAATTTGTCTTTCATTAAGCGGTGCTATAATGCAGGGGGTTATGAGAAACCCATTGGCTTCTCCTGATATTTTAGGAGTATCATCAGGAGCAGGGTTAGTTGCTTTTTTATTTTTAATAGTTTTTCCTAACTTATTTTATTTAGTTCCTATGGGTGCTTTTATAGGAGCATTGGTAACAACAATGATAATTTATTTTTTGGCGTATCAAAATGGTATAAATCCACTAAGAATTGTTCTAGCTGGAGTTGCAGTAAATGCTTTTATTGGCGGAATTATGAATGTTATAATAATGTTTTATCCAGATGATTTAGCAGGAGTTTCAGGGTTTTTAGTAGGAAGCCTATCAGCAAGATCTTGGAGTCATTTTATATCATTATGTCCATATGCTGTGATAGGTATAATTTTAGCTTTTATTATTCCTGCTAAAATGAATGTATTAATGCTTGGAGATGACATGGCAATAGGTCTTGGAATGAATGTAGAAAGAACAAGGACTTTTTTTATTATTATTTCATCTATTCTTGCCGCTGCTGCGGTAAGTGTTGTAGGAATGATAGGGTTTGTAGGATTAATTGTTCCTCATATTGCAAGGCTTATTATTGGGTCGGATTATAGATACTTAACGCCTGCATCTACATTTTTAGGAGCGGGAGTAGTTATGCTTTGCGATACTTTAGGAAGAAATATATTTAAGCCAGTTGAAATTTCAGTAGGTGTTATTATGGCAGTGTTTGGAGCACCATTTTTTCTATATCTACTGAGAGAAAAGAAAAGTTTAGGATAAAATTTAAATATAAAATTAGACACAAAAAATAGAAGGAATGGATGTTATGTTTAGAATTCGTAATTTAACTATGGGATATTCTTCTGAATCAGTCTTGGAGGATATAAATATAGATATATCATATAAGAAAATCACAACTATCTTAGGTCCTAATGGATGTGGTAAATCAACTTTATTTAAAGGTCTTAGCCGTACTTTAAAGCCTTGGAAGGGTGACATTTTTAAGGATGGTATATCAATATATAAGTATAATACTAAAAAACTTGCCAAAGAAATTGGTATATTACCGCAATCAACTCAATTACAGTCAGATTATACAGTAGAAAAGCTAGTATCATTAGGAAGATATCCTTATTTAAAATGGAATGGTAAAATGACTGATAAAGATTATAAAGTTGTTGATAGCTGCATGAAAATGACAAATGTTAATAAGTTTAGGAAAAGAAAAGTTAGAAGTCTATCAGGTGGTGAACGGCAGAAAGTTTTAATAGCTATGGTGTTAGCACAACAGCCAAAAGTACTTCTACTTGATGAACCTACAACCTTTTTAGATATCTGCCATCAATTTGAAGTATTAGAACTTGTTAAGAAATTGAATAAGGAGATGGGAATAACTATAATAATGGTACTGCATGATTTCAATCAAGCTCTTAAATATTCTGATTATACTGTTATTTTAAACAATAAAAAGATATATAAAAAAGGGATACCTAATGAAGTAATACTAGAAGAAATGTTTAATAAAGTTTTTAAAATTAAAGTTGATAAAATATACAATGAGAAGAAAGATACTACATATATAATCCCTATCCAAAGTTTGAATATATAATAATGTTACATATATTAATAAAATATGTTATTTCCTTAATAAGGAAATAGCTTTTTTTTATAATAACAAGAATAATAATTCTAGATTTGTAAAAAATATCATCAACTGCATAAAAGTGTTTGGAGGGTTTATATGAAGAAAATTTTTATAATAGTTATAGTGATAGTTTTTGTTCTTGGAGGTTGTAGAAATGATCAATTGAATAATGATGAAAATACACCTAATGAAGTTGAAAATGATTTAGAAGATGAAGAAAATATCATTGAAAATGAAGATGACAAAGAAAAAGACAAAATAATGGATGATGATGAAGAGAACAAGACAAAAAAAGATGATGAACAAAAAAAAGAAGAAGATGAGACACAAAATGATAATGACAATCCGGCAGATGAATCCGGCAGTATACAAGATGATGAAGATAATGCGATAAATGCAGACATGAATATTGAAAAGTATATGTGGGTTACAGCTGAAGAAGGATTGAATCTAAGAGAATTTCCACAGATTAATAGTGATAAAATTGATCTAATACCTTATGGAGCTGAAGTAATTATTAAAAATAATAAAAAGGTAAATGACACAGTAGGAAAAACAAAAGGTAATTGGATTAATATTGTTTACAATGACAGAGAAGGATGGGCTTTTGATGCTTATTTACAAAATATTATAGGTTCAGATGATTCTGTTCAAGCAGATAACGAAATAGTAAATAATGAAATAGCTGATAATGTTATAGATCGGAGTAGTATCAAAACAGGCGATATTGTAAATGGACTGGTAGCTAGAGTTAATAGAGATGAAGATAGTACTATTTCGCAAATTAATATAGAATTCACAGGTAAAATTTTCTTGACTGGTGAGCTAGTTAGAAATAAGGTAGGAGCTTCACTAATTCCTGATAAGGAATACTCGGACTTATTTCCTGTTTTAGCCGGAGGAAACGAGATTTTTTATATAAATTTAGAAAATTTTAAGTACAAAGAAACAGAGTATGATTTACATAAAGATGTACAAAAAGTTGAAGTTGAAATTGATAAATATACAATAAACTCTTCAATAAGAGGTGAAAATGAAGTTCCTTGTTACAGTGCTAAAATAGTCAATATGAGTGAGTCTTTAACAGATGGAATTACTGGATACGAAGGACAGGTTTTTGAAGATTGTATTATTACTAATGATCTACAGTTAAAAGATACAATTTGTGGTGTAAAAGTTGTAGATAGATACATATATAATGATAGTTATAATTCAGAAGAATCTTATTATACAGGCCGAGTTGAGTTTGAAGGAGAAATAGTAGTAAAAGCTAATTATTATTATACTGATGGAGATTTCCATACAGGATATATTTTTGATATTAGTGAAGAATATAGCGATAAAATTCCTCATTTTAAAAATCATGAAAATCCAAGTTTTATTGTACGGAGTTCAGATGAGTCATTAAAAGATACTTTAGGAAGTAAAGGTGAAGCTATGGTAATACTAAGTAATTACAACTATTACTATATGCCTGAAGATATAGTAAGTACAGCCGAAATTTCTCAAATTTTATCAGCAGATAAAGAAAGAGATTTTATAATAGAGTCAAATTGAAAAACAACCTCTTTATACATAATTATAAATTAATAAAAAAGTGTATAAAGAGGTTTGCATTTAAAAATATTATTTAATATTAATATCTAAAAGAACAGGACAGTGATCGCTTCCCATAATATCAGAAAGAATGTCTGCATCTTTCATATAATTTTTTATTTTATCAGAAACAACAAAATAGTCAATTCTCCAACCTGAATTTTTTTCTCTAGCTTTTCGCATATAAGACCACCATGAATAAACTTCTTGTTTATCAGGATAGAAATATCTATAGCTATCAATAAATCCAGAATCAAATAATTGAGTTATTTTATTTCGTTCTTCATCAGTAAAACCAGCATTTCTTCGATTTGTTTTTGGATTTTTTAAGTCTATTTCCTTATGTGCAACATTTAAATCTCCGCATAATATTACCGGTTTATTTTCATCTAGCTTAACAAGATAATTTCTAAAATCATCTTCCCAAGCTTGTCTATAATCTAGTCTTAAAAGTTCTCTTTTAGAATTCGGTGTATATACATTAACTAAATAAAATTCATCATATTCTAGTGTTATCACTCTGCCTTCTTGGTCATGGTCCTCAATATTAATTCCATATGAAACAGTTAAAGGCTCATGTTTTGTAAACACTGCTGTACCTGAATAACCTTTCTTAACAGCATAGTTCCAATATTGATAATAACCATCGAGATTTAAATCAATTTGACCTTCTTGAAGTTTAGTTTCTTGTATGCAGAAGAAATCTGCATTAATTTCTTTAAAAAAATCTAAAAATCCTTTTTTAATACATGCTCTAAGTCCATTAACATTCCATGATATAAATTTCATTTTAATCTCCTTCATTTGATATATAATATGTTATTTTATATCAGAATTTTAGTAATTGTAAAGAGCTATTATTTAGAAATTTAATCTATAAAATCTTTATATAATAAACTTGGCTGTATTTCAGTATTATTTTGATATTTACCACTACAATATTTCTCATAATCACCCTCAATAGTGTGATAATAAATTTGGCATATCTCTACATTGGAGTATATTTTAATTGGCTGAACACAGAAAATTTCTAAGGTCCAGTACCCAGCAAATCCTACATCACCAAATCCTGCTGTAACGTGTATAAATAATCCTAATCTTCCAACAGATGATCTTCCTTCTAACATAGGAATAAAACAGCTAGTTTTTGTATATTCTACTGTTCTTCCTAAATATAGCTTACCCGGTTCTAGTATATAACCGCTTTCAGGTATAGTTATTGTTTTAATAGAGTTAGGTTTTTTCATATCTAAGATTTTGTTTTCATAAACTAGCAGTTCATTATGCAGTCTAAGATTATAGCTGTTTGGATTAAGCTGTGAATCATTAAAAGGTGTAATTTCAATTCCTTTACCAAGACACTTCTTTATTTCTTTTCCCGATAATATCATATTTTCATCCTTTCAAATATTAATTTATGCCTCTATACGCAATTTTAAGTTCGTTACATAATTCTTTTACATAATTATCGCTATACGGTTTAGTATCATCAAATTCAGTTTCCCTGTACTGCTGAATAAAATAGCTGTCAGTCTTTATTATTTTCATTATTTCAATAATATCATCTTTAGTAACTTTAGGATATAAAGTAGTTCGAAACTCGTAATTGTCTAATCTCTTTATAATGTCGATGCTGTTCTTAATACAGTCAAAGGATAATCCACATATTTCATTATAATTCTCAGGAGAACTTTTTATATCCATTGCAACATAATCAACCAATTTATCTTTTAATAGTCTACTAAGAAGTTGAGGGTTACTTCCATTTGTATCTAACTTTATTTTATATCCTAAAGACTTAATATTTTTACAAAATTCATATAATCCCTTACATAAAGTAGGTTCTCCACCAGTAATAGTAATACCATCTAAAAGTTTTTTTCTTTTCTCAAGAAATTTTAATATTTCGGCAACTTCTATTTTTTTATTTGTACTAGTAAGAGCTTTATTATGACAATATCTACAGTTCATGTTGCAGTCTTTAGTAAAAACTACAGCACATATATTATGTGGATAGTCTATAAAAGAAGTACGAATCAACTCACAAATATTCATATTAGCAATCATTCCTTTCAATTGTACTTATATTTATACTTCAAATTTAATTCTGTCTTTGAACTCTTGAACTTTACCTTTGTTATATCTCTGAACAGGTCTATAATAACCTGTAACTCTGCTGTATACATCGCAGTCAGCACCACATTCAGGACAATTAAAGTATTCTCCTTTTATATATCCATGATTAGGGCAGTGAGAAAATGTAGGCGTATAAGATATATAAGGTAGTTCATAGTTGTTAAATATTTTTTTAATAAGTTTAGAAATCATGCTGCTGTCAGTTATTTTATCAGCGGTATATAGATGAAGTACAGTTCCACCAGTATATTTAGTTTGTAAACCATCTTGTAAGTCAAGAACTTCAAATATATCATCACTGTAGTTTGCAGGCAAATGTGATGAATTAGTGTAATAAGGGATTTCATCAGTTCCCTGACATATAATATCTGGATAAGCACTGCGGTCTTTTAAAGCAAGTCTGTAAACAGTAGACTCAGCAGGCGATGCTTCAAGATTATACATATTGCCTGTTTCTTCTTGAAAATCAGATATACGGCTGCGCAGATAATCCATAATTTTATTTGCAAAAGCTAACCCTTTATCTGAAGCTATGTCTTTATGAATAAAGTTTTCTAAAGCTTCATTCATGCCAAGAATACCAATAGTAGAAAAATGATTTGACCAGTATTGACCTGTTGTTTCTTTAAACAATCTTAAGTACTGTCTACAGTAAGGATAAAGTCCCTGATCTGTCCACTTTTCGATATGTTTTCTCTTTAGCTCTAGTGATTCTTTAGCTATTTCAAGTACGCTGTTTAGCATTTTAAAGAATTGTTCTTCAGTTCTTGCTCTATAACCTATACGTGGTAGATTAATTGTAACTACTCCAATACTTCCAGTTAGTGGATTAGAACCAAATAAGCCTCCGCCTCTTTTTCTTAATTCTCTGTTATCTAAACGAAGTCTACAGCACATAGATCTAGCATCTTCTGGTGAAAGGTCTGAATTAATAAAGTTAGCAAAATAAGGAGTTCCAAATTTTACAGTCAATTTCATCCAATCTTTTACAACTTCTGATTCCCAAGGAAAGTTGTTATCAATATTTAAAGTTGGTATAGGAAATGTAAATAATCGTCCGTCTGCATCACCTTCCATCATGCACTCAACAAATGCCTTATTAATCATATCCATTTGTTCTTGGAAATCTCCAAAGTTTTTATCTTTTATTTCTCCATTAATAATTACTGGAGTATCTTTCATATTATTAGGGCATTTAAGGTCAAAAGTTAAGTTAGAAAATGGACTCTGTCCACCAATTCTCATCGGCATATTAATCTCAAATATAAAAGATTTCATCTGCCTCTTTAGTTCCTCATAAGATAAATTATCATAATATACAAAAGGAGCTAAATAAGTATCAAAAGACGAGAATGCTTGAGCACCTGCATTTTCTAATTGTGTTGCAAATATGCTATTGGCTAATTGTCCTAATATAGTAGAAAAATGAGTAGCAGGAGCACTTGATTGTCTAGGTCCCCTAAGGCCTTCTCTAATTAATTGGCTGAGATCCCACCCAGAACAATAAGGGCCGAGGTATCCTAGATCATGTATGTGTAAATCTCCGCTTTCATGAGCATTTGATACTTCAACTGGATAAATTTCATTTAGCCAATAAAGTTTAATAAATTCTTCTCTAGTATAGTTGTATAGAGCCATAACAGATTTATCTGAGCTATTAGCATTTTCTTGTATCTGCCAATCTTTATCATCAAGATAATTATTTAATAGACTAATAGTTGCTCCTATAAGAGAATTCTTTTGTCTGGCTTCTGCTCTTTGATGTCTGTATAAAATATATTTTTTAGCAGTTCTAGCATGTCCGTTTTCTATAAGTACTTTTTCAACTATATCTTGAATATCCTCTATTTCAACAGGATCAGTATATAATTCATTAATTTTTTCTATGACTAACTCAGTTAGATTTTTTGCAAGCTCAAAGTTTGTACCTCCGCAAGCCTTTGCAGCTTTAAAAATAGCTCTTGCTATTTTAATTTCTTTAAAGTCTTTAATTTCACCATTTCTTTTTCTTACTTTAGTTATCATAAAATTCTCCCTTCAAATAAATATAAAATACCTGCCCAATGGCAGGTAGTAAAAAACATACATATCAAAGCTTATATGTTGTAATTTATTGAAACCTCCCACCGAAGCTTAATATTAACATTTAAGGCAGGTTTCCTGACTTATGGATTGACTTACTTTCTATCCTTCCCATCTTATAGACAGTGGAATTTAGATTTCATACCCATTTACAGTAGCGGGGGCTGTAGAGGAATTAAACCTCTTTCCCTTTTAACCATAAACTAATTGGCACCTTAAATTATATTAAATTATTAATTGTATATTTAATTATATGTTTTTTTATTTAGAAAGTCAAAAACTAATTTTTTAGTTTTAAAGGTCACTTTTTATACGAATGTCTTTATTTGCAGCAATTTCTTTGATATAATCATATATAAACATTAATACAAGGAAAAAATTGGGCATTAGATATGCCCAGATTTTTATTATAATAGAATAATAGTGTTAATTTTTTAAAAAGGAAGGATAATTTCATGAGAGCTAAAAAAATATATGATCAAACTAATAAAATAATAGATGAATGTATTGAAAAAAGTTATTCTAGTCTCAATATAGATTTTGATAAAAAAAGAGATGAACTAGGAAAAAGGGGACTATATAGTTCTTCTCAATACTTTAAAAGTTGTCAAACTTTAGTCAATGATAATATAGAAAAATTAATAAAAAGTACATACAGTGAAATAATAAAATTTCAATATATAAATAATATAATTTATACAAAAAAACAAATAAAGAAAATATATATTTCTATTGATAAAAAAATAAAGAATCACATAAATACTGAAATTAATGCAACATATAATCAGCAAGTAGAACATCTTGAGGAAAGTACTGATAATGATAATTTTTTATCATATTTGATTAACAAACTAGAAAGAGACATAAAGAATAAAAAAGAAAATACTGAAAAAGTATCTTTTAAATTAAGTACCAAACCAGAAATACTAATTGCTAAAAGAGCCATAAGGATATCTGTAATAGCAATAATAATTTCAATCATTAGTGTGGTTTGGGTAAATTGGGGACAACAAATTATTGAATTATTTTAAAACCGGAGTACGGTTTTTTTCTTATTTAATTTTTGAAAATAATGTATACATATGTTATAGTAATAATTGGGTTATTTGGTAATTAAATAGGAGAAAAAAATGATTAGAGAATATAATAAAAATGATATTGATGCAGTATTAAAGTTATTTGATTTACACAATGAACTTTCAAAAAATGAGAAAGAAGAAAGAACAAAAGAGCTAAAAGATGGTGCAAAAGTATTAGTTTATGAAGATAATAGTGATGTTAAGGGAATGTGTTCGTATAGTTTTTACAAAAACTCACAAATTGGCAATTGTGCAGAAATAATTATGTCGGTTAAAGAGTATCCTAATTTTAAGCAAGCAGCCAATTTATTATGGGAAAGTGTACAAGCTTTGCTCCAACAGAAGGAAGTAGTGTTCATAATAACTAATTATAATAAAAAAAATAATCAGTGGAGTGAATTTTTCTCTGAAAAACAATTTGAGAAATGGTTTGTTACTCAAGATATGATTTATAAAGGTGGCAAATGTGAAAAAACTAAATTAACATTTAAAAACTATGAAGACAAAGATTTTGATATATATTATGCTAATCTTGGTGACTGCTTTTATCAATTAAGAAAAGAAAATGATATTAAACCTTACAATATTTATACAAGTTTATCAACAGAAAGATATGAAAAAACAAAAAAAAGAATTGAAGAAATTAAGGATTATATATACTTATTTTATGATGGTGAAAAATTTGTTGGTTCTTCCATGATAAAAGATGGTGTAATTGATGATTTATATGTAGTACCTGAATTGCAAGGTAATTGCTATGGAAGAAAGATAATGGAAGCTTCATTGAATCTTGCAGTTCAAAGAAATTTTGATAAAATTACATTAGGTGTAGCTGATTCGAACAAGATAGCTATCAATCTATATAAAAGCTTAGGATTTGAAATTTATCGAAGTATTGAATTTAGAAGATTAAGTATACCATGTAACTAGATATAAATATTAATTGACTATTATTGGAAAAAAGTAAATAAAAATATCTAAAAAGGTATTTTTATTTACTAGAGCTAATTTTATCAAGAGCTATAAGAGCAGCACCCAAAGCACCAACAATTTGCGGTTCTTGAGGTATGATTATGCTGCTTTTAAGTTTATTTTCAAGACATTTTACTACACCAATATTTTTAGCTACTCCTCCAGTCATCATATACTGCTGTTCTTTTCCTATCCTATTAACAAGAGTAATTGTTTTACTTGCAATAGAATTACACAAACCATGTATTATATCTGATTTTTCTGTGTTTTTTGCAATGAGTGATACAACTTCAGATTCTGCAAAAACTGTACACATGCTCGAAATAACGATATCATTTTTCCATTTAAGAGACACTTTACCCATTTGTGAAAGGTCAATTTCAAGTGTTTTTGCCATCATATCTAAGAATCTTCCTGTTCCAGCAGCACATTTATCATTCATAGCAAATTCTTTTACATTGCCCTTATCATCTAATTTAATTGATTTGCTATCCTGACCACCTATATCAATAATTGTACGTACATCAGGATTAATATAATGAGCTCCTCTGCCGTGACATGTAATTTCTGTTATTTCCTCATTTGCGAATGGCACACTTATTCTTCCATAACCTGTAGAAACGATATAATCTAAATCATTGATAATTATATTAGCTTTTGTAAGTGCTTCATCTAATGCTTTGTTTGCTCCTTCAATACTCTTTGCACCTGTTTTTACTATAGAACTAGATAAAGTTTCTTTATTTTGATTTATAATAACTACATTAGCAGATGTAGAGCCTACATCAATACCAGCAGTTATACATCTATTGTTTTTTTGTAAATTTATATTTGTAGATTTAAATTTATTTAATGAAGAATTAGTAGTCTTCTTGTTTTTAATAGATTCAATAAAAGCTTCTATTCTAGTTTTAAGCTGTCCTTCAGAGTTAAGTGTATAGTCAGTTTCAATTTTTAATATAGGCAGTTCACATTTTGATTTAATGTCAGCAAAGTCATAACCATAGTAATCACAAAATTTTATTGTATGATAAATAATACCGTCTAGCTGTTTATCCTGTAAAATCATATCATGTCTATTTTGAGTTTCAATCATTCTCATACAAGGATATTGAGTTAACAGCTGTTTGCAGTATTCTTCAAGGATATTGTTATTATTGAAAGTATAATTAATATGATTTTGTGTACATGTAGTGTTATATTTTATATTTACATTATATTTTTGTATTAAGTTAATCAAATCCTGCTTGCATCTAGCTCCTATAAATGCTATATCTAAAGAGTCATTTTTTATGTTTTGACTTTCGGTATATAGGTTGTTTTTATTAATTATTTCTTTTAGTTTCTCAATATTAAAATTTTTATTAGTTAAAGTTTCCAAACTTTTTATAAACTTTACTATTTCATTATAGAAGAGCTTTTGTGAGCAAGTATTACTTTTTCTTGGTAAATCAATTAAGTAAACATACTGAATTGTTTTATCATTTTTTAGAATATCATAAAGTCTTCTTATACTATCACAGCAGTTAACTAGTACTATTTTATCTATTTTTTCATTAATGCATTGTTCAATTACAGCTTTAGTATATGAACACATAGTTGAATGCATAAGAGTATCTGCATTATCAAAGTTTAATACTGCAGGTTCAAGTTTATTAGGTTTTATATCAAAAGCTTGTATTATTTCAACAGGTGTATATTTACATATGTATCCAATCAAAATTAATCACTCCTTGAGTCTAGAATTTCTAAGAAAGCTTCGAGTCTTGTTTTCATTTGGCCGTTAGGTGTATTTCTTCTGTCAACTCCGTCACCATCTATTGAAAGGTAAGGAATATTTCTTGATTTTAATGCTTCTTTTAATATATTCGAACCTCCACTAGACTGCTTACATCCCCAATGGCATAGGTTTATTACACAATCCGGCTTGGTTTTTTCAATAATATTGAGTATTGCATTTACCTTCTTTTCAAAGCTGCCGTTGTAGATATTAGTAAGCATCTTTTTTGCTATTGAATTAAAAGGCTTGTCTATATTCATTGGTTGTAAATTATCATAGTTTAAATCTATTCCTATAAAATTATATTTTTCATTATAATTAAAATAATTTTTAAGTGTTTCATTGTAATAAGGTATTGTATGAACCCATAAAATAGAAGTACATTTTTTATGTGGATATGTTTTTATTTCTTCAGAAAGCATTTTATAAAAGTTATAAGTTTCTTTTCTTCCAATATTACAATGACTTAACATAAGCTTAGACATTTCTAAAGTCATATGATTTGGGAAATACTTATGTGAGATATTTTCTAGATAACTATTCATATATTTTTTAATTTTATTTTCTCTTTGAATTATTTCTTTCAATTTATCAATATTAAATTTCTGCTTTGTTATATCTTCTACCATTTCAGTCATTTGAATTAATTGATTTTTTACATACTCTTCGGCATCTAGGCTGTATTCATATGGAACATCAATAACAAAATGAGGGATATCATATTTATTAGATATATATCTGAAAGTATTTATATTTGCATCACATATCATAGATGAAGTTACACAAAATTGCAATTTGGGTAAAATTTCTTTTTCTACAGCACCTATGAAAGTTTTGTGATAGCTGCATAATGTTTCTGAAAGTCCACAATTCTCTGCTGCGTCAATAAAAACATCTTCACAGTAAAAACCCGACAGAAATGTAGCTTCTGCTTCAACAAACATTGGGTTTATATCAAATGTTTGAAGTATTTCACATGGAGCAAATAAATTTACAAAAGCAGAATTTTCAGGATTCTGTAAAGGTTCTAGTAGATATTTAAACATTAGTTGGTTTAGATATTGCATTGATTTAGGTATTTTCTTATCGGGAAACTTTGTCCACTTAGTATATTGTAGTAAACCTCCTAATTTTATTAATTTTAAAGCTGTTTCTGGTTTGTTTATACTTCTTTTGGTTAAATCACCATATAATTTTACTATATCCATATATTGCACCTCAATTTATAGACATTATAGCATTATAGATTTTTATACTCAAGAAAAGAAATAATAAAAGTAATTATGATTTAAAAGTTCATTGTTATTGAAACAAAATAAATATCACCTGCTAAAAGGTGATACTTATTAAAGTAGTAAACTTCTATTTTAGTTTGCTTTGCTTGTAAACTGACTATTATATAAATCAGCATAAAAACCATTTTGTTTAAGAAGTTCTACATGATTTCCTTTCTCTATAATGTCGCCATCTTTCATTACAAGTATTATGTCTGCATCTTTAATAGTAGAAAGTCTATGAGCTATAACAAAGTTTGTTCTTCCTTTCATAAGCTCAACCATTGCTTTTTGGATATATATTTCAGTTCTTGTATCAACACTGCTCGTAGCTTCATCAAGTATTAGTATAGCTGGGTCAGCAAGTATTGCCCGGGCAATTGTCAGAAGTTGTTTTTGTCCTTGAGATATATTAGATGCTTCTTCATTTAGTACTGTATCGTATCCATCTGGTAAAGTTCTTATAAAATGGTCTGCATGTGCTGCTTTTGCAGCTTTTATTATTTGTTCTTCAGTTGCATTTTCTCGACCATATGCTATATTTTCTTTAATAGTTCCATTGAACAGCCAAGTATCTTGTAATACCATACCAAATATTTGTCTTAAATCTTTTCTGCTGATATCTGTAATATTCACACCATCAACTGTAATTTTACCTTTGTCAACTTCATAGAAACGCATAAGTAAATTAACTAGAGTTGTTTTACCTGCACCAGTAGGACCAACTATTGCTACTACATCACCTTTTTTTACATCAATATTCATATCTTTTATTATAGTTACATCTTTATCGTAGCCGAATTTAACGTGATCAAAAGAGACTTCTCCTTTAGGAAACTGTATAACTTTTGGATTTTCAGTTTCTTGAACTTCTTCTTCTTCATTAAGAATTTCAAATACTCTTTCAGCAGCTGCAATTGTTGATTGAATTATATTAGCTATACTAGCAAACTGCACAATAGGCTGACCAAATTGTCTTGAATATTGAATAAAGGCTTGAACTTCACCAATTGTAATAGAGCCGGTAGTAACAAAATATCCACCTGCAACACAAACTAATATATAGCCAATGTTATTGATTATATTCATTACAGGCATAATAATTCCTGAAATAAACTGTGCTTTCCAACCAACCTCGTAAAGATCTTCATTAATACTATCAAATTGATTAATTGAATCTTCTTCATGGCTAAAAGCTTTAACTACTTGATGACCTGTGTACATTTCTTCAACATGACCATTTAATTTACCAATTTCTTTCTGCTGCTTTTTAAAATAAACTTGTGATCGTTTAGTTATTCCTTTAACAAAAAGTACAGAGAGAGGAAGAACAAGTATTGTAATAAGAGTTAACATTGGACTAATTGTTAACATCATTACAATTACACCTATCAAAGTAGTAATAGAAGTAATAAATTGAGTAACACTTTGCTGTAGAGTGTTTGCTATAGTGTCAATATCATTTGTTACACGACTTAAAATGTCACCGTGTGCTCGAGAATCAAAATACTTAAGAGGTAATTTTGAAAGTTTTTCAGATACTTGTTTTCTCATCACATATACTGATTTTTGTGAAATCTCAGCCATAATAAACTTTTGAATGAATCCAAAAATTGCACTAATAACATAGATTACAACTAAAGTTATAACTATCTTTAATATATAGTCAAAATCTATACCAGCTCCGGGTATACCTTGCATTTTCTGCATTATTCCTTCAAATAAAGCAGTAGTGGCATTTCCCATGATTTTCGGTCCAACTATTCTAAAAATAGTACTTAGAAAAGCAGCTAGCAACACTATTAAAAGACTAAATTTATAAGGAGCTAAATATGTTAGTAATTTTTTAAATGTACCCTTAAAATCTTTTGCTTTTTGAACAGGAGCATTAATTCCTCCTCTATGTCTGCTCATGCTAATTCCTCCTCTGATAATTGAGATAATACTATTTCCTTATATACACTGCATGTTTTGAGCAATTCTTTATGTGTTCCTATTCCAGCAATTTCACCATTATCTAAAACGATTATTCTATCAGCATTCATAACCGTACTTACTCTTTGAGCAACAATTATAACTGTAGATTCATCAATTTCTTTATTAAGAGCTTTTCTTAATTTTCCATCGGTTTTATAATCTAAGGCTGAAAAACTATCATCAAATATATAGATTTCGGGTTTTCTTACTAAAGCTCTTGCAATTGATAAACGCTGTTTTTGACCACCAGAAAAGTTAGCTCCACCTTGAGAGACTGGCGAATCAAATTTATTTTCCAAGTTTTCTATAAATTCTGAAGCTTGAGCAATGTTAGCTGCTTTCGAAACTTCTTCAAAAGAAGCATCTTTTTTTCCAAATTTAATATTTTCTTCTACAGTTCCAGTAAATAGAAAAGCTTTTTGAGGTACGAAACCTATTTTTTTTCTAAGGTTTTCTTGAGTCATATCATTAACATTAACACCGTCAATTAATATACTTCCACTAGTTGCTTCATAAAATCTTGGCATTAAATTAATTAATGTAGATTTTCCTGAACCTGTACCTCCTATAATTGCTGTAGTTTCACCAGGACTTGCTGAAAAAGAAATATTTTTAATAGCAGGTTGTTCTGCATTATGATAATTAAAGGATACATTTTTAAATTCTACATAACCCTTTTTATTAGTTTTTGGTGATATTTTATTTCGATCAAATATTTCTGGCTTAACTTCCAGTACTTCATTAATTCTGTCTGCGGAAGCAGAAGCCCTAGGTATTAATACAAACATTGCAGTTAGCATTATTAAAGAAAACATTATCTGTGTCACATATTGAATAAATGCCATTAAATCTCCAACTTCCATATTGCCGCTATTAATTCTAAATCCACCAAACCATAATATTAACACTGTTATAATATTCATTCCAAGCATAATAACAGGTTCTAATACTGCAACTATTTTATTAACTTTTATTGTAGTATTTGTTAGGTCATGATTAGCTTTATCAAATCGTTTGTTTTCATAATCATCTCTATTAAAAGCACGTATGACTCTGATACCTGTTAGCTTTTCTCTAAGTACTAAATTTACTTTATCAAGTTTCTTTTGTATTATCTTGAAATAGGGGATAGCCTTTCGTGCTATAAAGTAAATAAATAAACCTAGTATAGGTATAATTACTACTAAAACTAATGTTAATTTAGCATCTTTTGAAACAGCCATTATAGTACCTCCAATAAACATAAGAGGTGCTCTTAACATCATTCTTAACATAGTTATTAAAACATTTTGAATTTGGGTTACATCATTAGTCGTTCTTGTAATTAAAGATGAAGTTCCTATTTTGTCAAATTCATGAAGAGAGAAACTTTCAACTTTAGAAAAAAGTTTTTTTCTTAAATCTCTTGAAAAGCCTACCGCTGTTTTAGATGAAAGGTAACTTCCGAATATTGAAGCTAATCCTCCGATTATAGCTACCAGCAGCATAAGTCCACCTAATTTAAGCATATATGGTACATCAGCTTTATATTTAAGTTCAATATTATATTTTTCGAATAAACTCATATCAATTTGAGAGGGATCAATTTGAGATGGATCCATATTTGATATTTCAGGAATTTCTATATTCTCATCTGAATTTATTTTGTTAAGTACTTCTTCCATAGTTGCTTCATTATCAATTGTTATTCCTTTATCAATAATGTCAGACATTAATGTAGGAAGAAGCAGTTGTGATATTGTTTGTATAAAAACAAACAGCACAATTAGAGAAATGAATAATTTATAATTTTTTAAATTTTTGAACAATTTAACCACTTAACCAACTCCTTTATGTACAGCATGAACATTGTTCACGAAATATTATAAACGAACATTGTTCATATGTCAACAAGAAAATGGGAACCTTTGGACTGACTCCGTTTTAGTTGACTAGTTTATTTGGTTTTGGTATGCTTAATTTGAAAGGAGTAAAAGATATGAGAGAAATAATTATTGAGGATTATAATCCAAAATGGGCAGAAGAATTTAAAAAACTTAAAACAGTTTATTTATCTAAATTAAATGGTACTAATGTTGATATTCAACATGTTGGTAGTACATCGGTACGTGGGTTATCTGCTAAACCGATATTAGATATAGATATAATAGTTAATACAAAAAAAGAAGTTAATGATATAATTAAAAAACTTAAAGAATTGGGATACATACATGTGGGTGATTTAGGAATAAAAGGACGTGAAGCTTTTAAAAGGCTTTCTGATAAAGTACCTTATGAAAAAGGAATCGATAAATGGATTTCTCATCATCTTTATGTTTGTATTAAAGGATGTGTAAGTTTAGAGAATCATCTGCGTTTTAGAGATTATTTGCGTAATAATAAAAATGCAGTGATTGAGTATGGAAACTTAAAAAAAGAATTATCAATAATATATAAATACGACATAGATTCATATGTAGAAGCAAAAACTGGTTTTATAACAAGTGTATTAAGCAAGCAGGGTATAGAAGAAAAAGATATAAATGATATTGCAAATATGAATAAAAAGTGATAGAACGAAAATTATTTATAAAGCAGACAACCTGTAATTAATGATTGTCTGCTTTCTTTCTATAGGGGAAGCTTAATGTTTATTAAATTAATATTGTAAATCTATTGAAAATTCTTCTCCAACTTGTTTAAAATCATTACTCAATCTTCCATTTTGCTCAGGAAATTTTACAGCATAAGGAGTAAGATATAGTGTTTTTGCATTTTCATTAAGATTTTCATTTATGTTGTTTATTTTAAATACTCCAGTATAATCTTCGGTTTTAGACATATAGAATGTAATTTCATTACCTATATCATCATATCCCCTTAATATAATGTCATATTCAGTTCCTTTTGCATCTGATATAAAGTAAATTTTTTGTCCTAAATTATTACTGGTGTATTTTTCTAAAATAATTTCTTGACCATTTTTAAGTGTAAATTTATTATCAAGTGAAATTTCTTTAGTGTTTATTGCTAATTCATCTCCATTAGTTTTAAATTCAAATACCCAACGCCCTTTTGTTATTTTTCCATTAATCATTGGATCTGAAAATACGATTTTTACATTTAAATCACCGGTAAAATTACCTTCTGTTAAGTTATTAACCATTACTTCCTGCATTGTATATTCGTTTATTTTTTCTGCACTTCCTCCAGCTCCACTATTCACCCTTTTACCATTTATATATACACTATGGCCAAACATGGTTCCGCCTTCTCCTAACTTTTCATTAAACGTTGAAGTGGCTGAAACTATTAACTCGTCATTATCCAAAATAACTTCATTTAATTGAACAGTTATTTCATTTTTAGTTATTGACTGATTTACAACTGTTTTATATTCATCTAAGTTTTTTTCTATTCCTAAAACACTTGCAATATCATAAAAAAAACTGTTTATACCAGCGTAAGCATAACTACCAAAGCTAGTTGATAACAATCCAATACTTATTACGGCTGTTGCAGCAATAGACACAGCTTTTTTATAAGTATGTTTACTTTTAATAGATTTCTTTATATTATTTTTAATTCTTTTTTTCTCAATATCGTTCAATTCTTCTTTATCATAATTGTTAATATCTATTTTTACATCATTTAGCATATCATATATATTCTTATTCATATTTTACCCTCTTTCTATCATATTTTTTTTTAGTTTCCTCTTCCCACGAGATATTCTGTTATATATGATATCTCTTTTTAATCCAGTTTCTTTACTAATACTATCAATGTCTTTTTCTTCTACATATAATTTAAGAAACAAATCTTTATCTTCACTTTTTAAGCAGTTTAAAAGTACTTCTAAATCTTCACTCAGTTCTTTTTTTATTATTTCATTAAGAGAATTATCTTCCATTTTTAATTCGAAATTAGTTAAAGACTGTTGTTCTAAATCTTTTAAATATTTTCTTTTGTAATCAATTGATTTATATTTAGAGATTCCTGCAATCCAATTTTTAAAAGTACTTTTATTTTTATCAAAACTGTAAATATTGTTCCAAACTCCTAAAAATACATCGTTTATACATTCTTCCTGATATCTCTCTAAATTATGTAAATGTTTTTTAACTACAGTTTTAACAATCCATCCGTAATTATTCAATACATATTCTAATGCTTTTTCATTTCTTTTTTTTAGCTGAGAAACAAAATTATTTTCTGTAATGCGCATTAACTGCCTCCCTTCTTTACATCTGTCAGATGAGCTCATCATTAATCTATTATCTTCTTACACTTAATACTTCGTAATAAAGACTATTTAATCTATCATAATTTAAAAAATAAAATAAAAATATCAATTAATAGTAGACAAATTATAATACTAAATATAGAAATTAAAAATGCACTTAAATAAAAAAAATCGACAGAAAAACATCTGTCGATAATCTAATTAATTTTTTTAAATATATTTTTTAATAATATAGTTAAAAATATTATAGATATACATATGTAAATTGAGTATATTGCAGCTTTTACACTTACTGGGTACCACACAAAAATATACTGCCATGTTGATTGGTTAAATAGGAAATATGGTATAAAGTACAAAATACAGCTAATTATTATGTATAAAATAGATAAAGTGATGACTTTAAAAATATTTTTCTTATTGTTTAGTTGAAAACATCTTTTTCTAATTGATATTTGTTTAAGCATTCTAATTAAAAAGAAGATAGTTAAGATAATAATAATAGCTGCAATAGAAATAATAATAATAGATATCTTATCAATGATTTTAATAAAAGCTATTACATCTATATTACTGTCTTTTCCTTGCACCATATTAAATATACCTTTAGCAATTTCTGATGTATAACATGATTTAATGTTGCATAATACAGCAACTCCTATTTTTTCTTGCGGTTTAAATATTATATATGATGAATAATTTGGGTTAGACCCGCTGTGAAAAATTTCGCTTCTGTTATTTATAAACCATCCATCTGCATAAGTTAAACCATCTCCAAAAGGCTGTATACTGCTATTAGGCATATGAGAATTTTTTATTAGTTTACTGTCAAAACTAGAAGTTTCTAATGCGTTCATCTGAATTTTAAGCCATTTAGCCATATCTTCAGCATTTGAAATAATATAACCTGCTGGTTTATTACCGCTGTATTGTGGAGCTTTGTAATATCGAGGCTTTGCAAATCCTAGCTTATATCCTTTAGCCATATTATCATTTTTAATTTTATCTTTATACATGTAGGTATTTCTTAAACCTATTGGTGTAAGAACATTTTCTTTAATATAATCTTCATATTTTTTTCCTGTTACTTGCTCAATAAGAAGACCTAGAACGTCATAATTTATTGTAGCGTATTGAAAATTATCTCCCGGATTACTAGTTAACTCTATACCTATTAACGTTCTTACAGTTTTCTCAATTGCATCTCTATCATTCGAAACTGGAATATTTACTATTGTAGAAGAAGGAACACCACTAGTATGATGTAAAAATTGTTCTATAGTAATTTGAACTTCTTTGTCATTATATTTCATTATTAACCACGGAATATATTTTGTTATAGGTTCATTAATATTAATCAATCCATCCTGCTCAAGCTTGAGAACCCCTAATGCTGTAAAAGCTTTACTGTTAGATCCTAATTCAAACAAAGTGTCAGAAGTAACTTTTTTATTTGATTGTAAATCAGCATATCCAAAACCTTTTTTTAGGATGGTTTTGTCATTTTGCACTATTACTACAGACATTCCCGGTATTTTTCCTTCATTCATCTGCTCATTAATAAAATTTTCAATTTCAGTCATATTTTTTACTTGAGCATAACTGTTTACAATAGATAATTGCATAATTAAAGTAATACAAAATATAATAAAAAATAATTTGTTTCTTTTCATAATCATTACCTCCAATAAAAATTGATTTTGCTAAGAAAGTATATCAATGCTTTCTTACATAAACCAAACATTAACCTTAACTAATCCTTAAATTTAATTTGAAGGATTGATTTTTATTATGTTTTGTTGTTAAAATTGTAGTAAGATTACTAACGTAAAGTAATTTCAATTACTAACTACAATCTTATTAAAGGGAGTTATGAGATGTCAAGTAGAATATTAATGATAGATGATGAAGAAGCAATACTTACTCTTTTATACACAGTATTTAAAAAAGAAGGTTTTGAAAATGTTAAGACAGTAAATGACAGTATAACTTCTATAGAAGTATGCAGAGAATATAATCCTGATATAATTATTCTAGACATAATGATGCCAAAAAAAAATGGATTTGAAGTAATGAAAGAAATAAGGAAATTTTCTATTGCTCCAGTTTTACTTTTATCTGCAAAAAGTGAAGAGACAGACAAATTATTAGGTTTAGGGCTGGGTGCTGATGACTATATAACAAAGCCTTTTTCAACAAAAGAAGTAGTATATAGAGTTAAGGCACATCTTAGAAGAATAGAACGTATAAAGAATTCTTTGAATCCTAATAAAAATATAATAAAAACAAAAGATTTTACAATTAATTTTAATGAAGGTAAGATAGAGAGAAACGGTCGAGATTATATATTAAGAGCTAAAGAATTAAGGCTTTTAAAACTATTAATTAATAATGCAAATATAATAATAACTAAAGAACAGATTGTTCAAAAGGTTTGGGATGATGTTTATATAGGATATGAAAACACACTTATGGTGCATATTAGGAGATTACGTCAAAAGCTCGAAGAAATTCCTTCTAGTCCTAAATATCTTATTACTGTAAAAGGAATTGGATATAAATTTCAAATAGATATAAATTGTCTAGATAAGGACGAGTATTAAATGAAAGAAAAAAAATTACCATACATTAAGATATCTTCTATATTTGCTAAGAGTGCAATAATATTATTTATATTAATAATTTTAATAAATTTAGTTCTAATAGAAGGAACTTTCAAGAAAAATTCTGAGCTTGGTATAGATAAGTATAGTGAAAAGATTGATGAATCAATTAAATACAAAGACGATTCTATGTATTTAACAGATGAAGGAAAAGAACTGCTTAGAAAAAATAATTTATGGTTTCAAATGGTGGATAACTCTTTAAATGAGGTGTTATCTTATAACAAGCCAGCAGAAGTGCCCAGCAGTTACAGTCCAATTGAATTTGTACATCATTATAAATATGATATTGCAGATAGTTCAGTTTTTATATTTGAGAAAAAAATAATGGGAGAAGATTATTCCTATTTTTTAGGATTTCCAATTGAAGTAGTAAGTAAATATAATATTCAATACGATTCATCAAAAGTTAAAAAGTTTTTAAATGGAAACTTCATTTATATCTTAGTAATAAATCTGATTATTATTATACTATTTAGCTATTTTTATTTTTCTAGAAAAATAGGTCATCCTTTACAAAAGGTTATAGACTCTATAATACTAATATCAAAGGGAAATTATAACATTAAGATACAAGAAAAAGGTTTATATAAAGAAATATTTAGAAGTATAAATGAATTAACTACAAAATTAAAGAAAAGTAAAACTGAAAAAGAGTTATTAGATAAATCTAGGGAAAAATGGACTTCATATATTAGTCATGATTTAAAGACACCTCTTTCATCAATTAAAGGTTTTGCAGAAATAATGAAAGAAGATGATTACAGTTTTACAGATAATGAAATAAAACAGTATTCATCTATAATGTATGATAAAGCTGTGTATATGGAAGATTTAATAGAAGATTTAAATTTAATTCAGAAGTTAAAGAATAGCGTAATTCCTTTAAATATTGAAAAAGTCAATATAATTAATTTTATTAAAGAATTAAAAAAAGAAATTTTACTGAATCCAAACTATATAGATAGAGATATTAATATTATTAGTTGTAATAATGATATATTTATTAATGTAGATACTAAATTATTAAAGCGGGCACTTTCAAACTTTATAATTAACTTTTTAATTTATAATGATAGTGAAACAAATATATTTATTGAAATAAAAGAAGTTAATAAAGCTATAGAGATTATAATAAAAGATAATGGAAGAGGTATAAATCAACAAGAACTGCCATTTATTTTTGAACAATATTATAGAGGTACAAATACAAAAACTAATCCAAAAGGTTCAGGGCTTGGAATGGCAATAGCATATGAAATAGTTAAACTGCATAAGGGAGAATGTATTATACTAAGTCAACTTGGTGTGGGAACTAAATTAATAATTAAATTGTCTTGAAATTATTGACATTATAATAAAATGTTATATAATAATTATTAGCACTCGAAGGTTGAGAGTGCTAATAATTATTTTTTATTTTATAAACGAAAGGAGAAATTAAATTGGCAAAGAAAAAGTTTAAAGCAGAATCTAAAAGATTATTGGATATGATGATTAATTCAATCTATACTCATAAGGAAATATTTTTAAGAGAGTTAATATCTAATGCTAGTGATGCTATTGACAAAATATATTATAAAGAATTAACTGACGATTCCTTAACTTTTGATAAGGAAAAATACTATATAAAAATAAGTTCTGATAAAGAAAATAGAACATTAAAAGTTTGTGATGCTGGTATGGGTATGACAAAAGAAGAACTTGAGAATAATCTAGGAATAATTGCTAAAAGTGGTTCATTGGCATTTAAAAAAGAAAATGAGATGAAAGATGGACATGACATCATTGGACAATTTGGTGTTGGATTTTATTCAGCATTCATGGTGTCTGAAGTAGTTACTGTTGTTAGTAAGGCTTTAGGAAGTGATGAGGCTTACAAATGGGAATCAAAAGGTGCAGAAGGTTATACTATTGAGCAGTGTGAAAAAGATTCAGTTGGTACAGATATAATCTTAAAAATCAAAGAAAATACAGAAGATGAAAAATATGATGAATTTTTAGATGAATATAGATTAAAAGCTATAATTAAAAAATATTCTGATTTTATTAGATATCCAATAAGAATGAATGTAACAGAAAGCAAACTTAAAGAAGGAACAGAAGACGAATACGAAGATTTCACTGAAGAAAAAACTATAAATAGTATGGTTCCAATTTGGAGAAAGAATAAAATGGAACTTAAAACTGAGGACTATGAAAATTTCTACTCAGATAAACGTTATGGTTTTGACAAACCTTTAAAACATATACATATAAGTGCTGATGGTCTTGTTAGATACAATGCTATTCTTTTTATACCAGAGAATATTCCTTTTGACTATTATTCTAAAGAATTTGAGAAAGGTTTGGAACTGTATTCAAACGGTGTATTAATAATGAATAAGTGTTCAGACTTACTTCCAGATTATTTTAGTTTTGTTAAAGGAATGGTTGATTCAGAAGACTTGTCTCTTAATATTTCAAGAGAAATGTTACAGCACGATAGACAGTTAAAACTTATTGCAAAAAATATTAAAACTAAAATCAAGAATGAGTTACTCAGCATGTTAAAACATGAGAGAGATGAATATGATAAATTCTATGAAGCTTTTGGAAGACAGTTGAAATATGGAGTATATGATAAGTTTGGAAGCAATAAAGAAATGCTTCAAGAGTTATTGATGTTCTATTCATCTAAAGAAAAGAAAATGGTTACTTTGGACGAGTATATTAATAGAATGCCTGAAGAACAGAAATATATATATTATGCTGCAGGGGAATCAGTAGACAGAATTGAAAAACTTCCACAGATAGAATTAGTATCAGATAAAGGATATGAAATATTATATTTTACTGATGATATAGATGAATTTGCAATAAAAATGCTGATGAAATATAAAGAAAAAGAATTCAAATCTGTTTCTAGCGGTGACTTGGGAATAGAATCTGAAGAAAATAAAGATGATAATAAAGCAGAAAATAAAGAAGATAAAGAATTATTTGAAAAAATGAAAAATATTTTAACAGGTAAAGTTAAAGATGTTCGAGTTTCAAAAAGATTAAAAAATCATCCTGTATGTCTAGCAAATGAAGGTGAAGTATCTATTGAAATGGAAAAAATACTTAACACAATGCCTAATAATCAAAATATACAAGCTGATAAAATATTAGAAATCAATGTTAATCATGAAGTATTCAAGTCATTAAAAGAAGCTTATGAAAAAGATGAAGAAAAATTAAATCTATATACAAGCTTATTATACGACCAAGCATTGCTTATTGAAGGATTGCCAATTAATGATCCTGTTGAATTTTCAAATAACATATGTAAAATTATGAGCTAAAAAGATTACTTTATGTGTTGAATCTATTAATGTGCAATTTTTTATTGTGCTCATTGTTTTGTCTTACTAAAGAAAAGTTATGAATCTATTTAAAAATAAATAATGTGTAGTATAATGTACATGTAAGTAAAATATAAACAAATTTAGGAGGAGTTAAAATGGAGAAAAAGGTAACAAATTATGCTAGTTGTCTTAATTCAATGCCAAACATTTTAGTTTCATGCAGAGATAAAGAGGGACATGATAATGCTTTAGCTGTAGGATACGCATGTAATTGCAGTTATGATCCACCTATGGTTATGGTTGGAATAGTTCCAAGCAGGTACTCCTATCACATGATAAAAGAAACAGGAGTCTTTGTTGTTAACTTAGTTTCTGAAGAATTAAAGAAAGAATATGAATATCTTGGCAGCCACAGCGGACGTGATGAAGATAAATTAAAAAAATTGGGAATGAAAAAAGGAGAAGGAGTAAAAGTAAATGCACCTATTCTTTTAGATTGTCCTGTTAGTATTGAATGTACAATTGTAGACTCAATTAAAACTGGTTCTCATGAGATGTTTGTTGGAAAAGTTGAATACATACATGCAAAAGAAGAACTTATTGATGAATACGGAAGTGTTGATTATTCTAAGATTAACTTTATAAAATTTTAGCCGTAATAGCATAAATAGTGGCAGGCTGTTTTATTGCAGCCTGCTGTACTTTAAATATTACATTGCCCACATTCCACCTTTAAATACGTATTCTTGTGTGCCATTAGAAAATTCACCAATTATATCTAGCTTATCAGAACCAATCATGAAATCTAAGTGAATTTTACTATAGTTTAAACCCATTTTGTCCATTTTGCCTTCACCACCTTCAAAACACATTGGAAAACCATTCCCAAGAGCTTAGGTGACATGATGCATTTTCATCATATAGCGTGTCATAAAATATTGTATTAAGCTTATATAAAATAGTATTTTTCTATATATACAATTTTGTGTTAAAATATATTTGACATTTTGTTAAAACATTTATACTATGTCAGTATACACTAAAATATATTTTGAATATAAAAATAATGTGTAATAATTTTTGGTTAATAGAGGTGAAAGAAATTGAATTCTTATAAAAAAGAACTATGGTTTAATACTGATACTAGAAGAGCTTATATAAATATTACTCCAAAAATAAAAGAATGTTTAAAGGAAAGCGGCATTAGAGAAGGTTTATTGTTGTGTAATGCAATGCATATAACATCAAGTATATTTATTAATGATGATGAGTCAGGATTACATATAGATTTCGAACGTTTTTTAGAAAAATTAGCTCCAGAAAAACCCTATGAACAATATGAACATAATGGTTTCGAGGATAATGCAGATGCGCATTTAAAGAGGACAGTAATGGGAAGGGAAGTTGTTGTGGGTGTAACAGATGGAAAGTTAGACTTTGGACCTTGGGAGCAGATTTTTTATGGAGAGTTTGATGGAAAAAGAAATAAAAGAGTTTTAGTAAAAATAATAGGAGAGTAGATTTTTATAAGGGACAAGTTAATATTACAATAAGCTTTCTCCCGAGTATATACATAATTAAATATAAAAGATAGTCCCAGAATCTTCTCAAAATAGAGAAGGTGGTTTAAATTAAAAAAAATAATAACTTTCAGTTAGAGAATAAAATTTTTAAAATTATTTTAGCAGCTGCTATTATCTTATCTTATGTTTGTGTTATTGGAAATATTATAAGTGGGTTTCCTTTTCAAGTTAATATTAAGTGGATATTATTAATTGTTGTGTCTATAATTCTATCTCGAGCTATTAAACTAAATATAAGCTTAAAATATATTCAGTTAATTTTTTTTCTTTTTATAATTCTTATTCTAATTCCCTATGGTTGGATTAATTCAGGTGGAAGCTCTAACAATACTATTGCATATGTTTTCTTGACAGTAATTTGTATAACATATTTTTTTCAAGGTAAAACAAGGAGTGTACTTGTATATTTGTTAGTTTCTATTTTTGTAGCATTATATGTTCTAGAATATAATTATCCTCAACTTATTATGGTTTATGACCCGAAATCGCAATTTTTTGACAGGTTAATACAAATACCCCTTACTTTAATAGCTAGTTATATGCTGCTAAAACAATTTGCAGATGCATACTTAACCGAAAAGAAGAAAAACGATCAATATAGTGAAGAGTTAATAAGAATAAATAAGGAGTTAGAACTACTGGCAACTATAGATGAATTATCAGATACTTATAATAGAAGAACATATAATCTTAGGCTAAAAGAAGTTTTAGAGCAAAGTAAAATTAATAATGATATATATATAATTCTTTTTGATATAGATTATTTTAAAGAGATAAACGATAATTATGGACATATTGTTGGTGATGAGATTATTTATCAAATAGGAAGAATGATGAAGGAAATAATGCCTAAGAGTAGCTTTATATCTAGATGGGGTGGAGATGAATTTGCTATTATTTTTTATGGAAGATTGGAACAATTGAAAAAGTACGTAATACAGCTTCAGAAAGAAATTAGTGATTTACAACTATATGATAATCTCAATGTAACACTAAGTATTGGAATAACAAAAATTAAAAAAAATGATTGTAATAAAGATGTATTTAAAAGAGTTGATGAAGCTTTATATAAATCAAAAGAAAAAGGAAGGAATCAATATTATATAATATAAAGATACTATACTAATTTTGAGCAAAAAACCTTCCCTAATTTGACATTAAGTACTGTTGTAAAATATATTTTAAATAACTTTTACTTCACAAAAGAGACTAGATTTATCAATTTCAATAATATTAGGTAATATATTAAAGTTATTAGCTAATATTGTGAATTGATCAGGAGTGAAAGTAGTAGCTTTAAATTTATCTTTACAAATAATTTCACCATTTTTTGTTTTGTCATAATCAATTTCTCCAACAAGACCCTCTTCAGCTTGCATTTCAAACCACTTCAATCTTTCTACCCAGAATTTATCTGAATATGTAGAGAAAAGAACTAGTCCTCCTTTTTTTGTTATATCAAGACATTCTTTAAAAAGAATTTTAGGCGGAATATTAAAAGCAGAAATTCCATTTTGTGCGACTATTACAACATCAAAAACTTGTATTCCAAAATCAATATGTGAAGCATCCATTTGATAAAGTTCTACATTTTTATAATCTTTCAAATATTCTTTAGCAAATCTAATATTTTCTGAAGAAATATCAATTCCAACAGCTTTTTTTGCTTTTGATAATAGTCTTTTCATTATTCGTCCATAGCCACAGCCAATTTCAAGAACAGTATCTGTAGATTTAATATTTTTGAGAATATGTTCAATTTCAGCCTCTAAATATTGGTTCAATCGTGGTGAAGCAATTTCATATGCTCTTTTTAATCTTTCAGCAGATAAGTTTTCAGAATAATAATTACCCATAAATCCTCCTGTTTTTTGAATTGTTAAATTAACAATTACTGTTTGAATAAATTTGAAGATATGACAAGTTAATCTTTGCAAATGTTATAATAAAATTATAACATTTAGGCTATTGACAAACCCGTAATTTCATCGTTGTTGCCTCAATCGAGAATGCTCACGTATTTCTATATACGCTCCGCTTACTCTCTTTCGGCACGCCTCGAACTTCGAGTTTCTCAAAAGCCTATCATCTTGTTGACTTTGTCAACAAGATGAATGTTATAATAAAATTATAACATTTTTACGTCGAAAAATAGTCGATATATATAAAAGAACGGAGCATATAGGAACTGTCTCTTGAATTGTAAAATTAAGTAAAAAATGTTCAAAAAAACAATAGTTCTTAGGGTTTTATGTAAATATATTTACAGTTAAAAAATGTATCAAATGGAAAAAAATATATTGACAAAATGCTTGTCCAGTGGTAAAATATAGAAAATAATAGTATTTTATAACAAATATTTGCTTCACAACTAAGAATAAGCTTACTCAAATTTATTTTAAAAATAGGAGGTGTTTCCGTTGGTTATGTTAAACAGTAAGCTTGAAGAGATGATAATTTGTTTGAAAAAATACAAATAGGGGGTAATCAAATGAAAAATGTATTTAAGAACAAAAAATTAGTTGTGACCTTGTTATGTGCGTTATTGTTAGTTTCAATTGGCAGCTATGGCTTTGCAAATGATGCAGAAGTTGTGACAGTTAAGTCAAAGGCAAATATGGAAGTTAAAGAAATAAATAAGATTTATGATGAAAATGGTGACAAACTGTTTGAAAACTTAGAAAACAGAATGAAATCAGCGAAGAGTAATGAAAAACTTCCTGTTACTGTAGTGTTTACAGAAAAATTCGATAGTGTTAAAAGCGAAGTTAAAGAAGCATTAGGAGAGTATGACACTAAATATGAATATAAAAATATACCTGCAGCAACTATGAGGTTGAATAAAGAACAAATTAATGAATTATCTAAACTTGATGTAGTTCAGCAAATAGAATATGACGAAGAAGTTAAAGCATTTATGGATACAGCTAGATATTGGTATGGAACTGATAAGGCTTGCAGTGATTTTGGAGTAGATGGAAATAGAGACGGAAGTTTAAGCAGTTATTCTAAAAATGACGTAGTTGTAGCTGTAATAGACACAGGTATAGATAGTGGACACGTTGATTTAAATGGCGGAAAAGTTATTGGATGGAAAGACTATGTAAACAATCAAAGTTCTCCTTATGATGATCATGGACATGGTACTCATGTTTCTGGAATAATTGCAGGAGAAGGAGATGGAAATTCAAACTATAGAGGTGTTGCTAAAGGTGCTGCATTAGTAGGAGTTAAAGTACTTGACTCTAATGGATCAGGCTATACTAGTGATGTTACTGCTGCAATAGACTGGTGTGTTACTAACAAAAATACTTATGGAATTGACGTTATTAATATGAGTTTAGGATCTTCAGGCAGCTCAGATGGTACTGATTCTTCATCATTAGCTGTTAATAATGCTTATGCAAATGGCATCATAGTAGCTGTAGCTGCTGGAAATAGTGGACCAGGCACATATACAATAGGTTCTCCGGGAGCAGCTGTTAATGCTTTAACAGTTGGCAGCATGATAGATGTTGGAGAAGGTGGATTTGCTTTAGCTGACTATTCAAGCAGAGGATATACAGCAGATAATAGAATGAAACCTGATATATGTGCACCAGGTACATATATTACTGCACCAAAGGCAAATACTTCAAGTAGTTATGTTTCTTTTAGCGGAACAAGCATGGCTACTCCATTTACTGCTGGAGTTATAGCATTGATGTTAGACGCTAATCCTAATTTATCACCTTCACAAATAAGAAACATATTGACAACTACATCTCAAGATTGGGGTCCTAATGGACAAGATATTGATTATGGTTATGGTAAAATAGATGGCTTCATGGCTGTTAAACAAGCAGGTAATTACTCTGGTAGTAATATAAGCTTACCTAATCATATCTATGCATCAGAAAGTTTATCAGGTACAGGTTCAGCAGATATGTGGCAATTTACAGTTAATAACACTAACTATCCGATTGCTATAACATTTATAATGAACAATTCTTCAAATGATTTTGATTTATACTTATATGATGCAAATGGAAACCAATTAAAGAGTTCTTTGGGAACATCCAGACAAGAATATATTACTTTTAATCCATCAAGCACAGGTACCTATAAGATTAAAGCATATTCTTATAGAGGAAGCGGAAATTATTTCTTTGATTTAAGCGCAGGAGGTAGCAATTTATCACTGACACAAGATCAATAAATTAAAATTATCATTTTAGAATTAAAAAAATTCTCCTTGGTTTCAAACCAAGGGGAATTTTCTCATACTATATTAAAATAATTTAAAAATATCATTATATATTTGTGCCTCATTATCATTATAATCTATAGATTTTAAGGCTTTTACAATGTCTTTAGTGTTAAATTTTACTCCAATTAAAGCATTTTTGATTCTGTCTGCAAATGAAGTATTTAGAGCATCTGTATATATCTTAGAATTTGTTATATATCCATTTTCAAAAGATAAACCTACTTGTATTTCGCCCCACTTAAATTTATTTTCATAATGAACATCGAAAACAGGGCTTTCGCCGTATATCCACTGCCATGAAGAATATTTTTCATATATATTTATTATCTCTTTGTTTTTAATTGTATGCTCATTATATTCTATGAATTCAGTAAATTGACCATAACTTTGTTCAAAACAATTTTGTATGCTGTGTTTCAATTTTTCTACGGTTATATCTTTACTTATTGAATGAAGATTAACAACTCTAGATCTTACAGAATCTATGCCTTTGGAAACAATTTTTTCTTTCGATGGATTCAGATAATTTGAAAGTTTTGATATATCAGAATCTATGAGAATAGTACCGTGATGATATGAAAATTTATCATCAAAATAGTAAGCATTACCTGAAAATTTCTTTCCTTCTATTAATATATCGTTTCTTCCTGAAAAAACCGCATTTAATCCAAAAGAGTTGACTCCTTGTAGAATTACATCTAGCTGTTTTTCAAGATTATAGTTAACTTTTCTCATTAAAAAAGTAAAATTTAGATTTCCTATATCATGGTAAACAGCTCCACCACCAGATAATCTTCTTGCAAGCTTAACTTTACCTTCATCCATTTTTTTTAAGCTGCATTCTTTCCATGGATTTTGATTTCTGCCAATAACTACTGAATCTTTATTTTGCCATAAAAATAGAATTATCTCGTTTTCTTTTACATTTTTTAATAATACTTCTTCAACTGATAAATTGAACCAAGGATTAAAACTTGATGAAGTTACTAATGTATTAAGACGTTTGTTCAATTTTTGCAAGTAAATCTCCTATCTTGACTTTAGCACCTTCGCTAACAGGTATTTCAGTTATTGTTCCATTAACTTTTGATTTAATAACTGTATTGCCTTTAACTGATTCAACTTGTAAAATTTTTTCTCCTTTTCTTATGGAGTCGCCAACTTTTTTAGATATTTTGCCAATTTTGCCTATTTTACTGTTTTTTTCTAATTTATTAAGAACAACTTCAGTAATCAATTTTATTACCTCCTATTTATTCTTTTATTATTCGAAATCTTTTTCAAACTCATCTAGGCTTTTCTTTAGCATTGTTACACTATAAGCCATAGCTGGTCCTCCTCCAAATGCTACTGAAACCATAGCTGCATCAAGAATTTCTTCACGTTTTGCACCTGCTTCAAGAGCTTTATATGTATGATAAACTATGCAGTACAAGCATCTGTTATAGCATGCAATACCTATACTTATTAATTCTTTAGTTTTAGAATCTAATGCAGTATCTTGATATGTAGTTTCTAAAAGCCCCATAAAAGAACCAATGTAATCTTTTGTTGACTCTTCTTGCCCAAATTTTTGAAGACCACCTATAAAATCATTTAACATTTCTCTTGGATTATTATCCATTATAAAACACTCCTTATATATTTTTTATTTTAGTGAGCTTATAATTATAATGTTTTGTTAATTTAATAACATATTAAGTATAACATAGTATTGAAAAAATTCAATATATTTCTATAAAAATGTAAAATTAACCATTAATATAGTTGATTTTATATAAATAAGTATTATAATGTAAACTGAGCAGGTAAATATAATTACAATATTGGAATCATTGATTATTTAAGTATAATAATGTATTTATTTAAATAATATATATTGTTAATTGTTTGACATATAGTTATAAATATAAGTTTTACTGCATTTCAATTAATATATTAAGAAAAATAGTTACATTTAAAATTTATTATTATACGTATATTAATATGTATAATAATTAAATAAAATTTTATTAGGAGGTAATATAAATGAGCAACATTTCAACGATGTTTTCAAAAGCACAGATTGAAAAGCTTGAAGAAATTATACTGATTGAAAGTAAAAAACCGGGATGTTTAATACCTTTACTTGAAAAAGTGCAAGCATTATTGGGATATATACCTGTAAGTGTTCAAAATATAATTTCAGAAAAAACGGGGATTGCTTCTAATAAGATATATGGAGTTGTTTCATTTTATTCGTTTTTCACTATGAATCCTAGAGCTAGACACAGAATTCAAGTTTGCTATGGTACAGCTTGTTATGTTAAAGGAGGAAAAGAAATAGGTGAGAAAATCGAAAAAGACTATGGTATAAAAGCAGGTGAAAGTACTCAGGACGGAAGATTTACATATGAAAACACAAGGTGCTTTGGAACTTGTGGACTCGCTCCAGTTGTAGTTATTGACGGTAAAGTATATGGAAAAGTAAGTGTAGATAATATTGACGAAATTTTGAGCCAATATGAGTAAAAAGTCATAGATAGGAGGAAGTTATGAAAAGTAAAACAGCTGATGATATAAATAAAATTAAGCAAACTGTTATAGAAAGAAATAAGTCAAATAAATCAACTAAGGTATATGTACATATGGGAACGTGTGGAATAGCTTCTGGTGCTATTGATGTTTTAAATACTTTAAGGAAAGAGGTCAAAGATAATAAGATTACAGATGTTAAGATTATTACAACTGGATGTGCTGGTATATGCTCAAAAGAACCTCTTATTACTGTTGAAGTTCAAGAGCAAGAACCTGTTATGTATCAATGTGTTGATACTAAAAAGATGTCAGAAATATTTAAAAGCCACGTGCTAGACAAGAAAGTTCTAAAAGACTATGCTTTTGCAAGAGGAATGGAAATACAAATAAAAGATAGAATTAAAAATAATGGAAAGATTGAAGGACAAGCTGCAATTGATAATAGTATTCCCGGCATTGAAGAAATTCCTTTTTTTAAGTTTCAAGAGCAAAGAGTAATGAGAAATAGAGGATTTATAGATCCTAACAAAATTGATGACTATATTGCAAGAGACGGATATCAAGGAGCAATTAAAGCACTTACATCTATGACTTCAGACAAAATAATAAGTGAAGTTTATGATTCTGGTATTAAAGGAAGAGGTGGTGCAGGTTTTCCTACAGGTTTGAAATGGAAGTTTGCAGCGAAAGAAGAAAATAGTATTAAGTATGTTTTATGTAATGCTGATGAGGGAGATCCCGGTGCTTATATGGATAGAAGTGTTTTAGAAAGTGATCCTCACAGTATAATTGAAGGAATGATAATTGCCGCTAAGGCAATAGGTTCTCACATGGGTTATATCTATTGCAGAGCTGAATATCCTCTTGCAGTAGAAACACTTAACAAAGCAATAAAAGCTGCTAGAACTTATGGATTATTAGGAAAAGATATTTTAGGTACAGGATTTGAATTTGATATAGAGGTATATGAAGGTGCAGGAGCTTTTGTCTGTGGAGAAGAAACTGCTCTTATGAGATCTATAGAAGGTTCAAGAGGAAATCCTAGACCGAGACCCCCATATCCAGCACATGCAGGACTTAGAGAAAAACCAACAATATTGAATAATGTAGAAACATTATCTAATATACCTCAAATTATAGCTAAAGGTAGTAAATGGTTCTCAAATATAGGAACAGAAAAGAGCAAAGGTACTAAAGTTTTTTCAATTACAGGTGACATAAATAATGTTGGATGTGTTGAAGTTCCAATAGGCACAAAATTAAGTACTGTTATTAATGAAATAGGAGGAGGAATTACAGAAGGCAAAACTTTCAAGGCAGCCCAATTGGGAGGACCTTCTGGAGGGATGATTCCTATAGAACACATTGATGTTGTAATGGATTATGATACTTTGATATCACTAGGTTCCATAATGGGTTCAGGTGGATTGATAGTTATGTCAGATGATAAATCTGCATTGGAAATGGCTGAGTTTTTTATGGATTTCTGTAAAGAAGAATCTTGTGGAAAATGTATACCGGGACGAGAAGGTACTAAACAAATGTTGAACATTTTAAATAGGCTTTGTGATGGTAAGGGTAAACAAGGAGATATAGAAAAACTTGAAAATTTAGCATTTGTTATTAAAAATACAGCTTTATGTGCTTTAGGAAAGACAGCCCCAAATCCAGTTTTAAGTACTTTACGATATTTTAGAAATGAATATGAAGATGCTATCTCAAATAATATTTAAGGAGGTTAATCTATGATTTTTACAAAAGCATTGAAATATGAAGATATAAAGAAAAATCTTGATATAGAAAATGATGTAATAACCATTATTGGATGTGAAACTTGTGCAAGAGTTGCTGGCAGTGGAGGAGAAGAGAAGATGAAAGTACTTGCAATGAAATTGAGGAGTGAGGGGTATAATGTAAAGGATGGATACATGGTCCCGACAGTATGCACACCTAAGATTTTCTTTGCAAAGTTAAACAAAGATGTAAATACTATAATTTCTCTTGCGTGCAGTGCAGGTTCATCAAACTTAGAAAGAAGCTATTCAGAATATAAAATAATTGAAAGTACGGAAGATATAGGTCTTATGGTTACAGATACTGATAAAGAAATTATAAAAGTTACAATGCCCTATTCTGGCCATAAAAATGAGTTAGGAAATGAGTATGATTTTTACACAGGTAATAAAAGAGAAAACAACAATGGTTTGCCTATATGGGAGGTGAAATAATGATAATATCACTTCGTTCAATAAGTTATGATGATCTAAAAAATCAGCTATCTAAAGATGATAAGATAGTAATTAACAGCTGCAACACATGTATAAAATCATGTGGAATTGGTGGTTTGCAAAACATGACTGTTCTTGAAAATATGTTGTTAGCAGACGGATATAATGTTCTTGGAATAGATTTAATAAGTATAGGTTGTTCTCTGAATCTTGTAGAATATCACAGACAAGATATTAAGAAAAAAGAAATGTACGATGAAGCAACAGTAATAATTACTTTAATATGTGAAGATGGATATGAAGGCATGAAATATGTATTTAAAGATAAGAAGGTTATTTCTATTACGAAAACACTGGGTACAGGAAACTTTACGATGGATAGAGGTGTAGTATTAACTCATCCATTTGAAAGTACAGGATTAGAAAAAAATTCTGAAGGGTATGAATTAGATGAAGTAGCCGAAAAACTTGGCTTGTTTGAAGACTTTTTTGATGAAGATGATGCTGCTTTTAAAGATGAAGAGTATGTAGACATTATTATAGATGGAGAAGAAGTATCTGCAATTAAGAATCAAAATTTATTGTGTGTATGTGAAGAAAATGGTATTGAAATACCACATCTATGCTATAATGAAGAATTGTCAGAAGCAGGAGTATGCAGGCTGTGTCTTGTAAAGATTGAAGGTAGAAAAGATTTAGTACCTGCCTGTTGTACACATGTTGAAGAAGGAATGAAAATAACAACAAATGATGAGCAGCTTAACAAATACAGACGTATAATTTTAGAACTGATTATGGCATCTCAAAACCACAACTGTCTCACTTGCTCTAAAGGAATCCCAACGCCATTATACAACTGCGAATTGCAGCGCCTTATAAGACAGTTTGGTATTGAAAAGAGTAGATTTGATGAAAATAATGAATTCATGCCCGTTGATAACTCAAGTCCTGTTATAGTTCATGATCCAAATAAATGTATTCTATGTGGAAGATGTGTAAGAGCTTGTGAAGAAATAGCAGGTATTTGCAACATAGGTTTTATAAATAGAGGATCTGAAACAGTTGTTGCAGCAGGACTTAATGTAGATATGAATCAAAGTGATTGTGCAGCTTGTATGGCGTGTGTAAATGCATGTCCGACAGGAGCTTTAACAGAGAAAGTTATACATTTTACAGGTAAGGATTGGGAACCACAGAAAGTATATTGTGAGCAAATGTAATAAAATAATATAAAATGGGTCTTTTCAAAGACTCTTTTTATATGTTAAATATTATTATATTTTTTTGGACACTTTTGATGTTTGATACGTTATATTAGTGAAAGCACTAATCGAGGAGTGATACACTTTGAATATTTATCTCGTATACGAAAAATATAACAAAGATTTCATTTTATTTGCAAAATCTCTAAACTGTAATGAAGACAAGGCTTTTGATTTGGTTCAGGAAGCTTATGTATCTGCACTAGAAAGAGAAGAGATTTTTGATAATATGAATGAATACCAAATAAAAGGCTGGTTTTTTAGAACAATTAAAAATAAAAACATTGATAATATTAGAAAGCAGAGTAAATTAACTTATTTAGAAAATGATGAAATATTTGAGCCATGTGAAAGTTTTGAGGAAAGCGTAGTTATGAAAGATTTGCTAGAAGATTTGCCCGAAAAAAATAGAAAAGTGTTACAACTTAAATATAAAATGAATCTAAATAGTAAAGAAATAGGTAATATATTAGGTATATCATCTTCAACTGTAAGGTCTCGATTAAGTGCATCATTAAATTTGTTAAGAAATAAAATATAGGAGGACTATCAAATGTCAGAAATCGTAAATATAGGAATATTGGATACTAGAGATATTAAAGAAAATTTAGCTAAACAGATAACATCTATAGCGAATATTGGATTACTTATTGAGAGCGATGAATCTCAAGCATTGTTAAAGGATTGTGAAAAAGTAAACATTAGTTCAAATTTAAAGTTATCAAATGATGTAGACTTAGACTTAATTTCTGAAAATGCAAGCATTAAAATAGATAGAGATTATCTAGAAGGGTTATTAAAACCTATTGTATTAGTTGTTAACGGAAGTTTAACTTTTGACAATAATATTGATAACAAGTTACTAGATGAAAAGATATATAAAATTCTTGTCAATGGTAAATTAACATGTACTAAAAAATTAGCAGGTATTATTCAATCAAAAGGAATTGTTAATGGTAAAACTATTAGATTTAACAATGACTATAAGTTTATTGGTAATACTTTCAACTTAACAAATAATTTTTTAAAATGCTTACAGCCAAATTCAAAGTTAGCTTTTGAAAAATTAATTATTACTAAAGATATTGATATAGATTTATTAAAAAAGAATATACAAGATATGCAAGTACTAGATAAATTAATAATAGTAGATAAATTTGAAGAAATAGTATCTGAATATATAAGTAATTATTATGAAGTTGAGAAAGCCTTAATTCCTGATGGTACCAATGGAGTTAAGTATATAGATGATAATATAAATATAGATGATGGGTCAATAAAAAAATATAATCAAATCACATTATATGTAGATGGAAATGTAGAAATTTCACTAAAGGATAATATTGAATTTGGTAAGCATATAGAATACTTAATTTGTGATAAAGTAATATGTAGTCAAGAAGTTTTTGAAATGATAAAAGATAATTTAGGCCGTGATGTTGAAGTAGAAATATTAAATGGTAAACTAATGTTGAACAGGGGTAATATGACATTTACAGGAAATATAGAAGAAAGAGTTACTATAAAGAATAAGGGTAGACTTGTCTTTGATGAAAGTATAGATTATGATAAGTTCAATAAAAATGTTGAGTCAATAATTAATTACGGCTTAATATTAGTTCCAGAAGATAAATTAGATATTGTAGAAAAAAAGGTAAAAGGTAATTATGGTAAAATAAGTTCGTTAGAAGAATCTGAACGTAACAAACAACAAAAACCTGATGAGAAGTCAATTTATGGCAACATGATGGTAGTTAAATTGTAAAAAAATAGATAAAATTATAGGGGCTGTAGCATCTGCTACAGCTCATATTGTTTTTGATAAAGGATTATTATGGATATTTTGTATTGACAAAATTCAGATACTAGTATAAAATTTAATAGTATAATGATAAGAGTTATCAATAAAATGTAATATAAATTAGAATGATTGGAGGCATATTAATGGGAAGTGAAATTTTTATTTCAAGCGTTGCATTTGGATTATTCATTGTTTGTCCAAGGATGGCAGGAATGATGCATGTAATTAATAAAAATTCAAATGCTTCAATATTAAGGACTGTATTAACAGGCACTTTATTATCTATACCTTTGCTTTTAATAATGGTATTTGCTTTTGCACATTTAGGAGTATGGGGTGCTGTTATTATTTGTGTTTTAACAGATGTTGCTGCTGCTCTAATTATGAAGGGAATAAGCAAGAAGGCTGCGGTAGAAACATTTATAATTGCATTATTTGTTATAGTTGGAGTAAAAGTAGCTCCAATAGTTTCAGGATTTATAGTAGGGTTATAATATAAAAGAAGGTGATAAAAGTGGTTAACAAGCTTGGTTTTACAAAAGAGAATATAATAGCAAGTTTAGGATTTGCTTTTTTTGTGGTGTGTCCAAGAATGGCAGGAATGATGCATGTTATAAGTAATTATTCTGGAGTTTCTATGTTGTATACTGTTTTACTAGGAATAGTAATATCTGCTCCATTATTATTGCTTATGGTATATGTTTTTGATAAAGCAGGAGTGTGGGGTGCATTAATATTTTGCGTATTAACAGATTTTGTTTCAGCTATGGTTATGAAGGGCGTAAGCGCTAGAGCGGGTATAGAAACTTTTACTATAGCTGTGTTTGTAGTAATAGGAGTAAAAATAACACCATACATATCAAGAATATTTTTCAAAGAGCAGGAGATTGTGGATACAGATTTAAATGAAAATGAGATAAATTATGACAATTAACAACATTTATTTTTGTTGGCATTGATTACCAATGTAAAATGTAATATAATTTATAATAGGCGATTGTAAAATGGAAGATTAAATATAATTATTAAAAGGTGGGTGAAATAAATGAATACAAAAACAATTATTACAAAAGAGCTTCTTAACAATTTTTCTGAGAAGTACAATAGTAAAACTCAGAATAAAATTTTAGCAGATGCTGTTATAAAAAACGGAATCAGCAATGTAGCAGTAAATCACAAATCTATAGCAAAGATGCATTATGATTTTTCAGAAGAAATTAATGTTGGAAAAGTTACTAATCAGGAAAAAAGCGGAAGATGCTGGATGTTTGCAGCATTAAACAACATACGTTACAGCATTTCTAGTAAACTTAAGATAAAAGATCATGACTTTGAATTATCTCAAAATTATACTATGTTCTGGGATAAACTTGAAAAATCAAATTATTTCTTAGAAAATATTATTGAAACTAAAGATGAAGACATTATGAGTCGAAATGTTATGTGGTTGTTAGCACAGCCTACTAATGATGGCGGTCAATGGGATATGTTTACAGGATTAGTTGAAAAGTACGGAGTAGTTCCTAAATATGTTATGCCTGAAACTTTTCACAGCAGCAACTCAAATATGATGAGCAACATGCTAAATTTAAGGTTGAGAAATGATGCTAAGATTTTAAGAGAAATGAATAATAAAGGTATTGATTTAGACGGTCTAAGAGCAAAGAAGGAAGAAATGATGGATGAAGTTTATACTATTCTTTGCTACTGCTTAGGTGAACCTCCTAAAAATTTTGACTTTGAGTATCGTGATGAAGATAAGGAATTCCATAGAGATAGTAATTTAACACCTTTAGAATTTTATAAAAAGTATTCAGGTGTAAAAATGAATGATTATGTCAGCATAATTAATGCACCGACAAAAGATAAGCCTTTTAATAAAACATATACTGTTAGATTTTTAGGTAATGTAAAAGATGGAAAGCAAATTCATTATTTAAATTTAGATATTGAAAAATTAAAAGAATTATCTGTAGCTCAGATTAAAGATGGAGAACCTGTTTGGTTTGGCTGTGATGTTGGAAAGTTTTTAGAAAGTGATTTAGGTATAATGGATACTGAGCTTTACAACTATGAAGAATTACTTAATACAGAATTTTCTTTATCAAAAGGTGATCAATTAGAATATGGAGAAAGTGTTTTAACACATGCTATGGCTTTTACAGGAGTAAATTTAGTTGATGGAAAACCGAATCGCTGGAAAGTGCAGAACAGTTGGGGAGAAAAACCCGGTTTAAAAGGATTCTTTATTATGAGTGATGAATGGTTCGAAGAATTCAACTATGAAGTTGTTATAAATAAAAAATACTTATCAAAAGAATTGTTAAAAGCATATGAACAAGAGCCTGTAGAATTAAAACCTTGGGATCCAATGGGTTCACTTGCAAGATAGTAATTAGGTAATAAATTAACAGTCTAACTTACTTATTAAAGGTTAGACTGTTTTTTGTTCTTATCTTCTTTTTTTACGTTTGTTACTAGGCTTGCTATAATTCTTACGATTAGAATTGCTTTTTTTAGAATATTTATTTCTATCAGATTTAACTTTTTTTATTGATTCATTACTGTTTTTATTAGAATGATCAGTGAATCTTTTAGGTATTTTTAATTTTATTTGGCGTTCTATTTGCTCTAGAATTTTCTTATCTTTAGGAGCAGCAAAAAGATATGTATATCCTTCTCTTCCAGCTCTACCAGTTCTACCTATACGGTGAATATAAGCTTCTGCATTTTGAGGAATATCATAATTATATACATGAGTAACTCCACTAATATCAAGTCCTCTTGCGGCAACATCAGTAGCTATTAAATATTGAATATTTGTATTTTTGAAAGATTTAATTACTCTTTCTCGCTTAGCTTGAGATAAATCTCCATGAAGCTTTTGACAGTTATAACCCTTTTTAAAAAGAGCATCTTCAAGACTATCAACTCTCCTTTTAGTTCTACAAAATATTATAGCCATAAACGGATTGTCTTTATCTAAGATTTCACATAAATCATCTTGTTTTTTTCTATCTGTTGTTTCTATAACAAATTGCTTTATATTCTCGAGAGTTACTTCTTTTTTTTCAATTATTATAAGTTTTGGATCTTTCATATATTTATAAGCAAGCTTTTTTACTTCTGCGTTCATTGTAGCTGAAAAGCAAAGAGTCTGCCTGTTTTTTGGAGTCTGTTCTATTATAGATTCAATTTCTTCTTTAAAGCCAATATGCAGCATTTGATCTGCTTCGTCCAATACTAATGTTTTTAATTTACCTAGATTTATTGTATTTCTATGAATATGGTCTAAAAGTCTTCCCGGAGTTGCAATAACTAAGTGAATGTTGCCTTTAAGTTTTCTGAGCTGTGAATCAATATCTTTACCTCCATAAGCAGCCAATATGTTTAAGTCTTTAGCCTTCTTTAATTTTAAGGCTTCTTGAGTTATTTGAATAGCAAGCTCTCTTGTAGGTGTTACAATCAATCCTTGGATATAATTTATTTCAGGAGACATATTTTCAAACATAGGTAGTAAAAATGCAAGAGTTTTTCCTGTACCAGTTTGAGCTTCACCTATAACATCGTGTCCGGTTTTGATTAGTTTTATACTTTGAGATTGAATTGGAGTAGGTTTTCTTATACCTTGCTTTTTAAGAATATCCAAAATATTATCACTGATTTCTAATTTTTTAAATTTTATCATAATATTCACCTTTCATATTGAAACTTTTTTGAGTTTGTCTATTTTTAAAACTTTCTAAGTATATCATAATTTGTACAATAGTTACAAATTTATAATATCCAAAAACTAAAATAACATGTATTTAGGCTAGAGTTACACTAAATATTCAACTATTTTATAAGTTAAAATTGTAAAAGTTATTTTTTAAAAACAATATGGTATAATTGAGGATAAAGTAATGAGGTTAAAATTTTTATAGGTGATAAATAATGAAGATTGATCGATTGTTTCAAATTATATATATACTATTAGAAAGAAAACATATAACAGCTAAAGAATTAGCTGAAAAATTTGGAGTTTCAACTAGAACTATATATCGTGATATAGATACACTTTCTATAGCAGGTATACCTATCTACGCCAATAAGGGGAAAGGTGGAGGAATAAAAATTTTAAGCAATTATGTAATAGATAAATCTTTATTATCAAAAGAAGAGCAAAACAGTTTGATAATTGGGCTAGAAACTCTTAAAGCTACTGAATACGGCAAAGTAGATGAAGCTTTAAGTAAGTTGAGGGGGATATTTAATAGAAGCAATGATAATTGGATAGAAGTAGATTTCTCATATTGGGGTAGTTCAGAAGAGGATAAATTAAAATTTGAATATTTAAAAATAGCTTTAACTACTGCAAAGATAATTGAATTTAATTATTATGATTCTTTAGGGAATAAAACTACAAGAAGAGTAAATCCTCTAAAATTAATATTCAAAGAAAAAGCTTGGTATTTAAGAGCCTATTGCTTGCTAAAGAAAGATTATAGAACTTTTAAAATTCAAAGAATTAATAATCTTCAAATAAAAGATGAAACTTTTGACAGAAAAAAATATAATTTATTTAATTTAGATACATCATATGAAAACTCACCTAAATCAATAACATTAAAAATTATTTTATCAGAAAATGTAAAGAATCGAGTTTATAATGAATTTGGAATTAATAATATTAAAAAAAATGATGATGGCAGCTTTGAAATAACTTTTACTGCATCAGAAGATGAATGGCTGTATAATTACATAATATCTTTTGGTGAAAATATTAGAATTATAGAGCCAAATTACATAAATAATATAATAAGAAAAAGACTAGAAATAATCTTAGAAAAATATAAACAGTTTTCATAATAAGACATACAGATGTCATATTTAATTGGTTATAATATATATAATAATTAATTAAAGGAGCAGTTCTATGAAAAAAGAATGGAGAAAACATGAAAAACAGTTATATTTACCTAAAGATAAACCTGTAATAATTGAAGTGCCTAAATTTAATTTTTTTACTATAAAAGGTAAGGGTAATCCTAATAATGATTTTTTTGCTGAATACATTGGTGTTTTATATTCTATATCTTATGCTGTTAGGTTGTCTTATAAATGGGATAATCCTCCTTTGGGATACTACGATTATACAGTTTATCCTCTCGAAGGAGTATGGGATATTGCTGATAAATCAATTAATGAAAAAGGTATCATAAATAAAAATAATCTAGTTTTTGAAATTATGATTAGACAGCCAGAATTTGTAACTGAGGATTTGGCTAGAACAATTATAGAAAAAACTAAAAAGAAAAAGCCTCACAAATTACTTGATGAAATAGAGTTAAAGAGTATTGAAGAAGGAAAATGCGTTCAAATGCTGCATAAAGGAAGTTACGATAATGAATCCAAAAGTTTTGACATGATGGGAACATTCTGTAAAGAAAATAATCTCAAAAGAATTTCAATGAAACATAGAGAAATATATTTAAATGATGCTAGAAAAACTGAAACTGAAAAGTTAAAAACAGTTCTCAGATTTAGCGTGAAGTAAGTTAATTAAGATAAAAGTGAAAAGTTTAAAGTGTAAAATTAAATTGAAAGGAAATAATTTGATATGTCTATAATTTCAGTAAATATTAATAATATTGATAATGAGCATATATGCTGTGCAATTTCTGATAAAAAAGGTGAAAATTGTGTTGGCAGTAAAAAGGTATGGTTAAAAGAAAGATTTAAAGATGGATTAGTATTTAAAAAACTTGATGAAAGAGGAAAAGTTTTTATTGAATACATTCCTTCTGAAAAAGCATTTGCTCCTATTACTGTAAATAACTATATGTATATCAACTGCTTTTGGGTTTCTGGGAAATTTAAAGGAAAAGGATATGGTAACAAACTTTTAGATGAATGCATTATTGATGCTAAGAATAAAGGAAAAGACGGACTTGTAGTTTTATCATCTAAAAAAAAGAAGCCTTTTTTATCTGAACCTGGATATTTGAAATATAAAGGTTTTAAAGTTTGTGATAAAGCTGAACCATACTATGAATTATTATATCTACCCTTTAGTGAAAATTCTGATATACCAAAATTCAAAGAATGTGCTAAAAAAGGTGTAATAGATGAAACAGGTGTTGTCTTGTATTATAGTAATCAATGTCCGCATACTGATAAATACGTACCAATTATAGAAAGAGTCGCTAAAGAAAATGATATAAACTTTAAAGCTATTAAATTAAATAAAGTCGAAGAAGCACAAAATGCACCAGCACCGTTTACAACATATAGTTTATTTATAAATGGAAAATTTGAAACTAATGAAATACTTACAGAAAAGAAATTTATAAAAATAATGACAGCTAAAGGTATATTACTTAGCAAATAAAATCAATGAAGAGGCAGCAAACCATAAGGTTTGAAATGATAATGCCGGAATTGATAGAATTTTAGACAACTGCAAAATATATTTCCAAAATATATTGACATCTATTTTAGGCATGTGTATAATATAAACATAGGCAGTTGCCTAAAAGGAGATGGATTTAAGATGAAGAATTTTAAAAAATTACCTAATACTGAATTTGAAATTATGAAAGTGGTTTGGTCGAACGAGCCACCTATTACAACCAATATGGTTATGGAACAGTTGGGCAAGGAACGAGGATGGAAAGCGCCTTCCGTTATTTCACTGATGCTCAGGATGGTGGATAAAGGATTTCTGAGGACAGAGAAAAACGGTAAGGAACGTACCTATTTCCCACTGGTGGCCAAGGAAGATTATCTGGAATTTGAAACGGGTAATTTCATGAAACTTTACCATGAGAACTCTTTTCTCAGTTTTGTCAATACTCTATATAACGGCAGACAGCTCAGTGAAAACGATATTGATGAATTGATGAAATGGGTGAAGAAAAGGAGACACTGATATGCTGGAATTTATTATAGCATTGATGGAGTGCACCGTTACAATGTCGGTGCTTGTACTTCTCTTTGTTGTACTGACCCCAAAGCTGTCAAAAAAATATGCCGCAAAATGGCTGTACTATGGTTGGCTGGTAATTGTGATAGGGCTCATTATTCCATTCAGGATTCACCTTGATATGCCTCTGATACAAGGAGATTTTAATATAATTTCTATGCAGCAGATGGAATTAGGATCAGATATGCTGGAACAGAGCCAGACTCAAAATGACACACAGTGTGTTATTAAGGGCAATCCCCAAACAGTTTCTGATGATAAGGGAATGGAATCCGGTTTCATTAATCTGATACAGCATAGACCATGGTATATGTGGGTTGGTGCTTTGTGGATATTCGGAGCTGGTGTATTGATTGTCTTACACGGAATACGTCACAGGCGTTTTCTTCAAATTGTTAAGCGATGGAGTCAAGAAGTCACTAATCAACAGACGCTGAACATTCTGCAAGAATCAAAGATCGGGCTCGGTATATCAAAGCATGTTGCATTACGTGTTTGCTCATGTATTACCACTCCAATGATGATAGGAATGTTAAATCCGGTAATTTTATTGCCATTGGGAGCTTACTCCGAGAGTGAGTTATCATTGTTTTTCAGGCATGAATTGGTTCACTTAAAGAGAAAGGACTTATGGTATAAAATCCTTGTATTCCTTGCAACTGCCATTCATTGGTTTAACCCTTTCATTTATCTGATGGCAAAGGCTATCGCGGTGCAGTGTGAGATTTCATGTGATATGGAAGTGGTGAAAAACATCGGAATGGACAAAAGAAAGTTGTACAGCGAGACGATTCTTAGCGCAGCAAAGAACAAAACGAGAATACAAACCGCCTTTTCTACAAATTTTTATGGAGGTAAAAAAGAAATGAAAAATAGAATTATTTCTATTATGGATGGAACGGAGAAAAAAACAGGTATTTTTATTCTATGCACGGTTCTTATACTGACGCTGGGAAGCGGAGCTGTATTTGCGGCATGTTCGGATAGCACGGAGGATTTAGAGCTATTAACAGAAAAAACCGGCGCAATTACTATATATTATTATCCATATAAAACACTTGAGGAGAATGTACTTGAAACGTTAGAAGAAGATGAGACAAAGACATCATTATCACCTGCTAGCGGCATTGATGTCAACGGCCGGAGAACTCCCCCAAACAGAACAGAGCCTTATTGTAGCGTTGGGTGGGATTGGATAGCAAAAGATAACGACGAACTCAACAACTATGCACAAAAAACTTTAACGATAGATGGGACAGAAGTTACCATTGCATTCACGGATGAAACTGAGTCCTATATAGATAATGAAGTTATTAAAAAAATGGTGAACAACATAATTTCTTTTGCATCTGTATATAAAGACAAAACGTTTGATTATGATTACAAGGCGTTTATCGACATGTTGGCAGATAAGGGCATTATAGTGATACAGAAGGTTACTACTCCCGAGGATTTCGGTTGGTGCTATACCTCTACTACAGGCAGCACAGGTTTTTGGGCACAGAAGGTGCTAACGAAATATGATGCAAAGGAAAAAATTACATCTGTTTATGACGGCACGATTATTGTGCCGACGGTAGATTTGCCGGAAGATACCAACGGAGATGTGGGGGTACAGGTTGGTGACAGTTTTATGATCAGAGCTGGTGAGACTCTCGCGATTGATATAAAAGATGCAGCTTATAATATGCCAAAAGTTAATTGGGCTATTGTTGATGTTGATACAGGAGAAGTGGTAAAGTGGATGGCTAACACTTCCAGTGGTTACAGATTTGTTTGGATACCTAGCGATTACTATGTGGGGCACACATTTAGGGTGATGATAAGCACAAGTGCGCGCCATAATATAAGCGATAATGCCGTTTTGGAAGTCTTCACTTATCAAACCGGAGATCAGGAAATGATTAGTAGAGTAGATTAGTCAATTTATAAAGCCTGACTTCGAATTATTACTTAGCAAATAAAATCAATTAATTTTATTTGCTAAGTTGTTTTAAACTTCGTTCTGCTTCCCATTTATGCTGCTTGATATTTGATTCTTTATAAGAATTTAAAATTTTAATAGACAAATCATTGTCAAATGCTTGAAATGATCTTATTATCTTCCATACCATAACATTGTCATTTTCATATTTTTCAAGAAGAACAATTAAATTATTAAAGCTTGTATTATCATTATTATAGTAAGAAATAAATCCTACTGCATCTACAGCTTCAAGGCATTGTTCATAATTCCCACTGATTAAGCAGTTATTCAAATCTTCTAATGCAGGCACGCCAATCTTACAAATTGTCCTTGCTATTATATCTCTCGGTAAAGGATAATTTTTTTTATTGAAAGGCTTATCAGGAAGTTTTTTATGTTGATTATTACCTATAACTCCTAAATATTTTACTAGTTTTTTACTAGCTTCTTTGCCGTATGTAGCTACTTCTTCAGATAATGCAATTTTTGTGTATAATTTCTTTTCATTTATAAGGCTGTTGATAAGAATATCCAAAATAGAATCATTTCTATATTTGCTTAATAATTTTACTGCAATAGTTCGCTCAGTTGCTAAATCAGAATTTAGTAATTCAATCAAATCCTTTTCACTATATGAACTATATGATGATAAATCTGTTTTTTCAATATATCCTCTATTTTTGAGTTGGTTAATATCACTTTTTATAGTATTATCCTCGCAATCATTGTATTATTAATTGGTAACTATATTTTATCACTAATTATATCATATTTTTAAAATATAATATTTAGAAAACTTTAGAGACATTTTCTAAATTATATAAAAAACCAAGAAGACATATTATTGCTATCGTTTTATTAATAGAATATAATATAACAGTAAATAAATATTTTATGGGGGAAAATGAGTGAACTTAAGGGTTGTTGAAAAAAAATTTAACAAGACAATGACATCTAGAAATACAGAAATAGAAGCTGTTAAAAAATGTTTTGACCGTGTTTTAGAAGGTGGAAGCAGTGTATCAGTTATTACTGGTTCACCTGGTATTGGTAAAACATTTTTAATAGATAATATTGTAAAAGAGTATTTAAATAATAATGTAACATATGTATACGGAAAATTCAGACAGCATGACAGAAAACCATTTATTGCCATTTCAGAAGTTATAGAGCAAATGGTAAAACATATTTTAACTTTACCCTATGATTTATTAAAGAATATAAAAAATAATTTAATAAAAGCTTTAGGTTCTGATATAGAGATAATTACATCTATCAACCCATATGCTAGAAAACTGTTAGGACAGCATAAAACTATTAATATAGATAATTACGAAAAATTAAGATATAGAGTTAGAAAAGCTATTTATCAGTTTATTTCTACTGTTTCTGAATCACTATTTCCTCTAATTATATTTATAGATGATTTGCAGTGGGCGGACGAACCTTCTTTAGAAGTGTTAGAGATTATATGTAAGGACCAAGAACTATTAAATCTAATGCTTATATTTGCATATCGTGATAATGAAATAGAAAGTGTTAAAAAATTAGAACATATAAATAAAATACTTAAAGTAAAAAATGATTATATTCATTTACAATTATATGAATTAACAAATATAGAAATTAAGGAGTATTTACAACTAGTTTTTGGGTCAGAAACTAAAAATATTAATTATTTATCAAGAATAATATTTGGCTTAACACTTGGAAATCCTTTCTATATTAAAGAAATTATCAATATTTTTATAAAAGAAGATATTCTCGTATACTCTCGTAAAGAAGAACAGTGGGCAATAGAAATTGACTGCATTAATAATCTAAGCTTACCCAGCGATATGGAACAGATTATATCAAACAAATTAAACAATCAAGTTAAAGAGGACAAATCACTGCTTGAACTAATTGCTTGTTTTGACGGCAGAGTAGAATATGAAATATTAAAAAAAATTATAAATTCAGATGATGTTTTGCTAAACAATCAGCTGTATAAACTATGTGAATCTGCTTTTTTAGTTAAAATAGAAGAAAATTATCAAAACGAAAAAACTATAACATATGGTTTTGTTCATGATATTTTATTAGAACTAATCTATGAAAGAATTGATACTAAAAAAAGAGCAGAAATTCATTTTAATATAGCTAAAAACTTAATAGACCATGAAGATAAAATATTTATAGAAAATAATCGGCTTTTTATTGCATCTCAATTACTTCGTTCTGATTATAATTTAATTAAACAAGAAAATACAGAAAGATGGATTTATGAACTTTATTTTGCTGGCTTGGAGGCAAAACAAACTACAGCAATAGAACAAGCTTTAAAAATCTTTGAGTGCTGTGAAAGCTTATTGACTTACTGCGATTTAAAAGAAAAACATAATTTAGATATGAAAATTAATTTGGAATTAGGAGAATGTCAATTTATCTGTAGAATGTACCAAGAAGCTAAAGAGAGATTCGAAAAACTTGTTTCTAAATACAATACAACTGAAAATGCAATAGCTATTAAAAGAAAATATATGAGTCTATATGCTTATAACGGTGATCATCAGAAAGTAATAGAATTAGGTGTTGAAATATTAAAGCACCTTGATATTAAATTCGATATAAAAAATCTAAAGGTTACTCTTTTAAAAGGAAAACTGTTGTATTCTAATAAAAAAATAGAAAAACTTAAAAATGCACCTGCTATAACAGATGAAAGAATTATGATTGCTTTAGAAACCCTAACCAAAATGATATTAGCTGCTAACTGCTTAAATGATAAGATATTTTTACAAGTTCTTATGAAAATAAGCAGTATTTCTGCAAAACATGGGAATTCACCGTATTCTCCTATAGGATATAGTGCATACAGCCACGTAACTAATAATGTATGGAAAGATTTTGATAAGGCAAAAAAATTAGAAGATATTACAATAGAGTTATTAGAAACTACAGATAATCTTTTTACTAGGTCATTCGTATATGCATTTGTTGGTACATTTACAGCTCATTGGTCAAATCCTATGGAAAAATCTATTGAATATTTAGAAAAGTCTATTGAAGAGAGTATAAAGATGGGTGATTTTTTATTTTGCAGCTATACTTTTATATCTTCTATTTATGCCAAATACATTATGGGGATGCCTTTAAATGAAATAAATGATTATATAGATAATCAATTAAAAAAATTGCAGAGAGTTGGAAATGACTCAGTAAAATTTATAGACTATATTTTTAAATATTATATTAATTATCTTAATAAAGGAGTACTTTTAGAGGAAAATGATCAAATAAAAGAGGAAATAGGATCATTTAATAATGCCAAAAACCTTGTATTCTATGCCTTTAAATTTAAAAAATTATATTTAGGCGGGGAAATAAAAAGAGCATATGAAGTATTAGAAAATATAACGACAAGCATAGATTTTTTAAAAGGTCATATCATGTATATTGATTTACTCTTTTATAGTATACTTACAAGGCTTGCTAGGCATAAAGATTTAGATGCAGTAAATAAAAGGCGGAATAAAAGATTAATTGAGAAATATAGGAAAGAGCTAAAATATTGGACAGATATATATAAGGGAAACCATTATTCAAGATATTTGCTTGCAGAGGCTGAATATACAGCAGTATTTGATAAGGAAAAGTCTTTAGGAAAAATATATAATGAAGCAATTAGTTTTGCAGAAGATCAAGGTCAATTACAATTAGTAGCTATAGGAAATCTTTTGGCAGCTAAGCATTATTATTATAATAAGAAACTCTCAAAATTTTATGCTAAAGAAGCTGTAACTTCATTTAGAAAATGGGGAGCAGAATATGTTGCTGGACTAATAGAAAAGGAATACAGTCTTGAGAATGATATTGAGTTAATATCAGAAGAAAAACAGGAAAAAATAGATAAGAATGAAAATTATAATCAAATAAATAAGAACATTATATATCATTTAAACAGAATAGAAGAGATGGAAGAAGAACAGGGATTTGGTTATATACTCGATGTTCTTACTAAAAAAAATTATGCAGATTATGCTGCTGTTTTATTTGAAAAATCAGATGAAATGTATTTACAATATGAAAAGATGAACAATGAAAAATCATTATACCACAAAGATTTAGTCAACATAAAACATGTAAGTTATCTATCTCGTAAAATAATCAGATATGTTGCAAGAACACAAGAAGAAGTAATCTTAAATAAAAAACCAGAGAGCGGCATATTTACAAAAGATACATATATAATGGACAAAGATAAAATATCAATTACCTGTATACCAATAAAATATTTGGGTGTATTTGTAGGTATAATTTACTTAGAAAAAATGAGTGAAGATGGATTTCATGAAAACATAGATCAAATCATTAAAAGTGTAATTCCTTCACTTATTTCAAAAAGAACAACTATAAAGGATGTAAACCTACATAGTTTATTTAATCCTCAAAATATTACTTCACCATTAACAGATAGAGAACTGGAAGTTTTAAAATTAGTTGCAGAAGGCATGTCAAACTTAGCCATAAGTAAAGAACTATATATTACTCTAGGTACTGCAAAAAATCATTTGAGTAATATTTATAGTAAATTAGAAGTGGACAGCCGTATAAAAGCAGTAATAAAAGCAAAAGAACTAAATATCATAAAAATTTAAAAAACAAGAATCCGGGGACGGTACTTTTTTGATGACAAGTAACGTAACATTCATAGCTTAAAACCTACTAAAATCAGTAGGTTTTTTTATTTTTTTGAAAAGATATTACTTTTGGCACATGTAAAATTCTACATAATTTATATAATAAAATATCAAATAATAAATGCTATTTATATTTTAAAAAGCTTCTATAAGTTTCTAGAGTTATATTCTAATCTAGAAAGTTGTAACAAAAGAGGAGGAAGGAATACATGAATTATATGCTGGGTGAAATCAAACTATTTCCTTATGACGATGTACCAGAAGGATGGCTTAAATGCAGAGGGCAGACTTTACCAATAAACAAATATCCTAAACTTTATATGCTTTTCGGTACAAAATTTGGGAAAGAAGGTGAGCTTTGCTTTAAATTGCCAAATTTAGTAGATGATGAACCTGATAATCTAACTTACTGCATTGCTGTAGAAGGTGAACTGCCTAAACTCTACAGTGAACGATAATTTGCTAAGATAAAAGTTAAAAGATAAAAGTGTAAAGTTAAGGAAAGCTTTACTGACGTAAAACAACAAAAACGATAAACGAGGAAGTAGGAACTAGTAACATGGTAGTTTTGCTTACGCAAAACAAAAGAAAATAGAAACTAAAATAAAGTATTATTTAATAAAAGAAACTTGGAACAAGTTTCTACATTTAATTATCAACTATTAACTATCAAATATCAACTATATTTAAAGGAGGTTATGATGATTAAAGAAAGCAAAATTAAGTGGCTTAATATAATTACATTTTTATTTAGTTTTTTATTAATTTTAAGCTTCAAAACTGTATTCGTTAATGCTGAGATACAGCCAGTAGTTCAGGATTATAAAATGATTAGTCAAGATTCTTATATAAACTGGTCTACAGAACAGAAGGGAATTGGTATTATAGTACAGTTTGATTCTAGTATAACGATTGAGAGCACAACTTCAACCTATGTAGAATTAAATCTAAGTATGGAAGGTGATAATAGCAATTTACCAGTAAAAGGGGCTAATGTTGCTAGTATTACTCTGAATGATGGAAAAACTTATACACCAAGCCCAAATGAGTTATTGTTCCAATACAATTACATACAAGGGGCGCATTTCTTAGATGGTAACCTGCATCTACAGCCGGGAGATAACAACAACGAACCATTTTTGCTAAAAGTAGAGAATATGGTTATCGATGGTCAGAATATTTCTGTAAATTTACAACCACAGGAAGGTTACCACGTTTATTACGATACTGTTAATCCTAGATTTGTAAATGGATTGATTACAAGCAATGAGGAGAGCTATCAATATCATGAAGCAATAACAATAGATATTCATTGTGATGAACCTGTGGATATTAAGGATATTAATAATGCAGTTAAACTGTGTATAAAATATCCTGATAATTCAGAATTTGTGGATTCATTTACAAGTTTATCAGGAAATGGCACTAAAGATATTTCATTAAGCTATGTTCTAGATGAACAGCTTAGAACTAATTATGAAGGAAATATTGGAGTGCTAATTGATAAAACTTATGTTACAGATATAGCAGGAAATGAATTATGGCCAGAAGGTTATTTCGAAATGGGTTCTGTAAAAATACAATCCATTTATCCAACAGTAACACAAGCAGACCCTCCAAGCTATGACACTACCATTACTATTAAATTTACAGATGATGATACTGATTACAGCCTTGACCATTTAACAGGAGAATGGGAAGTAGGCATATTTCTTGCTGATAATCATGTAGAGGATATAGGATATATTGACTACAGAATATATCCTTTAAGATATACAAATATTGAAGGAAATGATAAGAGTCATCTTGTTTTTAATGATTATGCAAATGAATATTATTTATATATTGATATGACAGATGAGGCGTTTGTAAAAGCCAATGAAAAAGATCAAGAATGGTATTTTTATTATTACATAAAAGATGCAGATGGAAACAAAGTTTATAAAGAAATATCAAATGTATATATAGATAGAAAACCGCCAGAGATAACTATTGATGGTGAATACTTAACTCCATTAACAAATCAAGCAATTAATTTTGAAATTACTGATTCATTTATAAATACATTTAGATTTGATATAAAAAATTTAAATGGAGATAGTATTTTTAACGATGATGGATATAATAGAGAGTTTTATTTTGAAGGTTTTTTGCAAGAAGATTATGAATTTCCAGATTATCTAAACATTGAGGATACTGAACTTTCAAGAACAATAACAGGTAAAATTGATGTAGACAAAATGGTTAAATATATAAATGAACATACAAATAATCCAGAGACCTATACAGATATTTCTTTAGGTACAGATACCTATAAATTAGTTATACAATCAGTAGATGACAGTCATCCTAATATGGTAAGTGAAAAAGATGTACTTTTTACAATTGATAAAACTCCTCCAAATATAGATATAAGTACAAATGAAGGTGAACAGGGAACTGTTTTATCTTATGAACTAGCTTTATCAGACAATGAAGGACATTATAATCCAGACTTAGGACAGATTAATAAGAAGCCTATCACCTTATTTTATGAGTTTGCTAGATCTGGATTATCTAGCTATCCGGAACCTGAAGAAAATGAACAGAGCGTAACTGGGAGCTCAATTGAAATAGCAATTCCATATGGAGAACTAAGTGTAGGAACATATTGTTTAAATGCTAAAGCCGTTGATTATGCAGGAAATAACACAACAACTGTTTCAGCTCTAACTTTTGAAGTTAAGGAAGGGCCGGCAGGAACCATTGATTGTGATGATTTTTCAAATAATGCAACGTTAAGTGCTGTTTACTCAGTATCAAGTACATATGACAACTTAGAATACCGCGTTAACATAGATGAAGCTGATACAGCCAATTGGAATACAGATTGGCAGACTTTAAATCATACTAATGGAAATGGAACTTTATCAATTGATTTAAATAACTATGCTCCTTTAGAACAGGGAGAACATAAGCTATATGTTCAATACCGTTATAAATTAAACAACGTATATTTTGAATCAGCAGTAATATCAGATAGTTTTATTTATGATATTGAAGGTCCTACTGCAGTGATTCAATATTCAACTAAAGAGGCAACTGATGAACCAGTAACGGCTGTATTAGTTGACTGGGCAGATAATTTCACTAAAGAAAAAGAAAAATTTAAGGTTAGGTTAGATGGTATTGAAAATAGTGATGGCACAAAAGAAGTAACATTGAATACTGCAGATGAAAAGATTACTTTTGTTTTAGCTGATGAAGCAGGAAATGAAAGCAAATTTACAGCTCACGCACCTTGGATTATCGGTGAAGCTAAACCAGCTACTATTATATACAGTACAACAGACAAAACTAGAGAAGATGTTACTGTTTATTTGGATTTTGAAGGAATGAATAATACAGCAGCAGCAATTACTTTATTAAATCCTTTAAACGTTACAGAATCAGTAGATGAACAAGGGAATAAGCTGTTTATATTTTCAGCTAATGGTATCTATAACTTTGAGTATATAGATGATAATGGAAAAATTGGATACGTGACTGCGTATATTAACAACATTGATAGAACAGCTCCTACTGGAGAAATAAGCTACAATATCAATAAGTTAACTAATAACAATATTTACGGATATATAAAGCCATCTGAAACAGTAAGTTATAAAATATTTAATGAAAACGACCAATTAATTAAAGAAGGTAAAATAAGTGAAGGTGAAATGATAAAACATCTGTTTACAGACAATGGCTCGGTAACAGTTTTGTTAGAAGATGAAGCAGGTAATAACAGTCAAAGATATATTCTATCAGTTGATTGGATTGATAAGACACCTCCTGTAATTACCGTCATATACAGTAATAATTATTATGAGAATAAAACCAGAGAAAATGTTACAGCTACTATTACTGCAAATGAACCAATAAATATACTAAATAACTATCAAAAGGATACTAAGGTTTTTACAGAAAATGAAGAATATACTTTTATGGCAGAAGATAAAGCTGGAAATCGAGTGGATGTTAATATAAGTATTACCAATATAGACAAAAGTGAACCAATATTTAATATAGACTACAGTACATTAGAACCAACGAATGGAGAAGTAACTGCTACATTGACCTGTAATTTACCTATAACCATTTTAAACAATGATGGAAGTAATAAAATGTTGTTTACTGAAAATGGAAGAAAATATTTTAAAGTTAAATACGGTGATGAAGATCCAATCTACAAATTTGCCGAAGTAGCTAATATTGATAAACAACCGCCAGTAATGAAGTTTTATAAATCTGAATATCTGTTTACTGAAGTAGGAGGAAGTATAGATTTAGATGAAGGATTTAGTATTTATGATGAGGTTGATGGTACTATAACTAAATATACAATAGATGATAATATTAATCTTCAAAAGAAAGGTACTTATTATGCTGATTATACTTTTCATGATGAAGCAGGAAACAAAGTAACTGTAAGGCGAATAGTAGAAGTTGTAAATGATTTAACCTTGGTTATAAACGGTCTAGAAGGAACCAATGATTTGCTAAATATAAATGGATTAAGTATTCATGTTGATGTTTATAATTCTTCAGGTGATTACCAATTACAATATAAAGAAGGTAATCTTAATACGGGTAATTTTAAGAAAAATAAGCAAATGGTAGAAGAAGACAGCATAAAAGCAAATAACAGCGGATATATCACTTTTTACTTGCAAGATCAGGAACGAAATTGGAAATTAGTACGCTGTTATGTAATTAAATAGGAAGGAGGAGAAAAGATGAAAATAATTGCACGTATATTAGTATTTGTTTTAATTGTATTACAGTTTAATGGGATTATAGAAAATGTCAGTTATGCTTATGAAAACAATAAAATAGAAGTAAGCAACGGTTTTGTTAAATATTCAGTTAATAAGGATAATGGAAGATTCAGCATATCTACAGAAAGTGGTGCAGCTTATAGAAATGATGAAAATCAGCCTCTGCTTTTTGAAGAATATGTTCCAGATACATCATTCACAACATTTAAAATAAATGGAGAAGATTATATTTATGGAAATGACTATGGCTTTTTAGGCATAGGCAGTCATTTTAATAAGATTCCAAATAATACTGGTCTAGAGAATGAATCAACTTGGGTTGTTAATGGTGTTGAGATTACTCAAACTTTAATCCTTGATAATACAGAGCAAAATGCTGGAAATGTAAAAGTAAGTTATCATGTAAGAAATACTACGAACAATAATATTACAATAGGTTCGAGAATTTTACTAGATACAATGCTAGGTGCAAATGATGGTTCACCCGTTATATTTCCCGGAAATCAAACTTTTATAGAGAAAGAAAAAGAGTTTTCAGGTAGCGAAATACCGGTGTATTGGAAGTCTGTGGATAACAAAGATTTTGCAAATATAGTTTCCTACGGCTTAATTAGTGGATGGAGGAATGACAATATATTAAATCAGGATGAACTTTACAACACTAAACCTAACAAGATGATTATAGGTCACTGGGAAGGACTTTCAAAAACTAAGTGGGATTATGATATAGATGGAAGACTTAACTTTACTTCTCCTAATAATGTTTATGGAAGTAGAGATAGTGCAGTTGCTCTTTATTGGGATGAACATACATTGGGAGCTGGTAAAGAAAGAGTATATGAAACCTATTATGGACTTGGCGAGTATTCAACGGCTGAGAGTGAAATACCTGTTGGATTAAGCACGTATGCACCAGAAAGGTTATATCTTAATGATACTAAAACTGGATATACTACAAAAACAGTAACAGTAAGTGGCGAAATTGATAACACTCTAAGCGGCAGTCAGCAATTAATCAATGCAAAAGCTACTATAGAATGCAGCACGGCTGGTCTAGCATTACCTTATGGAGAATCAAAGACCATTGATTTAGGAACAATTGAGGCTAATACAATAACTCCATTTTCATGGGATTTGAATACATCACCTCTTTACAGCTGGACTAATTTTCAGTATAGAGTGACTCTCACAGCGGATAATCTTACTCAGCCAATAACACGTGATGGCAGTGTTTTAATTCCATCAATAACTGGAGAACCACCGGAAATTAAGTTTACTGATTATTTCCCTGGAAATCTATATTTTTTAGATGATGAAAAAGTACTGACAATTACAGGTCAAAACTTAGATGCTATTACTTATGGAAATAATTATCGTTTAATTATAACATCTGAGAAAACTGGTAAGAAATATGTAATAGGAAAAGAAAATCTAGAATTTAGTAATACTTCAATAACTGTTAATATTCCTAATTCATTATTATTCATGAAAGTAGGGCTTTACAACGTTACTATAGAATATCTAGAAGATGGTGAAAATAAAAGCTATACTTTTGATGCAAAACTAAACTTATCAGATGATAAAAAATATATGATAAGAAAATATGGAATTCTTATGGTAGTAAGAGTTATGGAAAATGGTGACTATACTTATAAATTAGTTAATGCAAAAGACGAGAGTGAATTAGAAGCATTAGGTAAAAATGAAAGTATAATTTTGGATCTTCGTGCTGATGAAATAATTAAAATAGGAGATATTTATACTATTAATAGTGAAACAGTGACAATTAATTCAGTTGTAACTTGTCTCTATAATCAGCAGTATGGTGATGATCCGATGATTATAGAAAAGAAATCTAATGATATATCGCACAATGATGATTATATTTTTATTACAGGAAAAGGAAAGCTTGAAATACCGGGATTCCAATTTCATAATGGTCCTTATGAAATGGAGTTTGAAGATGGACAGTTTTACTCTGTGACAGATGAAGATGATGCAGAAGATGTTGTTATCCATAAACCATTATTATATAAGGGATTACCTGTTATTGATTATAATATAATACTGCAAGCACTGCCTATAAGTATAAATGAAGCTGTTCTTCGAGAAAATGCAATCACATTTGGCGGTAGTATTGATTTAGCTTCATTATTGAACGGTGCTCAGAAATTAAGTGAAAAAAAGAAAGATGATAACAATAATGATAATAACGAAGAAGATGAAGGAAATGACGTAGATTTAGGATGCGGATTAAACATTGAAGATTTAAGATTTGGTGTTAATAATGGCTATGTAACACTAGAAGGTTTAAAAGCAGACGGCAGTGTAGGAATTCCAAAAAAAATTACTAAAAAAATAGTTCCAGAATGCGATCTTGGTGCAGAAATAGGGGTTGCCATAGATACTTTTGATAATTGGATGTTTGAAATTAAAGCAGATATTAATTTTGAAGTCATTCAAGCAAAAGGAGATATTGTTTTCAAGATATTTGAAATAGAAGGTTTTCCAATACCTATTCCTGATAAGGTAATAATATATGGTGGAAATAAACAGCCGGGTATTCCGTTAATACCACCTGTTCCTGTTGGATTCTTAACTGGACTTGGAGGAGGATTTGAAGGCTTATATGATACACTTACTTTAAATTTTAATTTCCTTCCGCCTCTAACATTAAATGCAATTGCTTCATTCCAGTTGTTCAAAATTCTTGAGGCAAATGAAGCACAGCTTAAAGTTTCAGCAAGAGGAATATCCTTTAATGTTGCTGAAATAGGCATAGGTCCTCTTGAGATATTTAAAGATGTTGGAATGCATGTGTTCGTAAAGGATGATTTAAAGTATCCAGGATTTGAAATAAAAACTTATGCAGGCTTGGACATTGCAGGATGGGTTACAGGAGAGGCGTACTATCTCTGTGCGGTAGATGCTGCTAAACATGGAAACTTAGGACCAGTTACTATTATTGGAGAAGCATCAGGAAGTGTTCAAGTTCCAGACGATAGTCCAATATTCCCAGGCATGGAATTTGCAGATGCTAATTTTGGGATTAGCGATGAAGGTATTTTTGCAAGATTAACAGCTTTTGGTTTTGTGCCAGCAGCATTTTCATATTATTGGGGAGGAAATGTAGTACTAGGTATTGCCAGCTTAGATGAACAATATATGGAAACCAGAGGAATTTATTCTGCTCCAAACTATGATGAAAAAGGAGAAATTATAGGTACAGTATGTATAGGAGAAAACTTCCATGTAGTTTCAGATTCATGTTCGGAATATAGGTTTGCATCTATTTTAAACGATTTACCTATACGTCTTGCAGGACTTGATAAGATTCATGATTTAGATATTATAAATCATGATTACAGCTTAATAGAAGTAGAATATTATGGAGATGAACCAGAATTACATTTATATACTCCAGAGCCAAATAGACAAGAAATTAGCTTGACAAAAGATACAAACTATTTTATTCAAAAAGCAGCAGCAGTAAGCGATGCTAATAAAATATATATACCACTTGAAAAACCAGATAATAGTACTTGGCAGTTGACTTCTTCTAAGTCAGTTAATACAAGACTGATTAAGATAGACGAAATACCAGAATTAACACAAGTAAGCGGTTCGTTAAATGGTTCTCAACTTACAGTTAATTGGAGTGGTAAAAAATTAAATGATGAAAAAGTAAATATAGTACTTTTTACAGATGATGATAATGTAGGAAAGATTGTAGCTAGTGATATAGCAGTTACTTCTGGAAACGCTGATATTCAACTACCAAATGATTTACCTAGTGGAAATTACTACATAAGAGCACAGTTAATCAGTCAAGAAGGTGCCGTATTAAGTACAATTGATTCAGAAAACACAATAGAATATAACGATCCAAATCAACCAAAAATTTTAAATAATATGACAGTGTCTAATTGCGGAAACGGGCTGCTAAATGTAAGATGGAATGATTCAGAAACAGTAGATGGATATGTAATCGATGTAATTGATGAAGAAACAAATGAAATAGTATCAAGCTTTGACTTAACTGAAAATGCTGGAGACAATATTATCGGGGGTACTTACAACCAAATTTCATCACTTACAGATAGTCGTTCTGTTGAGGATGTTTCTGAAGGAGGAATGATACCAGGACGTACATATACAATAGCTGTTTCTAGCTATAATGTTGTAAATGATACAAAACATTATTCAGAACAAGTTACAGAAGTAGTTACAGTAAATCAACCTAATCCAGCAGATATTGACTATACAATAAGCAGTGAACAAGGGAAAATAGTTGATAAAGGAATGATAGACAATATTCAAACTTTCTTAACAAAGGAGCAGAATGTAAACCTTTCATTAAGAAGTGACCAAGAGGTTGAATGGAAAGTAACTGTAAATGATGAAGTGGTTTATAACCAAACTAGTAAAAATGCAGAAGTATCAATAGATTTGACTTCACAAGATAATAACATTGGTATAAAAGCAGTAAATGAGCAGGGAGATATATCAGAAAAGGGGTTTAACATAGAATTAGATAAAGAGCCGCCTGTGCTTCGTATAGATTCTCCGGAGCAAGGGCAGCTGATAAAAGATAATATTGTAATAAGCGGTTTTGTTGATTTAAATTCAACCTTGTTTATTAATGGTGAAGAAGCTGACTATGATAATAATGGTTTGTTTAATGCAGAAATACCTATGGGCAGTGATATGGTTAAAACAATCCTTGTTGAAGCTGTAGATGAAGCAAATAATAAATCTGAGTATTTAGCAGAAGTTTACAATGATAAAGTCAAGGATATTAAAGACATAAAAATTCAGCCAAGCACAAACCAACTTGTTATAGGTGAAAAAGTAGATTATAACGTATGCCTTATTGATAAGGATAACAATGAATTCATAGTAGATGATTCAGTAATAAAATGGTCTTTACTAAACGACTACAATGTTATTGATGTAAACCAGCAGGGAGAGGTATGTGCACTAACTAAAGGGAAAGATGTACTTATAGCTTCATATCAGATATCAGAAGACTATGCTTTTGAAGATGCTGTAATCATTGAAGCTGTAGAAGAATTTAGAGAAACAGACAGCATTTCAGTTAGTCCAGATGATATTTATATATATTCAAACAACTATGAAACATTAAAAGTATATGAGATATTTAACGACACATCAAATAGATTACTTGACAATGAAATGCTAGATTTCGATATTATATCTGGAAATGATTTTATTGATATAAGCGATAAGGGTAAGATATTTGCTAAAAAAGCTGGAGAAGCTATTGTATCAGTTAGATATGTGAAAAATGGTAAAGAATATACTGCAGATGCTCTAATTCATGTTACTAATAACAGCAGTAATAATCACAATCATTTAACACCAGATGATAAATTTATACTTAATGTCATTAAAGGACTTGTAAATAAAGACGGAAGTTTAAAAATCACATTAAAAGAGTCTGATATGAAAAAGGAGAATGGAAAAGCGGCAGCAGCCATATCTTCTAAAGGTATAGAGCAGGCATTTGAGAAAGTAAATAAAAATAACGAAGGTAAAAAGAAAATTATACTTGATATTCCAAGAATAGAATGCGTAAATGGATATATTATATACATTCCAACTACAGCACTGAAATCAGACAATGAGAATATTATAGAACTGCAGACCCATTTAGGCAGTATAATGTTATCCTGTGATATGCTTCAAAAATCACAAGTAAAAGGAACAGACTATATAAGTCTAGTCATAGAAGAAGCAGATAGCGGACATCTAGGTAGTCAAATTAAAGAAGAAATAGGAGATAGACCGATAATAGAAATAAGTGTTATGTCGAATGGTCAAAATATCAATTGGAAGAATCAAAATTCTCCTGTTAAAGTATTTGTATCATATACTCCTAAAGATGAAGAAGATTATGAAAAATTAGTAGTATTATATATTGACAAAAATGGAAAAGCAGCAAAAGTAACTAATGGAAAATATGATTCAGAAAAAGGTATGGTAGTATTTGATACAACACATCTAAGCACATATGCAGTAGCCTATAATGATAAAACATTTAGTGATTTAAGTGCTTATCCATGGGCTGAGCATCAGATAGAAGTATTAGCTTCTAAGGGTATTATTAACGGAACTTCAAATACAACATATTCACCGCAGCAAAAAATTACTAGAGCAGATTTTCTGACACTACTTGTTAGAACTTTAGAGTTAACAGCCGAAATAGATTCTAATTTTAACGATATTAAGCCTACAGACTACTACTATGAAGCAGTAGGAATAGCAAAAAAACTTAAAATAACAACTGGTTCAGGAAACAACATGTTCAATCCAAAAGAAAGCATAACAAGGCAGGATATGATGGTAATGACAGAAAGAGCATTAAGGATTAAAGGTATGCTGGCAGAAGACTACAGCATAACAGAACTAGATAAATTCAAGGATAAAGATACAATTACTTCATATGCACAAAACAGTATTGCTGTACTTGTAAAAGAAGGTTTAATAAAAGGCTCGGATAATACAATCAACCCAAAAGGAAATACAACAAGAGCAGAAATAGCAGTACTGCTTTATAGAATATATAATAAATAATATTAAAAAATAAAGAATTAAAACAAAGCTCCTCTTTATAATTGAAGAGGAGTTTTATTTTGCAATTGTTTGGGGTCAGGCTTGACAAGTTGACAAATTGAGGGGATAATTATCACTATTCTTCTGTTTCACATTTATTAAATGGAACGTTATTTACAAAATACAATACTATAATAGCATTGTAAAATTATTTAATTTATATTATAATTTGCATATTGATAATAATATTGGATAATTACTAAACAAGAAGTATATACAATGTAATAAATAAAAATATTGCAAGTATAAAGAGTCTTTTAGATGATATAATGTAAAACTATAAGTAGTCATATAAAGGAAATATTACTAAAATACGTAAGTGTCACCAAAAAAGTCAAGATTACCAAAGTTCGGGAAATATTAGATAAGCAAAATGTCGCTAGCGCGTAATTAATTGAGTGTATTATAAAGATTATTTATATAATGGGAGGTAGTATTTAAAATGGGAACTGTATATATTTTCAGAGGAAAGGCGGCAACTGGTAAATCGACATTAGCAAATATGCTTGCAAAAAAGCTGGCAATTCCTGTTTTTTGTAAAGATGATGTTGTAGACGCGTTGAAAAGTAGCGAAAATATAGATAAAGGGAGTATCAATAACGAGGTTTGCTATAACATCTTATATAAAATAATTCAAACTAATCTTGATTTAAATACTGACTTTATATTAGATATTGCCCTTGGTGATAGAAACAATGCGAAATGGTTTTTTGGAAGACTGGACTTTAAGGATAATAAAGTTTTGAAATTTTTTATTGATTGTAGTGATGAAGATGAATGGAAAAGAAGACATATTGAAAGACTTAAAAATCCCTTGCTACATCAATCTTTTCAAACAATTGAACATGTAATTGAGCATTATAAACTGGCAGATATATATCCTTTTGAGGATGAATATATAATTGATAGTAACGAGTCTGTTGAAGAAAGTTTTGAAGCAATTAGTAAAATTATTAGCTTTTCTCATAAAATAAAAAATAAAAATTAGTATAATAAGTATACAAAAGATCTAAGGTGGTCCGGTTCAACGACGTTGGGAGTACAAAACGATAAGCAAAATGCCGCTAGCCCGTCATTTTACTTATTGTAGCGCGGGTACGGGTACCCCGCTGACAGGCTCGGGCTAGCGCTACATTGCCTATCAGCGGGTTTGCAAAATTGTCAAGTTAGACAGTAAATTGTCTAGCTCGATAATTTCGTAAACCCGCGCGACGTTATAAGACATAATATGAGCTAAGTATATAAAAAAATATTAATATAAACAATTAAAGCATACTAGGAAGTACAAGTGGGTGAATGAATATGAAAAAGACCATATCTCCTTTAATAAAGATAGGTTTACTTATAAATACTGCAATTATAATAATAGAGAGATTTGTTACACCAATATCTAATTGGATAGCTATGCCATTACTTATTGCAGGGATAGTTTTAGTGATCATGGGTGGATTGGAAGACAAAAAAGAAAAACAAAAATAACATGAAATACTCAACAGGTAATTAGAAGATAGGGGGTCAGACCAGCTAGTAAAAGTCAAGTATTTTTTTAAAAAACTTGGAAATATTTTTTAGTATAGTAATGAACATAGAGGGCTAGCGCTACATCGTCTATTAGCAGGTTTACAAAATTATCAAGTTAGACAGCAAACTGACTAACTCGATAACTTCGTAAACTCGCGCGACGTTATAGAAATGATGATGTTGAGGCAGTTCTTTGTGGTCTTGTTTGAAAAAATGTTGAAAAGAGGGATATATATTGAGGAACCGTCTATGTGTATTTGCAGATAAATGTGAAATAAAGTTGTTTGTAAAATAGGAGGTCGTATAATTGAAATCAATGGATATAAAAAACAAAATCCTGTGGGGAATTAGTATGATTGGACTACTTGGTATCTCATATTGGCTAAGCAGATTTTCTTTTTTTGAAATGCATGGTATGAAACAGTGGCCAAACCTATTGGCTATATTAAGTATTACTATAATAGTTATTGCTACTATATTTGGAAATCGAATAATTCCAGTAGTCACTGTTGTAGGATATATGAGTGGGTTTATTCTTGCTATGATATTTAATACTGATGGTGTAGACCAAGGTGGAGGGAGAACAAATAATGCTTGGATAATATGGGGAACTGTTTTAATTTTCTCAATTCTGATTGGTATCATTTTAGGTTTTATTTATAAACAGAGACATGAAAATGAAAGATAGGGGGTCAGATCAGCTAGTAAAAGTCAAATTTTTTTAAAAAAACTTGGAAATATTTTTTAGCATAGTAATGAACATAGTAAACAAACCAATTCAAAACACGAACAATCGGCTATAATATAAATTTGCATTATGCAATTAAATTAAGCTTTTTATTGTAATAATAAACATGTTCTTTTGGAGTAATAATTTTGAATTCATTATCTTTACGTAAAACTGCAAAAATTATATTAGTGACTTTCCTCATTAATGCTCCAATAGCAACTTTTTTAGGCTTCAATTCCAATTTAGAATTATAATATTCTTTCAAAACATGATTAACTACTTTACCATTTTTACTACATCTAATATTAGCAATAGCAATAACAAATAAGATTCTTCTAGCTATTCGTGAGCCTCTCTTAGACATTTTAACCTGATTACCAATAAACTTACCTGATTGCTTAACACTTGGGTCTATAATAAAATAAGAAACTAATTGTTTAGGTTTAGTAAATGCAGAAAAATCACCAATTTCACACATTATTGATACTGTTGATATAAAACCAACACCAGTAATAGAACTACATCAATACCTACACTAATAAAATTAAAATAACTAATAAATATCACTCCCATATTTTGCTTAACTATATGGTACTAGGCTTAACAAGTTGACGAATATAATAAACAAAATAAAAATATGTTTATAAATATATAGACATTAAACTGAAAGTTGTGTATAATTAGAAAAGAAAAAATTAGTATGATAAATATTAAAATGAGGTGGGGTATGATTAAAAATTATTTAGAATTAAATAAACTTGAAGTAGAGAAATTTATTCAGTTTATAAATAGAAATAAAAAGAATAAATTATCTTTTGAAGACATCGATAATGAATTTAAGTCTGAAGAATTTGATTTTGGAAGAGGAGTTATTTTTAATATTAAGGGACAAGATATTATTGGTATGGCATCAATAATATTAAAAGAATGTAATAAGAAAGGAATAGCATATATAATTAAGCTAGATATAAATGAAAGCATTGAGGATAAGTTGACAGCTTTAAGTGAGATAATAGAAGAATCTAAGAATATAGCTAAAAAATATGGAGCACGGGAAATATTTTTAGGTACAAAAGATGATACAATAATTAAAAATTTGAATACTTTAAATATAGAAAAACAATATTCTGCAGTAAGGATGACTTTAGAAAATAGAAGAGTTAAATATTCACCGTTAAGTCTAGTCAAATTATCAGAGGAAAATAAGAAAGAATATTTAACGATTTATAATGATGCTTTTAAAGAAGTTCCAAATGGAGAAACGTTAATAGAGAGTGAGATTTATGAATATATAAAAAAAACAGATGGAAATAATCATTATATAGCTATAATAAATAATAAAATGGTAGGTTTTTTGCAGTTTAATATTAAAGATGGAGTGGGTGAATTTGATTTAGGGTTAATTGAGAGTGCTAGAGGAAAGGGATATGGAAAAATAATTTTAGAAACGGCTATTAGCTTCTTGAATTCAAAAAAAGTAAAAGAAATAGGTTTAATTGTTATTACAAAAAATACTTTAGCTTATGATATGTATAAGAAAAGAGGGTTTAAAGAAAGCAAATTAGTTAGTGATTGGTTTAAACTAGATTAAGAATAGGAAAATAGTGTGTCTGGCTTAACTTAACCCCAAATTTTTATCTACTATTGTAATACTATAATAAACATTGTAAAATCATATAAATTATACTATAATTTACATATTAATAATAATATACAATAATCGCTTAGTGATTTGTAACCTGAGTTATGACTCTCATTACCATGTACATCGTTTTTACTGGGTACAAGCAGTCAAGCGGTGAAGTCTAGCGTCATATAGCTACCTCAATAATTTCGTAACCATGCGTGACGTTAGGCAGCATTTAGTGAAAGGAAGATAGTATTGAAGAAAAAAGTCTTAATAAGCATTATTATAATTATTTTATTATTAATACTTTGTTTGCATTATTGGGAGTATCCTATTGATAAAGATTATAGTTGTATTCAATTTACAATTGGGGAAGAGAACTATAAAGAAGTTAAAGTTAAAATTTCTGGTACTATTAAGAAAAGTTTAATAAGAGATGACATTGCAGAACTTAAGTTCCAATTTAATGATAAAGAATTTCCTAATACATTAATACATCCATATATTTTTCCTATTAATTTTACAGGAATAGTAGCATCTAATAATAAAATTAGATTCAACCCAACAGACAAGGTCGAGCAAAATATAATTGAAAATGGAGAATATTCAATAATTGAACTAGAATACAAATACTGGGATGGTAAGGCAAAATTCCCGTCTACAGAAGTATTTGGAAAGTTATATTTTGATAAAGATTTTGAATCTATAGCAATAACAGTGTATAAACATGAAGGAAATGGATTTATATGGTGCTTTTCACAATATGAAATAATTGTGTCAGAAAGTAATATTGATGATGCTATTTCATTAGCTGAAGATTTAACAGGAATGTATTTGAAAAATTAGGAGCGGAGCGGTATGAAAATTATAAGAATTATGAAAAGCATGAGGGAAAACTTTGGGGTCAGGCTTGACAAGTTGACAAATTGAGCGGATAATTATCAATAAGCGTTGTAAAATCATTCAATTTATATTATAATTTGCATATTGATAATAATATTGGAATAACAAATAAAAATACTGCAAATATAAAGAGTCCTTTATAGATATAATTTAAAATATTACAAAAAATGTAAGTCGTACCAAAAAAATAAGATTACCAAAGTTCGCAATATATTAATTAAAGAAAGAATGATATAATTTCTGATTATATATTTAGGGTCAAATTAAACGTATTTTAGATTTATTAAAAAATATTAAGTTAGTAAAGATTATATAATGAGAGGTGATGTCAATGAAAAAGAAAGCTAAATCATTTAGTATAATTGCAATTGCTTGCTTCATATTCGTTTTACTTTGTGAATTTTTTAATGACAGTTCATATATAAGAGATATTATCAATAAAATTGATAGAGTGAATAATATAGATATCATTAGCGAAGAAAATATAATATCTTACCCATTTGATGAACAAATGATAGATCTTGTATCTTATGGTGGTAAAATTATAGATGTTGAAAATCCAATAGAGGAACTATTTAGTCCTTATAGAAATGAGTTGACAGAATCAAATATAAAAATTGTTTACAAAAAAGATGACTGTATTATAGCCACTGCTGATGTTTTCTTAGAAAAAGAAAACGTTGAAGAATACATTTTATATATGAATAAAGTATATTGGTCTACAAATTCCAAATTAAAGGATTTATTAAAGCTGATACCATAAAACTTAATATGAGGATAATATAAGGTTGGTGAATTTATAAAATTAAATCATTAAAAAATAACCAAGAAGCTTATATTATTCCAACTTCTAACAACATATTACATAAGGATCCTAGAGGGAACGTTAAAGGGGCAAGTCAGAACACATCACTTCACCGGTGTGACCATTTCCAAGACGGTCTAGTTATACGGATTCGGATGAAAGACCGATGTATTTCAGAGTGTATCTATAAGGTCTAATAAAAAATTTATTTAGAGTACTTGAAAATTATATGAAGTTAATTAAAAGTATTTATATTTCGAGACTAATGGATAAATAGAAAGTTGAGGAGGTTAATCAGTTGAAAAAAATTAAAATAATTATATCAGCTGCACTATTTCTTATACTTATGGTTTGTGTGCTGCTATACACACGACCAATGACACTTGCTCAACTTTGTTCAGGTGTCGATATAACTCAAAGTGTATCAATCAGTGGATATTTTTTTCTTGCACCAAGTGTTGATGATTCATTTTTTGAAATTGATAAAGATGATGAGAGTTTTAGTCAGATAGTAGAGTTGTTTGAGTCTCGCAAATTTCGCAGGTCACTTGTCAGCCTGTTGCCACACGGAATTAAAATGCATAGAACCAAAGATGGTGATTTCAAGTGGGAGGTAATGTTTGAAATTAATAATGTAACATTTCCTGATGGAAGTATTAACTCAGGAACTTTAATACATGTTAACAATTTCTTTGGGACTTTAGAAGTCTATTTTAATGGCGATGTATGGTACTGTACTACAAGGGATAAGAAAGAATGGTTAAGCGATGTGATGTCGCTGATTTCTTATCCATAAGGTGAATGTTAGAAAAGTTCCAGTTTGTTGATAGAGCTAATGAACATAATACGAAGTATATAAAATATGATTATGGTAAGTAAATAATAATAGTTAAGCAAAAAACTGCGATGTAAGAAATATAAATTTAGCTAAAAAATTAAATATAACAACAAATTAGTCAACTTGTCAAGCCTGACCCTGTCTTATACATAGAATTTTAGGGTAGTTTGAAAAAATAGGAGCGGAGCGGTATGAAAATTATAAAAATTATGAAAAGTATGAGTATAACATCAATAATAGTGTTAATTAGTTTTTTGATTGTAAGTTGTGCTACAAAAAATGAGGATATGAGTGAATATAAAACGTATTCTAATGATTATTATACTATACAATATCCATCAAGTTGGCTAGAACCTAAATCAGTTAAAGACCGTGAAGATGGTTGTTATATAGTAGCTTTTTCGACGGAGGATAATCAAATTTCATTGACAGTAGCGGCAGAACGTATCTATCCAATTACAAGTTCCCAAGAAAATTATATTGAAAAAATTTTAAAAGAAAATGAAGAAGGTATAAACGTTGAAGAATGCATTGTTGACAGAAATAAAGGATATAAAATTAAAAGTGAAGACAATAATAAGTTTCAAACAATTTATATTGTCCAAAAAAATGATATGATTTTTGAAATGAATTTTAAATATCAAGCTAATGATTATAATAATTGTCAAGCTTTAACGAATCAAATAGAAAAATCCTTTAAGTTTAATGACTTTGAGTCTTTAAGTGTATTGAAAGATAATTGGAACAAATATAGCATAGAAGATATCGAAGTTTATTATTCTGATAACAGTGTTATATATAATAGTATAGAAAAGTGGGCTAAAGAAAGAGTTGAGGCATTTAATTATATAACTGAGTATTTAAATGTTCAATGGGATTATGAACCGATAAAAATATTTGTTTTTAATTCACAAGAGCATGGTAAACAATTTGGTTTAATATTAGGGTTTGCTAAACCTGAATATAACGAAATATTTACAAAGTATACACAAACGCCGGGACACGAATTAGCGCATTGTATTTCTAATTATATTAGTGGTGAGAGAATACATTCATCTTTAATTAATGAAGGTTTAGCTACACATTTAAATATGACTGGAAGAGACTATCATAGATTGGCTGCAGATATATTACAAGAAAAAAATTATAGTGTTAAATTGTTAGGAAATGATTTTAGGAAAAATGAAAATGCCTATACTTTAGGAGCATCTTTCGTTAAATATTTAATAGATGAGTATAATTTAGAAGTGTTTAAAGAATTTTTTGCACAAAACAGAAATAATGAAGAAGAAAGCTTTAGAAAATTCTATGATAAAGAAGGAAATATACTTATAAATGAATGGATGGAATATTTGAAAACATATTAACTAACATTCTTAGAGAAAGAACATAAGAAGGGTTGGTGTGCTTCGCAAGTAAGCCGTAAGTTTTGTTATACATGTAAAAAGTAGTTAATTATATTAAGAATGAAAATTAATGGAGGTAAACAATATGCATCATTAGGTGGAAATGGAATTATTTTAGATTTTAGATATAGAAATGGAGAATGGGTTATTTTTAAACTCGAGCATAGTTGGATATCGTAATGCTTAAAATATGTAAAGATGTTATAAAATGGGAGGTTTATAACTATGAGTGTAATATTAAAAAAAAGAAAGTATGAACACGTTGTTTTTTTTTGGGAGAAAACTCAAGATGAAGAAATACAGAAATGGTTTCCTATCAGTATAAAATCTTTAGAAGAAGCGTTGAAATTATATCAAGAATCTCTTAAAAATGAAGCATTAAGTTATGGAAAAACTATCTACTATGGAGGAAAATATGTTGGAGATATATGGTGTTATTCTATAGATGAAGTGAATGAAAAGATGGCGATGTTAAGTATTGTTATCTTTGAAAAGGAACTATGGGGAAAAGGTATATCAACTATAGCTACTAAAGAGTTTATTGAAGAAATTTTTGCTAAATATAATTTAGAAAAGATTGGAGCTTTTACATATGCATCTAATAATAGATCAATTGGTGTATTAAAAAAAGTTGGATTTGCGAATATTGAACCATTCATAGAAGATGGAATTAAATCAATATATTTTGAAATAAGAAGATAGAATAAAGCTAAACTTTAACAATGATAAAATGTCGTAAAAAAATGGTTAAAAAGTGGAAGTACAAAACAGTAAAATAAGCACAGAGGTGAAAAATCAGAAAGAAGAAAAAAGCTGTAAGGAGAAGTCATGAATAAACTTTCTAAAATTAGTAAAAGGAAAAAATTAAAGATATATATTTTTTTGAGTATCTTTCTAATAATTTTATGTATTGCTGTATATAATCAAATATTAATAAAAGTTGAAAAAAATAAATTTAATCCACCAGGTAAGTTAATAGAAATTGATGGACATAAAATGCATATTTTTAGTATGGGTGATAGCAATAGCTCACCTACAGTAGTTATGACTTGCGGTAGTGGTGCACCATCAGCCTATACAGAATTTTCAAATATACAACCAAAAGTGTCTACTTACACTAGAACCAGTGTATATGAAAGACCAGGTTATGGATGGAGTGAACAAGCATCTACTCCAAGAGATACTAATCAAATAGTGGAAGATTTACATAGATTACTTGATAAATCAGGAGAAAAACCACCATATTTATTTGTAGCTCATTCAATGGGTGCTATGGAAGTGTTGCTTTATACACATAAGTATCCAGAAGAAGTAGAGGGTGTAGTTTTAGTTGATGGGACAAGTCCATATAAACATCTTTATCATTCAGAAGCTTCAATTTCTGATTTTGGAGTTAAGTTTATAAAAATATTAAATAAAGTAGGGTTTGTGAGGATAATTCTAGATTTTGAATTAATTCCAATGTTTAATAATAGATTAAATAGCATGAATGAGGAAATAAAAAAAATTGATAAAGCTATGACATACAAAAACATATTAAACGATATGGTTTTGAAGGAAGGTAATTCTTTGAAAACAACTGCTGAAGAAATGTATGGCAAATTAGATTTTAGGGATATACCATTGGTGTTATTTGCTGCTGATAAATCTATGCAAGAATTGCCTGGATGGGGAAATTCACATAATAGTTTATTAAAGCTATCTAATGATAGCAAATTAATTGTTGTTGAAAATACAGATCACCTTTCTATATTACATGATAGTGCTGAGGAAATTGAAAATGTTATTAAAGAAATGATTATAAAAATAAGAAATAAAAAAGATAAGAGATCAGAATTGATGAATTGACAAATTAAGGTTATAATGGTAGCAAGGAACTAGAATATAGAAAGGAATAGTGATTACAGAGTTTCTTCTAATGGGAGGTAATAATATGGAAAATATTTATAAGCTTAAAAAGGAGAATTATTCAAAGGTTGCTCCTTTGATAGAATCTCAAAATGAGCTATCTGTTATATCAACAATAAACGGTATTATGCCGGGTGAAATATACGTAAATGATATAGATAATCCAACAGCTACTTTTATAAAAACTTGTGAATGTAATTATATTGCTGGAAAAACTAATGATAAAGAATTTAACCTTGCAATTTCAGAAAAACTAGACTTCTGGGATCAAATTACACCTGATTCAATTAGCTGGAATGAAGTAATACCATCTATTCACAAAGATAAATTTATTAGAAAATATACAAGAAGACATTATGTTTTACATGAACATATGCAGAAGGAAATAAATGAAAAGTTACCTGATGGTTATTATATAGAAGAAATAAACCCTACATCTCTTAAAAATATGAAATATGAAAATGTAGATGATTTACTTGAATGGCTTGATAATTGGGAAAATGATGATAAGTTTATTCAATATGGAATTGGTTACTATATACGTAACGATAAAACGATTGTAAGTTGGTCACTGAGTGATTGCAGTTATGATAAAAAAATAGCAATAGGTATAAATACAGATAGACGATATAGAAAACAGGGTTTTGCAAAAGTAGTAATTTCAAAAGTAGTTCAAGAGTGTTTTTTAAAAGGATATAATCAAATAGATTGGTTGTGTGTTGATAGTAATAAAGGCTCTATCGCAATAGCTGAGAAAATTGGCTTTATCTTATCTAATAAATATAATAGTTTTACACCGTATCCTCCAATTGAGAATGTTACAGACTTATCTGAGGATGAATGGAGTCAATGGGCTGAGTATCTGGATAATGCTTCAAAATCTGAACCAGATTTGTTAATTGATTGCTTAATTTCACACATTAAAGCTAATAACATAAAGAGTGCTTCAGATATAGTATCTTCAATGCGAAAACTTGATTTACCAATTGAAATAAATATGTCTCAATTTATTAGTTATTTGCATTCTTTGGAGAGAGCATCTAATTTCAAGGAAAATTGGATTAATAGTATTTAGGATTTAAAATAATGCTGAAAGGAAGAACTAAATAATGAAAGTACTCATTACTACAAAAAGATTAAACATCTGTTTGGCAGAAGAACAAGATATTAATAAAATAATTGAACTTGAAAATCATGAAGATAATAAAAGATTTATTTGGCAAGGTACATATGAAGAACATTTAGCTGAGATTAATAGTAAATCATCTTTATTACTTACTTTTAGACAAAAAAGTGATAATGAAATTATAGGTTTTGCATTATCTGTACATAATGATAAATTTGATGTTTTTGAGCTGCGGCGGATAGCTATTTCAAAAAAAGGTTGGGGATATGGCAAGGAAACAATTTTAGGGATAATAAAATATAGCTTTGAGCAACTTAATACAAACAGATTTTGGATTGATGTATATCCTGAGAATAAAATAGGAATCAGTTTATACAAAAGCATTGGTATGCATCTTGATGGAACATTACGTCAATCGTATAAAGACGATAGAGGTTATCATGATCAAATGGTTTTTTCAATTCTAAAAGAGGAATATATAGCTTAGTTATGTGACAGTGTGCTTTGTGTATATTTAGTATTAGAATATATTTTAAGTCATACAATTATTTATGTTAATTAGTTCATAAGTATATAAAGAATGCATGTTAAAAATTTGAGAAGTTGGAGAGGAGAAAATTTAGATGGCAACTAATATTTTACAGAAAAAAGGAAAAGAACTTTATTCATACATACTGAAAAACAAATTTATTACAGTATGTGTTTTGTTTGCTTTTTTCACATTATTAGATACCATAACAATTTTACTGGGTTTATTTCCAGCAAAAGTAGGATTAAATCCATATGTACACCTATTAGGTAGATTTGTTTTGCATTCAATACTTGTATGTGGATTGTTTGTTTATGATAAATTAAGAAAAAGAGTAAAGTCTAGATTATTAATTTATGTTATAACTTTTATTCTAACATGGGGACTTCTAATGTGTTATTTATGGATTAATACACTTTTTACTGAATTGCATCCTAATGCATTTGTAGATGGTTCTAGAAGTTATGCTTCTATGTATCTAATCTTAGGAATAGTATTATTTCTTAGTGACAAGACAAAAGTAATTATTAAGAATATTAAGAATAATAAATAGTGATTATAAATTTATAGTATTATATATCTAGTTTTTTGAGAAATGTGGATGAGTAAATTATAATATATATAAACTTTTAAGTAATTATGTGAAGGCTATTTAGTATGAATATTGGAATCATTAGTGACATTCATTGAAATTATAACGCTTTGAAGTGCGTACTTAACTATGTGATAAAGGAAATCATTGACTCAGTTATTGTACTTGGTGATATTATTTTTGATATAGATAATACTAGGTTGAAGACTACAGAAATATTACAAGTATAAAGAGTCTTTTAGATGATATAGTGTAAAAACTATAAGTAATCATATAGGAATTATACCTATATGTAAGTAATACCAAAAAGAGTTTCACGAGTCATTAAAAAAAGAATTAGGGGGAGTTAAAGAAAAACTTCTATTAGCTATAGAAAGGTATAGTACGAGAGATCGTAGATTTGGTGAAGTAAGTGATACATAGTGTGGAAAGTATGATTTTAGTACAAAGTATCTTATTATTTATTAGAAAAGTTATAAAATAAAAATCAGTTGCTGTAAATAAAATTCTATAAATCATTAGTATTATATGAGAAAGGGTATTTGTATGAGAAGATTTTGTTTTGTAGTATTAATTGTTTTATTATTATCAACTGGATGTAATGATGATGCTGAAAATGAAAATTTATATAAAGATGAAATTATATATTTGAAGAATGAAGTGGCTAAGTTGGTTGAAAAGAACGAAGAATTAGAAGATACTATAGTTAAATTAAACAATGATATAAGTAGATTATATGATTATAGTCATAGTTTTATACACGCAGATGTTGAAATTAGTCAATTATACAGATATTTACAAGCGTTGCCATCTTATACAGCAGTTTTTGGAATCATTAAGGATTATGATATAACTAATAATGTTATATATTTTGATGACTTAGAATGGATTTCAAGTCAGGATAAGGTAAGGATAAAAGAGTTAGGAAGAGAAGGTGAAAGTTTTCCAAATGGCTGTTTTCTACATAATGAAGAGGAAGATATTATTCCATATACTATAAAAGAGAGAATAGGTTTTTACTTATTAAATGAAGAACAAATTGTTGAAAAATCATCATATGAAACTTTTGTAGAGAAAATAGGAAAACATAGTGTTTTATGTAATATAACTTTTTGTGGAGAAGAAATTGTTTATATTACAGAAGTATATTTTCCGTAGGAATTGGCTTGAGAAGTTGACAAATGATGGTAAGAAATATAATAATATTGAATTATTATCAAAATTAGTGAAAATTAAGAGGTGATAAAATTATGAAAAGTAAAAGTATTTTTGTGTTTTTAATGGCAATGATTTTGATATTGTCAGCTTGTTCTAATAGTGCTACCCAAGGTGATATATCCGGATCACCATCGCAATCCTCTGAACACATTTACTTATACGGGGAAGTGCATGGAGTAGATAAAATTTTACATAAAGAATTTGAATTGTGGTACGAGTACTACCACAACCAAGGCATGAGACATTTATTTGTTGAACTTCCGTACTATACGGCAGAGTTTTTGAACATATGGATAAAATCAGATAGCAATGATATACTGGATACTATATATAATGATTGGATTGGTACTGCTTGTAATAAACCTAATGTTAAAAAGTTTTATGAGAAAATAAAAAGCCAGTGTCCTGAAACGATTTTTCATGGGACAGATGTTGGGCATCAATACAATACAACAGGAGAAAAATTTTTGGTGTATCTTAAAAATAATAACTTAGAGGACTCAGAGCAATATGTGTTAACTAAGGAAGGTATAGAGCAGGGCAAGTACTATTATGGACACTCTGACGATGTATACCGTGAAAACATGATGGTGGAGAACTTTATTCGTGAATTTGATAAATTAAGTGGTGAAAGCATTATGGGAATTTATGGTGGGGCACATACTGGGCTGGAAGCGATGGACTATACTAACTCTATTCCATGTATGGCAAATCAACTAAAGGAGCTTTATGGTGATGCAATACATTCCGAAGATTTAACCAGTTTGGCGAAGGATATTGAACCATACAGATTAGATTCAATCCATGTTGGTGAAAAAGATTATGAAGCATTGTATTATGGAAAACAAGATTTGACAGGATTAAAAGACTATGCATATAGGGAATTTTGGCGTTTAGAAAATTCATATGATGATTTTGTAAATAGACCTAAAACACAGGATGTACTACCTTACAGCAATTATCCTATGCTAATAGAAACAGGACAAGTCTTTGTTATAGACTATACTAAATCTGATGGTTCTGTTATAAGAAAGTATTATCGTTCTGATGGAAATATATGGAACAATGAACCGACAACAGAGGAATTTACAGTAGAGTGATAAATTATAAACATTAGTAAATACAAATAACGTAAAATTTTAGTAGCAATTTATATGACGTTATGTGACATTCTATGCTACGTATATTATAGAAATAAAGTTGATGTTAAAAATAGGCTGTTAAATCAGCCTATTTTATGTAGTATCTATTTTTGAATTTATATAAACATTATTGGAAATATTACTCAATTTGATATATAATTTAAAGTATAAGAGCAGTTAAAATTAAAACCCAAAATATAAATAATTTTGGAGGTAGTTATGAAGAAAATAGTGTTAATATTATCAGTTTTATTACTAATTCTAAATTTAACAACAGTAGGATTTTGTTATTCAAAAGATAATCAAGATATAGAAGAAAAAATATATATTAATCATTTTCCAATACCTTATTATGAATTTAGTCAAGATAAATATATAAAAATTGATGATTTTAAGAGCTACGGATTTAGTGTTGAATTTAATGAGGATAAGAAAAGGATAGATATAATTAAAAATCCATATTTATTAATACAGCCAATTGATACAACAAATTACTGTTTACATACTGACATAGTTTATAGTTCAGACATAAAAGTATATATTAATAATTGTATTATGAAAGCTAATAAAATAAATAATGAGTTAGTTATTAATGTGGAAAGTTTTTCTGACTTAAACAATTGTAAATTTACTGATAATGATAACTGCATTAATATAATATTAGGAAGCAAAAGTTTACTTTCATGCCAAAATAAAAATACAATTCATATTAGTAAAAAAGGTAATGATTTATATAGCGATGGTGTTAAAATAGGTTATGTAAAGGATAATATTGAATGGTTATCAATAATCTATTTAGGTAAGAAATTTGAGTTTGATAATTTAGGTGGTACAAGAAATAGAGGAACATGGAATGAATATGCTGAAAAAGGGAAGTACAGGTTAAGAATTACTATAGAAGAAGAAGACAATGAAGCTGTTGCTTATATGGGATGGGGTGACATAGAAAATATTTATAGAAACGAATTACTTGAAATTCCTGACATAGGTGAAGATATATATATTCCTTTAGTAGACTTAATTCAATTTATGAATATAGAAATTGTTAGAGATTATGATTTATCTAGATATATAGATGTTAATGATTGTAATGGTAATACAGTGAATGGTATGAATGTAATCAGCTATAATGATTGGATATATTATATAAACCAAGTAGATCATAACAAATTGTATAAAATGAAAAGTGATATGAGTAAAAATACAAAAATTTGTGATGATTACATAAGTCAATTTTGTATAGATAATGATGAAATTTATTATATAAATTTAAATGAACAAAGTAAAGGACTATGTAAAATCAACATAGATGGTAGTAATAAAACTAATATTGTAGAAGGCGAAATCTCATACTTAAATGTTAGTAAAGATAGGATATATTATTGTGATGGTTTAAAAGGCGGTAGTTTATATGAAGTCAATAAGAAAGGTAAAAATAAAAATATAGTTATACAAGATAAAGTGATTTATCCTAATATAATAGGAGATTGGATATATTACATAAATACTTCTGATAGAAATACTATATATAAAATAACAACCGATGGTAAATATAATTTTAAAATAAATAATAAATTTGCACGTACATTAAATGTCGGAAAAAATAAGATTTATTTTTCAAATTATAATGGTACTTATTTCATGAACAATGATGGAAGTTTTGAAAATATAATATCATATGACTATTCAGATAATATACTGATTGGAGAGAATTATATATTTTTAATAACAGATGATAAAATAATAAAGCATAATCAAGATAATGGATATTTAGAAAAAATCTATGAAATTGACAGTTTAAATGGAATTGGATTAGAAGAAGACGAACTATATTTGCTAGAAGAGAAATACAGTCAAGGATTGTATATATATAATCCAGATAATGACAATAAAATAATGATTATTGGCGAGGCTTATGATATTGAGACAGTTGAATATCCATATATATATTATAAAGTAAATGATGATAACCTTGTTAAATATAATATAGAAAATGAAAAATCTGAAATTGTAATAAATAAAAATTTTTATGAATTATATGGAATAATTGATGACTATATTTATTACAGTGATATTTTGTGCGGACTATGTAAAATTAAATTAGATGGAACAGATAAAAGTGTATTAACAGATACAAGTATGGCAAGAGTTACTGTTGATGAAAGCGGTATATACTATTTGGAATCTTATTTTGGAAGCATAGAAGATTTTTATAAGATTAATTTAGATGGAAGTGGCAAAAAGACTATTATTGATGACTTAGATAAAGGCTGTCATTTTGCATATTGTATATATGAAGATTATATATATTACCCACAAAGGAAGGGATTATATAGAATTAAAACAGATGGAACAGATAAATCAAAATTATGTGATAAATATATTTATAATTTTATAATAAATGATGATTACATATATTATCAAGATGGTGGTGAAGTTTATAGATTGAAAATTGATGGCAAAAATGAAGAGAAAATACCTAATGAAGGCGGAGACTATTGTTTTTCTATATACAATAACGAATTATTATATATAAAGACTAAAAATGATTGTTCAGAATTATACAGATATAATTTAAAAACTAAAGAAATTAAGATAATTGATCTAGAACAAACTGTAAATTTAATTGGATTAGATGATAAATATTTGTATATGATTAATTATAAAGATGACAGCGAAGCCTTATATCAGTTAAATTTAGATACAGATGAAAAGATAAAAATATCTAATAGTGAATTAATGAATTCTTATAATTTTTATGGAGATAAGGTTATTTACTTAAATGAAGCTTATGAGAATAATTTAATTGTTAAGTAAATAATCATATAATTACGATAGGCTAAATATTAGTAAAGGAGCGTATGATTTAGTTACTAAATATATCATACAAGTATAATATGAAAAAAAAACTATTAATGATGATTATTATTGTTACCCTAATTTTTACTTGTAGTTGTTCAATCAATAAAAATTCAAATCAATTGAAGATTGGTAAGTATGTTAAATTAGAAAATGGTTTTGCATGGGTTGTTTTGAAGGAGAATAACGAATTTGAGTTTAATAGGAGTATTGCAACTAGTTATAATCCAAGAGGTAGTTATAGTATTCAAAATGATGAACTAATACTAAAAGTGAATGATACGGAAGCATACAAGTTTAAGATTGATGGAAAAAAATTAGTTTTTGAAAGTGGTACATATGTTGAAAATTTGCTAGAAAAGGGAATGGTTTTTGTATATGCGGATAAAGATAAATAAACTATTCAAAATACAAGTTATTAGATAATAATTTTTAATTTATAGCGCGTTGATATCTAGATAACGCGTTTTTTAGCATAAAGCACCCTTTATAAATTTTAATAGTTCTTTAGCTACTAAATCATCATTATCAAAAACATTTTCATCTATAAACATTTTAAGTCTTTTTTTATAATATTCACATGAATAAGAAAATTGAAGGAGTACAAATAAATTGTCAAGAAAAAAAGCAGAATATTTTGAGTCTATATCCTTTCTTACTATGCCGTCATTTTGTGCTTTTTTTATAATAGATGCATAGAGATTAGCAGTTATGCCTTCCATATCTGAAGCAATTTTCCATACTAATTCGTAATTATTTTCAGTAGTCATTTCATTATATAATTTTGTTAAAGCTTCATCACTTCTTGAATATAATTGTATAGCTTTAATTATTTTTTCTATAGTACTGAAAAAATCATCTTGACTATTAATTATATCATTTAGTACAGTTCTAAGTTTTTTAACAGAGAAATCTACCACAGTTAAGTATAAATCTTTTTTATTAGTAAAGTACTTATACATTGATCCAACACTTACATCAGCTTTTTTAGCTATTTTATTTATATTAGCACTGTCAAAGCCATTATCAGCAAATTCTGTTATAGCTGAATGTAGTATTCTATTCTTTTTTTCTTCTGAAATTCTATCAAAAGGTTCTTTACTATATTTAAATTCCATTAATACCACCTCAAAATTATGTTTGTAAAAATATGTGAGTCGAAATTCACTCATAATTTTATCATAAAATATGTGATTTGCAACATCAACTTTCTAAATTATAACATAATTGTATATTTAAGATATAATAATTCTTGACATTTTGGTAAATAGTGCTAAAATTAAAGTGAGTGAATACTCACTCACTTATCAAAAATTACTAATCTTAAAAGAGCCAATTATTATAATTTTCATATATTTTGAGAAGATACAAACTAATATTTTTAAAGGAGGAGATTTAGTGTGAATCAAAACTTTGCAATTTCCGAATATCCAGATGCAGATAAAATTATAAAGCAACTTGATGAATTAATTAAAAAACCTATTTATACAATTTGGCCAGAAGCATTAAAAAGGTATGAAGAAGAGTATTTTGATAAAAAATGTTCAAAATCAAAAGAAATGATTGAAGAAGCTAAAGAGCTGATACCAGGTGGTGTTCAACATAACCTTGCCTTTAATCATCCATTCCCACTTGTATTTACCAAAGCTGAGGGACCTTATTTGTATGACATTGACGGCAATAAATATTATGATTTTCTTCAAGCAGGAGGACCAACGGTACTAGGAAGCAATCCTAACGAAGTTCGTGAAAAGGTAATTGAGTTAATCAATGATTGCGGTCCTTCTACAGGTCTATTTCATGAATATGAATATAAACTTGCTAAAAAAATATCAGATAATATAGAAAGTGTTGAAATGTTTAGGATGCTTGGCTCAGGTACTGAAGCCGATATGGCGGCTATAAGAGTTGCAAGACTTGCTACAAAAAAGAAAAATATTATTAAAATGGGCGGAGCTTATCACGGGTGGAGTGACCAGCTTGCATATGGAATACGTATACCGGGAACTAAATCAACTCAAGCTAATGGAGTACCACGCCATGTATTTAAATATACACAAGAATTTTTTCCAAATGATTTAAATGATCTTGAAAAAAAACTATTCAGGAATAAATTTAGAGGTGGAACAGCAGCAGTACTAATAGAACCTGTTGGTCCAGAAAGTGGAACCAGACCTCTTGACATAGATTTTAACAAAGGTGTTGAAAAGTTGTGTAGAAAATATGGAGCACTGTTAATATTTGATGAAGTAGTAACTGCTTTTAGAATAGGTATGTCAGGTGCGCAAGGATATTTTGGTGTATATCCTGATTTAACTGTGTTTGGAAAAGTTGTTGCAGGAGGTTATCCAAGTGCCGGAGGACTAGGAGGTAAAAAAGAATATATGAAATATTTAGCAGCAGGAATAAGCGGTGGAGATAAACATAAGAAAGCTCTTGTTGGCGGAACAATGGCAGCTAATCCATTGAGCTGTGTTGCTGGTTATTATACCTTATGTGAAATAGAAAAAACAAATGCTTCACAAAAAGCTGGATTGTTTGCTGATAAATTGATAAAAGGTATACAAGAATTAATTAAAAAATATAATTTGCCTTTTGTAGCTTTTAATCAAGGTTCTATATGTCATCTTGAAACTGTAGGTACTATGCATTTTTCAATAAATTGGTCTAAACCTTGGAAGATCCCCTCTGTATTAGAGGAAACTTCAAAAAGAAAAAAAGAAATGGAGCATATAGGATCTGCTTATATGGCTGAAGGAATAGTAACTCTTGCTGGTTCGAGACTTTACACAAGTGCTGCATACAATGATGATATGCTTCCAGATATATTATCGAGATTTGAAAATATTTTTGAGCAAATAGATGTTAAACCATGAATTAAGATAAAAGATAAGAGTTAAAAGTGAAAAGTTAACGTAGCTTTACTGGCGTAAAGCGAAAATAAAACGAGAGATGAGGAGCTAGTGTTCAGGATGACCCGATATAGTCATTTTGTGTTTTATGAGTAAGTGAAAAGGGGACGTTTTTTTATGAATATAGATGAAGCTAAAGAATTAGTAATTAAAGCGGGTATTAAACTTATTGAATGTGGTTTGATTGCAAGAACATGGGGTAATGTAAGCTGTCGTGTAGATGATAAAAGTTTTGTGATAACACCTAGCGGAAGAGATTATCTTTCATTAAAACCTGAAGAAATAGTTCAAGTAAATATAAAAGATTTAAGTTATAAAGGTGATGTTAAACCTTCATCAGAAAAAGGAATACACGCTGAAACATATACTATTTATTCAGATGTTAACTTTATAATACATACGCATCAAGATAATGCTTCAGTTGTAGGAACATCAGGACTTGATTATATTGATATAAAAGAGAGTAATCCACTATTAGGTGATAAAGTTATTTGTGCTAAATATGCTCTGCCCGGAACAAAAGCTCTTCGTAAAAATGTAGGTACTGCTCTTAAAGAATCAAAAGGAAAAGCAGTTATTATGAAATATCATGGAGCTCTCTGCTTTGGTAAAAACTATGATGAAACTTTTTTAGCAGCAACAGAGTTGGAAAAAGTTTGTTATGATTTTGTAGTTAATAAGTATTTAAGTTTGAGTAATAGAAAAAGCTTTATACCTTATGAAATGGCTGTATTTGCATTAACATACTTAAATAAATTCGATTACAAATTTACAGATGGTGAATTATCAGTATATAGTAACAGCAGAAGAACTGAAAAAGGATTTATTATATATTCATATGAAAAAGAAATTGAGGTTGAAAACGATAAAGTAGATTTATCTTTTCAAAAAGAAGCAGAAACTTATAAATACATCTACGCTGAGAACAAAAACATTAATAATATAATATTTAACAACTCACCTGAAATTTTAGCTATTTCTTATTTTGGTATTACTATAAAACCTATACTTGATGATTATGCTCAGATAATAGGTTCTTCAGTAAAAAACGTTGATAACAATCCTATATTAATTTCAAAAGCTTTAAAAAAATCACCTTTGGTATTTGTCAGAAATTTGGGTGCATTATGCTGTGGTAAAACTAATGATGATGCTTTAGCAGTAAGTATGATAGCTCAAAAAGCTTGTAAAGCATATATAGGGGCGTCTTTATTTGGAAAAGTCAAGCCAATAAATTCTCTTGAATGCATGTTGATGCGATTTATTTATTTAAAAAAATATTCAAAGAAGGCAGAAATAAATAATTAATAAAGGTGGTAATTTTATGAAGAGTAAGGATATATCATCCTACAGATGGATAATTGTTTTAGCAATTGTTCCTATTATTATATCTACTGAAATTATGTGGCTTTCTTTAGCTCCTATATCTAGTATGGCTGAAAGTTTTTATGGAGTAAGTGGAATGAAAATAGCATTATTTTCGATGAGCTATATGATAATGTATATAATATTTTCTATACCTGCATCATGGGTTGTAGACAAATATGGATATCGGTATTCTCTAATAATTGGTGCTTCGTTGACAGCTATTTTCGGACTAATAAGAGCCTTATGTGCAGATAATTTTACAATTGTATTAATTTCTCAGTTCATAATTGCTATAGGTCAGCCTTTCCTTCTTAATATATCTACAAAAGTTCCCGCAAACTGGTTTCCTATCTCTGAAAGATCAACAGCAGCAGGTATATTGATTATGGCACAATACATTGGTTTTGCAGTTCCCATGTTAATTGCTCCTATAGTAGCTACAAGCTCAGGTATACCTAAAGTTTTTATGCTTTTTGCTATTATAGCCATTATATCAGCAGTTATTGCAATAATTTTTACTAAAGAGAAACCAGCAACTGCACCTCCCGGACCTACTGCTGCAAAAGAAGATTTTAGTATTTCATCTATTAAGAAGCTTTTTAAAAACAAAGGTTATTTATTAGTTCTTTTCATATGTTTTATGTCCATGGGAATCTTTAATACTTTACTAACATTAATAGAATCAATACTTATTCCAAGAGGAATAACCTCAGTTCAAGCAGGCATTGTAGGTGCAGTTTTCGTTGTTGCAGGTATTATTGGAGCTGTAATACTGCCTGTAATATCTGACAAGATAGGCATAAAAGTTCCTTTGTTTATATGTGCTATAGCACTGCTAATACCACTTTACTTAGGATTGACTTTTATTGAAAGTTTTGTTTTTGTAGCTATAATAGCAGGAGCAGCAGGTTTTACTATTATGGGTGTTGCCCCCATATTATTTCAACATGGTTCAGAAGTTGCTTATCCTATTCAAGAAGGCACTTCACTTGGTATTACACTTCTTATGGGTCAAATATCTGGAGTTTTATTTGTTTACATTTTTGAATCAATTGCGTCAATTTCAGGTTCAGTAATTATTCCTATGCTGATAGTAGTTGCAATAACAGTGATAGAACTGCCTTTTACCTTCCGAATGAAAGAATCAAACATGACAATAAAAATGAAAAACGAGTAAAAAATAAGTTGAAAGTTTAAAAGTGAAAAGATGATAGTTATGGAAGTTTTACTACATAAACAATAAAAAATAGTTGTAACAGTTGAAAAAGGAATAAATGATTTACGAAGAAATGAGTAAATCAACATTATTACTCGTTACTCATTTCTAGTTACTCATTACTAATTACTCATCACTCGTTTAAAATGGTGCGAAGAACAATTCAATGTTATTCCGTGTGCTTCCGTGGTTAATTAAATTATAAACTATTTATATGAAGGGAGGTAAATATGGAGACTTATGTAATTGCATATGATGTAGGAACAACAGGTATTAAAACTTGTATTTTTGAGATTTCAGAAACTATAAAACTTATTGCTAGTGCTATTGAAGGATACGATCTTTATGTATTGGAAAATGGCGGTGTTGAACAAGAACCTTATGATTGGTGGAATGCTATGTGCAGTACTACTAATAAAATACTGAATGATAATTATATTTCAGCTGATAAGATACAAGGTATATCGTTTTGTGCTCAAATGCAAGGTTTAGTTTTAGTTAATAGAGACGGTGAACCAGTAAGGCGTGCAATGAGTTATATGGATAATAGAGCTAATAAAGAGCTGAAAGATGGTCTTGCAACAGGAATATGTGTATCAGGTATGAATGTACGGAAATTAATAAAATCCATTAAGATAAGCGGTGCAGTTGCCGCTAGTGTAAAAGACCCTGTTTGGAAATACAAATGGGTTCAGTACAATGAGCCTAATAATTTTAAAGAAGTATATAAATGGCTAGATGTAAAAGAGTTTTTAATTTGTAAATCTACAGGTGAATTTGTTATGACAGAGGACAGTGCCTTCGCTACAATGCTTTTTGATACTAGAAAGGGCAGAAAATGTTTCAGTAAAGAAATTTGTGAGATGTTTGGTGTTGATATAAAACATCTTCCAAGAGTAGTAAAGAGTATTGATATGGTCGGAAGAATTACACAAGAAGCAGCAAAAAAACTTGGTTTAAAAGAAGGAACTCCAGTATTTGGAGGAGGAGGAGATGCTTCTCTGATAGGATTAGGAGCAGGACTTGCAGAAGTAAACAGTACTCACATTTATTTAGGTACTTCGGGATGGGTATCAACCGTTGTAAGTAATCAAAAACTAGATGTAAATAATATGATAGCAGCAATAGTAGGTGCTAGCAATAAGAATTTTAATTATTTTGCTGAACTAGAAACTGCTGGAAAATGTCTTGAGTGGGTTAAAGACCACTTAGCTTTAGATGAAATAAATGTTTATTTAGAAAAGAAGCAGATACATGAATCTCAAGAAACTGTATATACATCTTTATATGATTATATGATGTATGCAATAAAAGATGTTCCAGCAGGAAGTAATGGAGTCATATTTACTCCTTGGCTTCATGGAAATAGATGTCCGTTTGAAGATCATAAGGCTAGAGGAATGTTTTTCAATATAAGTTTAGAAACAGGCAAAACAGAGTTAATACATTCTGTTATAGAGGGTGTATGCTACCATTTAAGATGGCAGTTGGAATCTTGCGAAAGAAAAGTGAAAACTTCAAAAAAAATAAGATTCGTTGGCGGTGGTGCGTTAGCTCCAATAACATGTCAAATTCTTTCTGATGTATTAGGACGTGAAATAGAAACAGTAGATAATCCTCAAAACATAGGTTCTGTAGGAGCTGCGGTTGTAATAGCTGTAGGACTTAACATAATAGATAAAATTGAAGACGTAAAGAAACTTATAAAAGTAAAAAAACGCTATATTCCTAATAAAAATAATACCCTAATTTATGATAAGTATTTTATTGAATTTAAATCTTTATATAAAAATAATAAAAAATCTTTCAACGTTTTAAATACTTGACGATTAATATAAAAATAGTGAGTGTCTATAAATCTAATACTCACTATTTTTTATATATTTTATAAATAGTATAAATAATAAAATTTTTTAATTCTGCTATTATATCTTTCAACAGATGTCCTTTTATCATATGAATTTTTTCAGCTATCATAAGACCTTAAGGAATATCCATAATTAGAATAAAATTACAATTTTAAATCTCAAATTAATAATTATATTGAAAAGTTAATATTTAGTATTTTTATGTTGATTTTTCAAGGTCCTTTATATGTGCGAAAGTTAGATATTAAAATACTATTTAATAATTTTCCTTTTATTAGAAAAAAAAATGATATATAATATGAGAAATTTTTAATACAACTATAAAAATATATTTTGGAGGTATACTATGGATAAAATAGTTGAAAGATTTTTAAAGTATGTAAAGATAGACACACAGTCAGATTCAGACTCTACATCAAGTCCGACTACTGAAAAGCAATTTGTTTTAGCTAAACTATTAGTAAATGAATTAAATGATATTGGACTCAAAAATGTGAACTTGGATGAGTTTTGCAAAGTAATGGCTGAGCTTCCTTCAAATACTGACGAGCACATTCCTACAATAGGATTTTTAGCTCATATGGATACAGCTCTAGATTTTACAGGAGCTAATGTAAACCCAAATATAATTAATAACTACGATGGTAAAGATATAATTCTTAACAAAGAAAAAGATGTGATTTTAAAAACTAAAGATTTTCCAGAAATATTACAATATATTGGTGAGGACATAATTATTACAGATGGTACTACATTGCTTGGTGCAGATGACAAAGCAGGCATTGCAGAAATAGTAACAGCAGTAGAATACCTTGTTAATAATCCTGATATTAAACATGGGACTATAAAAATAGCTTTTACTCCAGATGAAGAAACTGGAAGAGGAACAGATAATTTTGATGTTGAAAAATTTAATGCTGACTTTGCATACACAATTGATGGTGGCGGTATCGGTGGTTTAGATTACGAAAACTTTAATGCTGCTAAAGCTAAAATAACTGTAAACGGAAGAAATGTACATCCTGGAGCAGCGAAAAATAAAATGATAAATTCATTAAGAATCGCAAATGAATTAGACAATATGCTTCCTATAGATCAAAAACCAGAATATACAGAAGGTTACGAAGGATTTTTTCATCTTTTAGACATTAATGGTAATGTTGAGAAAACCTGTATGAAATATTTAATAAGAGATCATGACAAAAATAAGCTTGAACAAAAGAAAAAGCTTTTTGTAGATATTGCAGAATTTTTAAATAAAAAATATTTACCAAATACAATTGAACTTGAAATTAAAGATGAATATTCTAACATGAAAGAAAAAATTGAGCCTGTAATACATATAATAGAAACAGCAAAGAAAGCTATGAAAGATTTAGGAATAGAGCCAGATATTAAACCTATACGTGCAGGCACAGATGGAGCTATGCTTTCATACAGAGGACTTCCAACTCCTAATATATTTACAGGAGGTCATAATTTCCATGGTAAATATGAATATATTCCAATAAGTTCTATGAAAGCCTCTGTTAATGTTATATTAAAAATAATTGAACTTTATAGTAAAAAATAATACAAAGCTAATTAGAAAAAATAATAATTAATTAATGATTAAAATAAGGAGGTTTTAGTGTGAAAATAATAAAGGCAGATCAAATAATTGTTGGAGATGGCCAAACTATTTTAGATAATGGAGCTATTTTGATTAATGATGAAGGTAGAATAGAATCAGTAGGGCACTCTAATGAAATTGAAGCAAAATATACTGATGTAAATGTAGTATATAAAGAAAATTGTACAATCCTTCCAGGATTAATAGATATGCATGTGCATATTGGTTATTGGTGGTCTAAACCAGATGCAAATGAGTTAGGCAAAAATGGCTACAGTGATTATGATATTGCTTTTCTTACAAGTAAAAATATGAGAGAAGCATTATCTCTTGGTGTTACAACTATTAGAACAGTGACTGACCCGAAGGGATTAAACCAAGCTATAAAATCTGCATTAAATAAAAAGTATATTATTGGTCCAAGAGTTATTTCCTCAGAGCAAGGAATTATAAAAACTGGTGGACATGCATGGCAGTTAAAAGGTGGATTAATAGAAGCAGATGGTCCATGGGAAGTACGTAAAGCAGTAAGAGAAAATATAAAAAATGGCGCTGATTGGATAAAAGTTATGGCTAGCCATAGAACCCATATTTGTGAATATACTCAAGAAGAAATGAATTCTATAGTAGATGAGTGTCATAGAACAGGTTATAAATGTTGTGTACACGCATCAACATTTGAAGCAGCAGAGGCAGCTATAGAAGCAGGATTTGATACCATAGAACATGCTACATATATGGATGTTGATTTAGCAGAAAAAGCTAAGAAAAAAGGTATAGCATGGGTACCGACTTTATCAGTACTTTTTGGAATATTAGATTTTTATAATGAATATGAGAAGAAATTACAAAGGCCTTTAAAAAAAGATGAAATAGTACAAAAAAAATACTTGCAAGATAGCGTTGATACAATAAACAAGAATTTTTTAAATATATATAAAACTGGAATAAAGATTCTTGCTGGAACAGATATTGTAATGCCTAACAAGCCAATTACACCTGTAATAGATGAAATAGCATATTTGTGCAAATTAGGATTAGAGCCATTAGAAGCTATAAAATGTGCAACAAAAAACTCTGCAGAGGTTTTAGATATGTCAGATGATATAGGATTAATCAAAGAAGGATTATTAGCTGATTTATTAATAGTAGAAGGAAACCCTTTGCAGGATATTAAAACTTTAAATAATATAGTACAAGTATATAAAGATGGAGAAATAGTTTATAAAAGAAATTAAGATAAAACAGTTTGAAATTAAGGTGGTACAGCGGGTATTCTTGTCATTTTAAATGAGAGTATCCGTTTTTTAATTTATATTTACTTATAAGTTTTTCAATGCTATACTAAATGTATACATCAATGAAAGGTGATGAAAATGAGTATAAAAAAAAGGAATAATGTAGCAACAAGTGTATATGAAGAAATAAAAAATAGAATTATAACTCTTGAATATGAACCTGGATATATATTAAACGAAACAGAATTGTCGCGAGAATTTGGAATAAGTAGGACACCAATAAGAGAAGCTCTTCATAAATTGCAGCAAGAGAAGCTTATAACAATTGTATCAAGAGTAGGAGCACAAGTAATACCATTAGATTTATTTTATTTAAAACAAGCATTTGAAGTAAAAAAAAATTTAGAAGCTTTTGCAACTAAATTGGCAGCAGTAAATGCAACAAAAAAGCAGATTGATGAATTAAAAGAAATAGTTGATAGATTTGAAAAAGTCAATCCAGATGTTGATTATGAAAAGTTAATAGATATAGACGAAGAGTTCCATAAAAAAATAAGAGAAATAAGTAAAAATATTGTATTAATTGATGTACTTGATATGTTACATACAAGATTTAAAAGATTATGGCATTATACTAAAAATCAAGTAACAAATAGCAAAACATTTATTAATACCTTAAAAGATATAGTAGATGCAATAGAAAAGAAAAACCCAGAAAAAGCCTCTGAAATGGCTGTTAAACATATAGAAGTTTATATTGAACAAATAAAAAACGATATATTTTAATATATAAAATCAGATTTAAAATCTGATTTTTTTTGTTTTTTCTATTGACAAGTTAGGGATACTTACTGTATATTTAATGTATACAAGAAGGATATCTAAAACATATGGAGGTTGCGATGAATAGTATTGAGTATAGAAATTGGGTAAATGAAAAGGTTAACATTGGTAATGAAATGCTTTATCTATCATTTCAAGATTGTCAAGATACAGGCGTAACAATTGATGAAATAATAGATTATACGGAAAGAGCTATGATAGCTTACAGCAAAAAAGAAGTTGAGATGCCAGCAAAAATTGGTTTGCATCCACAACCCAATTCGTTAATGCATGCTATGCCAGCTTATTTATCAAAGGAATTCGCATGTGGTATTAAATGGGGGTCGAATTTTCCTACAAACAAGGAAAGATTTTCAGATATAACTCCAACAAATTGTCAGATAATATATAATGACCATGAATCAGGACTACCACTTGCAATAATGGATGCAACATGGATAACAGAAGTGAGAACACCAGCAGTTTCTCTTGTAGCGGCGAAACATATGGCTAATTTAAATGCTACTACTTTTGGAATGTATGGATGTGGAATCCAAGGAAAAGCACATATAAAAATGATCGAAAAAATATTACCGAAACTAGAAAACATATACATATACGATATTTATGAATCATCAATGGATAAAGTCATAGAAATATGCCAACCATTAGTAAATGCTAAGATAATTAAAACAAGTGATCCAAGTGAAATAGCTAAAAAATGCGAAGTTATGTGTTCAGCAGTTCCAATTCACCATAAACCAAATCCATTTGTAGAAGGAAGTTTAATAGGAAAAGGACAAACAGTAATTACTTGTGATTGTCATTCAGTATATACAGATGATTTATATAAAAAAGCTGATATTTATACTGTAGATAGCATAGAACAACATAAATTACTAGAAGGATATGGATATTATCCTTGGGGACTTCCAGAAATTTATGCAGAAACTGGTGGAGTTGCAGGAGGATTAAAGAAGGGTAGGACATCAAAAGAACAACTAATATTATCAAATAATGTAGGCATGGCTGTTGAAGACATGATGGTAGCACGAAGAATATTTGATAAAGCATTAGAAAAAGGATTAGGAATTAAGCTACCATTATGGAAAAATACTAAATCTATAAGGTGATATTATCATAATTAATAACAAATAAAAAGAATGGATTTTCGATTAAAATAGAAGTACAATAAATTTATTATTATAATCTATATAGGTTTCTGAAAAAGAAAAATATTCTATACCTTAAATATTATAAAAAATTATTTTAAAGCAAAAACTGATGTTTAGTAAATAATTTTGTAACTATATCTAAATTTAATAAGGTTCCAATAAATTAAAATAATAAATATTGCTAAGGAGTGGATCGAATTGTTCCAAAAATATGAAAGAGCAGAAAAATTCTTAAACGAAAACTTGCAAGCAATTACTAAAAATGCAAAAATTATACCGAATTGGGTTAGTAATACTGCATTTTGGTATAAGAAAGATACGGAAAAAGGTAAAGAGTTTGTTCTTTATGATTTAGAAAAAGATATGAATATTGAGCTTTTTAATCATAAAGAGGTTGCAAAAGCAGTTTCAGAAGTTTTAGGTTTTGAATCAAGTCCGTATAATTTACCATTTGATACTTTTTCTTATTTTCTAGAAAAACATTTAATGATATTCGTCATAGGATTTCAATCATATATGTTAAATACTGAAAATTATGAATGTAAAGCGGTAACAAACCCATTAGCTCCTTATATTCCATCTATGTCGCCAGATCAATCTAAAGCTGTATTTACAAGAGATAATAACCTTTGGGTTCAGGATCTAACTGAAGAAAGTCCTAAACAGTTAACTTTCGATGGAGAAAAAAATAAAGCATATGGTAAATTGCCTGGATATGGTTTTGTATCTGTATTACTATCAAAAATGAGAATGCAAACTCCTACGATAGGTGTAGTATGGTCTCCTGATTCAAGTAAAATAATAGTAAAAGTACTTGATGAAAGAGAATATGATACTTTACCTTACGTTGAATCAGTACCAGTAGATGGATCATTAAAACCTAAGTTATATGAGATAAAATATCCTACATCAGAAAAAAAAGAAATAATAGATTATTACTGTATTGATATTGAAAGTGGAAAAATTGTAAAAATTAAGACTCCTGAAAGTGTAGGTTTATTTGATGATGTATCAATGAAACCATTCATTTGGTGGAAAGATAACAATTCAAAAGCTATCGTTATTGGACAGACTGTGAATTCAGATTATTTTAATGTTATGGAACTAGATTTAGTAAAAGGGGACTATAAAGTTATACTAGAAGAAAAGGCTGAAACATTTCTGAATCTTAATGGATTAACGTATAATAATCCAAATGTAAGAGTAATTAAAGATAGCAGTGAGCTTATTTGGTATTCAGAAAGAAGTGGTTGGGGACATCTGTATAGATATAACTTACAAACGGGTGAACTTATTAATCAAATAACAACAGGGGAATGGATTGTAAGAGATTTATTAGAAGTTGATGAACAAAATGAAACTATATATTTTGCAGCTGCAGGAGTAGATAAAGATGTTGATCCTTATTATAGAAAAATTTACAAAGTAAAATTTGATGGTAGTGATTTAACTGCTTTAACTTCTGAAAATGCTGATCATATATACACCAATACTCAACCTAATTTTATGGGAGGTGGAGATACTAGATTTGCGAATATATCATTTGATAATAAGTATTTAGTTGATAATTACTCAACAGTTCAGCAAGTACCTGTTACTGTAGTAAGAAGTACAGAAGATGGAAGTATAATAAAAGTAATAGAAGAAGCTGACATAACTGATTTAAAAGGAATTGGATTTAGGATGCCTGAAAGATTTGTTGTAAAAGCTGAAGATGGTGTTAATAATATATGGGGAGTAATTTATAAACCATCTGATTTCGATCCTAATAAAAAGTATCCCGTAATTGACTCAATATATAATGGTCCTCAAATAATATCTACTCCAGTTAATTTTATTGATACTATGGATGTAGCGGGTATATCTCCAGGTGGATGTCAAGACAATTATGCTATTGCTGAACTAGGATTCATAGTCATAGTATTAGATTCAACAGGTACGCCAGGTAGATCAAAGACATTTCATGAAAAAATATATGGAGGTTTCGATAATTTTGGACTAGATGATCATGTAAGAGCAATAAAGACTTTAGCGGAAGATAGACCGTATATGAATATTGATAAAGTAGGTATATTTGGTCATTCTTTTGGAGGATATGCATCATGTAGAGCTATACTTAAATATCCTAACTTTTTCAAAGTTGCTGTTTCATCTGCAGGTTCCCATGATTATAGTGCAATACTTCCAGTTGCTATGTCACCTTATCTTAGGTATATGGAAAACCAAGAGAATATCAAAGCTGTAAGCAATAAATTATTAGCTCAAAACTTAGAAGGAAAGCTATTACTTGCATATGGTGAACATGATGAAAATGTTCCTTTTAATCAATTTACACAATTGGCAGATGAATTAATAAAAGCTAATAAAGAATTTGATGTTATATTTATGCCAAATGAAAACCATCAATTCTACACTTCTTTATACTTTAGAAGAAGAAGAATGGACTATTTTGTTAGACATTTATTAGGACAAGAGCCACCAAGAAATTATCAGTTGAAATTAATTTAGATTATAAACTGATTAATTTTAATGCTAATATAAAACTTTTCTTAGCCTATCGATATTTAATATATAAAATGTTCTATTTTTATTTTTTATTAAACCCTCTTCTTCTATATCTCTGAGAGATCTGGAAAGAGAGGGTGTTTGAACATGTAGATATTCTGCCCATATTTTTTTTGAGAAAGGTAAATTGATTGTTAAACTATTGTTTTTATCATATTCACATAGTAAATAATGAATAATTTTATTTTTTATTGAAGCTTGTGAGAGTATATCAATTTTATTGTTAAGTACGTTATTGTCACAGGATAAAGCTTTAACAAAATTAAACATTAACTCTGTATCTTTGTATAGAAGATTATTTAAGTCATTTTTATAAATTATTAAAATATCAGTATTTTCTTTTGATGTTATAGAAAATGGATAATATTTCACATTTGAAAAAATACTACTAATTCCTATCAAATCATTTTCTACTTTTTCTCCTATTATTAATGATTCTCCTGATACAAGTATTTTTTTTATTATCACTGAACCTGATAAAATAATACCTACTTTATCACAAACTTTGTTAGGACTAAAAATAACTTCATTCTTTTTAAAATTATTAATAATATAATTAGAGTTAGAGGTTAAAGATTCTATTTGATTAGTTGATTTGCCGCTAAATAATAATGTCTTACTAAATTTATCAATAATATTATACATAAAAATTCTCCTAAAAATTATTTTTAATTAACAAATGTTAATGATTTATACTTTACATTATAGTATAATTATTTAAAATTGTAAATGATAAAGATTATCAATATCATACAAAATAAAATTTTGGAGGTTATTATGAAAGATATAGCAGTAATTTATTGGAGTGGAACAGGAAATACAGAAAAGATGGCTCAAGCTGTAGTAGAAGGAATAAAAAATTCTGATCAAGCTGAGGCTAAAATTATGACTGTAGATAAAGCGTCTGTTGAAGATATAAAAAAAGCAAATGCAGTTGCATTAGGCTGTCCGTCAATGGGAGCTGAAGTTTTAGAGGAAACAGAAATGGAGCCTTTTATTGAATCTATAAAAGATGCTGTTAAAGATAAAAGGATAGCTTTATTTGGATCTTATGGATGGGGCGACGGCCAATGGATGAGAGACTGGGAAGTTAGAATGGAAGACTATGGCGCAGTTCTTGTTGATGATGGATTAACTATTAACGAGGAACCAGACGAAATAGGATTATCAGCATGCAAAGCGCTTGGAAAAGTATTAGCTAACTAGATAGTGAGGATGGTTTATGGAAAAACATTGCTTATTAAATAATGAGTTAGTTAAATCTTATGATGATTTAGAATATTTACATTTTTTAGTAGCTTATTATACTGCACCAACTTTAGAAAATAAAAAGCCATCCTCATTAGTTTCTTTTAAAAATTCTTGTAGAAACAACAGAGATATATGGCATAAATATAAAAACAATTTGAAAGAGATAGATTATAATTTTATTGAATTACTTGATAAAGATGATATAACAGTTGTTTTGTTTTATAACAGCAGTATACTTACAAAAATTTTAAATAGCAAAGAAAATATGAATTTTCTTTGCAAATATGGATATAATGAGCATATGCAGTTAAACGAATGTTTAGAATATTTAAGCAGAAGATACAAAAAAGAATGTCCACACGAAATTGGTATATTCTTAGGTTATCCTCTTAATGATGTTGAAGCATTTACCAGCTGCTGTAAAAGGGATTGTTTAATGGTAGGGTATTGGAAAGTTTATTCAGATGTTAAAACAGCTAAAAAGACATTTAAAAGTTATGATTTAATTAAAAGTAATATCATACAGTCATTAACTTCTGGCATTAAACCTACCCAACTTTTTGGAACTACATAACGCCTTCTAATTAAGACCACATGCTGTCTTATTTATATTAATTAGATAATTATGATTAAAAACCATAATTATCTAATTTTTTTATGTAGATAATATTCTTTGAGTCTAAAGGAAAATAAATATTAAAATACTTTTAAGGGGAGAAATAATACACACAAGAGTTGATAGTGATTATTAATAGCAATTATAATAATTAAATGAAATACTTTATAATTACAGGAGGATGGTTGAAATGAAAAAAATATTAAGTATAATAATAGCAGCGTTTTTAGTTTGTTCACTATTAATAGTTGGGTGTAGTTCACAAGAAATGAGTAATAAACAGCAGGAATCAACAGAAATTATTATAGGAGAAAGTACAGATTTTACGAGTGGTTTCAATTTAATTTCAGGAGACGATGGGTCTGGTTTTGTAAAATATATGCCAAATGTATATGAAACTTTAGTGTTATACGATGAATCTGGTATGAAACCTGGACTTGCTGAATCATGGAATATTAATGAAAATGAAATAATTTTTAAATTAAGAGAGGGAGTAAAATTTAGTGATGGCTCAGAATTAACTTCTGATGTAGTTAAATTAAATTTTGATGCAATGAAAAAAGCAATCGGTGAACAGTTTTCATGGTTTGCAGGGATATCAAAATTGAAAGAAGTTAAAGTTATGGATAAATATCAAGTCAAATTTATTTATGATACTCCATATATAGCTGCGTTGCAGGATTTGACTGTTAATTGCCCAATGGGTATCATGTCACCAAAAGCTTATGAAAATGGTAATGCTTCAGAAGAACTAAATAATAAAACTTTTGGTACTGGTCCATATAAAATAGATAAATTTGAAAAAGGAAAATACTATACATTTGTTAGGAATGAAAACTATTGGGGAGAAAGACCTAAATTAGATAAAATAACTGTTAAAATAATACCAAATATGGAATCTCGTGTCCTTGCTTTAAAAACAGGAGAAATAGATATAATGTACGGCATAAAAGATATTTCTCAAGATTCTTTTGTATTTTTAGGCGATGAAGGATTTGGAACAAAAGTAGCTGAAAAGAGATTTAGTACAAGAAATATATTACTAAATTCGTCAAAAGAACCTTTTAGCAATTTAGATGTTAGATTAGCTGCACAGTATGCAGTAAATAAAGATGCTATATGTAAAAGTACACTATGCGGACTAGAAGAAAGGGCTGATAACTTACTTAATCCTAACTTACCATTTTGCGATGTAGATGTAGATCCTTATTACTATAATACAGCAAAAGCTGAAGAATTACTAGATAAAGCAGGATGGCTCAAGGTAGAAGGTAAAGATATAAGGGAAAAAGACGGAAAAAAATTAGAAGCTGAAATATTGTATAGATCCGGATGGGGTATGGAAGAAGATATTTGTGAAGCTGCAGCAAGTCAACTGCGTGAAGTTGGATTTGATGTGAAAATAAGCGGGTTAGAGATTATGACATGGTACAGTAAAGTTTTAGAAGGAAATTTTGAAGCTACAATAAATGATACATATGGAATACAATACGATCCCCACACGTATTTAAGTCCAATGCTTAACTATAGTGCAGATAACTTAGCACAACAAGGATTATTACAAAAAAGTGAGATAGATAGAAGAATTAGAGAATCATTTAGTACTATTGATGAAAAAGTAATTCAAGAAAATTATGAGTATATCTTAAAAACACTTCATAAAGAGGCTTTAAATATATATATTTCATATACAAAGGATACTATAATATATAATAAAAATAAGATTAAAGATTATGAATTTGAAAATCAAACAAAAGACTTTTATATAAATAGTATAATAATTAATTAAAAAATCATATTATACTATTGAAAAATTTGAATTTCATAGTAGTTGACTTGTCAACAATCTAGGTCAGGACTTATATCCTGACCCTTCTTTTCAATTCACTTGGATTAACACCAAATTTCTTTTTAAATGCAACAGAAAAATGACTGGGATTAGAATAGCCTACCATATTAGCAATTTCAATAACATTTTTCTGGCCTTCAATTAAGTATTCCCGTGCTTTTTCCATTCTTAAATTTCTAATATAACCATAAATTGTTGTATTGTAAATTTCTTTAAATCCTACTTTTAATTTAAATGTATTTAGACCTACATACTTTGATAAATCTTTTATTGATAGGGGATCAATAAATTCATTTGTAATAACTTCTTTAGCATGTTTTATTTTTTTTATATCTTCAATCTTAAAAACACTTGATTCGTCTCGTGTAAAAATTTTGTTTTGTACAAACAGAGTAATTATTTCTATAGCTTTACTTTGCATATATAACATTCTGCAAAAAGAAGAACAGCTGCATTTATTAATTTGATTGAAAGCTACTTTTATTTCAGGTGATAATACATCTAGCAACATTCCATTTATTAAAGAATTTAAAACATCTTCATCTATAAAATTATTATTGTATTCAGAAATTTGTTCTAAAAATTGGTTGTTAAAGCAAATAGATATAGACTTCCAATTTTCATTTTTCGGGAATATTTCCCATCTACTAGATGAACCATTCTTTAGAAATCTAATATCTCCTTCCTTTATAACATATTCTGTCTTGTTTTTACTATCACCGCATGTTAAAGCGCCTTTAATGCAGTAAATAATTTCAAAATTAGAGAAATTCAAATTATAATTGTATTTAATTCCTTCACTTAAAGTCATTTCATTAATAATAATTTCAATTCCACTATCTAAAAAAATGTGTTCAGAACTACCTATACCTACAGTGTTATGTATTTTATAATAGTTTGCTAATTTATTTTTGTTTTCCAAATAAAATATATCTTTAAATTTTGAATAATAATCTTCTGAATTTTCAATCATTAGGTGTTTCATAATACCTCCACTGTATTAAAACTGTAAAACGATATAGATAATTATTATCATATACCTTTACAATATTTTAACAGTGGACAATATTTATGTCAATATGCATTTTAGGTTTACATTATACCAGATTGGGGATATATAATGCTTTTCGGAGTTGAAAGCATTATTCAATAAAATTAGAATTGTAATAAAGTTTAAAAGAGAGGAGACATTTAATTGGAAAATTTAAAAAGAGTATTTTCTTATGCAAAGGAGCATAAGACTAAAATTACAAAGTCGGTTATTTTCGCAACAATTAGTGTGGTTATGGGAATAATTCCATATATTCTTGTACATAGAATTGTTCTTAAATTTATGGAATCAGCATCTGTAACTATTAGCTATATAGGTATAATATCTTTAGGTATTGTAATTTGCCTAAGTGCAAAGGGATTACTTTTTGCTAAAGCAACAACTTATTCTCATGAAAGTGCTTATGATATTTTAATGGGAATGAGAAACAAATTAGCTGAGAAAATGATAAAAATGCCTATGGGAGAAATACATAAAAACACAACCGGTAAATTTAAAAATATTTTTGTAGATGATATAGAATCAATGGAGATTATACTTGCTCATATGATTCCAGAGATAATATCTAATTTATTAGCACCCTCTTTAATTATTGTGTACATTTTAATATTAGATTGGAGAATGGCAATTTTATCATTAGCTACAATTCCTATAGGTTATTTTTTCTATGCTTTAATGATGAAAGACCATAAAATAAAAGTAAAAAAATTCTTTAATGCAACTGATGAAATGAATGGAACAATTGTTGAATATATAAATGGAATGGAAGTTATAAAGACTTTTAATCAAACAACATCATCTTTTGCTAAATATACAAATTCAGTTAATAATTATAAAGATTTTGCATTAGAATGGTACAAATATTCATGGCCTTATATGACAGCATATGCAGTAATACTGCCTTGTACTTTGGCGTTTGTTCTTCCCTTTGGAGCATTATTTTATTTTAGAGGAACACTTTCATTAAGTACTTATTTTTTATGTATTTTATTATCATTGGGATTAACTACTCCAATAATCAAATTATCTGAGCATGTTGACAACTTAGGAATTATTAGTGAAAAAGAGAAAAAGATAAATAAAATTCTACAATCTAAGGAATTGAAAGAGACATCAGAGGAAACAACTCTAGAAAATTATGATTTAACATTAAAAAATGTCTCATTTGCTTATGATACAAAGGATGTATTAAGTAATATTTCATTTACAGCAAAAGAAAATACAATAACTGCATTAGTTGGAAGATCAGGTTCTGGTAAATCAACCATAGCAAAATTGATAACTAGATTTTGGGATGTAGATAGTGGAGAAATTATGATAGGTAGTGTGAATATTAAGGATTTAACTTTTGAGAAACTTATGAATAGTATTAGCTATGTATCTCAAGATGTATATCTCTTTAATATGTCTATTAAAGAAAATATTCGAATAGGAAACCCTAATGCAAGTGATGAGGATGTGATAAGAGTATCTAAACTTGCACAATGCCATGATTTTATTATGGATACTGAAAAAGGATATGATACAAATGCAGGTGATGCAGGTAACAAACTTAGTGGAGGACAGAAACAGCGTATATCAATAGCAAGAGCTTTGTTAAAGGATGCACCTATAGTTATACTAGATGAAGCTACAGCATTTACAGATCCTGAAAACGAGGATAAGCTTCAAGAATCAATCAATAATTTGGTTAGTAATAAAACCTTAATAATGGTTGCACATAGATTATCAACAATTATTAATGCTGATAATATAATTCTTGTCGATAAAGGCAGAATATCAGCTCAGGGAACTCATAATGAACTTCTTTCTAACTCTGAAATTTATTCAAATATGTGGAAAGCACATATAGGTGCTGTGGAATGGAACATGTCAGTGAAAGGAGAGAATGTATCATGTTAAATATTATAAAGAGAGTTTTAAATATTTCTGGTGAACAATCAAAAAAAATAAAAATAGCTTTTGTGTTTAGTTTTTTCGAGAGCGTGTTTGCTAATTTCTCTATACTAGCAGTTTTTTATATTATGTTCAGAATAATACATTCATCTAGTTATGAAAAAATTAACATTAATGATATATGGATGAGTGGATTGATTATTGTTATAGGACTCATAGGTCAATATATTTTTAAATTACTCATATATCATTTTCAAAGTGCATCTGGTTATGAAGTATTTAACCGTGAAAGGATTAAGTTAGGCAATCATTTGAAGCGTTTACCTATGGGTTTTTTTAATGAGGGAAATATAGGTGACATATCAGCGATAATAACATCAGATTTATCTTTCGTTGAAATGTATTCAATGGATAACCTCGACAAAGTTATAAATGCATTTGTAGGTATAGTTATAGGTTGTATATTACTTTTGATACTTGATTGGAGAATTGCTATTATTGCAACTAGTGTGACAATACCTGTCGCATTTGTTTTAAATAAGATGCAGAAAACAGGTAAAGTATATTCACAAAAAAGGCAAGATACACAAGCTAATTTAATAACTGCAGTATTAGAATATGCTCAAGGAATGTCAGTTATTAAAGCATTTAATATGACAGGTGAAAAATCAAAGAAGACAAAAGAAAGATTCAAAGAAACTAGAGATAGATATATAGAATTTGAGAAAAAATTTATATATCCAAATACATTATGCGATATATATTTTTCTGTAGGTATTGGATTGATTATCTTTTTTTCTTCATATTTTTATATTCACGGAAGTTTATCACTACCTACTCTATTATTTTTCCTAATTTTTATTTTTAAACTGTATATACCATTGCAGGCAATTGGTGTATTAACAGGATTTATTAGAATTATGGATGCATCTCTTGATAGATTTGAAAGAGTTCAAAATTTAGAAGTGATTGATGAAAACGGTAAAGATATAAATCTTACAGAATTTGATATAGAGTTTAAGAATGTATCATTTGCATATGAAGATAGAAATGTCTTAGAAAATATTAGTTTTAAAGTTCCAGAAAACAGCATGACAGCGTTAGTAGGGGCTTCAGGTTGTGGTAAAACTACTATTGCTAATTTAATTGCGAGGTTTTGGGATGTTCAAAAAGGACAAGTTTTAGTTGGCGGAGTAGATATTAAAAATATGACATGTGACAGCTTACTTAAGAATATCAGTATGGTATTTCAAAAGGTTTATTTATTTAACGATACTATACTAAATAATATTAAGTTTGGTAAGTCAGATGCTACTTATGAAGAAGTAGTAGAAGCAGCTAAAAAAGCAAGGTGTCATGAATTTATCATGGAACTTGAAGAAGGATATGATACGGTAGTTGGAGAAGGAGGAGCTACACTATCAGGTGGAGAAAAGCAGAGAATATCTATTGCAAGAGCTATATTAAAAGATGCACCTATAGTGCTTTTAGATGAAGCAACAGCAAGTATTGACCCAGATAATGAAAGACATATACAAATGGCAATAGATGAACTTTTAAGAGATAAAACACTTGTGGTTATAGCACATAGATTGTCTACTATACAAAGTGCTGATCAAATACTTGTTATTAATGATGGCAAACTAATTCAAAAAGGAACTCATAATGAACTTATACAAGAAGAAGGTCAATACAAAGATTATTGGCAAAGAAGAATGAAAATAAGAAGTTGGACAATTTAAACAATTTTACTAGGGATAATGATAATCATTATTGACAAAAGTAAGCGCCTATTATATAATTAATCCAAGTTTTGGTTAAAAAAACATATTAAGTAGAATTAAAATTCATTTAATAATGAATTATAAGGAGTTGGAGATGTGAAATCAGAAAACATTAGCAAAGAAAAACAAAAACAAATGATATTAAATGATAACTTATGGAAAGTTATGTTTAATCTATCATGGCCTGCTGTAATAGCAATGCTGTTATATGGACTTAATACAGTGTTTGATGCTATATTTGTGGGTAGATTTGTAGGTGAAACAGCATTAGCAGGTGTTTCGTTAGCTTATCCTTTATCACAAATAACTTTAGGATTTGGTTCGTTAATAGGTGTTGGAGCAGGGTCTGCACTAAGTATTGCATTAGGATCTAATGATAAAAAAACTCAAGGAAAAATAATGGGAAATGTGAATTATTTATCTATAATAATTACTATTGTATATATGGGTTTTGCTTGGTTTTTAGCAACACCTCTTGTAAAAGTAATGGGTGGAACAGGAGAACCATTACTAATAGGTAAATGCTATTTTCAAGTAACCGTTTTAGGTTCACTATTTTGGATACATGGTTTGGCAGGCAATATGGTTGTACGTGCAGAGGGAAAAATGAAATCCGCTGCAGTAATGATGGGATTAGGACTAATAGTAAATATTATTGCTAATTATATTTTAATCGTGTTATTAGATATGGGAGTTGCAGGAGCAGCTTGGGGCACTAATATAGGTATGCTTGTATATACAATATCTGGTCTTGTATATTTTTCAAAGGGCAAGGCATCGTTTAAAGCTAATCCATTTAGAATTTCTAGAGATAAACAGATTATTAAGTCTATTATGTCAATGGGAATACCTTCAATGATTATGACGGTAATGAGTTTAATACAAGCAATTGTTGTATTTAATGCATTATCAAGAGTTGGAACAACTTATGATTTAGCGTTTTATGGTGCAGTATATAGAATATTTACTTTATTATTGACTCCAATATTTGGTCTTATGAGAGCTTTACAACCAGTTATAGGTATAAACTTTGGAGCTAAAGAGAATAGTCGTGTAATAAATAGTTTTAAGGTGTTTGGTGTAAGCAGTATGCTTATGATGCTTCCATTTTGGTTAGCTATTATGTTTGCACCTCAAAGTGCTTTAGGTTTGATGTTCCCAAATAAAATATTTGATAGTGCAAGTATATTGAATTTTAGAATTTATATGTCACTGCTGCCAATACTGCCTATAGTATTTATGACTATGACTTTCTTCCCTGCTATAAACAAAGGTAAACCAGCAGCATTAATAGGAATTGTTCGTCAATTGATATTTTATGTTCCTGTTATGCTTATATTACCAAAACTTTACGGAATAAGGTGGATATATTTAGGGTCAGTGTTAATAGATGTTATTATATCAATATGGTCACTTTTCTTAGTTAAAAAAGAGTTTGGTAATTTAAGGCAGGATAAATATAAGAATGCACCAATTTAATATGAACGAAAAGAAGTGTACTAAATTTGAAAGATATAAGAAAAGATTTGCTTTTTTTAAACCATATGACTATTTTAAAGGAGTCAACTTAAAAGTATTATATATAAAGTACTGCTTAAATATGGATATGGAACAATTATAATGTTTAGCATAATATAATATTTTACCAAAGGATATTAGAGAATTATAATATAAATTATCTAATATCCTTTTTAAGAAAATGTGAAATAAGTTTTATAGAAAAGAATGAATGTTAGAAGTTGGAAAATCAATAAGGCTTTTAATTATTAGAGTAATGATAGAATTATTGTACTTTAAGTCAAAGACAGTTTTTAAATGGCTGTCTTTATTTTTGTTTAATAAAAATGATAATTAATATCAAAAAGCATTGACAAATTACTTCTTGAGTGATATTCTTTAGCTACTAAAACATTTATGGATCAAATTACAATATAAAGAATAAAATGGAGGTACTACTATGAATATAATGTTAGCTTACTTTTCAGCTACAGGAAACACACAAAAAATAGCAAATGTAATACAAAAGAAACTAGTAGAAGAAGGTATTAATGTAACTAAACTTGATATTACTTCTAAATCTAGTAGAGAAAAAGATGTAGCAGTTAACCAATATGATGCATTTTTCTTTGGATTTCCTATTTACTCTATGAGAGCTCCGCGTGTATGCAGAGAATGGCTTCAAAAAATTAGTGGTAGAGGAAAGAAATGTTCTGTATTCTTTACATATGGTGGGTTTGGAAAAGATCCTGCTCATTATTATATGAAGGAGCTATTAGATAAACAAAATTTAAAGCTTGTTTCAACAGCAGAATTTCTTGGAGCACATACATTTAATCGAAGTGGATGGAAAGCTGCTGAACAGCGTCCTAACAAACAGGATTTTGAAATTGCTCAAGATTATACAATTAAAACTATTCAAAGATTTTATGGACAAGATTTAAATGAGCTAAAAGATTTTAATAAACCTATGTTCAGTTCTAGTCAGTTAGATCAAGCAGAAAAATATAGATTTCATATTATAACTAAGCTTCCAACTAGGGATAATAATAGCTGTTCTATGTGCAAGCTGTGTGAAAAAATATGTCCAACAAATGCAATGGATTATGTAAAAGGTACTGCTAATCATGACTCATGTATTGCATGCTTTAGATGTATTGCAAATTGTCCTGATAGAGTTTTACATACTAATGATTTGTCTAATACTTGGTCAAAAAAATTAGAACTTCATAAGACTACCAAAGAAGAAATAGATAACTTAGTAAGTAGAATATATCTATAAAAAACAGAGCATATGTGGTGAATTTAAATGAATAATTATATTAATTTAATCGAAAGAATGGCGGCAATTCAATATAGAATTAATTTAAATGATAGAAAACCTAAAAGTTTTGGAACAAATCAACTTTTGTATCATTCTGAAATTCATTTTATAGATGCTATAGGTATCGATAAGGAAATAAATGCTTCTCAACTGTCAAGTAAATTAGATATAACAAATGGAGCAGTTACACAAGTTTCACAAAAGTTAATAAAGAAAAAATTAATTGAAAAGTATAAAAAAGAAACAAACAAAAAAGAAGTATATTTTAAATTGACTGAATCAGGCAAAGTAGCTTACAAAAATCACAAATTGTTTCATAAACAACTTGACGATAAAATAATTGAGTATCTTAAAGGATTAAGTAGAGAACAACTTGATATAATATTAGGATTTGTTGCTATTGCAGAAGAGCATTTACCAAGACTTTAAATTTAAAATTTTTATAAAAAATGAGGGGTATTATGGAAATAATTAAATTGAAATTAAGTGCTACAATGTGTTATTTGATTACTGTTGGAAATAAGTATCTGTTAATAGATACAGGATATGAAAAAGATAAATCTTTGTTTTACAGAAGATTGTCAAATTTAAATATCAGTATACAGGATATTGCTTATGTGTTATTGACTCATCATCATGATGATCATGCTGGATTATTAAATGAAATAAAGAGTTGTAATAAATCTTGTAGAATTATTATGCATGAAAAATGTGTAGCTCTTGTTGAAAAGGGAAAAAATGATATAACTTTTGGCTGTGGATATATTAATAGCAGAGTAAATATTATTATTAAAATATTTAAGAAGTTAAACAAAGAATGGGACTTTACTTTTCCATCTTACAAAATAGACAGTAACGATATTATTATTAGAGAAGAAATAGAATTAAGAGAAATTGGTATAGACATTCCTGGAAGAATAATTTATACGCCTGGACACACAAGTGATTCTATTTCTTTATTACTTAACAATGGTATTTGTTTTGCAGGTGATGCTGCTGCAAATATGATGAATTTTATAGGAACAAGATATTGCGTTATTTTTATTACTGATTTAGAACAATATTATCAAAGTTGGAAAAGACTTATTAACGAGAATGTTAAGATGATATATCCAGCTCATGGCAAGTCTTTTGATATAGATAAACTTAAAAGTAATATTTACAAGAACAAAAAAGAAAATATGGTAAAAATTAAAGTGTAGTTTATTAATATCATACTTGCAAGTCATTTGCATAAATGTATAGACAATTATGGATTGCATAATAAATTTATATGATAATGATATTCGTTATTAAAAATGATTGCAGTTAAGCTACAAGTATCTATTATACGCAGTGCTGATCAAATACTTATAATTGATGATGGGAAACTTATTCAAAAAGGTACTCATGAAAGAAGAAGGTCAATATAATGATTTTTGGAAGAGAAGAATAAAGGCAAGAAGCTGGGGTAGTTATAAATATATAGAATAATTTATTGACAATTTAGACATATGATTATAAAATTTAACAAAATAATGATATTCATTATCGATACTAATAAAGTACATATATTCTAAATTTGACTAAAAACTTGTTACTTTTTTATAGTGCAAAATAAAAATAAGGCAACTGATATGTATAAAAATAAAGCTAAAAATACAACACTACATAATTTAACATTAATAATAATTACACTATCTTTTGGATATTTATTAGGTCATTTAATTGTATATATAGGTTTTGATCAAGTATCTAGAACAGTTAAAATTTTTTCAACAAAATTTACTAGTATTATAATAGAAGCTTTACCGTTTTTACTAATAGGTTCTTTTATTTCTTCTTTACTACATGTATTTGTTCCTATAGATACTTTAGTTAAAATATTTCCTGAAAACAAGTTTACAGGTACTTTGTTTGCAGTTGTTGCAGGAGTATTTGTTCCTCTATGTGATTGTGCAATTATTCCTATTGCAATGAGATTAATTAAAAAAGAAGTACCTGTGCATATAGCTATTACTTTTATGCTTGCTGCACCTATAGTTAATCCTATATCTATAATGTCAACTCTGTTTGCCTTTTCTGGAAAAACCAACATAGCGATTATAAGAGTGCTTTTTGGGATAATAATATCAATAAGTGTTGGCTTTTTATTTAGTCTATTAGTTAAAAATAAAGAAATAATAAATGATAAAAACTACTGCAGTCATTGTACTATTAACTTAAATAATACAGTTTGGGACAAGATAAACGAACTTTTTTTACATACTAGTGAAGAATTTTTTAATATAGGAAAGTATGTAATAACAGGAATTTTTATTTCAACAATATTCCAAATGATGTTTGATTCAATAGGCTTAAATAATATCAGTATAAGTAATAATCATGCGTTACTACTTATGCTTTTATTTGCTTTTTGCATTTCTGCTTGTTCTAATTCAGATGCATTTATAGCTAGAGGATTAATGAATAGTTTTCCATTTGGTTCTATAATAGGTTTTTTAGTATTTGGTCCTATGCTTGATTTAAAAAATATATTAGTTCTGAACAAATATTTTAAAAGACATGTTTTGATAATATTTACAATTACATTAGTTCTTCTAACCTATACTATTGTGAGCATAGCTTTTTTTTAAGGAAAGGATAAAAATGAAATCAAAAATTACTAGAATAATAATTTTGTTAAGTTATAGTTTTGTAAATTTATATCTTATAGTAACTAAAAAAATTCTTAAGTACGTTCATCCTAAAATTATACCTATAATAGTTATAAGTATAATTATTATGAGCATTGCTAGTATGATATTAATATTAAATATAAAGATTGAAAACCATAATAAATCAAAAAAAAATATGTATATTATTTTTATTATTCCTATAGCTATGATTTTATTTATTCCATTTAAGCAATCTGAATGTTTAAATACTAATTTCACAGTTACACAAAATATTTCTATAGATAATAAAGAATTTGAATCTGCTGGTAAACAATCAATAAGCAATAATGATGTTATGAATTCAAAAGAAATAGATATAAATGAAGTTATTGAAAATAATAAGCTTGATGAAAAAATAAAAGAACTTATACTTGAAAATGATGTAATTGTTGTAACAGATAATAATTTTGTTAAATGGATGGATGAGTTATATGAAAATAAAATATATGAAAATAAAGAAATACAAATAACTGGATTTGCTTATAAAGAATCAAATTTTAGCAAAAGTGAATTTGTTATAGCTAGATATATAATGGTTTGCTGTGCAGCTCATATGGCAGTAGGAGGTCTTATGTGTAATTATATGGCTGATGATATACAGCAAGATAGCTGGTACAATATATCTGGAACTATTAAGTATGAAACGTATGATGGTGAGACATTACCTATTATAAAAGTTAATAAAGCAGTTGAAACAGAAACACCTAGTGTAGAATACGTGTATCCATACTAAAAAAATTTGACAAAAGATTATTTTATAACTTTACTTTTATATACATTTATGTTATTATCGTAAATGATAATAAAAATCATTATCTATATAATATTATGTATGCCCGGCATACAAAGGAGGTATAAAATGAGAAAGGCTTTTATTATTCTAGTTATTGTAATATCTTTGGTAGGAATTTACGGATGCAGTGATAGAGAAGTGGCTGTAGATGATAAACTTTCTGAGATTGAAAAAAAAGAATTAAAAGAAAGAGAAGTTGTAGATTTAGGTGGTAATGTCGTTAAAATTCCATCAGCAGAAGAAATAAATCGTGTAGTAATTGTATCGCCGCCAATTACATCAATACAATATAGTGTTCTTAAGGATGCAAGTAAAATAGTTGCAGTAAATCCTCTAACATTTAAGAGTGCTAATTCGGACATAGTAAAGGATGTTTTTGAAAATCTAGATAATATTAATACAAGTTTTGTAAAGGGATTTAATGTTGATATAGAAGCGGTATTGAATCTTAAACCAGATATAATTTTCTATTATGGACAGCAGCAAAAGAAGGGTCTCGAGAGTTTGGAAATACCAATGGTTGATTTTATGAAACAAAAAGAAAGAAACCCTATAATTATAACAACTGAATGGGAAAGATTAATTAGAAAAATATTTGATATTAATGATAGTACTACAATAAATGATGAGTGGAATAAAATAGATAAAAATGTTATTAGTCGTATAAAAGAATTAAAGGTAAATAAATTAAAAGGATTAATGATATTTAACAACAGCGGTAACAAGATAACCGTTAGCGGCAACAATACATATGGAGATTACTGGATAGAGATGAGTGGATTAATAAATGTAGCTGATAATATAGATGGTGAAAAAGAAGTTAGTATAGAACAGATTTATCAATGGAATCCAGATATAATTTATGTATTTAGGGGACCATCAGCCTCAAGCTATATAGAAGGTGAGAAGGATTGGTCTAGAATTAAAGCTGTTAAAGACAATAAAGTTTATGATGTTCCTAAGGGTATTTATTCATGGGGAGCACCTAATGCAGATTCACCTCTTATGGTTCAGTGGATGGCAGCTAAAAATTATCCCAATTATTTTAGTGATTATAATATAAATAATATCATAAAGGAGTATTATAAGGAACATTATAGTATAACACTGACAGATGAGATTATATCTTCAATTCTTGAACCTAAAAAAGAAAGAGAGTAATAAAATATGAAATATAATAAGTTTATTAGATACTGCATAATACTGAGTATTGTATTAATAATTCTTATAATAACTTCTTTAACAGTTGGAAAATATGAAATATCTAGAGTTGATTTATTTAGCTTATTAAAGGATGTTTTATCTAATAGGCTTTCTATGGATGACACTAAAGCGTTTGTTATTTTTTCTGTAAGACTTCCAAGAATACTAATGGCAGTTATTGTTGGTAGTGGACTTGCTGCTGCAGGAGTAGGAATGCAGGCTATTTTTAAGAATCCATTGGTAAGTCCTAGAATTCTTGGAGTATCGGCAGGTGCAAGTTTTGGTGTTGCCTTAGGTATTTTGGTTTGCAACAACGCTATGTTTATACAATTCATGGCATTTGTATGGGGAATTGTAGCTGTAATTCTAACTTATTTAATTGGCAAAAACAATAAATCTTCGTCTGTTATTATGTTGGTATTAGCAGGTATAATAGTAAGCGCAGTTTTCACATCGCTATTATCGTTAGTACAGTATAGTGCCGATGTAGATACTGAACTGCCTTCGATTATTTATTGGCTTATGGGAAGCTTAGCAGGTGTTAAAATGACTGATGTTAAAACAGCTTTTTTTCCTATAGCACTTTCACTTGTGTTACTGTTTATGATGCGATGGAAACTAAATATGTTGTCATTATCTGATGAAGAAGCGGAAGCACTTGGTCTTAATGTTAAACTATATAGAGTATTAATAATTATATCGTCTACTGTTATTTCAGCTACTGCAGTATCAATGTGTGGAATGATTGGATGGGTAGGATTGATTACACCTCACATTGGCAGAATGATAGTAGGTACAGACAATGAAAAATTAATTCCTGTTTCAATAATCATTGGAGGAATATATCTTTTGTTAATAGATGATTTTTGTAGATTGCTATATAGTTCAGAAATACCGCTTTCAGTGTTAACAGCTTTAATAGGAGCACCTGTATTTGGAATTCTTTTAAAAAAGACTGGAGGAAAGTGGATATGATTTTTGAAGTTAAAGAAGGATACTTTAATTATAATGATTCACCTGTTCTAAAAAACATAAACATCATGATTAAAAAGGGAGAACTAATGACTATATTAGGACCAAATGGAGTTGGCAAAACTACATTAGTAAAATGCATGTTAGGATTTTTGAAATGGGAAAATGGTGATACATTAATAAATGGTTATTCCATTAAAACATTTTCAAGAAATGATTTATGGAAAAAAATAGGATATGTGCCTCAGATGAAAACTTTACCCTTTTCCTATACAGTAGAATCATTAGTCCTTATGGGTCGAAATCCTTATATTAATTTCTTTTCTAAGCCAGCAAAAGAGGATTATTACTGTGTGGATAAAATATTGAAAACATTTAGGCTTGAACATTTGAAAAATAAACCAATAAATAAATTAAGTGGTGGAGAAATACAGATGATACTAATAGCTAGAGCATTAGTTGCTGATCCAGAGTTGCTAATCCTTGATGAACCAGAGTTGAATTTAGATTTAGCAAACCAAGTTAAGATTTTTGAAATATTGGCACAACTGGTTAATTCTAAGGGGATTAGTTGCATAATCAATACGCATCATCCTATTAATGCTGTAAGATATGGTCAAAAATCATTACTATTAATGAAAAATTATCATTATCTTTATGGTGATACAAAAGACATTTTAAACAGAGAAAATCTTTCTAAAACATTTGGATTATCAGAGGAATGGTTTAATTTTAAAATTAGCTAGGAGGTATATAATGAAAAGCAGCCCCAAAAACTTTTACAAAATGATACAAAATTATAAGGAAGCTCAGCTATTATTTGCAGCGATAGAATTAGATATTTTTTCTTATTTGAAAGATTATACAGAAGTTAAAAGTGTGACTTTAGCGACAAGTTATAATGAAAGAAATCTTAAACTTTTTTTAAATAGTTTGGTTTCAATTGGATTATTAGAGAAACAAAATGATAGATACAGAAATACTGAACTAGTGGATTGTTATTTAAATAAAAAAAGTGATACCTTTTTAGGTGAGTTTATACTATTTAGAGAAGAAATGACAAGATTAACTAATGTAGTAGAACGTGTGAAACATGGACCAATTCAGAAAGTTGCAAAAAATAACATGGGAGTTGAAGTTTATGACTTTTATAAATTGGCAAAGGTATCAATAAATGAAATGTATACAGGCAGAGTACAATCACTTTTAGAAGCATTGGAATCAATTTTTGATTTAGATAAAGAGTTAAAAATATTAGACTTGGGCGGAGGTTCTGGTGTATTGGCTATAGAGATAATTAAGAAATATCCTAATTCAAAAGGTATTATTTTTGAGCATCCATCAGTATCAAAACTACCGAAAGAATTAGTTAAAGAAAAGGGACTTGAGGAACGTATCAAAGTTTTATCTGGTGATTTTACTAAAGATAATATAGGAAATAATTATGACCTAATAATTGCATCAGGAATACTAGATTTTGCAAAAGATAGTTTGCCTAATATGGTAGGAAAATTATATCAATCTCTAAAAAATTCTGGATATTTATATTTAGTAAAGCATAATGTAAGCAAAGATTATACTTCTCCAAAAGAAACAATTGTTGGATGGTTATCAAGTCATTTAGATGGATTAGATGTTTTAATAGATAGTGAAAGCATCTGTAAAGCTGTTCAAAAAGCTGGTTTTAAAGAATTAAAAATTAGCGAAGTAAAAGGAATTATAGATAACCTTGAAGGTGAGTTTTATAAAAAACATTAAGTTTTTGTATATTTAAATTGAAACTTATATTTCAACACTTTATAATTAAAGCATGAAAGATAAAACTAGTGAAATAATGGTTGAGTTTGTTAAACTAATAGAAGTAGTAGCAAATGGTAAAAAGAAGGTATTTAATTTCGGAGATGACTTGATATTTTATAGAGGTGAAATTCATATGATTAAAGTGATAGGTGATTATCCAGGTATTTATATATCTGAAATGGCTAGACACTTTAATGTTACTCGAGCAGTCGTTTCAAAGACTATAATGAAATTAGAAAGGAATGGATTTGTAAGTAAAGAAATAGATCCTTCTAATAAAAAACTTGTATGTCTTAAATTAACAGAAAAGGGACAGAAAGCTTATAATGAAAACAAAGCTTTTCATAAAAAGAATGATACTCCTATATTTGAATTTTTAGATACGTTAGGAGATAAAGACTTAGATTTGATAAAAGATTTTTTGGTAAAAGCAAATGGTATGGTAAAAAACAATTTTTAATCAGAATTGTTTTTTTCTATATTCTTTAGGCGTAAATCCAGTTGCTTGTTTAAACATCTCAGAAAAGCTGCCATGTAGTTTATAGCCTACTTTATTTGATATCTCTCCTATTTTAATGTCTGAGCATATAAGCAATTCTTTTGCTTTGTTAATGCGTAGAGACTGTATATATTCTGTTATTGTTGAGTTATAAACTTGTTTGAATGTATTAGTTAATTTGTTATGGCTCATGCATGCTATCTTAGATAATGTATCTAACGAAACAGTATTTGTATAATTTTGATTTAAATAATTTTCAACTATACTTAGCTTTTCTATTTCCCAATCAGGAATGTTATCATTGTCATTAAAAGATAATTGATTCTTTCCCCACTGCATTACCAATGAAATAAGTTCCATAACCTTACTTTCATAATATATTCTCGCGATATCGTTAGATGGTTGGAATGAACGTATTTGATTTAATACTAACGTTATTTCAGGAACAGAATTATTTCCATCAAATTTAGAAAATATATTTAACATACTTTGTAAATCAATAGAGTATTTATTTGGCAGGAACTTTTGATAAAATTCAGGTGTAAAACAGATGCCAACATTACAAATTTTCGTATTCACGTTTATTGTCTGATGGAAAATATCATTATTACCTACATATCCTATTAAGCTTTGCATGTGTCCATTTTTATTTTTTAGTAAAAGTTCAGCATTAGATGTTTCATAATTACCAAGACATACAAAAGGTGGATGTTCATATTGGAAATAAAAATCGCTTTTGAAAGTTAAGTTAAAAATTGATATAGCATATAAATTATCTACAGGATAAACCCAAAAAAAACCTGTACCGATTAAGGGGTCAAGTTCATAATAAATACCACAGCGTTTACTATTGTGTGGAATATCTGAAGGAAAAAATCCAAGCTTTGATAAATAAGGTAAATATAATTGATTTAGTATTGTTTTCAAAGATATCACTCCTAAAATTTTGGCTATTACACAAACAATTTTGGCTAAATGTCATAAGGCGTTATTAATATTGACTTTCATTATCATAAAATGTAGTATTTATATATTATATCAAACTATTAAGATAATTAAAACAATTATCTCAGACTTATGAAAAATGAATTTTCATTGTTATTTTTGAGTTGAATTTATTTGATTTAAACATACATTAAAATTCAAGTTTTCAAAAGTCTATTATTTTGTAAGAAAGGAAGGGATTATGATTACTAAATCTAAAAAAACTAGTATATTGCCTAAATTAATGAAATATGCGGGAAAATACAAAATTACTATGGTATTATCATGGGTTTTTGCCGCTATTGCTGGTGTGATGAGCATAGCACCATATATCTGTATATATTTTGTAGCAAGAGAATTACTAAATACAGGAAAAGATATATCTTTATTAAATAGTGAAGCAATGACGAGTTATGGCTGGATGGCTGTAAAAGCTACCATGATGTCATTTATGTTTTATTGTTTTTCTTTAATGTTTTCTCATTTAACTGCATTTAATTTAATGGCAAATTTAAGAATTAGGCTGATAAGACACTTAGGAGAACTGCCACTTGGATTTCATATTGCAAATCCTAGCGGTAAACTTCGTAAAATTATCGAGAAAAATGCTGAAAATACAGAAAACTTTGTAGCTCATCAGCTGCCGGATACAGTTCAGGCAATAATAACGCCCATAGCTTTCATAGCAAGTATGCTTTATTTTGACTGGCGGTTAGCTTTAATCTGTATGGTACCTATTGTTATTGGATTTGTAGTATTAAGTTTTATGCTCAAAGGAGAGAGTGAGGGATTTTTAAAACAGTATCAAAATTCTTTGGCTGATATGAGTAATGCAGCTGTAGAATATGTAAGAGGAATTTCTGTAGTAAAAGTTTTTGGTCAAACTGTCCATTCATTTAAGAGATTTCATAATTCAATTATTACGTACAAGAAATTTGTTACAGAATATGCTTTATCTATGAAGAAACCAATGAGTCTGTATATAGCATCAGTCCATGGAATCTTTTTTGTATTAATACCAGCTGGAATTGTATTATATCAGTTGTCGGTAAGCAAAGAAAGTTTTATACTCAGTTTTGTATTTTTTATTGTATTTACACCGTTAGTAGCTGTTTTAATGGTTAGAATTATGTATAGTTCTTCCAAACAAATGATTACTTCACAGTCTTTAGATGTTATTGAAAGTCTTTTAAATGAAAAGCCTATGACTAATGCATCACATCCAAAAAAGCCAAAATCTTATAACATTAATTTTGATTCTGTGTCTTTTAAATACGAAAAAGATGGTGCAAAAGCTATTAATAATTTGTCTTTTACTGCTAAAGAAGGTACTGTAACGGCTCTAGTAGGTCCTTCGGGTGGAGGAAAAAGCACTGTTGCTAATTTAATTTCAAGATTTTGGGATGTAGATAGCGGTAGTATCTGTGTTGGAGGGATAAATGTTAAAGATATGGATTATAAGGAATGGATGGAAGAGATTAGCTTTGTGTTTCAGGATGTAAATTTGTTTAAAATGACCATTGCAGAAAATGTAGCTTTTAATAAGCCAGAAGCAAATGAAAATGAAATTTTAAGAGCGTTACATTTAGCACAATGTGACGATATTATTGCTAAGCTTCCTGAAGGTATTAATACAGTCATTGGTACAAAAGGTATATACATATCTGGTGGTGAAATGCAACGAATTGCACTTGCAAGAGCAATATTAAAAGATTCACCAGTTGTTCTTTTAGATGAAGCTACAGCTTTTGCTGACCCAGAAAATGAATATAAGATTCAACAGGCTTTAAATGTGTTGATGAAAGGAAAGACTGTTATAATGATTGCTCATAGATTATCTACTGTGATAGGAGCTGATCAAATTATAGTTTTAGATAACGGTAAAAAAGTTGAATCTGGAACTCATAATGCTTTGATAGAAAAGAACGGTATGTATGCTAAGATGTTCAGAGAATATCAAACAGGTACGACTTGGAAAATAGGAGGTGAAAAATATGCTTAAGAAAATTTTCTCGTTAAGTAAAATGGGAATAAAAAATGTATATATGGGTATTATCCTAACTGCTTTGCATAATCTTAGTGTGATGCTTCCTACTATATTACTTCTTTTTGTTGCATCAGATATGATAAGGAGTTATCTTGAAGGAAAGAACATGAGTCATTCATTATTTATTTATTGGGGTGCAGCTTTAATGCTGCTGATATTAATTTATTGGGTTTATAATTTTACTTATGAAAAAATTTATATTGGTGCTTATGAAGAAAGTGCTAATACTAGAATTAAACTTGCTGAGAAAATTAGGATGCTTCCTCTTTCTTATTTTGGAAATAAGGATTTAAGCGATTTAACAAGTACGCTTATGGACGATACTTCAACAGTAGAACACACACTTTCTACCGATTTAACAGAAGTTTTTGGTGGTATTATTTCAAGTGCAGTAATCTTATTAACTTTGTTTTTCTTTGACTGGCGTATGAGTTTAAGTTTATTGATTTGTCTTCCTATATCAATATTTGTTATTGCTATAAGCCATCGTGCTAGTTCATCATCTAACTGGAAGAACCGAAATGCTAAATTGAATGTTAGCGAAGGTATTCAAGAATATTTAGAAAATATTAAAATACTACATGCATCACCAAATAAACAAACTTATCGATTTGGGGTGGAGAAAAAAATAAAAAGAGTTGTTCGCACATCTATCATTTATGAAGTAGTAATGGGAGTATTTATTAGTATTGCCTATAATATTTTAAGAATAGGTATAGGTCTTGTGGTAGTTACTGGTTCATATTTAATAACTCATGGAGAACTTGATTTGATTACATATTTACTATTTCTCTTTGTTGCAGCACGAATTTATGATCCTTTAACCACTGTATTTTTCAAGATGGGTGAATTTTTTTACTCTTTTGTAAGTGCATCTAGGATTCGAGAAATACAAGATTATCCCGCACAAGAAGGAAGTTCAGATGTTAAACTTAATTCTTATGACATTACTTTTGAACACGTTTCTTTTGCTTATAATACTGATACTGTTATTAATGATGTTTCTTTTAAAGTAAAACAGGGAGAGATAACTGCATTAGTTGGTCCTTCAGGATGTGGAAAAAGCACTTTAAGTAAGCTTGCGTCAAGATTTTGGGATGTAAGTAAAGGTCAAATTCTTATTGATGGAAAGAATATTAATGATATTGATCCTGAAACATTATTAGGATATTATTCAATTGTTTTTCAAGACGTTGTTTTATTTAACGATACTATATATAACAATATCAAAATAGGAAAAAAGGATGCCTCAAAAGAGGAAATTATTGCTGCTGCTAAAATGGCAAGGTGTGAAGAGTTTATTAGTAAACTTCCAGAAGGTTTTGATACAGTTATAGGAGAAAACGGTAAAACTCTTTCTGGTGGAGAAAGGCAGCGTATTTCTATTGCAAGAGCTTTTCTCAAAGATGCTCCAATTGTTTTATTGGATGAAGCAACAGCTTCTCTTGATCCAGAGAATGAAACGTTAATTCAAGAAGCAATAGGAAAACTAATTAAAAATAAAACTGTTTTAATAATTGCTCATCGTCTGCGTTCTGTAGAGGACTGCGATAAAATTATTGTTTTAAAAGAAGGAAAAATCATGGAAATGGGAAGACACAAAGAGCTAATGTCTTTAAATGGTTTATATCATCACCTATTTGAACTGCAAAGAGAAAGTTCAAAGTGGGGAATTTGCACTGTAGATTAAGCTTAAAAATATTTGTTTGTTAATTTGAGGAGGTTAAAATGAAAAAAATATTTTCTATGTTATTATTAGTGTCAATAATACTATCATTAACAGTAGGATGTGCAAATGAAGTTGTACAAGATTCACAAAAACAAGACGAAGAACAACCAGTAAAAGAGATAACAATATGCAATTCGTGGAGCTTTGAGGAAGGATTTCCGACTATAGCTACACCAGAAACAAATTCAAACTATGGTATTAGATTTTTAGCTAATAACTTTTATGAAACATTAGTTAATTATGAAAATGGTGAAATTGTACCTGGTCTTGCTGAAAGATGGAACATATCAGATGATGGTACAATATACACTTTTTATTTAAAAAAAGGCATTAAGTTTTCTGATGGCGAAGATTTTAATGCTAACGCGGTAAAAACTAATTTAGATAATATACCTATTATTCTTGGCAGTTATAATGGTTCATATGGTATGACAACATTGTTAATAAAGGAAGTTGTTATAGTAGATGAATATACAGTAGAAGTAAAACTTTCAGATCCATATTATGGAGCTTTGCAAGATTTTACAATTCCATTTCCAATGAGTATGGTATCACCTAAAGCATATAATAAAGATGGTACTTACAATGATGTGATTATGACATCAACACCTGGAACAGGACCGTATATGTATGACGGAAAATCAGATGGTACTGTATATACCTTTATTAAAAATCCTTATTATAATAGAAAAGATTCACAAGTTGATGTATTTCATGTAAAAATTATACCAAACAATGAATCAAAATTATTAGCATTGAGAAACAAAGAAGTTGATATGATATTTGGCATTGATAAATTATCTTATGACACATACATGGATTTTATAAATAATCCACAATTTAAAACAATGGTGTCTAAAGATGTTATAAGAACTAGATTTATTACATTTAATAGTAATGCAGTACCTTTTGATGATGTAAATGTGCGATTAGCACTTAATTTTGCAATAGATAGAGAAGTAATATGCAAGCAACTTTTTTATGGATTGGAGTCGCCAGCAAATACTACTTTACATAGTTCATTACCTTATTGTGATGTCGATATAGAACCATTTAATTATGATGTAGAAAAAGCAAAAAGTTTATTAAATGATTCTGGGTGGATAGATTTAAATGGAGATGGTATTCGTGAAAAAGAAGGAGTAAAGCTTGAAGGCGAAATACTATTCATTAATACTAAAGCAGAAGCTGAAGATTTGTTAATGTACATCTCATCAGCAGCAAAGGAAATAGGCATGGATATAAACATTACAGAACTTGATTTTATGGCATTAATAGATAAAACCATGAAGCAGGATTACACAATGGCATATAATGATTCGTATGGAGCACCGTATGATCCATATTTGCAAATAAATAATTTTAGAACAGAGCCAATGGTTGATGCATTAGGTATGCAAGCTCTTATACATTTAGAAAATGGTAATGACATTATAAATTCATTAATAACAATGACTGATGTTAACAAAATTCAAAATCAATTTGATTTTATAATTAAAGAGATTAGAAATAATGCATCATTCTTACCTATATCAAACATGAAGGAACTGGTAGTATATAATAAAGATATAATTTCTGGATATAAATTCTTTGGGCAACCATCAAATTTTGATGCATCGTCAGTAACTATAGAAAATAATCTTAATTGATAATGATTATTATTCTTGAAAAAGTAATTAAACGATGGTATACTTTCAATAAGGGTATAGGGATTAATTAGTTACTAAGGTTAGGTAGACCTAACTTTAGTAACTTAACTATCAGAAAGGATGCAGGTGCATTGACAAAATATATTAAGAAAAGGTTAATAGGACTTATTGTAGTATTGATAGGAATTACATTTTTATCATTTATTATGTCAAATATTTCTCCAGTTGATCCAGCTGAAGCATTTATGAGGAGAAATGCACAAACAGCAACCGAGGAACAGATAGAAAATTTAAGGGAAGAAATGGGGCTTAATTTACCCATTCATACTCAATACCTAAGATGGTTAACAAATGCCATGCAAGGTGACTTTGGTAAATCTTTGGTTAGTAATAAACCTGTAATGGAAGAAATATTAAGTAAGTTTCCTGCTACATTGACAATTGTAGGTATGGCATTAATAATAATTGTAGTTCTAACAATAATCATTGGAGTTTTATGTGCTAGCCATAAAGATAGTTTATTTGACAATTTGACTAAAGTGGTTACTATTTTAGGAGTTTCTATTCCAAATTTTTGGCTCGGATTTATGCTGCTTTTTTTATTTGCAGTAAGTTTTAAGCTTGTTCCAGTTGTAGGATATGGAAGTATAAAAAATGCAATATTACCATCAATTACATTAGCTATAGCTACATCATCTTCAAGCATAAGACTTTTACGTTCTAACATGCTAGAAAACCAAAATAAAGATTTTGTAACATATGCGAAAGCTAGAGGAATTCCAAAAAAGAAAATTATTTGGAAACATATTTTCAAAAACGCAGTGCCTCCTATGATTACTCTTTTTGGGCAGACAATTGGATATATGATAGCTGGTACAGCCATAGTAGAAAGTGTGTTCTCGTGGCCTGGCATAGGAAGTTATGCAGTAAATGCAATTTTTGCAAGGGATTTGCCTGTAATAAATGCTTATGTATTGATTATGGCGTTTATATTTGTTATATGTAATTTATTGGCAGATATATTAAATGCTGCTTTAAATCCTCAGATGCTAAGAGAAAGTGGGGATTTGTAATGCTAGGTAAAATAATAAAAAACAAACAAGCGGTTATAGGACTTATAATGATAATAATTGTATTAATAGCAGCTGTATTAGCACCTGTTATAGCACCAAATGATCCTATGAAAGTTAATATAACTAAAAAGTTTCAAAATAATTCTAGTGAGTATCCTTTAGGTACTGACCAATTGGGCAGATGCGTATTTTCTAGATTGGTATATGGAGCTAGATATTCTTTAGGAATAGTAATTCCTATTTTATTAGTTGTAGCCTTGTTAAGTATTATACTTGGAACTAGTGCTGCTTATGTAGGAGGAAAATTTGATAGGATTTTTATTTTAATAAGTGATATGGTTATGGCTTTTCCACCCTTAGTTATAGTTTTAGCGTTGGTAGGTTCATTAGGTCAAGGAATTTTAAACCTTGCTTTTGCTATGATTTTTTCTGTTTGGGTATGGTATGCGAAAGTAGTTCGTAGTTACGTTTTAATTGAAAAAAATAAAGATTATGTAACAGCAGCAATAATTGCTGGGAGTACAGATAAAGATATTATTATAAAACATATTGTTCCTAATATATTACCATCACTTATAGTGTTTTTTAGTACTGGGGTAGCAGGAATGATACTAATGATTTCTGGTTTTTCATTTTTAGGACTTGGGATTGAAGCAGGAACACCAGAATGGGGTGCAATGTTAAGCGGTGCAAAACAGTACATATATTCAAGGCCCTACATGATAGCTTATCCTGGTATATGCATACTCTTTACAGCTGCTGGATTCAATTTGTTTGGAGAAGCATTACGAGACATAATCTCACCTTAATAGGAGGTATACATGTGAGTAAAAAAATATTAGAAGTAGAAAATTTAAGAATAAATGTATTAGATGGAACTCCTTTAGTTAAAGGTGTATCATTTAGAGTTTGTAAAGGTAGAGTACTTGGTATCATAGGTGAAAGCGGTAGTGGAAAAACTATGACATGTAAAGCTATAATGCAGTTATTATCAAAAAAAAATTTTGACATATCAGGAAAAATAGAGTTTAAGAATAGAAATATGCTTGATATGAAAGAAAAAGAAATCAACAAAATAATTGGCAAGGATATTTCAATGATTATGCAAAACCCAATGACTGCTTTTAATCCGATGTTTAAAATTGGCAACCAGATCATTGAAACATTAATGACTCATTCTAATATTACAAAAAAAGATGCATATGATATTGGTGTTAAGGAGCTTGAAAAGATGAATTTGGATAGAGCTCATGAAATAATGAATAGTTATCCATATTCTTTAAGTGGGGGTATGCTCCAAAGAATTATGATAGCAATATCATTGATGCTTACACCATCAGTAATTATTGCAGATGAAGCAACTACTGCCTTAGATGTTAAAACTCAATCTCTTATATTATCAGAATTTGAAAGAATAAGAGATAATGATATTGGATTAATAGTTGTATCACATGATTTTGGTGTTATTGCAAGGATTGCAGATGATGTTATAGTTATGAAAGATGGAGAAATCATTGAAAATGGTACAGTATACGATATATTTGACAATACAAAAGATGATTATACAAAAGAGTTATTGTCTGCAAGATTATTAAGAAAAGAGGTGTCATAATAATGCTTAGGACTATAAATTTAGGCAGAGATTATTATGTTAAAGATAAAAATGGAAGTAAAACAAAAGTTGAAGCTGTTAAAAATGTTTGTTTAACATTGAATGAAAACAATAGTTATAGTTTAGTTGGAGAGAGTGGTTCAGGTAAGAGTACCTTAGCAAAACTTATTATGAGTTTGGAAAAACCAACAACTGGTGAAATATATTTAGATAATAAAAACATAGCTTTGATGAGAAAGAAACAGCTAAGAATATTACGAAGTGATTTTCAGATGGTTCTTCAAGACAGTTACAGTGCACTTAACCCAAAGATGAAAATTTATGATAGTATAGCAGAACCTATTAGAAATTTTGAAAAGTTAACTTTAATACAAGAGAAAGAAACAATTGAGAGTCTCATAACTAAGGTCGAACTTCCCGTTAGCTCATTAAAAAAATACCCATATCAATTGAGTGGAGGACAGCAAAAAAGAGTATGTATAGCAAGAGCAATTGCTACTAATCCTAAATTTATAGTTTTTGATGAAGCTGTCAGTGGGTTAGATGTTACTGTCAGAAAAAAAATACTTGATTTACTTTTAAAGTTGAGAAGTGATATTAAAAGTACATATCTTTTCATAACACATGATATAGATGTTGCGTTTTATATGGCTGATAATATTGCTGTAATGAAAGATGGAGAAATTGTTGAATATATTAAGAATATAAAATCACTTAATGGTTTTAAACATGAGTATTCTAGAATGTTAATTGATTCTTTACCTCCTCTTTATCCAAAACAACGAGATTACCAAGAAGCTATATAGATTATTGTTTAATTAAAATCAAAAGATTAAATTGGAAGATTTTTTGTCATATAAATAATAATGATAATCATTATTTATATGATTTTATAAAAAAGAAAGACAGTTTAATAACTTTTGGCACAGACGAATGGAAGCATGAGGATTGAAAATTAATACTGCTGTAGATTAGCAGGGAAAAATTGTAGGTGATAGAATGAAAAAAGTTTTATATAGTTTAGGAATAATTGTCATAGTTTTGTTAGTTTTGCCTTTTATTACAGGTAATTTAGAAAAACAAGAATTAAATACTGAATCAAGATCTCAATTAGAAGGTAGTTTCATTGAACTATCTGATGGTATTACACATTATGAATTAAAGGGAGAAGCAAAAGCAAAAACAATTATACTTGTTCATGGTAATGCAGCACCTTATTTTACGTGGGATTACAATTTTGACGTATTAGTAAATGCTGGTTTTAGAGTTTTAAGATATGATATTTATGGTCATGGTTTTTCAGATAGACCTAATTTAGAAGTATACAATAGAGATTTATATGATAGACAGATGGTAGAACTTTTAGATGCATTAGAAATAAATGAACCTGTTTGTTTAGTAGGTACATCTCAAGGTGGTAGTATATGTGCATATTTTACAGCACAGCATCCAAATAGAGTAAATAAGATAGCGTTTTTATCTCCACTTTTTGATGAGTTTGAAGGAAAGGGCATGGCAGCGTTAATGAGAAGAAAAGGTATAGGTGAATATTTAATGAATTTATTTGGGGATAAGTCTCTTACAAATCCATCTAATGTACTCTTTTCAGATGATAAAAAGCAAGAGCTTGAAGTAAAATTAAAAAAACAGGCAACTTATAAAGGTAAAAAAAGAGCAGTATTAGCTAACATGAGAGGAGATTCTCTTAGTGACGCAACAGTTTATTATAAACAAACAAAAGAAATAGGTATACCAGTTTTATTGACTTGGGGAGAAAATGATAAAAGTATTTCTTATGAGTCTATGGAAAGATTATGTGAGCTGATGCCTAAAATTCAGTATTATCAAATAAAAGATGCCTCACATTTAGCTCATTATGAATTTTCTAATGAGATTAATCCGCTACTAATAAATTTTTTCACAAACTAGTAATTGTTAATAGGAGACACCTAGTTTAATTGAGGTAGTTAAATTATGGATAATAATAAGAAAGAATTGTTAGAAATGAGCATAGGTCAACTTGTTTTTTCAGAAGGGGTGCGAGCTGAATTTAGAAATAGTAGTATAAATGTCATTAAAAAAGTAAGTAGTTTAGCTTTAAGAGTTAAACTACTTTTTTCATTTCTTATTTTGATATCTAAAAAGTTTATATATAAAAAGCTACTCTGTTTGTAATCTCAAATTCATTACCACAATCTAGACATTTTACGATTATTTTTTGGTTGTTAATATCTAAGTTTAATGTAACATGAGTATAAATATTAATATTTCCATCTGTATATGGTGTTTGTAAGTAGTCAGTGCCCAATTCACAAGTTGCACCACATTTGTTACATTTAATCTCAAATTCGCAGTTTCTCATTTAGGATTCCCTCCCTTTTAAGGATTACCCAATATTTTTAAATACATAATATTTACAGCTTTTATACTATAATATATTGTTTAATTGGTGTATTAGTTCTTATATATGAATAAATGAAATTAAATAAAATATAAAAATGTATCTGTGGATACTAAAAGCTTAAAATAGTTATGCTATAATATCATTTAATAATGATAATTAATATCAATAAATACATAAGGAGTAAATATGAAGCAAAAATTAGATTGTCAGAATGTTCTACTTGATTATAGAAAAACGCATTTAAAAAAAGTATTTTTTATTGTTTTATTGGTAGTATCTATAATAGTCTTCAGCTCATTTGCTATAACAGTAGGTCCTCTAGAAATGACAACAAAAGAGGCATACCAAGTTGTATTGCACAAAGTAATACCTAATTTAGTCAGTTCTCCAGGTGAATGTATAGAAAATACAGTGTGGTTTGTTCGTGTTCCCAGAGTTATAACTAGTTTAGTAGTAGGGTTTAGCTTAGCAGTAGCTGGTGCAGTTATGCAGCCTGTATTAAGAAATCCTATGGCTAGCCCTTTTACATTGGGTATATCTTCAGGAGCAGGATTTGGAGCTGCTCTTGCTATAATTTTGGGTAAAAGTATAGGGAGCGGTTCTTATCATGTTGTTGCAAATGCATTTTTCTTTTCACTTCTTACATCATTTGCAATATTGTTATTGTCAAAGCGTAAAGGAACTACACCTGAGATGATGATACTAATAGGTATAGCACTATCGCATCTTTTTACAGCGTGTACAACTGTAATGCAATATTTTGCTGATTCATGGGCAACCGCCGAAGTAGTATTTTGGATGGTAGGCAGTCTTTCAAAGGGAACATGGCAGACATTAAAATACATGTTTCCAGTAGCACTAATATGTATACCATTCTTAATTATCAAAGCATGGGATTTAAACTCTATAAGTGCTGGAGATGATGCAGCTAAAAGTTTAGGTGTTAATGTAGAAAAAACTAGATTAATTTTAATGATAGTGGCATCACTTGTTACTTCCATAACAATTTGTTTTACAGGTACAATTGGATTTATTGGTTTGGTGGCTCCTCATATTACTAGAATGATTGGAGGAGGAGATAATAGATTTGTGGTACCTGCATCAGGTCTTGTAGGGGCATTATTGTTAGCTATATCAGATATTGTTGCAATGAATATTATTCCACCAGTAGTTATACCAATAGGAGTTATGACATCTTTCATGGGAGTTCCGTTATTTATATTCCTAATAGTAAGAATGAAAAGGGGGAGTTTATAATGAAAATTCAAATAAAAGATTTAGAATTTAGTTATTCTGATGATAAGGTTTTAAAGGGTATTAATCTTAATATTTTACCGGGTGAATGTCTTTCAATTTTAGGACCTAATGGAACAGGAAAATCTACATTAATAAAATGCATTGATGGATTACTAAAACCACAAAAAGGAGATATAAAAATTGATGGACAGAATATAAAAGATTTACGAAGAGAGCAAATAGCTAAAAAGTTAGGTTATGTTCCTCAATCCTCAGCAAGCTTATTTCCTTTAAAAGTTTTTGACATGGTGCTTCTAGGCAGAAGTCCGCACATTACATGGAAAAGCACCAAAACAGATCAAAACAAAGTGCTTAAAGCATTGAAAATGTTAAATATAGAAAATTTAGCAATGAAAAATTTTAATGAAATTAGTGGAGGACAGCAGCAGAAAGTTATAATAGCAAGAGCTCTTGCTCAAGAGACAGATATACTTTTATTGGACGAAGCAACAAGTAACCTTGATATAAGACATCAATTAGAGGTTATGGATATAATAAGAAAACTTGTAGATAATTTAGGGATTTCAGCTGTCATGATTGTGCATGATTTAAACATTGCTGCACGTTATTCAGATAAAATTATAATTTTGAATGAAGGTAAAGTAGCAGTTTCTGGGAAGCCTGAGGATGTATTAACTAAGGATAATATTACTTCAACATATGGAGTAGAAGTAAGTGTCAGTAAAATAGACAACAAGCCTTGTATTATACCTTTGAAAGCAAAGTATGCTTAAATTAAATAAAAATTTATTTTTTAGGAGGAGAATCATGAAATATTTTAAAAACTGTTTAGTAATTTTATTAATAAGTGTTTCTATTTTTAATCTTACAGGTTGTGATGGAGATAAAGAAATGATTGGGAGAACATCAGATTTAGATGAGACTATTAAAATAGTTGATTGTGCAGGAAGGCAAGTAGAATTAAAAGAAGAAGCAGAAAGAATTGTTGATTTGACATTTTTAGAAGGTGTACGTACATTAATAGAATTAGGTGCACAAAATCATTTAGTTGGAATGAGTGATATGGATCATCAAGCATTTAATCCTAATGGAGTTTTGAAGAATTATTATATTATTGTATCTCAAGTCGCTCCTGAATTAATAAACATAGCAAATGTAGGAAGTCATGAAGAACCTAATATAGAAAAGATAATGTCACTAAATCCAGATGTTATATTTGTAGAGTGGAGCAGACAAGACTATGCAGATACACTTCAAAACCAAATTAATATTCCAGTAGTATGTGTAGGCGGTTATGGAAGCTTCAATTATGAGATTTTTAGCGTTGTAGGTAAAATTGTAGGTAAAGAAGAAAGAGCTGAAGAATTAATATCTTTTACTAAAAGCAAAATAAAAGCTGTTACAGATATTACTAAAGATATTTCCAAAGAGGAAAAGAAAAAAATTTATTACTGGGTGAGACCTTATATTGGAGATCCAAGAACTAATGGTCGCTATGAAGCATTTGAGCTTGCAGGAGGCAGAAATGTTGCTGCTGAAGGAGATACTATTCCTTATGGAGTATACAAAGTAACAAAAGAACAAATAGCAGCTTGGAATCCAGAATATATATTTAGACATTCAGCTTTCTTAGAAGATATTGAAGGATGGCATACAATAGATACAATTAAAAAAGATGCTGTAATAAGAAGTACAAAAGCAGTAAGTAATAACAATGTTTTTCCAACAAAAGGACATATGAGGGGTTGGGACATAGCTACTGAATCTACGGAAGTATTTTATCTTGCTAAGATTTTATATCCAGAAAAATTTCCAAACTTAGATGTTGAATTAGTAGGTAATGAGATTTTAGAAAAGTTTTATGGTATAAAAGGACTATACACTGATATGAGCAATAAAATTGGACTTTATCAGTGGAAATAAATTATTTATTTCATATATTACCTAATATGATTTCCAACTTTTCACGATTTAAAATTTTAATTGTTTTATTATTGACATCAATTATTCCTTCGTCACTTAGTGCTTTTAATTCTCTACTAAGGGTTGAACGAGATACATTTAAATGTTCAGCCCAAGCTTTCTTAGAATATGGTAGTTGAATTATAGATTTATTGTTTGATTTAATATAGTGCAGTAAAGAATAGGCTATTTTCTCTTTAATTGAAGAGTAAGAAAATAGTTCTATTTTTTTATTTAGCATTAATATTTCTTTTGCAAATAAATTAATTATATTAGAAGCTATAGTACTATCTTTAAAAAGAATTTCTGAGACACTTTTCTGATGAATTAATAAAATAGTACAATGCTCTTTAGCTATTACATCAAAATTACAAGTAGATATATTTGAGAAAACTAAAGCACCTCCAAAAACTTCACTTTGTTTCTTATAAAAAATATTAATGAATTTACCTGATTCAAGGTTATTTTGTATTTCTATACTTCCTTCTAAGATTATGCCAAGATAAATACAAGGAAGATCTGCTCTAAAAATAAAATCATTTTTTTTATAATGACATATTTTATATTGAGTTTTTAACAAAACATTTTTTATTTCATTTTTGTCCTTTCCATTAAAAAGTGGACATTTACATAATATATTCAAATATTCTTCCATCTAAATCCCTCACATTAAAAAATACGTAAAAGTGTATCCATAGAAACAACAATTACAAAATTATTATACTATAATAACAATTAAATGTAAATGATTAGCATTATCATTTACTAAAAGAAATAACAGGAGGAGTTAAAATTGTATAGTTTAGGGATAGACATAGGATATTCAGCGATAAAAGCAGCCTTGATAGATAGTAATAATGAGGTTAAATATGAAAAATATATACTCCATAAAGGAAGAATTAAGCAAAGCCTAAATGATATCATCAGTGATTTACTTAATAATTATAATATAAAAAATATTACCTATGGAGCAGTAACAGGAAGTGGTAGTGAGTTTTTAACTAAAACAAAACAAATAAAATCTATCAATGAAGTAACATCAATAGTAGAAGGTAGTATAAATACTAATAAAAATATTGGTTCAATTATTGAAATTGGAGGACAAAGTGCTAAATATATAACTGATTTTAGTGAAAATAACAAATCAAAAATAAAAATTTCTATGAATTCAAATTGTTCTGCAGGTACTGGTTCATTCTTAGAAGAACAAGTATCAAGATTAAATTTAAATTTAGAAGATTACTCAACTTATGCTAGTAAGGCTAAATCAATACCGAGAATAGCTGGTAGATGTAGTGTATTTGCAAAGACAGATATTACACATCATCAGCAAGAAGGAGTTTCTGTTGAAGACATATTGTTAGGATTAGCTTATGCTTTAATTAGAAACTATAAAGGGTCTGTAATGAAAAAGCTGCCAATGAAAAAACCAATACTATTTATTGGAGGTGTTGCTCATAATCAGGGTATTATTACAGCATTAAAAGATATACTTAAATTAAATGAAGAAGAATTAATAATTCCTAATAACTTCAGCAGCATTGGAGCTATAGGAACAGCAATAATTGCTAATAAAGAAAATATGAATATTAATTTAAAAGATTTAATGAAAGATTTAGAAATAGAAAAAGATTTAGAATATGATAATGAGGTTTCTTTACCCAAATTGATATCTTATGGTGAAGGAGACAGTTACAATAAGCATATTTGCACATCTATAAATAATAAAGAAACTCAAGATATTTATTTAGGCATTGATATTGGTTCTACGAGTACTAACATTATTTTGATGAACAATGAGAAAGAAATCTTATCTTATAAATATTTAAAAACTCATGGAGATCCTATTAAAGCTATAAGTAATGGTTTTAAAGATTTAAAGAAAGAGTTTGGAGATAGTTTAAATGTAATGGGGGTTGGTATTACAGGGTCTGGTAGATATATGATAGGTAGGCTTATTGGTGCAGATATTATCAAAGATGAAATTACAGCACAAGCTAAGGCAGCAGTAACTATTGATAATAGTGTAGATACAGTATTTGAAATAGGAGGACAGGATTCAAAATTTATTAGTATTGAAGATGGAGTTGTAAAAGACTTTCAAATGAATAAAATATGTGCAGCTGGAACGGGTTCTTTTATTGAGGAACAAGCTAAAAAATTTAATATACCAATAAATGATTTTGGAGAAATAGCATTAAGAAGTAATGAACCTATCAATTTAGGAGAAAGATGTACTGTTTTTATAGAAACTAGTATAGCTGCAAACTTATCAAGAGGGGCAAAACTTGACGATATTACTTCAGGTCTATGCTATTCTATAGTAAAAAATTATCTTAACAGAGTAGTAGGACAGAAGAAAATAGGTAATAAAATATTCTTGCAGGGAGGTATTGCATACAATCAAGGAATTATAAATGCCTTTAGAGCAATTACAGGAAAAGAAATATATATTCCACCATTTTTTAGTGTTACAGGTTCTTATGGAGCTGCGATATTAGCAAAAGAAGAAATAGAAACTGAAAAAAGTAAATTTAAGGGATTTGAAGTAGAAGTAAGTGATGAGTTTGTTCAAAAACAAAAGAAATCTAAATTAAAAGTAGCTAATAATACAAAATTTAATGATACTGTTAATAATTTAGTATTTAAAGGATATGATGGACAAATAGATTATAGTAAAAAGACAGTAGGAATACCTAGAGCACTGTTTACTTATGGTATGTATCCTATGTTTAGTACTTTTTTCAAAGAATTAGGATTTAATGTATTGTTATCAGATAAAACTGATGAAAAGACTATTAAACTAGGTCAGGAATATTCTTTAGATGAAACTTGTTATCCAGTAAAATTAATAAATGGTCACGTAGCAGAATTGGTTGAAAAAAAAGTTGATTATATATTTTTCCCTGATTTATTTACAGTAGACCATCCGGATTCACATACAAGGCAGAATTATGGTTGTGCTTATATGCAGCTTGCTTTTAAAGTTGTTAAGCAGGCAATGGAATTAGATAAAAAAGGAATAGAACTATTATCACCAACTATAGCTTTTAATTTAGGACCAGAATTTATGCATAAGAGCTTTTCCGGTTTAGGTAGACAACTTGGAAAAACCTCAGAAGAAACTACTAAAGCCCTTCATGAAGGAGTAAAAGCTTTCCATAAATTTGAAGAGAGACTTGGACAAAATGGTAAGAAAGTTGTTAAGGAACTTAAATCTGATGAAAGAGCATTTGTTATTATATCAAAAACATATGGAGTAGTAGACCCATTATTAAATATGTCTATACCAGATAAGCTTATGAGTATGGGATATAAAGTGCTATCTTTCTTTGATTTACCAGAAGGTAATGTAGCTAAAGAGTATCCCAACATGTATTGGCCTTTTGGACAGCATATATTAGAAGCAGCTCAAATAGTTAAGCAGCACCCTAATTTATATGCTATATTTCTTACACATCATTGCTGTGGCCCAGATACAATGTTTACACATTACTTTAGAGAAATAATGGGTGATAAACCTTATTTAAATATAGAAGTAGATGAGCACTCTTCAAGCGTTGGAGTTATCACTAGAGTAGAAGCTTTTGTTAATAGCTTAAATAAAATTGGTATTCAGCAAGCCGAAAGTATGGAAACTTATCCTGATAGGATAGAGCATAAACAAGTAAATATAAAGAAAAGCATAAATGAATTAAGGGGTGAAACTATACTTTACCTGCCGTATATTTATCCTTATTCACATATATTTAAAGAAATACTAATTAGAAAAGGTATAAATGTAGAAGTCTTACCCATGACAAACAGGGCAACTATTAATGTAGGTAGAAAACATACAATGACAAATGAGTACTTTTCTTTAACAGCTGTTTTAGGAGATGTACTTAAACAACTAATGGAATTAGAAAACAATAAAGATAATACTGCTTTTTATATTCCTAGAACAGAAGGAGCAGAAGCGGACGGTCAGTACAGCAGATTATTGAGGACAAAACTAGATGAGCAGGGATTTAAAGATGCAGTGATTATTTCCCCTTTTATAGAAGATGCCCTTCTTAATAGTGATGAAGATATTGAGTCTATGTTTTATGGGATATTAGCAGGAGATATTATTAGAGTTTCACACAGCAAAAGCAGAGATAAGTATTTAGAACAAATTCTTATTTCTATAAAAAACAACAGCTTAAATATAAATAAACTAAAAGAAATATCAATCCAAATATATAAAGAACTTAAAAATATAAAATACAAAAAAAGAGTTTTCGCAGCAGGTGAAACGCTGATTCTATACAGTGATTTTATGAATAATTTCACTTTTCAAAACCTTGAAGATAATGGATACAAAATAAATTATAGTTTATTAAGTGAGTCTATGTGGATGATATGGAAAGACTTTATAAATAATAATGATAAAAAAACTCATACGTTTAAACAAAAATTAGATGCATTTAAAGACTGTATAAACACTATATCTGACTGTTTATTAGATGAGAGTCCTTTTGAAAAGAATTTAGAGAATCTTATTACTAGAGCAGATAACTCTATTGGATATTATTCTGGAGCAAATGGGAGATACAGAGAAGCTAAAATATTAGGAGAGATGAATAATATTGATGGAATTATAACTGTTTCATCTATGTATGAAAATACTGGTATAGCTCTAAACATACTACACAAGGGTTTCGAAAATGGTAAAAGTAAACCTATTCTTAACTTAACATTTGACGGAAATGAAAATGAAAATGATAAAATAAAGATAGAATCATTTATATATTATATATAAATAATGTAAAGAAACATGATATATACATTAAATATTTTTAAAATTTGAAAGGAGTAAAAATGATGCAAAATAATAAAAGATGTAATAGCAAACATTTTTGTAAAGGAAATAGAAGTAGACACGGTCCAAGTAGTTTCGATATGCAGGATCATAACACTGTTTTTAATGAGCTTAAACTTGTAAAAGGGCAATCTTTTCTTGATATAGGCTGTGGATCAGGAGATTATTCTTTACATGCTTCTAAAATAATAGGTGACTCTGGAAGAGTATATGCTATAGATAAATGGGAAGAATTAATTAATAATTTAACTCAAAGAGCTATTTCAAATGGATTAAAAAATATCAAAGGAAAAGTTGCAGACATTAGTGTTGATAAATTACCTTTTGAAGATAGCAGCATTGATGTTTGTTTTATTGCTACTGTTCTTCATACTATTGATATTTCTAAATATGGTAAAAACATATTTAGTGAAATTAGTAGAGTCTTAAAACCAAATGGACGTTTAGCAATTATTGAATGTAAAAAAGATAACAATTTTGGCCCTCCAAAACATCTGCGTTTATCACCAGAGGAAATAGGGTCTGTAGTTCTACAATACGGTTTTAATAGATTAAATTTAACAGATCTTGGATATAATTTTTTAATACAGTTTAAAAAATAAAATAGATATGCTTAAGTAGGAATTAGTGTTATATAAAAGTAATAACATTATCTAACATTAGTATCCTACTTTTATTTTTTTTGCATATAATTTTGTAAGTACTAGTTGGAGGTTGTTTAGTGTATATTACTTTTAAATTAAGTAAAAAATATATGTTTTTCATTTTATTTATCATCCTGTTAATTATATATATATGTTTTAAGCCAATGGCATTATCTTATTCTATTTTTGAAAATGAAGAAATAACAAGAAAAATCCAAAAGTTATTTGATATTAGAAATGATGCTATTTTAAATGAAAACGTCCAAGTTTTAGATAAAATGTATGATAAAAAAGTAACATATGGTTTATGGGCATACGAACACGAGATAAAAAAAATGGAATACCTTAAAAGTTGGTCTGATAAACAGGGTGTAGAATTTACTGATATTAAGTCTAAAATCACAGTAAGATGGATAAAAAATAAAGAAACAGAGCTTACAATGAATTTAATTGTTAGTACAGAGTACAGTTATGTATATGAAGATTCTAAAAAAGTAAACAACTTTAGGATTGGTACTTATCATTCTTTAGATGTAAAAGAGCAAGACGAAAATTTATTAATAACTAGAGAATGGTATACAGATCCATTTGCTGATTCAATGCACTTAGAGCAGATAAAATCTGATTCGATTAAAAATTATATATTATCACAAAATTATAGAGATATGACTGATATTATAGATCGAAGAAAAAATGCTGTACAATATGCTGATGATTATTGCGGTGCAGCGGCAGAAAAGGATTACTCATATAATAAGGAATATAAAGATTATAATTCATTAGGTGGGGATTGTGCTAATTTTGCTTCTCAAATATTGCATGAAGGTGGTAAATTCAAAAAGAATTATACATGGAATTATAAAAAAGATGGAAGTAAAGCTTGGGTAAACGCTCAAGCATTTAAAAATTATATGATTTATAGTGGAAGAGCTTCAACAGTTGCTCATGGAACTTATGATAAAGTATATAAAGCATCATATAAACTTCTTCCCGGTGATTTTGTTGCTTATCAGAAAAAGGGAAAAATAACTCATATATCTGTAGTGACAGGGGCTGATTCAAAAGGATATACCCTTGTAAATTCACATAATACTGACAGATATAGAGTACCATGGGATCTTGGATGGAGTGATAAAGGAATTAAATACTGGCTTATCCATGTGCATTTCTAAAAAACACTATTTGGGGACGGTTCTTTTTTGCTCGATTTTACAGTTTTTTCCACTCAATAATAATGCTAATATTAGTATTATTGAGTTTTGCAGTAATTGTTCCATTCATTTGTTCAACTAATATTTTTACTATTGAAAGACCAAGTCCTGTGCTTTGTTTACTTCTCGGTTTGTCTGCTGTATAAAAGCGATCAAATAAATGCTGTATATCTTTATCAGAAAGATTTGAACCGTCATTTGTAAACTCTGTAGTTATTATCCCATTGTTATTATAGAGACGTATTTTAATAAAATTATTACCATGTCTTATCACATTTTGAATTAGATTGTTAAATATACGTGATACAGCATTTTCATCAGCTATAATTTGTGGTAAGTTTTCATCTATTTCAATTATTGGTTCAAGTCCATTTGATGTAAAATCATCATAATAAGAGGCAATATGTTCAGATAATATATTTTGTAAATTGATTGAAGTATAGTTAAATTTATATTCTTTTGCTTCAAGCCTAGATAAATCATAAAAACCGATTATAAGATTTTTCAATGATTTTGAACGTTTTTCAACTATATCAATATAGTGATTTCTCTCATTTTCAGGCAATGATGTATCTTTTATTAACTGAATATAACCTAATATTGATGTAAGTGGTGTTCTTAAATCATGTGACATGTTAGTTATTGCTCGTCTTAATTCTACTTCATTGTTTTTGTATTTAATTTCTATCTGCTTTTTTTTATTTATAGTTTTGTTGATTTCTTTACTTAATTTCTCAAGATTATTATTTGGAAATGATATTGTTATTTCTTTGTTAGTAGAAATATTGTTTATTTCTTTAAGATTCTCTGTAATGTTTTTAATACCTTTTATATTTAATACGAGAAGGGTGACAGCTATGCTTGCTATTACACCCAATATAATAATTATCCAAATCATATCTGACACCCTTTCAAATTTATGTTATATCTTTTTTTCTTATGTAAATTACTCCAAGTATGCTAAATACTACAGCATATGCTAAACCAATACATACTGCTGTCAAAGACTGGGTACTTGAAACAGCAGCATCACTGCTTAAAATTTCTAGTTGTCCACTAATTAACATATTTTTAGCATAGAAGAATTTGTCTGAAACCAAGTATCCTAAAATATTAATAATTTGTTTAACACTAACAAACAATATAACATATATTGATGCGAATAGAGTGTTATTTTTTATTAAAAAAGCTATATATGTACATAGCGAAATTGTACCTATCCAAAGAGGAACAGCTGATAAAATTCTAAATGTAAAATCTCTTAATAATTCTGAAGAAAAATTCTCACCTATACCTGTAATCATCATACTGCTAACTAAAAATATAGTTAATATTATTATAGCGGAGATTACTGCAAGTATAGTCGACACAATAATCTTTGATAAATACATTTTATTTCTTGATAGACCTGATGCCAAGACATTTTTAATAGTAAGATTTTTGTTTTCTTCACTGGTAACCATATCAACTATCATTACAACAATGTAAATAGGTATACTAAGCATCTTTATACTCATTAGCATCATTTTATCCAAACCTATATTTTGATTTGCTACAAGTAAATTAGATAAAATTGCAAAAAATGAAATACTTGCTGTGAAAGCATAAAAATAAATTCTATTGAAATTTCTATAAAGTTCGGCTTTCATGTAATTAAGCATTTTGATTACCTCCTATTAAATCAACAAAATAATCTTCTAAGTTTGCTCCACACTGATTTATTGTAGATACCATAATATTATTCTTAATTAATGCTTGTGTCACAATTTCAGGAGTATCTATAAACGCATATATTTTTATTTGATTATCGTTAAGCACGTGGTAATCATCACACCCAAGTTCTTTTTCAATTACAACAGAAGCTTTTGCAGTATCATTTACTTTAACTAGCAAATGGTGTCTGCATTTTTCTTCAATTTCTTTTGAAGTAATTTCTTGCAGTAATCTTCCATTATCAATAAATCCATAGGTAGTTGCTAATTGTGAAAGTTCACCTAAAATGTGGCTTGAAATAATTATTGTTGTATTTCTTTCACGGTTAAGCTTTTTAAGTATTTCTCTAAATTCTACAATTCCTATAGGATCAAGTCCATTAATAGGTTCATCTAAAATTAATAAATCTGGATTTCCCATTATAGCAAGTGCTAATCCTAGTCTTTGTTTCATACCAAGAGAATAATTTTTGAATTTCTTATTTCCTATTTCGGAAAGTCCGACATTATTCAAAGCCTTTTCAACACATTCTTTTCCCGGTATTCCTTTTTGAATTCGATAATACTCAAGATTTTTTCTTGCAGATAAATAAGGGTAAAAATTCGGACTTTCAATAATACATCCAGTTCTTGATCGTACACTATTTAAATCACTTTCAGAAGTTTGGCCAAATATTTCTAGCTTACCTTCATTTAATATTGAGAGACCGCTAATTATTCTAAGCAAAGTTGTTTTTCCTGCTCCGTTTTTACCTATGAGTCCATATATATCTCCTTTTCTAATATTAATACTAACATTATTAAGAGCAAAATTGTTTTTATACTTTTTAGTTATGTTTTGTGTTCTAATTACTATATCTGTCAATTTAATCAACCTTTCGTTTATAATTTATGTTTATATATTAAAACACAATCTGAAAGATAAAATAAAAAAAGTATTAAGAAAGTATTAAGTTTAATTATTCCATTTTAAAACCTATACCCCAAACTGTTTTTATATATTGTGTTTGTGGGTTGATCTTTGCTATTTTGGAACGTATGTTGCTAATATGTACGTTTACAGTATTGTCATCTCCAAAAAATTCATCATTCCACACATGTTCAAATAAAACAGCTTTTGTAAAGACTTTTTTAGGATACTGCATTAATAAAGCTAGTATTTCAAATTCTCTGGCTGTAAGAAAAATTTCCTTATTGCTAACAAATACTTTATATTCATCCTTATATAAAGTAATATCTTTAAATTTTAAAGTTGACTTATTTTGTATTGATTCAGAAAAAACAAGATATCTCCTAAGCTGTGCTTCAACTCTTGCTAAAACTTCATCAACATCAAATGGTTTTGAAATAAAATCATCTGCGCCAAGCTTTAAAACTTCAATTTTTGTTTCCTGACCTGGTTTTGCAGAAATTACTATTATAGGCATGACCTTAATTTTACGTATGTTTGCTATAAGCTGCTCACCTGTTATTGCAGGAAGCATTAAATCAAGTAAAACCAGCTGAAAATCATACATTTCAAGACACATCTTTGCTTCTGAACCTGAGAATGCACTCTTAACATTATAGTTTTGCTTTTCAAGTATTCTGCATAATAATATATTTATATCTTCATCATCTTCAACTACTAATATATTTATATCTTCATTCATTAATATTTCTCCTTAGATTTTAATATTTAGAAATAATTTAAATCATTAATAATGATATTATATAAAATATTTAATATAAATAACAACTTTTTTTAACTATAAATTAAGCACTAATAAGTAGATTAGGATACAATAAATCAATTCTTTATTTGAGATATGTATGTTTAGTATACTTCGATTTTTCTTCCAATAAAAAATACCTCCAAGTAGATAATCTAATTTTTATTTAATTAGACTGTCTACTTTGGAAGTATCAAACCTCTTTTTTTAATCTTATATTATTATGTTAACTTCAGATACATATCATACCATTTAGCTCCACCGTGTGTGGAGTCTGATATACCTTTATTTACATAACCAAATTGCTCATAAAAACCTATTAAATGTTGCTTACATGTGAGAAATATTTTTTTTCTACCATCTTTTTTTGCTTCCTCAATAAAATGATTCATTAATTCTTTCGCATATCCTTTTTTTTGATGTTCGGGTAATACATCAAGACCAAAAATCATTAAGTTCTCACCGTTATGTAAATGTAAATTCATTGTCTTAAAAAAATCATCTTCGAGAGTGTTTTCGTTTGAAGCTCCGCCATTAATAAAACCTATTACTTCATTATTTAGTTCTGCAACAAAAAATCCTTTTGGAAAAACTTCAATCCTTTCTTTAAACACGTTTTTGGGTGCAGCTTCTGCTGAGGGGAAACAAATAGATTCTATTTTAGAAATTACATTTAAATCATTTGACAGTGCATTTCTTATTTTTAGATTTGACATAAAAATCACCTCCATCAATTATTATACTTCTAAAGATAATTAATAACAATTTATTCTTGTATATTTTTATTAATTGTATTATAATTTAAATATCCCCTGTAGGGGGATAAAAGGAGGACATAATGTATAAAATAAAAAAGTATATAAGCATAAAGGAAAATATAGATAGAAATTTAATAAAAACTGTTTTTGTTCTGGCATTTCCAGTAATTATAGAAAATATTTTGCAGGTATTGCTAGGGACTGCTGATTCTTATTTTGTAAGCAAACTGGATTCTACTGCTATTGCAGGTATAGGATTAACAAACTTAATAATGAATATTTATATTGCTTTTTTTATAGCGGTTGGTGCTGGTACTACAGCGGTTGTTTCAAGATATTATGGAATGGGTAATATTAAAAAAGCAATTAATGCAATAAAACAATCAATAATTTTTTCTGTTATTATTAGTGTTATAATAGGTGCTTTAAGTTTAGTTTTTTCCAAACAAATTTTTAATTTATTAGGAGCAGAAGATGATGTATTAGTATATACACTGCCTTATTTTAACGCAGTTGCTGTGCCTTCAGTATTCTTGAGTTTAATACTAATTCTATCAAGCGCATTAAGGGGAATAGGTGATACTAAAAGTCCAATGATTGCAGTCGGAATATCAAGTATTTTAAACATTATACTAGATTATATTTTTATTTTTGGAATTTTTGGATTTGATGGACTTGGAATATTAGGTGCTGGGATTGCAACTACTTTATCTAGGTTTGTGGCTGTTGTAATTTTATTTAATAAATTTAATAATAAAGACACTATAATCATTAAGCTAAGTGATAGCTGGAAGATAGATAAGAAAATGATTAAAACAATTAGCAGGATTGGAGTACCTGCTGGAATGGAAAAATTATTTATGCGTTTAGGTCAGCTTGTATATAATTCATTTATAATATCATTAGGAACTTCTTCTTATGTTGCACATAATATAGCTGGTACAATAGACAGTTATACTTATCTTCCTGCTATGGGTTTTGGAGTTGCAGCTGCTACTTTAGTAGGTCAAAATCTTGGAGCTAATAAACCAGAACAAGCAAAAAAATATGGATTGCTATCTTATGGGTTTTCTACTATACTTATGGTAACAATAGGATTATTAATATTTATATTTGCACCAAATCTAGTAGGAATATTTACAGATGATAATGAAATAATATCACTTTCTGCATCTGTTTTGAGAATAATAGCAATTACACAACCATTTTTATCAATTACAATGGTAATTGCAAGTGCTTTACAAGGTGCTGGAGATACAAAATTTCCTATGTACTTAACTTTAATAGGAATATGGATTTTACGAGTTGGACTTGGATATATCTTAGCTAATACTTTTAATTTAGGATTAGTCGGCATATGGTTAGCATTATCGTTTGATATTGTAATAAGAGGAATTATACTTATGAAAAGATTTTTAAATGGAAAGTGGAAGAATATTAAAATAAATTAGAGGTGAACATAATGACTAATAATGAACATAATCATCCTTCAAGAAAGCAAGTTATAAATAGATTTTCAAGAGTGATTGGGCATGCGGAGGCAGTAAAAAAAATGTATATTGAGGGAGCAGATTGCAGTGATGTGCTAATACAGATTTCTGCTGTAAAATCAGCCCTCAACAATATTGGAAAAATTGTTTTAAAGGATCACATAAATCACTGCCTTGTAGATATAACAGAAGAAAACAATAAAGAAGCATTATTAAAGTTAAATGAAGCTATAGATAAATATATGAAATAAATTTAAAAATTTAAATTAAAAAAACTGAAAGAATTTTTTCAATCAGTTTTTTTTATTACTTTTAAAGCTTATTTATAGATAATTTTCACAACATCTGTTGTTTTTATTTTATCTTAGATGCAGGCATTTCTTGTCCATTTTGATGCAATATTAATTTTACTACTTGCCCACTGTCGTCTTTTTCAAAAACAATTTTTGCATCTATTAATTTATAAATGTATTCCGTTTCTGAAATAGGGAATATTTCAAATTTATCTTGACCTGTAAGTTGTGCATAAATTTTGTTATCTTCCTTTGTAATAGTATATATTATATTTTCAGTTAATTCATATTCTCCTACATATGCATCATATATTGAAGAATCTACAGTGATTATAGTATTGTCTTTTGTATTCTCTGTTACTTTATAGACAAATTTCATACCTAATTGTTCTAGAATAACCTCAGTAACTTCATCTTTATCATTGGTTACAAATTCAATAGTAACTTCAATTTGTTTTGCAAAAAAATTATTTTTTGTCATAGGAAATATTTCAAAGGCATTCTGACCTTCTAATTGTGCATAAAGATTATTATCGTTTTTAATTATGTTTAGATACGTTCCATCTAAATAATACTTTCCTACATAACTGTCATATAAATTTGGATCATCTATTTCAATCTCTTTTATAATTTTAGGCATTTCATAATCTTTGTTAAGAATTATAGAAGATAAAGTATTTGATAAAGTCATAACATCATATAAACGATTATTAGTTAAAACAATTATAGTAATATCTGCATCTACATATCTAACAATAATGGAAGTGAATCCCATAGTGGCGCCATCATGAAGTATTACATTATCATCATCAGTGTTAGCTATTAGCCAACCATAACCATAGTTACATCCTTCTGAAACAGATATATATCCATCAAATATTTGATCTAAGGTTTGCTGTTTAACAAGTTGCTCTGTTTTTAAAGCACGATCCCATCTGTATAAGTCTTCTACTGTAGAATACAAACTTCCAGCACCAAAAGTTTGAGTTAATGTAAGCTTGTCATCTATTGGAGTTACTTCCAGATATCCTATATATGGAGTTGCACCGCAAAAATCATTATCTTCACTATAGCTTGTACCTGTGTTTGTCATGTTAAGTGGATTAAAAATATTGTTTTGTAAATAGTCTGCTAAAGGTATTTCTGCTACTTTCTCAACTATCATACCCAGCAGCACATAGTTTGTGTTACAATATAAATATTTTTCACCGGGTTCAAACTCAAGCGGTATATCTTTAATAAGATTGACACATACCATAGGGTCTTTATTATCTGTATTTAACATCATAAATTCATTTAATTCGGTAAAATTTTTAAGTCCAGATGTATGTGTTAATAAATTATGTATAGTTATTAAATCTCCATTAGGAAGATCAGGTATATATTTTGAAACTTTATCATTTACATCTAACAAACCTTTTTCGCTAAGCTGCATGATAGCCATTGCTGTGAATTGTTTTGTAATAGAGCCTATAGCAAATTTAGTTTGAGATTTATTCATGGTGTTTTGCTTAAGGTCTGAAAATCCATAACCTTGATTAAGAAGTACTTTTCCTTCTTTAGCGACTAATACACTTCCATGAAAATTTTGATTTTGCTTAAGAGCTTTCATGTAATCATCTAACTTTTCTTGAGTATTGTTATCTACTGACATTGTAAAGAAAGTTTCTGTATTCTTTTGTGGCTCATGTATTTTCAAAGTCTGCTGATTATTATTCATATCAATAACTAAATCTAAAGCTTTGCTGAAAAATTCTACAGGTACAAATGTTTTGTCTTCTTTAATAATAGGTTTTGAAAGTATTTCAATATTTTTTTCATTTACCTTTATATTTGGGTCACCAATTTTTAAATCAATAACCTGTGATTCTTTTGTAAGTATAATACTCTGATCGTTTCCATCCCAAGTAACTTGATAATCTAATAGTTCAACGAGTTCACGTAATGGACAAAATATATGTCCTTCTTCATTTATCAATGTTTTGTCCTGTAAAGAAATTGCTTCATCATTTAATACAATACTTGGTAATGGCTGTGGAACACCGATTGCTGTGACAGACATGCCAAGAATTAAACTAATAGCTAAAATTACAGGTAATAATTTTTTTAACATATTCCTTCTCCTTTTACTAATCATTTTTATTTACTTATAAAATATCATATATTGGATATTATTACAAGATAATATAGGGACGGTTCTTTTTTGCTAAATAGAAAATATTATGATATAATCAAATATAAATTTTAAAGTAGGTGATCAATATGAGAACAGCTAGAAAAGAAAGTGCTAGCGGATATTATCATGTAATGGTAAGAGGAATAAACAAAAGTCCTATCTTTATGTCTAAAGAAGAGAAAGAAAAATTAATTCAATATATTAAAGATGCAAAAGAAGAAATTGATATATATATTTTGGCGTATTGCATAATGAATAATCATATGCATCTTTTAGTAAAAAGTGAAAAAGAAAACTTAGCTCAATTTATGAAAAAAATTGGTATAAGATATGCTATGTACTATAATAAGAAGCATAAACGAGTTGGAAGCGTTTTTCAAGATAGATTTAAAAGTCAAAATATAGAAGATGAAAATTACTTATTAAGTGCTATAAGGTATATACATAACAATCCTATCAAAGCTGAAATTGTGAAAAAAGTTACAGAGTATAAGTATAGTAGTATTAACGAGTATTATAATGGTGTAAATGTTATAATTGACTCCAGTGGCAGGATATTAATAAAAAATTATTTTAAAAATATAGAGCAATTTATTGATTTTCATGAAAAAGAGGATATGTTAATACATTTAGATATAAAAGAAGATATGAAACAAAATCAACTAAACAAAGCTCAAATGATAATAGACAAAATAATTGATAGAGAGGGCATGGGTAATATTAAACGTATTAGGAGGATTAATGGAGTTAAAAGAGAGGTAATTAATGAGCTATTATTAAGCACAAACTTAACTGCAAGAGAAATAGCAGAATTAACTTACACGTCAAGGAGTACTGTATCAAGATTAAAAACAGAAAGAAAAAATCGGATTAGAGAAAAATATAATTTGATTGGCAAGCAATCTAAAATAAACCATGATTGACAATCATTAGAATATATGGTATATTGTCTATAAGACATTCCACAAAAAATAAATGTGGAGTGTCTTGTCATATATTTAAATAAAAAAAGTGTTAATTTTGTAATCTAAAATATATAAATTATGAAATAAAATAGGAGGTATTAAAATGAATATTGAAACACTTACTGCTACGGTAAGAAAGGAAAAAGGTAAAAAAGTTAGAAGACAAGGATTTGTACCAGCTGTAATTTATGGACAGGGAATTGAAAGTGTACCAATTAAGTTGAATGCATCAGATATAACACGTGTATTGAAGAAACATGGAAATAGAACTAGGCTTAAACTTAAGTTTGATGATTACGAGAAAACTGGAATTATTAAAGATGTTGATTTTAATCCAGTTACATCTACAATACAGCATTTGGATATACAGATTGTAGAAAAGGATGAAAAAGTTAATTGGGAAATACCTATTGTTTTTGCAGGAAGAGATATGTTGAAATCAAGAAATTTATTGCTTCAAGTAGATATTTCGCAAATTAAAGTTTCAGGTGAAGCTAATGATATTCCTGATAATATAAAGATAGATGTGAGCGACAAAGATATTAATGATACTGTAACAATGGCTGATTTAAATTTAAATCCTAACATTACAGTTTTTAGACCTTCTGAAACAGTATTGGCGATGGTAAAATCAAATAAAGATAATAGAGAAGAAGTTGAAGAAGAAGAAACTGAAGAATAATATGATGAGCTGTTCACTAGAAGAACAGCTCAGGCTATTGACAAACCCGAATTTCATCGTTGTTGCCTCAATCGAGAATGCTCACGTATTTTTATATACGCTCCGCTTACTCGCTTTCGGCACGCCTCGAACTTCAAGTTTCTCAAAAGCCTGTCATCATGTTGACTTTGTCAACAATCTGAGCTGTTCACTAGAAGAACAGCTCATTTTTTATGTAATAGTTTATAAGTCATACTTATGAGCGTACAACTGTCTTAACATTAAATTTAGCTATGTATTAAAAATTTTTATTGACATATATAGATTATCTATATATAATTATATATAGATAATCTATATATGAAAGGGGTCGAGTTATGACTATTGAGAAGAGGTTGTTAACCGGTAGTACTACGATGCTTGTACTAAAGTTGCTAGCAGATAAGGATATGTATGGATACCAAATGATTGAGGAGTTGTCAAAGAGATCAGATGATACCTTTAATCTTAAAGCTGGAACTCTTTATCCTTTGCTTCATAATCTTGAGCAAAAGGGGATGGTAAGTTCGTATAATGATAATGCTGACAGTGCAAGAGTTCGAAAGTATTACAGCATAACAAAAAAAGGCAAAGCTTTACTTGCTGAAAAAAGAACAGAATGGAAAATATACTCATCTGCTGTTAATAAAGTATTAAAAGGAGGTGCTACTCTTGCAGAGACATGCTAAAATAGAACAGTATCTTGATTTAATCTGCAATCAAATTAGATGTAAAAAAATCCATAATGAGATTTGTGAAGAAATAGAAAATCATATAAATGACCAAAAAGATGCTTATAAAGTTCAGGGAATAGATGAAGAGACTGCTACATTAAAAGCTATTGAACAAATGGGTGATCCTGTTATAGTTGGTACAGAACTTGATCGTTCACATAGACCTAAACCTGAATGGTCAATTATAGTGTTAACTCTTTTGTTACTGGTTACAGGTATTGTTATAAGGAGTTTTACTTCACCACAAGATTTGAATGGTTTAGAGTTATTTAATAAACAATTAGTTTTTACAGTAGTAGGAATAGGGTTGATGATTCTTTGCTACTACATAGATTTTACTTTCATAGGTAAATATCCAAAAATAATATTTTTGTTATTTACTGCGTTAATTATCATTTTAATTGCTAAATCAACTCCTGTAAATGGAAGATATATTTATGCTTCTTATCTACTTTTGTTATTTCCTACATTATTTGCAGGAATTGTTTACAATATGAGAAACAAAGGCTATCTAGGAATAATTATTTGCGGTTTATTTTTAACAATACCTTTTGTAATTTCTAGAATGGTTTCAAGTTTTGCGTTTTCCATAATCATTGTTATGTCATGTTTTGTTATACTTACTATAGCTGTTGCAAAAAAATGGTTTAGAGTAAAAAGGCTTTATGCATTATTACTTATTTATCTTCCTGCGATAGCAATTGTGGTAATTATACTTGCCAGTAACAGCTATTTTTTACAAAGGATTATTAATGTTTTGTTCCCATCCATTGATCCTACTGGTTCATCATATATTATAAATGTTATTAATCAGCTTTTGCTAGGTGCCAAATTTATAGGACAAGGTATTCTTCCAAGTAAATTTCAAGGAATGTCTGCAGCACAATGTTTGCCAGGTGTAAACAATGATTTTTTTCTAACATACATAACCCATAGGTTTGGATGGGTGGTCTCGTTTATGGTTGTAATATTGTTAACTGTATTCATTATTCGTGCATTTATTCTTTGTACAAAGCAGAAAAGTGTTCTTGCTTTATTAGTTTCAACAGCTGCAACTTTAACAATTGCAATACAGACATTTTTCTATATTATGTCTAATCTAGGCTTTATGCTTTTTGCACCGCTGTCGTTACCATTAATTTCTCAAAGTAGTGGATTTTTATTGATAAATATGAGCCTTGTAGGAGTACTTCTTTCAGTATTTAGAACAGGTTATTTTATCAAAGATGAAGTAATAAATAATAAAGGAATATCAAGCTCTTTCTAAAACTAATGAGCTGTTCAATAGAAGAACAGCTCATTTTTTAATATCAAGATTGTTTAATTTTTCTACATTAAGAATAGTAAATTTATTCTTTTGGAATTCTATGAGCTTTTCATCTCTCATCTTAGACAATTCTCTTGAAAGAGCACTGCGATTTACATTGAGATAATCAGCAAGTTCATTGCGATTATATGGTATTGTAATTGTTGATTTTTGCTGCAAAGCTAATTGATTAATCAGATATGATGCAATTTTTTCTTTTGTAGATTTTTTACCAAGATAGTCTAATTTTTCGGTAAGCATTAAGTTTTTTTTAGCAATTATTTTTAACATATTTTGAATTAATCTATTGTGAAAAGTACATGAATTTCTACAACTAGTAATTAATTTTTTAAAATTAATGTACATTATTTCTGATTTGGTAGCTGAATAAATAGTAACTGGAGATTTTTTTATTTCAGCACATACAAAGGCTTCACCAAATAAATGTGATGTAGAAATACGAGATATCAAACTTCTATTGCCGCATATATCTTCTTTTACAATGTCAAGAGTACCTGATAGTACAATACCTATAGAATTAATATTATCTCCAGCAAGACAAACTATGCTATTTTTATTATATTTTTTAGTTTTTGCTCCAAGGCAGTGTAGCATTGAATTTAAATCATTACTATCTATATCATCAAATAATTTTACTTGTTTTAAGATGTGAAAATATTCTTTCAACAAAGACCTCCTAAATTTGTATTTTCAATTATTTTATCTACTGTAGATATTTTCAGATGTATTTCAAAGGTAGTTTTTTCCTTATCACTGTAAGCTGAAATTTGACCTGAATGTAACTCAATAATACTTTTTGCTATAGCTAGTCCTAAACCTGCTCCTCCTGTAGCTTCAGAACGAGATGGTTCAATTCGATAAAATCTTTCAAATATAAAAGGTAGAAAGTGCTTAGGTATAGTATTGCCATAATTAGTTATTTTAACAATGACAGTATTGTTGCTTTGCACTAAATCAATATCTATATATTTACCATTTTTTCCGTATCTAACTGCATTTGTAAGAATGTTTTCAAATGCTCTTACTAACATATCACCATTGCCAAATACATATATTTTTTTTGGGGGTAAATTTAACCTACAGTCTATTTTCTCATTTTGAAAAATAGGAAAAAATTCGTCTGTTAATTGGTTTAGTAACTCTGAAAGGTTTATATCTGAATATTCAGCTTTTGTATTATTATAATTTATTTTAGTAAATTCAAATAATTGATCAATTAGTTTCTTCAATCGCTGAGATTTATTATATACAATATTAATATAATTTTTCAGCTCTTCTTCATCTTTATACTTGTTGTTTACAATAAGTTCTAGATAACCAAGTATTGATGTTAAGGGTGTACGTAAATCATGGGATACGCTAGTAATTAATTCTTCTTTGTCTCTTTCAGCATTCCTTTCATCTTCAATAGAAGTTTTTAATTGTTCAACCATTTTATTTATATTTTTTGTAAGTTCTCCAAGTTCATTGGATTCTCTTACTGGAATTTTTATATTTAGATTTCCTTGAGCAATTTTTTGAAGTTCCAATGATATTTCATCTACATATTTTAATTTTCTTTCAGCGGATAATATTCTTCTTATTAGTAAAAAGAATACTAAAGAAAGAATAATGCCTGTTCCAATAACTATAGTATAAATACCTATACCATATTTAAGATTTCGCATAAAATCATGAAGCCAAGGTACATAATATATTCTTCTAGCTATAGATAACAAATAATATACACACAGAAAAGCTAATCCAATACTTAGTATTACAATTAATATATACTTTTTGTTGATATTAAAATTTTTATTTTTCAATTTTATAACCTACTCCCCATACTGTTTTAATAAACTTAGGTTGTCTAGGGTTTTGTTCAATTTTTTCTCTGATTTTTCTAATATGAACCATAACAGTGTTATTAGATCCAGCAAAATATCGTTCTTTCCATATTTGTTTAAAAAGTTCTTCTGTACTAAATACTCTACCTCTATTACTTGCTAGTAAAAAAAGTATTTCAAATTCTGTAGGAGTTAAATTTTTCCCTTCTCCATATATTGAAACAGTGTGATTTTCATAGTTTATAAAAAGTTCATCTATATTAATAATATTTTTAGACATATTGTCAGCATTCTGAGGATTAAGATAAATATATCTTCGTAATTGAGATTTTACTCTGGCAACTAACTCTAGAGGATTAAACGGTTTTGAAATATAGTCATCAGCTCCAGTACTTAATCCTATTATTTTATCTATGTCTTCAGAACGAGCACTTAACATTAAAATAGGTATATTCATTTTTTTTCTAATTTGCCTGCATAATTCTAGTCCATCAATGCCAGGCATCATAATATCTAGTATTGCAAGATGAATTTTATTATTATCAATTGCTCTAAGAGCATCATACCCATTATATGCCTTGATAATTTTATATCCTTCACTAGATAAATGAATTTTTATAAGTTCTACAATTTCTTTATCATCATCTACAACTAATATCTTAATATCATCCATTTCATATTCCTTTAGTTACATATAATTTTTATAATGCATAAAATTTAATTATAGCTGTTCATTCAAATATATTGATACCTTGTTTTGTATAATTTGTGCAGCTTGTTCTGCTGTTTTTTCTTCTGAAAAATACATTTTAACATATTCATTTACTATTTCCAATATTTCTGGATTTGCATCTCTACAAGTAGTTATACTTGAAACAAATTCTTTAAGTTGAAAAGTATAATTTTCTAACAACTCATTATTTTTTTCAATAGAAATTTCATTAAATTCTTTACATTCATCTGTAAGTTGTTTTTGATCCTTTTCTAGTTTTTTATTAAAAGATGTATTATTAACAGGAAACCAATATAATTTAGGAGATGTCTGAATTTCATCAGAAAGCATGAATTTAATAAATTTCCAAGCCAATTTTTTGTTTTCTGAATTATTATTTACAGCGTATTTATGGATAGCATTAATCATTACTCCGTTATTACCACTATTTGAAGGAGTTTTGTAATAATATCTTGTTGCGTTGTCTAGTACGTATGAACAAATACCATCAGAAACTATATCATAAAGAGAATTCACACTATATGTTTCAAATATACGCTTGCTTTTTTTTCGATCATCTGAAGTTTTACATATAATCTTATCATCAGCTAAGCTTTTACAATACTTCATTATATCAATAAATTCTTTTGATGTAAAATTTGCAGTTTTTTCTTCTTCGTCAACATAGTTTTTATATTCATTTTGAAAGATTTCTTCAAAAAATCTATCAACAGTTATAGTAAAAATATATTCTGTATCAATATTTTGAGTGTCTTTACTTAATGTTTCTTGAGCAGAAGAAAAGAAATTCTGCCAGTTCCAAGTGGAATCATCTATACCTAAATTGTAGTTACTTGTAATTAAACCTAAAGAATAATCTAGTGGTATAACAAATAATCCATCTTTGTAGTGATAAGTTTCAAATACCTTTGTATTGTAGTTATTTATGTTGAATTCTTTATCATTTTTCATCAATTTATATATATTTGCAATCATACCGCTGTCAATATAGTTTTTGTATGGCAGGTTACTTAAGTCAATAATATCTGGTGCAATACCACTCATAAGTTCTGTGTTAATTGTTGATCTATATTTTTGCATTTCCTCATCAGATGTTTCTGTTGAGCTGAATGTTCTTCCATCTTCAAGCTCTACAACATTTTTTATTACATTACCGTAAACCTTAATTTTTACATTTGTATCTGGATTTGAAGCATTAAATTTTTGAACAGCTTCTTCTAATAAAGGATTCTCTTTAAAAGTTGAGATAGTTAGTATATTGTTATTGTTTGCTTCAGTACTTATGTTTTCGTTTAATGAATTAAAACAAGCTGTAAGATTAACACATAGTATTAGTGACATAATCAGTATAAATAGTTTTTTCATGGTTTTCTCCTTTTTATTTTTTAATTTTCTATAATATTTTTCTGCAATATTTAATATAAGATGATTTGACTTTACTGTGTTACGCTCAGGATGACGCGACTATATATTTAAAAGTCTATAAAAGAATTATTAATTAAATGCTTGGGATTTTCTTAAGTTTTCCTTAACATTTTTAATTTAGTAAATTTGAATATAAAAAGGATAAAAAAATTAATTTATGTTGCATATGCAACAGATATTTTACGCTATTTACATTATACTCATATCAATACAAAAAAATTATTTTGAGAGGTGAAATTAAATGATTAGAAATATTATAAATATTGATGAAGAAAAATGTAATGGATGTGGATTATGTGTAGATGCATGCCATGAAGGAGCCTTAAAAATGATTGATGGAAAGGCAAAATTAGTTTCAGAATCATATTGTGATGGATTGGGAGATTGTTTACCTGAATGCCCAACTGGTGCAATTACTATAGAAAAAAGAGAAGCGGAGGCATATGATGAAGAATTGGTAAAGGAAAATATGCTAAAAAATAAGGAAAAAGCTTTAGAAGAACCATTAGCATGTGGGTGCCCCAGTATTCAAGCTAAAAAAATTAATAGAAGAGATGATACTAGAGTTGAAAGTCAAATGACTTCACAAGTACCACTTCAGTCTGAGCTTAATCAATGGCCTTGTCAAATAAAATTAGTGCCAGTAAAAGCACCATATTTAGCTAATGCACATTTGCTAATTGCAGCAGATTGTACAGCTTATGCCTATGCTGATTTGCATAATAAATTTATGAAAAACAAGATAACACTCATAGGATGTCCAAAATTGGATAGCGGTGACTATTCAGAAAAGCTTACTGAAATATTAAAGAATAATGATATAAAAAGCATAACAATAGTAAGAATGGACGTTCCATGCTGTGGTGGAATAGTTAATGCAGTTAAGCAATCATTAATAAACAGTCAAAAGATGATTCCATGGAGTATTTTTACAGTGACAACTGATGGACGAATTATAACATAAAGTTAAAAGTATGAATGCAAAATGGCAAAATTATAATAAATAAAAAATAAGGAGAATAATTATGGACAAAATGTTTTGTTTTCAATGTGAACAAACGGCCAAAGGAACAGGCTGTAAAAATGTAGGAGTATGTGGTAAACAAGCTGATACATCCAATGAGCAAGATGCTCTTACATGTGCACTAATAGGATTAGCACGAGCAGCGGGAGGCAAATCTCCTAATAAGAGAGCCGATGAACTTATTATTAGCGGTTTGTTTACAACTATAACAAATGTAAGTTTTGATAGTCAGAAGGTAAAGTTGCTTAAAGACAGCATTATTAAAGAAAAGGAAGCACTTGGAGGAGCAGAAGATTATTCAGTAGAAAAATTATGGTCAGGTAATGAAGATATTGTATCACTTCGTTCTACACTGTTATTCGGACTGCGAGGAATGGCAGCGTATGCTTCACATGCAAATGCATTAGGTAAATATGATAAAGGAGTTACTGATTGGTTCTATAAAGGTATGTCTGCTATAGGTGAAGAACATACTGCTGAAGAATGGATGGATCTGCTTATGGAATTCGGCATGGTTAATTTACGCTGCATGGAACTTTTAGATGAAGCAAACACATCAGCATATGGAAATCCAGTACCTACTAGTGTATCTATGACTGTAGAAAAAGGACCGTTTATTGTAATAACAGGACATGATTTATATGATCTAAAGCAGCTTTTGGAACAAACAGAAGGTAAGGGAATTAACATTTACACACATAGTGAAATGCTTCCTGCTCATGGATATCCTGAATTAAATAAATACAAACATTTAAAAGGAAATTTTGGTACAGCATGGCAGAATCAGAAAAAAGAATTTGATAATGTTCCAGCAGCATTTCTGTTTACAACAAACTGTTTAATGCCTCCTTTGGATTCTTATAAGGACAATGTGTTTACTACATCTGTTGTACAATTTCCTTATACAACACATATTTCAGAGGATATAAATGGTAAAAAAGATTTCACAGCTGTGATCGATAAAGCTCTTGAATTAGGAGGATGGGAAGAAAATAAAACATTTACAGGTATAAATGGAGGTAGTGAGTTATTAACAGGATTTGGACATAATACAGTACTAGGCGTGGCGGATAAGGTTATTGATGCTGTTAAAGCAGGTGCTATAAGTCACTTTTTCTTAGTTGGCGGCTGTGACGGAGCTCGTACAGGACGTAATTATTATACTGATTTTGTTAAGCAGTCACCGGATGATTCAATAATATTAACCCTTGCTTGTGGTAAATATCGTTTTAATGACCTAGATATTGGTCAAATAGGTGGGCTTCCTCGTATAATGGATATGGGGCAATGTAACGATGCGTATTCTGCAATACAAGTGGCACTTGCTTTATCAAAAGCTTTTGAATGTGGTGTTAATGAATTACCACTTACATTAGTATTATCATGGTATGAACAAAAAGCTGTTTGTATACTTTTAACATTACTTGCTCTTGGAATCAAAAACATTTATATAGGTCCATCAATACCAGCATTCTTTTCATCAAATGTTTTAAATATATTGGTTGATAAATTTGGGCTAACACCAATAAGTACACCAGAAGAAGATTTAAAGAAAATTCTTGGATAGTTTATAATAGAGCAGACTTATTTAGTAAGTCTGCTCAGATTGTTGACAAAGTCAACAAGATGACAGGTTTTTGAGAAACTTGAAGTTCGAGGCGTGCCGAAAGCGAGTAAGCAGAGCGTATATAGAAATACGTGAGCATTCTCGATTGAGGCAACAACGATGAAATTCGGGTTTGTCAATAGCCTGAGCAGACTTATTTAATAAGTCTGCTTTAAATGTTTATTACTTAAGTAATAAATAAGATACAAAAGATAATAATAATAATAAAGCTAAAAGAGAAAGGGGAAAAATATGATAGAACAAGTATTTCATTATAGTACAGAAAACAATAAGGCTGTTGAAAAAATTATAATGGATGAGAATATTAATTATATTCATATGATTTTTAATAAAAAAGAAGGACTTCCAGAACATTATTCTAATTCTAATGTATATATGACAGTAATTAGAGGAACATTGTCTATACAATTAAATGAACAGCAAGTTCATGAATATGTTAAAGGGGATATATTAAAAATTCCTTATAAAACAAAAATGAATGTTAATAACTTACATAACGAAGTTCTTGAATTAATTGTTGTAAAGGCTCCTGCACCATCACAAAACCTTAAACACTAAGCAGACTTATTTTTTAAGTCTGCTTTAATTCATAATTATTTCTATTATAACTTCGCCGCCTCCTGTTACTTTGGAATTAGCTAGTTTTAGTTTTCTATTGTTTTCATATTGCTATTTATATATTTTAAGTAGCATCTCTGCTCGTCATTTAAGTTAGTGTCATTTAAAAGTTCTGCATTTCCCTTTAAAATTGTGATTGGAGTTTTTGTGTCATGAGCAATAGATGATATTTGCTCTTTCTTTAATTTCTGCAGTTTCCACTGCTCTTTTAAAGATTGTTTAAGTTCATTCTTCATATCATCCATAGAAGAAATAACGTCATCAATTTCTTTTATATTTGAATATTCTACATCAAAATCAAGGTTTTGCTCCTTGATTTTTTTTGTTACAATATTTAGTTTTTTTAGACTTAATACAAATTTATTAGCATTAATTTTTGTAGCAATGATTATTGTTATTATAAGCAGTATTATAGGTACTACAATGAATATAAAATTAACATTAAAAAAATATTTATTTAGATAATCTAACTTATATCTCGGCAGCAAATAATACTGTATAACGCAAATATCGTTTTTTCGCTTTATTACTGCATATTGCCTTGTATTAAAAGATAGGTACTTATTGTCTACTGCTTTTTTTGCTTCACCAATAAATTTATTATCTAAATTTCCGTATAATGTATTTAAGTAATAATCATTATAAAAAGTATTTTTAAGGATTTTATAAGGTTTTTAAATTTAGCTGTGTTATTCTGTGGTTTAAATAGATTATGTTTATTATTTTAAGTTTTCTATAAAAAAACTTAAAAGTGTAACTACAGATACGGCAAATATTAATTAAGTATATTATACTTATGTTAATGTGAAAATATTGTAATGCTATATTCACAATAATTTTAAATTTTTAAGTAAGGGGATATAGGAATGTGTAGTATTGTAAAACAAAATGAATTTTATAATGTTTTTAAAGAAAATGGATATAGATTAACAACACAGCGTAAGATAGTATTAGATATTTTAATTGAATATAAAGAAGAACATCTAAGTATTAAAGAAATATTTGATAAAGTCAAAGAAATATATCCGCATATAGGTATGGCAACAGTATATAGAACGATTCTATTATTTGAAAAAGTTGGAATTGTACAGAGTATTTATTTAAACAACGATTATATGAGATATCAGCTTAAGGATCCACAAGAAAAGCATTTTCATCATCATGTTGTATGTGAGCATTGTGGTGCTGTATTTGATATACAAGATGATTTATTAGAACTGTTAGAAGAGCAGGTTTTTATACAAAAAGGTTTTACAGTGACTAATCATAAAGTTGTTCTTATAGGAATATGTAAAGAATGCTCTGAATCTTTAGGAAGTCAAAACTAGATGGATTATGAAACTGTAAATATAGTATTTTAGCTCTTAAAGTTTAATATAAGATCCTTCGGCTTACGCTCAGGATGACCAAATAAAAAATCTAGTATATCTATTTACAAACAATTCATTAGTTAATAACTAGATGATATTTAGAAAACTATATTAACACAATTAATATTAATATTATTAATTTAGTAACTGTATAAATCAAAGGAGGTATTATGAAACAGCAAAATGTTTTAGAATTAAGAGAACTTTGTGTTCAAGTTGATGGTAAGGAACTGCTGCACAACATAAATTTAACTATCCCTTCTGGAGAAGTACATGCTATATTTGGGCTTAATGGAAGTGGAAAGACATCTTTAATGATGGCTATAATGGGTTATGCGAAATATGAAGTTACAAATGGACAAATTTTATTTGAAGGTAAAGATATTACTGATATGGACATTACAGAGAGAAGTAGGTTAGGTATAAGTATAGCTCAGCAGAGACCTCCAACTATTTCAGGTGTCAAATTAAGAGATGTTATTAATTATACATCGACTCATAATTCACGTAAGTTAAGTGATATTGACAGAATAATTAAAGATGCACACATGGAAAATCTTATAGACAGAGATATAAATAGAGGATTATCAGGCGGTGAAATCAAACGTTCAGAGTTACTCCAACTTCTAGTACTTCAACCAAAATTCAGTATGCTTGATGAGCCTGATTCAGGAGTTGACGTAGAATCTTTAGGTCTTGTTGGAGAGCTAATTAATAAGCTTTTTTCAAGTAATTCAATAAGACCGGCTAAACGTAAAGCTGGTATAATTATAACTCACAGTGGGAATATGCTAAACCATATTAATATAGATAAAGCACATGTCATGCTAAATGGACGAATAGGATGTACAGGTAATCCTCATATTATTTTGGAAAGAATAAGTAAATGCGGATATGAAGAATGTATTAGATGTATGCAGGAAGGGGCGTGATTTGATGAATACTTGTTACAATAATCAATTAGAAAAAAATGATATAGAAACACTAGCTGATGTGGGAATTATTATGGAAGAAGATAAAAAGTCCGGTTCATTTATTATGCGAGACTATGAGCAGTTATTTGTTCACAGTCAAATAGAAGGATTAGAAATATTGCCTATAGCTGATGCTCTTGATAAATATGATTGGCTTCGTAAGAAATATTATTGTAAAGCTGTTCCACACGATAAGTTAGAAAAACTTAGTCAAATAAATGATGATATTAAACCTCAAGGGTTTTTTATACATGTTCACAAAGGTACAAAAGTAAGATTTCCTTTTAATGCTGCTATATATATGTCTAAAGAAAATATACATCAAAATGTGCATAATGTAGTAATACTTGACGATGACACTGAACTTCACTTAATTACTGGGTGCGCTACTCAGCATAGTATAAATTCAGGAACTCATTTAGCTATAAGTGAGCAGTATATAGGCAAAAACTCTAAACTAACAAGTACTATGATTCATAGCTGGGGTTCTAATGTTAAAGTAATTCCTCGTTCTGGTACTATAGTAGATGAAGGAGGAAGTTTTGAAAATAATTATATATGTCTTAGAACAGCTAAAGATATAAATTCAAATCCTCAAACTTGGCTTAATGGTAGTGGATCATCTGCTAAATATCTAACAATAATACTTTGTTCAGAAGGTTCAAAAATTAATACGGGTGGAGATGTATATCTTAATGGGCAAAACACTACTGCTGAACTTGCTCATCGTGCAGTATGTACAGGTGGACAAATAAATCAAACAGGGCTGTTAATAGGCAATGCCTTATGTAAAGCTCATGTTGATTGTGCAGGTATGTTAATTGATGCTGGTCAGGATGGGTATATAGAATCAATTCCCGGCTTAAAGGCATTACACCCTGAAGCTCAAATGAGTCATGAAGCTAGTTTAGGGAAAATTGCTCCTGAGCAAGTTGAATATCTTCAATCAAGAGGTATGGACGAAACTGAGGCTATATCTCTGCTTATTCGTGGTTTTTTAGGGGCAGACGTAGCGGGACTTGGTCCAGAACTAGATGCACGTATTGCGGAAATAGCTGAATTAGCTGGACATGGTGAAGAATAATTAACTAGTTAATATAGATTCTAACTGTTCCTTTTTCAAAATTATTATTATTTTATTGTTTACCTTTATAATTCCCTTATTGCTCAAATGTGTTAGTTCTCTGGAAAGAGATGGGCGGGATACATTTAAGTGTTCTGCCCAAGATTTTTTTGAATTAATTAAGCTGATATAATTAGTTTTATTTATTTCCATATTGTAGAGTAGACTGAAAGCTATCTTTTTTTGGATTGAGTAATAAGAAAATAACTCCAATTTCTTATTTAAGGCTAAAACACTGTTAGCAAATGAAACTATAAGATTAGAATTAATAATGCTATCTTTTAGTAAAATATCAGATGTACTTTGTTTGTCAATCAATAATATATTACTTTCTTCAGTAGCTATGATATCATAATCATAAGTAGGTTTTTTTGAAAGTGCTACTTCCTCGCCAAAAAGGTTTCCTTTGTCTTTATAAAGAAAATTAATAACCTTTCCACAAGCAAGAATTTTTTGTATTTCGATGCGTCCTTTCAATACAATTCCAATATAAAAAGAAGGTTCATCTGCTTTAAAAATGATTTCATTCTTTTTATAATGTTTAATCTTATAATTAGCTTCAGATAGTATTTGTTCTATATTGTTTTTATCCTTTCCTTTAAATAAAGTACATGAACATAAGATATCTAAAATTTCTTTCATTACACTCACCAACTTAATTATACTATAATATTTATACATTGTAAATAAGAATGATAATCTTTATCATTTTAGTGTACAATTGTCTAATCCATTGAAGAGAGAGTCTCTATCATTAACTAAAGCATGCCTGAACCTTCTAATATACAATTAGCTGGTACAGTAATTGATTGTCATCCATCGTTAGGCTTGATTTTTGATATATAAATAATATAAGAATTTATTATTAGAGATTGATTTAAAATTAACAATATAATAAAACTTAAAAAATACTAAAAAATAGTATAACTGAAATAAAGCTTTCGATTAATAATTATTAATCTAGAAAAGATTATTATTATTAAGTAAAGCAGAGGCAAAAACAGACAATAAAAACAAAGATTGACAAAATAATAACATAGAATTATAATGTTGATAATAGTAATAAATGGTAAACGTTCAAAAATTATCAATTAAATTATAATTATCCAATGATATTATCCAATGATATTATCCAATGATATTATCCAATGAGGAAAAGGTTTTCGCAAAAATAGGAACTATCTATTTCAAAAGTAATATTAATAATTAATTTTTATAATTGACTAATAAAAAAGGCTATAGAAGGAGGTTGTAATAATGGAAAGTAATTTTGATTTTGATACTAAGGAAAATGAGTTTAAAGAGTTAAAAGATTTTATTGATAGCATAAAAGATAAAGGAGGAATATTAATTCAGATTCTTCATAAAGCTCAGAATATATTTGGATATTTACCATTAGAAGTTCAAAAGTTTATATCTGACGAAACTAATATCCCAATGTCTGAAATTTATGGAGTAGTTACTTTTTATACTCAATTTTCAATCAATCCTAAAGGAAAACATATAATTGGTGTTTGCTTAGGAACAGCATGCTATGTAAAAGGTTCACAAGATGTATTAGATAAAATAGTTGAAGAAACAAATACTAAAGTTGGACAAACAACAGAAGATGGTATATTTACTATTGAAGCTACAAGATGTTTAGGATGTTGTGGACTAGCTCCTGTTATGACAATAGATGAAGATGTGTATGGTAAAATTGATCCTAACAATATACCAAAAATACTTGAGAAATACAGAGTAATAGGCGATAGTGAATGAAAGTATAAGAATTATATTTTAGATCTGATAGTTAGTATAGGATTTAGAAGAACATATCGTAAATAGTAACATCGTGAGCGAATATACGATATGTTCAGAAGGAAAATAATGTTTTTATATTAAATAAAAGATTGGAGGTACGATTGTGACAATTTTTAGATCGCATGTTTTGATGTGTAGTGGTACTGGATGTGTATCATCAAATGCCGATCAAATATTAGCAAGATTTAAAGAGAAAATTAAAGAGGTTGGTCTTGAAAAGGAAGTTCAAGTAATTAAAACGGGATGTTTTGGACTTTGTGAGTCAGGTCCAAATGTACTTATATATCCAGAAGGATCATTTTATAGCCATATGAGTGTTGATAAAGTTGATGAAGTAGTTGATGAACACTTATTAAAAGGTAGAATAGTAAAAAAATATTTATATAAAGAAAGTATTGATAAAGATTTAATCAAATCAGTAGATGAAATTAATTTTTATAAGAAACAAAAGAGAGTGGCATTAAAAAATTGTGGAATTATTGATCCGGAGAATATTAATGAATATATAGCAATGAATGGTTATATGGCATTAGGCAAAGCATTGACTGAAATGAATCCAGATGAAGTTATACAATTAATAAAAGATTCAGGACTTCGAGGCAGAGGTGGTGGAGGATTTCCTACAGGAGTAAAATGGAGTTTTGCTGCTAGAAATAAAGCAGATCAGAAGTATATGATTTGTAATGCAGATGAAGGTGATCCAGGAGCTTTTATGGACAGAAGTGTACTTGAAGGTGATCCTCATACTGTAATAGAAGCAATGGCAATAGCAGGTTATGCAATAGGTGCAACAAAAGGATTTGTCTATGTTAGGGCGGAATATCCAATAGCTGTAAATAGGTTAGAAATTGCTATTAATCAAGCAAAAGAAAAAGGATTATTAGGTAAAAATATTTTTAATTCAGGATTTGATTTTGATTTAGAAATAAGATTAGGTGCTGGAGCTTTTGTTTGCGGTGAAGAAACATCATTGATAGCATCAATAGAAGGTCATCGTGGTATGTCTAGATGCAAACCTCCATTTCCTGCAAACCAAGGATTATGGACAAGACCAACTATAATAAATAATGTTGAAACATTAGCGAATATTACACAGATAGTTTTAAACGGTTCAAAATGGTTCAGAAGTTTTGGAACTGAGAATTCTCCAGGAACTAAAGTTTTTGCACTTGGAGGAAAAATAAATAATACCGGACTAGTTGAAATACCAATGGGAACAACTTTAAGAGAAGTTATTTATGATATTGGTGGTGGATGTCCTAATGGAAAAGAATTTAAAGCAGTTCAAACAGGGGGACCATCTGGAGGATGTATTACAAAAGAAAATATTGATATACCCATAGATTTTGATACCCTTACCTCAATAGGCTCTATGATGGGATCTGGTGGTATGATAGTAATGGATGAAGATAACTGTATGGTTGATATTGCAAGGTTTTTCTTAGATTTTACTGTAGATGAATCATGTGGTAAGTGTACACCATGTAGAGATGGAACAAAAAAGATGCATGAAATTCTTGATAATATAACTAGTGGGAAAGGTATTAATGGTGATATTGAAAAATTATTGGATTTAGCATATACGATTAAAGATAGTGCATTATGTGGTCTTGGACAAACTGCGCCAAATCCAGTAATATCTACTATTAGATATTTTAGAGATGAATATGAAGCACATATTAATGAAAAAAGATGCCCTGCTGGAGTGTGTAAACCATTGCTGTCATATTATATAACAGATAACTGTATTGGATGTACAAAATGCGCAAGAAACTGTCCTGTAAATTGTATTAGTGGTGAAGTTAAGAAAAAACATGTAATAGATACTAATGCATGTATAAAGTGTGGTTCATGTATAACTGATTGTCCAGTTAATGCAATTATTAAGAGATAAAGTAGATATGATTTAATAAGAGAGGTGTAAACATGGAAAAAATAATCATTATTATTAATGGAAAAGAAGCTCAAGTTGATAAAAATTTTACTATTCTTCAAGCTGCAAAAAGCTTAGGAATTGAGGTGCCGACTATATGTAATGATAATAGATTAGTTCCTCATGGTGCATGTAGAATGTGTGTTGTAGAAGTTAAAAATGCGAGAGCTCTTCTAACTGCTTGTACAACACCTGTTGCTGAAGGTATGGAAATAAATACTCATAGTGAGAGGGTAATTAATTCCAGAAAAACAACATTGGAACTTATGATTGCAAATCATCCTCTTGACTGCTTAACATGTTCAAAAGCTGGAAATTGCAAGTTGCAGGATTATTGTTTTGAATATGATGTGACAGGAGAGAAATTTAGTGGATTTGATAAAGATGATTTACCAATAGATGATAGCAATGACTTTTATACATTTGATCCAAACAAATGTATTTTATGTGGTAAATGTGTTAAAGTTTGCGATGAATTACAATGTACAAGTGCTATAGGTTTTAGTGGAAGGGGATTTTCTACTCATGTTTCTCATCCATTTGAGGCTGGAATGGATTATTCTACATGTGTTTCATGTGGAAACTGTGTGTCTGTATGTCCTGTGGGAGCTTTAATGCCTAAGGAAAAAACAAAATTTAGGGAATGGGAAGTAAAAAAAACTCAAACAACTTGTTCTTACTGTGGTGTAGGGTGTCAAATAGAATTAAAAGTTAAAAACAATAAAGTTGTTGGTGTTGATCCTGCAATGGGACCTTCAAATGATGGATTGTTATGTGTAAAAGGTAAATTTGGTTATAAATTTATAAATCATCCAGATAGATTGAAAATACCTTTAATTAAAAAAGATGGAGTTTTTAATGAAGCAACATGGGATGAAGCCTATGATTTAATTGCTTCGAAAATTAATGAAATAAAGAAAGAACACGGTTCTGATTCAATAGCTGGATTGTCTTCTGCCAGAGCAACAAATGAAGATAATTATTTAATGCAAAAAATGATGAGAGCTGTAATTGGTACAAATAATATTGATCATTGTGCACGTCTCTGACACTCCTCTACTGTTGCAGGTCTTGCAACAACATTTGGTAGTGGAGCAATGACAAATAGTATTAATGAAATTGATAAGTCTGAAGTTATATTTATTATAGGTTCAAATACTACAGAAAATCACCCAGTAATAGGGTCAAGAATTAGAAGAGCTATTAAGCAAAATGGAGCTAAACTAATTGTTGCAGATCCACGTAATATAGATATCGCTAATGATGCTGAAGTATTTATGCAAATTAAACCTGGTACTAATATAGCTTTATTGAATTCAATGATGAATGTTATTATTGAAGAAAAATTATATGATAAGGAATATGTTGATACAAAGACTGAAGATTTTGAAAAATTAGTAGAAACAGTAAGTAATTATTCTGCTAAAGTCGGTGCAAAAATTTGCGGGGTAGATGCTGAAGATATTAAAAGAGCATCTAAATTATATGCAAAAGCTAATGTTGCGAGTTTGTTTTATGCAATGGGTATAACTCAGCATACTTCAGGTACATACAATGTTATGGCAATAGCTAACTTAGCTATGTTATGTGGTAATGTTGGAAAAGAAGGTGGAGGTGTAAATCCTCTTCGTGGTCAAAACAATGTGCAAGGAGCATGTGATATGGGTGCTTTACCTAATGTATATCCTGGATATCAAAAGGTAGTTCTTCCAGAAGTAAAAGAAAAATTTGAAAAAGCATGGAATACTAAACTTGATAATAAAGTTGGACTTTCAATTCCAAAAATACTGGATAAAGCTATTTCTGGTGATTTGAAAATGTTATATATTTTTGGAGAGAATCCAATGGTTTCAGATCCTGATACAAAACATATAGAAAAAGCTTTAAAAAACTTGGAATTCATTGTTTCTCAAGATATCTTTTTGAATGAAACGGGAGAATTAGCAGATGTAGTTTTACCTGCTGCTTGTTTTGCGGAAAAAGAGGGAACATTCACTAATACAGAGAGAAGAGTACAAAGAGTTAGAAAAGCAGTTGAAGCTCCAGGTAAGGCAAAACCTGATTGGGTTATTCTTTCAGAATTAATGAGTAAATTAGGATATGATTGTTCTTATAATAGTGCTTCAAATATTTTTGATGAGATGGCATCATTGACACCATCTTATGCTGGAATATCTTATAAAAGATTAGAGAACAATCAAGGACTTCAATGGCCATGTCCATCTGAGGATCACCCAGGTACAAAGTATTTACATAAAGATAAATTTGCTAGAGGTTTAGGAATATTTAAACCTTCAGAATATATTACAGCTGATGAACTGCCTGATGAAGAATTTCCATTAATAATGACAACAGGAAGAATTTTATATCAGTATCATACAATGACTATGTCAGGAAGAGTTGAAGGTTTAAACAAACAAGCTCCTGAAAGTTATATAGAGATATCTTCCAAAACAGCTAAGATTTTACGTGTTATTAATGGAGAAATGGTTAGAGTAACTTCAAGAAGAGGTACGATTGAAACAAGAGTTAAAGTGACAGAAATTGTAGAAGAAGGTGTAGTATTTATGCCTTTTCATTATGCAAACGGTGCTAATGTTATTACAAATCCAGCAACTGACCCACTAAGTGGCATTTCAGAGGTTAAAGTTTGTGCAGTAAAAATTGAAAAAATTGCTTGATAGTTTAAATTTATGAGTTGTATGGGTTAAGGTTATTATTTTAAAACCTGAGGTCATTTTAGGACTACATGAAATGAAATTAGAAAGGAATAATATGGAAAATATAGATACCGCTATTATATTGGCGGGTGGTCAGAGTAGAAGAATGGGGTTTGACAAGAAATACATTGAAGTTGAAGGAAAATATTTATTAGATTCTATTGTTAAAAATTTAGAAAAAGAGTTTGAAAGAATTATTATAGTAACTAACACCCCATACTACTTAATAAAGATAAATATAAGTTATATTAAAGATGAAATTGAAAACATTGGACCTTTAGGGGGTATTCATTCGGGTTTGAAGTATTCTGACTCTGAATATAACTATATAATAGCTTGTGATATGCCATATATAAATTTAAAGTATATTAGATATTTGAAAAAGCAGGTAGAAGATAATATTAAGTTAAAACCTGATGCAGTAGTAACGAGATTTAATGAATGGATAGAACCATTTAATGGAATTTATTCCAAAAAAATTGTAAAAAACATAGAAGACTATATTAATAACAAAAAAAGAAATATTTATTCTTTGATAAGTACAATGAATACGTTATATGTTGAAGAAAAACTTGCTAGAAAATTTAGTCCTGATTGGAAAATGTTTAAGAATTTGAATACAAAAAGAGATTTATATGAGTATGTAAATAGTTATGAATATGAGGCATTATAAAATGGAAATGATTGATGAAATGGAAATAGTAAAAATTATTTCTTTTCAACAAGAAATTACAAACGATAATGTTATTCGTGAATATGCGATGACATTAATTGTAAATGATGTAGAAATTGCTACTTTGATGTGTTCACCTGATTCTTTGCAATATCTTGCTATTGGATTTTTGTTATCTGAAAATATTATTGATTATAAGGAAGATTATAGAGAAATTGTAGTTGATGAAAAAAACGGAATAGTCAATGTGAAGTTAGCACAAGAGCTGAAATATAAAAGAAAAAATAAAATTATTTATACTGATGGCAGAGACCTGAGTATAGATAAAGATTTTTTAAATAATTTTAGGCAAATAAAATTAAGAAGTGACATTAAATTAAATTATGAATATCTATTTAATATTTCTAAAGAATTAGATGATAAATCCGTTATATTTAAAAAAACAGGCGGAACGCATAGTGCTTGCTTATGTGACGAGAAAGGTATGATACTTTTCAGAGAAGATGTTAGTAGACATAATGCTATAGATAAAATATTAGGCGAAGCGTTTATTAAAGAGATTTCATTAGATAATAAGTTTGTTTTTGTTAGCGGAAGATTAACCTCTGAAATGTTATTAAAAATAGTGAGAGTGGGGGGAGTTATAATTATTTCTCGTTCGGCTCCAACAGATTTAGCTGTTAAAATTGCAAGAAACTTAAATATTACTTTAGTTGGGTTTGTACGAGGTAATAGAATGAATATTTATTCTGGTGAATTACGAATAGTTTGTAAAAAAAATATATAATGTCAGGAGGATATTATGGAAAAAGTAATTTTATCACATGAAGAAAATATTGAAAAAGAAAGCGGATTTATAATGCAAAAAAGAATTTTATCACCTAGTGAAGTTGCTGAAGCTACTTGTAAAGCGGGATTAGCAAAAGCGAATAAATCCGCAGTAGTTTTAATTTTGCTTGGAATATTGGCTGGTCTGTATATTGGTCTTGGAGGAGTTGGTGCTACAGTTTTATGGGCAAATTTTGCAGCTGACGGAATGATAGGTTGGGGAAAATTTATGGGTGCAGCTGTTTTTCCGGTTGGACTTATGTTAGTAATTATGTGTGGATCTGAATTATTTACAGGTAATAACTTAATGACTTTAGGATGTTTTAGAGGTGATTATAAATTTTCAAGAGTTTTAAGAAATTGGGTACTTGTATATCTTGGTAATTTTATAGGATCTTTATTTTTAGCAATTATGATTGCTAATATGGGTTTGTTTGCAGGAGCAGTAGGCGAAAAAGCTATTTCAATTGCAACAGGCAAAGTAGGACTTAGTTTTAGTGCAGCAGTAATAAGAGGTGTTTTGTGTAATATATTAGTTGTACTTGCAGTATGGCTTGTTACAGCAGGTAGAGATTTAATAAGTAAAATATTTGCTTGTTGGTTTCCTATTATGTTATTCGTGCTTTGCGGGTTTGAACATAGTGTAGCAAATATGTACTTCATATCAGTAGGTAAGTTTCTTGGTGCGGATATAACTTGGAGTCAATTTTGGATAAATAATTTAATTCCTGTAACTATAGGGAACCTTATTGGCGGAGCGGTATTTATACCTGCTATATATTATTTCATTTTTATTAGAAAATCAAAATAGCAAATTATTTGTGTACTATTATAATAATCTTCTATTACAAAAAGTTTAAATTAATCTGAATATTTTTTATTCATTGATATGGTAGTTCCTTTATTAAGTATATATTATCGTCCTTATTTTGTACACTTCTGGTGTTCGTTCCAGTACTGTTTTGACATTTTGGAAACTATGTTATAATTAATTTATCAAGAGTTATACATAAATATTAAGGCGATTATGATATAAAATTATAATTATTAAGAAGGAGGATAACTTATGACTTATGATATATTGCTTAAAAATGCAAATATAATTGATCATGAAGGCAAGATATCAACAAATATTAATATCTATATTAAGGATGGATTAATTACTAATATAACTGATGACATTTATGAAGAAATAACAAAAGAAGTTATTGATTGCAGTAATTACTTTGTAACACCCGGATTGGTTAATTTGCATACGCATACTCCTATGAATGTTTTTAAGGGTATAGCAGAAGATGTAAATGCTGACGATTGGTTTAATACAGAGATTTGGCCGTATGAAAGTAAAATGACAGAGGATGATGTATATGTGGGTTCACTTGCTGCAATAAAGGAAATGATTGATAATGGTGTTACAGCATTTGCAGACCATTATTTTTGTGCTGATAGAATATGTGATGCTGTAATAGAAACAGGCATTAAAGCTGATATTGCACCAACTGTATTTGGTATGAGTGAAGACTTTAATGAAACTCTAGAAAAAGTAACAAATATGATTAAGGAAAAGAAAGACATAAGTAGCAGACTTAATGTAAGAATGGGTCCTCATGCTCCTTATACTTGTCCAAATGATACTTTAAAAAAGATAATTAATAGAGCAAAGGAATTAAATGTAGGAATCCATCTGCATGTTTCTGAAAATCAACAGCAGGTTGACGAAAGCTTAAAGATTTATGGTCAAACTCCATTTGAAAGGGTAAATGATGCGGGAGGCTTTGATATACCATGTATAATTGCTCATGGTTTATGGATTACCCAAGATGACAGAAAATATTTAAATGATAATACATATATTGCAGTTTGCCCAAAAACATATATGAAATTAAGCTTAGGATTAGGACATATTTGGGATAATAGTAGCGAACTTCCTTTGTGTACTGGAACAGATAGTGCTGCAAGTTCTAATACTTTGGATCCTATTGAGCAAGCTAGATTGTTTGCGTTAATAGGTAAATATACAAAGTATGCTCCGAATTCTTTTATTCTTAGTGATATATGGAAAATGCTTATGAGAGGTCATGAAGCTTTACCATTTAATTCAGGAAAAATAGAAGAAAATTATGCTGCTGATCTTGTCATATGGGATTTTAAACTTCATAATACAGCACCTATTTATAATCCTCTTGCGTCAATCATTTATAGTTCTAACTCTAGCAATGTTCTTTACAACATTGTAGATGGCAAAATATTAAAAAGAAATGGTGTTGTCGAAACAGTTTCAGAGAATTTAGTAAATGAATTAAGTAAAGTTTCAAATGATATTTTAAGAAGAGGTAAAGGTAAAACAAATTTAGTTTTTTAATGAAGTAGCAGTCTTTTTTATTCAAGTATCTGTATTAATACAGATACTTAGGCTATTGACAAACCCGAATTTCATCGTTGCTGCCTCAATCGAGAATGCTCACGTATTTCTATATACGCTCCGCTTACTCGCTTTCGGCACGCCTCGAACTTCGAGTTTCTCAAAAGCCTATCATCTTGTTGACTTTGTCAACAATCTGAGTATCTGTATTAATACAGATACTTTTTTTATAGTTGAAAGTAATAAAAATCATAAATATGGTAATAATTAGATTAGTAGCATTTTTTATGAATAAATTATCATAATGATAGTAAGAAAACCTTTACAAACGAAAAAAGACAAGTTATTATTAAAATGAAAAATATATAATATCAAAAATATCAAAATGATAACGATATTATATTATTTAAAATAACAATACTAAAATTTTAAGGAGTTGAAAATATGAAAAAGTCATTTGTTATTTTACTTATAGCTTTAATGGTAGTATCTATGTTTAGTGGGTGTGCACCAAAGGAACAAGATGTAGTTAAAATTGCAGTAGCTGCACCATTAACAGGAGATTTTGCTGAGTATGGTACAGGATTTAAAAACGCTGTTGAATTAATGGTAGAACAGTGGAACACAGATAAAGGTGGAGTTTTAGATAAAAAAGTTGAAGTAGTAGTATATGATGATAAAAACAATGGCGAGGAAGCTGCAACAATTGCAGAAAAAATTGTTGGAGATGCTGCAATAGCTGGTGTTGTTGGTCACTTTGCAAGTGGTGTTTGTATGGCTGCTTCTCCAACTTATCAAGAAGCAGGTATTGTCGAAATTTCACCATCAGCATCACATCCAGATTACTCAAGCGAAGGTGATTACATTTTTAGAAATAATACTGTAATAAATGTAGAGGCAAGAGAAGCTATAGATATTGCAGTTAATGCTTTAAATGCAAAGAATATTGGAATATTATCAGTAAAAACTGACTGGGGAACATCTACAGCATCTATAGTAAAAGAAATAGCAAATGAATATGAAGGTGTATCAGTAGTTGAACATCAAGAAATTATAGACGGTACAGTTGACTTTAGTCCAGTTGTTACAGCTTTTAACAAAGCTAAGCCTGATGTAGTTATTGTAGTCGGAATGTATAATGTTCTTGCTCCATTTGCTACACAATATAAAGCTATTAATTCTGATATTAATTTTGTAGGTTTTTCAAATGCTTATAGTCAAGAACTTATAAATTTAGGAAAAGAATTTGTTGAAGGTGTATATCTTCCAGCAATATTCTTCCACGGAAGTACAAATGAAAATATAAAAGGTTTTGTTGAAGCATATGAAGCAAAATATGGTTCAGCACCTAGTAGTTTAACAGCACAAGCTTATGATTCAGCTGGAATTATACTATCTGCAATTGAAAATATAGAATCAACAGATAGAGCAGCTATTAAAGATGAATTATATAAAATTTCATATCCAGGTGTAACTGGCGAAACAACATTTAATGAAAATGGAGACGCACAAAAAACATTTGCGTGGTTGAAAGTTGAAAACGGTGCATTTGTTGAAGTAGATAAATAAAATAGAAATTACTGAAACAATTTGAAAGGTGGGGATACTTTGCTGTTTCAACAAATATTTGATGGTTTAACTTTGGGAATGGTATATGCACTAATAGCTGTAGGTTATTCACTTGTTTTCGGGATTTTAAGATTAGTTAATTTCTCTCATGGATCTGTTTATGCTTTTGGTGCGCATATTGCCCTTGTAGTAGCGGTATCAATGCAGTGGGGTATTTTCCCCGCTCTTGTAATAAGTATAATTTTTACTGGATTATTAGGAATAATGATTGACAAGATTAGTTTAAAACCTTTACGAGAAAAAAAATCTAAACCAATTGCAGCTTTAATAACTACTATTGGTGTGTCGTATATCATTCAAAATTTACTAATGATAATTTTCGGAAGTCATAGTAAATGGTTCCCTAAGATATTCGACTATGGAATTATCAAGTTAGGTGATATTAGTATTAATTCAACTCAGTTATTCATTTTTCTTGTTTCTTTATTACTCCTAGTATTCTTAACAATAATAATTCAAAAAACTAAAATTGGACTTGCAATGAGAGCTGTCGAGCAAAATCCGAAAGCAGCTCATCTAATGGGTATAAATGTAAACTATATAATATCGTTTACCTTCTTTTTAGGCGGTGCTTCTGCTGCAATTGCAGGTACTTTAATAAGTGGATATTACCAAGTGGTATACCCTAATATGGGTTTTATTGCAGGATTAAAAGCATTTTCAGCTGCTGTATTAGGCGGAATAGGAGTTCTTTATGGTTCTGTAATAGGAGGACTTGTTGTAGGCTTATCAGAGAGCTTTGCAGTTTCATATTTTGGCGGTGGTTACAGAGATGCAGTAGCTTTTGTAATACTGATTTTGGTTTTAATAATTAGACCAAAAGGTATATTTGGTAAGAAAGAAATTACTAAAGTATAAACAGGGGGCAGGAAATGAAAAATAGATTAATGGAAAATGTAAATAATTTTATAATGTTAATGGAAAAGAAAAAATCAGTAAAGTTTTCTGTTTATGGTGCAGTATTCTTAGTAATGTTGATAATTCCTAAAATTGGACTTCCAATGTTTATGGTTAGAATAATGACTATGATTGGAATGTATGTAATTCTTTCAATGAGTTTAAATTTAATTACTGGCTATACGGGACAAGTATCTATTGGTCATGCTGGGTTCTGTGCTATAGGTGCTTATACTTCTGCTTTAATTAGTTTAAACTTTGGTACTAATTTCTTTATTACAGCTTTATTGGGTGCTGTTGTTGCTGGTATCTTTGGACTTTTGCTAGGACTTCCTACTCTTAGACTATCAGGAACATACTTAACAATAGCTACTTTAGGCTTTGGAGAAGTAATAAGGATGGTTATTTTAAATTGGGAAAGTTTAACTAATGGGCCTTTGGGAATTACGAAAATACCAAGACCTGTATTTTTCGGGATAGAGCTTACTTCATTAAATGGTGGTCTATATTATCTTGTTTGGATACTGGTGATTATAACAACTGTAGTTATTTACAGGATAATAAGATCTAAAATGGGTAGAGCTTTAATGGCCATAAGAGAAGATGAACTGGTTTCTAAACTTATGGGAATAAAAACTGTAAATCTTAAGATATATGCATTTATAATATCTGCATTCTTTGCAGGATTAGCAGGAAGCTATTATGCACACATGATAAGATACATTGATCCAAATACCTTTACTTTTGATACATCTATAATGATTATTAGTATAGTTATATTTGGAGGTATGGGAACAATAAAAGGAATGTTTTTAGGATCAGCTCTATTAATTTCATTCCCAGAAGTATTAAGATTTTTACAAGAATATAGATTTGTAGTATTTGGGTTAATATTAGTTTTAATGATTAGATTTAGACCGCAAGGTATTTTAGGTGGTCAAAGTAGAAGAGATTATAAAATGCCTAAAGGTGTTAACTTAGAAAAGATTATGAAAGAGGGTTGATGATATGGCGCTTTTGGAAGTAAAAAATTTATCTAAACATTTTGGAGGATTAAAAGCTGTTGATTCTGTAAATTTTAAAGTTGAAAAAGGCGAAATAATAAGTATTATTGGCCCTAATGGAGCAGGAAAAACTACAATTTTTAATTTATTAACAGGTATTTATACTACAACATCAGGCCAGATTATTTTCGATAATAAGGAAATTCAAAATTTAACACCGCAGGAGATTGTAGGTCATGGAATGGCTAGAACATTCCAAAATATTCGATTATTTAAAGAACTAAGAGTAATTGAAAATGTTTTAATAGGAATGCATATACAAATTGATTATAATTTTCTTGATTTATTGTTTAGAACAAATAAGTATAAAGAACAAGAAGCTAAAAAAACAATCGAAGCTGTTAGGATATTAAAATCTATAGGGTTGGAAGATAAGTTAAACAATTATGCTATAAATTTACCGTATGGAGATCAAAGAAGACTAGAAATAGCAAGAGCTATTGCAACAAATGCAAAAATAATACTTCTTGATGAACCGGCAGCAGGAATGAATCCTCAAGAATCAGAAGAACTACTGAACTTTATTAAACAGCTTAGAAACAAAGGATATACAATTATTCTTATAGAGCATGATATGAAAGTAGTTATGAATATTTCTGACCGAATATATGTAATTGACCATGGTAAAAAAATTGCAGAAGGTTTACCTGAAGATATTGCAAACAATCCAAAGGTTGTTGAAGCATATCTAGGAAAAGAGGTGTAATTGATGCTTAAAATAGAAAATTTACACACATATTATGGCAACATACATGCTTTAAAAGGGATAAATTTAGAAGTTGAACAAGGTGAAATTGTTACTTTAATAGGCAGCAATGGAGCGGGTAAAACTACAACTTTAGGTACAATGACAGGTTTATTGAAAGCTACTGAAGGAAAAGTTTTTTATGAAGGCACTGATATTACAAATAGACCACCTTATGAAATAGTTAAGATGGGAATGAGTTTATCTCCAGAAGGAAGAGAGGTTTTTCCTCAAATGTCAGTGGAAGAAAACTTAAAACTAGGTGCTTTTATTAGAAACGATAAAGAAGGAATAGAAGAATCTTTTAAGAGAGTTTATGATTTGTTTCCAAGATTATTGGAAAGAAAAAAGCAGACAGCGAGTACTTTAAGTGGTGGAGAACAGCAGATGTTAGCTATAGGCAGATCTCTTATGACATCACCTAAGTTGTTACTTTTGGATGAACCTTCTTTAGGTCTTTCACCTAACCTTGTTTTGTTAATATTTGATTTAATCAAGTCTATAAAAGAGCAGGGAACAACTGTACTATTAGTAGAACAAAATGCAAACATGGCACTATCTATAGCTGATAGAGGTTATGTTATTGAAACAGGAAAGGTTATTATCAAAGGAAATGCTAAAGACATGCTTAAAGATGAGAACATAAAGAAAGCATATTTAGGAAGTTTATAAAGAGGGTGAAATAATCCCGATTTTATAAAAAAAGCTAATAAAATTAAAATATGGAGGCAAAATAATGAAAGAAAAAATGAAAGAAACTTATACTAAACAAGAGGTTATTGATATTTTAAGTGCAGCAATAGAGGATAGAGCTAAATGGTTTTATTTAGTACTAAAGTATGCTAAAGAAGCTGGTGTAGATGTTAAACCTATAGCTGAAAAAGCTATATTTGAATTTGGAATAGATAAAGGAAACAAGTTTGGTCCAAACTGCAAAACTGCTAATGAATTATTACACAAAATTCACAGCGGCCCAGCAATAGGAGCATTTTCAATGGACATAATTGAAGATGGTGAAGAGAAGAGTGTTATGGAATTTTCAAGCTGTCCACTAGTTGATCAATGGAAGAAGTTAGGTTGTACAGACGAGGAGATTGGAACATTATGTGACTATGCTTCATGCGGAGATTTTGGTTTAGCAAGTGTTTCTCCCGACCTTAACCTTGAATTTGATGAATTGTTAAGTAAAGGTGGAAAATGCTGTAGAATGATTATCACTAAAAAGTAATTAAAGAAAATTCTAGAGGTGAATTATAATTATGAAGAAAATTATTAATCAACCAGACAATGTAGTATCTGAAATGCTGATGGGAATAGAAAAAGCTAATCCGGATGTGGTTTATCACAGTGGAGTTGAGGTTATATCCAGAAAGCAGAAAAAAGATAATAAAGTAGGCTTAGTATCAGGGGGAGGAAGCGGACATGAACCTGCACATGCAGGGTATGTAGGATATGGAATGCTTGATGCAGCGGTTAGCGGTAATGTTTTTGCTTCTCCAAGCCCTGACAGAATATTGAAAGGAATTCAAGAAGCTGACTCAGGAGCAGGAGTACTTCTTATTATTAAAAACTACTCTGGAGATATTATGAACTTTAATATGGCTAAAGATCTAGCTCAAATGGATGATATTAAAGTTGAGACTGTAGTTGTAAAAGATGATGTTGCTGTTGAAGAAAGTACTTATTCAACAGGAAGAAGAGGAATTGCTGGAACAGTATTTGTACACAAAATAGCTGGGGCTAAAGCAGAAAAAGGAGCTTCTTTAGAAGAAGTAAAAGAAGCTGCACAAAAAACTATAGATAATGTTAGAAGTATGGGAATGGCAATGACACCATGTATTTTACCTGCTGTTGGAAAACCGGGTTTTGAGCTTGATGATAATGAAGTTGAGATAGGCATGGGTATTCATGGTGAACCTGGAATAGAAAGAACAAGTAAGAAAACAGCTAAAGAATATGCAGAAATCATGGTTAAGAAAATATTAGATGATTACGATTATTCTAGTTCAGAAGTAGCATTGATGATAAACGGTCTAGGATCAACTCCTTTGATGGAATTGTATATTTTAAACAATGAAGTACAAAATATTCTCAAGGATAAAGGTATAAAGATATATAAAACTTTTGTTGGTAACTATATGACAGCATTAGAAATGAGTGGATGTTCTGTAACTCTTCTTAAACTTGATGATGAATTAAAAGATTTATTAGATTTTGAATCTAAGGCTCCGGGAATGAGGGTATGAGTATGAAAAATGTATTGAATACTAAAGACGTAGTTAAAGTATTAAAAATTATAGCTAAACGTATAGAGGAAAACAAAGATTATATAACAGATTTAGATGCAATATTGGGAGATGGAGACCATTGGGCTAATATGAATATGGGCTATCAAAAAATTGTATCTATTGAAGAAGAACTTTTAGAATTGAATCTAGCTGATTTGTTTAAAAAAGTGGGTATGACGCTTATGTCTACTATAGGAGGTTCATCAGGTGTTTTATATGGTGATGCTTTTATAACTGCTCATAAATCTCTAATAGGTGTAGAAGAAATGGATAAATTTAAGATTCATGAAGTTTTGGATAGCGGACTAAATGCTATGATGAAAAGAGGAAATGCTAAACCCGGTGACAAAACTATGATAGATACGCTTTATCAGGCAGTAAAGGCATACAAAGAATCTCTAGATAATAATGATGAATTTGAAATTACTATTAATAAAATGGTAAAAGCAGCAGAAGAAGGTATGGAAAGTACTAAAGAAATGGAAGCTGCAAAAGGTAGAGCTTTTTATAGAACCGATAAGGGTGTAGGACATATAGACCCAGGAGCTGTAACAATGTATTATCAAATACAAGAGCTTGCCCAGTATATTATGTTATGATATGATAGAGCATATATATGCTCTATCATAAATACAATTGATAATTGAAAGTTGATATTTAATAGTTAATGGAAGTTTTACTACGTAAAACAAAATAAGATAAGAGTGAAAAGATAAAAGATAAAAGTTAAGGAGATTTTACTAACATAAAACATTTAATAATAAAATAAATTAGATTTATGAAGTATGAGTAAATCATCCATTAATTATTAACTATACACTATCAACTATTAACTATATAAAGGGGTGCATGTTATGAAACTTGAATTGATACAGGATACTGTTGTTAGTATAGCTGAGGCTATAGCAAATGTATTAGATATTGATGTTATTATTGTTGATCATGAATGCAATATTATTGGTAACACATATAAACATATGGTTAGCAGTGAAATTATTGTTGATGAAAAATCAGTGATGGGACAAGTTTTGACTTCAGGTAAAGTTGCAGCTTATGTAGATAAGGGCAAGTCATTATACTGCAATGAGTGTGATTATGTGAGTGAATGTATTATTCAAGGAATGATAGCAGTGCCCATTCGTTATGAAGATAAAGTTGTTGGTGCAATAGGAACTATAATTAAAGATAAGAATATTCAAGAAAGAATTAAATTAAATATAGATGGTATTGTTTTCTTTTTGGAAAGAATGGCTGATTTAGTTGCAAGTAAACTAAAAAATATAGAAGACTATAAAAAAATAGAATTAATTAATAAAGAAAAAGAATTAATTATTGAATCTATAACTGATGCAATAGTTTTTATTGATAATAATGGTAACATTATTTATTTTAACGATATGTTTAAAGAATATTTTAATGTAGATATTACTTCAATTAATAAGAAAATTACGAAAGTAATACCTCATACTATTATTGAAAGATTTTTATTCAACAGAAAAAGTATATATAATAATATAATTACTATTGATAATTATGATATTAAATTTAAAGGATTAATTACATGTGTTAATACGAAAGTAAATGGAGATATATTTGGAACACTTATAATACTTAAAAAGATAGAAACAGCGTATAAAGTTATAAATGAAATATCAAATAATAAGTCTTTGGCTACATTTGATAAAATTATTTATAATGATGAAAAAATAAAAGAGTTAATAAAAAAAGCTAAGAAAATAGCTATTACTAATAAAAACATATTGATAAAAGGTGAAAAAGGAACAGGTAAAAAAATGATTGCTAGTGCAATTCATAATTTTAGCAGTAGAAAAGATAATTACTTTTATGTTGTTAATTGTAATGAAATATCGAGAGAAAACTTTCTTCTTGACCTTTTTGGAATTAGTGAAAATGGAAAAAACATAGGGAAATTTCAGTTAGCAAACAATGGTACAATAGTGTTAAATGAAATATGTGAATTGCCTTTAAATATACAAAATGATATTCTAGAATATATAAACAATGGGCAAATGGAATTAGAAAAGGGCACAGTGATTAAAGATATTAATGTAAGAATTATTGCCACAACAAGTCAAGATATTGAAGAACTGTCGTCTAGTAATGAGTTCAATGAGGAATTATTTTATAGGTTAAACACTACAAGCATTGATGTACCATCTCTTAATGATAGAAGTAAAGAAGAATTTGATTTGTTAGTAAATCATTTTATAAAAATATTTGTTAATCTTTTAAATAAAGACAACATAGAAATTAGCGAAAGAGGTCTTAAAATATTATTTTCATATCATTGGCAGAATAATGTTAAGGAGCTTAAAAAGATAATAGAGAGATTAGTTTATAAATCAAAGAGCAGTTTTATAAGTGAATCATTAGTTAAAACAACTCTAAAGATATCAAATTCACACAAATCAAATGAAAAAATAAAAAAATATGATGAATACGAAAAACAAATATTAGAAAATGCTCTTAATCAATATAAAGACTGTAAAAATGGAAAATATATAGTAGCAGAAAAACTAGATATAGGTATAGCTACATTATATAGAAAAATAAAAAAATACAATTTATAAATATTTGCCTCATTAATTATAATGAGGTGTTTTTTTTATGTAGAATAAATGAAACTTACTTATAAAATATGTGCTATTAGGTTAAACTGTAATATAAAAGAAATATTGACATATTAATTTGGAGGATTACAATTTGAATAAAGAAGTTATTTCAGATAAACAAGGTATTGCAATATTGGTTTTATTTATTATAGGTGAATCATCAATACTAGTGTCGGGTATTAATGCAGGTAAAGATTTATGGATGGCTATTATTATAGCATTAGTTATGGCTTTACCACTAATATATATATACAGCAAATTATATAATATTTATCCTGATAAGGATATATTTTATTTGATAGAAAAATGTTTTGGTAAAGTTATTGGCAAAATTGTAATTTTTCTATATACATGGTTTGCTTTTGAACTGACTGCTTTAGTAGCAAGAAATCTTGGACAGTTTGTTAATACTGTAAGTTTTCCAGAAACTCCATTTATTGTACCAACAATAGGTGTTATAATTTTATGTGGTTGGATTGTAAGAGAAGGCATAGAAGTTATAGGCAGATGTGCCGATTTCTTTGTATTACTACCAATTGCTTTAGTTCTTGTTACAATAATTTTACTTATTCCTAATATGAATATTGAGAATGTCAGACCTATGCTATTTAAGGGTATAGAGCCAATAATTAAAAGCTCCTATGAGGTATTTATATATCCATTCTGTGAAACTGTTATATTTATTTTTGCTATATCTTCTCTAAAAAATAAAAAATCTATCGGTAGAATATATTTTAAAAGTACATTAATAGGAGGAGCATTTTTGCTTTTACTTTCGCTAACAATAGTGTTAGTGTTAGGAATGAGAGATGCCGCCAATAATTACTATCCCGGATATTTAACCTTTACAAGAGTAAATATAGGCAGCTTTTTGCAGAGAATTGAAATTGTTTCTTCAATTTTATTTTTACTAGGAATATTTATTAAAACAAGTGTATATTTACTGGCCACATGCAAAGGATTTGCCGCATTATTTGGAGTAAAAGATTATAGATTTATAGTTATACCAATTTGTTTACTAGCTGTGAATTTTGCTTACTTTTCATTTGATGGTGTAATGAGCTATAATGAATGGATTTTTGATGTGTGGATATATTATGCTTTCTTGTTTATGGTTATCATACCTGTTGTAATCTTAATAATTTCTAAATTAAGAAAATTATCCTCCTCCTAAAATAGATGTAATAATTTTTTCTGTCAACATTACTGTGCTAGGTATTTTAATATCTAAACTAATTAAAATACTAATTATAAATGCTAAAAAAAAGGTAATTGAATATAATACCAATTCTTTCTTTTGATTATCGTTATTTAAACGAGATATCTCAAAGTAACCAATGATTACATAGGCTATAATTACTAAAACAACTATCATTTAATTAAATATTATCCTTTCTATAGATTAATTTGAATTAATTGGGTATGATGTTAAGGAACTTCCTTGTATAGTTAAATCAACATTTACGCTAACTTGCAAATTGCTAAAAATTTCATCCCAATTATTTATCATTTTTTTAAATTCATCAGGATGATTTATTTTTACTTTTCTTCCAAACCCAAATACATCAGTTTTATATTCTCTTTGTACTTTGTTAATTGTAGATTCTAAACGGGTTTTTATTAATTCTTCTGCATATTTTTCAAATTCTTTACGTCCTTTTTTACTCAAAAAGTCTACTTTCTCTCCATATTGTGCTATTTCAGATATTTCAACATTCATTTTAACATCAATATTTATTATTATATTATCTTCAATAATATCAGTACTAACTTTTGTTTTACTATCAAATACTTCTAGAGATATATTAGTATTGGTATCTAGTGCATTTTCAATCAATATTATTCCACCGTCAAAGTCTTCTCCTTTAATTATTATCATATTAGTAGTGTCGTATTCATTAAGCCACCCTACCATTTTATTTTTTCTAAAAACAGCAGTACCAAATATTGTAGGTGCTTTCATACCATTTATATCTATAGCTTTTGTTGTGGGGGCAATAGGAGATTGTATTTTGCATGACAGACTGTCTTTAAATTCATATAATTCAACAGAATGATATTTAGGTATACTCTTCTCAGAATTAAGCATTTCTTCAAGATGATATGATGCAGTGTTATGAACAGTATCTTTACTTTCTAGAATTTTTTTAGCTGTTTCATCCAATGAGATTAATAAAAATATGTCTGATCTAATTTCAATTGATCGATTAAAGAAATCTAGAATAGGTGAAATTCCTTCTTTAGCAATGTCTTTACTAATAACTATTACTTTTGCATGGCTCCAATATGTTTTTTTGCCTGAAATCTGAATGGAATTACGAATTGCATCAAAAATAGTTTTACCTGTGGCAGAATAAATTGCTGATTCCATTTCAACGTTTTCGCCGCCTTTTGGAGATATAGTTTCTATAGATATTATATAATCATCGTTATCTTCACTCTTGTCTATAGCAGCACCAGTAACAATTAAAAAATCATTAATTTCTCTATAGTTCCAACAGCCAGAAATAACAGATGAACTTAAAAGTATTATAAATATAAGTATGAACATTTTAATATTTTTCTTCATAGAGCTATAATTCTCCAATCTTTTACTTTATTAACCACGGAAGAACACGGAAATACACGGAATTTTTTCTTCCAACTTACTACTTTCCAACTAAGATCCTTCGACTAACGCTCAGGATGACCCTAATGTTAAACGAGTGACGAAGAACTAGTAACGAGGAATATGGTGTAAATTTTCTAAAGAAAATTTAATAAATAAAATAAATCAAAAGTTTTTATTTAAAAAACTATCCTTTAATTCTCATTTCTCCATTCTCATTTCTCCATTCTCATTTCTCCATTCTCATTTCTCCATTCTCATTTCTCCATTCATTTAATTCTCAATTCATTTATTTCTTCCTCTTAGGATTTGCTTTACCTATTAGTCTTGGGCGGTATTTCATGTACCACCAAGGAGCTCTAACTGTTGAATCTTTGATTTCCTGCATATTTAGTGATCCAATTGTCAGCATATAAGGTATACCAAAAGACCTCATTGACATTAAATGTATAAATAAACTTATAACCCCAAACATATATCCATATAAACCTAAGAAAGAAGCTAAAAATAAGAAAATAAGCCTTGTATAAATAATGCCGCCTTTTAAGGGATAAATTAAGAAAGCTGAAATTCCAGTTAAAGATATAACAATTACTATCGGTGCACTTACAATTTTAGCAGCAACAGCAGCTTCTCCAATAACAAGTGCTCCAACTATACTTATTGCAGCTCCTACTGGTTCAGGCAGTCTTATTCCGCCTTCTCGCAATAAATCAAATATTATTATCATAATTAATATTTCTAATATTGTAGGAAAGGGGACACTATCTCTAGCCGAAGAAATACTCAATAATAACGGAGTAGGAAGCATTTCTTGGTGATAAGTTACTAATGCTAAATAAATAGCAGGTATACTTGTTGTGAAAAAGAAAGCTATATATCTAAGCATTCTGTTAAAAGAAGCAAAAAAGTAAAAATTATAATAATCTTGATTTGATTGAAAATATTCAATGAATAAAAATGGTACTGTTAATACTACAGGTGTTCCATCAACTAATATAGCAATTCTTCCTTCAAGTATTCTACCTGCAACAACGTCAGGCCTTTCTGTATATCCAATAGTTTCAAAAGGAGAGAAAGGTGAATCACAAATAAGTTCCTCAATATAATTAGTTTCCAATATACCATCTATATCAATTTTATCTAGTCTACTTTTTAATTCTTCTAAAACCTTTTTATTAACAAGTTCTTCAACATAGCAAAGGCTTACTTTTGTTTTTGTTCTTACTCCAATTTCTCTAAATTCAAATTTTAAACCTGATGTTCTTATTTTTCTTCTTATCATAGATGTATTAATTAATATTGATTCTATAAAACCTTCTCTTGGACCTCTAACAACAAGTTCTGCTGAAGGTTCATTTATTCCTCTAAAAGACCAGCCTTTTGTATTTAGAATAAGAACTTCATCTATTCCATCTACAAATAGAACTGTGTCTCCATAAACTATACAACCAATTATTTCATCAATGTCAGTAGATCTTTTAATATCATCCGATATAATTACCTTTTTTATAAGGTAATCAAGAATATTAGATTTCTCAATGTCTTCATCAATTTTTTTTCTCATTATTGGCAGTAGAATATTTTCATTTACAATTTCTTTGTCTATCATTCCATCAACAAAAATTAAACAGCAGTCAATTGAGTTTGGTTTTTGTGACTCAAGATTCCTAAAAATAATTGTGCTATCATTTGCAAATATATCTTTAAACATTGATATGTTATCAGCTAGTGATTTTTTTAACTGTTTCTGCTTTTTTTCAGAATCTTTCTGATTATTAATATTTTTTCCAAATAGTATATCTTTTAAATTTCTAAACATGAAATCTCCTTTACATAGTATATAAAAAACTACTTAAATATAATATTTCCAATAGAAGCTTTTATATTCAATTTAAAAGTGGACAGCATAAATTATTATATCAATTAGGTATTGAAAATCAATATCAATAATAGTATAATAACATATAATGATTATGAATATCATTAAGAAGGTTATGGAGGTATTTTATGAAAAATGTCTTTTTCTTAATATTAGGAATTGCAGCATTGATGTTAGGAATTATCGGAGTATTATTACCTATATTACCCACGACTCCGTTTCTGCTTTTAGCATCTTTTTGTTTTTTAAAAGGCTCTCCTAAGTTGAACAATTGGTTTGAAAAAACAAAGATGTATAAAAAATATGTAAAACCTATAAAAGAAGGCAGAGGTATGACTGTTAAAACTAAACTTACTATATTGATTATTGTTTACGCTATGTTAGGTATTTTATTCTTTACAATAAACAGTGTTATTATGAAATTTATTATAATTTTGCTGTTGGCAATTAAAACTATTGTTTTTATAAGGATTAAGACTTTAAAGGGGGAACAATGCGACTATGATTAATAAAAGATTGATAAATTTATGTAGTGATTCAAAAAAGTATATTGCTATGACAATATTAATGAATTGGGTATCAATAATATGTAATATAATAATTGTTTTTCTTATAGGAATCGGAATAGACCAAATTTATAATAATGAAAATGTTCCAATCTATTTATACGCAGTAGTTATTTCTTTATTATTAATAATAAGATTTATATGTAATTTATTAAATTCAAAATTTTCTTATTTATCATCAACTAATGCAAAAACTATTTTAAGACAAAGTGTATATAAGAAGTTATTAAGTTTGGGGGTGGATTATGCAAACAAAGCTTCAACTTCTACAATCGTACAAGTAGCAGTTGATGGAATAGAAGCATTAGAAGTTTATTTTGGTAAATATTTACCTCAGTTGTTTTATTCATTATTAGCACCTTTAACTTTGTTCATATTTCTATCATTTATTTCAATAAAAGTATCAATTATTTTGTTGATTTGTGTACCTTTAATTCCTTTGTCAATCATTGCTGTTATGAAATTTGCAAAAAAGATATTGAAGAATTATTGGAAAGTTTATACTAATTTAGGAGATACATTTTTAGAAAATTTATATGGTTTAACAACTTTAAAAGTTTTTAATGTAGATGAACAAAGACATAGAAAGATGAATGAAGATGCAGAAAAATTTAGAAAAGTAACAATGAAAGTGCTTTCTATGCAGTTAAATTCAATTAATGTTATGGATTTAATTGCTTATGGAGGTTCAGCACTAGGAATTATTACAGCTTTATTCGAATTTAAGAATGGAAATATTTCTGTAGGAGGAATATTAATTATTACATTATTGTCATCAGAATTCTTTATTCCTTTGAGATTGTTAGGGTCATATTTTCATGTAGCAATGAATGGTATAACTGCTAGTGATAAGATTTTTAATTTATTGGATCTAAAAGAAAATGAAAAATGTGAGAAATATAAGAGTGTGGTACAAAAGATACACAATCCATCAATAACCATGAAAAATATATCTTTTAGCTATGATGGTAAAAGAAATGTACTTGAAAATATAAATTTAGAAATAGAAAATAAAAGTTATACAGCATTAGTAGGAGAGAGTGGAAGTGGTAAAAGTACTATTGCTTCTCTAATTTTAAAAATGTATCAAGCTGATAAAGGTACAATTTTTTTAAATGGAATAGATATAGTAAATATCCCATTTAATGTATTAATTAAAAGAATAGCTTTAATATCAACTAACAGCTATATTTTTGGAGGAACTATACTTGAAAATCTGTTAATGGCTAAGCAAAATTCTTCTGATAAAGATATAGAATATGCATTAAAGACAGCAAAGCTGTATGATTTTGTGATGCAGCTTCCTAATAAGCTACAAACTCATATAGGAGAAGGAGGCAACTTATTGTCAGGTGGCCAAAAGCAGAGATTAGCATTAGCTAGAGCCATTTTAGCTGATAGAGATTTAATAATATTTGATGAAGCAACCTCTAATGTAGATGTAGAAAGTGAAGAACAAATTTGGAAAGCTATTCATGAACTATCCAGAAAGAAGACCATATTAGTAATTTCGCATAGATTAGCAAATGTTAAGTATGCTGATAAAATTTATGTTTTAAATAAGGGAAAGTTAGCTGAAAAAGGTACTCATGAAGAATTATTAGCTTCAAAAAGTGTTTATTATAATTTATGGACAGTACAAAGAGAATTGGAAATGGTAAGAGGTGATGTAAATGAAAAGAACTTCTGGTATTAATATAATGAAAAGACTTATTATTGAATTAAAACCATTAACACCTATAATGATAATAACTGTAATCATGGGGGTTTTAGGTTTTTTAGCAGCTATTGGAATTATGACTTTTGGAGCAGTTGCTATAAGCGATTTGCTAGGAACGACTATTTTAGTTAACTACAAAACTGCTATTACAATTATGGTTATATCTGCTGTATTAAGAGGATTATTACGTTATCTGGAACAACTTTCAGGGCATTATATAGCATTTAAAATTTTGGCAATTTTAAGAGATAAAGTTTTTAGAGTTTTGAGGAAGCTTGCACCTGCTAAATTAGAATCTAAAGAAAAAGGAAATTTAATTAGTATTATTACTTCTGACATTGAACTTTTAGAAGTATTTTATGCTCATACAATAGCACCTATATTTATTGCTATTATAACTTCTACAATAATAGTAACAATATTATGGAGAATAAATGCTTCTTTTGGATTGTTATCTATATTATTTTATTTAGTTATTGGTTTTGTAGTTCCGTATTTTTCTTCTAAATATGCAAATGAGGCAGGTGTAGAATATAGAAATACGTTTGGAAAAACTAATGCAGATTTTCTAGATTCTTTGAGAGGAATAAAAGAGATATTATTATATGGTAATGGAAAAGAAAGATTAAATAAAATAAATTATAATTCTAATAAACTTAATGAAAAATTAAAAACTATTAAATTTCATGAAGGTTTTTTAATAGCGTGTACTGATTTTATAATCATGTTTGCTATATTAACTTTCATATTAATTGGTTCGTATTTATATAAACAAGGTGGTATACTGTTTGGTGAATATATATTGAGTGTTGTTATTATAGCTTCTTCTTTTGGACCGGTAGTAGCTCTAAGCAACTTATCAAATACACTGCTTCAAACTTTTGCTTGTGCACAAAGAATTTTTGATATTCTAGATGAAGAACCTGCAGTACTAGAAATAGCAGGAGAATCAGTTTTAAAAGATTGCGATATTGCTTATAATGATGTAAGTTTTTCTTATCCTAAAAGAGAAGCCAAAATATTAAATAATATTAATTTAAAAATAGATAAAGGTAATAAAGTTGCTATTATTGGTGAAAGTGGTAGTGGTAAAAGTACATTTATTAAATTACTTATGAGGTTTTGGGACCCTAATTATGGAGATATTTCTATAGATAGTAGATGTATAAAAACAATGCCAACTAAAACTTTAAGATATAATCAAACATTAGTTGAACAGGAAACACTTTTATTCAATGAGACTATTGAAGAAAATATAAAGATAGGTAATATTAATGCCACCAGGCAGCAGGTAATAGATGCAGCTAAGAAAGCGTCTATTCATGATTTTATTGAGTCTTTGCCTAATGGGTATGATTCAAAAGTAGGTGAACTAGGTGGGAATATTTCTTCTGGTGAAAAGCAAAGAATTGGTCTTGCTAGGGCTTTTCTGCACAATACACCAATATTGATATTAGATGAGCCTACAAGTAATTTGGATGTACTAAATGAAGCTCAAATATTAAAAACAATAAAAGAGCAATGTGTAGATCAAACTGTAATATTAATTTCTCATAGAAAAACAACTACGTCTGTTTGTAATCATACATTAGTTATGAAAGATAAACAATTAAAAGCAATGTAGATTTTATAAATTATAAATATATATTGAAACATATCTGATTATTTGATATATTCCTAATGTGAACTTTAATAGATGTAGGAGGAAAGATGAAAAATACTTATACCCTTAGAATAGCAGATATAACACGTGAGTTACCAATTATAAAAATAAATGAAAATCTTAATATAGCTAGTTTTGTTATTTTAGGTGATACAGAGTTAGTATGTAAGGCAGCTCCAGAAATTATAAAAAAGCTGCCTAAAATAGATGTTTTAGTAACAGCAGAAGCTAAAGGTATTCCTTTAGCCTTTGAAATTTCAAGATTGCTTAATATGAAAAAATATATTGTAGCTAGAAAAAGTATAAAACCATATATGAATTCACCTATTGTAGATGAAGTTGTATCAATTACTACGCAGAAGAAACAATTATTATGCTTAGATAAAAAAGACGCTGAGTTTCTTGAAGGAAAAAAAGTAGCTGTTATAGATGATGTCATTAGTACAGGAGAATCTATACAAGCTGTAGAAAGACTTGTCGAAGCCGCTGGTGGTAAAGTTACAGCAAAGGCAGCAATTTTGGCAGAAGGAGAAGCTGCATCAAGAAAAGATATAATTTTTTTAGAAAAGCTTCCGTTATTTACAATAAAAAAGGAGTAATGAGTAACTAAAAACTAGTAACATGGAAACTTTACTAACGTAAAGTACTAGAATTAAAGTAAAGGTGATTTTATATGAAAATGTATGTATTTGAAATGCACATAGTGGAAGAAAATCTAGGAATTTTTACTATAGATATATCATATGAAGGCGAAAAAACACAAATATTGTTTTCGCCTAGTTTAAAATCATTGGAGTTTTTAAAAGATAATAATGTCACTAAAGTACTAAAACAAAATGAATACCAATTTAGAAAAATATTGCATAACAAAAGAAAAGATACATTTTATAAAGGATTTAACCTTGTATTTTCAATGAGAGATAGAAAAGATGTAGAAGCCTTCAATGATAGATTAAAATTAGTTGTACTTGACAAAAGAAATGGGAAAAATGAAAGTTATGTTAAAGAAAAAGCAGATAGATCAATTAATAAAATGTATATAGATGCAAGTTTCTTAGAGAAGCGAGGTATGGGAGGATTTGTAGTTTTACATAAAGATTTAGAAGATAAATATCATCTTCATTTAGAAAAATCTAATGAAAAAAGCAGCAATTTATTAGAGCTTCTTGCTGCTATAAGGGGAGTACAAATTCTTCAAAGTTATGACGAAATTAGAATTATCACTGATAGTCAGTATGTTAGGAAAGGCTTAACAGAATGGATTATGAATTGGAAGCTTAACGATTGGAATACTGTAAATGGAGAAAAGGCTAAAAACATTGAATGGTGGAAAAAATTTGATAAAATAACTAATAACAAATATATTGAGTTTGAATGGGTAAAAGGTCACTCAAACCATTTTGAAAATACTATATGTGATTTATATGCAAAAGAAATAGCGGGAAGTTATTAAGTGTAAAGTTAAAAGATTAAAGTGAAAAGTTAATGAAGTTTTACTAATGTAAAACAAATCTAATTTAATAAAAACAATTTGCTGATATAAGGCATCTGAGCGTTAGTCGAAGGATCTTGTGTTAGTCGGAAAGTTGGAAGAAAAAATTCCGTGTATTTCCGTGTTCTTCCGTGGTTAATAAAGTAAATCATCAATGTTCCTCGTTACTAATTACTCGTCACTCGTTAATAAAATAAAGAAGGAGTCATTGTATTGAATACTCATGTGGATTGTATAGCTTGTGTTATTAATAAAGCTGATAAGTTAGCTGATAAATATATAAATGATAAACGCCAAAAATATATTTTTATGAACAAAGTTTTAAAAGAAATATCTAAAATAGATTATGACAGAACAGCTCCATATCTTGTAGCTAAGGTAATGCGTATATTACATAAACAAACTGGAATAAAAGATTTTTATGTAGAAGAAAAAATGCTGTTTAATAAAAAGTTATTAGCTATGGAAGATAAAATAGAAAAAATGTTAAATGGTTCAGAAAATAGATTTGATTCTGCACTAAAGATTGCATTTGCTGGTAATATAATAGATTTTGGGCCATTTGATGAAATAAGTTTTGATTTAGTTAAAGATATTATAAACAAAACTTTAAAAAGTGAATTAAATAAAGAACTTTTAATAAGAATGAAAAAAGATTTATCAAGAAGTGGAAAACTTCTATATTTAGGTGATAATACTGGTGAAATTGTATTTGATAAAATATTTATAAAAGAAATTAAAAGAGAATATAAAGATATTGATATATATTTTGCTGTTAGAGGTAACCCAATATTAAACGATGTAAATGAAGAAGATGCATATTATGTTGGAATTGATAAATATGCAAAGATAATAAATAACGGTACTGATTTACCGGGAACGGATTTGTTAGAAGTATCAGAAGAATTTAAAAAAGTATTTTATGAATCAGATATTATAATTTCAAAAGGACAGGGTAATTTTGAATCACTGCCCGGCTGCGGTAATAATGTTTATTATTTATTTTTATGTAAATGCGATTTGTTAATGAAACAATTAGAAGCTGAAAAGTTGGCTCACGTATTTATTCATGAGTCAGATGCTTAAAAGTTAAATTAAAAGATAAAAGATAAAAGTGAAAAGTTATGGAAGTTTTACTAACGTAAAACATTAAATTATCAATGTTCCTCGTTACTAGTTACTCATCACTCATTTAACAAAAAGATTTACGAAGAATGAGTAAATCATCATTGTTCCTCGTTGCTAGTTACTCATCACTCGTTTACATTAGTCATCCTGAGCGTTAGTTGAAGGATCTTAAGTTGGTTGGAAAGCAGGAAATTGGAAGAAGAATTTCCGTGTATTTCCGTGTTCTTCTGTGGTTAATAAAATAAATACTCTGAGCACTCAATACGAGTGCTTTTTTTGTTACTGTAATTTTTATACAATTTTGTTCTGTTTGTCCATCTTTTTCATATAATATATTAAGAAGATTAATAAGTGATGAGTTAAAAGATAATAGTTATAGAAGCTTTACTGGCGTAAAAAAAACGAGTGATGAGTAAGTAGAAACGAGTAAAATGGAAGCTTTACTAACGTAAAGCAGATAAAAAAGAGAGCTGAGAATTGAGAAATTAGTAATATGGACTTTACTATTTAAAGTAAAATAAGATAAAAGATTTACGAAGAATGAGTAAATAAACAATGTTCCTCGTTCCTAGTTATTCATCACTCGTTTAACATTAGAGTTAGCCGAAGGATATTGTGTTAGTTGGAAAGTAAAAGGTTGGAAAGTTGCAAAAATAATTTCCGTGTTTCTCCGTGTTCTTCCGTGGCTAATAAAGTAAAAGATTTACGAAGAATGAGTAAATCAACAATGTTCCTAGTTACTAGTTACTCATCACTCGTTTAATTATAAACTATCAACTATAAAAAGGGGTGTGCTATTTTGCTAAAGAGAATCTGTTTTGTTATAATTGTTTTCTTAATTGTGGTTAATGTTAGCTGGGCAGTATCGTCTAGTTATACAGCTACAGCTAAAGTAATAGATGTAAAAGACCAAATTGAAGATGGAAATGTAACTTGTCAGTTAATTAAAGCTAAAATACTTATTGGGCCTTATAAAGATAAAATTGTTGATGTAGTATTTCATAGATTGGAATATACTTCACACAGCTATTATGTTAAGACTGGTAAAAAGGTGTTAGTTAATGTTCATTTAGAAGAAGGAAATATCCTAAAAGGTGATTTTATTAATGTATGGAGAGTTGATTATCTTAAAGAACTTTTCATAATATTTTTAGTTTTGCTAATAATATTTGGTCGATTAAAAGGTATATGTTCATTAATATCATTGATTTTTTCAGGCTATATAATTATAAAATTATTAATACCATTAATTATTAATGGATATGATGCAATTTTAGTTTCAGTAATGTGTTCATCAATTATTATTATTGTAAGCTTTATATTAATAGCAGGGTTTACAAAGAAAAGTTTAATTGCTATATTGGGAACTGTTGGAGGTACTTTAACAGCAGGAGTTTTATCTCAAATTTACAGCAGCCTTTGCAGCATAACAGGTCTAGCTGATGAAGATGTTTCACTATTGATAGCAAGTATAGGTTTAGATATTAACTTTAGAGGTCTTTATATGAGTGCTGTTATTATAGGAACTATTGGAGTAGTTATGGATGTAAGTATGTCAATTACATCAGTAATATTTGAAATTAAGAGTAAATCTCCTAGTATAAGTCGTTTTGAATTAATGCAGTCTGGATTAAAAGTTGGCAAAGATGTTATGTCAACTATGGTAAATACTCTTGTATTGGCTTACGTAGGAAGTTTTATGCCGCTGTTGATTATATATATTACTTCTAATACATCATTTTTACAAGCGATTAATACTGAAACATTAGCAGTTGAAGTTATTAGGTCGCTGTGCGGTAGTATAGGACTAATTGTAACTATTCCCCTAACTTGTTTTTTTGCTACTTATTTAGTGCATACATCTAGGAGTAAAAAGAGAAAGAAATTTAGAAGATAATATGTTTAATTTTCTAGCTAAAAAGCTAGATTTTTTTTTACCGCCTATTTCTAAATTTAGTATTTTGAGTTTGATTTATACTCAATACATGGTATAATTAAGATAAATAATTGTTAAATTTAAATACAGGAGGTAAATAGTGGCGAGAAAATTAAGCCTTACTAGTATATTAGTTTTAACAATATCTTTAGTATTAGTAGGTTGTTCGGGAGGAAGTTACAATTTATCAAAAGGCAATATTACATATAAAAACAACAGTATTACTGGTGATTACAGCAAGTTTACTGGAAATTTTTATAAGACGGTTAAGTTTAATGAAGGTGAAATTGTAAACTATTCCTTGACATTAAATACAATTAAAGGTGATTTGACGGCTAAATTAATTGATTCTGATGAAAATGTAGTGGCAGAATTAAGTGACAAATTAGCTGTAACAATAAAAAAAACAGATAATTATAAAATTATGATAGAAGGTAATAGTCATAAGGGTAATTTTGTTTTAACATGGACTGTAGAATAAGTGTCTAATAAATAGATTAGATGCTTTTTTGTTATAAAATTAATATTTTAGGTGATTGTAAAATGAAAGTGTAAATTATATTTTAGTTAAGAAAATAGTTAATGATCCTTCCACTCATTATGTTGAACGTAGTAAAGCGGATCTGAAGAATCTTGTATGTGATATTAAAAGCATAATTTTAACAATCAACTAGAGTGATAGAACTTAATATATTATTAATATTTCATTAGGAGTGATATATATGAGTACTGCTATAATAAAAAATAATGATTACATAGGTTTAACTAAACAAAATGAATTATTGATTAAAAATAGAAACCATAATGTCTTTGCTCCAGAACTTAAGTTATACCAAAGTACAGGCATTGGAAATTATTCTGTTTATACATATTGTGAATATACTAAAGGATTGTTGAACAGAAATTTCATAGAAATAGTAGATAGTAAATTAGGAGAGACAGTAACAAGACTCTTTGAAGACAACATGAGTACTGTATGTGGAATTTATATATCTAACAACAAGAAAGAACTAATTTCAATACATATAGGTAAACAGAGTAATCAAAATACTTTAAGAATTTGGGATATAAGAAAAAGTTTATGTATAAAAAAAATATTAATTAATCAAATGGTTTTAGGAACTCCATTGCTAGTGGATGAAGAATCGAGCAGCGTAATATTTTGCTCTAAAAAAGAAGTACCTTCCATATATTCTTTGGAAAAAATAAACTATGTTAATGAAAAATCTATAACAATTGTAAAAGATATAGAAAATGAAATACATGGAATTGGAACTTCTTATGATAAAAAATATATAATATTCGGAGATTATGGAGGAGCTATTAAAGTACTAGACTTAGAAACACTAAAAATTGTTAATGAGTTTTACAGCCCAAATAACAATATATGGGGTTTAAATACATCAGATACTGACTATATAACTGTAAGCTGGGATTATCATGGTAATATAAATGTATTTGACTATCTTAGCGGTGAAAATATAAAGAACATTAATCTAAATAAAATAAATAATATTAAAACAACATTTCAAAATAGTATTAGGGTAAATGAAGTATTCATAAGTAAAAATACTGATTATATATTAGTAGTGTATAACTACAATAATATTTACAAATTTGAATTATGGAATATAAAAAAGGATATGTGCATAAGAAGATTATCTAACAATAAAACTAATAAACTAACAAAAGAGTTCAAAAAGGATTTAAAAAAATATGAGTTTAGCAGTAATAATATAGATAGAATATACAATTTGTATTATAGGACTTTTATTGAATATATAAATAGTAACAGAATACAAACAGATGCTGTAAGTTATTGTGAAAAAACTAATAGAATAGCTATTGGAGCTCATGACAAAAAATTTCAAGACACTATAAGCATTATTGATTTAAGCAGTATACAAGTATTTAAAACGCTATATGGTAATGGAAATATAATAAAAGACATAAATCTATGTAATGATAAAATGGCAGTATCTATTTATAATGGAAAAATTGGAAAAGTTAATGGATGGGATATAAAAAATAAAATAATAGAAAGAATTTTAATTGAACCATATCAAATATTAAAATTGGCAAACAATGATATTAGTACAGTATTATCAGGTGAAACAGATAATCCTTATGTTTTAGATTTACATGATGAAAAAAGAACAGATAATTATTATGGATATTATAACAGAGAATTTGATGGAATAAATGAAAAATACATGATTACACTTAGTGGTGATAAGAAATCAATATACATTATTAACAGAAAATCAAAAAAGATAGTTAAGACACTAGCTAATTTTAATGCAGAGATTGACTATGTTTATATTGCAAAAAATAGTAAATATATTTTGGTCAAAGATTGTTTATGTAATATTAAGAAAATATATATTAATTATTTATATGATAAAGATAATTTAACAGAAATGGTTATTAATAAAAATGTTGATAAAATAATATGCAGTTATGACGGCAGATATTTATTTACCTATAACAACAGCAATGTTTATATGTATGATTGGTATGAAAAGAAACAAATAAATAGATTTATTTTAAGTAATGAAATATATGTAATTAATGATGTTATATTAAGTAAGAATTTAGAGTTTATTATAATCGTATATGGATATGAAAAGTATAATATTTATGATTTTGTAAATCCTTTTTCTGGAGAGTTATTGACTACCCTTCAACTTTTTAATGACAGAAGTTTTATATGGCTTACGCCACCTGACAGCGTAGCGAAAAGTGGATGGTTCTATACAAATAAACCAGAGCATTTAAATGTATACACTGAAAATGAAGATGGAACGGTTAATATTTTGGAAAATGATGATCCTATTAAACTTAATTATATAGATGTATTTAATAGGAAAGATATTATCAAAAGTAGATTATTAAAATATAAAAGTTATCAAAAGATGATAGAATTTTTAAAGCAAAACGATAAAAATTATTATAAGTTAGTTAACTTACGCTCAAATTTATTACTCTAAAAGTTAAAGCTGATATAAATTATATTTAGGAGGTTATATATGCTTAACTTTAATATAAGATTTTTAAATATTGAGGAATTAAGGGAATTTTCTAGAATCAAACAAAATGCATATCCCAATTTTCATTTAGGTACTGAAAGTGAATTAGAAGAAAGATTTGAAAGGCTAAAAAATTTGTATGACAATAATGATATAAATTTTTTAGGATATTATGAAGAAAATAAATTAAAAGGATGTTTAATATTTTTCTACTTTGATTTTAATTTTCATGGCAAAATGATAAAAGCTGGAGGAATAGGATCATTAGCAGTTGATTTATTGTATAAAAAAGAAAAAATTGCTCAGAAACTAATTAATTACAGCTTAAGTTATGCTAAAACAAATAATATGCCTATGTTAATGTTGTATCCATTCAATGCTAAGTTTTATAGGAATTTTGGTTTTGGTTACGGAAAACAAATTAATTTATACCAAATAAAGCCTGAACATTTTAAAAATTTTATAGATAAATCTATGCTAAAATATATAAATATAGATGATGTTGATGGAATTATTGAATGTTATAATCATATGGTTGAAATTAAACATGGCATGATGAAAAAAACAAGCATAGAAACATTTAACATAAAAAATGCTTCAAAAATAAAAACTATAGTATTTAAAAAAAATAATATAAAAGGATATATTAGGTTTACATTTGAAAAGATTAATGATTTTAATAGATTGAGTCAGAAAATCATAATTAGAGAAATGATTTATGATTCTCCAGAGGTTTTAAGACAGTTCTCAACTTTCTTTCATAGTTTAAGGGATCAAGTTCAATATATAGAATTAACTACTTTTGATGATAGTTTATACTATTTATTAGAAGATGTTTGTTATTATACAGATCAGAAACTTATGCCAATTGTTCATCATAAGACTAATGATTGCGGTACAGGTCTTATGTATAAAGCTATTGATGTAGATAGACTGCTCGCACTAATAAATAAAAATTTAGACTATAATATTAAATTTGAAATTAAAGAAAATAGAGATAACAAAGTAAATAATTATTTCCTAGGTAATAAAGAAGAGATTAATTGTGTTATATCAATTTCAATTAATGATTTTTCATCTTGGATTGTGGGTTCAGTAAAACTTAATTCATTATATAAACTTGGACTAATTAAAACAAATAATGTTGAACTTCTTAAAAAAATAGATTATAAACTAAATTTTGATGAACCGGAGTGCTGGACATCTTTTTAATTTTATAAAATTTTATATATCTGATATAACATACAATACCTAATTAAATTGTATTTAAAAAAACTAGATATTGTATATTAAAATCATTTATCTTTGAAATAATCATCTATTAATTTTTCAGCTAAGAATTTCTGCGTATTAGCTTGTGTTATTAATAAAGAAATAAATACTAACATTTTTTTCTTTTCATTGTCGTTAATATCTCCATTAGGAAAATTTTTGTTGACATTTTCTAATGTTTTAGTTATATTCTCAGTCAAATCTTTGAAAATTACCTTTTCTAAATCAATAAATGAATTGTATAACTTTTCTAGTTCATTTGAAAACAAATCTAATGAGTTTTCTGATTTCGTTTCATCATATTTTTTAGTAACAGCATTAAGTAATGCTTTAATATCATTAATTGATAAAATATTTTTTAAATGAAAAGTTAATAATAATAGTACTATATGATTTTTAGAATACTTTTTTTTATGAGATGGTGGGATGATTTTGTTTTTTGTATAATTGTTAATCATTGTTTTAGTTACGATATTGTCTTTTTCATTCCTTTTATATTTTTTAAAGTGGTCATTCATAAAAGTTGTAACTTGATCCATATATAAATCTATATTAGGTATATCATTGTAGTATATTTGTTCATCAAAACAAATATTAGAGAGAATTTTTAAAATATCTTTATCATTCATAATTATCACCTCGAGACAATTATACAATATGATAAAATATATATCAAGGTTAGTATTACAATATTAAAATTATATTAAAAAACATTATACCATGTTGACAATACATAAAATTGGTAGTATAACTATATTAAGTAGTAATTAAAACTATATAAAGTGAGGTTAAAAAACATGACAACTAATAAAAAAGAAAGGATGAGTGCATTTACTCATTTTTTAGGAGTGATTTTTGCTGTAGCAGGCATGATTATATTAGTTAATAATTCTTTAAAAACACAAAATTCTGTTCAATTAATATCATTTTTAGTATTTGGCTTAAGTATGATATTATTATATTCTGCAAGTACAATATATCATATCACAGATGCTTCAAGTAAATATAAAAAACTTTTACGAAGAATAGATCATATGATGATTTTTGTTTTAATTGCAGGTACATATACACCAATTTGCCTTGTAGTATTAAAAGGAGCAGTTGGACGTAACTTGCTTATAGCAGTATGGACTTTTGCTATTATTGGGATATTTTTAAAAGTTTTTTGGATAGAAGCACCAAGAAAACTAGTATCAAGTATTTATATCATTATGGGTTGGCTTGCATTATTTGCTTTATCTTCTATAATAAATAATATAGATAGAGGAGGAATGTTTTGGCTTACACTAGGTGGTGTTATATATACCGTAGGAGGAGTTATTTATGGTACTAAAAAGCCTAATATAGCAACAAAATGGTTCGGCTTTCATGAGATATTTCATTTGTTTGTATTAGGCGGAACTATATGCCATTTTATCTTAATGTATAAACATGTTTTAATACATTAAAATATTAAATTTCCTATCTTTATAATCTAATGCTGTGATATAATGTAATATAAATATATAATTTAATTTTAGAGAATTCAATTAAAACTATAGAATATTAGGAATTTTATTAAGTTCATTTGGTTGGATTGGGGTTATAGTAAGTTTTATATTTAAAAAAGAGGAAAGATAATTGGAGGAAAGAACAATGGCATTTAAATATGAAATAAAAAAAGAATTAGGAGTTTTATCAGAAAACTTAGGAGGCTGGACTAAAGAACTTAATCTTATTAGTTGGAACGATAGAGAACCTAAATTTGATATAAGAGATTGGGCACCTGAACATGAGAAGATGGGTAAGGGTATTACATTATCTGTTGAAGATTTAGTGGCATTAAGAGATATATTAAATGAATTGGATTTATAATAAAAATGGTAAAATACATAGAAAAAAATAAAGTTAAATATTTAACATTTCCACATTTGTCGAAGCATAAAAATTTGATTCATGCTTTTACTACAAGACATGGTGGAGTAAGTGAAGGATGTTTTAAATCTCTTAATTTCGGATTTGTTAAAGGAGATAAATTAGCTAATATACAAACTAACTTTAATATATTAGCTGAAACACTAGATATTAAAGTAGAAAATATGGTTCGTTCTCAGCAGCAGCATACAAATAATATTTTATATGTTACTGAAAAAGATAGAGGAAAAGGAGTAACAAAAGCTAGAAATTTTGATAGCATAGATGGTTTAATAACAGATAGACCTAATGTAGCTATAATAACTTCTCATGCTGATTGTACGCCTTTGTTTTTTTATGATTATGAAAAAAAAATTATAGGGTTAGCTCATTCAGGATGGAGAGGTACTGCTCAAAAAATAAGTCAAGAAATGTTAAAAAAATTAACTAAAGATTTTAATTCAAAACCTGAACATATTTTAGTAGGAATAGGGCCTTCGATTGGTCCATGTTGTTTTGAAGTAGATAAAGATGTTTATGATATATTTACAAATCAAGATGATAGATACATGCAGTATATTAAGAAAAAAGATTTAAAATACCATATAGACTTGTGGAGTATTAATAAACTTATATTAAAAGATAATGGTATATTAAGTAAAAACATTGTATCTGCAAACATATGTACTAAATGTAATACAGATACATATTTTTCTCATAGAGGACAAAAAGGAAAACGGGGTACAATGATAGGTGTAATGATGCTAAAAAATCTTAATTAATGATTCAATAAATTCAGGTATTTTTTCATCACTTATACCGCTGTAGTTTAAAGATAATAATAAGTTATTACCTTTTTTACTAATTATATTTAATGAAATATTATTATTTACTGCACAATCATTTATTTCATTAATACTTTTATTAGATATCGTTTCAAGAACTAAATGAAGTCCAGAATCAGCATTAACTATTTTAAAAAGATTATTAGCTTTTTCTTCTATAATCTTAGTTATAAGCTGATTTTTCTTTTTATATATTCTCCTTATTTTTCTTAAATGTCTGTCTAAATATCCATCTTTAATAAAATTACTTAGCACTAGTTGGTCAATTTTTGAAGCTGACTGTGTATATCTATTCTTTAAACTGCTGTATTTAGTTAATAGTTTTCTTGGTAATACCATATAGCTTATTCTAATAGAAGGAAGCAGTATTTTAGAAAAAGAACCTAAATAAATAACACAGTCATTTTTGTCAAGACCTTGCAAACAAGGGACAGGCATGTTTTCATATCTGATAATGCTGTCATAATCATCTTCAATTATTAATCCATTGTTTTTAAATGCCCAGTCCAATAGTTCCAATCGTTTATTTATTGGCATAACTGATCCTAAAGGATATTGATGAGAAGGGCTGACATAAACAAGTTTTGAACTAGAACTTCTTAATGTATCTATTGAAAGTCCACTGTTATAAACAGGTATGTGAGCTAATTTAAAATTATAGTCTTCAAAAATATATTCTGCTTTTTTAAATCCAGGATCTTCAACAGCAGCTATTGAATAATCTTTTTTTATTAAACTTATAAGAATACCTATTAAGTATTGAACACCAGCACCTACAATTATTTGCTCAGATATTGTTTTAGCTCCTCTTGTTCTGTTTATAAATCCTGATATTTCTTTTCTTAACAGAAGTTCACCTTGAAAATCTCCACTATTATGAATTAGGCTGTTTTCATCATTAATAACTTTATTATAAATTCTCTTCCATATCACAGTATCAAAACTATGATAATCTACTCCATTATTAACATAAATATTTTGAAACGTTAGTTTTTGACTAAAATTATCATCAGTAATTTTTTTATTTGAAGAAACTTTATAATTAGATAACTTAGAAACAAAATACCCTTTTTTAGGAATGTTTTCTACGTAACCTTCTATAACAAGCTGATTATATGCATTTTCAATAGTAGTTTTGCTCAAATTAAGTGTAGAAGAAGCTTCTCTAATAGATGGTATTTTTTCATTAGCATGTAAGCTTCCATCTATAATCTCTTTTTTAATATATCCATACAACTGCATATAAATAGGAGTATTAGCTTTTTTATCAATAATAGGTGACAAAATCATAACATAAATACCTCCGTTTTTAAAACTGTCCTGTACAAAAAATAAAAAACTGTATCTTTTCAAGTGTACACATATATATTATACTTTATTTGAAAATAAAAAGAAAGGGTGAGTTTTATGAATAACTATACACAAAAGCTGACTTTAACAGCCCTTATGATAGCAATAATATGTTTATCAACAATGTTCTTAGGTTTTCCAATACTTTATGGATATGTTAATTTAGGAGACGCAGCTATTTTTTTAGCAGGATTTATTTTAGGTCCTAAATATGGGTTTATAGCAGCAGCTTTAGGAGCATCAATTGCAGATTATTCATTAGGATTTACGCAATACATGCTTACAACTTTTATAGTTAAAGGATTAATGGCATTTTTAGCAGGAAGTTTTAGAGATAAAAGCAATTCTAAAAAAGTAATAAGCTGTGTCATAGGAGGATTAATAATGGTTGCCAGCTATTACATAACAGAAGTAATTATTTATGGAAGTAAAATATCTCCATTAGCAAATATTCCATGGAATACACTTCAATTTATAATTGGTATAGTAATAGCTTTTGTACTTATAAAGCCTTTAAGAAATTTAATTCAAAAATAAAATATAAAACAAGTGACAAAAGTCACTTGTCAGATTGTTGACAAAGTCAACAAGATGACAGGCTTTTGACAAATTTGAAGTTCGAGGCGTGCTGAAAGCGAGTAAGCGGAGCGTATATACAAATACGTGAGCATTCTCGATTGAGGCAACAACGATGAAATTCGGGTTTGTCAATAGCCTAACAAGTGACAAAAGTCACTTGTTTATATTACTAATTTAATCTAACTGCAATCTTATTTTTAAGTGCTAATATTAATAAAGTTGTAATACCTAAAATCCAAACTGAAAATACTCCTATATTAGTCCAGACAGCTGTATTTTTTATTATGTCAAAATATCCTCTGTACATCCAATAAAATGGTGACCAGTACAGGAAAAAATGTTTAGACTGAGGTAAAAGTATAGCACCAACTATAGATACAGAAACAGGTAAAAACAAAACTTTAATATTTGCTATAGCAGTCATTTGGTTACTACTTGTTACGCCTGTAATAAAACCAAATAAAACAACTATAACAAGATTAATTAAAGTGAAGATTAATGTAATAGCCAAATCAAAATCTTTAAAACCTAGAATCAATAATACCAAAAATACTTGTATTAAAGCTATAATACACCCTAACAAACTTTTACCTATTATAAACTCTGCTTTGTTCATAGGAGAAACATTAATAGCACTAATTGTGCTGGATTCTTTTTCTTCTACAATATTTAATCCAACAATCATTCCTGCAAGAACTATACACATTATTATTACTGATATTCCACCTATTACTGCTACTGGAGAATCTTCATATCCAATATCTGAAAAGCTGACGTTAATAATATTCTTTTCTACCCCTGCTTTTTCTGATAAATATTTGTTGATAATTATTTGTGGAAGTTCAATATATTCTACTTCTTCATTACCTTCAGCAATTATTTCATATTCGCCATTTGTTTTTGTTAAGCCTATAACATCATCTATACCTAAAACTCTATCGGAAACTCTATTCTTGTTATTAAAAATTTCTACTGAGCTGTATTTCTCAAATTCTTCAATAAGTTCTGACTCAATTGACGAATCTATCGCAATATTAAAAGTTGCTGATTCTGCACTTGGTATAAAGAAAGTCAAAATAAAAGCTATGATTAATGGTGCTATCATAATATAAAGTACCATATAATCTCTAAAACTGCTTTTTATATCTCTTTTAGCTATATTCAATACTCTTTTCATACAAATACACTCCTTTCACTCTTATTACATAGACGGTTGTTAAATGTGTAACGATTGATATTGCTTGCGTTTGTTTTCAGAATGACTACAATGAGTCATCCTGAGCGAACAAAGTGAATTGAAGGATCTTTTTAATTTCACAATTGTTCACTTATTATCAATTTTATAATATTTTACGTCAGTAAAGTTTACATTAACTTTTCACTATTAACTTTTAACTCAATTATAAGCTTCTTTTAATGTTTAAGTTTGCAAGTATTAAAGTAACAATACCTATTATAAAAGTAAGTATACATGTATTACCGATTATTGATGAATTTCCTGTGGGAAATAAAGCTTCTTTGTATGCAAACATCATAGAATATGATGGTATAGACTTAATTAATGCTGGTGAAAAATTTGGCGCAAAGTATGATGCAAAGGGAAGTGATAATACCATAGCAATGATTATAATCCAAATCATTGACTTTGATATATTGTCAAAAAAGCTTGATAATAACAGTCCTATACCTGAACCCATTATACTTCCTGTTAAGGTTATCGCAGCAAGATATAAATAGTTTGCTTTAGTTCCTACTGTTGTTAAAGCTACTAAGAATAATGAGATAAAACCTAATATAATTAATAAAACTACTTTAGATACTAAAAAGCTTGACATTCTTCCGGGAGTGACTGCATAAGCTTTGATAGTTCCTTCTTCCTTTTCAGAAAAAACCATCGTAGCTATGAGAAACAATCCTATTAATGCTGGTTCCATAACAAGAAATAAAGGAACAATTGATTTATTAAATGGAATTTTTTGAACTGTATTATTTTCTACTAAATATGTTGTTTTAATGTCAATCTGATTTGTAAATTCTTGAAACATGTTTTCTATATTAAGAGCTAGTAAGTTTTTTGTTTTTTCATTCTCATACCCCTGTAAAACATATTCAACGTTTTGATTATCAACTAGAATAAAACCAATGCTATTAAAATCATTAACCATGTACTGCATTAACTCTTCTCTAGAATCTAATGTTCTTATAGATAGTTCTTGTTCTTTAAAGTAATCTATAAGCTTATTTCCTTCTTCATATTCAGACAATACATATACAGACTGCTCTATGCTGGTATCTTCTGGAATAACAAAATTGACTAGCAGTATAAAAAAAATTGCGAAAAATAAAGTAACATAAAGAAAATAATTATTTAAAATTAGAATCAAATCTTTTTTCAGCAGTTTACTGAAGCCTTTCATTACTCTAACCCCCTGCCTGTAACTTTAATAAAAATTTGTTCTAGAGTAGCTTCTTGAGAATGCATAGTGGCTATATTTCCTTTATTAATTATTTCATTTAGTTTAGTTCTTTCAGCTTCATCAACTATTGAAAATGTATTGTTGACAATTCTATCGTTATCATAATATTCGACAGTAACTAATTTTTTACCATATTTAAGTTTTAGGTTTTTAGGAGTATCAATAATATTTATTTCACCTTCATTAATAAAAGCTACTTTGTCACATAATTCATCAGCTATATACATATTATGAGTTGTTAAAAAAACAGTAGTTCCGTCTTCTTTCTTTCTTTTAATTATATCTTTTATTCTGCTTGCAGTAGTAGGATCAAGTCCAGAAGTAGGTTCATCTAGAAACCATATTTCAGGATTATTAATCATAGCTCTAGCAAAAACAAGTCTTTGAAGCATACCTTTTGAATAGTCTGATGCCTTTTTTCCTGCTGCTTCTTCTAAACCTACCATTCTCAATAAATTCATAGGGTCTTCTGTTTTAACATCGTACATTCCACTGTGAAATTCAAGATTTTCAAGTCCTGTTAACTTTTTATAGACATTTGGATGTTCAAAAGATACTCCAATTTTGTTAAAGTAATCTCTTTTTTTAAAATCAACAAACTTACCATCTATAGTATAATCACCTTGCTGCATAATAAGCAATCCAGTTAAAATTTTCTGAGCAGTTGATTTTCCAGCACCACTAGGACCTAGAAAACCAAATATTTCACCCTTTTCAATTTGAAACGATGCATTTTTCACAGCATAATTGTCATCATTTGAGTAAGAATGATATAACCCATTTACTTTAATCAATTTTAAAACCTCCTTATTTTTAAAATAATGTAATCAGGTTTGAAAATAGTTTTCGCAATACTGTTATATTATATACAGCTTACTAATTAGATATTATGACCTTGAAGTCATGTGACTTTAAGGTCATAATATCAGATTAATTGTATCGTGTCAATTATTTTTTTATGCCATTTTCAAGCATATCTATTATCTGGTTAGAAAATTGAACGTATTGTCCATTGTTTTCAAATTTATCATAAATTTTAAAGTAAAATTCAGCCGAAGCAAAATTCAAGTAAGTTATTAAATATGCTATAAATTTACTATCTATGTCTTTTCTTATATTATCATCCAATTGTCCTTTCTTAATTAAAGATTCAATATATTCAGTTCCTCTGTCATTTATATCACCATATATTTTGTTTTTGAGGTTTTCATCTGACTTTATTAATCTATTTCCTATATTTGCAAATTTTATTTCTTTTGAAGAAAATTCTATCCCTGCTGCAAAAGTCTTTTTTAAGTAATCAAAAAAGTCATTTTCATCAGCATTTAACATATGCTTAGAAATATATTTAAGCTTTATGTCGCCTATAATATTAAGTAAATATTTATAAAGATCCAATTTGTCTTCAAAATATTGATAAAAGCTGCCTTTAGCTATACCAGCATCTTTAACTATTCTATTTATACTTGCTTGATTATAATCATAATTAGAAAATTCATTAACAGCACAATCAATAATTTTCTCACGTTTATCGTTAGGTAAATTAAAAAAAGTTTTTTTTGGCATAATTTACACTCCTTTATTTAGTATTTATTAGACGTTGTCAAATTTGTAATCATTGACATTACTTGTATTCATTATATATATTAAGTTCTATTTTTTTACTTTTCATTAACAATTTATCATGACTATACGGTCATAATACCATTTTAAAAATAAATAGTCAATTTATTTGATTTACTTCTAGTTATTGCAGTCAATAATGATATAAAACTTTTTATTGCGTACTAAAGAATAATTACATATAATTGAACAGAAAGAATATTGTGGTTAAATGTATAGGACGTAATATATTAAAAAAGAGAGGTGATGTTATAACATGAAAAAACATAGCAGAATATATTATGTACTTTATATAGGTATTTTAATAATAGTAGTTTCTTCTATTATAAACATTACATATTTAAGTAATCTAAGATTAGATGAGCCTGTGTTTTTTAAGCATTACTATGAAATGTTATTAAGCAAAAATAATAATGGAATAATAGACTTTTATTATTTAACAAATGCTGATGATAATAAAAGAATAGTAGAAATATATTTTCCATATATAAATGGGAATAAAGATTTTATAGTAAGAAATTCAATAGATATGAATTATAAATACTATAATGTAAAAAAATTTGAAGTTATTATGCCGTTAAATTTAGATACTTATTCACAGTTAGGTGAGGAATTAAATTTAAGAGATGCAGTTGTATATTTTAGCAATGGCAACAGTATAAAAGCTGATTTAGGAAAAATTATAATTAAGAAAGATGATAATAATAAGAAAAATTATTTAGATAATGTTATGACGAGTGCTTCTAGTAATAATACATCAAAATGTATTTTCAAAGTTAAAGAACCTATTATAATAAATAGTATAACTACAAATTTACTAGATGAAACAAAAGGACAAATTAAGATGAAAATAGTTGCGGATGATTCTAATGATATAGAATTGATAGAAGATTTACATGGTAATAATCCTGAAAAGCATGAATTAGAATTAAATAAAAAAAATAAAGAAGAAGTTGAGAGTATAGTATTTGAGGATATTAAGCTACCTATACCTGTAAAATCTATGCTTAATGTTTATACTGAATTTAATATAAATGAAAAAGATAAGCAGTTTAATTTTTATAGAGTATTGTTAACTATAAATTATGAAACTATGAATGGAGAAAAAGGAATTAAAAGATTACTTAATGTTAATTATAATCCATTTTTCACAGATGAAAATATTAGAAACTTCTTGAAAGTAAGAGGTATAAAATGAAAGGAATAATATAATGTATAAAGATTTGAATAAAATTTTCTGGGGAATTATTCTTACTTTAATAGATATAAATATAGGATGGTTTGACATACTACCTGATTTCATTGGTTACTTGCTTATTATAGACGGATTGGCAAGTTTGTATAATAAAACAAAACAAATGGAGTTTAATATATCTATAGTTTTCTTTGTTCTCATGATGTCTTTAAGTATATTATTTAGGATTTATAATGCAAACATAATGCAAGATTTTACAGCCAGAAGTATGATACTTACAACATTAAGTCAAATATTTCAAATTTTATCGGTTTTCTATATGTATACTGGAATAATTAATATATTAAATAATTTTGACAGTGAAGAATTGAAAGAATACATTAAACTTTCTAGAAGAAATTATGTTTATGTATTTTTGATAACAACTTTTATAATGACTTTATCACCTATTATGAGCATAAATAATTTACAGTATTTATTATTTTTTATAGGAATAGTTGATTTAGTTGTTTTAATAAAATGGGCATATAATATACGTTTAGTTAGAAATCATTATAGCAGAGAATTAAATTAATTTATTTAATTATAGAAGTAAGTATTTATATTAAAATAACCTAGATGCTGTAAATACAATGCTTAGATGAGCTGACTTCTAAAAACAGTGACTATGAATTTCTTAGTAATATAAATTTAAATGTTGTTCATACCATTTTACAGTCGTTCGTTCCATATGTATTGACAAAAAATTTTAAGTTGTTATAATGAAGATGAAATTACAAAAATTAACAACCGCATATGCAAGATGTAATTTTTAAAAAGTGTATTTGGGTAAATATTGGGGGGAATATTTGGAGATATGTAGGGCAAGAGCTTTGCTTAAAAAGTAAAGGTCTTGTCCTACATCTGTGCATGCTTATATTTGCAAAATATGTAGAAAAATGTTAAAATCATTCGATGAATATAACAAAATTTTAGACGAAAATAGATATTTTAGGTGAGCTTAAAATGGAGCTAAGTTTATATAATGCATTTTTATTATTTATAGTTTTTGAATTTCTTTACATATTGGTTTAAAATATTATATTTCTATAAACAAAATAATATAATAGTTAGTTAAATCAATTTGTAAAATTTATAATCATATAAAATAAATAAGACTATTGTTTTAATTAATTTTATATTTTAATTAACAAATATTAATTTGATAAAGGAATAGAACATGAAATATGATCGTATATTTAGAGTGATTTTCTTAATTTTTTTATTTTAATATCAATTGGAGTTATTACTTTTGAAAATTCAGATATATTTATAGCAACAATATTTTTGACTATATTAATTATTTACTGCACACTTAAGATTATTGATGCAATTAAAGAAAATCAAAAAAAATAGAGTGTTACATGTTTAGAGGAGTAGCTTATTGCAAGAATTATTATAACAGAATAATTAAAATATCATAATCCGTTACAAAAGAGGTAAGATAACTATGAAGAACTTATTAATCTTAATACGTATTATTGTTTCAATCATATTATTTATACTTAGTTTGTTAATTATTGCACCAATAACTAAAATTATATATATGCCAGAATTGTTATTTGTAGTTATAAATATTATTGTATTTGCTATATTAACTAAATCAAGTAAAGATTTAGTTAATATTTTCAAGTTTTATCTAACTGGCACTTCTGAAATTAACTTTGATAAATCAATAACTCTTATAAAGAGTTATAAATTTTATTCATTGACTATTGGAGTTATTGGTAGTTTAATGAAATACATATTATCAGGAGTGTATGTTAATTTTGCTGATGTATATGTATACAGCATTTACATTAAGTATATACCACTTTTATATTCGCTGATAATATCGTTTATTATTTTTTACCCTATAGAAGTATACCTGAGAAATAAAAGAAATAAATAATTTCAAAGTTGTAAATAAAATATTATATAGAGTATAGTAAAATTATAAAAGAGGATATATATACTTAAACACTAGTACTATCACAGCGGTTTTTTATTAGCCAATTTATTTTTATAGTCTCTACCCCAATTGCCTAAAGCATCTAAAATAGGTCTTAAGCTGTATCCTGTATCGGTTAATGTATATTCTACTCGTGGAGGTACTTCAGCATATACTGTACGAATTAAAAGTTCATTTTTTTCCATATCTCGAAGCTGTGAAGTTAAAACTTTTTGTGATATACTTCCAATAGATTTTTTTAGTTCTCCAAAACGCATAGTGCCATTCATTAAATCTCTTAAAATAAGTACTTTCCATTTATTCCCGATTAAAGTTAGCGTTGTTTCAACAGCACAAGCAGGTAGTACTTTTTCTTCCATAAAAATCTCTCCAAATCCTTAAAATTTGCAATAGTTTCTTTTAGTAACTATACCACAAAATAGTGCGTACTTTACTATTTAGCATTACAGCTATATTATATCATTAGGGACATACTTATTCAATTTGATTTTTTATGGAGGAAATTTTTATGCTTAAAATAATTTCATTAATTTCACTACTTATTTATTTTGCAATATTGCTTTTTGCCGTAACAAAAGAAAAGAAAAATAATAATATATTAGATTATTTCTTTGCCGGTCGTGTACTACCATTTTGGGCATTATCTATTACGTTTATTGCTTCATGGTGGGGTGCCGGTTCAGCAATATCTACTGCTGATTTAGCTTTTGAAGATGGACTAGGTGCTTTTTGGTATTATGGTGTACCTGTTTTGATTTCAACTTTTCTAATGATTTTAGGAGCAAAGGCTATACGACGTGTGGGTTATCTTACTCAGGGAAAAATGATGGAGGCAAGATATTCAAAAAATGTATCATATATGCTTTCTATTATGATACTTATTTTTATGACATTTACGGCTGCTTCACAAATGGTTGGAGTTGGCAATTTTTTTGGTACATATTTGGGTATAAAATATGAGTTGGCTGTTTTGATTGGTACAGGTATTGTACTTATTTATTCAATGTTTGGCGGTTTTAGAGGGGTTGTATTAACTGATATTATTCAATTTATCTTACTTTTAATTTCAGCAATCGGTGTTTTTGCAGTAGCAATGAAGAATGCAGGAGGTTTTAAAAATATTTACACTGTTGCAATGAATTTAGGAAAAAATGACTATATGAGTATTACAGCAGGTGCAGAAAAATACTTTATGTATGTTATTACATTTGGATGTGCATGGATGATACAGGCAAATGTATGGCAAAGAATTTCTGCTGCAAAAACAGATAATGATGCAAAGAAAATGACAGTTATAAGCTTTTTTGCATATATTCCGCTGTATCTTATAGTTGTTTTCACAGGTATGGCAGGATTGGTACTATTTGATAAACTTCCTGACGGAGGTATTGTAACAGCAATAGTAACAGAATATATGTCACCACTGCTTGGTGCGATTGTTTTTTTGGGTATATCTGCTGCAATAATGTCTACAATGGATTCACTTATTAATACAGGTGCTATGACTCTAGCAATAGACCTTAATACAAAAGAAATAAGTGAGAAAAAGAAGCTCAAAATTTCAAAATTCTCTACACTTGCTGTTACTATGGTAGCTCTTATCATATCTCTTAGAATTCGTTCAATTTTGGAAGTGTCTTGGATTGCTTCTGATGTAATTACTACAGGTGTATTTGTGCCATTAATATTAGGCTTCATTTGGCGAAGAGGTAATTCCAAAGGTGCTTTTGCATCTATGGTAGTAGGATTTATTTACTGTACCTACAATTTAATGATAGGTTTTGGAATTCCTTTGCCTTCATTTTGGAAACCACAATCGGCTGCACAAGTTATTTTAGGAGTGGTTACATCATTAATTATATACGTTACAGTCAGCCTTTTAACAAAGCCAGAATACGACAAAGCAGATCGTTTTATAACCCTTGCAGGTTTAATAAAAAAAGCATAATTTATTAATAATATTGTTTATTATATTTTACTATATAAAAGGTTTGTATGTATATAAAGATACAAGAAAGGTAAATGTTAGGCGAGTATTTAGAGAGATATAGGGCAAGAGCTTTGCTTTAAAGCAAAGCTTTTGCCCTATATACTTATATTTGCAAAATATGTAGATAAATGTTAAAATCAGCCAGAAAATACATTTACATTGTTGATATAAGAAAACTTAAATTATAAAAAAGCAAATGAAAATTATAAATAGCAAGGAGTAAAAATGAAAATTTTATATATCTTTTTTAATGATTTTAAAATATTATTTTCAAATAGAAAAAAAATATTTTATATGATTAGCATTAATTTGTTTATAGTGTTTTTTGCATTTTTGTATTTTTTTACTTTTTATTATAGTAATTATTTAAAAAACGAGGACTTTGTACATAGGTATAAACCATATCAAGTTTTTATTAATCAAAATAATATTCCTACGAGTGAAACGATAAATACAGTAATAAATAAAATATCTACATATAAGCAGTTACCACAAATTAAAAAATTAACTTTACATAGTATAGAAACAAATAGTGAGGGTGTTGAGAATAATATTATAGGCTTATTTATGCAAGAAAGAAATTTTGAAAATTATTTCGTCATTGAAAAAGGAAAATTTTTCAGTCTTTCTAATTTAAAAGAAGACAAAGAAATTGCATTTATTTCAGAAAATCCGTTTGAAAGTAAGTACAATAATATTATAGTAGATGACACAATTATAATAAATAGTAAAAGGTATACAGTAATAGGTAAAGGATTAGGTGATACAGATGATGATGATATTTATATTTCTTATAAATCATTCTTAAATAATTCGTATGATTGTAGTAAATTAAATATAAACTTTGAAAGACGACTTAAAGAACATGAATTAGAATATATAAGAAAACAATTTAATAGCTCAATAGGTTTTTCAAATGTTGTAGAGCCTCCAATAAATAATAATAATTTACAAAAATTAACAATCCAAATATTTGTTGTAGCCAGTGTAATTATTTTAGCAATAATAGCTATTATAAATATATTTAGATATTTGACTATTATTAATTTAGATAAGTTTGTAATCTATATATTATGTGGAATGAGTCATATAAAAAGATTTTTTTATTTATTAATTGATATAATAAGTCTTATTTTTATTCTTTACACAATATCAATTATATGTTTTGAAAATTGTGCTAAATATCTAGATATTAGTACATTGAATTTTTCACAATATTTATGTATTTTCTTAGTAATTATTTTAAGTGTAACAGTAATTGTAGGTCTTAATTTTAAAAAGATAATTAATAATATAATAACTGAGAGGTTATAAAATGATTGGACGAATAATATATATTGGATTAAACAAATTGAAAAGAGATATTTGGGCTAGAATTTTTATTTGTGTACAATTAGTACTTATAATATACTTATTTAATCTTACAATTGGAATGTGGAGACATGAAACATATATTTTAAATATGGTTAATACTATGAATTTAAAGAATGCTTATTATTGTAGTAATGACTTTGAATCATTTGACAGCACAAATACTGTTAGCATTGGAGAAATTACACAAGCTTTTGGAAAATTGAAAAATCAAAATAAAACAACCTTGAAAATAAAAGTATATGATGAAGAGATTACTAAAAATATAACTCTTCCTTTAAGTAAAGGAATTTGGTTTGAAGAGTATAATGGTAAAGAATTACCTATTATATTGAGTAATTCATATGCAAAAAAGTATAATCTTGATATCAATGATACTATTGAATTAGAATTACAATATTCAACTGAAGACATAAATGTTCAAGAAAGTTTTGATGTGGAATGTAAAGTAATTGGTACATTAAATAAAGCTAATTATCATTTGACATTTAGTTCTATGGGTAATTATTTAATATGGAAGAATTTATTTAAGCAAGATGAATCAGTAGCATTGATTGGTAGCAGCAGTATTTCAGCAGAACCGTTAAGTGGTAAGATGGTATTTTTAAAGAATTTAGATGATGATTCTACAGTTTTATTAGACAAATTAGGAAAATTGTCATCTATTACATCATCACAACAAATAACAAAAAATTCTAAAGAGGTTATGTCAGATAAACTTAAAACACAGATAATTATGTGGTTTTTAATTTTAGCACTTACACTAGCCTCACTAACATCTAATAATATGTTAGAAAAAATATATGAAGAAAAAGAGTTTGCAGCTTATTATATGTTAGGCTTAGATTGGTCTAAATGCGTATTGATTGAAATATTTAGAGGTGTAATTCAAATACTTTTTTCATTTGTAATTGCCTTTATATTATTAAAGTTACTGCATGGTGACAGCAATTATAAAACATTAATAATAGATGGGTATAGCTATTTACTTTCAATTATTATGGTATTTTGTGTTTATATGATTAGTTCTTTATGGATGATTATTGAGTTATTAAGGACAAACCCTATTGTATTAATACGGAGGAATGAATAATGAGTTATATACAACTTAAAAATGTAAATAAATTTTATAATAAAAATACAAATGCAGAAGTACATGCATTAAAAAATGTTAATTTAGAAATAAACAAAGGTGAAATGGTAGCTATTGAAGGTGTATCAGGATCAGGGAAATCTACATTGCTTCATATATTAGGTTGTTTAGATTTAAAAATTGATGGCCAGTACTATTTAAATAAAGAATGTATTGATAAGAAAACTCACAAACAATTAGCAGTTATTAGAAATAAAAGAATTGGATTTGTATTGCAGCAATTTGGTCTTATAAATGAAAATACTGTCGTACAAAACGTCAGTATACCCTTACTTTTAGGTGATATTGGTCTCAAATATATTAAACATGAATGTTTATCTGTATTAAAAGAGTTAAATATAAGTGAGTTAGCTGATAGAAAAGTATCACAAATTTCTGGTGGGCAAAAACAACGTGTTGCTATTGCTAGAGCTCTAGTAAATAAGCCAGAAATAATTCTTGCTGATGAACCAACGGGTGCACTAGATAGGAAGACATCAAATGGTGTAATGGAGTTGTTAAAAAAGATTAATAAACAAGGTAAAACTGTAATAATTGTAACTCATGATAAAGAAGTTTCAAAGTTGTGTTCTAAAACATTAAGAATAGAAGATGGACATCTAGTGAATTATTAAAAAAAAGTATTTTGACTTATTTATACTGATTAAATGTATTTCACATATATTTTTTTTAGAATGACTGTAAAATGGTATGAATTAGATAATATATATGTAGGATAAAATGTATTTGTATATATGTAGGGCAAGAGCTTTACTTAAAGTAAAGTCTTGCTCTACATATATACATGCTTATACTTGCAAAATATGCAAATAAATGTTAAGGATAATTTGAAAATACATTTACAGATATAATAGTTTTAGACATTTGTATTATTATTTTCTATATCTTTTATATAGATTTATTATTTTTCCATCAGTATTTACAACTATAGGAAGGTTTGGTGCATTTAAAAAGTCTGAAAAACCTATAATTTTGCCTTTTTTATCTTTATCAAAAGTTATAGTTTGTCCTAACTTATAGAAGGAAGTTCTGTATATAAAAATAGTCAATATATTTGAATCAAATTTAATATCTCTATTGTTCCATAATTTGTTTATTGCCTCATTAGGCATTATACCATCGTTAAATGAATATCCTCCAACCATTTTATCATAAGCTTGAGATATTGATAAGATTTTGCCAAATAAACTAATTTCATTACCTTTTTTCTTTTTAAGCAATCCAGTTCCATTGATGTATTCGTATCTATCTAAGATTCCATATATAATTTTTTCGTTTCTTAAAATAGGTATCTCATGAGCGATTTTCATAAAAATTTCCATTTGCTGTGTTACAACTGTTTCTTTTTTTTCTCGCAAATATAATTCAAATAATTTTTTTGGTATTCTTGTAAAACCTACATCTGAAAATAAAGCTGAAATGCCTAAATTAATTAAATCATCATCATCTAATTCAAGAGTTAATCCAATCATAAGTGAAAAACTTGTGGTGTTTATGCTGTGAAGTAAAAGAATATCTTTATATTTTATAATAGATAAAAATAGCTGATATAAGTTGTTATTATTAAGGATAGTGTCTATAAGTCTAGTTTTTATTTCTTTAGCTCTTTTTTGAAGTCGTCGAGATTCTAAATTCGTTTCAAAAGAGACAAAAAAAGGAATGCTGTAAAATAATTTATAGATATCGACTTCTTTTAGAGCAAAGTCACTTAATAGTTCTTTGCTTTCAGCAATTAAGTAGTTAGATTCGTAAACTAAAGATTCAATTGATATTGGATAGGATATTGTTTTATTAAATGTATTTATTATTTCATTTAAGTAAGCTAAATATTTAGAATCTTTAAATTCTTTATTACTAATTAATTTAATTAGATTATCTGTAGAAGGGGTTACCATTACAGATATATTATCAGACATATGGTTTTTTATTTTTCTTATTAGATCATAAGTTAATGTCTTAAATCTATTTATAAGGACTAAACCATCTTGTCGATAAATAGGATGCAATATAATTTCTCCTGGTAACACATCATTAATATTCTTAAGTATATAATTTTCAGAGCCGGCATTTTTTAATTCTACTTCAATCATTGCTTAAACACCTTCCTAATTATTATATTTTGTTATGTTTTCATTATATCATAAATATAAATATTGTAGATATATGTATTTTTTTATATACTATATATAATCTTTTATATAAAAATAGGTAAAATTATGTGTAAAAATCGATTTATATATTTTGTACTAATAATTATAGTGATAATATTAGGTTTAAGTTCAAGAATCTTTGCAGAACTATTACCATATATAATAGCTAAGTATTCTGGAGATATATTATGGGCATTAATGGTTTATTTAGTGTTTAGGTTTTTCTTTATAAGAAAATCATCAAAATTCATATTTTTATTATCATTAATAATTTCATACATTGTTGAAATCAGTCAACTTTATCATACTGAATTTATAGATAGCATCAGAAATACTTTTATCGGCAGATTAGTACTTGGACAAGGATTTTTATGGAGCGATCTTGTTTGCTATTTATTTGGTATATGCATGGGATTGTTTATTGACAGAGTAATAATTAAAACTAATAAAAAAATTTTATAAGGGTATATTAAATAATAACAATTGATTGAGGTGAATTTTTTATGGATAATATTGAGAAAGTTTTAGAGACTATGAAAGATGCAGGTAGACCATTAAAAACAGGTGAAATTTGTGAATTATGTGGACTTGAAAAAAAAGATGTTGATAAAGCTATGAAAAGTTTAAAAACAGAAAGAAGAATAATATCACCTAAAAGGTGTTATTGGGAACCTAAATAATAGTAAAACTTAGCCCCAAAATAGAAATTTCTATTTTGGGGCTTTTAATTGTTTTAAATGTTTATTAAATATCATATCTTTCATATATTTCATTAACTTTACAATATTCTCTATATTCTTGGATATATTTGTTTATATAAACTTCACAGTCTCTTTCACTGTAACCTTCACTTACAAGATTATGTATTAAATCATTTAAATCTATGTGTCCGTATACATCTTTTAGCCATTCTGAAAATAACATTCTATCATCCTCCTATTTAAATTTTATATTATTAAGGTTGGTTATATGTATAGTTTTTTAATGAAATTAATATTTAACAGCTGTATATTGCAATAGCTCGATTATATCATTTTATGATATAATTAATTGCTATTTCATTGATGAATAGCAGATAAAAAAACATACAAAGAAGTTGTAATATATGTAATATGTATTATAATATTTGTATGTAAAAAATTAATAGAAAAGATGGCAGTTATGGAAATTAAAATATTATTTGAAGATAGATACGTTATATTAGCGGAAAAACCACCTAAAACTCCTGCACAAAGTGATAAAACAAAAGATAAAGATATGGTTAATATAGTGGAGAATTATTTAATATCAAAGAATCCGTCTAACAATAAACCCTACATTGGACTTGTACATCGACTTGATAGACCAGTAGGTGGAGTAATGATATTTGCTAAAAATAAATTTGCAAATAGAGAGTTATCCGAGCAAGTTAGGCTAAAACAAATGAAAAAAGAATATTATGCAATAGTTTGCGGTAAACCTAAGAAAAATGAAGAGATGGTAGAGGATTATCTTAAAAAATTAAAAACTATTAATATGTCCAAAGTTGTAGCAGAAAATGTTAAGGGATCAAAAAAGTCTACTCTTAAGTATAAAGTGATTGATACCGTAGAAACGGATGAGTACGGAGTGCTAAGTTTATTAAATGTTGAATTAATGACAGGAAGGCATCATCAAATTAGAGTTCAGCTTTCCAATAGGGGATTACCACTTTGGGGAGATAATAAATATAATAAAATTTTTGTAAAGAAAAAGGAATGGACACAGATTGCATTATGTGCATATAAATTATCTTTTAATCATCCTAAATCAGAAGAAAAAATAACAGTAGAAACAAAAATGAGCAATCAATATCCATTTAATTTATTCAAGCATATATTATAAATAAAATAATAAATTAGGAGTTTATAAAATGGCAAAGTTAAATTTAGAGTATGAAACAGATAGATTATATTTAAAAATATTAAAACCAAAAGATGTAAAGTTAGTGTTAGATTATTATATTAGAAATGAAAAATTTTTAAATGAGTGGGAACCTCAACGATTTGATAGTTTTTATACAACTTCTTTCCAAAAGGATTATTTAAGGCAGGAGTGGCTTAACTACAAATTTGATGCTTCGGTTAGGTTTTGGATATTTAAAAAAGAAGATGCTACAAAAACAATAGGTTCAATATGTTTTAGCAATATAATTATGGGTAACTTTAAATCATGTTTTTTAGGTTATAAATTAGATAAAGATGAAATTAATAAAGGCTTTATGACTGAAGCTATAGAAAAAGGTGTGGACATAATGTTTAAAGAATTTGGACTGCATAGAGTAGAAATAAACATTATTCCAAGGAACTTAAGGTCACTTAGGGTAGTTGAAAAACTTGGTTATGAAAGAGAAGGATTTTCTAAGAAATACTTAGAAATTAATGGTGTATGGGAAGACCATATTCATTTTGCTGTATATAATGATAACATTTAATAAGATAAAAGATAAAAGTTTTACTAACGTAAAACAAAATAAGATAAGAGTTAAAAGTTAAAAGTGAAAAGTTAATGGAAGGATTATAGATATGAGAGAAATAGAGGTTAAGGTACTAGATATAGATAAAGAATTAATAGAGAACAAACTAAAAAGTATTGGTGCAAAGATTGTTAAAGATGAATTTCAGACTAATTTTATTTACGATTCAAATGATAGGAAGTTAAAAGAAAAGTATAGAGGATATATTAGAATTAGAATAACAGAAGATTGCGTTACTGGAAGCATAAAAAAAACTATGACTTTTAAAAAGAATATTTCACTAGGTAAAATCAGAAATAATGTAGAATATGAAACTGAGATAACTAATGAAAAAGATGCAGACGAGATTATTAAGCATTTAGGATTTGATAATATGTATAAAGGTACTAAATATAGAAAATCTTATGAATATGAGGGTATATTATTTGAAATAGATACATGGGATAAAAACACATACCCTAAGCCCTATTTAGAAATAGAAGTAATTGATGAAACACAGATGGAAAGAGCAATAGATTTATTAAATATAAATAGAAATCAAATAACATCTAAATCCATAGAACAGCTTAGACAGGAAGCAGGATTAGTGTAATTAAAAAACCGTAATTGACGGTTTTTTTTAGTTTATATCACAAAGAGAGGACTAACAACATAGTATATAAGAAAAGAGAGTATAGAGGTGTCAATATTGAATCCGATTATATTATTAATTATTCCTTTATTATATAAACAAAGTAATGCATTGAATCTAGGTAATTTGAATTTTTTAGGACGTAGTTTAAATAGTTTAGGTGCATCAAATATGTTTAAAAACATGGATTCTGAAGAAAGAAAAGAAATGATTCAAAATATTATGCCTTATTTAAGCGGTAGAGATAAAGGTACAATGCTTAAACTTCAGGATATGATTGATATAGTATTTAAATTAAGTAGAATTAAAGACAGTAATTATAAATTAGTTGATTTGCAATATTTAGATAATATACCACTGCTGGAAAAAGCACAAAGAGTATTAAAAGAAATGTCTAGCCATTTAGATGGCAATGAAAAAGATAGTACTGAAAAAATGATAGATCTTATGAATGGAATAGAAATGACAAGAGTGAACTTGCAGTCTTTAAAAAAAAATGGAACGAGAGACCCTGAAGTAGTTGTTCAATCAATGAATCCGCTTATTACAGGCAAACAAAGTAAAATGAAAAAAGTAAAAAATATTCTTAATATGCTCAATGAAGCAGATTAAAGTAACCTTTAATTTTTTAATGAATAATATGATATAAATTATTAAATTGGAGGTAATTAAATGCTTCAAAATTTAAAGAACATATTCGGCGGTGGAGATGACAGTTTATTATTCTTCTTTCTAATATTAGTAGTGTTATTTTGCTGCTATTCTGATTGCAATTAAAGAAAATAGGAAAACAGCAGTAAAAAAATACTGCTGTTTTTTTATTGATATTATTTAAAAATATTTACAAAACATGGTATAATAAATTTAATAGAATAAAAAGTATGTTTATTACTTATAATTAGACTATACTAAAATATGCCTGCTACAGGCTTGAGGAGATGATGATGTGCTTAATAAAGTAATAATTGAAAGTGTTTTGACAGCTGCGCTTTCAACTGGTGGAGATTTTGCAGAAATATTTGTAGAGGACAAGATAAATACAAGTATATCAATGATAGGTGGAAAAGTACAAAATACAATGTCTGGAAGAGACTTTGGCATTGGAGTAAGGATATTTAAAGGATTTAATAGTGTATATGCTTATACAAATAAATCAGATAAGGACAGCCTAATTTCTACAGCATTGAAAGCTGCAGCAGCTTTACAAGGTCCTGACAATAATATAACTATTAATCTTTTACAAACAGATGTAAAAAACATTCATAATATTGTTATAGATCCTAGTAAGGTTAAGAAAACTAAAAAAGTACAGTTAATGAGAAGAGTAAATGATATTGCATCAAATTACGATGATGTAATTACACAAGTTTCAGTAAGTTACAATGATAACAATCAAAATATTCTTATTGCTAATAGTGAAGGTCTACTAAAGGAAGATAGACGACAAAGATCAAGAATGTTCATACAAGCAGTAGCTTCAAAAGATGGTGAAATGCAGTCTGGATATTATGGACCGGGTGCAATGAAAGGATATGAATTCTTTGAAAATTTAGATATAGATTGGTATGCAAGAGAAGCTGCTAGAATAGCAAAAACAATGGTATATGCAAAGCACTGTCCAAGTGGACGAATGCCTGTTATTATAGACAATGGTTTTGGAGGTGTTATATTCCATGAAGCTTGTGGTCATGGTTTAGAAGCTACTTCTGTAGCAAAAGGATTATCTGTATATTGTGATAAGGTAGGCAAAAAAATAGCATCTGATTTAGTAACAGCTATTGATGATGGTACAATTCCTAATGAATGGGGATCAATAAACATTGATGATGAGGGTACACCTTCTCAAAAGAATGTTCTAATCGAAAACGGTATTCTTAAAGGATATATGGTAGATAAACTTAATGGTAGAAGGATGAACATGCAGTCGACAGGTTCAGGAAGACGTCAATCTTATCAATTTGCACCAACTTCTAGAATGACTAATACATATATAGCAAATGGAAAAAGTTCACCAGAAGAAATTATATCAAGCACAGAAAAAGGACTTTATGCTAAATATATGGGTGGAGGTTCAGTAAATACAGCAACTGGCGAATTCAATTTTGCAGTAATGGAAGGCTACCTTGTAGAAAAAGGTAAAATTAAAGAACCTGTACGGGGGGCAACTCTTATAGGAACAGGGTTAGAAGTTCTTCAAAAAATTGATATGGTAGGAAATAATTTGACATTTGGTCAAGGCATGTGCGGTTCATCAAGTGGAAGCATACCAACAAATGTAGGTCAGCCTATGATTAGAGTATCAGAAATTACAGTTGGCGGAAGGAAAGGTGAGGAATAGTGAATAAAAGCGATTTAATTCAGAAAATTTTTGAATCAGGTAAAAATGCTGGTATGACAGACATGGAAGCTCATATATCTAGTGGTAGAAACTTAAGTCTTAAGGTTTTTAACAAGGAGATTGATAAATATAGTGTTTCTGAAAGCGAAGGATTATCATTTAGAGGGTTATACAAAGGCAAAATGGGATATTCATATACTGAAAAAGTCGATGAAACATCAATAGATATAATTATTAAAGAGGCAGTTGAGAATGCTGAAATCATAGACTCAGATGATGAAGAATATATATTTGAAGGTTCAAATAAATATGAAGAAGTTAATAATTATTATCCAGCACTTGAAAAAGTTAATGAAACTCAAAAAATAGAATTTACTAAAAAACTAGAAGAAGAGGCATTAAAATTAGATAGCAGAGTAGCGGCTGTACAAGAATGTGCTTATGGAGACGGTTATGGCGAGACAATAATGAAAAACACCAAGGGATTAGAACTTCAAGATAAAAATAATGTAGCTTTCGCTTACATATATGTTTTAGTTAGAGAAGGAGAAGATTCTAAATCAGGTTTTAGTTATAAAGTTACTAATGACTTTGAGTCTTTTAATGCTGCTGAAATGGCAGAGGAAGCAGTAAATGAAGCATTGTCATTGCTTGGTGCAAAAAGCATAAAATCTGGAGAATATAAAGTGATTCTTAGAAACAATACTGCTGCAGATTTACTTGAATCTTTTGCAGGAATATTCTCAGCAGAAAAGGTTCAAAAAGATTTATCATTATTAAAAGGGAAGATAAACGAAGAAATAGCGTGTAATAAATTGACTATAATAGATGATCCATTTATGAAAGAGGGTATGGCATCAAATTCATTTGATGGTGAGGGTGTAGCTTGTAAATATAAAAGAATAATAGATAAAGGTATTCTAAAAACTTATTTACATAATTTAAAAACTGCTAAAAAAGATGGTGTTGAATCAACAGGAAACGCAAGTAAATCATCATATAAAGCTTCAGTTGGCGTATTTCCTACAAATATGTATATAGAAAAAGGAGATAAAACATTAGATGAGATGATTAGTACCATTGATAAAGGTATCTTAATTGTTGACTTACAAGGACTTCATGCTGGACTCAACTCAGTTTCAGGAGACTTTTCATTAGCTGCTTCTGGTTATGAAATTGAAAATGGTAAAATAAAAAGACCTATAAATCAAATAACTGTTGCAGGAAACTTTTTTGAAGTGATAAAAAATATTGAAGAAATAGGAAATGACTTAAAGTTCGGACTTCCTAGTAATGCATATATAGGTTCACCATCATTGAAAATTAAAAGTCTTTCAATAGCAGGAGAATAATTAAAAGATAAAAGATAAAGTGTAAAGTGAAAAATTATGGCAGCTTTACTAACAGAAAGAAAGTTTAAATAAAATAAAAAAAGGAGTTAAATAGACTCCTTTTTTAATTTTCATATTTAGCTATAAATAACTAATCTACTCTTTCATATTCATTAAATAATAAAGTAATACAATACAGACCTGCTAAGCCTACAAGTCCATAAACTATACGGCTTAATATGGCAGTTTGCCCACCGAAAATTGAAGCTACTAAGTCAAATTGAAATAAAGATATAAGACCCCAATTTATAGCCCCTATTATAACTAATACTAAAGCAAATTTATCCATAAGATCCTCCTTAAATTTTTAATTTCTTTTTTAGTATTTCAAAAATTTTCAAATATATACATTTTAACGTTAAAATTTGTACATTTTTAATAATCACGCAAAAAAAATAAATGAATATAATAAAAAAAGACATTACTTATTATATCCAACTATTTGAAAATTAATAAAAAGAAATTTTTTTTAAGGAGGTAATTATGTCTGAATCCGTAAATAAAAATATAAATACTGTAGAATCTCAAGAGTGCAATGATTGCTGTTCAGAAAATAATGACTGCTCATTACTTTTTTTCTTCTTAATTTTAGTATGTCTATTTAACAAATATGATTGCGGAGTTAGCCAAGATTCATTACTGTTGTTTTTCTTATTATTAGTGTTGTTAATGAATGATGGATGTTGTTGCTGGCACTAAATGTGTCAGCTATTTTTTTCAAAAAAAATAATGTTAAAAAATTTCTATCATCTTTCCTAATGGGCTATTTTCGCTTAATATTGATTCTAATTCGTAAATAGGTATTACAAAATAAGGAAACCCTTCAGAATAAGGAGCGATTTCGTATTGCTGAAAATAAATAACTAGACTTTTATCAGCAATGTAATAATCTTGATTAGGCTTAATTTTATCAAAATCGTTTATTAATGTAATATTTCGCTCTTCTATTTGCTGTGAAATAATTTCTGAAATTATCTCAACATAGTTGCTGTTAGGCTTAAATAAATCCTTTAGTTCATATACTTTTCCGGTTTTAGTGTTCATAGTAAGTGATTTAATAATTGTTTTAGGATGTGCACCTCCAAATTCACCCATTCCAATTAAAGATAAACTTAATATGTTTCTTTCATTCGTTTTAATTTCATAGGATCCTGTTATGTAAGTAGTAAGGTCAAGATGTGGTAAATCTAATATTATTCTGCACATCAATGATTGTATACTGCAATTTATTCTATTTTGAACGATATAGTTTTTTAATCCATAGATTGAAGGATAAAGAAAGTTAACAGTAGGAGTTAGATAAATTAATGTTTTTAAGCAAACTGGAAGTTTAATTAATTTCATAATATTCATTCCTTTTTTTACTAATTGTTTGTTAATTTATATTATGAGATTTGTAATATTATGATATTTTTAAAATAAAAAAACAATCAATTTGTATGATTGCTTTTCTATTTTATTATAAAATTAATATAGCTTATTATTTTATCTGTTAGTGCCTTATTTTCAAGTTGAATTTTTTCTACAATCTTTCTAGTTAATACGCTTTGATAAGTATATATAATTATTTCATTTATAGTATCCAATTCATTTTGATTTATGTAACCGTCTTTAACCATAGGTTTTATAATAGACTTGTTTCTTTCCAATAATGTTTCTCCTCGCAGCATACTAGATACATCAATAGAATGATTTCCTATATCTCCGGGAAAAATTTCATAGTATTCTTTTAGTGTTCCTTCTAATTTATTGCTGTATTTATTAAAAAATATGTTATAGAAAATGTTGGGGTTTTCAAAAGAATGTTTACAAAAGAATTTCCATATAGCAATAAATCTCTCTCGTGAATCCTTATATAAAGACTCAATCTCAGTTAATCCTAAGGTATAATTTCTTAAATATTTCATACATGCAAAGTAAACTAAATGATCTAAGTCTTTAAAATAATTATATAATGTAGCACTGTTGTATCCTGCAAGATTAGCTACGTTTCTTATAGTAACTTCTTCTATACCTTTTTCTTCTATAATGCTATGTGCAGCCTCAACAAAATAAGTTATCATTCTGTTTCTTTGTATTTTCTTATTATTCACAAATTTAAATTCCTTTCCTTTATTTTCAATTACTGCAAATTATAACACTATTAAATAAAATAATCAATAAAACTCTTAATATACTCAAAATTTCTTATTTTCAATGATTATAAATAAAATAATATTATTAAAGATTTAACAAAATAAAAAAAATTTATAAAAAACATTGACAATAATCATGATTATAGTATAATCAAGTATAGAAAAAAGAGATACTATTGCGTAAAAATTGAGTAAAATAATGAAAACGTAAACAGTTATAGGTGTCTCTTAAAAAATGGAAAGGCTTGTTAGATTTTTAACATAAGTGAGGTGTAAAAAGATGAGTAATGTATATGATGTAATAATAATAGGAGCAGGACCAGCAGGATTATCAGCAGGGTTATATGCAGGAAGAGCAAGATTAAAAACACTAATAATAGAAAAAGAAAAAGAAGGCGGACAAATAGTTCAAACAT
>JAHDQO010000008.1 GCA_018433765.1 Tissierellales bacterium
AGTCAACAAGATGGCAGGCTTTTGAGAAACTCGAAGTTCGAGGCGTGCCGAAAGCGAGTAAGCGGAGCGTATATAGAAATACGTGAGCATTCTCGATTGAGGCAACAACGATGAAATTCGGGTTTGTCAATAGCCTGAGCTTTACTTACGTAAAGCAATAAAATAAGTGATGAGTTTAGAAATGTTACATAAATAATCATTTGGACAGTTGGAAATAATTAAGGCACGTCTTCCTGAGCGTAACGCACAAGAATCTTATGTTAGTTGGTATAGCATATTAAGACATAAGAAATTAGAAACGAGGAACAAGGATAGTTTTTATAAAGAAAATTTATACCATATTACTCGTTATTCGTTATTAATTATTCGTTTAAATTTAACAATCAAATATACACTATCAACTATTAACTGAATTAAAGGGTGAATCAATGTTTAATATAAAAGAAGAGTTAAAAAAAATTCCTGATAAACCAGGCGTATATTTAATGAAAGACAATAGCGGAGAAGTAATATATGTTGGTAAAGCTAAGAACTTAAAAAAGAGAGTTAAGCAGTACTTCCAGTCAAAAAATCATATTTTAAAAATTAAGAGTATGATAAGCCATATTTACGAATTTGAGTATATAATTACTGATACTGAGATGGAAGCATTAATACTTGAAGCTAATCTAATAAAAAAATACTGGCCAAAATATAATACTTTATTAAGGGATGATAAGCAGTATCCATATATAAAGGTTTCAACAAATGAAGATTATCCTAGAGTTTATAAAGTAAGAGAAGTAAAAAAAGACGGTGGAAAATACTTTGGTCCTTATGTGAGTAATTATGCAGTTAATGAAACTATAGCAGCTATACGTAGTTTGTTCAAAATTAGAAAATGTAGTAAAAAACTTGATGGTACTAAGAAAAATAAAAGACCTTGCTTGAATTACCATATAAATAACTGCAGTGCCCCGTGCATGGGAAACATAGAAAAAAAAGAATATAGAAAAATTATAAATGATGTAATTTCTTTCTTAAATGGAAAGGGAGACAAGCTAATTGAAGAATTAGAAGAAAAAATGAAAAGAGCGGCTAAAAATTTTGATTATGAGACAGCTGCAAAATACAGAGATCAAATAAATTCTATTAAAATAATATATGAAAAGCAGAAGATAGTGTCAACATCTTCTTCAGATCAAGATATAATTGGTGTGGCAATAGGAAAAGAAGAAGCATGTGTACAAATATTCTTTATAAGAAATGGTAAAATAATAGGAAGAGAGCATTATATACTAACAAATATAGAAGATAATACAGAAAGAAACATAGTAGAATCATTTATTAAACAATTTTACACAGGAACAGTTTATATTCCAAAAGAAATATTTATTGAAACAGATATAGAAGATAGAGAATTATTCGAAAGCGTCCTTTCAGAGATAAGAGGTACTAAAGTAAAAATAAAAGTACCTCTAAAAGGCGAAAAAAACATGCTTGTTAAAATGGTTAAGAAAAATGCAATGGATGTATTAGAAAAAGGAAGCGAAAGAATAATAAAGCAGCAAGAACAAAGTAAGCAAGCACTTGTTGGATTAAGAGATGCTTTGCAATTATCTGAGATTCCAAATAGAATAGAAGCTTATGATATTTCTAACATACAAGGAGTCGAATCGGTAGGTTCTATGGTTGTATGTGAAAAAGGTCATCTAAAAAAAAGTGACTATAGAAGATTTAAAATTAAAACAGTAATAGGACCAGATGATTATAAAAGTATGGAGGAAATTTTAGAGCGGCGTATTAATAGAGGAATGTCAGAAATAAGCACGAAAAAAGATATTAATGGATTTAATAAAATGCCAGACCTAATTTTAATTGACGGAGGAAAAGGGCAAGTAGGTATTGTAGAAGAAGTTATTAACAATTTCGGGTTAAATATTCCTGTATGCGGTATGGTAAAAGATGATAAACATACAACTAGAGGTCTCATGTATAAAGGCAAAGAAATAAGCTTAAAAAGAAATGATAATATATATAAGTTAATTTATAAGATACAAGAAGAAGCTCATAGATTTGCAATAAGTTACCATAGAAATCTAAGACATAAAAAAGTATTTAAATCAGAACTTGATTTTATTAATGGAATTGGTGAAAAGAGAAAACTCGCATTATTAAAAGAATTTGGTTCTGTAGAAAATATAAAAACAAAAACTGTTGATGAACTATCACAAGCACCTAAGATGAATAAAAAATCAGCAGAAGAAGTTTACAATTATTTTAAAGAAAAACAAAAAAACTGAACGAGAAACGAGTAACTAGAAACATGGAAGTTTTACTTACGTAAAAACTTAAATAATAATATAAAATAAATTTTCTAAAAGAAAATTAACCATATTATTCGTTAATCGTTACTCATTACTCATTACTCGTTTAGTTAATAGTAGCTAGACTAATGAAAAATAAAAGGGAGGAAGATATGAAATCAATAAGTATTGAAGAGTTAGTAGACTACTTAGATTTAGAAGTTATATATATTCCTGATAATACTAATATAAGAATATATACTTCTGATCTTATAAGACCGGGAATGCAGTTAGCAGGTTATTTTGATTTATTTGCGTATGAAAGGATACAGATTATGGGTAGAACTGAAATTAACTACCTAAAAACATTGAGTGGAGGAGTTAAAGTAAATAGGTTAGATAAGTTTTTCAGTCATCCAATACCTGCTCTTATTATTACATCAAATCTAGAAATTGACAAAACAATGCTTTATTGTGCTAAAAAACATAAAAGACCAATACTTAGAGCAAAAGATAAAACAACCAAATTAGTTAGTAACCTAATAAATTATCTTGAAGATAAATTGGCACCTGAAGTAACAGTTCATGGAGTATGTGTTGAAGTATTTGGTATTGGTGTTTTACTTACAGGGAAAAGCGGAATAGGTAAAAGTGAAACAGCGTTAGAATTGATAAAAAGAGGTCATAGATTAATATCAGATGATGCTGTGATATTGAGAAGAGTAGATAATCAATTAAAATCTACTGCTCCTGAACTTACTAAGTATCTAATGGAAATAAGAGGCATAGGTATACTTGATATAAAACATTTATATGGAGTAGGATCTATTCGGTTAGACAAAGTAGTTGAATTAGTTATAGAGTTAGAGGAATGGAGCGATGATAAAGAATACGAAAGACTTGGAATTGATGATGTATACGAAGAAATTTTAGATGTTAAAGTACCTAAATTAACAGTACCTGTAAAACCGGGGAGAAATATAGCTATAATAATTGAAGTTGCAGCTAAAAACTTAAGACAAAAGCTGTTAGGTCATAATGCTGCTGAAACATATAATTCAAGATTCTTAAATATGGCATGTGAGAGCGATAAATCATAATAAATACTTTATAAATCAAGAATAGATAAAATATTGTATAGATATTTGCTTATTTGAAATAATAGGATTATAAAAATTGATAGAAAAATGATTCAAATTATTTTTCAGTTGCAAAATTTGCTTTAAAAAGAGTTTAATTTTATAAAAATTAATTGAAAATAGCTATAAAGAAAAATGAAAAAATAATAATCTTTATTGAAATAACATATATGCTATTTTGACTTTCCTTTTTAAGGCTTAAACAAATATTTTTGTATTATTATTAGTTGCATTTTAAGTATAAATATTATATACTTATCGTGAATATTGTATACAATGTTAAGGAGGATAAATATATGTCAAAAGTTATGAAAACAATGGATGGAAATACAGCAGCATCTCATGTAGCATATGCATTTACAGATGTAGCAGCAATTTATCCAATTACGCCATCTTCACCAATGGCAGAGCTAGCTGACGACTGGGCAGCTCACGGACGAAAAAATATTTTTGGTCAACAAGTAAAAGTAACAGAATTACAATCTGAAGCTGGAGCATCAGGAGCAGTACACGGTTCTTTAGCAGCAGGAGCATTGACAACAACATTTACAGCATCACAAGGTTTATTGCTAATGATACCTAATATGTATAAAATAGCTGGTGAATTATTACCAGGAGTTTTCCATGTAAGTGCAAGAGCAATAGCTACTCATGCATTATCTATATTTGGAGATCATTCAGATGTAATGGCAGCAAGACAAACAGGATTTGGATTTTTAGCATCAGGCAGTGTACAGGAAGTAATGGATTTAGCAGGTGTAGCACATTTAACATCAATAAAATCTAGAGTACCATTTGTACATTTCTTTGATGGATTCAGAACATCTCATGAAATTCAAAAAGTAGAAGTAATCGACTACAAAGACTTAGAAAAATTAGTAGATTTTGAAGCAGTAAAAGAATTTAGAAACAGAGCTTTAAATCCAGAACACCCTGTAACAAGAGGAACAGCTCAAAACCCTGATATATTCTTCCAAGCAAAAGAATCATCAAACAAATTCTATCAAGATGTACCTGACATGGTAGCAGATTATATGGAAGAAATAAGCAAAATTACAGGAAGAACTTATAAACCATTTAACTATTATGGAGCTTCAGATGCAGAATATGTAATAGTTGCTATGGGTTCAGTAACAGAAACAATTGAAGAAACAGTAGAATACTTACAAGCAAAAGGTGAAAAAGTAGGTGTAGTAAAAGTACACTTATATAGACCATTCTCAGAAAAATATTTCTTTAACGTATTACCAAAAACAGTTAAAAAAATAGCAGTATTAGACAGAACAAAAGAACCTGGTTCATTAGGTGAACCATTATATCAAGATGTAGTAACTATGTTCTATGACAAAAAAGAAAAACCAGTAATCGTAGGTGGTAGATACGGTTTAGGTTCAAAAGATACAACTCCAACACAAATAAAATCTGTATTTGATAATTTAAAACAAAATGAACCTAAAAATGGTTTTACAATAGGTATAGTAGATGATGTAACATTTACATCATTAGAAGAAAAAGAAAGAGTTACAATAAAATCAGAAGGAACAGTAAGATGTAAATTCTGGGGATTAGGTGCAGATGGAACTGTAGGAGCAAACAAAAATGCAATCAAGATAATAGGCGATAACACAAATATGTATGCTCAAGGATACTTCTCATATGATAGTAAAAAATCAGGTGGAGTAACAGTATCACACCTTAGATTTGGAAAGAATCCTATAAGATCAACATATCTTATTCATGAAGCAGATTTTATATCATGCTCACAACAATCATATGTAAACAAATACAATGTACTAGACGGATTGAAAAAAGGTGGAATATTCCTTTTAAATACATTATGGTCACAAGAAGAAATAAACGAAAAATTACCTGCTGATATGAAAAAATATATAGCAGAAAATGATATTAAATTCTATACAATTAATGCTACTAAAATAGCACAAGATATAGGACTTGGAAATAGAACAAACATGGTAATGCAGTCAGCATTCTTTAAATTAGCTAATGTAATACCTGTTGATGAAGCTGTAGAATATCTTAACAAAGCAATAGTTAAGAGCTATGGTAAAAAAGGTGAAAAAGTAGTAAAAATGAATGAACAAGCAGTACAAAAAGGTATACAAGATCTTAAACAAATAGATGTACCTGCAGACTGGAAAGATGCAAAATCTTGCTCATGTTGTGATTGCGACTGTGATCAAAATAAACCAGAGTTTATTAAGAATATATTAGAACCAATCAACAGACAAGAAGGAGATAAATTACCAGTAAGCACATTTGTTGGAGCAGAAGATGGTACATTCCCTCAAGGAACAGCAGCTTATGAAAAAAGAGGAATAGCAGTTAATGTACCAGAATGGATAAAAGAAAATTGTATACAATGTAATCAATGTTCTTTTGTATGTCCACATGCTACAATAAGACCATACTTATTAAACGAAGAAGAAAAGAAAAATGCACCTGAAGGATTTGAAACTAAGAAAGCAACAGGTAAAGGCTTTGAAGGTTTAGAATACAGAATGCAAATAAGTCCATTAGATTGTACTGGTTGTGGAAACTGTGTAGATATATGTCCAGCTAAAGATAAAGCTTTAGTAATGAAACCTATAGCTACTCAAACTGAAAAAGAAGTAGCAAACTGGGAATATGCAGTAAACAATGTAGAAATTAAAGACAATTTAATGAAAAAAGAAACAGTAAAAGGTAGTCAGTTCTGTAAGCCTTACTTAGAATTCTCTGGAGCTTGTGCTGGATGTGGAGAAACAGCATATGCTAAAACAGTTACACAATTATACGGAGACAGAATGATAATAGCTAATGCAACTGGTTGTTCTTCAATCTGGGGAGGTTCAGCACCAACAACTCCTTACTGTAAAGATAAGAATGGAAGAGGACCTGCATGGGCTAATTCATTATTTGAAGATAATGCAGAATACGGATACGGAATGGCAGTAGCTATAGATCAAGTAAGAGACGGAATAAAAGAAGCAATGGAAGCATTACTTGAAAAAGAAGTATCTAATGAAATCAAAGAAGCATTCAAAGCTTGGATAGCATCAATGGAAAATGCAGAAGAATCAAAAGCTGCATCTAAGAAAGTACTAGAAGTATTAGAAGGCTATACTCCAAATTGTGAAGAATGTAAGACATTATTAAATAGAATAATAGATAATAAAGATTACTTAGTTAAGAAATCAGTATGGATATTAGGTGGAGACGGATGGTCATATGATATCGGTTATGGTGGATTAGACCATGTATTAGCATCAGGCGAAGATGTAAATGTACTTGTATTTGATACAGAAGTTTATTCAAATACTGGAGGTCAATCATCTAAATCAACTCCAACAGCAGCTGTAGCAAAATTCGCAGCATCTGGTAAAAAAGTTAAGAAGAAAGACTTAGGAATGATTTCAGCAACATATGGTTATGTATATGTAGCACAAGTATCTATAGGAGCAGACAAAAATCAATTTATGAAAGCTCTTACAGAAGCAGAAAGCTATAACGGACCATCACTAATAATCGCATATGCTCCATGTATAAATCATGGTATAAAAGCAGGAATGGGTAAAACAGTTGAGCAAGAAAAGAAAGCTGTAGAAGCTGGATACTGGCATTTATACAGATATAACCCAAGATTAAAAGAAGAAGGCAAAAATCCATTCACATTAGATTCAAAAGAACCAAAAGGATCATTTAAAGATTTCTTATTAAGTGAAGTAAGATACGCTTCATTACAAAAAACATTCCCTGAATTAGCAGATAGTTTATTTGAAAAAGCTGAAAAAGATGCTAAAGACAGATATGAAAGTTACAAAAGAATGGCAGAAATGAAGTATTAAGTTATAAATAACCCGGCATATTGATTTGCCGGGTTTTTATTTTGTGCTTTTATAGTTTGTTGAAATAAAACATAGTAATACAATTCTAAAAATACTTGTAAAATTTTTAAATTCGAGGTAAAATAAAACAAAACCACGTACGGACATCCGAACTTCTGTTACATTTTTCTGACCCTATATTCTCACTCTTTTTCTTACTATAATCATAACTAAATTTATAAATTAAAATAGTAGGTGATATAAAATATTCAAAATTAATACTAATAGTTTGATATTTGATAATTGACTATATATAATAAAAATAAACAAGGAGGAATTTTTGTTGTTAAGAAAAATATACTATAGGATTTATCAAAAGATTGTAAAAATAGTAACATTATTTCTTAGATTTCCAGAGCCTGATATTATTTCAGGATCAGACAGTGTAAAAAAATTACCTCAAACAATTAAAACTAAACAAGTAAAGAAAGTATTGGTTGTCACAGATGAAGTTTTACTAAAATTAGGATTACTAGAAGGTCTGTTTCAATCATTAAAGGAAAATGAAGTTGAGTATATAGTATTTGATGGCGTTAGACCTAATCCAACTATTCAAAATATTGAAGATGCTAATAAAATGTATATAAATGAAAATTGTGAAGGGATTATAGCTTTTGGAGGCGGCTCTTCTATGGATTGTGCTAAAGTAGCTGCTGCAAGAGTAAGTAATCCAAATAAGTTAGTCAGTAAGATGAGAGGTTTATTTAGAGTTAGAAAGAAGTTACCTCCCTTGTTTGCAGTTCCCACTACTTCAGGAACAGGTTCTGAAACAACAATAGCTGCTGTAGTTACTGATCCATCTACGCATGAAAAATATGCAATAAATGATTTAAAACTTGTGCCAATAGCTGCAGTATTAGACCCTAATTTAATGACAGGTTTACCTAAACATATAACCTCTACAACAGGAATGGATGCATTGACACATGCAGTTGAAGCATACATAGGTTCATATGGTACCAAATTTACTAATAATATGGCTGAGAAAGCAACAAAACTAATATTTGAAAATATAGAAAGAGTATATAAAAACGGAAAAGATATAGAAGCAAGAAATAATATGGCTTTGGCATCTTATTATGGAGGAGCAGCTTTTACAAGAGCATATGTTGGTTATGTGCACGCTATAGCACATACTCTTGGTGGATTGTACGGAGTGCCTCATGGATTAGCTAATGCTGTTATATTGCCGTATGTTTTAGAATATTCAAGAAAAAATGCTTGTGAAAAACTTGCTAAGCTTGCTGTAGCTGGGGGAATTGGAACTGAAAATGAGACAAATGAAGAGCTTTCTATAAGATTTATTAATCATATTAGAAAGTTAAATGAAAATATGGATATACCTACAAAGATTAAAGAAATAAAAGAAGAAGATATTACATTAATAGCTAAAAGGGCTTTAAAAGAAGCTAATCCTAATTATCCTGTACCAACTCTTATGCTTCAAAAAGATTGTGAAGGAATAGTAAGAAAGCTTGTAATAAGTGCTGAACAAAATTCAGTATCTCAATTATAGATAAAAGTAAAAAGTGTAAGTTATAATAATAAATTAAAAATTTTGAAAGATAATATATTAACTTTTTAACTTAAGAATTATTTATATAAATGATTTAATATTCTCGTTAATAAAAGGTTAAGTAAAAGGAGTTTAGAAATGAAAGGTTACATTGGTAAAATTCTAATAGTAGATTTAACAACAGGTATCTTTGAAGAACAGAAAGTTGAAGATGAAGTATATGAAAATTTACTATCAGGTGTAGGGTTAGGAGCGTATACACTTTATAAGAATATACCTAAAGGGGCAGACCCGTTAGGACCAGATAATATGCTTGGTTTTGTTAGTGGATTATTAACAGGTACAGGAAGCGTAATGACTGGTAGATGGATGGTTGTATGTAAATCTCCACTAACTGGTGGTTGGGGGGATTCAAATTGTGGAGGTACATTTTCACCTGCAATAAAACAATGCGGTTATGATGGTATTTTTTTTAAAGGAATCTCTGTATTCCCCGTATATTTATATGTAGATAATAGAGGAGCAGAACTTAGAGATGCTTCATACTTGTGGGGAAAAGATGCAGTTGAAACAGAAGATATACTAGAGAAAGAGAATTGGAACAATAAAAAACCTGCAATAGCTGTTATAGGCACTTCTTCTGAAAAAAAATCATTAATATCAGGTATATGTAATGATAGAGGGCGTATTGCTGCAAGGTCTGGTGTTGGTGCTGTAATGGGTTCGAAAAGATTAAAAGCAGTAGTTTTAGCAGGTTCAAAACCTATAAAATGTCATGATCCTAAAACGGTAAAGAAATATAGTAAAGAGTTCAGTAAAAAAATAAAGAAAACAAATATGCCTCAAATTATGACTGGCAGGATGCTTCCACTCATGGGAAAGGCATTAACTATCCCTAAAAATATTATACCAATAGATGGTATTGTTAGTGCTAGTATGATGAAAAAATGGGGTACGGGGTTTGGAAATACCATGGGCATGTATAATGGTGATGACCCTATAAAAAACTGGGCAGGATCAGTGGTAGATTATGATAAATCATATTACAATAATGTTAATCCTGACAAAGTTCTAAAAAGAGAATATAAAAAATATCACTGCTATTCGTGTGTCATAGGCTGCGGCGGAGTATGTGATATAAAAGGTATTGGAAATGGAGAATTTACACATACACATAAACCTGAATATGAAACAGTAAATGCTTTTGGTGCTTTACTTATGAATAAAGATTTAGAATCAATATTTTATATAAATGAATTATTAAATAGGGCTGGAATGGACAGTATATCAGCTGGAAACACAATTGCTTATGCAATCGAGTGTTATGAAAATGGACTTATAACAAAAGATGATACAGACGGACTGGAATTAACATGGGGTAATGCTGAAGCAATAGTAGAACTTGTGAAAAGAATGATAGCAAGACAAGGATTTGGAGATGTTTTAGCAGATGGAGTAAAAGTAGCTGTTAAAAAAATAGGAGAAGAGACAAGTAAGTATGCAATGCACGCAGGAGGTCAAGAACCGGGAATGCACGACCCTAGGATGGATCCAGCTTTAGGAGTACATTACAGTGCTGATCCTACTCCCGGAAGGCATACAGTTGGTGCTTTTGGATATTATAACTATATGCATTTATGGACAAAAGTTTCATGGGTACCTAAATTAAAATTATCAACACCAAAAAAAGTAGAATTTGAAGCTTCTGATAGAAATGGAATAATTACAATGGCTAATAGCTGTATTAAGCAAATATTAGATGGTTCCGGAGGATGTTTATTTGCAATGATTTCAGGTGTACATAACTGGAAAATTTTCGAATGGCTTAATGCTGCAACAGGTTGGGATAAAACTCCAGACGAATATATGATAATAGGAAAGAGAATGCAAACATTAAGACAGATGTTTAATATACGTGAAGGAATAAATCCTATCGATTTCAAAATAAAAGATAGAATAGCAGGAAGACCTCCGTTAAAAGAAGGACCATTAAAAGGTAAAACTTTACCTATTGAAGGTATGATACAAAAACATTGGGAACACTTTGGATGGAATCCTGAAACTGGAGTACCTACAGAAGAAACTATTGAAGAATTGGGTTTGGATGAATTACTAAATAATTAAAGGAGCAACTAGTAACGAGAAACGAGGAACATGGAAGCTTTACTACCGTAAAGCAAACAAATCTAAGAATGTGTGTCATTCTGAGGGATAGTCGAAGAATCTTGTGTGGAAGTAAGCAGTAAACTGCTTGAATATAATATGGAGTGTAATTATGGAGAAGAAAAAACCAATTATAAATTATAAAGAATGTATGGCATGTGGTATATGTGTGCAGGCATGCCCTTTCAGTTGTATAGACTTTGTTAAGATAAATGTCAATAAAGATAAAAAAGCATATCCTGAACTAATTAATAATGGCAGATGTACTGGCTGTGGAATCTGCTCTAAAGAATGTCCTGTAGAAGCAATAGAATTAAGATAAAAGTTAAAAGATAAAAGTGAAAAGTTATGGTAGTTTTACTAATGTCTTTTTTCGTGCGAAGCACATTTTCCGTGTTCTTCCATGTTCTTCCGTGGTTAAATTTGATAAAAATAAATTTACGAATTATATGAGTAAATTAACCATATTACTCGTTGCTCATTACTAGTTCTTCGTTTATCTAAGTGCGAAGCACAATTCTGTGTTTTTCCGTGTTCTTTCGTGCTTTTCTGTGGTAAATAAAATTAAAAATATCAATTTTACTTGTAAATAACATATTTTTTTGCTAAAATTGACATGTAATTTAAATATGTTGCTCCGATCTGTTTTTTCCTAAGGGGTTAAACTATGGGAAACAGACGATAGGGTATATTTGGAAACGATTATGCCTCCCATTTGGAAAGGAGATGAAAAAGTAGAATTTAAATCTATTCCATTGGGTGAATGGATTTTTTTTATTTAAAATCATGAAAAAAAGTGCATTTATTATTTTATTGAGTATGTTGTTGTTAGTTTCATGTAGTACAAGCTTTGAAGAAACATATGTTAAACAAAAATATGATGACTGCAAAGTAGTTAGAAAATATAAAATTGATAACAGTATCAATTCAGATGGATGCTGTATTGAAAATGCTATGTTAATAGAGAAAGATGGACAAAAGTTATTATATCAATTCGTAAAGACAACTGGTTTTAATGAAGACATTTATTTAATGACTTCTATAGATGTTCAGAATAATAAAGTTTATGAAGTTGATGTAATAGAACATTCAGAAACTGATGATTATGGTGGTTATGTTTCTGAAAATTGGTTTCTTGAAAGATTTGCAGGTAAGTTAGTGGATGTACCGTTAAAAACTGTAATTATAATAGACAGAGAGCCTAATGAAGTAGTTGCTATTACAGGAGCTACAATGACCAGTAAGGCAGTAGTAAGAGCAGTAAATTTATGTATGGAAAACTTCACTAAATTAAAAATGCAAAATAAATAAAAATTTAAAATGCAAAATTAAAAATAGAATTACAAATATAAATTTGGAAAGATTAATTAGGAGGAGAGTATGAAAAAAAGGTTAAGCAGTTTATTGGTATTAGCAATTGTGGTATTATTAGTATTGGCTGGATGTTCAAATGCAAACAATGAACCTGCAGATGCTGATAACCAAGAACCTGTAAAAAGTGGTGATGATGTAGGAACTCCTGCTGGAGAGTTTAAAATTGTTGGTCTTGAAGGTGGGGATGTAGTGATAACTGCAGAAGAAATATATAAAATGGAATCAGCAACTGAAAAAATGACTAATATTTCATCAAGTGGAGAAATTACAGAAGCAGAAGTAACAGGTGTAAAAATAGATACTATTTTAAGTAAATACAATGTTTCTCAGAAAGATTTTGAAGGTGTAAGATTTTATGCAGCAGATGGATATTCTATTATAGTACCAAAAGAAATACTTCAACAGAAAGAAATAATGTTGATTTACAAACAAGATGGTAAACCATTACATGAAAAACATATGCCTTTAAGAGTTGCAGTTCCTGACGAAAGATCTATGTATTGGGTTGGTAATGTTGCTGGAATGGAAATTGTTCAGGAGGAAATAATAAACATATCAAAGGTTACATTATTAGAATCCTCATATAGTCTTTTAACTCAAGAAGATTATACATATTATGAAACTGTAGATAAAGCAGTGAAAACAGAGGAGTTATTTGAAAAATTTGCTTCTGTTAAGGAAACAGACGAGATTTCAGCCAAATGTGTTGACGGACTAGATAAAAATGAAAAGAAAAATGTTTTTTTAACAGGGTATATCAAAATAACTGGTGAATATGCACCATTGTTTTTATCTCCGGAGCTTCCAAAAGGCATGCATATGAAAGAATTACTTTGGTTTAATAATGCAGAAAATGCTTTCTTTAGTATTGAACAAGGATTAGTAAAATATGCTGACGAATTAGTAACAATAGGAGAAGACACAGGTATTTTGCTGACAAGTATAGAAGATTCAGTAGGATTAGAAAAAGGAAATAAATATAAGTTAACAGCTGATGATGGATACAGCTTAGAAATTACTAGAGAAGACTTTGAAAAAGGTATGATCTATCCAAGAAAAAAAGGTGGATATAGTACAGTATTTGAAGGTCTTGAAGACAATACAAAAGTTAAAGGCATATTAAGCATAGAAGTTACAGAATAAAAACTAGTTATTTATAGTTTAAAAAGCTATTAAATATAAAATAAAAAGAAAGTGAAAGGAAGAATATTAAACATGAAAAAGATAGTTAGTTTATTATTAGTTTTAATGTTAGTTTTATCTTTAGGAGTTGGTTGCACAACAGACCAGCCTGCTGATGAACCTGATCAAGAACAAAATCAAGATGCAGACCAAGAACAAGACCAAGATGCAGATCAAGAACCAGCAAAAGCTGAATTTAGTATTACCGTAAATGGTACAGAGTTTACAAATGAAAATGCAAAAGATTTAGAATTTGTAACAGTTACTATTAATAAAAAAGATAAAGACGATAATTTAAAGCCTGGACAATGGCAGGGCTATAGAATTAAAGATATATTAGAAGCAGCAGGTGTAGAAGAATACACTTCAGTAAAGGTAGCTGCAGCTGATGAATTTAGTGTTGATTTAACAAAAGATGTAGTAGATGCAGAAACAACTTTACTTGGCTTTATCAAAGATGGAGAAGCTTTAAGTGAAGATGAATCACCAAGATTAACTGTTGAAGGTGAAGGATCAAGCGTTTGGATTAAAGGAGTAGCGTCAATAGAAACAAAATAAATTTAAATAAAAGTAAAAAGTTAGTTTTACAAAATATTTATAAGAAGAAAGGATAGTTGGACATGTCAAAAAAAATAGCGATGTCGTTTTTGACTGCTCTTATTATCCTTTTTCTCTTTACTTCATGTAATAAAGAACAAGATATATTTTCTTCTGTAATCATAACGGGTGATGTGGAGAATCAATATACATTAGAAAGTTATAGTGAAGAATTCGAATGGAATCAAATAGAGAAAAAGGATATAAAATATAAGGGCGTTTTATTAAAAGATTTAGTAAATAAAAGTAATCCTATCAGTGACAATTTTTCTATACTATTAATGGGACAAGATGGGTTAATGGCAAAATTAAATGGAAATGAATTGGATGACTGTTATATAGTAAACAATGAAAAAGGCTGGTGTTCAGTTACATTTAATCATCCTGTTAATTCAAATATAAAAGGCTTAGAAAGTATAGTTATAATTAATAACATAGATGACATAGATAATTCAGTAAATATTATTAGCAATAATAAAAATATTTTTTCAATTACACCGGGAAATTTCTTATTAACAAATTATAAAATATATAATTATCTTGATGGTGAAACATCAGTAGACCAAAAAAATGATATAATGTTGTACAAGCAAAAGAAAGTCATACCTTTAAATGAAATCACTAATAATATAAATAGAATTTTGGTAATGACAAGAGATGGAGGATATTATTATTTATCAAAGTCAGGATATATTCAACTTGATGGAAATAAAATAAATTTTATTATTCCTGAAGAAAGAATAATATATAATGATATTGTTGGAGTTCTTATTAATCCACCTCAAACAACTGTAATGGATACTTATTACGATGCAGAATATTACCTTAAAAAAAATGAAAAAGTAATGATTGTTTTTGTAGATGGTTTTGGATATCATCAATATAAATACGCTATGGAAAATGGATATGCTCCTTATTTGACAAGTCTGAATGAAGCAAAAATTGCGAACACTATTTATAGACCAGTTACAAATGCAGGGTATGCTGCCATGATAACAGGCAAACCACCTAAAGAAAACGGTATAAAAGATAGAGATGGAAGGCAGCCTTTAGTACCTACCATATTTGAAAGGGCATTAGAGTTGGATAAAAAAGCTATGTTGGTAGAATCATATTCATGTGCAGTTAATACAGGTATAACTCCAATATTAAGCTTAGATGATGATGGAGATAAGTATACAGATGATGAAGTTTTTGACAATGCAAAAATAGCTTTAAAGGAAAATCCAGATTTAATTTTAGTTCATTTTCACGGAGTAGATGATGCAGGACATTGTTTTGGAGATTTTGATAATAGGACAATGGAAAAAATAAAAGAAGTAGATAGTTATGTAAAGGAAATAAGTTCAAATTGGGATGGAAAGATAATACTAACTGCTGATCACGGAATGCATAAAAAAGGTGACGAAGGTACACATGGATTCTTTAGATATGAAGATATAATTATTCCATATTTAATATATGATTAAATGTGCTGCGCAATTTAATAAACGAGGAACTAGAAATGAGAAACTATTAATATGGTCTTAATAAACGAGAAACTAGAAATGAGTAACGAGCAACAAGGTTAATTTACTCATTTAATTCGTAAATTTATTTTATAATTAAATGTTTTACGGAGTAAAACTTCCATGTTACTAGTTATTAGTTATTAGTTTTTCGTTCAATTTTGGAAGGAGTTGATTTTGATGAAGGTGTTATCAGTATATGGGTATACAGGGTCGGGGAAAACAACTGTAGTTGAAACGTTGATAAAAGGCTTGAGAGCAAAGAGATATTCGGTAGGAAGTATTAAAGAGATACACTTTGAAGAATTTGCTATAGATACTCCGGGTACTAATACTTATAGGCACAGAGAGGCAGGTTCACAACTGGTCAGTGCAAGAGGTATGAAAGAAACTGATATTCTTTATGATGAAAAGTTGAAATTAACAGATATCTTAAAACATTATCACCATGAATATGTAATATGTGAAGGGGTAACTGATTATAATCTACCTAAAATTTTAGCAGCCAAATCAGTTGATGAACTAGAGAAAAGATGGGAAAGAGGTATATTTGCTGTTTCTGGTGTTATTGCTGAAACATTAAACGAATATAAGGGAGTACCAGTAATAAATGCTTTGAAAGAACCAGAAAAACTTATTAATTTAGTTGAAGAAAAAGTATTTGAACTGCTGCCAGATGCTCCAATAGAATGCTGTTCAGCGTGTGGATATGACTGCAGAACATTAGCAGAAAAAATATTAAAGGGTGAAGCCAAAAGAGAAGATTGCGTGCAGACAAAATCAAAAGTAAAATTATATATAAATGATGAACCTATACAAATGGTACCTTTTGTTGAGAATATTCTGAAAAGTACATGTTTAGGTTTGATTAGTCAATTTGAAGGATATGAAGATGAGAGTAGTATTAGAATAGAGATTAATAATAATTAACCACGGAATTACACGGAAGGACACTGAAATGTGCTACGCACTAAAAAAAGATAAAATATAACTAACCACGGAGGACACGGAAGGACACTGAAATGTGCTTCGCACTTTATAAACGAGAAGTTAGTAATGAGTAACGAGTAACATGGATAATTTACTTATATTAATTCGTAAATTTTATATAGGAATAAAATGATATGAAGATATTGAAAGAATTTATAAGCAAAAAAAATAATGTGTTTTTGATTGTTGATGAAGATGATAAGAAATGCATTTATAAAAAATTTAGTTCTAAGGATAAATGTCATAGTGAAATATTATGTTTGGAAAACTTAAATATAGCTCAAGTAAATGTTCCTAGAATAATTAAAAAGGCTGATAATGCTTTGTTTTTAGAATATATAGAAGGCTGTAATTTATGTGATTTCATAGACAATATGTTTTGTTATGATAGTTCTCAAATTTGTAATATAGCAGATATATTATCTAGTCACTTAATTAAGTTATATAGTACAAATTATTTTCAGAAAAATAATTATATTTTAAATGATGTTAATCTTAGAAATTTTATATTTTATAAAGACAAAATATACAGTATAGATTTTGAAGATATAAGAAAAGGTGATTTGGAAGAAGATATTGCCGGCATAGTTTTTTATATTTTAACTAATAATCCACCATTTACAGAATGGAGAATAAAACTAGCAAAATGTTTTTATAATAAAATCAATAGCTGTATCAATTTAAATAAAAATAAATCAATAAAATATGTTAACAATTGGATTAAAAAAATAGAAAAAAGAAGAAAATGTAAATTTACAGAAATTCAAGTATCGCAGATTAACGATATCATATTTTTGTAATTATTCACAATTGATTAATCATAGTAAAACTTATAGAATAACTGCAAGGAGGTAATATAATGGCTAATTTATCATTAAAATCAATAAAAAAGGTGTATGCTAATGGATTTGAAGCAGTTAAAGATTTTACTATGGAGATAGAAGACAAAGAATTTATAGTTCTTGTAGGTCCTTCAGGATGTGGAAAAACAACTACTTTAAGAATGATTGCAGGGTTAGAGGAAATAACGAGCGGAGAACTTTATATAGGAGATAACTTAGTAAATGATGTTGCTCCAAAAAATAGGGACATAGCTATGGTTTTTCAAAACTATGCTTTATATCCACATATGACAGTCTATGACAATATGGCGTTTGGATTAAAATTAAAAAAAATCCCAAAAGATGAAATAGACAAAAAAGTAAAGAATGCAGCAAAAATACTTGAAATAGACAATTTATTAAATAGAAAACCAAAAGTTCTTTCAGGAGGACAAAGACAGAGAGTAGCTCTAGGAAGAGCCATTGTAAGAAATCCAAAAGTATTTTTAATGGATGAACCATTATCTAATTTAGATGCAAAGTTAAGAGTACAGATGAGAACCGAGATAGCTAAACTTCATAAAAGACTAAACACTACTTTTATTTATGTTACACATGATCAAACAGAAGCAATGACCATGGGTTCAAGAATAGTAATAATGAAAGATGGTGTAATACAGCAAATTGATAAACCTCAGAATGCTTACGATAATCCTGTGAACGTATTTGTAGCAGGTTTTATTGGCAGTCCTCAGATGAATTTTTTAGAAGGAAAAGTTGAAAAAAACAATGATATTAGAATAAAAGTAAGCGAAAAAGTTATTTTATCATTACCAGAAGAAAAGCAAAATATATTAAATGAAAATGGATATGTAGGAAAAGATGTAATTATAGGTATAAGACCTTCACACATTAAAGAAGCTAAAGAAAATTGCGATAACAGCTATTCTGTGTTTGAAAGTACAGTTGAAGTGAAAGAGCTTATGGGTGCAGAAACATACATTTATACAACTATTAATGATAGGCAAATTATTGCTAAATTCAAAGCAAATACAGAAGTAGATTTTGGAGATACTGCAAAATTTATGGTAAAAGGCAGTAAACTGCATATCTTCGACAAAGAAACAGAATTAACAATATTTTAGTTAGCAGTATAAAGGGTGTTTAAATGAAAAAGTATTATATGCATGTTTATGTTGAAAACGAAAATAGTACTTATAAAAAAATAATTGAACAAACCTTGCATTTGGAAGAAATTACTTTTGCTGATGAATATTTTATAGTAATAGCTAATTCAAATGATATTATTAATGATGCAAATATATTGTATAATAATATTCTTTTAGATGCTTACTATCAAACATTTATAGCAATTGCTGGACAAGTAAATAACATAGATAAATCAGAATTAAAAAAAAGATGTATTAATATTAAATCCTATAGAGATAAAAATTTTCCTCAAAAAAATATTCTTAATTATAGTGAAATATTTCTTCATAATATTAGCAATACCATTGAAAAAAAAGATAGAGATTATCTATTTAAAACTATTTTTTGTAGAGAATTTAATACCTTTCTTGATGATGAAATAATAAAGACTATAGATAGTTTATTTGAAAACAATTTAAATCTTACAGAAACTTCAAAAAAAATATTTATTCATAGAAATACTCTTTTGTATAGAATCGAACGAATAAAACAAATAACGGGATATGATTTAAGAAAATTTAGTGATGCTATAATATTTAAAATTGCTTGGGTTTTAAAAGACAAATAATTGGTAAATAATAACATGATAAAAAATGTATTGACAAAATTATTTTTATATTATAAAATTACACCATCTGGTATATACCAGATGGTGTAATTTTTTTATATATCACAACACTGCTATATTAAACAATTTTATATAAATCTTTTATTACCTTATAGGAAAACGATTGGAATAGTACAACCTACCTTTAAAACTAGAAACAATAAAAACATTAGTTTTAAAACTTAATTTATCCAATATGAAGAGATTGAATTTAATTAAGTTTTGAATATAAAAATTATCCAAAATTTATTAGAACGGATAATATTAAAAAGAGGGAGGAATAAAATGAAAAAAAATTTATCTATTTTGCTCGTACTCATCATGGTAATGTCATTAATTTTTACAGGCTGCGGTGGTAATGATACTCCTGAAGTTAAAGATGAAGGAGAAGAAGTCGTAACAATCAAATTTTTACACAGATGGCCGCAAGAACCATACAATACTTTTTTTGAAGAAGTAGTTAGCGATTTTGAAGCAGACAATCCTAATATCAAAGTTGATATGCAGTCAATATCAAACGATCCATTTAAAGAAAAAATAAAAGTTGTTTTAGGTACAGATGATGCACCAGATGTATTTTTTACTTGGCCCGGTGAATTTACAAATAGATTCATTAGAGCCGGTAAAGTATATGATCTTACAGAAGAAATGAATAGTAATGGTTGGAAAGAGTCTTATGTTTATTCTCAATTAGAGCCATTTGTTTTAGATGAGAAAATTTATGGAGCTCCTTTCAGAGTTGATGGTAAAATATTTGTTTATAATAAAGAATTATTTGAACAAGCAGGAGCGCAAGTTCCAAGTACATGGGATGAGTTTTTAACTACATGTCAAAAACTTGAAGAAGCGAATATAGTTCCTATAGCTTTTGGTAATCAATCTCCATGGGCTGTTTCTCATTATATAGGAACGATTAATCAAAAAATAATTGGAGAGAATATTTACAAGGCATATGATCCAGCAGTAGGAGATTTTTCTGATCCGGGGTTTGTAAAGGCTTTAGAAGAATTTGAAAAAATGGTTCCGTATTTTAATGCAAATGCAAATGCAATAAAGCATGATGAAGCTAGAAATAATTGGATGGCTGGAAAAGCTGCAATGATGTATGTTGAAATAGTTGAAATTCCAGAAATAGAATCAGTTTGCACTGATGAGTTTCGTGATAATTATGGAGTTTTTAATTTCCCAATTATTGAAGATGGAAAAGGTAATCAAAGTTATTTAACAGGTTATCCTGAAGGCTTTGTAGTTTCAGGTACTACAAAGCATCCTAAAGAGGCAGTTGCATTTTTGAAATATTTAACAGGAAAAGAAGTAGGTAAAAAAGAGGCTTTAGAGTTAGGATATATAAATGGAGCTAAAAATGTAGTTGAAAAAGGTGAAATAGCTGATGTTGTATATGACAATACACAAATAGTTTTTGAAGCTGAAAGAATGGTGAATTGGTTAGACTCGGGACTTCATGCTAAAGTATGTAATGTTTATCTTGCTGAATTACAAAAACTGATGGATGGTATGACTACACCTGAAGAGGTTATGCAGAAAGTTCAAGAAAAAGCTACAGAAGTTAAAGATGAATTCTAATCTAAAAGGCTTAATGCCTTTTAGATTAGTCCAAAGGAGCGAGACATATGAAAAGGCTTAAACAGAAAAATTATTTAATTTATATGCTTCCAGCAATAATTTTAATAAGTGTATTTGTATATATACCTATAATACAAAACTTTTATTACAGTCTTTTTAGGATGAATAGCTATACTGATGAAATGGTTTTTGTAGGATTGTCAAACTATAAAAAAATATTTGCAGATGAAATTTTTTATATTAGCTTAAAAAACAATATTTATTATGCTGTTATTTCTATAGTGTGTCAAGTAGGATTTGGAACTGTATTAGCAATACTATTAGAAAGTAAGCTTGCAGGTAAATTAAGAGTTTTTTTTAGAAATATATATTTTTTACCGTCAGTAATTTCTGTTACAGCAGTTGGGTTGCTTTGGTACTTTATATACAATCCTAACATGGGTATGCTTAATTCGCTACTTATAAAAATGGGATTAGAAAATTTTACACATGCTTGGCTTGGAGAGCCTAATATTGCTATATTTGCTATTATTGCTATGAGTCAATGGCAGTATGTTGGCTATATAATGATACTAATAATTGTAGCTATACAAAAAATTCCAATAGAACTTTATGAGTCAGCTCAAATAGATGGAGCAAATGGACTACAAAAAGCATTAAAGATTACTATTCCAAATATAAAGGAAACACTTCTAGTAACTTCTGTTATTACAGTAATAGGATCATTTAAATTGTTTACAGAAGTATACGTAATGACTTCAGGTGGACCGTATAATTCTACACAAGTATTAGGAACTTATTTATACAATACAGCTTTTATGTATGATGAAATGGGATACGCAGCTGCTATTGCAGTAATAATCTTCGTTATTACTTTTTCAGTTTCTATACTTCAAATAAAAATATCTAATTCAGGAAAAGAATAGGTGATTGTTATGAATAATAAAACTACAAAAACATTGTTAAAAACATTATTATACCTGTTTTTTATAGTATTGGCTACGATGGTAATTTATCCTTTAATATGGATAATAATAAATTCATTAAAGACTAATTCTGAATTATTTACTAATTCATTGGCACTACCTAAAAATCCCGTTTGGTCTAATTATATTAAAGCTTGGAAATTAGGTCTATCCACTTATTTTCTAAACAGTTTGCTTGTTGGAGCAGTTTCTGTAACAGCAACAGTTTTTTTAGGAGCTGCATGTGCATACGGAGTGGTAAGGTCACAATCAAAATTTAAAGATATAGTTTTTTATATGATATTAGGAGGATTACTATTGTCGCCTCAAGTAGCATTAATATCATTATATAAAATTATAGACAAAATCGGACTTTATAATACTTATTGGGCAATGATTATTCCATATATAGCTTTTAAACTTCCATTTGCAGTATTTTTAATGAGATCATATTTTCTAGGTTTTCCAAAGGAACTAGAAGAATCAGCATATATTGACGGCTGTTCAAGTATACAAACATTTTTTAGAATAGTACTGCCAATTAGTAAACCTATATTAGCATCAACTGCAATAATGACAGCAATATTTGTTTGGAATGAATTTCTATTTGCTTTAGTATTTATAGAAGATAAAATGAAAATGACTATTCCTGTAGGATTATCTAATTTTAGAGATGCACTTGTAACCGATTGGACAGTAATGCTAGCAGGTATAGTTATTGGATCATTACCAATGATTATTTTCTATCTATTGATGCAAAAGAACTTTATAAAAGGATTAACTGCTGGGGGAATTAAGGGGTAAGAATATATTGAGGGTATAACCAAGTAATTTTATAGTTTATTTTTTGGTATATACCAGAAAACAAGTAGAAGGTGGTAGAAAGATGCAAGTTATAGGAGTAGGCGATAATGTAGTAGATAAGTATAAACATATAAAAACTATGTTTCCGGGTGGCAATGCATTGAATTTTGCAGTTTACGCTAAAATTATTGGTGTCAAATCGGCATATATGGGGGTAGTGGGAAAAGATCAAGCTGGCTGTCATATTATGAAAACTTTAAGTGATTTAGGGTTAGATACTTCTAAATGTAAAATTTATGAAGGAGAAACCGGTTATGCTGAAGTTGATTTAGTTGATGGAGACAGAGTTTTTGTCGGTAGCAATAAAGGAGGAATTTCTAAAGATAGACCATTAAGATTTTCATCAGAGGATATCAATTATTTAAAAGAGTTTGATTTAATTCACACAAGTTGTTACAGCTTTATAGAAGAAGAAATGCATAAACTGAGTAAAATCGGCAATTTGATATCCTTTGATTTCTCAAATAAAACTGAAAACTCATATATTAAAAGAATTTGTAAAAATGTAGATTTTTCATTGTTTTCAGCTAGTCACTTAACATTAGAGCAAACTTATGAATTACTTAAAAAAGCACATTGTTATGGAAGCAGTTTAGTATTAGCTTCTAGAGGAGTTGATGGTCAGCTTTTCTATGATGGAGATAAATATTATAAGGGAGAAGTAGATTTAGTTAAACCACTAGATACATTAGGAGCAGGAGACTCTTTTGTTACGAAATTTTTAATTACTTTGTTAGAGAATGGTTGGGAAAAAAATAATCTACCTTCTGAGGATACAATAAAAATAGGATTAAAAAAATCATCATTATTTGCTTCTAAAACTTGTCTTGTCCAAGGAGCATTTGGGCATGGTTTAAGTTTTGAATAAAAAAATATGGAGGAATTTAAAATGGTAGTAAATGATAACAAAATTTATATGAATGTATTACAAAATGGTCTTGATCAAGGAGAAGAAATTAATAAAGCTGTAGATGAAATTTGTAATAGAAATATAGAGAATGTGTTTTTAGTTGGATGTGGCGGTTCTCTTGCAGTTATGTATGCATGTAACTATATATTAGATACAAGGTCCAATATTCCTTCTTATGCATTTAATGCAAGTGAATTTAATGTTATTAATCACAAACAGTTTAGCGAGAATTCTTTAGTGATACTTTCGTCTTATACAGGCAGTACTAAAGAAACAGTAGAAGCGGCAAAAATTGCTAGAAAAGCAGGAGCTCCAACAATTGGTTTTATGGGTAAACTAGGAACTCCTTTAGCAGAAAATGTTGATTTTGCATTTGCTAATGATGCAGCAACAGGAGTAACTGACTCAAAATTGATTATGCTGTATCAAGTTATATTCAGATTAATGCAGAACAAAGGGCAGTGTGAAGACTACGATGAAATAATTAAAGCGCTAAAAACTTTACCTACAAATCTTGTTAAAGTTAAAGAAAAATATGAAAAAACAGCAGAAGAGTTTGCAATAAAATATAAAGATGAAGATTATTTTATGACTATAGGTGCTGGTATTCTTTGGGGTGAAACATATTCTTACGCTACTTGCATAATAGAAGAAATGCAGTGGATTAAAGCAAGATCGGTACATGCAGGTGAATTTTTTCACGGCTCTTTTGAGATAGTTACAAGAGATACGAATGTATTACTGTTTAGAGGAGAAGATGAAACTAGACCGCTTTGTGATAGGGTAGAAAGGTTCTGTAATAAATACACAGATAAGTTAACAATTATTGATACTAAGGATTTTCCTTTAGAAGGTGTAAATGAAGAATATAGAGGATTATTTAGTCCATTAGTATTGTCAGCAGCTTTAGATAGAGTTAGTAAACATCTTGAAGATAAAAGAAATCATTCACTAAAAATAAGAAGATATATGGGAATTGTAGAGTATTAATTTGACTTATAATTTTAAATAATAAAATTGGGGTTTAAGTATCTAAGCTTAAGCCCCAGTTAGTTTTATGATTATTGTTTATTTACTTTTATATTTATTCCTAAATTGCTGTCATCTTCACGTCTAAGCATAGAATAAAATGAGCATCTATCTATTCTGTAATATGCTAGTAAATACTCAATTATTGAGCCATTATCATTATAAGTAGGACCATTGTTAATAACTACAGGATACCCATTTTCAATTTCTAAGTATTTAGATATTTTTTCGTCACTAAATCCTACAGAAATAATTTGTTCGCCAGAAAATATTTTTGTATTATATACATTTTCTATAGTTTCATAAAGAGATCTTTGACTAAAATCAATATCTAATATGCCAGGAAACATTTTTGAAGGTAGATAGGCATATTCTACAGCTAAAGGCTCATCTTCAATACATCTTATTCTACCAATCAAGGATACTTTTTCATTAGGTTTTATATTTAATTTTTCAGCTAAATCGTTATCAGCTGTAAGTTCTTTATTTTCTATAATAATAGATTTATTGCTTTTGTAACCCTGTCTTTTTAGCATTGAAGAAAATCCTGAAAGAACTGAAGAGTTTTGAATTATTTTATTTTTTTTAACGTAAGTTCCTTTACGTTCTATTCTTTCGACGTAACCTTCTTTTACAAGTTGATCTACTGCTTTTCTTGCTGTCATACGGCTAACATTAAACTTTATGCTTAAATTTCTTTCTGAGGGTAGCAGACTATCTTCTTCATAGAAGCCATTGTTGATTTTTTCAATAAAGTAGTTTTTAATTTTTATATAAGCTGGCTCGTTTGCCATTATCATCTCTCCAATAATAAACATAATTAAATAATTTATACAATTTGTATTATTTTGAATTATATAATATTTTATAGCTTAAATCAAATATTTATTTATTGTTAGTTTTTTAATCTTTGCCCTTTTTAAAACAACAAAAAAATGTTAAAATATAATAATATCATATAGGGAGTTAAAATTAGGGGTATCATATAAGAAAGTGGGGGTTTTTCCTTGTATAATCAAGTTTATAAAGAATTAATAAATAATACTAAAAGTAAAGTATTAATAGATGAAAATTTAAAGAAATATATATATTTTAAAATTGGAGGAACAGCAGATATTTTTGTTGAACCTGTAGATGTAGAAGATTTAATTAATACATTAGAAATATTTACAAAATATAATTATAAATTTTATATAATAGGTAATGGAACTAACTTACTTATTTCTGACGAAGGATTTAGAGGTGCAATTATACGTATAGGTGAGAAATTCAATTATTCTAAAATTGAAGATACGTATATAAAAGCAGGTGCAGGAATTTTACTTTCAGCTTTATCAAAGGAAACTGCTAAAAAAGGATTAACTGGTTTGGAATTTGCTAGTGGAATTCCTGGTTTTTTAGGTGGTGCAGTAGCAATGAATGCTGGTGCTTATGGTGGTGAAATGAAAGATGTAGTTACGAAAGTAAAATGTGTCGATTATAAAGGTATTATTTATGAGTACTCTAATGAAGAAATGCATTTGTCATATAGAAACAGCAGAGCTATAAAAGAAAATTTGATAATTATCGAAACAGAAATGAATTTAAAGACAGGTAATAAAGAAGAAATTCTAAAGAATATAAAAGAGTTAACAAAAAAAAGAACAGAAAAACAGCCGCTTAATTTACCTAGTGCAGGTAGCACATTTAAAAGACCAAAGGAAGGATATGCATCAAAGCTTATAGAAGATGCTGGTTTAAAAGGACTTAGATATGGAGACGCTATGGTATCGGATAAACATAGTGGTTTTATTGTAAATTGTGGAAATGCTACATGTGATGATGTATTAAGTTTAATGAGAATAGTAATAAAAACAGTTAAAGATAAATATGATATAATCTTAGAGCCTGAAGTAAAAATTATAGGATGTAAATTGTAAAACAATTTAAGCGAGAAACGAGGAACGATGAACTAGTAACATGGTAGCTTTACTAACGTAAAGCTTTATGAATTGAGAAATGAGAAATGAGAAATGAGAATTAATGGAAGTTTTACTCCGTAAAACAATTATTAATATATAAATTTACGAATTAATATGAGTAAATTAACTATATTACTCGTTACTCATTACTAGTTTTTCGTTCAATTATAAAAGAGGGATGAATTTGTGAACATGAAAACATATGCTGATTATCATATACATTCTGAATATTCAAGGAATAAGCACGGCAAAGGTACACTAGAAGATATTACAAAAAGAGCTGTTGAATTAGGGTTAGAAGAAATAGCTGTATCTGATCATGGACTTAAACATTTTATGTTCGGAATAAGAACTAAAAATGTTAAGAAAGCAAGAGAAGAGATAAATGAGCTCAATAAAAAATATCCTCAAATTAAAATTCTGCAAGGAATTGAGGCTAACCTAACAAGTATGGATGGGCATTCTGATATTAACGAAGTAATAACAAAAAATTGTGATATTGTTCTTTTAGGTTTTCATTATGGGGTTACATTTAGAACTATAAAAGATGCTTTTGTGTTATTAGTGTTAAACTATTTTGCTAAATATTCTGATAAGCTAAGAAAAAAAATGATTGAAATTAATACAAAGGCATTGGAAGAGGTAATGCATAAATATGATATAGATGTTTTAACTCATCCGGGAGATAAAATATTTGTTGATATAGAAAGAATAGCTAAAGCAGCAGAAGAGACCAACACAATACTAGAAATAAATGACAGCCATGGACATTTAAATATAGAAGAAATTAAGAAAGTATCAAAATACAATGTTAAATTTATAATTGGCAGTGATGCACATTCAGTTGAAAATATAGGTAATTGTGATAATTCTATAGAGAGGGCTGTAAAAGCAGGACTAGATTTTAAAAGAATTATAAATATTAAGTGATAGTGATGTAAAAAATACAAAATTTAAATTATTGTTAATCTTATTAAAAAACAGGGTACAAATATAATATATTAAATAGAAAGATGAGGGTATTATGGAGTTTGTAATTATTACAGGATTATCTGGTGCAGGAAAAAGCCAGGCAGTTAAGATTTTAGAAGATATGAGCTACTATTGTATGGATAATTTACCTCCAGCATTACTGCCTAATTTTGCTGAGCTGTGCATAGAATCAAAGAAGCTTGTTGATAAGTCAGCAGTAGTTGTTGATATTAGAGGGGGCATATTTTTTGATGATTTATTTAAAAGTTTACAAATATTAAAAGAAAAAGGTTTAAAATATAGTATTTTGTATCTTGATGCAACTGATGAAGTTCTTGTTAATCGGTATAAGGAACTTAGAAGACCCCATCCATTAAGTTCTGGGGGAAGAATAATAGATGGAATAAAAACAGAAAGAATAAAACTGAGGGAAGTTAAACAAAAAGCTGATTATATTATTGACACTACAAATATGAACCTTGGCAGATTAAAAGAAGAAATTAAGAGTATCTTTTTGAAAGGTAAAATTTCACACAATTTAACTGTATCTATAATTTCATTTGGGTACAAATATGGTATTCCTAATGATGCAGATCTTATATTTGATGTTAGATTTATGCCAAATCCTCATTATATAAGTGAATTAAGACCGCTGACAGGTAATAATAAAGAAATTCAAGATTATGTTATGAAACATGAAGTAAGCAGAATATTTGTAGAAAAACTAGTAGATATGCTTAAGTTCTTACTGCCACATTATACTAAAGAGGGTAAAAGTCAACTAGTTGTTGGTATAGGATGTACAGGTGGAAAGCATAGATCAGTAACTATTGCAAATGTCTTGGCAGATATACTAGGGGAACAAAATTACAGAATATTGTTATCACATAGAGATGAACATAAATAAGATAAAAGTGAAAAGTGAAAAGATAAGAGTTAAGGTAGCTTTACTACCGTAAAGTAAACAAAATAAAAGATAAAAGTGAAAAGATAAAAGTTAGGGAAGTTTTACTCAATAAAACATTAAATATTAAAAGATTTATGAAGTATGAACAAATCAACCATAACTTTTAACTATTAACTTTTAGTTTTTAACTTAAAATGTGAGCACAATTCAGTGTTTTTCCGTGTAGTTCCGTGGTTAATTAATTATAAAATAGAGGTAGTTTAAAAATGAAAATTGTTGTTTTTGGCGGTGGAACAGGACTGTCAATTTTGTTAAGAGGATTAAAGAAATACACAAAAGAAATAACTGCTGTTGTAACAGTTGCTGATAACGGTGGAGGTTCTGGTGTTTTAAGAGAAGATTTAGGTATGCTTCCTCCAGGAGATATGAGAAACTGTATTGTAGCTTTATCTGATATAGAACATGTAATGGTTCAGTTAATGCAGTATAGATTTAAGGAAGGATACTTGAAAGGACAAAGTTTTGGAAATCTTCTTATTGCTGCTATGTATGAATTTTTTGGCGATTTTGAGCATGCATTAAAAGAGATAGGAAATATCTTTAGACTTTCAGGCAAAGTTCTCCCTATGACTTTAGAAGACACAAATTTGAAGGCAGAACTAGTAAATGGAGAATATATTTTTGGTGAAAAAAGTATACCTGAATATGTAAGAAAAACTAAAAATTCTATAAAAAAAATACAACTCATTCCTGACAACTGCAGCCCTTTAGAAGAAACTATTCAAGAAATACATCAAGCAGATATCATAATACTTGGTCCAGGAAGTTTATATACTAGTGTAATACCAAACCTTTTAATAGATACAATTCCGACTAATATAAAAAAATCTAAAGCTAAAACCTTTTATATATGCAATATTATGACTCAACCGGGTGAAACAGATGGATATGATGTAAAAAGACATGTAGATTCAATATTAAGTCACATAGATGAAAATATTTTAGATTATGTAATAGTAAATGATACAAAAGTACCTGCAAATGTTTTAGATAAATATAAATACGAAGGTTCACAGCAAGTATTACTTGATGATAGACAAAAAAGGGAACTAAAAGAAAATAACATAGAAATAATTAGTGGTAATTTTATAGATATTGAGAAGAATTATATTAGGCATGATGCAGATAAAATAGGTGAAGTTTTGGAACAGTTTAATAGTTAAAATGGTTATAGACCATTAAATAATTATAAAAACATTAGAGGTATGAACATGAAAAATAGTATTAAAGATATTATTGAAAAAGGAATAAGTATAGAAGGTACACAAATAAATATTATTGGTGAAATGATTGACTGGGTAAGAGTAATAGATAAAAATTCTATTGTTAAATATGCAAATAAAAAAATGAAAGATGATTTAGGAAATAATATAGAAGGCAAAAAGTGTTATGAAGTTTTAGGAAGGAAAGAAAAATGTTCAGTCTGCGTTTCTAGTTATACATTAGAAACAGGTAAAATATCAAAAAAAGAAGAAAAGATTGGTGAAAAAATATATAATATTATCTCTTCACCTGTAAAAACAGATAAAGGTGAAATAATTGCGGCAGTTGAAGTATTTAGAGATATTACTAAAGAAAAAGAATTAGCTATGAATCTTGAGAATAAGAATAAAATAATGAGCAGTGATATACAATTTGCAAAAAATATGCAGGAAAGAATGCTGCCTATTATAGGAATTTATAATGGATTGATGATAAACTATCTCTATAAACCTTCAGAAATGTTAAGCGGTGATATATTTGATGTATACAAGATTGACCATAACCATACAGGTATTTATATATGTGACGTTGTTGGTCATGGAGTGACTGCATCTTTGCTTACAATATTTGTTAGACAGTCTCTTAGAGCAATAAGCAAAAACGAAACAAATATAAATAAAATTATTGGAGAATTACATAAAACCTTTTTAACCTTAAATCTTGAAGCTGATAAATACTTTTCAGTTTTTTTTGGTATTTATAATAATAATTCAAATGAGTTTAAATATATTAATGCTGGTCATAATGCTATACCAATACTTTTAAGAAATGGTAATATTACATTGCTAGAAGCGAGAGGTTACCCAATAAGTAATATATTTGATACTGTAAATTATGATATTAATACTGTAAATTTACAGGAAAAAGACAGATTGATTTTGTATTCAGATGGTATAATTGAAGCAAGAAATAATGAAGGAATACAATTTGGTATGGATAGATTTTTAGAAATAGTTAAAAAAGAAAAAAATATTTTAAATAAAATTGGAGAAAGTGTTGAAAGTTATACGAACAAGCAAACTGATGATTATGCTGTTTTAATGATGGATGTAGTTTAAAAAAATTGAAAGAAAGGAACTGAAAAGATATGGACTGTAAAAATATTATTATTGATATGGAAAGAAGCTTTATTACAAAGGATGAAATTAGAAATAATAAAGAGAAGACTTTGGAATCATATGAATTATTATATAACAAAACAGGAGAAGGAAACAACTTTTTAGGATGGGTAAATTTACCTGATTCATATGATAAAGAAGAACATAAAGAAATAAAAGAAACAGCCCATTACATAAGGAAAAATAGCAATGTTCTAATTGTTATAGGAATAGGAGGTTCTTATCTAGGTGCAAAAGCTGCAATAGAAGCACTAAAAGGGAATTTTTACAATGAGTTAACAAAAGACTTTCCGCAAATATATTTTGCAGGGAATAATATAAGCGGCAGTTATTTAAAAAGATTATTAAGAGTTATAGAAGATAAAGATATTTGTTTAAATGTTATCTCTAAATCAGGTACTACTACAGAACCTGCTATAGCATTTAGAATATTAAGAGAATATATTGAAAGAAAATATGGAAAAAAGGAAGCTTCAAAAAGAATTTTTGTAACTACAGATAAACAAAATGGAGCTTTAAAAAAACTTTCAGAAAAAAAAGGATATAAAACATTTATAATACCAGATAACGTAGGAGGTAGATTTTCTATTTTTACACCTGTAGGACTTTTACCTATGGCTGCTGCTGGTATTGATATAGATGCTGTAATGAATGGTCTAAGAGATGCTTATAAAGAATATAGCAAGAAAGACTATGAAGAAAATATATGCTGTCAATATGCTTCAGCAAGAGACATACTTTATAGAAAGAACAAAGGAATAGAAATATTGGTAAATTATGAGCCTTCGCTATCATTTATCTCTGAATGGTGGAAACAGCTTTATGGAGAAAGTGAAGGTAAAGATGGCAAAGGTATTTTTCCTGCTTCAGTGAACTTCTCTACTGACTTACATTCCATGGGACAGTATATACAAGATGGCAGACGGCATTTATTTGAGACAGTATTAGTTTTACAAGAAAACGAAGAAGACTTAGTTATACCTGAAGATAAATATGATTTGGACAAGCTAAATTATTTAGCTGGAAGAAAATTAAACTATGTAAATAGTAAAGCATTAGAGGGAACTGTATCAGCACATGTAAGTGGAAATGTTCCTAATATACTAATAAATATTCCAAGAATGAATGAATATTATTTTGCAAAATTACTCTATTTTTTTATGCTATCTTGTGGAATAAGTGGATACATGTTAGGTGTTAATCCATTTAATCAGCCTGGCGTGGAAACATATAAGAAGAATATGTTTTCTTTGTTAGGTAAACCTTCGATATAATTAATCTATAATAGTAAGCTAAAACTAATACTGAAAATTATATAAATATGGGGTAAAAGAATGAAGAAAATATTGATATATATAATTATATATGAAATTTTGTTTAATAATAAATTCGTTTTTGCTACCAATGGATTAGAATTAATTAAATCTAAAGTAACAATATATAACACTTATTTAGTTTTAGGTACTTCAATTATTTTGTTTATTACTACGATAGTTCAGAAAGTCAATTTAAACAAGAAAGCAAGAGATATTGCCAAAGAAAAAGAAAAAGTAACTTATTTGGCATATTATGATCAGCTTACTAGACTAAAGAATAGGACAAGTTTCTATAAAGAAGTTGAACAATTATTAAGTCAAAAAAGTAAGTTTATCTTATATTTTCTTGATATAGATGATTTTAAAAGCATAAATGATATTTATGGTCATCAAGAAGGAGATTGTTTTCTTATTAAAATTGCAAAACAATTAAAAAATAATTTTCCTAAATTAGAGATTTTCAGATTAGGCGGAGACGAGTTTACTTTAGTAATGAAAGACAATGTATCTTTTGAAAGTATTACTAATAACGCAGAGAATATAATTAATACTTTAATGAAGCCTATGGTTCACAATGAAATAAAAGCGAGTGTTACTGCTAGTATTGGTATTTCTATATATCCTCAACATGGACAAAGTGTTGGAGAACTGTTAAAAAATGCAGATATAGCAATGTATAAATCAAAACAACTTGGTAAAAATAGATATTTTATCTATACTGACGAACTTGGAAATGAAGTAAAAACATTTGAATCAATAAAAGATCAAATTCATATTGCAGCGGATAATTTGAATCAGATACATATGCATTATCAACCAATATATGATATAGATGGACAAGTAGTAGCAGTTGAATCTCTAATGCGTTTAACTCATCTTAGCGAAAAAATGTTATATCCTAATGACTTTATTACTTTGGCAGAAAAAACAGGTATTATACATAAATTAGGTTTAACTGCTATAGAAAAAACACTAATAGATATTAATAAATATAATATTAGTAAAACCGTTAGTATAAATATATCTACTTTACAGTTACTAAATGATGAATTTGTTAATGAAATAAAAAAATTGATATCAAAATATAATATAAATACAGATAAAATACTTTTTGAGATAAAAGAAACTAAAAAGATATATGATATCAATAAAGTTATTGTTGTAATGGAAAAAGTTAAAAAATTAGGTATAAGAATAGCAATAGATGATTTTGGTATAGGTTTTACGTCTATTGGATATTTATATAAATTTCCTATAGATTTTATTAAAATTGATAGAAGTTTAATTCAAGAAATAAGTAAAAATCAAAGAATTGAACAATTAATCAAAGATGTATTAAAATTAGCTGAAAATGCTAATATAAAAGTAATAGCAGAAGGTGTAGAAAATAACAAGCAGTTAGAATTCCTGATTAAGAATGATTGCCAATATTTTCAAGGATATTTAAAGACAAAACCGTTTCCTTGGTATGATTTAAAAAAAATAATAAATTTTTAGAATTTATTATTTTTTTCATCGTCTATTTTAATAATTTCAGCCTCTACAGTTTCAATTTCTTCATCAGAATTTTTATCAATAATAGTACTGTCTTCATTTTTAATCATTTCTATTTCTAATTCTTTTTGTTTAATATCTTCTAGATATGAGTCTATTTTATTAAAAAATTCTTTTAATTCTTCTATATCAGATAAGCTGCTGTTTCTTAAGGCATAAGCTTCTTTTCCTAAGTCACAGTATACTCCTTTAATTTTACTGTTTATACTCATAATTTGCGCTTTATTCTTTTGAATTTCTATAGTCTTTGAAGATTTTTCAGCTGCAAATTCAATACCATCTTTTGCAGTTTCAAGTCCATCTTTCAATCCTCTTTTTATTTTATCAAAATTAATAGGCATAGTTATTCCTCCATAAATTAATGTATATTTATTCCCTCATTTTAATTTTAACATAATATTTTATGAAAATCTAATTAATTATTTTAATTTCAAAACAGAACATTGAACCTTTTCTAAATATTGATTTAAATTTTATATTTTCTCCATGAGCTTCAATTATGGATTTAGATATAAAAAGTCCTAATCCATAACTTTTTTTATTTTTAAAGTTACTAGTGTAAAACATATCAAAAATGTTGTCTTGATCTTCTTTTTTTATACCTATTCCAGTATCTATTATTTTAAATATTAGCTTATTATTGTCATTATATAGCATGACTTTTATTTCATTATTTTCTGGAGTATATTTAACAGCATTGCTTAAAAGGTTGTTCCAAACTCTTCTTATTTTTATTGGATCAATGTTTATATAACATTCTTGACAGTTAAATTCACCAATGAATTTTCTATTTGCATTCTCAATATAATGCTTTGATTTATTAAATAATTCTTCTGCATAAGTTTTGCCATTAATCTTCTGCTTATGAAGTTTTTGACTGTATTGTGCTTCATAGGTAGAATCTAATATATCATAAGTTATTTTTTCTAAATATTCAGCACTATTATATATTTCTTTTAAAAACTTCTTATTTACCTGTTCATCTGTTATAAGACCTGAAATTAATCCTTTAGCATATCCTTTAATCAAAGTTATTGAAGTTCTTAAATCATGAGATAATGTTGATATAAACCGTGCTGTTAAATATGATTTTTTTTGCAAAGAAGTCGTTAAATCATTTGAAGTTTTAATTAATTCTTGACTTTCTTTATCAAAATGTTTTTTTAGGTTAAGAAATGACTTATTAAGGTTTTTTATTTCATCATCATTTTTAATTAAAATATCAGAACTTTTATTTTCTCTAAAGGCTTTAAGAGTATTATCTATAGTGTTATCAATATATTTATTACTGTTAGTCATACTGTTAATATAATTTGTTATTGATATAATAGGGGCAGATATACTATTTGAAATAATAATACTTATGAATATAGATATTACTATAATTATGCTCCCGAATATTATTACATAGGATAATAGACTCATGGATTTTTCATTTAACTCTTTTTTGGGATAATTAGCCATAAGTATCCAGTTATTACTACTCATTTTTTTATATGTTTTTAAGTTGTCATAAGATTTTTCATAATTTTCAATATTATACTCTGTTTCGTCAACATATTTCCCAATAAATTGTGGATTTTTATGCGATAATATATAATTGTTAGAATCTATTATTACAAAATAACCTGATTCACCTAATTTATAATCCTTGATAAAATTAACAAATTGCTCAGCTTTTATTGCAATACCTGATAAAGCAATAATATTACCATTAGTATCATATATTGGAGATACAGTATTTACAATCATTGTACCGTCAGAACGTGCGTGAAGGATATCACTTGTAACTGTTTTATTAATTTCTTTACATTTAAGTATATATTTTCTGTCTGTTAAATCTAGCTCTATTGCTTCAGGCATCGTTGTAGCTTTTATATATCCTTCTAAATTTAAAATGAATAAGTCTTTATAATAGTTACGATCTTTATTCATCTTTTCCATTTTATTTGTTAAATAAAAGTTAAGCTCGTCCATAGTAATCTCATTATTTAAAAACTGCTCAACTTTTTTATCTCGTGCTAATATAATAGATTCCAATTGTATAGTTTCAACTAGTAAATCTATTTTCTCTTGAGCACGTAAAATTTGTGCTTCCATGTATTCTTCAGCGTTTTCATTAAGTATAAAAGCTGATTTCATATATATAGATAAGCTTAATAGAACTAGTAGAATAATTACAATAATGCATATGGTTAAAGTAATTTTCTTTTTTAAACTCATAAGATCACGTCTTTTTTTATTTTTAGAGTAAATAAGAACATCCACAAAATGGTTTTGAGAAATTTAGTGAATGTTCTCATTATACCATAGATTAATCAATAGTTAAAATATGAGAAATGCAACAGGTGTTGCAATAATTAGTGTTAGGATAGTTCTTTCAATCCATATTATTATAATTTCTCTTATAGATATTGGTATTTCAGTTGATAATATACAAGGTATAGAAGCAGAGAAAAATAATATAGAAGAAATAGAAGTAACGGCTATAACAAATTTTGTTATAATACTTGAACCTGTAACGAGTAGTGCTGGTAAAAACATTTCTGCTATTTCTAATGAAGCTGCTTTTGCTGCGAGCATAGGTTCAGGTATTTGAAGTAGAGCAGTAAAAGGATAAAATATATAGCCAATTATATCAAATACAGGAGTATATTTAGTTAATAACAAGCCAAACAAACCTACTGATAGAATAGTAGGAAGAATACCCATTGCCATATTAAATCCATCTTTTAAGTTGTCTTTTATGTTAAGTAGAAATGGTTTTGAATTAGAAGCTGCTTTTAAACCTTCTTTCCAAGCATTAAAAAAGATATTTCCTTTTTGTTTTATTTCAGGCTCTGGGTTATCTGTAATGTAGGAGTTGCTCTTTTTACTTAGAGGATAAATACGTACAGTTATAGCAGTTACTATAAATGTAATAATAAGTGAAGACCAAAAATATATATTCCAAATGTCCATTAAATTTAAAGTATCTGCAACAACAATCATAAATGTAGCAGAAACTGTAGAAAATCCTGTTGCTATGATACAAGCTTCTTTAATAGTGTATTTTCCTTCTTTAAAAACTCTGTTAGTAATTAATAATCCTATTGAATAACTTCCAACAAAAGAAGCTACTGCATCAATTGCAGAACGACCGGGTGTTTTCCAGATAGGCCGCATTATTGGCTGCATAAGAATACCTATAAACTCCAATAGACCATAACTTATTAAAAACGCAAGAAAAACGGAGCCTATAGGAACTATAAGGCCTACTGTTATAACAAGATTATTAAATAAGAAAGGTACCATGTCTGGCTCAAAAAATACTTTAGGACCAAAATTAAAGACAGCCATGAAAGCTACAATAATACCAAATAATTTAAAAATAGAAAAGACCGTATCAATTTTTGTTTTATTCCATGTCTTTTTAATAAAAGGCATAATACCACCAAGAAGTATAACAATCAATCCATAATATGGTGTTAAACTAGAAGCGGAGTTTCGTATGCCAGTTACAATATGATCTAACAAAATAGAAGAATCACCATTAATCTTTATAGGAATAAAAAACATTAAAATTCCAATAAAGCTAAAGAATAAAAACTTAAATATTACTCGTGAATTGTAAGTAAACTTGTTTTTGTCTAAAGAATTATTGCTCATAATAACACCTCCAATTTTTTTATATTCTAGCATAATAATACTTAAAATCTTAATTTTTCATAATACTACAATTAAATTGACATTAAATTGTCATTCATTATATATGAATTTGAAATATAATTTAAGCAGTTAAACAATTAAATCATATTGTTCCATTATTCACTATATGTAAAAAATATGTTATTCTATATATATTGTACAAAGCTAAATAAAAAAATTAACTATTATAACAATAATTAAATAAAAGGTTAGGTGGTTTATATGGATGAAAATAAAATCATGATTGTTGATGATGATAAAAGAATTGTTGATATGATTGAAGAATATATGAAGCTGTATAATATTAAAACTTTACCAGCTTATTGTGGGAAAGATGCTCTAGCTTTTATTGATGATACTATAAAATTAGTAATTTTAGATATTAATATGGATGATATAAATGGAATAGAAGTATGTAAAAAGATAAGAAAAAGTTATAATATACCAATAGTACTATTAAGTGCGAATGCAACACAGTATGATAAGGTAAGAGGACTAGGCGTTGGTGCTGATGATTATATAACTAAACCATTTGACCCAATGGAATTAGCTGCAAGGGTTAAAGCTCATATTAGACGAGCTGAAGAATATAATCAAAATAGGATATATGATAAACCTATAAAATTTGATAATATAGTAATTATGAGAAATGCTCATAAAGTTATTAAAAATAATGAAACTATACACCTTTCAAATACAGAGTATAAGCTTCTTTTATATTTAGTAGATAATGCATATACAGCTTTAACAAGAAAACAAATCTTATATAATGTTTGGGAAAGCGATATCTATGATGAAAGTGTTGTAACTACCTATGTTAAAAGACTAAGAAATAAGATAGACTACAGTAGTGATAAGGAAAAATATATAAAGTCAGTAAGAGGAGTAGGGTATATATTTGAAGCTGAAATTGAATAGAAATAGATAAGATTTTTAACTAGTATCCTATGTAATAACCGAAAATTAATAAAGCACAAGTTACAATAAAAATTGTAATTTGAAGTTTGAAAGTAAACTTAAACCATTTTGGATAACTAGTATCTGTTAGTCCTAAAGAAATTAATAATACTGGATTTGTTGGGAAAAACACATTACTAAATCCATCTCCAAAAACAAATGCTAGTACAGTTAATTGTTTACTCAAGCCTATTAAGTCACCAAGAGGAACTATAATAGGAATAAGAAGAAAAGCTTTAGCTGAACCAGATGCAATAAAGAAATTTAGTATAATTACTAAAAGATAAACTAATAAAGGAGCTATAACAGGATTAGCACTAGCAATTTTATTTGATGAGAAATATAATATTGTATCCATTATTCCACTTGAGGCAATTATATGTTTTATACTGCCTGCCATAAGTATTAAAATAATACCGGGTGCCAAAGATGAGGCACCTTCTATAAAAGATTTAAAAAGTTTCTTAGATTTTAATCCACCACGATAACCGGATATTAATCCACCCAATAAAAAAATCACACCAACTACAGGCAGTGAATAATCTTGCAGTCCTTTTATAAAAGGCATACTGATTAATAGAATAAAGACAAGCAAGATAGTTGAAACAAAAGAAACAGAGGCTCGTTTTGCGTTAGTTGAATCATTTATTTTGAAGGAAGAGTCATTTAAGTTATTCTTTTTATTAATGTCATTTTGATATGAAAGAGATAGTTTTGGATTCTTTTCAATTCGTTTAGTAGATGTATATATAAAAAAACATAATATACTATATATTAATATAAAGCTAATAATCCTAAGCCATGAACCAGAAAGATAAGGAAGACCAGCTAATCTTTGTGCAACACTTACTGTAAAAGGGTTTGAAATAGCTGTAGAAAAACCAAAACCAATAGCAAGTGTACTCATAGCAAGTCCAATCATTGAATCCCAACCAATAGATAATGAAAGTGTAGCAATAATAGGTACTAAAGGTATAACTTCTTCAAAAATTCCAATGGTGGATCCAATAAGCATAAATACAAAAACTACTGCCATCATCATGTAATATTTATGGTCAGATAGACTGTTAATTATTTTTCCTATAATATATTTAAACACATTACATTTATTTAATATACAAAACGATCCACCTATAACGAGAATAAATATTATAATTGCAATTATTATTATTGAGTCATTACCTGCAAGTATTTCAAAAGGTGCTGTGAACCATCTCCAAACAGGATAATTTATATCTGATATATATTGAAAGCTGTCTCTTATAACTACTGTATCACCATTAACTAATTCTCTTTCATAAGAACCTGCTGGAATAATAAAAGTTAAGATTCCGGATAAAATCATAAGCGCAAGAAGTATAATAAATGAAGTCAGAAACGATTTTTTGCTGATGTTTAAACTAGAATTGTTATTCATGATAAGACATCCTTTCTTTTCGACTAGTATAGATACTTATATTTTACCATAATAAAACAGAAATTTCTACAAATTAGATATTTTAAAATTTTTTAGTGTAAAATATATTTATTTTTTACACAAACTATATTTTTTTGTCACTCATTTGTCACAAAGCTAAGTTACAATACCATTAACAAATTAAAAAACTAAGGAGGAAAAAATGAAGAAAATTATAGCTTTAGGTTTAGCATTAGCACTTGTTTTAGGATTAGGAGTAACAGCTTATGCAAGTACATGTGATGGTGATGTATCAGATATTATGACAGGAGTATTCAATGCTTTTGGCAGAAATTCTGAAGAGAAACAAAATATGCTCGATAAAAAATTAGAAAGTGGACAAATTTCACAAGATGAGTATGATGAAATTAATGATAAAATTGAAAATGGATGCCCAATTAATTCACAAAAGGGTAGAAAAGGATTAGGTAAAGGTCCAGTACAAGTAGATGAGAATGTGATTAATGAATTAAAAGATTTAACAACAGATGAAAAATTAAATTTAATAGATGATAAACTAGCAAATGAAGAAATCACACAAGACGAACATGATAAACTTGTTAACATGACAGAAAACGGTTGTACATTTGACCCAGCACAAGATGGTAAAAAATTAAGTAGAGGTCCAGTACAAGTAGATGAAAATGTGATTAATGAATTAAAAGATTTAGAAAAAGACGAGAAATTAAATCTTATAGAAGATAAATTAGCAAATGAAGAAATCACACAAGACGAACATGATAAACTTGTTAATATGACAGAAAATGGTTGTACATTTGACCCCGCAAAGGATGGAAAGAAATTAAGAAAATTTCAAAATCAAGCAGGCAATAATGTAATCAATGAAATAAAAGATTTAACAACTGAAGAACAACTAGATGTAGTAGAAGATAAATTAGCAAATAATGAAATTGTACAAGAATGTTATGATAAGCTTGTTAGTATTATTCAAAATGGATGTGCATTAAATACTATATCAGGTGGATTAAATAACAGTGTAGATAGTGGAAGTATACTTAATACAATATCAGCTGGATTAAATCAATGTAATAACAATTCATTAAATAATGGATGTACAAATGGTATATTTAGCATAGGACTTTAATTTGGAAAGTAAAAAAGAGCTGTATTTCAGCTCTTTTTTATTATCCTAAGTTTCTACGAAGATATCAAGTATTAATATAATCTATATTTACTATTATATTTCTACAAAACTTAAAAATAAATTAAGCAAGTCTTACATTTCCTGCTTGAGGTCCTTTTTGACCGTCAATGATTTCAAACTCAACTTTTTGTCCTTCTTCTAAAGTTTTGAATCCATCAGATTCGATAGCTGTGTAATGTACGAATACATCCTCACCATCATCAGCTGATATAAAGCCAAATCCTTTTTTTGAGTCAAACCATTTTACTGTTCCTGTTTTCATTTGAAAATCCTCCAATTATTAAATTACTCAATTGATTTTATCAGTTTTTTCACAACTTATCAACTTTTTTTTCAAAATTAATAATAAAATTAAAAAAAATTGAAATATTAAAATAATAATGATATAATTTATTAGCCTTAAAATCTATAAGGCGTGACATCCAATAATAGGCTTTTTAAGCCTTTACGAATAGCGAAAGGAATGTATTTTTATATGAAACATTTTTTTAAAGTGTTTTTTATAGCACTTTTATGTTTTGGACTGATGATAGGAGCTGGAACCTACACATACATCAAATTTTTTGATCCTAATAGTATAAAAAATTATACGGATGATCCCGTGAATATTGACCCACTAGATATAGATTCTGAAGAGAAAAATAAAGAAAAAACTCCACTTGAGGAAGCTATAGAAGATAGCAAAAGAATTAACATACTGCTTCTTGGATTGGAAGATGTAAGAACTGATACTATAATGGTAGTAAGTTTTGATAGAAAAACAACAGAAACTAATATAATCTCTGTTCCAAGAGATACGTATTTTCATAGAGCTGGTCATGACAATTTAGGCGCAAAAAAAATAAATGCTGTTTATTGTGATTCAGGTGCTGCAGGTGTAAAAGCAGCTGTTGAAAATGTTCTAAAAATACCTATACACAATTATGTAACTGTAGATTATGATGGTGTAAGAGGAGCTGTTGATGTAATAGGAGGAGTCGAAGTAGATGTACCGTTCCACATGTACTATAAAGATCCATATGATGACCCCCCATTATTTATAAATATTCCTAAAGGTAAACAAGTACTAGATGGGGATAAAGCAATACAATATCTGAGATTCAGACATAATAATGATTTAACTGTTGGTTATCCTGATGGAGATATTGGAAGGATAAAAGCTCAGCAGGAATTTATAAAATCAGCTATAAGTAAAACTATGGGATTCAAACTTGTTTCAGTTGCAAAAAAAGTTTTTCCTTATGTTAAAACTGATTTTACTTTACCAGATATTTTACTTCTGGTATCAGATGCATTAAGTTTTTCTACAGATAATTTGACAATGGAAGTATTACCAGGAAGAGGTAAGTATATAGATGAAATATCATTTTATGTACATGATCCTGAAAAAGTAAATAAATTAGTATATGATTTATATGACGTTGAATATGAATAAAAAAATGAAAGCTTCCCTAAAATGGAAGCTTTCTTTATTTGCAGTATTAACTGCTTGATTAGGGGGAGTGGGGACTTTGTTAATATTAATGTACCCCTTAAGCACGAGTTTTAGTCGGTATCAAATGTTAAATAAATGTAATAAATTTAAAATATGTTATGTAATCAAAATAAAAAACATTGAAACGCTGTTTCAATAATGTTATAATAGATTAAATTAATACTAATTACTTACTTGATTATCAATTATAACTATAAAATCATAAATTTAATATGGTTACAAGTAACTTGTTATTAATTGATAGTCTAAATTGGAAGGAATGTCTTATTAAAATGAAAGAACAATATAATTATATTACTATGATTGAAAGATCAAGCAGCATAATAGAAGAACTCTATAAATCATCAGTTCCATTGGGAATATCGGAGATAGCAAAAACTTTAGATTTGCCTAAGGCTACTATATACCGAATTTTAATAACTTTAGCTAAAAGTGGATTTGTAGAGAAAGATGAAAATGACGATAAATATAAATTAGGAACAATATATATTAAATATTCTGATAAAGTTAAATCACAAATTGATATACATAATATAGCAGAACCTTTTATGGAGGAGCTTGCAAAGGAAATAGGTGAAACAGTAAATCTAGCCATCTCAAGAGAGAATTCAGCACTTAATTTAAGTAGAATAGAAGGTGAAGAAACAGTGCTGGTTTCTAAATTAATAGCTATAGCACCCTATTACTGTTCATCAGTTGGTAAAATACTATTATCGTATAAAAGTAAAGAAGAAATTGAAGAATATTTTAAAGAAAGCAAGATAAAAAAAAGAACAATAAATACTATAGACAATTACGGAGAATTTCTAGAAGAAAGAGAGAAAATACTGAAAAATAAGTATGCAGTAGATGATGAAGAATATGATTATGGATTATTTTGTGTAGCATGTCCTATAATAAATTCAAAAAAGGAAATAATAGCTGCTGTAGGATTTTCTGGACCTAAGAGTAGAATAGAATATAAAGGTAAAGAAAATATGATTAAAAAATTAATACTATATACAAAAAGTATAAATGATAAAATAGGTATAATTGGCATATAGCAATATGTATGCAGAATAACAAATTAAATAATAAATGAATAATTATACATAGAGCTAATATTTATAAATTTTATCTTGACTTCGTATAAAATTAATCATAAAATATAACTATAGTAATAGACAGGTGGTGTTTATGATTAATAAAATTTATGTAAATTCAGAAATAGGAAGATTAAAAAAAGTACTTCTCCATCGTCCGGGAAAAGAAATTGAAAATCTCATGCCGGAATATCTAGAAAGATTGTTATTTGATGATATACCTTATTTAGAAATAGCACAAAAAGAACATGATGCATTTGCTGAAATATTAAAAAATAATGGTGTTGAAGTTGTCTATTTAGAAAATTTAGCATCAGAAGCAATAATTAATGAAGAAGTAAAAGATAAACTGATAAATGAATTTTTAAAAGAAGCAGGTATACAAAATTCTCATAGATTTGATTCTTTGAAAGAATTTTTCAAATCTTTTAATAATAATAAAGATATGATATTAAAAATGGCAGAAGGTATTAGAAAAAAAGAAATTAAGGATTATGACAAAAGGAATCTTACTGATTATCTAGAAGATGATTATCCGTTTTTAATAGATCCAATGCCTAATTTATATTTTACGAGAGATCCATTTGCTAGTATAGGAAGTGGTATATCTCTACATAAAATGCTAACAGAAACTAGAAATAGAGAAACTTTGTTTGCTAAATTTATATTTAATTATCACCCAGACTATAAAAACACACCGTTTTGGTACAGTAGAAAAGATGAGTTTTCTTTAGAAGGCGGAGATATATTAATACTTAATAATGAAACTATTGCTGTAGGTATATCTCAACGTACTCATCCAATTGCTATAGAAAAGTTTGCAGATAATATTCTTAATGAAGAAAGTAAATTTAAAAGAGTATTAGCTTTCGATATACCAAAACATAGATCATTTATGCATTTAGACACTGTATTTACAATGGTTGATTATGATAAATTTACTATACATCCTAATATACAAGGCAATATAATTGTTTTTTCAATAACTAAAAAGGATGGAAAATTAGAAATAGATAAAGAAAAAGGTATACTTGAAGATATACTTAAAAAGTATTTGAACCTAGACAATGTAGATTTAATAAAATGCGGCGGTAAAAGTGTAATTGATGCAGCCAGAGAACAATGGAATGACGGCTCTAATACTCTTGCAATAGCTCCGGGTGAAGTTGTAGTTTATTCAAGAAACTATGTAACTAATAAAATCCTTCAGGATTATGGCATTAAAACTCACATAATGCCAAGTTCAGAGTTGTCAAGGGGTAGAGGTGGTCCAAGATGTATGAGCATGCCTCTTATAAGAGAAGATATTTAGGAGCCTGCTACTTGCAGGCTTTTTTAAATAAAAAAATAATATAAATAATAAAATATTAAGGAGGATTTAATAATGCCTGTAAATTTAAAAGGAAAAAACTTCATAACACTTAAAGATTTCACACCAGAAGAAATTAATTATTTACTAGATTTATCTATGGATTTAAAAAGAAAAAAAAGATCTGGAATCAAAGGAAATTTACTTGAAAGAAAAAACATAGTTCTTTTATTTGAAAAAACTTCAACCAGAACGAGATGTGCATTTGAAGTTGCAGGATTTGATGAAGGTGCAAGTGTAACTTTTTTAAGCAACAGCCAAATGGGTAAGAAAGAATCAATAGAAGATACAGCAAAAGTTTTAGGAAGATTTTATGATGGCATTGAATTTAGAGGCTTTAAGCAAGAAACAGTTGATACATTGGCAGAGCATGCAGGAGTACCTGTATGGAATGGTCTTACTGACTTATATCATCCAACACAAATATTAGCCGATTTTCTAACAATAAAAGAAAACGTAGACAAACCATTAAATAAAGTTAAGCTAGTTTATGCTGGAGATGCAAGAAATAACATGGGTAACTCATTAATGATAGGTGCTGCAAAATTAGGTATGCATTTTGTAGGAGTTGCACCTAAAGAATTATTTCCAGCTGAAGAATTAGTAGCTGAAATGAGAGAAGTTGCTAAGGAAACAGGTGCTGTAATAGAATTTACTGAAAATATAGCTGAAGGAGTAAAAGGTGCAGATGCTATTTATACAGATGTATGGGTTTCAATGGGTGAAGAAGATAAATTTGAAGAGAGAATTAATCAATTGAAACCATACCAAGTAAATATGGACATGATAAAGATGGCTCAAAATGAAGATGTTATTTTCTTACACTGTTTACCATCATTCCATGATTTAAATACTATAGTTGGTAAAGAAATAAGTGATAAATACGGTTTAGATGAAATGGAAGTAACAGATGAAGTATTTAGAAGTAAATATTCTAAAGTCTTCGATGAAGCGGAAAATAGAATGCACACAATAAAAGCAGTAATAGTAGCTACAATAGCTTAGATTAAAAGATAAAAGTTTAAAGTGAAAAGATAAGAGTTGTGGTAGCTTTATGAAATGAGAAATGAGAAATGAGAATGGAGAATTAATGGAAGCTTTACTAACGTAAAGCAATAAAAAATTCGTTAGAAAAACGAATTTAACCTTTAACTATCAACTATCAACTTTCATTTTTAACTATTAACTATTAACTATTATCTTGACAGAATAAGCTAGACAGTATCAGATTTTAGGAGGAGTGGCTGTGAAAATAGTGTTGGCATTAGGTGGAAATGCTTTAGGAAAAACACCAGAAGAACAGTTAAAGTTAGTAAGAGAAACAGCTTTACCAATAGTAGATTTAATACAAGATGGAAATCAGGTAATAATTGCTCATGGAAATGGACCGCAGGTTGGAATGATAAACCTTGCTATGGAAACATCATCAAAATCTGATGCAAATACCCCTGAAATGCCTTTTCCTGAATGCGGAGCAATGAGCCAGGGATATATAGGTTATCATCTTCAAAATGCAATACGAGAAGAATTACTCAATAGAGGAATGAATAAATCAGTATCAACAGTAATAACACAAGTAGTTGTTGACGAAAATGATGATGCTTTTAAAAATCCTACTAAACCTATAGGGCAATTCTACTCAAAAGAAGAAGCTGAGAAACTTATAGAAACAAAAGGCTATGATATGGTTGAAGATGCAGGAAGAGGATGGAGGAGAGTAGTTCCATCGCCATTACCTATTGATGTAGTCGAAAAAGATGTAATAAGAGCATTAGTAGAAAAAGAGTATGTAATTATAACTGTTGGAGGAGGAGGAATTCCGGTTATAAAAGATGGGAATTCGCTTAAAGGAGTTCCAGCAGTAATTGATAAAGATTTTGCAAGTGAGAAAATAGCAGAAATATTAGATGCAGATTACTTTGTAATTCTTACAGCAGTAGATAAAGTTTGTATAAACTTTAATAAACCTAATCAAAAAGATTTAGATAAAATTACAGTGCAAGAGGCTAAACAATACATAAAAGAAGGACATTTCGCACCTGGAAGTATGCTTCCTAAAGTAAGAGCAGCTATGAAATTTGCAGAATCTAAAGAAGGACGTAGATCAGTAATAGCATCACTTGAAAAAGCAGAAGCAGCATTGAAAGGACAAAGCGGTACATTAGTAATTAAATAAATTATAGAAACAGCTGATAAATAAAATATCAGCTGTTTTTATATTTTTTGATAATTAATTAAGTACACATAAATATAGTAAAAATTTCATAAACATAAATATAAAACGATATTGACAATTGTTATCAATTAGAATATAATATATTAAAGTATCAATTTTAATATTAATGGTTATACATTTACAAATTAATATAAATATAAATAGGAGGTAATTTTATGCCTTTAGCAATGATTAATTTAGGGACTAGTGCAGTTGTAACAGGATTTAATGGTAAAGACTCTATTAAAAGACACTTAGAGAGTCTAGGACTAGTAATAGGTACTGTAATTACAGTTCTATCTGAAACTCAGGGTAATTTAATAATAAGAGTGAAAGATGCAAGAATTGCCATAAATAAAGGGATAGCTCAAAGACTAGTTGTTGAAGAAATAAATGATACAAATAATTTGTGTCATAAAAGGCATCGAAGATGCAACAGAAGAGGACATAGGTAAAAAATGGCTGAGTTCTTTCATGATATTATAGAATGTTTAACAGCTGCACTTGATGCAAAAGATAGATATACAAGTGGACATTCAACTAGAGTAGGAAATATGGCTTATGATATTGCAAAAAAAATTAAACTTACTAATGAACAATGTGATAACATTCATATAGCAGGACATCTTCATGATATAGGTAAAATAGGTGTTTGTGAACATGTATTAAATAAGAAAGAAAAACTTAATACAGACGAATGGTTGCAAATCCAGACACATCCACAAATAGGTTATAACATATTAAAGAAATCGGACAAGCTTACAGAAATTGCACTGATGGTTTTATACCATCATGAAAGATGGGATGGATATGGGTATCCTAAAGGGCTCAAAGGAATCCAAATTCCTTTAGGTGCAAGGATTATTGCTATTTGTGATGCTATAGATGCAATGACTTCTAATAGACCATATAGAAATGCATACAGCTGGGAATACTGTCAAAATGAAATTTATATCAATAAAGGAAAACAATTTGATCCAGTTTTAGTAGATGAGATAAGTGATTTATGGCCTTTATGGGAAAAAAATCTAAATTTTCATTAAAAAATGTAGACAATGATGAGTATAATAGATTATAATAATATATATCAATAACTAGAATAACAATATTATAAATATCCAGTTACTAATGACAATAAAATTTTTATTATTGCTGCTAGTTACTATTTTTATATAAAAAGGAGTGGTAATATTGCAAAATTATACGACTCAATTAAAAGAATATTTAAAAGAAAAAGGGTACAGATTAACAGAACAGAGACTAGTTATTTTAGATACAATTTTAAATAATACTGGAAAACATCTAAATAGTCAAGAAATATATGATCTTGTTAAGGAAAAACACCCTGAAGTTGGTGTAGCTACTGTATATAGAACAATATCTCTTCTTGAAGAAATTGGAATAATTTACGGTGGCGACTTTGGCGATGGAAGTGTAAGATATGAAGTAGCTAAAGAACACGAACAACACAGGCATCATCATCTCATTTGTATAGAATGTGGTTCTATTGAAGAATTTGAAGATGATTTGTTAGGACCTGTAGAAAATGAGATTTATAAGCAGAAGCAATTTAAAACTACTGATCATAGAGTTAAATTTTATGGGTATTGTAAAAATTGTTTAGCAAAAAAAGAAAAAAAAGAAGTACAAGAATAAAGAAGAGGTTAAACCTCTTTTTTATTTTTTAACAAATAAAGCATATTGACAATCATTATCAATTAATATATAATAAGAGTCAATTGAGAATGAATATTAATTTGTTAAGTAAGGAGGTAAAATATTTGGAAAAGACCTTGAAAGATTTAAAAAAAGGGCAAACAGCTATTATAAAGAGGATTAACGGAAAAGGAGGAGTTAGAAGAAGATTAATGGATATGGGAGTGACAAAAGGAGAAAAAGTGTTTGTTAGGAAAGTAGCACCTTTAGGAGATCCTATTGAAGTTAATTTAAGAGGATATGAATTAACATTTAGAAAAGAAGAAGCTGAAAGGATTATTATTGAGGGATAGTTTTTTTACACATTAAATGATAATGATTATTAAAATCTAAATAAGGGAGGCGTGTTCATGTCAAACATAACAGCTGTAAAGGACAGTACAAGAACCTACACAATTGCATTAGTAGGAAATCCAAACAGTGGAAAAACTACATTGTTTAATGCATTAACAGGGAGTACGCAATATGTAGGTAACTGGCCTGGAGTTACAGTAGAAAAGAAAGAAGGAAAAGTAAAAAGAACTAAAGAACAAATAAAGATTGTAGATTTACCGGGTATATATTCTTTATCACCATATACATTAGAAGAAGTAATAGCAAGAGATTATATAATTGAAGATAAACCTGACGCTATTATAAATATAGTTGATGCTTCAAATATTGAAAGAAACTTATATTTAACAACGCAGTTAAAAGAAGTTGGAATACCTGTTATTGTAGCATTAAATATGATGGATATAATAAATAAACGGGGAGATAAGATAAACATAGAGCTATTAGAAGATCAAATTGGTATGCCTATTGTTCCTATATCAGCTAATAAGGGAACAGGAATTAATAACATAATAGCAGAATGTATTCAAAGTATTAATTTAATTGAAGAAAAAAAAGACAATTTAGACATCTTTAATAAAGAAATAGAAAAATGTGTTAATGAATTAGATGAAAAAGTTAAAGACATAGCTCGAGATAACAATTATAATAGTAGATGGTTAGCTGTAAAACTTTTAGAAGAAGACGAGAAAGTTATAGAAAAAATAAAAATTAATAATGATGTAAAAAATACCATTAATGACATGGTACAAAAACTAGAAAAACAGTTGGACAATGATATAGAAAGTATTATAGCAGATCAGCGTTATAAATATATAGCAAGCATTGTTAAGAAATCGGTTAAGAAAAAGAATCAAGGAAATATGAGTAATTCTGACAAAATCGACAAGATTGTTACTAATAGAATATTAGCGATACCTATATTTTTAGTTGTTATGTGGGTTGTATACTATGTATCAATTCAAACTTTAGGAGATTATACAATTGGATGGGTAGAAGGTGGAATTGGTTTTTTAGCTCAGCAAGTTGAAACATTGTTAATTAGTTTAAATGCATCAGATTGGCTGCTTTCACTAGTTATTGATGGTATATTTGGTGGAGTAGGGGCTGTGCTTATATATGTTCCCCAAATAATGATTCTATTTTTCTTTATATCAATATTAGAAGATAGTGGATATATGGCAAGAGTAGCATTTGTTATGGACAAATTTTTTAGGAAATTTGGATTAACTGGAAAGTCGTTTATACCAATGTTAGTAGGTTCTGGATGTTCAGTTCCTGGTATCATGGCAACTAGAACTCTTGAAAATGATAAGGATAGAAAATTAACAATATTATTGACTCCTTTCATATCATGTGGTGCTAAGATGCCGATTTATGTAATGTTTGCATCAGCATTTTTCCCTAATAATAGAGGATGGGTCGTATTTACAATATATATACTTGGAATAGTAGTAGCAATATTATCTGGAATACTCTTAAAAAATACAGTTTTTAAAGGCGAAAGTGCTCCTTTTGTAATGGAACTTCCTCCTTATAGAATACCTACATTAAAAGGCCTTTTAATTCATATGTGGGATAGAGGTAAAGCATTCATAAAAAAAGCAGGAACATTAATATTTGCAGCGGTAGTTGTTATTTGGTTCTTACAATCTTTTGGTCCATCATTAGCTTTCATAGAAGATCCTGCAAAAAGTATACTAGCATCAATTGGAAGATTCATAGCACCAATATTCAAACCTTTAGGTTTTGGCGATTGGATTTCTTCAGTAGCAATATTTACAGGATTAGTAGCAAAAGAAGTTGTTGTTGCAACACTTGGTGTATTACAGGGATTAGGTGAAGTAACAGAAGAATCAGTAGAACTTATTGCAAGCATTCAAGTTATGTTTACACCATTAAAAGCTTGGGCCTTTATGGCATTTAACCTTCTAGCGTGTCCGTGCTTTGCAGCAATTGGAGCAATGAAGAGAGAATTCAACTCAGCAAAATGGACATTGTTTGCTATAGCATATCAAACTGGAGTAGCTTATATAGTAGCAATGTTAATTTATCAAATAGGAAGATTGGTAATATAAAAAACGAGAAACGAATAACTAGGAACTAGAAACATGGTAGCTTTACTAACGTAAAGCAAAAAACGAATGATAAAAAACTAGGAACAATTAACAAGGATAGTTTTTATAAATAAAAACTTTGTAATATAAAAAACGAGAGACGAATAACTAGGAACTAGAAACATGGTAGCTTTACTAACGTAAAGAAAAAAACGAGAAACGAATAACTAGGAACTAGAAACATGGTAGCTTTACTAACGTAAAGCAATAAAACGAATAATATAAACAAATAAATTTTCTAAAAGAAAATTTATACCATGTTACTCGTTATTCGTTACTAGTTACTCGTTATTTATTACTAGTTACTCGTTTAAATTATAAAAGGGGAGGTATTGAAATGATAAACTATATAGTTGGAGGAGCTATAATAGGAGCTGTAATATATATTATAGTAAAAAAGATAAGAAAAACAATATCTGGTGAAGGATGTAGTGGCTGTTCAAGTTGTAGTTCATGTAATGGAACATGCGAATACACTACTAAGCATAATATATGAGCATTGTTTTAGTAGGAGGACATGACCGAATGCATAGTGAATATGAAAGAACATGTAAGCAATTAGGTCATAAGATAAAAATATTTACACAAATGAAAGCTAGATTTAGCAAAGCAATTGGATGTCCTGATGTGCTAGTTATTTTTACTAATACAGTTTCTCATAAAATGGTAAAAGCAGCGAGTATTGAAGCTAAAAGAAGAAATATACCAATTGTTAGATGTCATACTAGCAGTAAATGTGCTCTTGAAAATACAATTAAAAACATACAAAATACTAAAGCCGTCTAAGCTCAAAGCCTAGACGGCTTTACTTTTTATACATTGCATGGTAAAATAAACCAAAATACAAGGAGGAGAAAGTATGAACTATTTTGATACAGCAAATAGTAATTTTATATTTATCGTATGTGGATTAGCAATTTTATTTGTATTATCACAAGCAGTAGTATTTCTTGTACTAGCATGGAAAAGGGGTATAGTGTTAGGTATGAGTAAAAATACTATGAAGAGTACTATAAAATCGAGTGCAATTTTTTCAATAGTTCCATCCTTACCAATCGTATTGTCTTTAATGGCCATGGTTCCAATACTAGGTATACCATTTCCGTGGCTTAGATTATCAATAGTTGGCTCAGCACCTTATGAGTTAATTTCTGCAGATATTGGAGCAAAAAGTATGGGAGTTGCAGGTTTAGGTGGAGAAGGGTATACAGCTCAAGTATTTGCAAATTCTATGTGGGTAATGTCTATAGGGATAATTTGGGGATTAGTATATTGTATTTTTTTTATGAAAAAGTATCAGAAAAAACTTAGAAATGTAAAAAAGAAAGATTCTTCTTGGGCTGCAATACTAGTGTCAGCATTATATTTTGGAATGCTTTCAGTATATATAGGTCCACCTGTTATTGAGGGAGGTCTTCCTCTTATTACATTAATATGCGGTGCATTAATTATGATAATAATAACTTCTATAATAAAAAAAACTAAGGCAGAATGGCTTTCTAATTTTTCACTTGCATTAAGTATGATTGGTGCAATGGCGTTTTCAGTTATAGCTAATTTCATTATATAGGAGGAAAAAATGAAAATAACAGATAAATATGCAAATGAAAACTTTAATGATTATATACATAAGATGGGTAGAATTATTTTAAGCTGTACATTAATAATAATATTGCTAGTACCAACGTTAATTTGCTTGAAATTTGATATTTTTCCACCTTTAAAGAACTTTTTTAATGGTTTTATACAAGTAGCTATGGTTTATATACCATTGTGTATAGCTGAATTTCTTACATTTGTACCTATGCTTGGAAGTGGGGCATCATATCTTGCCTTTATAACAGGAAATTTAACAAACTTAAAAATACCATGTGCTAGCATGGCTGTAGAAAATGCTGGAGTAGAGCCTAATACTGATGAAGGTGATGTAATTTCAATGCTGTCAGTTGCTTCATCATCAATAGTTACTATCTTAATAATTATTGTTGGTATGGTAGCTTTAGTTCCATTAAAGCCAATACTTAGTTCTGAAGTATTAAAACCTGCATTTGATAACATTCTTCCGGCACTTTTTGGAGCACTAGGAGCTTATTGGTTTGTAAAACAGTGGAAACTAGCAATAGTACCTGTAGTTACTTCAATAATCTTTGCAGTTATAATTATTAATATTCTAAAAATGGAAATAGGGTCACTTCAAGGTGTATTAATACCAATTTTAGGTATCATTTCAGTATTATCAGCAAGAATAATGTATAATAAAGGAAAACTATAATAATAAAACGAGTAATGAGAAACTAGTAACGAGAAACATGGTGGCTTTACTAACGTAAAGCAGTGATGAGAAACGAGTGACGATTTTCTTAAAAATTTTGATCATTAATTATCAATTATCAAGTATAAATTAATAATTGTATTACTTTAAGAGTAGTTATCGGTCATTCTGAGTGGAGCAGAGCAGAATCGAAGAATCGTCTAATTTAAATAAAAAACAAGGGAGTGTTTTAATAATGAGTATTGCATTAATTATAATAGCAATTTTTATTGGGGTTCTTTTATTTAATACAGCTAAGTTTAAACCTTCAATTATAGACAAAAATTGTGGAATAGTTCCTTATACAGATGATAAAATAGATATAGAAAAGGCGGCAAGAAATTTATCAGAGGCAGTAAAAATAAAAACTATTTCAAATATTGATTACACTAAGTTTGATTTTGACAAATTTGAAGAATTTATAAGTTTTATTGAAAGAACATATCCTCTTGTACATCAAAATCTCAGTAAAGAAAGGGTAAACAAATATAGTCTTGTATTCAAATGGAAAGGTAAAGATACAAATAAAAAACCCATACTGCTTATGGGGCATTACGATGTAGTGCCTGTAGAAAGAGGTACTGAAAAAGATTGGACATATGATGCGTTTAGCGGCGAAATTGCAGAAGGACAAATATGGGGAAGAGGAACATTAGATGATAAAATTTCAGTAATTTCAATACTTGAAGCTGCTGAGACCTTACTTAAACAAGGATATATTCCTGAAAGAAACATATATTTTTCTTTTGGACATGACGAAGAAGTTGGAGGAAATCAGGGAGCTTCAAAAGTTGCAGAAAAATTTAAAAAAGAAGGATTAGAATTTGACTTTGTACTAGATGAAGGCGGAGCCGTTATAGAAAAACCTATGAATATTGATAAAACAGTTGCAACAATTGGCATTTGCGAAAAAGGTTCTACAAATGTTAAAATAACAGTTAAGGGAGATGGAGGGCATTCATCTACACCACCAAAAAATACAGCTCTTGGTAAATTATCAGTAGTTATTACAAGATTAGAAAAGAACCAAATGAGACCTGAAATTACTAAACCTCTAGAGGATTTTTTAAATATTATTGGAAGAGAAATGGGTTATGGAGCTAGATTTGCAATATCAAATATTAAAATTTTAAAGCCTCTTTTATATAAAATATTTGAAAAAAATTCAATGACAAATGCTATGATAAGAACAACTACAGCAGCAACCATGGCTAAAGCAAGTGATGCTCCAAATGTACTTCCTCAAAAAGCAAGTGCAGTAATCAATTGTAGAATAAGACCCGGAGATACTGTAGAAGATTTAATATATCATATTAAGAAAATTGCTGGCGATATAGAAGTAGAAATAGAGGTTTTATTAAAAGAAGTGGCATCTGCTGTTACAGATGTTAATTCAAAGCAGTATATAAATCTATGTAAAGTAATTAAAAAGATTTATCCTAATGTTATTATTTCTCCTTACCTTATGCTGGGAGGCACCGATTCCAGAAAATATGAAAAAGTGTGTAAAAACATATTAAGATTTTCACCTTATAAGTTAACAAATGAAGAACTTGCAACTATGCACAGTACAAATGAAAGAATAACATTAGAGAACTATAAAAGATTCATAACTTTTATAAAAGTCATTATTGAAAATAATTAATGAAATGAGGATAAGTATGAAAGTAGGATTTAAAATTGTAGGTTATAAAAAGTATTGGATTAATTTAATATCAGAACTAAAAATAAAATATCCTGATATTATTTTTGAAGAAATGGATAAAGAAAATATATCAGAATATAACGTTTTAGTTTCAGGTTTTTTAAAGCCAGAAGATGTTAAAAAATCTCAGAAGTTGAAAGCGGTTTTTGTACCATTCACAGGTATTAATGGATTACCTATAAAGGAACTTTTAGATAGGGGTATAATAGTGAGTAATTCTCATACTAAGGCAGATACTATTGCAGAAAAAGCATTAGGATTAACATTAGCTGTTTTAGGTAAAGTTGTATATTATGATAAAAAATTAAGAAAAGGAAGATGGTCAGGCTTTTATTCTGAAGAGACTGGTCAGGGATGGAATACTCTCTACGGAAAAAAGGTTGGTATTTACGGTATGGGTAATATAGGAACTAACATATGTAAGTTACTTAAGCCATTTAAATGTGAAATATATTCAATAAAAAGAGACAAAACAGATAAATGTGTAGATACATATGTCTGTGATTTGACAGAATTAGCTGAAAAAGTTGACATTTTATATGTTTGTGTTCCTATGACTTCAGAAACAAAAGGAAGTGTAAATAAAGAAATTATTGAAAAAATGACAGGAGGATATATAATAAATGTAGCTCGTGGGAAAATAATAGATGAAAAGGCACTTTATGATGGATTGAAGAATAACATACTTGAAGGTGCAGGAATAGATACTTGGTATCTTTATCCTAGAAGTAATAAAGAACAATTTCCTTCTAAATATCCAATACATGAGCTTAAGAATGTAGTAATGTCACCTCATGTGGCAGGAGATTCAAATGAAAATAGATATGCAAATGCAAATGATGCAAAAGATCAATTAATACATTACATAGAAACAAATGAAGTTAAAAACGCAGTAGATTTAAGCAAATATCTATGATAAAAAAACGAGGAACGAAAAACGAGAAACGAGAAATATGGTAGTTTTACTAACGTAAAATAAAATAAAAAAGAACTTTAATATAATACTAATAAATTTTCCTAAAAGAAAATTTATACCATGTTACTCGTTACACATTACTAGTTACTCGTTTAGATTACTGGGGGATAAAGATGAAGAAATTTATAAGTATACTATTAGTAATTGCAATTGTATTGGGAGTATTAATTTTTTTAATTTCACCAAACAATGTTGAAACATTTAGTACAGCTAAAGATTTTTCTATAGAAGAAAAAATAAATGATTTAGAGTTAGATGTGTTTGGCAAGAATAAAATAGAATTGACAGAATATGAATTAAATCAATTGGCAGTTCCTATTATTTATGATAAATTAGACAAACTTTATTTAAAAGACAAAGATATAAAAATAAACAATTTGTATATTGATTGTCAAAAAGATAAATTTTGCATTCAATCTGATATGCGAATATGGAAGATTAATTTAGGTGTTCGAGCTTATGGATTGGTAACTCATCAAAATGGAAAGCTTAAATTCATATTATCTGAATTCAAAGTAGGCAAAATTAAAATAGGATTAAATATAATCAAAAAAATAGCAGGTATTGAAAGTGAAGATTTTACTATAGATATTGATAATGAAGAGCTTGAAACAATTAATATTAATTCATTATCAATAGATGAAGAAGGTATAGAGTTACAATTTACAACCAATAATAAAAAAGGAATAGAACAATTGATACATCCATCAGAAAGAGAATTTGCAAATGAAGTACTGTATATTTTGCAAAAAGATGAAGAAAGCAAAGAATTTGGTAATAAACTTTTTAAAGTATTAATAAAAAAGAGACTAGAAATTAAAATAAATGAAGAAGATATGTTTAAAGTAATAGATACATTTACTAAAATTGATAACAGCCAAAAATTAAGAATAATCTTTGCTCTAAGTAAATTGCATATAGACTTAGAAGATATAATAGAGCAATTGGGTGAAATTTAATATTTGCAATGTGAAAAATAGCATAGTAAGAATTTTTACTGTGCTTTTTTATTAATAAATTATAAATATATATTGTAATAATTTACAAAAACATATAGAATTACAAAATAGAGCAAATATTATTTTAATTTTAGTGAATTTATTATATATTTATGTATAAGAAAATGTTATATTATTCGTTATATACGTGATATTATAAAAAAAATAAAAGAATTTAGTATATAAAAATATAATTGGAAACAATTATATAGAAAACAAAAATAAAATATGATAAAATAAAAAAAATTATAAAATCAGGGAGGCTTTTCATGATTATCAATGAAAAATGCAGCAATCAAAACAGAAAGAGTATTAGCTTGGAACAATATGTTAAGCTCCTTGAATTAACTAATGATATTTTATTTATCTTAGACAATACAGGTAAAATATTAGAGTTCATAACAAATAAAGAAAAATTTTTATATTTATCAAAAGAAGACATGATAAATAAAAATATAATAGATGTTTTACCTCAAAAACTAAAAAAATTATCAATATTAATTATTAAAAAAGCTATAGAAAGCAAACAAATTCAAGAATATAGTAATGATATATTAATAGATGGTCAGGTAATGTATTTTCAAGCAAGATTAATTAGTTGTTCCGAAAACAAAGTTTTAGCATGTATTAGAGATATCACTAATATAGTAAATCAAGAAAGAGACAAAAGAAAAATAGAAGTAAATTATAGAAAGATATTTGAAGAGAACTTTGTAGGTATAGAAATATACAATAAAGAAGGTAAGCTTACTGCTATTAACAATGCTTGTTTAGAAATGTTCGGCATAGATGATAAAAAAGAAGTACTTGGTTTTAGTCTTTTTAATGATCCTAATATTCCAGAGGAAGAAAAGCAGAAAATTATTAAAACTGGTAAAACAGATTTTGTTATAGATTTTAAATTTGATCTTGTAGAAGAGAAAAAATTGTACAAAACTAATGAGACAGGAACTAAACATTTATTTGTTAAAATAAGAAAGATAAATTTTGAACAAAATGAAATTGGGTATATGGTCTTTGTTACAGATGTTACCTATATATATAATAAAGAAAAAGAATTAGATTATCTAGCTAATCATGATATATTGACTAATCTAAAAAATAGATATTATTTTGAAAAGTATTTAGAAAAAGAAATTAATATAAAAGATTATCCTATAACGCTAATTATGGGAGATATAGACGGGCTTAAAATTATAAATGATTCATTAGGACATACAGAGGGAGATAGATATATAAAAGAAATCAGTAAAAAGCTTACAAAAACTTTTCATAGTGCTGAATGTATTTCAAGAATAGGTGGAGATGAATTTATAATAATTTATAAAAACTTTGACGAAGAATACATTAAAACAGTAATTAAAAAAGCAGTAGATGAAATAAGTACTATACACTATGACATAGTAAAACCTACTGTAAGTTTTGGTTATAGCATTTTATATAATGATGCCAAAGATATTTATTTTGCATATAAAGAAGCAGAAAACAAGATGTATAAAACAAAATTATTTAAAAAAGCAAGCAGCAGAAACGATACATTAAAAAGTTTGTTAAAGGTTCTTGAACATAGAACTCATGAGAATGCAAAACATGGTCGCCAAATAGAAAATTTAGCAGTTAAAATAGCCCTCAAAATGGGACTTTCATATCAAATAATAGATGAAATTCGTATTCTGTCTAAGCTGCACGATATAGGTAAAATAGGCATTCCTGATAGTATACTTAATAAAAAAGATAAATTGAATGAAGAAGAATGGAAAATTATGCAGACACATAGCGAAATAGGATTTAGAATTGCATCAAGTATTAACCAAATTCATACTATAGCTAAAGGAATACTTCATATACATGAATGGTGGAATGGAAATGGATATCCAACTGGTCTAGAAGGTGAGCAAATACCAATAATATCACGAATAGTCTCAGTAGCGGATGCATATGATTCTATGACATCTAATAGGGTATATAGGACTAAATTAACAGAAGAGCAAGCTGTAAATTTAATAATATCAGAAAGTGGAACTCATTTCGATCCAATTATTGTTGATTACTTTGTTAAGGTTATTAATTAATAAAACTAAAATACAAATAATTATTTTAACATGCAAAAAATGGTTGCGATATAATAAATGATGTGTTATAATAATTTAAAAATAAACGGAGGTTTATTATTGTGGCTCAAGTTTTGAAAGAAGAAGTTAAAGATAAAATTATAAAATCAGCAGTTGATGAGTTTATTGAAAAGGGTTATGAATATGCTTCAATGAGAAACATAGCAAAAAAAGCAGGAATAACTGCAGGTAATATTTATAGATATTTTGAAAGCAAAGAAAAGTTACTCGTTCAAATTGTAGATCCTGTATTAGTTAAACTTGATTTTTTTATGAAGGATATTACTAATAATCAACTAGATTTAAAAGTGTTTCCAAATAATAATAATAAGATTTTGTTTGAAAATACAAAGATGAATTCGTTAACTCTAGTAACTGTGTTTTCAAGGTTTATAATATCCCTTTTCAAAGAGTTTAAAAATGAAATTATTATTTTATTATCTAATGAAAGGACTTTAAGTAATCTAGAAATAAAAATTGATTTAAATAATTGGCTTATAGAATTATTCAAAGTAAACTTTAAATTTCAGATGAACAAGAAAGAACTAGCGGAAGAAGATATAACGTATATACATGCTGTGGAAAGAGGTTTCATTTCAGGAATTGTTGAAATTGTAAGAAAGTGTGACGACACTATAAATGTTCAAGAAATTTTAGAAAGATATATAAATTTTTACTTCTAATAATGAACACTTGTTTAATAAAAGATTTACGAAGTATGAGTAAATCAACAATGTTGCTAGTTTCTCGTTATTCGTTTATCGTTCTAAAAAAGAAAGGAATGATGTCCTATTAAATTCAAAATTCGAAATTCTAAGTATAAAATTTTAATTGTAGTAATTTGTATATTATGTTTATGCGGATGTCAAACGAAGAAAGATATATTAAAAGAAGAAAAAGCAGTGCCTGTTAAAGTAAAAGAAATAGAGATTGAACAAAATAACGAATTACTTTCATATATAGGTATAGTTAATAGTGATTTAACTAAAAAGTATTCGTTTAAATCAGCAGGTAAAATTGACAATATATATGTAGCGTCAGGACAATATGTTGAAAAAGAAAATGAGTTAATTAGCATTGATAAGACTGATTTACAACTTCAAGCAAATGCAGCAAAAAGTCAAATGGATGCTGCTTATGCTCAATACGAAAAAGCATTAAATGGTGCATTAGATGAAGACATAAGAACAGCAGAATTAAATGTAGAAAAAGCTCAAGCTTCTTATGACTTTGCTTCTAAAACCTACAATGATATGAAGACTTTGTTTGAACAAGGAGCTGTATCTGAAAGCAAGCTGAAAGAATCAGAACTTAGTTTTAAAGTAGCTGAAAGTGAACTAGAACAAGTAAAAGAGCAGTACGAAAAATCCATATCTGGAACAAGAAACGAGGATATAGATTCATCAAAAGCAGAATATGAAGCAGCTAAAATAGTATATGATACGCAAATTGAGCTTGTTGAAAATGCAGTAATAAAATCAGATGTGAATGGATACATAGTGGATATTTTATATGAAAAAGGAGAAATAATAAGTGCAGGATATCCAGTTATAGTCGTAAGAAGTGAAGTGCAGGTAGTGAACATAGGAGTTTCTCAAAAGGATGTTAAAAATATTGAAGAAGGACTAGAGTCTATTGTAGAAATAAATAATGAAAAATATAAAGGTATAGTAAGTAGTATTGATCAAACACCAGATGCAACAACAAAGACATTTAATGTTGAAATAGCTCTTGAAGAATATGATGATAAAATTTATATGGGTTCAACTGCAAGAGTAAAGATTATTATTGGAATACGAGAAGGTATATGGGTAGATATTCCATACATTTTAAGTGATGATCAGAATTATGTTTATATTTGTAAAAATGATAGAGCTATTAGAAAGAATGTTACTCTTGGTTCTATATTTGAAGATAAAGTTTATGTAGATGGGTTAGCAGAAGGTGATTTGCTGATAATAAAGGGAATTAAAAATTTAAAAGATGGATATAAAGTAGTTATTACAGAATAATCTTTTTAAATTTATTAATGTTAAACAATTTAAACAAAAATTAACAAGTTATAAAGTTGCTAATAAAATTACAGTAATTTCACAAAATAAGGATGTTAAGAATCAAATAATTGTCTAGAAAATGTGTAGTGAAAGGGATGACTGTTAGCTTGAACAAATTAATAAAAAATGCAGTAAGAGGAAGAAAAGTAACTATACTTATTTCTATTGTAATACTATTATATGGTATTTTTTCATATTATTACTTACCACGTCAAGAAAATCCTGATGTAACAAGTCCTTCTGCTTTAATAACTACAGTTTTTCCTGGTGCTTCAGCAGAAGATATAACAGAATTAGTTACAAAAAAAATAGAGGACGAAGCTGCAAAAATAGATGGGATAGAATATATTGAATCTATATCTAGTAACAGCTTTTCAGCTGTTATTGTAACGATTAATTATGATGTAGACAAAGAAGAACAATGGGATAAATTACGGAATGTAATAGAAGCTGTGCAACTTCCAGAAGGTTGCTACAATCCTGTTATAGATACTGAGAGCATAGTTGAAACAGCTGGAATGATTATAAGTATTTCTGGTGAAAATTATTCTTACGATCAATTAGAAGATTTTGCACAGGAAATTAAATATTCACTAATGAACATTGAGGGCCTAAGAAAAGTAGATATAGAAGGAAAAGTTGACAAAAAAGTTTTTGTTAAAATTGATATTGAAAGACTAAACCAATATGCTGTGTCTATAGAAGATATATATAATCTTTTAAAAGCTCAGAATGTTGAAATACCTTCAGGTTCTATTGAAACAGATTCAACTAAGATAGATGTTAAGATACCCGGAAGTTTTCAAAGCCTAGATGATATTAAGAATTTAATAGTTACTGCATCCCAAAATGGCAGTGTATTAAGGCTTAGTGACATTGCCGATGTGTATTTTGGAGAGCAAGATAGTAAAAAATATTTAAATAATGGTGACAATGCTGTTCTAATAACAGGATATTTTAACGAGAATAAGAATATTGTACTAATTGGTGATAAGATAAATGAAAGTATTGAAAAAGCTAAAGAAGCATTACCAGATAATGTAGAAGTTTATAATGTAACATTTCAACCTCAAGATGTTAAAAAATCAATAAATGATTTTATTTTCAATCTTATAGAAGGTATTGCATTTGTAATAATAGTAGTATTAATTGGTATGGGTTTGAGAAATGCACTTATTGTTTCTACTGCTATACCTTTAAGTATATTAGCAGCTTTTATTGTGATGAAATTAATAGATATAGAGTTACATCAAATTTCCATTGCAGCTTTAATTATTGCACTGGGTATTTTAGTTGATAACTCTATAGTTATAGCTGATGCCATTCAAGTTAAAATAAATGAAGGCATTGACTTAAAAAAAGCATCAATTGAAGGTGCAAAAGAATCTTCGGGACCTGTTTTTTCTTCAACATTAACTACTATTGCAGCGTTTGCCACTCTGATAGTCCTTCCCGGTGAAGCAGGGGAATTTGCTAAATCTCTTCCCATAGTTGTTATAATTGCCTTAATAGCTTCATATGTAACTGCTATGTTTATTACACCAACTTTAGCAAGTGTGTTTTTTAGGGAAAATAAAAAAATGAATAAACAAAATAGTAAGAGCAGAAGGCTATTTAACAAGATGCTAAACATAGGATTAAAACACGGCAGACTTAGCGTTATAAGTGTGTTTACGGTTTTAATAATAAGCATTGGAGTAGGAATATGGGTGCTGCCCCTTGAAATATTTCCTTATACAGATAAAGATTACGTATATATAGATATAAAAAATGAAAAGAAAGGAGATATAAAAAGTACCGCAGACTTAATAAAAGATATAGAAGGATTATTAAATGAAGAGAAGGCTATAGAAAATATAACATCATCTATAGGAGGGTATCTACCTAAGTTCTATTTAACAGTATCAACAGGTGCCTCATCAGATGATTTTTCTCAATTGTTATTGAATATTGATTTAAGTAAAGATAAAGAATTCAATGATAAAGAAAAATATGCTCTGCATCTACAAAAGAAATTAGAAGATAATGTACCGGGTGCAGAAATAAATGTAAAATTGCTAGCTATAACTGCACCGGGTTCAGATATAGAAGTTAGGTTATCAGGCAACAATAGAGATGACTTAAACAAAGCAGCTGAAATGATTAAAAGTGAACTTACATTATTAGAAAGCACTTATAATGTGAACTATGATATAACTAAAGAAGAATATGAATATTATTTAAATGTGAATACTGATGAAGCTTCTCTTTTAGGGTTAACTAGATATGATATACAAAGGCAGATAAATATTGCTTTGAATGGAGCAGCGGCAACAATTTATAAGAATGATGGAAAAGAATATGATATCTATTTAAAATCAAACATATCAGATATAAATATGCTTGAGAACTTAGCTATTAAATCTTCTGTTACTAATAATAAGATTTTATTAAAACAAGTAGCTGATATTGAACTTAGAAATGTAATGCCAACTATTAAAAGATATAATAGAATGTCATCAGTAGAAATAACTTCAGAAATAAAGCCCGGATATGGTACACAAAACACTCAAAGTTATATAGAAAATAAAATACTACCTAATATGGATTTAACAGGCATTAGTGTGAGCTTTGGAGGCGAAAAAGAAACTATATTTAAATATTTAAGAGGTATATTAGTTGCAGCTATATTTGCTTTAGCAGTAATATATATAATATTATTAATACAATTTAATTCATTACTTCAACCAATTATTATACTTATGACTGTTCCTTTATCAATAATAGGCTCTATATTTGGTTTATGGATATTTAGGCAGCCTTTTTCCTTTACTGCTGGATTAGGATTAGCAAGTTTGATAGGTATAGTTGTAAACAATGCAATTTTGCTTATTGAATATATAAATAGAGCAAGAAAGCAAGGAATGCTTGTAAAACAAGCTTGTATAAATTCTGTTCAAAAAAGGTTTAGACCAATTATGTTGAGCACAATAACTACAATTATGGGGCTTGTACCGCTGGCGTTTTCAGGCAGCTCTTTCTTTACACCTATGGCAGTAACATTAATGTGTGGTTTAGCTATATCTACAATTTTTACTTTAGTAGTTATACCTACATTATATAATTTATTGATAAAAGACTAGTAAAGTAAAATCATCTTGTTGACAAAGTCAACAAGATGATAGGCTTTTGAGAAACTCGAAGTTCGAGGCGTGCCGAAAGCGAGTAAGCGGAGCGTATATAGAAATACGTGAGCATTCTCGATTGAGGCAACAACGATGAAATTCGGGTTTGTCAAT
>JAHDQO010000022.1 GCA_018433765.1 Tissierellales bacterium
ATTGTCAAATGCTACTGCTTCTCCAAATCCATATCTCTTATTTAATACTGAAGTTATTGCTGCTGTCAATGTTGTTTTTCCGTGGTCTACGTGTCCTATAGTTCCTATGTTTACATGTGGTTTTGTTCTTTCGTATTTTTGCTTTGCCATTCTTATTCCTCCTTAATTAAACATTGGAGCCCATGACCGGACTTGAACCGGTGACCTCTTGCTTACCATGCAAGTGCTCCACCTTCTGAGCTACATGGGCATTTTGACATATTAATTTTACTATTAACATTTTTTATTGTCAATAGAATAGTTTAAACTGATTTAGTTATGATAGCTGTATATATGCTATTTAAATGCTTATGAAGCAAATATTTAAAAATATAATTAATATTTATTATAACAAATAAAGGACTATTTTTACAATAAATAAACTTATTTTTATACTGCATGAAAAATTTTTTAAAATTTTTTGTCTTTTTTTTAATTTTTTGTTGGCATTTTTGTCTAATATTGTTATAATAGTATTAGGTTATCCCCCCGATAGCCAAAATATATTCCCAATACCCCTTTTATGCATTTATGCATAGCAAAATGGTCTGCCTAGACCATTTTGTTTTTTATAAAAAAAAAGTCGCTTTATTCTAAGCGGCTTTAAAAATTATAGATTATTTTATTTGTATCAAACATATTTTAATATTTTTTTCTTAACACGTTGCAGCGCATTATCTATTGCTTTTTCGTTCTTATTCATTAATATTGAAATTTCTGAATATGTTTTTCCTTCTAAATAATGTTCTAATACCTCTTTTTCAAAATTACTCAATACTTTATCTATTATATCTTCAATAAGCTCCGCTTGCTCTTTACCAACAATTAATTTTTCAGGGTCAATTATTTTCGAGCTCTTATATTTCTCTAGAAATATTAAGTCTTCACTATTTTCATAACTTCTAGTATTTATAGATATATAGTTGTTAAGAGGATTATGTTTTTGCCTTGAAGCTTGTCTTACAGCTGTAATAATTTGTCTCTTTATACATAATTCAGCAAAAGTTCTAAATGAACTATTTTTTTCACAATTGTAATCTTTTATTGCTTTATACAATCCTATCATTGCTTCTTGTAACAAATCTTCCTTGTCTCCACCTAAAATAAAAAATGAGCCGACTATTAATTTCATTAGATAGTAGTATTTTAAAAAAAGATACTCTTCTGCATGTATGTCCCCTTCTTTTATAATTAAAATTAGTTCTTCATCAGTCAATTCCTTATACTTATCATAATAATCCAACTCAACTAAACTATTAATTGAAGTGAACAAAATTTTCTCCCCCCATATTTTTACTAATATATAACATTATATTCCATTTTTTTTATGCAGTCAAGCTATTATATAGATCTTCTAATTTTTTCTAATTCTTTTAATGTTTTACTATCTATCATTTCCTCAATATTTGAATTATTTTTTTTTATTTTATCAGCTCGCCTTTTTATCTCTTTTTTTGTATCGTTTAATTCAATAAACAATTCTCTTGCAGACAGCCGTGTACCACCTCTAGCTAAAACAATTTGTTGAATGGAATTGTCAGAAGTAGCAACTTGAACTCTTTCATATCTACCTATTTTATCTATTTTCTTTTCTATATAACTATCAGCTGTTTCATTTTCTTTAGTATATACAATTTCTAATCCTGCTTTATGTTCTATATTTTCATTACTCCCTTTTACCAAATGACCATCAAATACAACTATTACTTGTATACCTTTGAATATTTGATATTCTAAAAGCTCATCTATTAATTTGTTCCTACATTCTTCAATATTGTCTACCATTTTTCTTAAATGTTCCCATTGATTGATTATATTATATCCATCAACAAACAAATATTCTTTCTTCTTCCTAGGCATATAAAGCATTTTCCTTTCGCTGTATTCAGGCACAAAAATAAAACTAATAGCTAATAACTAAATGTTACTAGTTTCTAGTTATCCATCGTTAATTTATTTTACATTTACGGTAGTAAAATTACCAACATTTATCTTATATTTCTCTGACGAGCTACTTCATACATTATTACCGAAGCAGCACAAGATGCATTCAATGAAGAGATTTTTCCATACATTGGGATTTTAACTAAGATATCGCAATTTTCTTTAACTAATCTGCTTATTCCTTTACCTTCACTGCCTATAACAATGGCAAGAGGAATATTTAAATTCTCTTCATAATAATATTTTTCACCTGTCATATCTGCACCAAAAATCCAAAGACCTAAATTTTTAAATTCTTCAATAATATTATTAATGTTAGTAACTTTTACTATTGGCATGTATTCAACAGCTCCAGCTGATGTTTTTGATACTATTTCATTAACTCCAGCTGATCTTCTTTTAGGTATTACAATTCCATGTACTCCAGCACATTCAGCAGTTCTAATTATTGCACCTAAATTATGTACATCTGTTATTTCATCTAGTATTATGATAAAAGGTTCTTCCTGTCTATCTTTGGCTACATTTAAAACATCATCAATAGTTTTATACTCAAATTCTGCTGCTTGAGCAATAACACCTTGATGTTTTTTACTAGCAGACATTTTATTTAATGTATTTTTATCAACATATTTTATAACAATATTTTTTTCTTTAGCTATTTTTATAATTTTATTTGTAGTACCTTGAACATGTTCACTGCTTATCATTATTTTTTCTATCTTAACATCATTTTTTAATGCTTCAATTACCGGGTTTTTACCCTCTATTATTCTCATTAGTATCACCTACTGTTTCTTTTATTTCAATTATTCTATCAAATAATTTCGATAATCTATCGTAGTCATTTTTCAGAAATAAATATCCTAATAACGCTTCAAAAGCTGTAGCATATCTATAATCAATCATTGCTGCATTTTTAGGTACTGATGTTATTTTAGCATTTCTTCCTCTTTTTACTATCTTTTTCTCTTCTTCAGTAAGTTCACAATCTAGTTTCTTTAACAAGTCTGCTTGTGCTTCTGCTTTAACAAACTTTATTGCACGCTTATGAAGAACATTAACATTATAATTATATTTATCCACAAGATAGGTTCTAACAAGAATTTCAAATACTGCATCTCCGACATAAGCAAGTTGAGCAGGAGATAACATCCTAGGTTCTTTACCTTTTGTATCATCATTTATTTTCTTTATATTCTTTATCTCTTCAAAGTTAATCATAATAACCGCCATTTTTAGTAATGAGTGATGAATAACGAGTGATGAAAAACGAGTGACGAATAACTAATAACTAGTAACATGGTCTAAATTTTCTAACGAAAATTTATTTTTATTTATTTAAGTTTTTATATAATAAAAACTATCCATGTTTCTAGTTTCTAGTTTCTCGTTTATCGTTTTTTTTATCGTTCCTCGTTTTTTTAAATGTTTTACATTAGTAAAACTTCCTTGTTTCTAGTTCTTAATTATAACGAGTAATTAGTAACGAATAACGAGTAACATGGTCTAAATTTTCTAACGAAAATTTATTTTTA
>JAHDQO010000011.1 GCA_018433765.1 Tissierellales bacterium
AGTTCCAATGGCAGCAAGAGTTGTACAAAAAGAAGGTCAAAAATACAACCCATCAAACTTCTTATTGATGCATGCTATGGGACCAAATGTAGCAGGTGTTATAGGGTCTGCTGTAGCAGCAGGTGTTTTATTGATGTTCTTCGGTGGCTAATAAAAGTTACAATATAAGTCAAGTTTTAAATGCATCTTAAAAGTTAGATATTATAAATCTGACTTTTGAGGTGCTTTTTTTATTTAATATGAAAAAAGCTTGATTATAAAAGAAAATGTTTTCACACTGTAAATTGCTGCTTTATAGCATAAAAACAAAATAAAATAATAAAAAATATGTTGAAAACAATCATATAAAGTAGTATTATATTTAGAAACAATTGTAAGCCGAGGGAGGAATTTTATGAATTTACCGAACAAACAAGGACTATATGACCCGGCTAATGAAAAGGATAGCTGTGGAGTTGGTTTTATAGTCAATGTAAATGGGGAAGAGAGTTTTAGAATAGTAAAAAAAGGATTAGAAATACTAAAAAATATGGAACATAGAGGGGCAGTAGGTTCTGATCCAAAAACAGGTGATGGTGCAGGCGTATTAACACAAATTCCTGATGATTTTTTTAGAATATATTGCAATTATGATGGGATAGATTTACCTGCTAAAGGAGAATACGGAATTGGTATGGTATTCTTACCTAAAGAACCAGCGTTAAGATTACAATGTGAAGGAATTTTTGAAAGAGTTATTCAGAGTGTAGGACATAAATCTCTAGGATGGAGGTTTGTTCCAACTGATAACAGGGTTATAGGTGAAACTGCAAGAGGAACTGAACCTGTAATAAGACAAGTATTTATAAAAAAACATGACCAATGCTCTCAGGGGAATTTTGAAAGAGATTTATATTTAATAAGAAGAATAACAGAAAATGAAATCAATAGATTAGTAGAAAGAAATAAAGAATATTTTTATATATGTAGTTTATCATCAAAGACTATAGTATATAAAGGATTATTACTAGCCGAACAAATAGAAAAGTACTATCTTGACTTAAATGATATAAATTTTAAAAGTTCTATGGTTTTAGTTCATCAAAGATTTAGTACAAATACATTTCCAACATGGGATTTAGCACAACCTTTCAGATATCTTGCTCACAATGGAGAAATAAACACAATTAAAAGTAACAGAAACTGGATGAATACACGTGAAGGTGTATTGAAATCTAATTATTTTAAGAAGAAGCTTAATAAATTGTATCCAATTATTCAAGAAGGAAAAAGTGATTCCGCTTCAATTGATAATACCTTTGAATTTATAAAATGTAATGGTAGAAGTAATGCTCATACATTAATGATGCTTATTCCTGAAGCATGGGAAAATGATAAACTTATGAGTGTAGAAAAACGAAGTTTTTATGAATATCATGCTACTATGATTGAACCTTGGGATGGACCGGCAGCTATGTTTTTTTGTGATGGAGTTCAGATAGGAGGTACTTTAGACAGAAATGGTTTGAGACCTGCTAAATATGTTATTACAAAGGAAGGGTTAGTTGTAATGGCATCTGAGTTTGGAGTACTTAAATTCAAACCTGAAAATATAGAAAAAAAAGGTAGACTTAAGCCAGGAGAAATGCTTTTAGTAGATACTGAGAAAAAAAGAATATATTTTGATGATGAAATCAAAAATAATATATGCTGTAAAAAAGATTATGAGAAAATAATTTCTAAGAGTAAAGTTGAAATTGGACAGCTTGATAAAGACAATAAAATGAATTTAAACATAGATAATTTACTAGAAAGGCAAAGAGCTTTTGGTTATACTATGGAAGATATGAGACTCATATTAAAAGCTATGGGTGAAGACGGTAAAGAGTTTATTGCCTCTATGGGAAATGATACTCCATTAGCAGTTCTTTCTAACAAATCTCAATTATTGTTTTCATATTTTAGACAATTATTTGCTCAAGTAACAAATCCTCCTATAGATTCTATAAGAGAAGGAGTAGTAATGTCATTATTCAATTTTTTAGGTACACAAGATAACATGTTAAATACTAAAGAATTAGAAAATAAATATATAACAATAAAAACTCCAATAATATCAAACGATGAAATGAGTCAATTAAAATTGCTTAATAGCGAAGACTTTAAATCTACTGTAATACCTATAACATTTAAAGCAGATAGCGGTATTGAAGGGTTTAAAAATGCTTTAGAATTAATTTGCAATCGTGCATTAGAAAGAGTTAAGGAAGGATATAATATTTTGGTTCTTTCAGATAGGAAAGTTGATAGTTATGAAGCAGCAATTCCAAGTTTACTTGCAGTATCAGCTATACATCATTACTTAATAGATAAAAAGCAGAGATCAAAAGTTTCATTACTTGTAGAAGCTGGAGATGTGAGAGAAACTACTCATTTTGCTTTATTGGTAGGTTATGGAGCTAGTGCAGTAAATCCATATATTGCAATAGAGTCTATAAAAAATCTATCAAAAAATAATATTATAAAAAATACAACTGAACAAAAAGCAGTTGAAAACTATCTGAAATCATGCAGCATTGGACTAGCTAAAATATTGTCTAAAATGGGTATATGTACAATTCAAAGTTATCAAGGTTCTCAAATATTCGAAGTTTTAGGGCTAAATGAAGAGTTTATAAATAAATATTTTCCTGGAACTCCTACAAGAATAGGTGGAATAGGTATTGATGAAGTAGCTGAAGAAGTTCTTATAAGACATAAGAAAGCATTTAATAGATTAAGAAAGCCTATCAAGGATCTTGATGTAGGTGGACTTTATAAATGGAGAAAAACAGGTGAGTACCATTTATTTAATCCAGAAACTATTTATAAGCTTCAAGTTGCTGTAAGAACAGGAGATTATAAAAAATATAAAGAATATGCTTCATTAATTAATAATCAAGACAAAAACTTATGTACTATAAGAAGCATGCTAAAGATGACTGATACATGTCCTATTCCTATAGAAGAAGTAGAACCTGAATCTGAAATAATAAAAAGATTTTGTTCTGGTGCTATGTCGTTAGGTTCTTTAAGTAAAGAAGCACATGAAACAATTGCTGTTGCTATGAACAGGTTAGGTGCTAAGAGTAATACAGGGGAAGGCGGAGAAGATTCAGAAAGATTTAGTACTAGAAATAGTTTAGATAATAAAAATAGTGCTATAAAGCAAGTAGCATCTGCAAGGTTCGGAGTAACAATAAACTATATTGCTAATGCAGATGAGTTGCAGATAAAGATAGGACAAGGTGCAAAACCGGGTGAGGGTGGACATTTACCTGGAAAAAAGGTAAACAAACATATAGCCAAATTAAGACATTCTGTACCCGGAATCGATTTAATATCTCCTCCACCGCATCATGATATTTATTCAATTGAAGACTTAGCACAACTTATATTTGACTTAAAAAATGCAAACCCAGATGCAAGAATAAGTGTAAAACTTGTAGCAGAAAATGGTGTGGGTACAGTAGCAGCTGGAGTTGCTAAGGCACACGCAGATGTTATTTTAATAAGTGGGCATGATGGTGGGACAGGTGCATCAGCAGCATCATCTATTAGAAATGCAGGAATACCTTGGGAGATTGGACTAGCTGAAACACATCAAGTATTATTATTGAATAATTTAAGAAGTAGAGTAAGATTACAAACAGATGGACAGCTAAAGACTGGAAGAGATGTTGTTATTGCTTCACTACTTGGAGCAGAAGAGTTTGGATTTGCTACTACACTGCTTGTAACTATGGGTTGTGTAATGCTTAGACATTGCCAAAAAAATAATTGTGATATGGGTATTGCTACACAGAATGAAGAACTAAGAAAAAATTTCAAAGGTAAGCCTGAGTACATTATTAATTTTATGTCTTTTATTGCAAAAGAAGTAAGAGAGTATATGGCACTACTTGGATTTAGAACAATAAATGAAATGGTTGGACGAGTAGATAAACTCAAAGTAAGAGATGATATAAATCATTGGAAAGCTAATAAGTTAGATTTAGCTAATATACTATATAAACCAGACATGCCAAAAAGAATTACGCCATATTGTTCAAAATCTCAAAACCATGGACTAGATTTGTCTATAGATTATAAATTAATTGAAATCAGTCAACCAGTATTTAGAGATAAAAAATCTGTTAGCGGTTGTTATGAAATTAGAAATGCTAACAGAACTGTAGGTGCTATGATAAGTGGTAAATTAGCTAAGAAATTTAAAGATGAAAAATTACCTGAAGACATGATGAAATTCACCTTTTATGGTTCAGCAGGTCAAAGTTTTGGAGCTTTTGGTATAAATGGGTTGACACTTATACTTGAAGGAGACGCAAATGACTATGTAGGTAAAGGGTTATCAGGTGCTAAGATTATAATTAAAAAACCCAAAAATGCTGCTTACGATAAAAGTATAATAGCAGGTAATACAATACTGTATGGTGCTACGAGTGGGCAATTATTTGTTAATGGTATAGCTGGAGAAAGATTTGCTGTTAGAAATAGTGGAGCCGAAGCAGTAGTAGAAGGATTAGGTAATCATGGATGCGAATATATGACAGCAGGTTTTGTAGTAGTATTAGGAGAAGTTGGGAAAAATTTTGCAGCAGGGATGAGTGGAGGAATAGCAGTTATATTTGACCCTGAAAATTTACTTGAAAATAATTGTAATAAAGAAATGGTGTTAATTGAAAAACCAACTATTGAAAATCTAAACAAAACTAAAGAAATGATTGAAAAACATATTGAATATACAGGAAGTAAAAATGCTAAACGCATAATAAAGAATTGGCAAAAAAATAAAACGTATTTTAAAAGAGTCATTCCAATTATGTATAAGCAAATTATAGAAAATTATGATAAAAAACAAGATACTAAAATGGAGGTGAAATAATGAAAGACAAGCAAACTGGGTTTATGACAATAAAAAGAAGTAACTTTAAGACAAGAGCGGTTGAAGAAAGAATTAAAGATTATAATAATGTCTACATTCAATTAAGCTTAGATGAAATGAGAAATCAAGCAAACAGATGCATGGACTGCGGTACATCCTTTTGCAATTGGGGATGTCCATTAGGAAACCTAATACCAGATTGGAATGATTTTGTTTTTAATGGTGACTGGAAAAAAGCATATGAAAGACTAACCTTAACTAGTAATTTTCCAGAATTCACTGGAAGAGTATGTCCTGCTCTTTGTGAAGCAGCTTGTGTCCTTGGTATTAATAGAGAAGGTGTATCTATTAGAGAAATTGAGCAAATGATAATTGATACAGCATTTAATAATGGATGGGTACAACCTAGAATTCCTAAAGTTAGAACGGGTAAAAAAGTTGCAGTTATAGGTTCAGGACCTTCAGGACTAGCTACTGCAGATGATTTGAACTATTCTGGACATCTTGTAACAATATTTGAAAGAGAAGATAAAGCGGGCGGTTTATTAAGATATGGTATACCAAATTATAAATTAGAAAAAGAAATACTAGATAGAAGAATAGAATTAATGGTAGAGGCAGGAATAGAATTTAAATTAAATATAGAAGTTGGAAAAGATGTTCATTTTAATGACTTGATAGAGGAGTTCGATTCTGTTGTTTTATGTTGTGGTGCATCTGTTCCAAGAAAATTAAAGATACCTGGTGAAAAATTAGATGGTGTGTATTTTGCTGTAGATTATTTAAAACAGCAGACTAAAAAAATATTTAATAGCAAATATAATATGCCAGATATAGATGCAAAAAATAAAAAGGTTCTTGTAATAGGTGGTGGAGATACAGGTGCTGATTGTGTTGGTACTGCAAATAGACAAGGTGCTGAAGTTGTGTATCAATATGAAATAATGCCAAAGCCAGCAATAGAAAGAACAGAAAATATGCCTTGGCCTGAATACCCTAAATTATTAAAAACTACCACAGCTCATGAAGAAGGATGTATAAGAGAATGGGAAATAATGACCAAAGAACTCATCGGAGACGGCAAAAAATTAAAATCTGCAAAAGTATCAAAAGTGAAGTGGATTATGGATGAAGGAAAATATAAACTAGAAGAAATTGAAAAAAGTGAATTTATTCAAGAAGTTGATATGGTATTAGTCGCTGTAGGTTTTATGCATACTGAACATGATAAGTTTGTAAAATCTATGAATATAGCACTTGATAGTAAGGGTAATATTTTAACGGATGAGAATTTTATGACAAATATAAAAGGCGTTTTTTCAGCAGGAGATATGAGAACAGGACAGTCTTTAGTGGTAAAAGCTATAAAAGATGGAAAAAGCGTTGCAACGTGTATAGATAATTATTTAATGCACTAGTAATAAAAAAAATAAGAATAAGAGATATCTTAACATCTTAAGAAGTATCTCTTATTTTTTATTTCTTTAAATAAAATGACTTTTAATATATAATATAATAGGTGAATAAAAAATGATAAGTGTTGAGAATTTAGTAAAACTTCAATTAGCAGATGGTATAGGCAGAAAAACATTAACAAAATTGATTGAGTACTTAAAAAATAATGATTTGAATACTTCTGATTTTAGAGATTTAATTGATATTATAAATGAAAAGTTTACTTTGAAAAAAATAAACTATGATATTGATGATATAAAACAAAAAACTGAAAAAATTTTATATTTGTGTAGTAAGCATGATATTGAAATAATAAGCGTATTTAATGAAAAATATCCTACAAAATTAAAATGTATTGATGATAAACCAGTAGTTCTTTATGTTCAAGGAAATAAGCAGATTTTAGATGAATATAAAAATATTGCTGTTATAGGGTCAAGAAAGCCATCACGTAAAGGATTTGAAATAGGTAATTTTTTGTCAGAAAAATTAGCAAAAGAAGGGTATAATATTATTAGCGGGTTAGCTTTAGGTTGTGATACGTCAGGTCATAGAGGATGTTTGAACGGAAATGGTAATACTGCAGCAATGATACCATCTGGTCACGAATATGTATATCCAAAAGCAAATAAAGGACTTTATTATCAAATACTTTACAATAACGGGGCTATAGTATCGGAGAAGCCACCATTATCGAAGCCTTTGAAATATGATTTTATTGATAGGGATAGATTACAAGCAGCATTTTCAGATGGAATATTAGTTATTGAAAGCGAACTAAAAAGTGGAACAGTATATACAGTTAATTTTGGGATTAAATATGGGAAATTAATTGGATGCTCTGGTCATGAAAATATTGAAAAACCTAAGAATAATAGATTAAACCAAAAACTAATCAAAGAGAAAAAAGCATATCAAATTAATAATTTTACAGATTTAATTGAATTTGCAGAAGAATCTATTAGGAGTAATATTATAAAATGTCAGAATTAAAGAAGAATAGTATATCAGGTAAATTAATAATATTAAATACTGAAAGAAGTAAAAGGTGTAATGAGTTTCTTAAAAAGCAAACTAGTTGTATGAATAAGAATCAGTATGAGAAAGATTGTCCTTTATGTTTAGGAAATGAAAATATGACACCTAAAGAAACATTTTCAATTATTAACGATCGTAAAAAATGGATAGTAAGATCTATTCCTAATAAATATCCTATATTAACATCTGAAAAAAACACAGAAAATCAAAAGGACAACTTTATACATGGAGAGCATGAAGTGCTGGTAGAATCAAATAAGCATGATGCAAATTTTTATAATATGACATCTAAAGAATTTGTTTATATAATAAAAATGTATGTAAATAGATATAAAGAGTTGTATAAAGACAATATAAAGTATGTTAGTATAATAAAAAATTATTTGATGAAAGCGGGTGCTTCGTTAGAACATTCACATTCACAAATTATATCAATGTCAATAGTTCCTCCAACTATAAAAGAAGAAATAACAAATGCAAGAAATTATTTTAACGAAAATAATTCAAGCTATTTTGATGAAATGTTAAGTAATAAAAATAATATTTTTATTGAAAATAAATTTTTTTATGCTTTTGTTCCTGAGAATTCATCGTATGGTCTTGAAATAAATATAGTCAGTAAATATAAAAGTAATTTTGAAGAAATTAATGAAGATGAAATAGAATTACTTTCGGATATATTGATGAAAACATATAAGAAATTGAAAGAAGTGACAGGTCATTTGCCTTTTAATATGTTTTTGCATACACTTCCTAAAGATGATGAAGACAATCTAAAGTACTATAGATATCATTTTCATATTATTCAAAGAAAATGGTTTTTTGGAGGTTTTGAATTAAGTAATGGAATTTATGTAAATTCAATAGACACTGAAAAACTCATAGAAAAATTAAAAAACAAAAAAAATTGAAAAAGTTCTTGACACTTGCAAACAAAGTATGTATAATAAATCTTGTCACTAAGACAGACACGCGGGTGTGGCGGAATTGGCAGACGCGCTAGACTTAGGATCTAGTGTCTTCGACGTGGGAGTTCGAGTCTCTTCACCCGCACCAAATGGGAGCCATATTGGCTCCATTTTTTAATTTAGTATTAATTGTGTCAAATTTAGACATAAAAATATATTAAAATTAAAATCGAATGTTTAAAAATCATTCGATTTATTTATTTATAGTGGTATAATGAAATAACGAATAGTTATTTTTTATAATTATGGTAAAAAAAATTAAAATTGGAAATGATACATATAGAAACTTCTTTGATTATAGTCTGATTCTATGGCAAATGAAAAATATAAAGAATCTTAGTAAACCAAGGAAACCATTGGATTTTTATTGTAAAAATAGTTGATATAAAAAAATATTATGATATAATAAAGTGGTTAATTATAAACGTGAATGCAACAAAACTCATTATTATACATAAGTTAAAGGGAGGATACAAAATGAGTTCAAAAATAGTAAATAAAGAGAAAAACACTGTAACATTGGAGTTTACAGTAACACAGGAAGAATTCAGCAAAGGTATAGATAAAGCTTATTTAAAAATGAGAAGTAAAATAAATATTCCTGGATTTAGAAAAGGTAAAGCACCAAAGAAAATAATTGAAGCAAGATACGGAAAAAGTATATTTTATGAAGATGCTTTGGATATTTCAATACCAGATGCTTATTCAAAAGCAATTGAAGAAAATAAACTAGATATTATTGATCAACCTAAAATTGACATAAAAGAATTTGAAGATGACAAAGATATAATAATTACTGCTGAAGTAGAAGTTATGCCAGAAGTAGAGCTTTGCGAGTATAAGGGTATAGAAGTTGAAAAAGTTGAGTATAATGTTACTGATGATGATGTAGAAAAAGAAATAAAGAGCATACAAGAAAAGAATGCAAGAATATTAGAAGTTGAAGGAAGAGCTGCTCAAAAAGGTGATGTTTTAACTATAGATTATAAAGGTTTTGTAGGTGAAGAACAATTTGAGGGTGGTACAGCTGAAAATCAATCTCTAGAAATCGGATCTAACTCTTTTATTCCAGGATTTGAAGAACAGCTAATCGGAAAAAATGAAGATGATGAAGTTGAAGTTAATGTAACTTTTCCTGAAGACTATCAGGCGGAAGAATTAAAAGGAAAAGATGCAAAATTTATTGTTAAAATACATGAAATAAAAGAAAAAGAATTACCAGAATTAGATGATGAATTTGCAAAAGACGTAAGTGAGTTTGATACTTTAGAAGAATTTAAAGAAGATACTAAGAAAACTATGATTCAAAAATCTAAAGATAATGAAAAAGTTGCTAACGATAATAATATAATAACAAAAATAGTTGATAATTGTAAAGTTGATGTACCTCAAGTTATGATTGATAGAGAGATAGAATATCAGGGCAAAAACTATGAGCAACAAATTCGTATGCAAGGCTTTAGTGGTAAAGAAATGGAACCATTTATCAAACAAATAGTTGATCAATATAAACAAAACTATGCTAAGCAAGCAGAATTTACTGTTAAAACAGAATTAGTTTTAGGCCAAGTAATTAAAGCTGAAAATATTGATGCTACTGAAGAAGATATTGATAATGAATTGAAGAAGATGGCTGAAAATTATAAGGTTGAAGATGAAAAAGTTAAAGATTTTATAGAAAATATGAAGAAAAGCAATGTAGATTATATAAAAGATAGTATTAAAAAAAGAAAAGCAATTGAATTTCTTGTAGAAAATGCAAAATTAATAGAGCCAAAAAAAGAAGAAGAAACTACAAATAATAAAGACGACAAAGTAAAAAAAGAAGAAAAATAAGTTTTAAGGAGGAATAGCAATGCCATTAGTACCATATGTAATTGAGCAAACAGGTAGAGGAGAGAGATCTTACGACATATATTCAAGATTATTAAAAGAAAGAATAATATTTTTAGGAGAAGAAGTAAATGATGCGTCTGCAAGTGTAGTAGTAGCACAATTATTATTTTTAGAGGCTGAAGATCCTGAAAAAGATATACAATTATATATTAATAGTCCTGGTGGATCAATAACAGCTGGATTTGCTATTTATGATACAATGAAATATATCAAACCAGATGTATCAACTATATGTATAGGTATGGCTGCTAGTATGGGAGCATTTTTACTTACATCTGGAACAAAAGGAAAAAGATTTGCTTTACCTAATGCTGAAATAATGATACACCAGCCATTAGGAGGAACCCAAGGTCAAGCAGCTGATATAAAAATACATGCAGAGAGAATTATTAAAGCAAGAGATACTATAAACAGAATACTTAGTGAAAATACTGGTCAATCTTTAAAGCAGGTTGAAAAGGATACAGATAGGGATAACTTCATGTCTGCATTTGAAGCAAAAGAATATGGATTAATAGATGAAGTTATCACAAGTAGGAAATAAAAAGGAGTGCAGTAATGAGTAAATATAATGATAAACAGCTTAGATGTTCTTTTTGCGGTAAAACACAAGAACAAGTTAAAAGGCTAATTGCAGGACCTAATGTATATATATGTGATGAATGTGTAGAACTTTGTATGGAAATTGTAGATGATGAACTTGAAGTTATAGAAGAAAAAGAGTTAAAAGAACTTCCAAAACCAGTAGAAATAAAAGAACATCTTGACCAATATGTAATAAAACAAGATGATGCAAAAAAAGCGTTAGCTGTTGCAGTATATAATCATTACAAGAGAATTAATCAGAAAAAGAAAAATGATGTTGAAATACAAAAGAGTAATATTTTATTAATTGGTCCGACAGGTAGTGGTAAAACATATTTAGCACAAACGTTGGCTAAAATGTTAAATGTGCCTTTTGCTATAGCTGATGCTACATCTTTAACTGAAGCAGGTTATGTAGGTGAAGATGTAGAGAATATTATTCTAAAACTTATTCAAGCAGCAGATTATGATATTGAGAGAGCTGAAAAAGGAATTATATATATTGACGAAATAGACAAAATAGCTAGAAAATCTGATAACCCTTCAATAACAAGAGATGTAAGTGGTGAGGGTGTACAACAGGCTCTTTTGAAGATACTTGAAGGTACTACAGCAAATGTTCCACCTCAAGGAGGTAGAAAGCATCCACATCAAGAGTTTATTCAAATAGATACTACCAATATATTATTTATAGTGGGTGGAGCATTTGATGGTATGGATAAAATAATTGAAAAAAGAATAGGTAAGAAAGTAATGGGATTTGGTGCAGATATTACTGCAAATGTTGAAAAAAATAAGGATGAATTGCTTAAGCATGTTCAAGCTGGAGACTTACTAAAATATGGTCTCATTCCTGAATTTGTTGGAAGACTACCTGTTTTAGTCTCATTGGAGCAATTAGATAAAGAGGCCTTAATAACAATTTTAACAGAACCTAAAAATTCGTTACTGAAACAATATAAAGAATTATTTAAAATTGACAATGTAGAACTTGAAATAGATAAGGAAGCCTTGTGTGTAATAGCTGAGAAAGCTTTATCAATAAAAACGGGAGCTAGGGGACTTCGGGGTATACTCGAAAACACGATGCTAGATATAATGTATGAAATACCTTCAAGAGATGATATTAAGAAGTGTATAATTACAAAAGAATCAATCTTAAACAATAGTGAACCGACGCTTGTACTTAGTAAATCAACCAAACAAAGAAAAAAGAAATCAGAAAACGCATCATAAAACTGCCTGCCTCTAAGGAGGCAGTTTTTTAGGTAGGCATTATAAAAATATTATGTTATTATAATATAAAAACATAAAATGGTTAATATACAATTGAATATAATTAATAGGATTACTGACAAGGAGTAAATAAAATGACAAGAAACTATGTTTTAGAAAGAAAAAAAATACCATTAATACCTATGAGAGGTATTTCTATTTTTCCTAATATGGTAATACACTTCGATGTTGGAAGAGAAAAATCTATAAATGCTCTTGAAGAGGCTATGGTTAATGATTCATATATTTTTTTAACTGTTCAAAAAGAAGCAAAAGTAGATATACCTACAAAAGATGATTTTTATGAAGTAGGTGTTATTAGTAAAATTAAACAGATGCTCAAAATGCCGGGTGATAATATTAGAGTTTTAGTAGAAGGTATTAATAGGGCTAAAATAGTAGAAATAACACAAGATGAACCATATTTTGAAGTATATATTGATGAATATGTTTTTGATGAACAGTCATTTAAATATAATCAAAAGGTAGATGCTATTATGAGGTTAGCTAATGATACCTTTGAAGAATATTGTTCAATATATACAAAAGTATCACCAGATGCAATTGTATCTGTAAAAGAAATAACTGATCCAAATAGGTTATCAGATGTTATACTATCTTACATATATTTAAAGCCTTTAGATAAGCAAAAACTCTTAGAAATTTTTGATCCTTATAAAAGATTAGAAGAACTTATAGCACTTCTTACAAAAGAAATTAAAGTACTGCAGCTAGAAGAAACAATAAGTGAGAGAGTAAAAAGACAAATAAATGAATTTCAAAAAGAATATTATCTAAAAGAGCAAATAAAAGCAATTCAAAAAGAACTTGGCGAAGATGAAGGAATAGAAATTGAAGTTGATGAATATATAGAAAAAATAGAAAAAACTAAAATGTCTAAAGAAGCAAAAGATAAAGCTATAAAAGAAGCAAATAGATTATTGAAGATTTCCTCTTCGTCACCAGAAGCTGGTGTTATAAGGACGTACCTTGACTGGTTAATTGGATTACCATGGAAGAAAAAAACAAAGGACAATAATGATATATCACAAGCAAGAAAAATATTAGAAGAAGATCATTATGGACTAGAAGATGTAAAAGAAAGGATTCTTGAATACCTTGCAGTAAGACAATTAAATAAAAATATGAAGGCTCCAATTTTATGCTTAGTAGGACCACCGGGAGTTGGAAAAACATCTATAGCAAAATCAATATCAAGGTCTCTTGGTAAAAAATTTATAAGAATGTCTCTTGGTGGCATGAGAGATGAAGCTGAAATAAGAGGACATAGAAGGACATATATAGGTGCTATACCGGGAAGAATAATATCTTCTATAGTAAAAGCAAATGTTAATAATCCAGTTTTTTTATTTGATGAAATTGACAAATTAGCTACTGATTTTAGAGGCGATCCTGCTTCTGCATTATTGGAAGTATTAGATCCCGAGCAAAATAGTACCTTTACAGATCATTACTTGGAAGTTGCATTCGATTTGTCTAGTGTAATGTTTATTACAACAGCTAATACAACAAGTACCATACCAAGACCTCTACTAGACAGAATGGAAGTTATTGAGGTATCTGGTTATACAGATGTTGAAAAAATGCAGATTGCTAAGAAATATTTACTACCTAAGCAATTAAAAGAGCACGGATTAACTCAAAAAGATGTGAAAATTTCTGAAAATACAATTAATGATATAATTCAGAAATATACTAGAGAATCAGGTGTAAGAAATTTAGAAAGAAATATTGGAAGTGTTATAAGAAAATCAGCTGTACAGATTGTTGAAAAAAGTAAGAAAGTTATTCGTGTAAATAGCAGCAATCTCAATAAATACTTAGGTATACCTAGATATAGATATGATAAGGTGTACAGCAAAGACCAAATAGGTGTCGCAACAGGACTTGCTTGGACAATAGTTGGAGGCGAGACATTATTTATTGAAGTTAATTTAATGAAAGGCGAAGGAAAAATACAACTGACAGGGCAGCTAGGAGATGTAATGAAAGAGTCTGCAATGGCTGGTATAAGTTATATACGAGCTAATTTAGACAATTTTGGTATTGATGAAAAATTCTATAAAGAAAGAGATATTCATATACATGTACCTGAAGGTGCTATACCTAAAGATGGACCTTCAGCTGGCATAACTATTACAACGGCAGTAGTATCAGCTTTGACTGGAAGAAAAATAATAAAAGATGTTGCAATGACAGGTGAAATTACTTTAAGAGGAAGAGTACTACCTATTGGAGGAGTTAAAGAAAAGCTTCTTGCAGCGAAACGTGCAGGTATTAAAAAAGTTTTATTACCAATAGAAAATGAGAAACAAGTATCTAAAATTCCAGAAAGAGTACTAAGAACAATGAAAATAGTGTACGTAGAAAAAATGGATGATGTGTTAGAGCATGCTTTAAGAAAAGGTGAGGGAAATGAAAATTAGAAAAGCTGAACTACTTATAACTGCTGGTAGAAAAGATCAGTATCCTGAAACTATTGTTCCAGAAATAGCATTTGCAGGTAAATCAAATGTAGGTAAATCCTCAATGATTAATGCATTACTTAATAGAAAAAAACTGGCTAGAACTAGTGGACAGCCCGGAAAAACACAAACTATAAATTTCTATAATATAAACGGAGATTTAAATTTTGTAGATTTGCCTGGATATGGATATGCAAGAGTATCAAAGACTGAAAGAGAAAAATGGGGCAAAATGATAGATACTTATTTGCACAGCAGAAATCAATTGGAAGAAGTTATTTTATTAATAGACATAAGGCATTCACCTGGAGAGCATGACAGACAGATGTATGAATGGATAAAGTCTTTTGATTTTGCAGGTTATGTAATAGCAACAAAAGCAGATAAAATATCAAAGGGTAAGAGAAATAAGCATATTGAGGAAATAAGAAAGGCACTTAATATTGAAGATAAAAGACTGATAATACCATTTTCATCAACTGAAAAAATAAATGTGGATAAGATTTGGGATTTAATTTGTAATATTGCTTCTATAAAAAATGAGTAAAACGACTTATAAATATGTCGTTTTATTTTTGATTAAAACCTTTTTTGTTGGGTATAATTTAATTGGAAGGAATGATTTAATTGTACTATGAAACAAAAAAGAAAATAAAAAGTAATATTGATTATGTAAAGATAGTAGTCAATGAAATACTTGTAGACATAAATGGTATTTTAAATGATAATCAAAAATTTAATACTCGATTAATTTTGAGCGAACTTCTAGTAAATAGTATTCAACATGGAAATCATCTTGATATGAGTAAATACGTTTATATTAATATAAAAATAGAAAAAGATTTGATGAAAATTAAAATTTCTGATGAAGGCAGTGGATTTGAATACGATATAAAGGACTATGAACCCTACAATTTTGAAGATTCAGGAAGAGGATTAGTTTTAGTTGAAGGGTTATCTGATAAATTATTGATAAAAGGTAATACTGTTACAGCTATTAAATACCTGTAACGGTATTTTTTTATGTTTGATTAAAAAAGTTTGAATTAATTAATAATATTGATATAATAGAATCGATCTGTATAATGATCATTTTTTAATGTTTATAACTAAATTAAAACAATGAAAAGAGGTATAAGTAATGACAAAATTAATTTCTGATAAGAACTTAAAAAATGATGTAATAACTACAAAAGTAGAAATAGAGCATATTTTAGAGGAAAGCAAATCAAAAAAAATATATGAAGTAATTAGAATTATTAATTCTAAACCTTTATTTTTAGAAGAACATGTTACAAGATTTAACAAAAGTATTGAATTATTTGGATTAAATAAAAAATATACTTATAGAGAAATACTTGACATGATAAATAATATAATTGATAGTAATCAAATATATAATAATAACATACGAATGACATATTTTTATGAAGATAAACATGTTTTATTACTTTATTTAATAAAAAGCAAATATCCTAATAAAGATATATATGAAAATGGAGTAAAGACTATTACTCTAAAAAAATCTAGGGAAAATCCTAATATTAAAATTGATGAAAAGAATCTTAGAGCAAGTATAAATGATGCTATAGAAAAAGAAAATGCATTTGAAGCAATATTATTAGATGAAAACAATATAGTAAGTGAAGGAAGTCGTTCAAACATATTTTTTGCAGATAAAGATAAAATAGTTACACCAATAGACAAAAATGTTTTATTAGGAGTAACAAGACAAAAAGTAATAGAATTGTGCAGTAAGAACAATATTTATATAGAGAAGAGAAATATAAGTGTTGACGAAATTAATCAGTTTGATGGAGCTTTCATCACAGGTACGTCTATAAATGTATTACCAATTAGACAGATAGATAATATTAGATATTTTTCTAGTAATAATAAGTTAATAAAAACAGTATCAAAATTATATAAAGAAGAGGTTATAAATCAAACAAAATAACAAAAACACAAAAATGGTCTATAAAGACCATTTTTGTGAAGCATTAATATGCATAAAAGGGGTATTGGGAATATATTTTGGCTATCGGGGGGATAACCAAATATATTATAACAAATCGTGACAAAATCTGCAATGGTTTTTTGAAAAAAGTTTAAAAATTTTTTTGAAAACCAAATGATGTTAATGTATAATTTATATTAATAACATTGCCATAACTTAAATTTATAATATCGAAAGGAATATCAGTAATATGGAAATATATCTAGATAATAGTGCTACAACCAAAATTAGAAAAGAAGTATTGGATGAAATTATTAGTGTTCATACAAAATGTTATGGTAATCCGTCTTCTTTGCATAGAATGGGTTTAGAAGCAGAAAAAAAAATAGAAAATACCAGAAAAGTAATTTCTAAATTCTTAAATGCTAAACCAGAAGAAATATATTTTACAGGAGGAGGTACAGAAAGCAATAATATTGCTATTTTAGGGCATCTTAATACAAATAAAGGTGATGGTAATATAATAACAACACAAATAGAACATCCGTCAGTTTATAATGTATATAAAAAATTAGAAAATGATAATATTAAAGTGAATTATGTAGATGTTGATAATTATGGATTTATAAATATAGAAAAATTGAAGAACTATTTAAATGAAAATACATTATTAGTTTCTTTAATTATGGTAAACAATGAAATTGGATCTATACAAGATATTAATAACATTGTTAATATAATAAAATCTGTAAACCCTAAAACAAAAATACATATAGATGGTATTCAGGCTTTTGGAAAAATTCCAATAGATTTAAAACAGTTTGGAGTTGATAGTTTTTCATTTAGCAGCCATAAAATACATGGACCTAAAGGTGTAGGTGGTTTATATATAAAATCAAATTCTAGAATAGCTCCTATTAACTATGGGGGAAATCAAGAAAAAGGTATACGTTCAGGTACTGAAAACACTCCCGGTATAGTTGGATTTGGAAAAGCAGTAGAATTGATTTCAGACAATTTTGAACAAGAAAATTTAAAATTAAACAATCTAAAAAAAGAATTATCATATAAAATAAAAAAAGAAATTGACGACATAAAAATCAACAGTTTACTTGATAAAAAAGGTGCTCCACATATACTTAGTATATCTTTTAAAGACGTAAAAGGTGAAGTACTTGTACACTATTTAGAAGAATGTGGTATTTACGTTTCAACTGGGTCAGCATGTTCATCAAAAGGAAAAAACATTAGTAGGACTCTAAAATCAATAGGATTAGATCAAGATTATGTTGAAGGTACTATAAGATATAGTTTTGGTTTTTTTAATAAAATAGAAGAAATTGATTATGTAGTTGAAAAAACAAAAGAATCAGTTGAAGATATAAGAAATATAATCAAGAGGTGAAAGAATGTATAACATTATATCTATAAGCTTAGGTGAAATAGTATTAAAAGGGAAAAATAGAGGATACTTTGAAAGAAAGTTAATGGAACAAATAAAAGCTGTAACTAATAAATTTGAAGGTGTAAAAGTTTTTAGAGATCAGGGTAAAATTTTTGTAGAAAGTAATAATGAAAAAGATATTTCTGAAATATTAGAAAAAATAAAGAAAATTTTTGGAATAGTACAAATAAGTCCATGTATTAAAGTGGAAAAAGATATTGAAATAATAAAAGAAAAAACTATAGATATATTTAAGCATATTAAAAGCAAACAAAATGTACATACGTTTAAAGTAGCTACTAATAGAACAGATAAAAGATTTCCAATTAAATCAATGGAATTAAATAGTTTACTTGGTGGTATAATACTTAAAAATTTTGACGATATAAAAGTTGATGTTCATAATCCTGATGTGTTAATTTATGTAGACATAAAAAGTGACTGCTATATATATTCAGAAAAAATTAAAACTTTAGGAGGTCTGCCAGTAGGTACAAATGGCAAAGGACTACTCTTACTATCAGGAGGTATAGATAGTCCTGTTGCAGGCTATCTTATGGCTAAAAGAGGTGTAGAGGTTCAAGCAATATATTATCATACATATCCTTTTACTAGCGAAAGAACTGATGAAAAAGTTAAAAAGCTAGCTGAAAAAATTTCAGAATACTGCGGAAAAATAAAATTACATAGTATAAATATTCTAGATGTTTATAAATCTATAAAGAGTAATTGCTCAGAAAAGGAATCAACTATATTAGCTAGAAGATTTATGATGAGAATAGCTGAAAAAGTTGCTGCGGAAAATGATATAGATGTATTAATAACAGGAGAAAATTTAGGTCAAGTTGCTAGTCAAACTGTAAAATCAATAAGTGTAATAAATGAAATAACAGGTTTACCTATACTAAGACCTTTAATAGGAATGGATAAAACTGAAATAATTGAGATTGCTAAACAAATAGATACTTATGAAACGTCAATACTTCCTTATGATGACTGTTGTTCTATTTTTTCTCCTAAACATCCAGTCACACGACCAAAACTTAATGATATTAGAAAATCAGAGGAGTATTTAAATATTGATAAATTAGTGTCTAATGCATACAGCACAATGAAAATAGAAATACTATAGTAAAATATTCTGTGACAATTTTATCTTAAATGAATATCATATATTAAACATATTAATAGAGGTGATATAATGAGTTCTGAAATACAAAATGCAAATGATTGCGGATGTGGCGGATTTTTCGGCTGTGGATGTGAATGGATAATAATTATCATATTAATAATTTGCTGTTGCTGCTGTTCTGGCGGAGGCTTCGGAGGACTATTTGGCGGAGGTTGTAGATAAAAAGATTGCTGCTTAAAAGCAGCAATCCTTTAAATAAATAAATTGTAAGGGAGAAAATATGGACAAGATTATTATTCATACTGATGGAGCGTGTTCTAATAATCAATCAAAAGAAAATATTGGAGGTTATGGAGCTATACTTCAATACAAGGATTATAAAAAAGAAATTTTTGATGGAGAGAAAAATACAACAAATAATAGAATGGAATTAAAAGCCATAATTGAATCATTAAAAATTCTTAAAAGGAAGGATATACCTGTAGAAATATATACAGATTCAGCTTATATAGCTAATTGTATGAATCAAAAATGGTATATTAAGTGGAAGTCAAATGGATGGGTTACAAGTAAAAAATCTCCAGTTGAGAACAAAGAATTGTGGGAGCAATTAATAAATTTAGCAGATGATTTAAAAGATATAAAATTTATAAAAGTTAAAGGTCATAATGGACATGAGCTAAATGAAAGAGCAGATTTTTTAGCAAAAGAAGGAATAAAAAAGGTAAAAAATGAATAGCAAATGAAGAATGTAAACATTTGAATAACTTTGAATATCATAAAATAATAAATGATATAAGAGGTGATTTAATGTTTTACACGTTAAATAATTGTCCAAAACATGCAAAACCATACATTATACAAAATGGTGATACATTATATAAAATTGCAGAACAAAATAATACTACTGTACGATCTATAATATTTATGAATCCAAACATAAACCCGAAGAATTTAATACCGGGTACACAGATATGTATACCTAATGGTATACCAAGACCTCCATGTCCAAACGGGAATTATTACATTGTAAAGCCGGGAGATACATTAAATATGATAGCTAGGAAAAATAGAATTTCATTACAAGATTTACTACGAGCAAATGAATCCGTAAATCCCTACAATCTTATGCCAGGACAGGAAATTTGCATCCCAGAGCAAAAGATAGATTGCCCTTATGATGAAGTTTATACTGTAAAAGAAAATGATACTCTGACGAAGATACTTGTCAAATATAACATATCCGCTAATTCATTAGTAGAAGTAAATGTTGGGATAGAACCAGAAAATTTAAAGATAGGTACTAAATTATGTATACCTCCATCAAAATCTTATAAGGAATGTCCGGGTAATAAATCATATATAATACAAAATGGAGATGATTTAGTTAAAATTGCAGAGAAATTTATCGTTTCAACAGACGATTTATTATTATATAATCCTAATATGAGACCTGATGATTTTAAAGAAAAGGGATTAAAAGTTTGTATACCATTGGAGGAAGTTCCAGTATAAAATAACGAATCGTAATTTTATTTTTAGTTCATAATAATTGTAGATTTATAAAATTGTTAACTGTATTATAAGTTGTACAGCAGTTTTTTCTGCTGTACATTTAAACTAGAAGAAGAGGTGACTTAAGATGAATAAAAAAGAAAAAATAGGAATAGTACTTGAAGGTGGGGGAGCTAAAGGAGCTTACCAATTAGGAGCATGGAAAGCTATTAGAGATTTAAATATAGATTATGATGGTGTTGTAGGAACTTCAATAGGTGCAATAAATGCAGCGGCAATGGTATTTGCTGATTATGAAGAAGTAATACAAATATGGAAAAATATAAAATTGTCTAAATTATTTACATATACTGAGGATATGGACAAAGAAGATTTACAAAGAAAGATCATAAGTTTTGGAGAAATAAGAAAGGATGTTGATAAATTTTTAAATGAGTTTACTGAACGTAAAGGTATAGATATAAAACCTATTCTAAATTTAATAAAAGAAAATATAAATGAAGAATTAATAAGAAATTCAGGAAAAGATTTTGGAATAACTACATATTGTCTTTCTGATAAAAGACCATTAGAATTATTTAAAGAAGACATTCCTCAAGGCATGATGGCTGAGTATATATTTGCAAGCTGCTACTTGCCAATATTTAATGCTCAGAAAATCAATGGTAAATATTATATAGATGGAGGGTATTTCAATAATCTACCTATAAATATGTTAGTAGAAAATGGTTATAAAACAATCATATCTATTAGACTTAGACCAGAGAAATATGATTATTCAAAATACAAAGATATAAATATTGTAGATATTTGTCCAAATGAATACTTAAGCGGAACATTAGAAATTAGCAAAAAAAGAAGTATATGGATGATTAAACAAGGATATGTAGATGCCTATAGGAAATTGTATAAAAGAAATAAATAATATATTAGCAACAATTAATCACCTCTTGTATAACTACTCATATGATAAGGTGAGGTGGTTTTTTGAAGTCAGAAAAATTTATTATTTCAGGTTATTATAATAAGAGGACAATAATAATAATACTAAAATACAATGGCGATGAATATACATATGAGAAAATATTCTTTGGAATAGACAAACTAAATCAAGCTGTTCATAGTATATTAGCATATGATGACCAGCTGTATATAGTTGATTCATTCAACGGCATTGTATATAAATATAATTTAAACAAAAAAAATTTATCAAAAGTTACAGTTGGCAAAGATCCAAGGCATATAGCAAGACTTGATAAAAAGTTATATGTTACAAACTTTGAATCAGATAGTGTTTCAGTTATAGATATTGATAAATTTTATTTGATAGAATCAGTTCCAGCGGGTATAAAGCCACACGACATAACAATAGAGCAGAATAATAAAAAAATATATGTGGCAAGCTATGAAGAAAACTTAATTATAGAATTTGAAAATAACACGAAAAAGAAAGCATTTTATAAAACTGATGGAAAACCAATACATATTGATAAATATAAAAATAGACTTTTTGTTCTTACATATTTTTTGAATGGTAATGTAATCAGCAAATTAAACGTAATAGATATACATAATAAATCTATTGAAATACCTTGTGCAATTAAAGGGTTGGTAACAAATATAAAATATGATCCTTATTTTAATGCTGTATATATGATTAATATAGAAGATCGTTATTTATATTGTGCTGATTTAAAAAATAACGAGACTAAAAAACTTTTATTTCTTGGAGGATATCCAGAAGATATAGTTATTGGAAATAAAAATATATTTATTACTAACTCTAAGAAAAAAAGTTTAGTAATAATTGATAAACAATCAAAACAAAAAGAAAAAACTATTCACCTTGGTTTTTCACCAGAGTGTATTATTTCTATTTAGAGTCAGAAATTAGTAATTCAATAATATTACCATAAATTTCATCAGGATTTGTATTCCATTTATTACACATTAATTCGGCTTGCTGTTTTGTAGGTACATTAATACTCATACTAAAAATACTGGTTTCATTTTCCATAACTTGAAGATTAACAATAAATTCATTTTTGCCTTTTTTATAGTAATGTCCAAGCACTTCTCTTTGCTTTTTTAAATTTTTTTTATGCTTATTACAAATATCATTAACTTCAACTCTAAATGAATTAGGTAATTTGTCATTAAACATTTCTAGAGTTGCTTTTCCAGCATCAGCTAAGCAATAATATTCATTACCATCTTTAGAGCTTAGTTCTACGAAATTAGAGTTGCACAATTCACTTAATATTTGCTGCAAAGTAAAATAATCCATATAATTTTTTTCAAGTATAAGTTTAGTTATTTCTGTGTTAGTTAAAGGTATATCAATAATGCTAAAAATATACATTAGTTTTAATTTGAATAAAGCAAGTTTATTTCCACTATTAAGAACCATTTAATACCTCCCAATATAGAATATTTCAAGTACATTATACACAATATAGATATTATATACAATAGAAATAAATTATTGTATGATATAATAGAAAAAGAGTAAAATATTTATAAAATAATAAACTTTTATATAGAAATTTTCGTCTAAACGGTGTAGAATAAAATTATTAAAAATAGGGAGGCATCATGAAATTAAAATTACAACTAATATCTATTTTCCTTTTATTAACTATATTGTGTTCGTGCTCAGTAAAAGCAGATAACAAGGATAATGCAATAGATAAAGATGAAGGAGAGCAAATAGAAGAAAATATACCTAAAGAAGAAGAAAATGTAGAGGCTACTAATTTAGATAATGAGTTAGCTGATGATACTGAAAAGACAGAAGTTAATCCATTAGAAGAAATTGATTTATCACTTAATCCTAATGAATTAGGCGAAGTGATGATATTAATGTATCATAGTATAGATGAGCCAGAATCTGATTGGACAAGAACACCTGAAAATTTCAGAAAAGATCTTGAATACTTATACCAAAATGGATATAGAGCTATAAGCTTAAGAGATTTTGCCAAAGGAAATATTGATGTTGAGGCGGGATATACACCTTTTGTTTTAACTTTTGATGATGGAAATAAAAATAATTTCAACATGATAGAAAAAGATGGAGAGAATATTATTGATCCTGATTGTGCAGTTGGAATACTTGAAGAATATAGAGAAAAATATCCTGATTTTAACTTAACAGCATCATTTTATATTTATGGTACAAATCCATTTAGACAAAATGAATTAGTAGATTATAAACTTAAGTTTTTATCTGAGAATGGTTATGAAATTGGAAATCATACTTGGGGACATCAAGATTTTACAGAAGAAAATATGAATCCTCAAAAAATTCAGAGTCAGTTAGGTAAATTACATAAATTTGTATCTGATAAGATTGAAAACTATGATGTAAACACTTTAGCGTTGCCTTATGGTTCTAAACCTAATGAGGAGTACTATAAATACCTTGTAGAAGGAAATTATGAAGGAATTACATATAAAAACATTGCAATATTAAATGTTGGCTGTACACCTTCGTATTCTCCATATGATTCCAGAATAAATTTTCATTTATTACCAAGAGTTAGAGCGAGTGAAATGAATGTAGATAATTTAGGAATCTATGACTGGTTAAAATACTTCGAAAATCATCCTGATAGAAAATTTGTAAGTGACGGTAAACCAGACATAATAACAATACCTAAAGATAATGAAGAAAATTTAAATGAAAATTTAAAAGAAGATAAAACTATATATACATATTAATATAAATTTTATGAGCACTCTTATTTAATATAAGATGCACAAAATTATAAATGTTATTCCTGAATTATCTGAAAAAGAAAGAAAAAGAATAGAAAAAGAAACTTTAAAGGTTTTTTATAAAGTACATGCTCAATGCATGAAACGTCTAGCACAAAAATAAAACTAAAATTTTAAATTTAACCAGTTATGTTTTTACATTTTCGCCTATATGTGCTAAAATATTGTCGAAAGGTGGTGAATGTTATGAAATCTAACAAAGAATTAGCAGTTGAGTTAACTATTGCATTCATTAACTCATGGAATAGTAAATCTTCAAATACACCAGTAAGTTCTAACGACACTGTTAATATTCTTAATAATTTTGAAGCAACATTATCTAAGATGGATACTAGTAAGGAATAGCATTAAGTCCTAAAAATATCCGAATCACCTCTGGTAATATTTCTATCTTATCAGAGGTTGCTTTCTTTTTTAAAGAGTTCTAGAAACAAAATTAAATAAATTTTTTTTTTGTTGCATCAGCATTGTTTATTTTCTTATCTACTCTCTTAACCTCTAAATTGAATGAAATTTGTTGATAATAATATTGATTATTAAGTTTTAAATACTTTTCGTTTTTACTACGCACTATTAACTTTTTCCTACTATTTATATTCTTTGACCATCTATTTCTATGATTGCATCTAAACAGCTTTTTATTTTTCTTAAATATGGCTTTTTTGTATATATATCTTTTGCTAGGATTCTTTCATTTATAAATGTTTTTTTATATTCTTTCAGGAAATAGCAAAGATGATTTTAGAAGATAAAATAACCCAATATTTCCTCACAAACGGTCTATAACTAAAGAAGGTATTTTTAAGAAATATGAATATGTATATGATAAATATTACGGTTGCTTTATTTGTTCAAATAATCAGCTCTTAAATCAGATAAATAATGTTTATCTAGTTTTTATGTTTCTTAAAAATATAATGGATATAGTGCTATAAGCTTAAGAAATTTTGACAATGGAAATATTGATGTTGAGACTTAATATACACCTTTTGTTTAACAATGTTAGCTATACACCCTCGTATTCTTATTTAATATAAAATGCTCATTTTTTATGCTTTTTCTTTGTTATATATTTTAAATAAACTAATATAAATTAACAAAGGAAGTGAATTTATGTTAAAGGAAGCTAAAAGTGTTTTAATTATAATTATTATAGTAGTTATTACTATTGTTTTTGCATGCAATATTAATATTACTCTTGAAACTACAAGTACTGCAAAATTGTTGCCTATATATTCAGTTAATACTGACAAAAAAGCTATATCAATAAGTTTCGATGCAGCTTGGGGTGCTGAACATACAGAAAAGATACTAGATATACTTGATGAATATAATATAAAAACAACTTTTTTTCTTGTAGGGTTTTGGATAGATAAATATCCTGATATGGTTACTGAAATTAATAATAGAGGACATGAAATAGGTAGCCATTCAGAAAATCATCTACATATGAACAGTCTTTCTTCTAGTAAAATTGAAAAGGAACTAACTTCTGTAGAGAAAAAACTAGATATTATTACAGGCAAAAAGCCTATATTATTTAGACCTCCTTTTGGAGAATATAATGATAATTTAATAGATACTTGCAGTAATTTAGATTATTATGTGATACAATGGGATGTTGATTCTCTTGACTGGAAAGATATTACATCAGAAAAAATTGCTAATAGAGTAATAAAAAAAGTTGAGCCGGGTTCAATTGTATTGTTTCATAATAATGCTCAATATGTAGAAGAATATCTTCCGGTTATTTTAGAAAAATTAACAAGTGAGGGATATGAGATTATACCGATATCAGAGTTAATATATAAAGATAACTTTTATATAGATCATACAGGTAAACAATTTAAGAAGAATTAAGACCAGGATTAATAGTGATATGATACTTCCAAAGTAGACAGAGTAATTAATAAAAATTACTAAAATCTAGTTTGGAGGTATTTTTTATGGTAAGGAAAGTAAAAGCAAGTAAAGAATTAAAAATTAAAGCAACTACTTCTAAAGAAGTAGAAAAAGTAACTTATAGCTTTAATGGAACGGTTTTAAATTTAAGAAATGTTAAAAGTGGTAACTATAAGGATTGGTAGCTGGATTATATGATACCAGAAACAATAGAGGGCAAAAAGTAAAAGGAGCTATTTAAAAAGATGAAAGTAAAAAGAAAAATAATAGTAGTAATTATAATTATGAGCTTATGTTCAAACATATTAGTTTATGCCGTAAGTTCAGAAAAAACCTATATACATTCTAGATAGATGGATGTTTAAAAAGTAAAATAAAATAATTAATACAGAAAAACAAGAAATACAAGATAAACAAAAACCAAACTATAATATAAAAATATCAGGAAAGGGACAGATAGCATTTAACATATAAAAAGATTAAGAATTTGAAAGTAAAAATATTCAAAAAAATCATGTAATAATACAATATAGAAAAGTTAAAGAAGAGTATTGGATATCTTGCAATAGGGTAAAGAATCTATAATCCATTTTTTAATTCACGATATGATTGACTGAGTATTAAAAAAATGTTATTCTATATTAAGTGATAGTTACAATAACAATATTTATAAGAAAAGGTGGAATGTAATCCGACCACTTAGTGTTATATTAGTTCAAATAACATAAGTAGCTTGGAGAAATCATGCAGACTTGTTAACTGAATAATAACTGTTTTGAGCAAACGGTTTATTAGTAGTTCCTAATTTATCAGTTGATGATTTTGTATATTCTCTAGGGCTACTTTTTTATTTTAGCCGTAGAGTCTTGGTTACTCTGCGGTTATTTTTTTTAGACTAATGTTATTGTAACTACATTTATATAATTTCAATAAGTATAAAATATTTAGGAGGGTGAAATAAAAATGAAAAATATAAATCTATAGAAGCATATAGACAGCTTCTAAAATATGTTTAATATACAACCTAAATTAGGTGATTATATTAGAGAAAATCAATAAATTTTAGAATAGTGATTAAAATTGTAAAAGAGTAACTAATTTAATTCAAATATAAATAAACCTTTTTTCATTAGTAAGAAAAGTATAAAGGAGAATAATATGGATATTAAAAAAATGATAAATTTAATAAATGATGTGAAACCTTATGAAAAAGGTACTGCAGTTATGTGGACAGATGAGTATATTTCAAAACAAGTACTTGAGATGCATATAAATCCAGATATTAATATTGCAAGTAGAAAGAAAAAAAATATTGATAAAACAGTAAACTGGATATTGAAAGAAATAGGTAAAAATGATGGTGAGATTTTAGATTTAGGATGTGGGCCAGGACTATATACAGAAAAATTTGCAAAGAAAGGATATAAGGTTACGGGTGTAGATTTCTCTCAAAACTCAATAGAATATGCAAAAAATAGAGCAAAAGAAAATAATTTAGATGTGAACTACATTTGTAAAGATTATTTGAACTTAGATTTTAAAGATAAATTTGATCTAATCATCATGATTTACTGTGACTTTGGAGTTTTATCGATAGAAGAAAGAGAAGTGTTTTTAAAAAACGTTTATAATGCATTAAAAAAAGGTGGTATTTTTATCTTTGATGCACTTAATAAAAATGCTATTTATAATTTAACGTTTCAAAAAAATTGGGAATTTTCTAAAGGTGGATTTTGGCAGGATAGACCATATATATGTTTATCCCAATCAAGTCATTTTCCAGAAAATAAAGCAATATTAGATCAAAATATAATTGTAGATGAAGAAAATAATTATAAAATATATCATTTTTGGAATCACTATTTTGATGGAGATGACATTAATAATATTTTAGAAAGAAAAGGTTTCAAAAAAGTAGAAAATCACCAAAATCTATTAGAAGATGATGAATTATATAATGATACAGGTGTTACTTTTTATAAAGCTACAAAATAAAATATATATAAAGATACATTTGCTCTGTAAGATGCACGAAATCACTTGAACCTAATAAAATTGATTCAATATAATGAAAACAAGTAACCTGTTTTCCAAAGTATTAGAAAATAAAGAGCTAACTATATATAAAAATTAAGTGTATCAAAAAACTATACTTTTATGGAACACAATAAAAGTATTTTTTTTATATTAAGATTCTCTATTTTTCATTGAAAAGTATTTAACAAATTTGTTCCATTTAAAGAGTAGGTTTTTTGAAACACCTTATAGGAGAAATTAAAATGTATTATGGATATGTACGTGTTTCATCACGAGAACAGAACGAGGGACGTCAAATAGATGCTTTAAAGAAATATGAAGTTGATAAAAGTGTAACCTTTGAAACTATCTTTATAGATAAAGCTTCAGGAAAGAATTTTGAAAGACTTCAATATAAGGCTTTGAAAAAAATTGCTTTATCTGGAGATGTTATTGTAATAAAAGAACTAGATAGATTAGGTAGAAATGAAGATTATGAAGAAATTAAAAAAGAACTAATATATTTTAACAATAGAAATATTAAAGTTGTTATATTAGATCTTACAGTATTTGGTATAGATGATCCATCATTAATACCAAACCAAAACAGTAATAAAAACAAAAAAGAAACCCAAGGAACACAAGAAGAAATTAAGGACATAGTAAATGAAATAATATAGAAAGCTAGAATCACACTAGCTTAACTTTTAACAACAAAATATAAAATTTAGTCATGTAGTGCGTTGATAAAGGATATCTATGGACATGAGTTAGTTTAGAATATTACAACTGCTTAAAACTATTAAAGCATCTAGTAAAAAAATTGTTTTAAAAAATAATAATTACTTTAATTTAAATTGAAAATATTTACAAGTGTCAAAAAAAGTAATATAATGAAATTGTTTTACATTATAAATAAAATATTAAACAGGAGGTACTATATTGAAAAAATATAAAATTATTCTAATTTGTTTGGTCTTAGTGTTATTATCAACATGTTTATATGCTTATGCAGGAATAGTAGGTCCAGTAGCAGCACATCCTAAATATTCAGTTACGGTTTATGCAGGACCTTCAACATCATATTCAAGTTTATATTCTGTTAATACTTATAATACAGTATACGTATTAGAAAAAGAAGGTAGTTATTATTATATAGAATATGGAAATAAGAGAGGATATGTTCCATCTGGATCTTTGGAACCAGCTTCTTCTAGTGGATTTAGTGATGTTCCATATGTATCATATAATTATAAATCTGCCAAAATAATTGAAGGTGTATCAGCTTACTATGGAGGTAGTAGTAATTATGACGAAATAGGTAGTGTTGATACTAACGAAAAAGTATCTCTTTTAAAGAATGACAATGACTATGCGTATATTGAATATACAGTAAGTTCAACTCGTAAGAAAAAAAGAGGATATGTTCCATGTGATAATGTAATAAAAACAAATATAATAGTTAACAACCAAAATAATGAAGCTTATCATTGTACGATAAAAACAAATGGTAATTATTTAGATAGCAGATATATTAATGCTGCAGAAAAATTAACTAAGATGGTATTCAATGATAAGTATCTAAATAATGCAAATTATAATTATGATTATTATTTGTTTGGAGAATATGATTCAACATATGGCTACCATGAAGGTATAGATGTTAATGATCGTAAATATGGTACAGAAATTTATTCTTTAGTTACAGGTGATGTTGTAAATAACCCTGGAGGAAGCTATGGAATGATATTCATATATGATGATTCTGATAATGTTACTTATATTTACGAACATTGTATAAATATCAAAGTAAAAAAAGATGATAAAGTATACGCAGGTAAAACTATTATTGCCGAAGAAGGAGATAAAGGTGCTCCTGGTAATTGCCATGTTCATGTTCAAGTAGTTCCTGGAAAACGTACTTATTGGGAAAATTGGATGACTGGCTTAGATAAGCATTTAAAATCTCTAGATCCTACTTACTATATTGAAAAAAACTATAACAATTACTCATTTAAATAATAATATATTTCTAATATATTTATAATGTGAAACAATCTACTATATATAATAAACGCTTATTTTTGGCAAGAATCTAAATAAGATAAAAGCTAGAAATGAGCGTTTTATTGATAAATACAGGACTAAGAAAATTCGAGTACCTATGGTGCTAATGAATAAGTAATTAGAGTAGTGCCAAAATATATTATGTGAAATTTATTATATATCTACTTATACTATTTTTGAAACTAATATGGTGGGATTCAATAGATAATAGGGTAGGCAATCAATGAAGCTAGATAAAATTAAAAGAAGATTAAATATTGCCATTGACACATTAAGAGTAAATGACAATTATCTTCTTAAAAATGATGTTAATGAAAGATGCATCACGCACAAATTTGCTATGTATTTAGAACAAACATTTGGTAAAAAATATGATGTTGATTGTTAATACAATCGTAATATTGATAATTCAAAGAAAATCAGCCTACTAGAATCTAAGTGGTATGAATTAAGTAATACAAGAGTATTGAATGAGGATCAAATGTTAAGTGAAATAGTGGTTGAGAAATCAGTTTTACCAGATATCATAGTTCATCATAGAGGGCAAAATAACAAAAATTTACTAATCATTGAGGTTAAGAAGTCAACAAGTTCTGTTAGTGAAGAGTATGATATAGAAAAGCTAAAGTGTTATACAGAGCTTAGTAATCAAAATAACTTAAAATATAAATATGGTGTGTTCATAAAATTTTATACTTGTAAATCAAGATATCAAGCTCCAGATATTAAATATTTCGAAAAAGGTAGAGAAATTTTGTGTGAATGATAGGTGGGTTAAAAGAAGGAAAACTAAGATTCATTGTAAATAATGGAGAATATTAATATCTAAGATTCCCATTATCATAATAAGACATGTTGTTTAGAATATGAAGTATACGCTATTTTAACTGCAACTTCGATGGTAAAAGTGGTAGTTTTCCTATCAGTATTAATATTATTATTGGAATCACAATAGAATAAAGATTATATATATTAATGAATGTGGAGGATTAAATATGCGGAATTTGAATCAACAGAAGTAGTGAAGAATTTAATTAATAATATTGAGAATATAATATAGTTAATGATTACTTATCAATTTAATAGAAGATGAAAGTTTTATTGGTTAAACATAATTTGAAAAATTAGAATACGATTTTGATTTTGAATAAGTTTAATAAGAATTGGAGTTATTATATCAAAGATTGATATGATACTAATATTATTTAAGGAGGGGAATGATGGATGCTTCGATGAATCGAGATAGTGAAATTATAAATAATAATCAAATAGACAAAAAAATAGTCAAAGAATTTTTATTAGATATTAATTGCTTGGATGCTTTAAAACCTTGGATATCAAAAATTAATATATTTGATATTTTAAAAGTATCAAGAACTGAAATTAGACATAGCAATATGCTATCATGGTTACTAGATGCAAATGAAAACCATGGAATGGACGATTTATTAATTAGATCAATTATTCAAAGTATAGTCAAGAATAATCAAGATTATTTTGAGTCTAAAAACATTAGTGTTTTAGAATTACTAACAATTGATTATTCTAATTTTATAGTGATAAGAGAATGGAATTATATTGACATTTTATTATTATCACATGAAGATAAATTGGTAATTTGCATTGAAAATAAAATAGGTATAGGTGAACACGATAATCAACTAGAGCGATATGTCAAAAAAGTTGAATCTACATATCCAAAAAAAGATGGATACGATGCACTATATATTTATCTTACACCTAATAATGATTTGCCTAGTGATATAAATAATTGGATTCCGTTCAGCTATGTAGAAGTTTTAGATATATTGAATGATAGAATAGAAAAAGAAAATATAGAACCACGAGTGAAGTTGATTATTGAAAACTATATGGAAATTTTAAGGAGGTTTGTTGTGAAGGATAAGGAATTAGAAGAAATTTGTATAAATATTTACAAGAAACATAGACAGGCATTAGATTTGATTTTTGACAATAAGCCTGATTTTGGCAATATAGCAGCAGATATTGTGAGAGAATATTTAGCTAATAAAGCAAGTGAATCAGAGAATATTATTTTTAATCCTGATTTTTCTACTAAAACTATTCAAAGATTTTCTACAGAAACATTCAATAAGATTTTTCCATCAATTCCTGATGTTAAAGGATTTTGGGGTAATGGAATTAATTACTTTTGGGAAATAAAAAACTATTACTCGGTCGGAAAATTGAATTTAAAATTTGTTATGTGTAATTATGATTTGCAGAATGGAGGAAAAACTGCAAAGTTGGCAAAGCTGCTTAATAAGGGATTAAAAGAAAACTGGCAGTGGAAAACATTCGAATCCTTTAATACTATTATAGTAAATCAAAACCAAACAGATGAATTTTTTGAAGGTGATTACGAAGATATTAAAAAGGTGATATTTTCGAAGCTAGATAAAGCTATGGAAAAAGTATCAAGTTTTGAAAGCAAAGTAAAAAAGCTATGGACAATGAATTAAGGAAATTTATGGGATGATACTCTAAAATAATAAATAATAGGTTATGTAAAGGATAAATATTGTAATAATAAGCTAGAACAAAAGGTATAACATTAATTCCTAGTAATTTATATATTATTATTTTTTCAATATAAATATATTCTTCTTTATCACATTTAATATAAATACAGTTATTTTTCTATTAACCTTTTATCAAACTGTTCATATACTTTATATGATAAACCATCTTCTTTAGTAAATCAAAAACAACCTCCAAATACAACAAATCAACTAATTATAGCATTATTCAACATGATTGGAAAAATTATTACTTGAAAAAAATACAAAACTATACTATAATACGAACATAAGTTCTCAAGCATTATTATGAAAGTTTTAAATCATCCTGTAGATGTTATAGCTATATTTGATAAAGAGGGTAAAATTAAATCCTATAAATTCAAGTATAATGATAAACCTGTTATTATCCATAGAGTAATGAAAAGATACTTATGCCTAAAGCTACAGAAAAAGTGATAATACGTCGTAAAAGATGGTATAGGATATATGGAGTTTTTTTATTTGGCTGTGGGGACTATTTTGATTATACCAGGAATTATGTAACCATTGATGACATTAACACGTAAATTACTAGAGTTGATAATTAAAATGAAACAAAAATATGATTAAAGTTATAGTACTAAAACATTATTAATAAAGATTATCTGCAATTTGAACTACATAAGTAATGTCTATTTATATAATTATACAAGAGGTAATAATATATGATTATTAAAAACAAACAAATAGAAGGCAAAAAAATACAATGGATACTTCGTTGTCCAACAAAAGATGATGCTTTTGAATTATCTAAATTAAGAGTCAAAATTGATGGAGAAACAGAAAATCTTGATAGGGAACCTGGCGAAGCTATATTAACACCAGAAGACTTTGAAAAAATTATTTATGAAGATTCAATGAGAGAAAAAACTATTTTCTTAGTTGCAGAAGTAGAAGGTAAAATAGTAGGTTATTCTCGTTGTGTAGGAAATGAACTAAGTAGATTTCGGCATAAAGCAGAGTTTGGAATATGTATAATAAAAAAGTATTGGGGTTATGGAATTGGTAAAGTACTATTAAAAAATATTTTAATGTGGGCAGATACTGTTGGAGTTGAAAAGATTTCACTTAATGTTATACAAACTAATACAAAGGCAATCCAATTATATAAGAGATATGGGTTTGTAGAAGAGGGATTATTATTGAATGACCGTATACATAAAGATGGTAATTACTATAATACAGTTGTAATGAGTAGGCTATCAAATAATAGATGTCATAATGCTTAATATTTATTAGGAAAAAGCCATACAGATGGTTCTTATAAAAACGTGGAATATATATCCCAATTTCCTATTGTATTGATAGTTATGGAAAACCTATATACATATCAAAGTCGGATATTAAAACACGTATTTTAAATATAGATACAAAAGAGGTTGAGGTATTATAAATTATTTATTAAGAATATGAACATTATTTGCTTATAAATACATTTGACATACAGTCCCTATGATTTGAAGAATGTCCTTATTAATGCTGAAAGTAGTTTTTAAGAAAGAATAAATAAAAATAAATTTAAACTATAATTCTTATTACATGTAATGAAAATAATCTAAGGAGGAAATAAAATGGAAAATGTTTATAGTGAAATTGTGATAGTAAAAGTACCAAAGATGAGAGTTGCAAGATATGTAATTATTAGCCCTAATCCAGAGCATGATGTAATTTCTTATATGGATAACTGGGCAAAAAAAAGTGGATTATTGAATTTAAAAGATTACAAACCAAGAAAAATAGGTTGGGATTTTCCATTCGTATCTAAACAACAATCAGAAGAGTTTGGACTTCGTGGTTATGTGAGTGCATATGTTATTCCTGAAAATTTCAAGCCAAAATGTGATGGAGTAGAAATTACATATATAAATGAAGATACATATGCAACTTTAAGAGTAACTGATCCCCATAGTGCTTCTTTTGAAAAGATACCAAAGGGATATGCAATGTTGATGGAGTTTGCAAATAGTGGAAAATATAAAACTTCTACATGGGAAAATAGAATTGCATTTGAAGAAGAATATGATATAGAGGGTATTCACTATATGGATATATACGTTCCTGTGAAGTAAGGTAACACTCTATATTTAAGATATTATGGTAAGTTATAAGAAATTATGCAATCAATATATATTGACAAAATAATTAATAAACCAAGAAAAGAAACGGCAAATTTAAGTATTGAGGAAAAGTTTTTTATTACAAAGTAGGTATAAGCAATAAAAAGAAAGTAATATTTATTTAAATTAAAAACAATGTTTTCGTTCATAAACAACCTCTAAAATACAACAAACCAACTAAGCATAGTATTATTTAACATAATTGGTAATATTATTACTTGGAAAAAAATACTCAAATATACTATAATACGAACATAAGTTCGAAACTAGGAGCATAATTATGAAAGTTTTAAATCATCCTGTAGATGTTATAGCTATATTTGACAAGAGGGCAAAATTAAACCCTATAAATTCAAGTATAATGATAAATCTGTTATTATCCATAGAGTAATGAAAAGATACTTAGAAAAGCTTGCAGGGAATAATCGTATGGTTTTTGTATGTATTCATAATGAAAGAGATGTCTATAAGCTTAAATATGAGTTAGACAGCCAGAAATGGTATTTGTTTAGTTAGTGATATTTATTGCATAAATCATTATGGGATACAATTCAAAAAATGTATATATAGAATAGAGAATGTGACTAAGATTAGTCCTAGTCACATTCTTTATAAGGGTATGTAAAACTATTCATGGTTTAGGACATAATTTTTTTTACTTTTGCTAGTCCCATTTTTATAGTATTTTGTTTAGGTGGATTTAATAAATTTAATAATTCGTCAATATCTTCTTGTATAACATCATCATATTTGATTAATGATACTATCCTAGCTTGTAAATCTTCTTTTTCGAAGAATTTTTTATCTATGCATATTTTAAAACTATCAATTGTATTTTGTTTAAAAACTCCTAAAGTCATTTAATTTCCTCCTTACGCATTTTTTACAATGAACATAGCCATTGTATCTTGTAAAGTTATAACGTTGTTGCCTAATTGTTGTACTCCCTTGCAATTGCTTTCAATTTGTGCTTTTGTATTCATTGGGAACGACATTACAGTTGTTGGTACTGTACTTAGTCCAGGCTTAATAGATGCATATACTATAAATATATCATTATCACTTGCACCTGTAATTGTTGCATATGTACCATCACTAGCTAATAAAATATTATTTAAGTTAATTTCATTACTGTTTATATCTACTATTTTATCAATACTAGATAGTGCAATAGGAAAAGTTAATTTACCACTAGTATATTTTATTGATTTTCTTAAATATGGCTCTATAGAAATTGTACCATTCTTCCATATTTGTAAAGGAGTAATTCCTTTAATTGGTATAATTTTAGGCTCTGCTAACTGATAAATTAGCGTATATTGATTATAAGCAAAATAATTTTTTATATCTGTTTCTGAAGGTGTATAATTTTCTTCCCATCCACTATCTGTATTTGATATTGATATACTAAGATGTCTAGGTATAAAACTATAAATATCACTTTCCCAAAAAGATAATCCTTCTTGATAATAACCGTATATTTTTTTATTTTTAGTAAATAATATCATCTTATTTTCGTCGTCTAATTTTCTAGAAATAAAATTATGATTAGGTAATTGGCTTATTTCAAATTTTATTATCTTAAATCCTGTTTTATTTTCTCTAAAACTGTAGTTTAATTTTCCATCGAGAATTACTTCATTTGTTCTTCTATACAGTTTACCATCCTTAACTTCATCTTTAACGCCATTCGAAAGTGACCTTAATACTTCTATATTACCATCATCATCTGTGCATGAAATGTATGCTTTATCTTCTTTGTAAGGTTCGTATGGTGTTACAACTGTACCTTGAGATAGCATAAAGTAATCACAAGAGACTAATCCATATCCGTCTGTACTATAATATGTTTGTATCCTTTCAACAGTCTTATTGATATTTGACGTTAATGTTACCTCTCTTGGTTGTAAATCACTTCCTGTAAAACCATCAACTATACTTCCATCAGTATGTACAATTCTTAATCTAAAATTGCCGTTACTTTTTACTTTATATTTTAATGTATATTGTTTATTCGGTTGAAAAATATTTTTAATTATATCAAATACTCTAGTACGTATATGCCAACACAAGCCCAAATCACTATCATGCGTTAAAAAAATATCATCTGGATCGGTTTCATTTCTAGTGTTAAGTATACTATTATTTTTAAAATCTTCTAAATTCTTCCCTGTAGATTTAATTCTTTGTGCGAGAACTGTAGATTTAGCGCCTTCAAAATAACCATTTGTAACCAAGCTTAACATTTGTTCTTCGGTATAATTTTCTATACCTAGTTGTGTCATGTTTATTAAAACTTGATAACTTCTTTCTATTAAGCCGACATCACCTTCAACAACTTTAAAGTTAGCTTTAAGGCTTTTAATCGCAATAATAACATCAGCATATTCAACTGCAGATAAGCTTTTACTAGTTGTTTGTCGAGTAGCATCACTATAAATAAGTTCTTGAGCAATTATTCGACTAACAGAACTAGCTTGTAGTCTTGTATATAAGAATATTTTATCTCCTTGAGTAATATTAAAGGTTTGGTTTGTATCTTCATGATAGTTATTATCTAAAAACCATGTTCCGTTAGGTTGAATACCAATTCTTGTACCAGTGTTGTCACTAATAAAACTTGTAGTAGCATCACTATTTTTAACTAAATTAACTAATGTCAACCCTTTTAATCCTACGCTAACTTGCCCATTAGCTACACTCTCAGAATAATCTAATACACTACCATCATTAGCATAACCTTCACCAGCTGAAAAAATATTTGAGCAGTTGTGTATCGTTGGAGTATAGGCTGGTGCTTTTATTTCTTCTTCAAGTGATGATAGTTTATTTTTCTCTTCATTTGTATAATCATTAGTGCTCAATTCCTTTCCTGAGACCTTGTCTACTTTTTCATCTTGTAAATCTTTTATTTTACTGTCAATAATTAAATTATCATTTACAAAATCATTTCTTTTTATATATTCATTACCTTGCCATTGATTTAATCCTATATTTGGCGTTTTGTTTTCACTTGACATTTATTGTCACCTCTCCTTTAAATTAGACATACCTCTATATAATATATAGTTAATAACATTAGTAATAATTAACCGTATTTGACCAAAGAATTTTTAAAACTCAAAAATTTTATTATGAATGTAGGTCATAGCAATAAAAGGTAAAGTAAGTTAAATAACAGGTATTGGAGATTGTCTTGAACAAAAATAGCATTTGTGTTTATATAACGGAAGGTGATTCTCTTGACTGGAAAAATATTACATCAGAAAAAATTGCTAATAGAGTAATAAAAAAAGTTGAGCCTGGTTCAATTGTATTGTTTCATAATAATGCTCAATATGTAGAAGAATATCTTCCGGTTATTTTGGAAAAATTAACAAGTGAGGGATATGAGATTATACCGATATCAGAGTTAATATATAAAGATAACTTTTATATAGATCATACAGGTAAACAATTTAAGAAGAAATAAGATTGTGTTTTCACTTTAAGTTAAGACATGATTATGATACTATAGTATCATAATATAGTAGTTATAGTTTACTTCTTTTTACATGAAAAATGGACTGTTTATTAAACAGTCCATTATGACTTATCAGTGCAAACAGTATAAATACATGGTAATATAAAATTCGTATGCATAATGACATTTTCGAGTCATATGCTAGTGCTACTATTAAACAGTTTCGTTTTCTAAAATTTTCTTCAAAGGTTCAATAATTGAATCCTTCATTCTATTTGAGTAAATTTCTTTTCTTATAGAAGGAAATTTACATAGTAGTATTAATATAGAATTTATTATTCTAGATTTATATTTTTTTTGTGCGAAATCATATACATTTAGTGCTTTATAAGCCTTATGATCAGCGACAAATGGAAATCTTATGCTTCCCCATATTTCATCTCTAAATATTTTCATACCTGCTACACCAAGAAAAGTAGATGGTTTACTGTAATTAACAATTGATAATTTAATAAGTTTGCAAGCGAAAGCATGTAATTGTTTATCAATTTCTATACTGGTATCATATTCATCTGTTATAAAGCCAACTAAATTGGAGCGTTGCCATTGAGTATAGGCTTCTAAAATTTGTCTCAAATTAGGTATTTGATTTAAAGCACCAGATATTATAAATCCCACTTGCTTATTCGAAAGGGATGGAGTGTGAGTATTGAAAAAACCTCTGTCAAGGAATCTTTTCCATGTAGAAGATAAGTGTCTATATTTAATAGTACCAGCAAAAATTATTATATTTGCAGTCTTTAATTTTCTATTATAGAAGTTAATATAATCATCTTTACCACTGTAAACACATTCATAGTTATAACCACATTTCAAGCAGCCTAAGCAGCTTCCTTTCATGTCTATATCTTGTAGATTTACTAATTCTATACTTTTGGAAAATAAACTTCTAAATTTATTTATCATATTTTTTAAATTAATATTTTCTAAAGAATCTGCTACTATAATTATTTTTTTATTTAAAACATCTATTTTATTATGTTCAATTTTAGGGATATATGATATTGGAGAATATTTTACTGGATTGTAGTTTTTTATGGTAATTACTTTATTTTCTATTGCATCAAAATAATTCTGGACAAATTTTAAAAGATTTTTTCTTATATCTTCTTTTTCTAAATCATACATATGTAATGAAAAATAATCAAAATAATTCATATTTAAATCATCACAAATAGAGTTCATATAATTTATTGCAGTATGGTCATAAAAGTGAATTGATGTAGCAAGAATTGAAGTATATTTTTCTTTAAAAGCATCTTCAACATTTCTTTCAAAAATTAATTCTATAAATCTCTGATAATTTGAATGAATAGTAAAAACGTAAAGAGGAAATGCCCACATAACCCCATCACTAGATTTAATGTCACTAATTATACTATGAAAAGTTTCTTTATCTCTTTCTATTTGATTAATTCTTTGTGAAATATTAATTATTTTCAATTCATGCTGATTAAATTTTTTTTGAATATAATTTATATACTGCATAGTAACGCTGATATCACCTTTAGGACTTCCATTTAAAACTACTATTTTCATTAAAATCATCTCCAGTTTCTTATTTTATAAAAGATATCCTCTGTGGTTTAGTGGTATTAATTAGGCAAAGTTTCTTATTATACATTTATTGTGAGACATGTTGACACTGTAAACATCGATTTGATTATATAACAATAAGTTTACAGTGTCAACATTTAATGGTATAATTTTCATTAGAAAATAATTTAGTTTATAGTCTAAGTTTAGGGAGGCATGTAGCAGTGGATAGAGAAACATATCATCATGGTGATTTAAAACAAGCATTAATACATAATGGATTATTATTGTTAAATGAAAAGGGCATTGAGAAATTCTCCTTAAGAAAAGTTGCAAGTATGTGCGGAGTAAGCCATAATGCGCCCTATAAACATTTTAAAGATAAGGATGAACTTATCAATGAAATAATTATAGAGGTTTGGAAAAAATTTAATCTAGCACTTCTAGAGGTAACTGAGCTATATCCGAATAAGCCTAAATTACAAATTATTGAAATGGGAAAAGCATATGTGAAGTTTATGGTGGAAAATCCAGAGCACTTTAAGTTAATGTTTTTATCTGATAATGTATATTCTATTAGAATTGAAGATGATAAATTCTACAGCGATAAAGATAGTGCCTTTGGGGTTTTTAAAGATAGTTCAGAAAGATATTTTAAGGAAATAAATTTGAATAAAAATTTATATATGCAAAAAACATTAACAATGTGGAGCCTAGTTCATGGAATAGCAATATTAATTGCTAAAAAGAGTATTGAGTATAATGGAGATTACTTAGTATTAGTAGAAAGAATGATTAAAAGTAGCATTTAGTAGTGTTAAATTCTGTGAAAAAAGTTGTTATATTAATAACATATTCTTGACATTACCCTTACTGGAAGGATTATATTTTAAAAAGATGATAATTAGGAATACGTGGATGAGTAAAAATGTTATGGAAATTACATGAGAAGAGCTAGAAAGGATTAATTATTATTGGCATTTGCACCAATAGCGCAGCATGGTAAACACTTTCCGTACTTATGAAATAATAGAAAATATAGTTAATTGGGAATTAAAAATATTGTAATAGTATCTGGTCATGTAAATCCAAAAAATCTTATAGCAATTGAAGAAGCCTGTGAAGAAGTTAATACTAAATATGGAGTATCCACAAAGTGAAAAACTACTTCTCTTGTTTTATTTGCTGTTATTATTGTTATACTATTATTTTTACAGATTATTAATGTTAACCCTTCCAGTCCTACGCTAACTTGCCCATCCTCAACACTCTCCGAATAATCTAATTCACTCCTTTTACTATCATAACCTTCACCTACAAAAAAAATACTAGAGTAGTTGTGTATCGGTGGAGTATAGGCTGGTGTTTTCATTTCTTCTTCAAGTGATGAAAGTTTGTTTTTCTCTTCATCTGTATAATCATTGGTACTCAAACCCTTTTCAGATACCTTGTCTACTTTTTTATCTTGTAAATCTTTCACTTCTCTGTCAATAATTAAATTATCATTTATAAAATCCTCCCTTTTGATATATTCGTGACCCTGCTATTGGCTTAATCCTATATTTGGTGTTTTGTTTTCAATGACATTAATGTTACCTCTCTTAAAATAGAATATTTAGGTAACCAAAGCCCTATATAATATATAGTAAATAACTAAAGTAATAATTAACTATATTTGACCAATGCTTTAAATAAGTTTTGTTTCGAAAACAATTAATAGTGAAAATAACCTAATCGTTAATTTATAAGAAAACTAAATTTGTTATAAGAATTAATACTATTAATCGTATATATATAATATCAAGATTAAAGACAAGCAATAATATTGTTAGGTTGTAAAAAATATTTTATAGACATTGAAGGATGTTTATACTAAATCTTCTAAGCCATATAGTATTATATTATAATTTTTACTAGAATTATAATGTTTGTAAAATAATGCTAAAGTTATGTCGAATGATGTCGAAATAATTAATGTACATATATATTAAATTTAAAATATTCACATTTAAGCTTTAAAAACAAAATACATAATAGGAGGTGTGATTGTTGACTTTTATAATATAAGGGGCAATATTATTCCTGCTATAGATTTAAGATTAAAACATAATCTTAGCTTACATGATAATGATAATAAAACGTACATAATTATAGTAGAAATAATGAATGATGGGAATTAATATTTTATTTACAAAATATTAGATTAAGGAGAATTCATAATGTTAAAAAAATATAAGTCACTTGGATTAAAAAACAAAATAATAATGCCAATTATATTTACAATAATATTAGGAGTGGCAATTATTTTGGTTACAGTATTTACAAACTTTACAAATACAGCTACAGATTTATCTAATGAAATATTAGTTGAAAAAGGTCAGCATTATTCTAATTTGATTGGAAAGGATCTGGAAAGTAAGATTTCACTAGCTGATTCTTTAAAAGTTGTATTGGAAGATGCAGGAAAATTTGACACTATGAATAGACAGGAAATTATAAGATTGTTACAAGAAATTATAAAAAAAGACGATTGCATTTTTGGTATTTCTACGTGCTGGCAGCCTAATGCTTTTGATGGTAGGGATATAGACTATATAAATACACCACTACATGATGAAACTGGAAGGTTTATACCATATATTATTAATGATGATAGTGGATTACATGTTAAAGCTCTGACAGAATATAATAATAATTCTTATTCAAATATTAAGGAAACTACAATTACAGAGCCTTTCAAATATGAATCAGAAGGACAAACTTTTTTTATGACTTCAATAGTTGAACCATTAATTATAGATGGAAGATTTGTTGGAACGTTAAAAGTCGACGTTCTTTTAAAGCATATAAATAATTTATTAAATGAGGTTAAATTATTTGACACTGGCTATGTATATTTAATGTCAAGTGAAGGGAAATTAATAACTTCTCTTGATGAAGAATTGATAGGATTGTCATTATATGATTTTGTTTCTCCACAAGTTTGTGACATAATTAAAAATTCAATAGAGACTGGTGATGTAAAGCAATTTGTATCAACAAATATTAATGATAACGATAAAATAATGACTACTATGATACCTATGCAAATAGGTAAAACAGGAATTAACTGGGGAGTAGGAGTAATAGTTCCAAAAAAAGAAGTTATGTCTTCTGTTATGTCTCAAACTTATCTAGGAATAGGTATAGGAACTATAGCAACATTAGTTGTACTTATTCTCTTATTCATAATAATAAATGGTATTATTAAAGAAATTTATAGTTTAGACCAAAAATTATTTCATTCATCATCATATGTATCTTCAGCATCTATACAACTAGCTGCTACAAGTCAAGAGTTATCTGATGGCTCAAATGAGCAAGCTGCATCTATTGAGGAAACTTCAGCAAGCATGGAAGAGGCTGCATCAATGGCTCAGCAGAATGCTGAAAATACAAAAACAGCATCTATTTTATCTGAAAAAACAAAAGAGTCAGCTAATATAGGTGCAGATAAGATGAATGCAATGGTAAAAGATATGAAAGACTTACAAGAATCAAGCAATCAAATATCAAAAATAATACAAGTAATTAATGACATAGCTTTTCAAACAAATATACTTGCTTTAAATGCTGCTGTAGAAGCGGCTAGAGCTGGAGATGCAGGTCAAGGATTTGCAGTAGTAGCAGAGGAAGTAAGAAATTTAGCACATAAAAGTTCTGAAGCTGCTAAAGATACTTCTGAAATAATAGAAAGAAATATTGAGCTTTCTACAAAAGGGGCAAACGTTAGCTCTGAAGTTAAGCAATCGTTAGATGATATTATTATCGAAATAGAAAAAGTTAGTAATCTTGTAGCTGAAATAGCAGCTTCTAGTGATGAACAAATAGGAGGAGTAAAACAAATAAACAATGCAATGACTAGTATGGAACAAGTTGTACAAAAAAATGCAGCAGCAGCAGAAGAAAGTGCAGCAGCATCAGAAGAACTTCAAGCTCAATCCAATGAATTAGAAACTGTAGTAAAAAAACTTAACATACTTATTGAAGGAAATAAGAAAGAGAAAAAAACTAAAGAAAAGAATAAAAAGTTTGAAGTAAAGCAAAATTCTCATAAAGATAACAATAAAGAACAAATAACACAGAATAAAAAAATAGACAACAAAAACAATATAGAGTCTTTCGATGGAATTAAAGCACTTAATGAAGACAATGAATTCTAATTAAGGCAAAATAAAAATCACTAATAGCAGCAATGTTATTGGTGATTTTTTATATATACTGATTTTTTACAATGAATAATGATTAATATAAAGTCAATACAATAAAGTTTTTTGAAGAAGTACCGATGTAATAACTTGAGGCTAAAAGATAGTATTTAAATTGGTTTTATCATAAGTTTATAGATAAATAAAATATGTTAGCTAAAATGTTATTAATTTAAAATAGCAAATTAACACAAGTAGGAGGTGAATTTTAATAATATTTAGAAAGTTATGTGGGCTAGCATTATTTTAATATAAAATATATCAATAACATCAATTGGTAAAATAATTTTACTCAAATAAGGAGATGACGTAATGTATAAAAAATACAAATCGCTTGGATTAAGGAATAAAATAGTTATTCCTATCATAATCACAATAATATTAGGTGTAGCAGTAATACTTATAACGTTGTTATCAAGTTTTTCAAAAATAGCTACAAGTCTATCTAATGAAATATTAATAGAGACTTCTCAGCATTATTCTAATTTAGTACAAAAGGATGATAGTTCAAAGTTTTCTTTATTAAGTTCATTAAATAAAACAATTGAAGAAGCAGGGAAAAAAGGTACTATGAACAGAGATGAAGTTATAAGCTTCTTACAAAGGTCAATACAAGAAGATGATAGCATATTGGGTATATTTACATGTTGGGAGCCAAATGCTTTTGATGGAAAGGATAACAATTATATAAATTTACCTTTATATGATGAAACAGGTAGATTCATGACTAATATTGTTAAACATGGAAGCGAGTTTTATAAAGAACCATTATCAAATTTTAATAAAGGTATTGATGATTACTATTCAAAAGTTAAAAGTTCAGGTAAATCAATAGTTTTAGATCCTTTTAAATACAAAATTGGAGACAAGAATGTTTTCATAACTTCTATTGTAGAACCTTTATATATAGATGAAAAATTTGTAGGTGTAATAGGAATTAATGTTTCTCTTGATTCTTTAAATGAAGTTTTAAGTAAAGTTAATGTATTTGATTCGGGGTATGTATATCTTATATCTCAAAATGGTACATTGGCAACTTATCCAAATAGTGAATTAATTGGACAATCAATCTATGATTATGCTACTTCAACAGCATGTGATGTTATGAAAAAAGCGATAAGTACAGGAAGTGAAGAAAAGTTCACTGCTAAAAAATTAGGTACTGGTGAAGATATTTTGACTACAATAGTTCCACTGGAAATGGGAAATACAGGTATTAACTGGGGAATTGGTGTAACAGTTCTTGAGAAGGAGGTTATGGCTCCAATAACAACACAAGTAACATTAGGTTTAATTATAGGTTGTATAGTAACTTTTGCTGCTCTCCTTTTATTATTTAAAATAATAAATGGAATTACTAAAGAAATATATAGCTTAGATCAAAGACTTTTTCAATCATCATCATATGTTTCATCAGCATCAGTTCAATTAGCTTCTGCAAGTCAGGAGGTTTCAGACGGTTCAAATGAACAAGCTGCATCTATTGAGGAAACTTCAGCTAGTATGGAAGAAACAACATCAATGGTTCAGAAAAATGCTGAAAATACAAAAATAGCATCTGAATTATCTGAAAAAACAAGAAAATCGGCTAACATAGGTGCAAGTAAAATGAATGCAATGGTTAAAGATATGAAGGATATAGAAGAATCAAGTAACCAAATTTCAAAGATAATAAAAGTAATTAATGATATTGCTTTTCAAACAAATATACTTGCTTTAAACGCTGCTGTAGAAGCAGCCAGAGCTGGAGATGCAGGTCAAGGATTTGCAGTAGTTGCTGAAGAAGTAAGAAATTTAGCACAAAAGAGTTCAGAAGCTGCTAAAAATACTTCTGAGATTATTGAAAAGAATATTCAATTATCTACAAAAGGAGCAAATGTTAGTGAAGAAGTTAAGGAATCGCTAGATGATATTATTATTGAAATAGAAAAAGTAAATAAACTTGTTGCTGAGATAGCAGCTTCTAGTAATGAGCAAATAGGAGGTACTACACAAGTAAATAATGCTATGACTAATATAGAACAAGTAGTCCAAAAAAATGCAGCAGCAGCAGAGGAAAGTGCAGCAGCAGCAGAAGAATTACAAGCACAAGCTAATGAATTAGAGAATGTTGTTCATAGGATAAATATGCTAGTTAAAGGAGCTAAAGCCAAACAGTTTACTTTTAGTAAAAATAATAAAAATAACAAAGTATTATATAAAAACAAAATTGAGTCATCTAGTAATGGTAAACAAGAAAAAATACATACAAAAAATAAAAACTCAAAGAAAGAAAATAATTTATCTCCAGAAGAGATTATACCATTGAATGATGATAATGAATTTTAAGCATTTTTTATTAAAAAAATTAAATCACTGAATTGTAATCATATTCAGTGATTTTTTTGTAAATAACTTGTTTGACAAAAATATACAATAGTTTTATAATTATTTATATAAAGCTTATTGGAGGCTGTAGCTATGGTGAATCAAAATATAAAAAATGAGATGATAAGAAATTTCAAAAGAAGAAATATAGAAGTTTCATTTTTTACTTGTTTGAAGGACGCCTGTGAGAAAATTCAGCAATTAATACCTATTAGTAAGACAGTAGGTATAGGAAATTCTCAAACACTAAAAGATATGGACATATCAAAAATCTTATCTTCTAGAGGTAATAAAGTTTTTGATAAAACATTAGCACAAAATAAAGAAGATAGTATAAAATTAAAGAAAAAAGCTTTATTATCAAATTGGTACATATCAGGAACAAATGCAGTATCCATAGAAGGACACATTGTTAATATTGATCACAGTGGTAATAGAGTTGCAGCAATGATATATGGTCCTGATAATGTTATAATTGTAATTGGTAAGAATAAGATATGTAATACATTGGATGAAGCAATACAAAGAGCCAAAAATATATCAGCACCTTTAAATGCTAAGCGAGCAGGATATAATCCACCATGTATAAAAGAAAAAAGGTGTGTTGACTGTAAGTCAAAAGAAAGAGTATGTTTTAATTTAGTAATTATAGAGGGACAGCATGATAAAAATAGAATGAAGCTGTTTGTAGTTGATGAAGATTTTGGCTTTTAATTAATGTTTTATGGAGGTTTGTTAATGGCAGTAAGAAATATAAGAACTTTAGGAGATGACATATTAAGAAAAAAGAGCAGAGTTGTTAAAAGAATTGATAAAAGAATAATTACTATTCTTGAAGATATGGCAGAAACCATGTATAGTACAGGTAATGGCGCTGGATTAGCTGCCCCTCAAGTAGGACTACTAAAAAGGCTAGTTGTAATTGACATGGGCGATGGATTAATGAAGTTAATCAATCCTGAAATATTAGAAACTGAAGGAACTCAGAAAGTTACAGAAGGCTGTTTAAGTGTACCTGGAAAATGGGGTAAATTAGAAAGACCTAGGAAAGTTAAAGTTAAGGCATTAAATGAAGAAGGTAAAGAATTTATTATAACTGGAGAAGGAGACTTAGCTAAATGTTTATGTCATGAAATTGACCATTTAAATGGTATATTATTTATTGATAGAGTTACAGAATATGTAAAATAGCTATTCTTTTTTCAATTAAAAAACATCCATAGTTTATGAAATGGATGTTTTTTTTAATAATTCTAAATATGTATAATTTAATAAGACAATTAAAATACATTATAGAAAAAACTAATAAATTATCATAAAAAAATATTATTGGAATATTATTTAAGTAGATAAGACAAATGGGGGGAAATATGAAAAACAAACGAATACAATCAAATTACGTTAAAGTTATTGGAACAATTAATAGTACTTTAGAATACAGCCATGAAATGTTTGGAGAGAAGTTTTATGAATTTTATCTACAAGTATCAAGACTAAGTAATAACAAAGATGAATTACCTATTATAATATCAGAACGGCTAATTAATAAAACTAACATGGAGAAAGGTAACTACGTAATAGTAGAAGGACAATTCAGATCATACAACCGTTATGAGGAAAACGCAAACAAGCTTTTACTACGAATATTTGTTAGAGATTTGATAGTGCCAAAAGAAGAGGAAAAAGAAGAATTAAACAAAAAACCTAATGAGGTTTTACTTAATGGATTTTTGTGTAAAGAACCAAAGTACCGAACTACACCTTTTGGAAGAGAAATAACAGATATGCTCATAGCTGTAAACCGACCTTATAATAAATCAGACTATATACCATGCATAGCATGGGGAAGAAATGCAAGGTATTGTGAAAAACTTGAAGTTGGAGATCACATAAAAATTTGGGGACGTATACAAAGCAGAAAATATCAAAAAAAATACGATAATGGTACTCAAGAAACAAAAACAGCATATGAAGTTTCTATAGCTAAATTAGAATATTACAAAAATGAAAATAATAGAAAAAAAAGTACTGAATTACATGTTTAAATAAAAAAACAAGTGATTTTACTCAAATTCACTTGTTTTTTTATTTAAACAAATTATAATTAATTATATAACTTAATAACAATTTAAGTTTTCTATATATATTGAAAGGATGAATAAGTAAGTATGGACTATAAAATATTATTAATATTTATATTTTTTATGATAATAATAAGCATACAATATACGCTTAATAAGATACTAGTCGAGCTTAAAGAAATAAGAAAAACCTTAATAAAAATAAAATCTGAAGAAAAAATTAATACAAGAGATTAATTGTAATTCCCTCTTTTTATATTAAAATTAAAAAATAATGTATAAAAAAATAATAAAACCTCAAAATATATTTGGAGGGAAATATATGAATAATAAAAATAATAAAAACAATAGGAACAATAAGGATAACAGAAAAGAAATAACAGTAAATGATAAAATGAAATTAGAAATAGCTAAAGAAATAGGACTCTATGAAAAGATAGAGATGTATGGTTGGAGTAGTTTAACAGCGAGAGAAAGTGGCCGCATAGGAGGTATAATTACAGCTAGGAAGAAGAAAAAAAGGAGTAAAAAATGAAAAGCTATGAAGAATTTTCAGAAATTTATGATGCATTAATTGATGATATTGATTATAATAGATGGGTTAATTTTATTATGGACAAGCTTAATGATAAATCTAGAAATATACTTGAAGCAGCTTGTGGTACAGGTAATGTAACAATTAAACTAGCTCAAAATGATTATAACATTACAGCTTTTGATTTATCTCAAGAAATGCTTGTTAAAGCATACTTAAAGTTAAAAAAATATAATAATGTAAGATTACTAAATCAGAATATGATTAACTTTCAAATAGATAAAAAATTTGATGCAGTTATTTGCTGCTGTGATGGGGTTAATTATTTAAAAAATGAAGAAGAGGCTTTAAATTTTTTTAATTTAGCTTATATGCATTTAAAAGAAGATGGAATATTAATATTTGATATTAGCACATTTTATAAATATATACATATACTAGGTAACGAAACATTCGTATACGATAATGATAATATTTTTTATGTTTGGGAAAATAAAATAGATAAAAGTAAAATGAAAATAGATATGGAAATAAATTTCTTTAACAAAATTAAAAATAGTAGTTATGAGAGAATAATAGAAATACAATCACAAAAGATATATACTGTAGATAAGATGAAACAATTATTAAATAAAGCAAATTTTAATAAAATAGTTGTTTATGATAATTATTGTGAAAAACCTTATAATGATGTATCTGAAAGAGCTGTATTTTGCTGTCAAAAATCGGAATATAATACTAATAACTAAAAGACAAGGAGAAAGCAACATGGATAATATGATTAGAGCTATTGATAAGAAAAGAAGTTTTAGAATATTAGCAGTAAGAACTACTGATTTAATAGAAAAGGCCAGACAATACCATAATACATCTCCAACTGCTTCAGCAGCTCTTGGAAGGACATTAACAGCAGGATTATTGATGGGTTATATGATGAAAAGTGAAGACAACAAATTAACTTTAAAGATTAATGGAGGTGGACCTTTAGGTACTATACTTGTTACAGCAGACAATAAAGGTAATATAAAAGGTTATGTAGATAATCCTAAAGTAGATGTTCCGTTAAAATCTAATGGAAAACTTGATGTGGGTAAAGCGGTAGGTACAACTGGTAAATTAACTGTAATAAAAGATTTAGGATTAAAAGAACCATACGTGGGCAGTACAGATATAGTTACAGGTGAAATAGGAGAAGATATAACTTTATATTATTTTATTTCAGAGCAGCAGTCTTCGGCAGTAGGATTAGGCGTTTTAGTAAACAGGGATTGTTCAATAAAATCTGGCGGAGGATTTATAATTCAAGTATTACCAAATATAGACAATGAAGATCTTGAATTGCTTGAAAAAACAACTAATGAACTAAAATCAATATCTAAATACTTTGATAATAATAAAAGTATAGAAGAAGTTATAAAAGAAATGTTTAAAAAATTTGAAATAGAAATTACTGAAAAAATACCTGTTCAATTTAAATGCGATTGTTCTACTAAAAGAATGGAAGAAGCTTTAATTACAATTGGAAAAGAAGAATTAAAGAAGATAATAGATGAAGATGGAGAGGCAGAAATAGTTTGCCATTTCTGTAATAAAAAATATAATTTTAATAAAGAGCAACTAGAGAATCTTTTGAATAATGCAGTATAATTAAAGATAATATATTGACTAAACATATTATATATTGTATACTACTTATGTTGTTAAAATTTAAGTCTTTTAGCAACATAAGTACAATTAAAAATTAAAAAGGGCGCCATAGCCAAGTGGTAAGGCATAAGTAGGGGACCGAAATCTATTGATTTCTTGTACATCACTTAGTTGGTGCAGTAAAAAGTAATTACATAGTATCAATGAAAATAGAATATTAAATGGGGCGCCATAGCCAAGTGGTAAGGCATAAGTAGAGAACCGAAATCTATTGATTTCGTGTGAATCACTTAGTTGGTGCAGTAAAAAGTAATTAGATAGTTTCAATGAAAATAGAATATTGAATAGGGCGCCATAGCCAAGTGGTAAGGCATAAGTAGAGAACCGAAATCTATTGATTTCGTGTGAATCACTTAGTTGGTGCAGTAAAAAGTAATTAGATAGTTTCAATGAAAATAGAATATTGAATAGGGCGCCATAGCC
>JAHDQO010000031.1 GCA_018433765.1 Tissierellales bacterium
AGATGGAGACTTAACAAGTTCTATAGTAACAACAGGCGAAGTAGATACAACACAAGTAGGAGAATATGAAATAACATATACAGTAACAGATACAGCAGGAAATACAGCAACAGCAGTGAGAACAGTAAAAGTAATAGATGATGAAAAACCAGAAATTACAGTATTAGGAGAGAATCCTGTAACAGTATCACACGGAAGTGAATATACAGATGCTGGAGCAACAGCAAGTGATAATGTAGACGGAGATTTAACAAGTTCTATAGTAACAACAGGGACTGTAGATACAAACGAAGTAGGAGAATATGAAATAACATATACAGTAACAGACTTAGCCGGAAATACAGCAACAGCTAAAAGAACAGTAAATGTAATAGATGATGAAAAACCAGAGATTACTATAAACGGAGAAAATCCAATAACAATATCACACGGTAGTGAATATGTAGATGCAGGAGCAACAGCAAGTGATAATGTAGATGGAGATTTGTCAGATAAGATAATAACAACAGGCGAAGTAGATACAACAAAAGTAGGAACATATGAGATAACATATACAGTAACAGATGCAGCCGGAAATACAGCAACAGCTAAAAGAACAGTAAAAGTAGAAGATGATGAAAAACCAGAAATTACATTATTAGGAGATAATCCTGTAACAGTATCACATGGAAGTGAATATATAGATGCTGGAGCAGAAGCGTTAGATAATGTAGACGGAGATTTAACAAGTTCTATAGTAACAACAGGAACTGTAGATACAAACGAAGTAGGAGAATATGAAATAACATATACAGTAACAGACTTAGCCGGAAACACAGCAACAGAAGTGAGAACAGTAAAAGTAATAGATGATGAAAAACCAGAAATTACTGTATTAGGAGAGAATCCTATAACAGTATCACACGGTAGTGACTATATAGATGCAGGAGCAACAGCAAGTGATAATGTAGATGGAGACTTAACAGATCAAATAATAACAACAGGCGAAGTAGACACAACAAAAGTGGGGACATATGAAATAACATATACAATTACAGATGCAGCCGGAAATAGTATAACTGCAACAAGAACAATATATGTTAAGCAACAAGTATCTCCTGTAACAGCATCGCTAAACTCAAAAAGAGTAAGTAAAGGTACTAAAGTTAAACTTAGTACATCGACTGAAGGAGCGACAATTTACTATACAACAGATGGAACTGCCCCAAGTACATCAAGTAAAAAGTATGAAAAACAAATTACAATAAATAAAGCAATGACAATAAAAGCAATTGCAGTAAAAGACGGTATGATAGATAGTGAAATAGAAGAATTTAAGTACACAATTAAAACCTCTGGCGGCGGTAACTCAGGTGGCGGCGGCAACGGTGGCGGTGGAAGTCCATCTGAACCGGAAGAAGAATTTGAGACTATAGAAGATGAAGTATTACCATTAGGAGCTATAAAGTTTTATCAGCCATATATTAAAGGATATCCTGATATTACATTTAGACCACAAATAGGTGTTAAGAGATCAGAGTTAGCAGCAATATTTGCAAGGATATTACAGCTAGATGTTGAAAATGTAGAAGTTAATCATGAATTTAGTGATGTAAGTAAAGATCATTGGGCACACAATTATATACAAGCAGTTACAAAGATAGGATTGTTTGAAGGTTATCCAGGTAATACATTTAAACCAGAACAATCAATAACAAGAGCAGAAATAGCAGTAGTGTTCTCTAACTATTGGGATTATGTAGGGGCAAATGTTGAAGATACTGAAACTGATTTTTCTGATATAAATAATCATTGGGCATATAGTTTTATAAACAAATTATATAATGCAGGTGTTGTTCAAGGATTTGAAGATAATACATTTAGACCAGATGAAGAAACAAAAAGGGAACAAATAGTATTAATGGTTAATAAGATAATAGCAAGACCAGCATTAAATAGAGAGACACCGACATTTACAGACTTAAACAAAGATCATTGGGCATACGAAGAAGTAGAAGCAGCAGTAGCTGATGCAGAAATAACCGATGATGAAGAATAAGTAGTAGATATATATATAATATTCATTATAAAGCATTGAAAGACCTAAAGTTTATACATACTTTAGGTCTTTTTTATAAATTTCCATTGCACATAAAATAATGTTTTGATATAATACAAAATAGTAGTTAAATATATTGCGTTGACTGGAAGTAGTAAGCTTTTATTCTATTTTTAGAGAGCTGTCAAATGGTGAAAGACAGTAATAGGTAAAGCCCAACTCGTCCATGAGCTTTTGAGATGAAATTAGTAGTTTCAAACGGTTATTAACCGTTATAAAAAGAGAGAGACATAAATGTCTAAATTGGGTGGTACCGCGGAAAAAGTTTTTCGTCCCATTGGGAAGAGAGGCTTTTATTTTATTACAGGAGGTTTTACAATATGACATCATATAATCATCACGTCATTGAAAAAAAATGGCAGAAAATTTGGGAAGATAACGAAACATTTAAAGCTAAAGATGATTCTGATAAGAAAAAATATTATGCATTAGTAGAATTCCCTTATCCTTCAGGAGTAGGTCTTCATGTAGGTCATGTTAGAGCTTATACATCACTTGAAGTTATTTCAAGAAAAAGAAGACTTGAAGGATATAATGTTCTATTTCCTATGGGTTGGGATGCCTTTGGATTACCAACAGAAAACTATGCTATTCAAACAGGAAGGCATCCAAGAGAAGTAACAGATAAGAATATTAAAGTATTTACAAATCAATTAAAAGCAATAGGATATTCATTTGACTGGGAAAGAACAGTTGATACAACAGATCCAAATTATTTTAAGTGGACACAGTGGATATTCCTAAAATTATTTGAACATGGTCTTGCCTTTAAAGATAAGACATATGTTAATTTCTGCAATAAATGCAAAGTAGTACTTGCTAATGAAGAATCACAAGGCGGAGTTTGTGACAGATGCGGCAGTGAAGTGGTGCAGATGGAAAAAGATGTTTGGTTCTTAAAAATTAGAGAGTATGCTGATAAAATACTTGATGGACTTGATGAAGTAAACTTCTTACCTAGAATAAGACTTGAGCAGGAAAACTGGATAGGTAGATCTTATGGAGCAGAAGTTGACTTTAATATAAAAGGTTCGGATGATTTCTTGAGAGTTTATACAACAAGGCCAGATACGTTATTTGGTGCAACATTTATGGTAATAGCTCCTGAACATCCTCTCATTAAGAAATATAAAAATCAAATAAGCAATTTAGATGAGATAAAAGATTATCAACTAAAAGCTAAGAAGAAAACAGAATTTGAAAGAGTACAGCTTGCCAAAGATAAAACAGGAGTTGAGATAAAAGGAATAAAAGCAGTTAATCCTGTAAGCAATGAAGAAATACCTGTTTGGGTTGCTGACTATGTAATGATGGGTTATGGTACAGGAGCGATAATGGCAGTTCCGGGACATGATACTAGAGACTGGGAATTTGCAAAGAAATTTAATATTCCAATTATTGAAGTTATTGAAGGCGGAGATATAGAGAAAGAAGCTTATACAGATACTGCTGATGGCATCTTAATTAATTCTGGTTTTATTAATGGATTAAGAGTAAAAGAAGCAATATCTAAAATGATTGATTATCTTGAAGAAAAGAAAATAGGTTCAAGAAAAACAAACTATAAAATGAAAAATTGGGCTTTTAACAGGCAGAGATATTGGGGTGAGCCTATACCTATTGTACATTGTGAAAAATGTGGAATGGTACCTGTACCAGAAGAAGAACTTCCATTAACATTACCAAATGTTAAAAACTATAAACCTACAGATACAGGAGAATCTCCATTAGCTAATATTACAGATTGGGTAAATACAACATGTCCAAAATGCGGTATGCCTGCTAAAAGAGAAACTGATACTATGCCTCAATGGGCAGGATCATCTTGGTATTTCTTAAGATATATTGATCCTAAAAATTCTCAAGCAATAGCATCAAAAGAAAATCTTGATTACTGGGGACAAGTGGATTGGTATAATGGAGGTATGGAACACGTAACAAGACACTTAATTTATTCAAGGTTCTGGCATAGATTCTTGTATGATATCGGTGCAGTACCTTTTAAAGAGCCGTACGCCAAGAGAACAGCCCAAGGATTGATATTAGGTTCAGATGGAGAAAAAATGTCTAAATCAAGAGGTAATGTGGTTAATCCTAATGATATAATTGAAGAATACGGCGCTGATACTTTAAGAACATATATTATGTTTATTGGAGATTATGAAAAGCCTGCTCCATGGTCGGATAATAGTGTTAAAGGATGTAAAAGATTTTTAGATAGAGTATGGAAACTTCAAGATATAGTTAAAGATGAAAAAGGTTTTTCAACTAAACATCAGTCTATTATGCATAAAACAATAAAGAAAGTTTCACTAGATTATGAGGAAATGAAGTTTAATACAGCAATAGCTGCTATGATGTCATTAGTTAATGAATTTACAAGCAGTGGTTATGCTACTAAGGACGAATTGAAAACATTGCTTATTTTGTTAAATCCTGTTGCACCTCACATAACGGAAGAAATGTGGCAGTTGCAGGGATTTGAATGTATGCTTAATGAATCTTCATGGCCAACATGGGATGAGAATAAAACAGTAGATGATGTAATTGAAATGCCAGTTCAAATAAATGGTAAAGTAAGAGGTAAAATTACTATAGCAAAAGATGCAGATAAAGATAATGCAAAATCAAAAGCTATGGAAGATGAAAATATCAAAAAATTCTTAGAAGGTAAGAATATAGTAAAAGAAATATTTATACCAGGTAAGATATTTAATATCGTTGTTAAATAAATAAGAATATAAAATAAAAAAACTGGAGATTTTTCTCCAGTTTTTTAGCTTTCAAATCTTAACAAGGTGTTACATTTTCAGCTTGAGGACCTTTAGCCCCTTGAGTAATTTCGAAAGTAACTTTTTCGCCTTCTTCTAAAGATTTAAAATTACTTTTTTGAATTTGTGAGTAATGTACGAATACATCTTTTCCATCTTCTGCTGTAATAAATCCAAATCCCTTTTCTGAGTTGAACCATTTTACTGTTCCGTTAACCATTTTGTTCCTCCTAAAAATTATTCCTTTAATTCTTAGAAAAATTCTATAAAAATTTGGAAATTATTACAAATATATATATTTTTTTGATAATTTCGAAAATAATTACAATAAATTTTTCAATATTAATAAAGGTGATATATAACTATACTACTTTTTTGAAAGAAATGCAAGCGTTTTAAACAGCTAAACATAATTTTAAAAATATAATATAATTAATTAAGAATTTATTTTTTATAAAAACTCTCATAATCATAATTTGTGCAATTTATATCATCTTTATTCGGTAATATTATCCATAGAAATATGTATATAGCAACTCCTATACCATAAATCCATGAAAGTATAAACCAAATAATTCTTATAGTAGTTGTATCTATATCAAAGCATTCTGCTATTCCTTGACATACTCCCCCTAATATTTTATTTGAAGATTGTTTATATAATTGTTTTTTGCTTGTCATTTTATAAACTCCCCTTTATTGCAAGTTTTATTTATTGTATTTTATCTATTATAAATTTATTTTTTTCTCTAGCAAATAACCTGATATTAATGTAAGAACAGTACATATAACAGCAACAATTAATGCCATAGTTAATAAAGGTGCTATATATTCATTAGTATTCATAATCAAATCTGGTCTGATAGATATATTTGTATCTGGCATAAACGGTAATTTACCTATAAGAGAATATAACACAGATATTACATAATTTAATCCTATAAATATAAGAAAACTAAATAAACCTTTAAATTTAACATTTGCTAACACACTTTTGCGTATAGTAATAGCTGTATATATAGTAAGAATAAACTGTACACTTAACAATAGAGCTAATACTAGACTTATTATTAAATGACCTATGGTAAATCCAAAAGAAAGATCAATATTCATAAAATCTATGTCTATAAAAGCTTTGTGTCCCATAGTAATAAGTAAAGTAAAGAATATTAACAAAGTGTAAAATACCAACATTATAATTCCTTCTAGTACAGCTGTAATTACTTTTGAACCTAATATTGAATATCCACTATTAGGTGTTAGAAAAATCATATAGCCGCTTTTATTGTTTAAATCTCTGCTGTACATTAATATAACATCTACTATATATAATATAAACATTGCTACAGATAATAATCCAAAATATACACCTATACCTATTTCACCATATTTTAAGGCTATTACTAAATTTAATAGTATTGCTGATATAGCTGCTATTGCAAAAACTTTTTGCTTTTTTATAAATTCATATTTAATTAAACTTAACATTGACTGAATACCTCCTTGTAAAGATCTACCACAGATTTTCCTTTTTCAGTTCTTATTTTTTCTGCATTTCCTTGAAGTTCTATTATACCATCCTTAATAAAAATAACTTCGTCTAGGCATGTTTCAAGTTCACTAACTAAATGACTTGAAACCAATATAGATTTTTTTTCATTAAAAGAATTAGTAATTAAATTCATAATTTTTTCTCTTGATATAGGATCAATTCCATTTAAGGGTTCATCAAACATATATATTTCTGCATCTCTTGAAAAAGCTAATGCAACTTTAAGTCTAGATTTCAAACCTGTTGATAATTCAGAAACTTTATTATTTTTATTCAATCCTAATTCCTGGATTAATTCTATTGCTTTTTTACTATTAAAATCTTCATACATATCATTAAAAAAATTAACAAGTGTTTTAGCTTTCATCCATTGATATAAATAATCATCGGTTGGCATGTAGACTACATCTTTTTTTGTTTTGTATGATAGTTCATTACCTTTAATTAAAACTTCTCCAGATGTTTTGCTGTGAAGACCTGCTAGAACTTTCATTAAGGTTGTTTTCCCACTCCCATTTGGACCTAAAAGACCATAAATTTTTCCTTTTTCTATGTTTAAAGATATACTGTCAAGTGCTGTTTTATTAAAATATTTTTTTGTAAGATTCTTAATTTCTATTACATTATTCATTTATTTGTACACCTCCGATTGTTTTTTACTGTTTGCTTCTTATAAAGTTGACCATATCTTCATGATTGAAACCTAATTGTATCATACCTTTTATGAATTTATTAATCAATTCTTCTGCCATTTCTTTTCTGATTAATTCTATCCTTTCTTCGGATTCCGTTATATATGTTCCTAATCCTCTTTTAGTATAGCATAAATTTTCTCTTTCCATCTCCTTATAAACTCGTGCTGAAGTGTTAGGATTTATGCCAAGTTCTTTTGCCAAATCTCTGGTTGATGGCATTTTATCTCCAGCTTTAAGTTTACCTAAAATAATATCTCTCTTAATTTTATTTATTACTTGAACATAGATGGGAACACTGTTATCAAACTCCACGTAATCCCTCCTTTTACTAACGTATTAGTGAACTAATAATATAGTACACTAATACATTATTAATGTCAACACTTTTTTTATTGGTTATTATTGTAATTAATAATTGAAGTATTATACGTTTGGTGCTAGAATTAATATGTTGCTTTAAAATAAGTAAGTGCTAATTAATGTATTATACGGAGGGCAATAATGAAAAGATGGAAGATTAATTTATACACGTTATGGTTTTCTCAAATCATATCACTGATGAGTTTTAATCTTGGGTTACCTTTTATGGCTTTTTATATACAGGAGATTGGAGTTACTGATCCTGAGCAAGTTAAATTTTATACTGGATTAATAGCAGCAGCTCCAGCTATAACAATGGGTATAATGGCACCTATATGGGGAATGATAGGTGATAAATATGGTAAAAAGCTTATGCTTCTTCGTGCCATGCTTTCTGCTTCAGTAATACTTAGTGCAATAGGATTATCAACTAAAGTAGAGCATTTGGTTATTTTAAGAGTATTACAAGGTTTTTTAACAGGTACTGTAACAGCATCAGGTGCTTTAGTAGCATCAGGTACACCAGAAAACCAATTATCATCTGCATTAGGATTTATGTCTTCATCTACATTTATTGGTTATGCAGCAGGCCCTGCCATAGGTGGATTTATAAGTGAAGCCTTGGGATATAGAACTAGTTTCTATATTGGAGGCTTTTTGATGTTCATAGATTTTCTACTTGTTTTATTTTTAGTAAAAGAAGAGAAGCCTAAATACATAGAACAAAAGAAGAAGATAAGTCTTAAAGATTCATTCAATATATTTACACCTCTTATTATATCAATGTTATTTATACTTTTATTTTTGAGAATTGCAAGAACTATATTTAATCCATATCTTGCATTGTATCTTCAAGAAATTAGAGGAACTCTAGAAGGAACACCAAAATTAACTGGTATAATTAATGGCATAACTGGTTTAATGACAGCAGTTTCAGGTATTACTATTAGTAGATTAGGAGATAAATATAATAATCTTAATATAATAAAAATACTTGCAATTATAGGTATAATGATTTCATTTTTAATATTTAAAGCAGGAAATATGACTACTTTTATAATAATGTATTCATTATTTTTCTTGTTTGTCGGAGGTATTGAACCTGTTATTATGTCTATAAATAGTAAAAGTGTGCCTCCTGAGAAACGTGGTGCCTTATTTGGATTTCAAGCATTAATGGGAAGTGTAGGTTGGGCTTTTGCACCTATGATAGGAGGCTTTATTTCAATAAGATACAATATACATACAATAATTATTTTGATACCAATTTTTCTTTCTTTCGCTTTATGTACAGTATTTTTTATTTGCAGAAATAAAAAATACATAAATGCAAACCAAAGCATGAATTAATTAATCTTAAAAAGTATAAATAATCATGCTTTTTTTTCATTGTCTAAAGAAAGTATACCAACTGGACAGTTTTCAATACATGTAGAACAGCGTATACATTTCTCAGAATCATATTGATTTTTATCAGAAAAATTATTATGAGGTGTCAATTGCATTGGACAAACTCTAGCACATTTACCGCAAGTTATACACTTTTCTGGTTTCGATATAGTAATTTTTTTATCAGTAGATTTGTTGATTTTTAAAAACTTTCCTAATTTATATGCTAGTGTTTGTAAGACACCCATAGGGCAGAAATTACACCATGTTCTTGAACTAAAGATTATACTTAAAGATCCGCCAACAATTATAACCATTAGATAACTTGATACAAATATAAAACCAAGTTTATCCCAAAAGGAAACTGTTCCTGTAATAGCAAATACTTCAATGAATTTACTAATTAGTTTATAAAAGAACAGCACAAAGAAAAAGCTTACAAATATTTTAGATTTGAAAAACTTAGGTATTTTCATATTTCTGCTCAAAGGATAAAGTAAAGAATCAAACAGACTTCCATGAGGGCAAAAATTTCCACACCAAAACCTTCCTTTAAAGAAAGCCATAGATGTAAGTAAAAGCATGACAGGAATAACTAAAAGTCCAATTTTAGGAATATACAATCCAACAATTGCAATTAGTAAAGTAAAAATCCATCCATACTTTCTAATAGGTGTAAATATAAGATTAGTCTTAATATTTAATGATGTTGTTTTCATTAAACCTCCTGTGAATTTTATATTTTCATTATACCCATAGGGGGTATATAATAAATATTATATGTATATTTATTTTTTATGTCAATAAATTTTTAAAATAAATTTATAGTATTTTTTGGCTATGTTCTTATATTGTTGTTTTTTTATGGAATAATAAAAAATATAAGTATCTTGGAGTGTGATTTTTTGGATGTATCTACAACTTGGCAAATAGCAGCGTTAATAGTTTTATTGCTTTTTTCTGGTTTTTTTTCAGCATCAGAAACAGCATTAATGACTTTAAGTAAAATAAGATTAAGACAAATGGTAAATGAAGAAATAAAAGGTGCAAAGACAGTACAAACACTAGTAGAAGATTCTAATAAATTACTAGGTTCAATTCTTGTTGGAAACAATATCGTTAATATAGGAGCATCGGCTCTTGCCACTTCACTTTCTATTAAGTATTTTGGAGATACAGGTGTTGGAATAGCCACTGGTGTTATGACACTTCTTGTATTAGTTTTTGGTGAAATCACACCAAAATCTTTAGCAATAGAAAAATCTGAGAAAATCTCTTTAAAAGTTGCTAAAATTTTGCTTGTGATAACTATTATTTTAGGTCCTATAGTAAAACTACTAATGTTTTTTACTAATTTTTTTATTAAAATGTTAGGGGGAAAAATAAATAGTAAACAGCCATTTATAACTGAGGAAGAATTAAAAACTATAGTTAGTGTTAGTCATGAAGAAGGAGTGCTAGAGAGTGAAGAAAAAGATATGATATATAATGTTGTTGAGTTTGGTGATTATAATGCTGAAGAAGTTATGATTCCAAGAATTGATATGGTTGCTGTTGATGAAAAATGTTTACTTGATGAAATTATTGAAATATTTAAGAAAGAGCAATTTTCTAGAATACCAGTTTATGAAGGAACAATTGACAATATTATAGGTATATTGAATATCAAAGATTTAATTTTCTTAGATAAAAATGACAATTTTGATATAAATAAATATATAAGAAAGCCGTATTTTACTTATGAATTTAAGCTTATAACTGAATTATTTTCAGAAATGAGGTCAAAAAGAGTACATATGGCAATAGTACTTGATGAATATGGAGGTACTGCCGGTATTATAACCATAGAAGATTTAGTAGAGGAGATAGTTGGTGATATACGTGATGAATATGAGGGAAGAGAACATGAAATAGAATTTATTAGTGAAAATGAGTTTATAGTTTATGGTAGTACAAAGTTAGATGATGTCAATGAAATATTAGGTATTGATATACAATCTGAGGATTTTGACTCTTTAGGAGGGTTTATATTAGGGGAGTTGGGAAGACTTCCTGATAAAGGTGAAACAATACAGTATAGCAGTATAAAGTTTATTGTAGAAAAAGTAGATAAAAATAGGATTGAGGAAATTAGAATAATAACATAAAAAATGTTTGAAATATATTATTTATATATTATATAATATATTTTAAATGGATTTAAAGTAGGAGGCAGAAAGTGAGTAAGAGAATTTTATACCCAAATAATTATAAGTCACATATCAATGTAATTGAAACAGAAATAGCAATAAAAAAAGTAAAGGATTTTTTCCAAAAAAGTCTTTCAGAACAGTTGAATTTAACACGGGTATCTGCACCTTTATTTGTAGCACCTGAGACTGGATTAAATGATAATTTAAATGGTTACGAAAGACCTGTAAGTTTTACAATTAAAGATTTATATGAAAAGAGAGTAGAAATAGTACAATCTCTTGCTAAATGGAAGAGAATGGCGTTAGGTAAATACGGTTTTAATCCTGAAGAGGGTTTATATACAGATATGAATGCAATAAGAAGAGATGAAGAGTTAGATAATCTGCATTCTATATATGTTGATCAATGGGATTGGGAAAAAATATTGACAAAAGAAGAAAGAAATGAAGAGTATTTAAAAGAAACTGTAAGAAAAATATATACTAGTTTTAAGGAATTAGATAATTTTGTGGCAGATGAATATTCTAAATTTGAACCAATGCTTCCTGAAGAAATATTCTTTGTAACTTCACAGGAACTGGAAGATAAATATCCAAATCTGACACCAAAACAAAGAGAAGATACTATCGCAAAAGAAAAAGTTGCAGTGTTTATCATGAAAATTGGAGGAGAATTAAAATCAGGTACAAAGCATGATGGTAGAGCACCTGATTACGATGATTGGGAATTAAACGGTGATATAATTTTATGGAATTCAATACTTGGAATAGGGTTAGAAGTTTCATCTATGGGAATCAGAGTTGATGAAGATGCATTAATGAGACAGCTTGAAACAACAGGAGATGTTGACAGAAAGAAATATGATTTTCACAAAATGATATTAGAGAAAAAACTTCCTTATACTATTGGAGGAGGTATAGGTCAGTCGAGATTGTGCCTTCATTTTTTAAGAAAGGCTCACATAGGAGAAGTGCAAGCTTCAATATGGCCTATAGATATGATAGAGGAATGTAAAAAACGAGGAATATTCTTATTATAGATAATTTTATTATTAAAGCCCATCTCTTTAAATTAAAGGAATGGGCTTTGTATTTTTAAAGTAAAGCTAATGTTATAAAAATTATTGCTAATACTAACTGAGTTCTACTTAATATAGCTTAATTATTTTTAAAATACTCTTCTAAAGTTAAACCGCTTTCGTATACTTTAGTTGCTAAAGTTTCTCCGAGATATCTTAAATGCCAAGGTTCATATTCATATCCTGTAATTGATTCTTTTCCTTCTGGATAACGTATTATAAAGCCATATTTATGAGCATTTTCTTTTACCCACTTACCTTCTTCAGTATCACCAAAAGTATCTTCTAACTGTAGAGATACACTATCTGCTGTTATATCAATAGCTAAGCCTGTTTGATGCTCACTCTGACCGGGTTTTGCGCTATATTTATCAGCATAGTCTTGTCCATATTTATTAACTATACCATTATATAAACTTGTTTGAGTATTATATGACCTATAACCAGAACGTGCAATTAATTTTAATTCATCTTTTTTAGCACCTTCAAATAATTTTGATAGAGCTTCAGAAGCTTCTATTCTCAATTGATTTACTTCAGGATTTTTTAAACATGTTGGGACAGAAAGAGTAACTAAATCTTCTGGTATATAATCTGAAGGTAAATTCCTTTCTTTGTTCATAACAGCATCATATGAAGATGAATTTGTTATAACACCCTCTGCGTTTATATTTCTTTCTAAAGAATTTTTTATATCTATTTTAATTTTTTCTAGAAAATTTTCGTATTTTACAGTAATATTAAATGAATCTCCTGTTAATGCTTTGTTAGATATTACCAATGAACTGTTATTTACAGTAGCAAAATTATCATTAGTATTACTAATAACTGCATCCTCAGTAATAGATTTAATTTCTCCATTTGACATAACAGCTTCAACTTTTAAGTCAACAGTTTCTCCAGAAAAAGCTGTATAATCGGAAGGATAAACATTAATTTGAGTTATTTCATTAGCATCGGGAGTTATTTTGTTAGGTATGTCTTCATTAGGTATATCTTCATTTGAATGACAACCTGTAAATAAGATAGCAGTTATTACTACTATTAATGTAAAAATTTTTGTTTTCATTTTGCACCTCTTATTAAATTTTTCAACATAAAGTATAACATGTTTTCTTAAAAAAATATATAATTTTATAAATTTTCAAAAATTAAAGCAATCTTAAATTTCAATATTGAAAAGGCTGTATTTCATAAATGCAATGCTAAAAAGCCCTGATAATTAGGTGTTGCTAAAAAAAGCCTATATTTCCATTTCACAATTGAAATGAAATACATTTTTATACTTGAAAAACATGCAGTTTAATTATAATATATATCACTGAATATATAAATATTTTTCTATAAAATAATAATAATAAATAGTAACTAACTATAAAACATTGTAAAACAAGTATATCAGAACAATTATATATATATAAAAATTATTTAAAAAGTTTATTTGATATAAAAAGAGATATTTGGCATAATATTTGCAAAATAATATAAGAGCATTGAAAATATATAATCAGTAAATATGTAAAGTAAATTATTTAATAATGCAATTAAATGAAGGAGTGAAAAAATGAAAGTAGGTTTTATTGGATTAGGTGTTATGGGTCAGAAAATGGCTACAAATGTTTTAAAAGCAGGAAATGACTTAACTGTTTTTGATGTAGTAAAAGATAATGTTGAAAAATTAGTAGGGATTGGTGCTAAAGCAGGAAATACACCAGCAGATGTTGCATCAAAGTGTGAGGTTGTATTAACTTCACTTCCAAATTCTGCGATTGTTGAAAATGTAATTTTAGGTGAAAATGGTGTTCTTGAAGGAGCTAGTTCTGGAACAGTAATTGTTGATCTAAGCAGTATTACACCTAAGACAATAAGAAAAATTCATGATATAGCTAGTAAAAAAGGTGTAGAAGTAATGGACGCACCTGTAAGTGGTGGAGCATCAGGCGCTGAAAAAGGAACTTTGACAATAATGGTTGGCGGTTCAAAAGAAGTTCTAGAGAAAGTAAAGCCTGTTTTATCTTCAATAGGTAAAAAAATAAATTATATAGGAAATGTAGGAGCAGGAGATACAGTTAAAGCTGTAAATAATCTATTATTAGGTGCTAACATGGTAGCAACAGCTGAGGCACTTGTTTTAGGTAAAAAAGCAGGATTAGATGCAGATGTTATGTACGACATTATTAGTAAAAGTTCAGGAAGTTCATATGCGTTAACAGCAAAATATGATAACTATATATCTAAAGGAAATTTTGATCCAGGATTCATGGTTGACTTAATGCATAAAGATTTACAATTAGCTGTAGATACTGCAAAAGATTTAAAAGTACCTTTAATTAATGGAAACTTAGCTCAACAAATGTTTGAAACAGCTAGAGCTGAAGGACTTGGAAGAGAAGATATTTCATCAGTTATAAAAGTATTTGAAAAATGGGCAGATGTTGAAGTAAGAAGCGAAAAATAAGAGTTTTGAGGATGAATAAAATGACTATAAAAAAAATGATTATTGATAAATCACCTTTAACTTTTGGTGATATACTTAATATAGCAGAAAAAAACAATGCAAGAGTTATAGATATTATAATAGAAGAAACACAAATGAACACAGGATTATCACGCAAAGAAGTTTTAGATGGAGTTATGAAAGAATTAGAGCATAACTTAGAAGCAATAGAAAGAGGATTAACTGACGGCTGCAGCCCAATTATGGGTACAGTAGGAAATGACTTAACTAAAAACGGAGTAGTAGAATTATTTAAAGATGATTTTATTAATCGTGCGTTAATTTATACTATGGCAGCACAAGTTGGAAATCACGTAATAGGTTTAAATCCTTGTGCAGGTACTGGTGATTCATGTCCGTATACAGGATTTATTAAAGCTATGCAGGATACAGGTTATGAAGCTGAGACTATAGCTGAAACTGCAGCTTTGATGCTTAAAGTAGGTTCATATTTCCGTGTTGGTAAAACAACTACAGGCTGTAATATGGAAGGTTTTGGAGCAGGAGCTACAGCTGTAGCAGCAGCTGTTGTATCACTAAAAGGTGGTTCACCTAGAGAGATGGAAAGAGCTATGGTTTTAGCTATTTCTCCAACAGTTGGAGTTCCGTGTACTCCTAGAGTAATGGTGCCGGGATTATGCTCAACTCATATTGGAGGAGCTATACTTGTAGGTAATTTAGCAGCAGGTTTAGCTGTGAACTCTAATCTTGAAGTTAATGTTCCAATAGATGTTATGTTTGTTATGGCTTCTCAGGTTCACCCTGTTTCAGCTAAACAAATAGTACCAGTTGTGGTAGATTACTTAAAACCTTTCTTTAAGACTAAACCTGAAGTAGAAGCTTTAATTTCAGAAGATGTGAAATTAGCCGAGAAAAAAGAAATGGATTCAATGATGGAAAAAGCAAAATCTAAAGCTAAGGAAATAGCTAAAGGAGTTGCTCCAATTACAAATACATTAGGAGAAGCTGTAGTAGGAGGAAGTAGCCAAGCAGTAGGTTCTCCAACTAATACAGCAAGAATTGCTCACTACCTTGCTAAAGATACAGGAAAAATTAAGAAATTGACAGTTGAACTTTATCCAGAATTGTTTGCAAGAAGAGGAATTAATATGCCCGGAGTTGTAATGGGTGCTATTTTCGGATCATCTACAGCAGATTACAAAATGTACAAAGAATCAATCAAAAAAATGAATTCAATGGGTATAGAAGTGGATGTAGTTAAAGGTACAGAATATTCTATTCAAAAGATAACTATTGAAACAGAGGAAACAACAGTTATGGTTGATGCATTAAACAGAGGCGGCGGAAGATTAGTTATTCGTGATGCTAAGCCTTCAAAAGAAAAAGCAGTAGAGATTGCTGATAAATTAGGTATCGTATTAGTTAATGAGTAAAGGAGGGGATTAAGATTAATATTATTGAAAGAATTATTGCTAAACATGCTCATAAAGATACAGTTGTAGTAGGTGAAGAATTAAGTGTTGATGTTGATCTTGCAATTGCTCACGACGTTACAGCACCTATGGCAATTGAACAGTTTAAAAAAATAGGCGTTAAGCAAGTATTTGACAGCAATAAAATAGCTCTAGTAGCAGATCATAATATACCATGTTCAAGCGTGAATTCTAGAATTCAGCATAAAACATTACAATCATTTGCCGATGAGTATGGAGTTCATTATTTTGGAAGAAGTGAGGGAGTTATTCACCAAATCATCAGTGAAGAAAAATTATATAAAACTGGAGACATCATTGTAGGAGCAGATTCACATACTTGTACTGCCGGAGCGTATGGAGTAGTAGCTATTCCTGTAGGTTCTACAGAATTAGCTGCGGTTATGGCATTAGGTAAGATTGACTTTGAAGTTCCTCCAACAAATGTAATATCAATTAATGGTTCTTTGAATCCAGGAGTTTATGCAAAAGATATTATACTTCATGTTATCGGTAAGTTTGGTACAAATGGTTTTACTGATCAAGCAGTTATATTTACAGGAGATACTATATTAAATTTAACAACAGACGAAAAAATGACCATATCAAACATGATGATAGAAATGGGTGCAATGATAGGTTACATTGATCAAGGAAAAGAATCTATAGGTGAAGTAGCAAGAACTTACAATATAGATGCTAAATCAATAAAGCCATGTGTTGCTTGCCCTTCATCACCTGGTAATGTAAAACCTGTTGAAATGGTTGAAGGAACAAAAATTAATCAAGCAGTATTAGGAAGCTGTACTAATGGACGTTATTCAGACATGGTTATAGCAGCAGAAATACTAAAAGATAGAAAAGTAGCTAATGGTGTTAATCTTATAGTTGCTCCGGGTTCAAAAAGAATTGCTGAAAAAATGGAGAATGAAGGATTAACAAAAATATTTAGAGATGCAGGCGCAATTATTACAAATCCAGGATGCGGACCTTGCTTTGGTGCACATCAAGGATTATTAAATTTTGACGATGTAGCTGTTTCATCAACAAATAGAAATTTCCCTGGAAGAATGGGTCATAAAGATGCAAATATTTATTTAGCATCACCAAGAATTGTGGCAGAAAGTGCTGTTAGGGGATGTTTAACAAAACCAGGAACTGTAGTACCGCTGGAGGTGGAATAATGGAGAAAATAATGGGAAGAGCATTTCTTTTGGATGAGAATGTTGATACAGATCAAATATTACCGGGATTTGCCATGTCATATCCTCCAGATGAGCTTAAAAAAGTAGCTTTGTGCGGCAGTAAAATCCCTGATTTTGCAGAAAAAGTAAGAGCTGGAGATATTATATTTGCAGATGACAATTTTGGCTGCGGCTCATCAAGAGAGCAAGCTCCACTAGCATTAAAAAGCACAGGTTTAGGTGCTATAGTAGCAAGTTCATTTGCTAGAATTTTTAGAAAAAATTCAATTAATATAGGGTTACCTGTGTTAATATGTGATGAAATACCAAAGATTAAAAAAGAGTATAAAGAAAATGACTGTTTTGAAATAGATATTGAAAATGCAACTTTATATAACTGCAGGACAAAAAGTGTTTATAATTTAACAAAATTATCAGATACAACTTATGAAACACTTGAAGCTGGTGGTTTAATTAATAAAGTAAGAAACATTCTAATTAAAAGAGGTGAAATTAATGAGTAATAATAGACCAAGACCAAATACTGAGAAAATAATAAGAGAAAACATGGATCGCATCAGAGCTTATGAAAAAGCTTTTAATGTAAAGATGCCTTGGGCTGATGAAAATGGCGTTGTACATGATTTACCGGATTCATATCCAAGAGAAGTATGCGGTGTAGTTAGAAGTGGTTATAGAATAACTGAATTAGGAAGAAAAGCATTAGAAACGGGTCAGCCAGTTCTTAACCCTATTTTAGGAAGAAATTCAGCTGATGAAACATGGAAAGAATCACAAGCAATGTATGATATGGCTGAAAAACTTGGCGTTAAATTGTTCCACTTTGTACATTCAGAAGCAACAAGACATATTGACCCATTAGATGGACTAGAATTAATAAATCAATCTAGAGGAAAAGGTGGTATAACACCACAAGGAGAAAGAGACTATGTTCAAATGGGTGGAGGATCAGTTAACCCTATAAGAATTAATGCTACTGGAGACACAACATATTTAAATGTATTAAATGCTTTAGTTGCAGGATTTGATGGAACAGATATTGGACCTGTTATTCACGTACACTTTGGAGGTCGTGGAATTCATGATTTCAGAACAAAAGTTGAAGGTGGATATAAAGCTATCCAAATATGTGCTGAGAACAATATGTTTATACAACTTGATACTCATAAACACATAAATAACATCATGGGAACAGACGGAATGGCATTAGCTATGTGTATGCTTTCAGAAGGATTAGCTGTTAAAGCAGGTATGGATCCAGCATTAAGTGCAATTCAAATGAATGTTGCTGGTATAAATTTAATAGCAGACTTAGCTTTAGTAAAAGCTTTTAGAGAATCAATTTGGAGTGAATTTATCATAGCAGTTCCAGAAACATTCCAAAATCCACCAGCAGATTTGATTGCCGAGCAAGCACACTTTGCTAGAATGGCTTTAAGTGCTAAATTAGCAGGAGCTAACTTCTACAGACCAAAAGCAGCTGAGAATGTAGGAATACCAACAGGAGATTCAATGGCAAGAGCTATCTGGGCTTCTCAAAATGTGTTCGAAAATGTATATAAAGTAACTATAGATGACCCTGAGATAGACAGAAGAAAAGAAGAAATTCAAAAAGAAGCAATGGCAGTATTAACTGCTGCATTAAAACTTGACAAAATGCTTAAAGTAGAAGAAGTTAATGCAGATTTCTGGAATAAATTTAAAGATACTGATTTAATAGATTTAATTGTTGAAGCAGGAAAAAGTGGAATTCTAGACACTCCAAGATCAGGTGGATGGGACTTAAAAAGATTTGTAAAAACTCATAGAGATACTGACGGAATCAGACGTTATATAGATGGATATACACCTTTAGGTGTTGACGAAGAATATATGCCTGTTTCTAAATCTGATGTAAAAGTTGAAGAAAGAGCTCCAATTATATATAAACAGAAAATTGTTATGGCTACAGTAGGTGCTGATGCACATGTTGTTGGTATAAACATGATTAAAGAAGCTATTGAACAAGCTGGATATGAAGTAATATTCTTAAGAGGTATGAACTTACCTGAGACTGTTGCTGAAGTTGCAGCAGAAACTAATGCTTCTGCTATAGGAGTAAGTAACCTTCTTGGCTTAGGAGTTGATTTATTCCCTAGGGTAAATAAACGTCTTGAAGAATTAGGTATTCGTGACAAAGTAGTGTTATTAGCTGGCGGAAGAATTGCAGAAAAAGAAGAAGAACATGAAATGTTTGAAAAGAAAATAAAAGAAGAAGGACCTGGATTCTTAGGTGTTGATGCATTCTTTGGACCGGGAACAAAACCAGAAGATACAGTAAATTGGCTAAGCGAAAAATTAGGCAATAAGTAAGGAGGCTAAAAAATGAAGCAGGTAAAAACAAGAGTCACTATAATGCGTGCTGGAACAAGCAAAGGTATTTTTATAAATGAAGCAGATTTGCCGAAAGATGAAAAAAAGAGAACTCAAAGAATCCTTAAGATTTTTGGTAGTCCTGATATAAGACAAATAGATGGTTTAGGTGGAGCAGATCCATTGACTAGTAAGTTAGCAATTATTGGACCTGCTACAAGAGAAGATGCTGACGTAGATTATACATTCGGTCAAGTATCATATGTTGCACCAACTATTGATTACTCAGGAAACTGTGGAAATATATCATCAGGAGTAGCTCCATATGCTGTAGATGAAGGATTAGTAAAAGTAACAGAACCTTATACTACAGTTAGAGTTCATAACACAAACACTGGAAAAATACTAGTTGAAAAAGTAAAAGTTGAAGATGGAATGACAGTAGTTGATGGCGATTATGCTATAGCTGGGGTCCCTGGAACATCAGAAAAAATTGAAATAGATTTTTCTGATACAGCTGGATCAAAAACTGGTAAATTATTACCAACAGGAAACACTATTGATAAGATGACTGTTAACGGCGTTGGTGAAATAGAATTTTCATTAGTTGATGCTGCTAATCCAGTTGTATTTGTAAGAGCAAAAGATCTTGGATTAACTGGTATTGAGACACCTAGTCAAATAGATAAAGATGAAAGAATACTAAAAATACTAGAGCAAATAAGAGGAAATGCAGCAATAATCATTGGAGCTGCTAAAAACTTAGAAGATGCATTAAAAAATTCTCCAGCATTTCCAATGGTAGCTTTTGTATCAGAAGCTCAAACTTATAATGATTTTACTACAGGTAAAGTTATTGATGAAAAAACAGTAGACTTTGTTTCAAGATTAATGTTTATGCAGGTTATGCATAAAACATACGCAGGTACAGGAACTATATGTACTGGCTCAGCAGCAAGAATTAAAGGAACTATTGTTAATGAAGTAATGGAAGCAAAAGATAGAGGAAAAGAGCAGATAATTAATATTGGTCATCCAGCTGGCATAATTGATATTGACGTTGCTGCTCATGAAGAAAATAAAGAGTGGAAGTTAGATAAAGCAGCTATTAATAGAACAGCTAGAAGAATTATGGATGGTTATTGTTATACACCTGCAGGGGAGTAAAAAAAATGAAAAAATATGATTTTCATGTTATTGATATAGGAAGTACTTTTACTAAACAAAGGTTGTTTAAAGATGAAAAACTAGTTGCAACGGTACAATCACCAACAACTATAGATCATGTTTATAAAGGTATTAAAAATGGTCAAATACAAATGAAAAAAATATTAGGTACTGAAGAAAGAATAGAGGCAGATCATGTACTATCTTCAAGTAGTGCCGCCGGCGGACTAAGAATGGTAGCTATTGGTTTTATGATGAGAGTAACCGCTAAGGCAGCTAAAGAAGTAGCAATGAATTCAGGTTCTAAGATCTTGGAAATATTATCAAATGAAGATCCATCAGATTATAAAGTACAGGTTTTAAAGGAAATCAATCCTGATATCATACTGCTTGCTGGGGGCACTGACGGTGGAGATGAAAAATCCATTTTAGAAAATGCAAAAATAATTGCAGAGAGCGAAGTTAATGCTGTAGTTGTTATAGCTGGAAACTTAAATGCTCAGAGAAAAGTTGCAAGAATTCTAAAAGATGGTAGTATTTCACATATTCGTGTTCCTAACATTATGCCTACTATACATGAACTGCGTGTAAAAGAAGCAAGAGAAGTTATCCATAGAGAATTTATTAAGCAGATTACAAAAGCTCAAGGATTAATTTCTATACAGCAGGTAATAACTAATGACAAAATAATACCAACTCCAGGTGCAGTTCTCATGGCAACAGAACTTTTAGCTAAAGGAACTTATAAAGAAGAAGGGATTGGGAATGTAATTGTTGTTGATTTAGGAGGAGCTACCACTGACGTACACTCTGTTATACCAAAATTGGAGGAACTTGACTCAGAAGAAAGAGGCTTAGTAGTTACAAATGAAAAGCAGATGACTTACAGAACAGTTGAAGGAAACTTAGGTATGCGTATTAGTGCAGTGGGAATAATAGATTCTGTTGATCCTCGAAGTATATTAGAAAAAAGAGGAATGAATACAGCAGAAAACTTAGAAAAATTCGAAAATTACTGTGAAATGGTAGAAGAAAATCCTAGCCATTTGGCTAGTAATGATGAAGAAAAATTATTTGATGAACTCTTAGCACAGACAGCAGTAGAAGTAGCATTAAAACGTCATGCAGGTAGAATAGCAACAGAGGCTGATGCATTTAAAGGTTATATTCCAGGTATGCCTATGGGTAGAGACTTAAGAATGGTTGATTTAATAATAGGTGTTGGTGGATTATTTTCACATAAAAATGAAAAAGAAAGTAAAAATATTATTAAAGAAGCCTTAAAGGATTCAGGTATTTCACTTTTACCTAAAAATCCTAAGATCATTATAGACAAAGACTATTTATTGTTTGCAGCAGGTAATATTATGGAAGTTAATACTGATTATGCAATGAAGATACTGTCTAACAAATTTATAAAAAACAATAACTAATAAATTATAGGAGAAAAAACTATGAAAAGCAGAATAGAATTAAAAAAATCGTTAGAAGCAAAAGAAATATTAGTAGCACCAGGAGCTCATGATGTTTTAACAGCAAGAGTTATTGAAAAAGCAGGATTTAACGCTGTATATATGACTGGTTATGGTCAAGCAGCAAGTGCTCTTGGAAAACCAGATGTTGGTTTATTAACATTAACAGAAATGCTTGATCGTGCAGCTAAATTTGTAAGTGCTGTTGATATACCAGTAATAGCTGATGCTGATACAGGTTTTGGTAACGCACTTAGTGTAATGAGAACAGTTGAATTATACGAAAAAGCTGGAGTTGCAGCTATACAATTAGAAGATCAAGTAGCTCCAAAAAGATGTGGACATATGTTAGGAAGAGAAGTAATTCCTATGGAAGAAATGGTTGGAAAGATAGAAGCTGCAAAAGCTGCTAGACAGGATGAAAGTTTCTTAATCATCGCAAGAACAGATGCTAGAACTAATCATGGATTTGATGAAGCTTTAAAAAGAGTAAAAGCTTATGAAGCAGCTGGTGCAGATATAATTTTCTTAGAATCATTAGAAACTAAAGAAGAAATGGAAATATTGAACAAAGAAATCAAAGTTCCAACTCTTGCTAATATGGTTGAAGGTGGAAGAACACCTCTTTGTACAAATGAAGAACTTGAAAAATTAGGATACAATCTTGTTATTTGGCCTACAGCATCTACTTATGTTACAGCTTTCATGATGAGAGAATTAATGAATGAATTAAAAGAAAAAGGAACTACAGAAGGCTGTATGGATAAAATGATTAGTTTCCAAGACTTTAATGATTTAATTGGATTAAATGAGTACAATGCTTTAGGTAAAAAATATATAAAATAAACAAATTAGTTTTAATTTATTAGCGATTATTCTTAATTAGAATAAAAATATATTTATAGGAGGCTATACTATGTCAATCTTAGCAATTGAAAATATTGGTAAAATAGTATCAGGAGATATTAAAAATCCAATATTAAAAGGAAACACAATAATAGTTAAAGAAGGCAAAATAGAAGAGGTAGGTAGCGAAAAATTACTTGAAAAATATACACCTGATGAAGTAATTGATGCTAATGGAACAACTGTTATACCTGGAATAATTGATACTCATGTTCACCCAGTAGTTGGTGATTTCACACCTAGACAAAACACTTTAGGATTCATGGCTGGTGGAGTTCATGGTGGAATAACTACATTTATATCTGCTGGAGAGTGTCATACTCCGGGAAGACCAAAAGATCGTGTAGGAACAAAAGCGTTAGCGACTTTAGGTAAAAAAAGTTCTTTAAATGTTAGACCAAATGGTGGTAAATTCCATGGTGGTTCGTTAATTTTAGAACAAGGTTTAACAGAAGAAGACTTCAAAGAATTAGCTGAAGTAGGTGTTGATGTAGTTGGAGAAATAGGACTTGGAACTGTTAAAAAGCCTGAAGATGCTGCTCCTATGGTAAAATGGGCAAAAGCTAACGGTATGACAGTAATGATGCATACTGGTGGAACAAGTATACCAGGAAGTAGTTCAATTTCTGCTAAAGATGTTATAGCAACTGACCCTGATGTTGTTTCACATATAAACGGAGGACCAACAGCTATACCAGTAAATGAAGTAGATAAATTAGTTGATGAAACTCAATTAAGCTTAGAAGTTATACAATGTGGTAACTTTAGAATATTAAAACATGTTGCAGAAAGATTAGCTAAAAAAGGTGAATTAAGCAGAATGCTTATGGGAACAGATGCTCCATCAGGAACTGGTGTAATTCCTTTAAGTCAATTAAGAACAATGTCTTACTTAGCATCATGCTGTGATGGTATATCAGCAGCTGAAGCAATTTGTGTTGGAACAGGTAACAACGCTAAAAAATTCAAATTAAACAGAGGATTTATTGAAGCAGGAAGAGAAGCAGACTTAGTTATTATGGATGCTCCAATGGGTTCAGCAGGTAAAGATGCATTAGAAGCTTTAGAAGTTGGAGATATTCCAGGAGTTGCATTTGTTTTAGTAGATGGAAAAGTAGTAGTAACAAAAAGTAGAAATACACCTCCAGCAACAAGAAAGCCTGTAATCGTTAAATAAAAAACGATTATAAAAATATAAATACGGGGATGATAAAATGATTAAAATAGATATTGATAAATGTAAGGGTTGCAAAATTTGCGAAAAAAACTGCCCATTAGATGCTATACACGTAATAGATAAAAAGGCTCAAACTAATGATGCATGTGTAAGTTGTGGTATCTGTACAAGAGTTTGTCCTTTCAATGCTATTGAAAAAGTAATACAAGAAGAAGAATCAAAAGTTACATGTACACATTGTCCGGTAAGGTGCTATATTCCGGAAGGAAAAACTGGTGCATGTAAGAGATACACTAACATGAACGGAACTATAGTTCGTAATAGAAAATTAGTAGTAGATGCTATTACAACAGAGCCAGCTACAAGAAAGCTACCATATAAACCATTGATTACTGCTGCTGGAAGTGGAACTAACTATCCATGCTGCAGACCTGCACCACATATTGTTCAAGAAAAAGTTGAAGGCGTTGATGTAGTTACAGTAGTTACAGAAGCTCCTTTAAGCTACAGCGGTGTAAAAGTGAAGATAGATACAAATCTTCATATTGGTGAAGAAGGTGCCAAAGTTAAAAGAGACGGAAAAGTTGTTGGCATGGTAACAACTGAAGAATACGGCTCAAAAATGCTAACTATAGGTGGCGCTAACCTTTTAAGCAATGGGAATGATGGATTTGTTGTAGCTAAAACTATTGTAGATTTAGCTAATGGAAGACGCATTGTATTAAAAGTAGATAAAGGTAGTACACTTGAACTGCAACAAGGATGTGCACCAATCATTGATGGACAAGAAGAAAGACTAATGAGAGTTGGCTGTGGTAGTGCAACAATCGGTATGTTTGCATCTAAATTGAGTAAAGTAGTTGATGAAGCAATCATTCTAGATTATCATGTTATAGGTCTTTTATCTGAGCATTTAGCTGGAAAAGAAGTTGGTATGAAATATAGCGGTGTTGTACCTTACGGTACTAAATCAACTGTAGGAAGATATTTTGGAGTTCACGGCCACGGATGGGGTGGAACAGAAGTAATTAATCCTATCGACGCTATTTCATCTGTAGATATGTCTATAGCAAAAGAAGGCATGAAAATTCTTGTAACTGAGACAACAGGTCAAAAAGCAGCTTTATTCAGTATACAAAAAGATGGTTCTATTAAGGAAATAGAAATGACTAAAGAAGTATTAGATGCAGTAAACTTAATCAAAGAAACATGTGAAGAATCATTAACTTCAATTATATATACTGGTGGAACAGGCGGCAGTGCTAGAGCAGGAGTTACAAATTTCCCTAAGAAATTAACAGATGCTGTTCATGCTGAAGATGTATACATGACTATAGGTGGAGCACCAGCCTTCATTTTACCGGGCGGTGGAATAAACTTTATGGTTGATGTATCAAAAATGGTTCCTGAATCAACAACATGGGTTCCAACACCAGCAACAGTTGCGCCCGTTGAATATACAATGACTAGAGACACTTACGAAAAATTAGGTGGACACATGGCATCTATAAGGACAAAAGAAGAAGTATTAAAAGAGTTAGGCATGTAAATTATGATACAAGAAATGAACGATCACCGACTGTTTATAAACCATGGACCTATTCAAATGGCATTAGACTTGATGTATAACAATAAAAGACAGCCAGAAATGGCACAGCAAGTGGCAAATGACATAATAAAACAATTTGAGGCTATGCTTAGTTATATGTCTGAAATCAAGGCGCATAAACAGTATGATCATATACCAGATAACTATCCAATTGTTTTAAAGAAAATGATTATGGCAGTAAATAAGCTGGGTGATGAGTCATTCAGTCCATTAGCAGCAGTAGCAGGTTCTTTTTCAGAATATGCTTTGGAGAAATCATTAGAATATGGTGCAGAAAGAGTTATTATTAATAATGGCGGGGATATTGCACTAAAAGATATTACAGGAAAGCCAATAGTTGTTGGAATTCCACTTGAAGAAAAGTTATCTGGGCAGCAGTTGATTATGTCTGTGACTGAAAACATGGGTATTGAAGGGATATGTACAAGTGGCTTTGGCGGAAGAAGCTTTACAAAAGGCATAGCAACAAAGGCTGTAGCCTTTTGTAAAAAAGCTTCAATTGCAGATGTATGCGCTACCTATATTGGGAATATGACTGATGTTGATGATCCTCACATAACTAGAGTTTTAGCAGAAGAAATTGATTCAGGAACAGACATAGCTGGTCAACTAGTAACATTTAAAATTGGTAATCTTAGCAGAAAAAGTCTGCTTAAAGCATTATTAAATGGGTATAATGCCACTGAGGCGTTGTATAAAAAATCTATAATAAAAGGTGGAGCAATAGTCCTTGGACAAGAAATTATGATGATCCCAGAAAATATTGCAAAAACTAATAAATAAGGAGAAATTAAAATGGATGTAAAAGATATTAAAATCAGAAAATTCTATACACATGTTGAAGAAATCAACAGTGATGGACAAAAAGAAATTAATGATGGAAAACAACATAAAAGAGTTGCTATTTGTGCAGTTATAGAAAATCCATTTGCAGGAAAATATGTTGAAGATCTTGAATTATTATCAGACTGGGGAGCTTATATAGCACCAGTTCTTGTTGAAAAAGGATTAGCAGCTGCTGGATTAAAACCAGAAGATGTTGAATCATATGGAAAAGGTGTAATAGTTGGATCTAATGGTGAATTAGAGCATGCAGCAGCAATCATGCACCCTAAATTAGGTAAACCATTCAGAAATGCAATTGGAAGAGGATTAGCATTAATTCCTTCAAATAAGAAAGTTGGAACAGTTGGAACTACATTAGATATAGGATTAAATCATAAAGATGCTGCTTTCATTCGTTCACACTTCGATTCAATGGAAATAAGAGTACCTGATGCTCCAAGAGCTAATGAAATAGTACTTGGACTTGTAATAACAAATTGCGGAAGACCACACCCAAGAGTTGGTGGTTTAACTGTAGACCAAGCAAAATTTGAAGATGGATTGAGATAGTAAATAAACTAATAGTTTAAGAAAATGATCCATTTGTTAATGGGTCATTTTCATTCTATAAAGTTTATAACAATTATATCTATTAATGGCATTACTTAACTTATATTGGTATTGCTTAACTTAATGACTCTTAATTCTTCAATTTTTCAAAAGTGAAAGATGTACATTTCAAAATTGAAATGCTACAAGTGTTGATAATAGCTAATTCGTTATTTTTTAAACAAACCATTTCAGGAATGAAATGATTTTTGTGTGTCTAGGCCTTGAAATCACTGGTTTTAAGGTAATAAAATGTGGCACAGTATTTGCATATTAATATAAGTAGTTTATTTTAATTATGAAAACATAAACTAAGGAGGATTGGAGAAATTAATATTAAGAAAATTGCAAGAATAGGAGAAAAAATATGAAAGAATTTAAATATTATAGTCCAAAAAGTTTGAATGAAATATTTAAAATTTTCGAGGCTGAAAAAGGCGAAACTTGTTTAATTGCAGGCGGAACTGATGTTATGCTTGAGATTAATAGTAAAAAAGTTAACCCTGATGTTGTAATTAATTTAAAAAGCATAGACGAAATAAATTACATTAAAGAAGATAATGAATTTATTAGAATCGGAGCAGGAACAACTTTTACAAAGTTGAGCAGTGATGCAGTTATCTTAAATAGCGCTAGAGCTTTAGCACAGGCTTGCTCTAAAGTTGGATCAACACAAATCAGAAACTTAGGTACAATAGGCGGTAACATAGTTACAGGTTCAGCATGTGGAGATTCAGTTAGTGCGTTAGTTGCTTTAGATGCAATATTAGTTATACAAAGTCCTAAAGGTAAACGAGAAATAACTTTAACAGATTTTTACAGTCCAGGACAAAAATCTGTATGTGATGGATGTTATCATAATACTCCAGGTATTGGAAAAGATGAAGTATTAGTTGAAGTATATTTTAAAAAAGCAGAAAAGAATGAATTTTCAGCTTTTAGAAAATTAGGTAAAAGAAAAGCACTTGCTAAATCAATACTAACAGTAGGTATGTCTATTGAGTTTGATGATGATAAAAAAGTTAAAAATGCAAGAATATCATTAGGAGCTGTTGGAAAACATCCTTATAGAGTAACAAGTGCAGAAAATATAATAGATGGTAAAAAATTATCAGATGAAACAATTGAAGATTGTTTAAATGAAATTTCAAATATAGTTATTGCTAATATTGGTAGCAGAGCTTCATGCCCATTTAAAAAAGAAAGTGTAAAAGGTGTTGCTAGAGAAGTTTTCGCGTCAATTATTGAGCAGTCAAGTTTATAAGGGAGGTATAAATAGTGGAAAAAGTAAAAATATCATTCAAGTTAAATGGAGAAAACGTTACAGTTGAAACACCTCCAAATAAAAGGCTTCTAGACTTATTAAGAGAAGATTTTGAGTTAACAAGTGTTAAAGAAGGTTGTGGAGAAGGAGAATGTGGTGCATGCACAGTTATACTTAACAATGAGGCAGTTACAAGCTGTACAGTACTAGCACCTCAAGTAGATAATTGTGAAGTAGTTACAGTTGAAGGATTAGGCAAAGATGGTGAGCTTGATAAACTTCAAGAGAAATTTATAGAAGAAGGTGCTGTTCAGTGCGGATATTGTACTCCAGGTATGTTATTATCAGCAAAAGCACTATTAGAGAAAAATCCTCACCCAAGTCGTGATGAAATAAAAACTGCAATAGAAGGAAATCTTTGCAGATGTACAGGTTACAAAAAAATCGTAGACGCTATAGAAGCATCTATAGAAGAATAAATGGAGGTGAATCATGAAAGAGTTTAATGTTATAGGAAAAAATGTAATAAAAAAGGATGCTGTAGATAAGGTTTTAGGTAAAGCAAAATTTGCTGCTGACATGAAATTACCTAATATGCTAGTAGCTGGTGTAAAAAGAAGTGAAGTGCCTAGTGGAAAAGTTATAAATATAAATGCAGAAAAGGCTAAAAAAGTTCCCGGAGTTGTAAGTGTATTAACATATAAAGATATACCGGGAGAAAATATTATCGGAATTATTAACAAAGACGAACCAATTTTAGTAGAAGATAAAATTAGAAGAATTGGAGATGCTATTGCTATAGTAGCAGCTGAAGATGAAAGTACATTAGAAAAGGCTCTAGAGTTAATAGAAGTTGAAATTGAAGAAACACAAGGTGTTTTTACTATAGAAGATGCTCTTAAAGAAGATTCACCAAAGGTACATGGAGATACAAACATACTAGCTGAAAAAATACTTAAAAGAGGAGATGTTGATGCTGCATTTAAAAAATGTGATGTAATTGTAGAAAATGAATATTCTACTCCTGTAATTGCTCACATGTTTATAGAGCCAGAAGCAACATTAGCAAATTACGAAGAAGGAATAATTACATTTTATAGTTCTACACAAAATCCTCATTACGATAGAGGCGAAGTAGCTAGAATGTTGGGAATTACTTTAAACAGAGTAAGAAGTGTTCAGGCAACAACAGGTGGAGGTTTTGGAGGTAAGTTAGATATTTCAACACAATGTCATACAGCTTTACTTGCATTTTATACAAACCGTCCTATTAAAATGGTACGTTCAAGAGAAGAATCAATGAAGGTATCATCAAAAAGACATCCACATTATATGAAATTTAAAACTGGTGCTACTAAGGACGGAAAAATTTTAGCAACAGATGTAGAATTACTTCAAGATACAGGTGCTTATGGCTCATATGGATTAGCCGTAATAACTCGTTCTATGGTTCACGCACAAGGCCCTTACGAAATACCAAATGTTAGAATTAGAGCAAAAATGGTATATACTAATAATCCAATGTCAGGTGCCATGAGAGGATTTGGAGTTCCACAAGTTGCAATTGGTCATGAAGGACAAATGGATGCATTAGCAGAAAAACTTGGTATTGATCCTGTAGAAATAAGAACTAAGAACTGTTTCCAAACTGGTTCAGTTACAGCAACTGGCCAAAAATTGGTTGATAGTATAGGTATATACGAAACTATAAAAAAAGCAGCTGATAAAGCTGAACAGATTATGGATAAGGAAGGGAAGTAATTATGTTAGTAAGAGGAAAAGGTATAGGTTGCATGTGGTATGGCATTGGTAATACAGGATTGCCAAATCCAGCAGCAGCTTTTGTAAAAGTTCATATTGATGGTTCAGTTACTGTTTTAGCAGGTTGTGCTGATATCGGTCAAGGATCTGACACAGTTTTGTCTCAAATCGTAGCAGAAACTTTAGGAGTAACATTTGATAAAGTTTATATAAAATCTGGAGACACAGAAGCAACACCAGAAGGTGGAGCAACTTCAGCAAGTAGACAGACATATATCTCAGGAAATGCATGTCATTTTGCAGCTCTTGAAGCTAAAGAAAATATTGTAAAAGTAGCATCAGAAATATTAAAATGTGATGAAGAAGAAGTAGTTTTAATAAATAATACAGCTTATAAAAACGGTTGTGAAGATAAAACTATAACTTATAAAGAAATTATGTTAGGATTAAAATCGAGAGGATTATTAGCAATAGGCAAAGGACAGTTCAATCCAAGTGCTTCAGCACTTGTTGAAAATATGCAAGGTATTCCTTATGCAACATATGCATTTGCAACACATATTGCAGAAGTTGAAGTAAATACAGAAACAGGGGAGGTGACTGTACTTAAAATTGTTGCAGCTCATGATGTTGGAAAAGCTATAAATAAAAAGAATGTAGAAGGACAAATCGAAGGCGGATGTCTAATGGGTATGGGATTTGCACTTTCTGAAAAATTAATAATTAATAATGGACATATGAAAAACCCAGATTTTAACAGCTATATTATTCAAACAGCTCAAGATATGCCTGAAATTTATCCAATAATTGTAGAAGAAGAATCAGGAGAAGGACCTTTTGGAGCAAAAGGTGTTGGAGAGCCAGCTTTAATTCCAGCTGCACCTGCGATAATCAATGCAATATATGATGCAATAGGTATAAGATTTACACATTTACCATTAACAGCAGATGTTGTACTAGATGCAATAAAAAAGAAAGAAGAAACAAAGTAATTATTTATTAATTTTAGGAGGATTATTAATGAGTAATCAAAATGATAACAATAAGAAGGAAAGCTTCTTAAAGAGAAAGAACATTGAAATATCAGTTCAAAGATATCTAATAGATGCTTTAAGCTTTATGGCATTAGGATTATTTGGTACATTAATCATTGGAAGTATATTTAATGTTATTGGTGGAAAATTAGGAATTCCATTTTTAACAGAAACAGTTTGGCCTTTAGCAAAAGCAATGACAGGACCTGGTATCGGTGTAGCGGTAGCTTATGGACTTCAAGCACCACCTTTAGTATTATTTTCTTCAGTAATAACAGGTGCTGCAGGTGCAACCTTAGGAGGACCAGTTGGAGCATTAATTGCTAGTTTAGTTGGAGCTGAGTTTGGTAAATTAGTTTCAAAAGAAACAAAAGTAGATATAATCGTAACACCTGCAGTAACAATTATAATTGGTGTTTTAGTTGGAAACTTTGTTGGACCTGGAATCAATGCATTCATGACAGGATTTGGTAACTTAATAAACGCTGCTACAGAATTACAACCTATTCCAATGGGAATTTTAGTTTCTGTTTTAATGGGTATAGCACTTACATTACCAATAAGTAGTGCTGCAATATGTATTATGCTTGGTTTAAGTGGATTGGCAGCAGGTGCAGCAGCAGCTGGATGTTCAGCGCAAATGGTTGTATTTGCAGTAATAAGTTATGAAGTAAATGGATTTGGTGGAATATTATCTCAAGGATTAGGAACTTCAATGCTTCAAGTACCTAACATAGTTAAGAACTGGAAAATATGGATTCCACCTATATTAACATCAGCTATAACAGGACCATTAGCAACAGCATTATTTAAAATGGAAAATACAGCTATAGGATCTGGTATGGGTACATCAGGATTAGTTGGACAATTTGGAGCTATAGAAGCTATGGAAGCTGCTGGAAAAGGCGGAGCAGGAATGTATATATCAATATTAGTAGTACATTTTGTTTTACCTATAGTTCTTGGATTAGTAATATATAATGTAATGAAGAAAATGAATTTAGTAAAACCTGAAGATTTAAAACTAGACATTTAATGAATTTGTTATTATAATATAATAAATGAATAACGCGGGGTTCTGCCCTTCCTCTTCAGGGAGAAAATTTCAGGGCTGTGAATAGGGGTAATCCATAATCCTATGAGCTGAGAAATGGACAATGAACAAAGAGGTACTGCTGCGTTTGCTTTGCATAAATGGCAGGTGAGGAAGTTTAGAAATAAGCCTAGTAAGCTTTTATTATGATGTAAAAAAACCTTCCTTCATAGGAAGGTTTTGCTTTTTAAAAGGAGGATTTATGAATATATTTAAAAAAGCATATGAATTAGAGCAGGAAAATAAAACATTTGCTTTGGCTACACTTATTGAAACAGATGGCTCGACTCCTAGAAATGACACAGCTAAAATGATTGTACTGTCTAGTGGTGAAACATTTGGCACAATAGGTGGTGGAGGATTAGAGCAGGCAGTAATTAAAGAGGCGTTAATATCTATAAAAAACAATAAAACAAAAGTTTTAAGGTATAATTTAGATGGTTCAGATAGAGATAAATTAAATATGGTTTGCGGAGGAAAAGCGAAGGTATTTATTGATGTAATTAATGCAGAGCCAATAATTGTATTGTTGGGTGGAGGGCATGTTAATTATGCTATATCTAAATATATAGATATATTGAATTACAAATATATAGTAATAGATAATCTTGAAGCAATGGCAAATAGAGATAGATTTACAAATGCATTTAAAATAATAAATAAAGAATTTACTGAAGGATTAAAAGAGTTAAATATAAATGATAAGTATAACTTTGTAATAGCTACAAGAGGTCATGAATTTGATGGTGTTTGCTTAGAAAGTATTATACAAACTAATGCATCATATATTGGCATGATTGGTAGTAAACTTAAAATAAAAACTATATATGATAAGCTAATTGAAAAAGGATATGAAAAAGAGCTTTCTAAAATTTATGCTCCTATTGGGTTGGACATTGGTACAGAAACTCCTGAGGAGATAGCTTTAAGTATTATATCAGAAATATTAAAAGTTAGAAGTAATAAAACAGGTAAGAGTCTTAAAGATATTATATAAATAGAAAATGAAATACAACAATTGAAAATTGTATCATTTTCTCAAGAAATATAATATAGTAAGAAATAAATTAATGAAAACTTGACTAATGATATAATAAAAAATAAATATTAAAAGGATTTTCTGAATGAATAGAATAAAAAAAGTCTGGACTAACGACCAGATAGAAAATTATTATTTAGGAATTAAATATAGTGACTATCCTAATATTTTTTGGGAAAAGATACAAATTCAATTAACAGATTGCAAAACCTTAGTAGATATTGGCTGTGGGCCGGGTGCATTTGCTATTAAGGCTGCAGAATATGGGCTAGGTGTACAAGCAGTAGATATTAACAAAAAACACTTAATAGCTTTAGAATGCTATATTAATAAATTTAAACTTAAAAATATTAAACTTATTAATGGTGAATGGCCAAATGTTGATGTAAGAAAAAGTGATGCTTCAATTTGTGCTTACAGCTTAGGTGGAGAAATTGGAACAACAAGCGGCATTAAAAAAGTTCTAGAAATTACAAATAAGATTGCTTTTTTTATAATTCCATACTATAGGCAGCAAACAGATTTTTCAAGTAAAGAACTTTATAATAAAGTTGGAATTGCACCTCCTCAATTTGGAAGAAGTTTTAAAGAAACGTTAGAAATATTTGGACAACAATTGAATGAAGAGGTAACTTTTGATATAATTGAAAATGATTTTGGTATGCCTATAGAAAACATGGATAGTATACCTTATTATTCTGAGTATCTTTCTGACAAGTTAGGGATTCCCGATATAGAGGCAGTAGAAAAACATCTAAAGCAAATTTTAGTGACCAAAAATGAAACTCTTTGGATACCTAATTACAGGAAGAGTGTAATGCTTATATGGAAAAGAAAGCAGTATTCTAATTTAAAAGCTAATATTAAATATTAAGGAGAAGAAGAGATGTGCGAAAACTGTAACATAGTAGAACTAGAAAAAAAGTTCGAAGATAAAAAAGTGGATTTGAAACTTATAGATCCTATCTTAGAAAAATACGGTGATGTAAAAGGAAGTTTAATAAACATATTGCAGAACATCCAAGATGTATATGGTTATTTACCATTGAGTGCAATGAAGTATGTAGCTGAAAAAACAAATAATGAAAAAGCAACAATATACGGAGTAGCTACTTTTTATACTCAATTTAGACTTAATCCTATAGGAAAATACCTAATTTTACAATGTCAAGGTACAGCATGTCATGTCAATGGTTCAAAAGAAATCTCAAAAGCTATGTGTGAATATTTGAAAATACAACCGGGTGAAACTACAGAAGATGAATTATTCACATTAGAAGACGTTGCATGTTTAGGATGTTGTAGTTTAGCTCCAGTAATTATGATTAATGGAGAAGCATATGGTAATTTAACACCGGGTAAAGCAGTTCAAATATTAAAAGATATCAGAAAAAAAGAAAAGGAGGGAGCTATTAATGAAAATTAAAGTAGGCTTAGGAAGTTGTGGTATTGCAGCAGGTGGAAGAAAAGTATTAGAAGCCCTTCAAACTGAAGCTAAGTTAAATAATATAAATGTGCAAATAGAACCTACTGGTTGCATAGGTATGTGTTTTTATGAACCAATAGTTGATGTTATAGCTGATGGGGAAACTTATTCATATGGTTTTGTTAATGAAGAAATAGCAAAAAGAATAATCGATGAGCATATTCAAGAAGGTAAACCAGTAGAAGAGAATATAATTTATTCAACCAAAAAACCAGCGGGTTACACAGAAAAGCAGTATAAAATAGCATTACAAAATTGTGGAATAATAAATCCAGAAAAAATAGAAGAATATATAGATAATGGTGGATATAAAGCTATAACTAAAGCTTTAAAAAACATGTCAAGAGAAGAAGTAATAGAAGAAATTAAGCAATCAGGTTTAAGGGGAAGAGGAGGAGCAGGATTCCCTACATGGTTTAAATGGAATGCAGCACTTCAATCTAAAGGAAACAAAAAATATATGGTTTGTAACGCAGATGAAGGAGATCCAGGAGCATTTATGGATAGAAGTGTGCTTGAAGGAGATCCGCATCGTTTAATAGAAGGAATGCTAATAGGAGGATATGCAATAGGGGCAGACGAAGGAATAATATACTGTAGAGCTGAGTATCCTTTAGCAATAGAAAGACTTGAAAAAGCAATGGTACAAGCAGAAGAAAAAAATTATTTAGGAAAAAATATATTAGGCACTGACTTTAATTTTACTCTAAGAATAAAAAAAGGTGCAGGAGCATTTGTATGTGGAGAAGAAACTGCATTAATTGAGTCACTAGAAGGAAAAAGAGGAATGCCAAGATTAAAACCTCCATTCCCTGCTCAATCAGGTTATTGGAAAGAACCAACAAATATAAACAATGTTGAAACATTAGCAAATGTACCTTGGATAATAGCAAATGGAGCAGATAAATTTGCAGCAGTAGGATCAGGAAGAAGTAAAGGAACAAAAGTATTTGCGTTATCTGGAAAAATTAAAAATGGTGGACTAGTAGAAATACCTATGGGAATGACATTAAGAGAAGTAATATTTGATATAGGTGGAGGAATAAAAGGAGACAAGAAGTTCAAAGCTGTTCAAATGGGAGGACCATCAGGTGGCTGTATACCAGCTGAACTGTTAGATACTCCAGTAACATATGAGAACATTAATGCTACAGGTGCAATAATGGGTTCAGGTGGAATGGTAGTAATGGATGAGACTACTTGTATGGTAGATATAGCAAAATTCTTCTTAGACTTTACTTGTAAAGAATCATGCGGTAAATGTATATATTGTAGAATTGGTACAAAAAGAATGCTTGAAATATTGGAAAGAATAACAAAAGGACAAGGTAAATTAGAAGATTTAGACGAATTAGAAGAACTAGCAAAAAGCATTAAAGATGCATCATTATGTGGATTAGGACAAACTGCTCCAAATCCAGTATTAACAGGTTTAAAATATTTTAGAGATGAATATGAAGCTCATATAATAGATAAAAAATGTCCTGCTAAAAAATGTACAGAATTGTTAACTTACTCTATAGATAAAGACAAATGTATAGGATGTGGATTATGTGCTAGAAATTGTCCAACAGGTGCAATATCAGGAGATAAAAAGCAAGCACATAAAATAGACCAAGACTTATGTATAAAATGTGGTAACTGCGCAACATCATGTAGATTTAATGCAGTAAACGTAGAATAGAAGGGAGCTACAAAATGCCTATAGTAAGAATAAATATAGATGGAAAAGAAATACAAACAACAGATGATAAAAATATACTACAAGCAGCATTAGACAACAATATCAACATACCACATCTGTGCTATGATGAAAGAATGGAAGCTTATGGTGGATGTGGACTATGTGTTGTAGAAGTAGAAGGTATTCCAAAACTAGTAAGATCATGTGCTACACCTGTAAAAGATGGAATGGTAATAAGAACTAGCACTGAAAGAACAAAAGCAACAAGAAAAACAGCATTAAATTTATTAGTATCTGATCATAGAGGAGACTGTAGAGCACCATGTGTAATGGCTTGTCCAGCACACACAGATGTACAAGGATATGTAGGATTAATAGCAAATGGACAATACAAAGAGTCAGTTAAACTATTAAAAGAGCAATTACCTTTACCTGCATGTATAGGAAGAGTATGTCCTCATCCTTGTGAAGATGCATGTAGAAGAAACTTAGTTGATAAACCAGTAGCAATAGCAAACTTAAAATCATTTGTAGCAGATGTAGATTTATTTGACGATGTAGAGCAGCCTTACATGCCAGAAGTAAAAGAAGCTACAGGAAAAAGTATAGCAATTATTGGAGCAGGACCAGCTGGACTTTCAGCAGCATACTTTTTAGCAGCTGAAGGACACAAAGTAGAAATATTTGAAGCTATGGATAAACCGGGTGGAATGTTAAGATACGGAATACCACAATATAGATTACCAAAGCATGTGGTAGATAAAGAAGTAGAACTAATAGAAAATTTAGGTGTTAAAATAAACTATAATACAAAACTAGGTGATGACATAACTGTTAAATACCTGCAAAAAAATTACGATGCTTCTTTCTTAGCTATAGGAGCATGGAAAAGTTCAGGTATGAGATGTGAGGGTGAAAACCTAGAAGGAGTATTAGGAGGAATAAATTTCCTAAGACAAGTAACTCAAAACGAAGAAGTTAAACTAGGAGATAGAGTAGTTGTTGTAGGTGGTGGAAACACTGCTATGGACGTTGCAAGAACTTGTGTAAGACTTGGAGTTAAAGAAGTAAGAGTTGTATATAGAAGAACAGAAGAACAAATGCCAGCAGATAAACTAGAAATAAAAGAAGCAAAAGAAGAAGGAGTAATCTTTAATTTCTTAGCATCACCAGTACAAGTAATAGACAATGGTGGAAAAGCTTCTGGCGTTAGATGTCAAAAAATGAAATTGGGAGAACCAGATGCTTCAGGAAGAAGAAGACCTGAGCCTATAGAAGGTAAGGAAGAAATATTTGAAGTAGATACAGTAATAGCAGCAATAGGACAAAAAGTAACATTAGGAAATATAAAAGATATTAATACTACAAAATGGGGAACTATAGAAGTAGAAGAAGGCACATATCAAACAAATATAGATGGAATCTTTGCAGGTGGAGATGCAGTAACAGGACCAAAAATAGCTATAGAAGCAGTAGCACAAGGTAAAAATGCATCAAAAGTTATAAACAGCTATTTAAGAGGTAAAATAGTTCCTCACAAAGAGCTAGTAACAGTAAAACAAAATGATTTAACAGAAAACGACTTTAAACATATACCAAAAGAAAGCAGAGTAGAAGTTAAAGTTTTAGATGCAGAAAAAAGGAAAGATAACTTTACACCAATAGTAGAATACTATACTGAAGAAGAAGCTAGAAAAGAAGCATCTAGATGTTTAGAATGTGGATGTAAAGATTACTTTGAATGTCAGTTAATAAAATATGTTCAAGAAGATGAAATAGACACAGACAAAGAATATGGTGAAAATCATAAGAGATATGAGGAGCAAACTCATCAATATGTGGATAGAAATCCTGATAAATGTATACAATGTGGATTATGTGTAAGAACATGTGATGAAGTAATGGGTATAACAGCTTTAGGTTTAGTAGACAGAGGATTTGATGCAATAATAGCACCAGAATTCGGTATGCCTTTGGAAGAAACAGATTGTATTTCATGCGGTCAATGTATAGATGTATGTCCAACAGGAGCATTAAAAGAAAAACTAAGCACACTAAAAGAAATACCGTTAGACTTAGTAAAAAGTGAATCAGTATGTAATAACTGTTCATTAGGATGTAATATTATATATGAGCATAAAGGAAATGAAATATATAAAGTAACTCCAAACAGAGCAAAAGATGACGGTATATTATGTGTAAATGGTAAATTTGGATTTGAATATATAAATAGTGAAGACAGAATACTTGAGCCATTAAAAAGAAATAATGCTAAATTAGAAAATATGGATTTAGATATGGCTAAGTTAGAAGTAGCAGCTAAATTAAAATCAATTAAATATTTAAACGGTAAAAACTCTATAGGATTCTTAGTATCACAAAGATTAACAAATGAAGAACTTAAAAAAGTAATTGAAATAAGTAATTTATTAGAAACTGATATGATAGGTTCATTAAATGTAAAACAAGAAGAGATAAAATCAACTAATAAATACGAAGAAATGCATAATGCAGAATTAATAGTAGCAGTAGGAGATATGTACAAAAACTTCGTACCTATGGCAGTTAAAATTAAGAACTTAGGAAAAAATGTAATATCAATATCAGAAAATGGAACAAGGTTAGATAAATTTGCAAACGAAGCATATCAAGTAAAGAATACAGAAGAGTTTATTAAACAAGTAATAAAAGCATTAATTGATAGTGACAATATAGACAAAAACGCTGAAAACTTAGAAGCATTGAAAGAATTAGTTAAAGATATTACAGCTAAAGAAGATGCAGTTAAAGTTGCAAAGGCATATGGAGAAGCTAAAAAACCTATGATAGTAATAGATGAATTAGCTACTTCATTGGAGGCACAAAAACTAATAAGAGAATTAGCTTTACTTGCAGGCAAGATATTTAAACCTCATAGAGGAATAATTACATTAAAACAAGAAGCTAATGCTCAAGGAGCAATAGATTTAGGTATAGATAAGTCTGGCGAAGAAATACTTCAAAAAGTTAATGATGGAAGTATAAAAGCTCTTGTAGTAATAGGTGAAGACATACAAAACATTAAAAAAGTATCACCAGAATATTTAGCCGTTATAGATATGTTTATGACAGAAACAGCTAAAAAAGCTGATATAATTTTACCTCTTGTATCTATAGCAGAAAGTACAGGAACACTTACAAGAACAGATGGTACTATTCAAAATGTAAATATGGCTATTCAACCGAGAACAGGTATTACTAATAGTCAACTATTTGATAAAATAATTTGTTCTTTATAAGATAGTATAATAAAGCAAAGTCTCATTGAAAATAATCAATGGGGCTTTATTTTTTTACAATAATATTTCAAATATGAAATGAATGTATTTCAAGTTTGAAACTCAATATTTAATGTATAAATAGCGGTTAAATTAGCATTACATATTTTACATTTCAAATATGAAATGTTTGGGAGTTTTTATTTTCTTAAATGGCTAATTGTGGTATGAAATTCTGGCATGATAAATGCAATTATTTAAGTTTGCTGTTTATTGTTATATAAATTACATTTTATTACATGATTCAATTATTTATATAGTAAGAATAGTTTAAACGAATGATTAAATAATATTAGGAGGTATCATAATGAGTAAAGAGAAGAACAAAAGTTTTACTTCAAACAAGGTCAGTTCTGGCAATGATGTATACGAAAACGCTTTTAGTGCTGTTCCAGAAGAGAAGAAAAAAAGCTTAGTAAGTTTAATCTTTGTATTAGCAGGATACCCAATTGCACTTTCAAACTTTGTAATTGGAGGTAATGTCGGAGCAGGCCTAACTTTTTCGAAAGCAGTTTTAGCATTACTTGTTGGTAACGGTGTTTTGATGGCAATAGTATTATTAACAGGAGTTTTAGCATACAAAACTGGTATGTCTACAGCCTTTATGTCTCGTAGGGCCTTTGGTAAAAGCGGATCAAACATTTTTTCTATTTTGTTAGCTGTGTCAGCCGTAACATGGATATCTATTAATGGTGATGTATTTGCAAGGTTAATTACTGAAACATTTTCTTTTTGGAAAATCAGTGTTCCAATTACAGCTATTATAGTTATATTGTTGTGGACACAGTCTGCTATAAGAGGTTATAAAGGACTTGAATTTATTAGCTTTCTTGGAGTGCCAGCTGCTTTAATTATGTCTGGTGCTGGAATTATAGCTGTTTCAAAAGCTACAAATAATTTTGCTGAATTATCTACATATGTGCCTGAAAATCCTATGACATTTACAGCTGCAACTGCAGCTATTGTGGGAGGATGGGTTTTTGGTGCAGTAATTACTCCAGATGTACTAAGGTTTGCAAAGAAAATGAGCCACGTATTTATTGCCGGTGGAGTGGCTTTTGCTATAGGCTGTTTTGGCTTACAGTTTGCAGGAGCAGCTGTTGCCATTGCAACAGGTTATGCAGATTTTACGCAAGCCATGTCAGCATTAGGTCTTGCTGGAGTAGCATTTGTGGCAGCTATTTTCTGTTTGTGGACTACACAGGATAATAATATGTATGCTGCTAGTTTAGCTGTTCAAAATGTAATAGAAGGAACTAAAAAGAAAGGTAAGATTACTCATAAGCAAATAGTTATAGTTTTGGCGGTAGTAGCTTGTACTTTTGCTTTTATGGGTATATACTCTAAAATACTTCCAATTGTTGAATTCTTGTCTCTTTTAATACCACCTGTACCGGGTTTAATTGCAGCAGAAGAGTTTTTTGTAAAAAAATCTAAGGAAAACATAAGCATAAATGGTGTTGCAATATTTTCTTGGCTTATAGGTGGAGTTGCAAGTTATTTTTCTTTGAAGTATAATTTCTTTATTACACCTGTAATTGGGTTATTAACTAGTATGGTAACTTATATAATATTAAGTAAATTAATTGATAGAAATTAAATAAACAGTCAAAGTGATTTTAGTAAAAATTCTTAGCCATACTTTGGTTGAGAATTTTTATCTAAAATTACTGCTAGGGTTTAAAAAGGAGAAATTTAAAAATGGAAAAATTCAAGAGATTATTATCAAATAAAGATTTAGGTAAAGTAATAGATATAGGTACAAGAAGAGGAGAGTTTCTATTTAGACTTAAGGAATATGGACGTTCTTATGATGAGCTTATAGGAATTGATACTAATGAAAAAGAGATAGAGGCACTAAGAGCAAAAGAAGAAGATAACATACATTTCTATAAAATGGACGGATATTCTTTAGACTATCCTGATGAATATTTCGATACAGTAGCTTTGTCTAATACACTTCATCATTTAAATGACATAGATGGCATGCTTAAAGAAATGCTTCGAGTACTAAAAAAGGGAGGATATTTAGTTATTAATGAAATGTTTCATGACAATCAAACTCCTGCAAGACAAACACATGGCTTAATGCATATTTTAGAAGGTGAAATAGATACAGAGCTTGGAAAAGTTCACAATAAAACATTAACAAAGCAAGAAATTATTGATTTAATTGATAAATTAGGTTTAAAATCTTTTGAAACTGCAGAATATTTTGAAACAGAAGAGTATGATAAAAAAGTGCAAAAAAAATATAATAAGCTAAACGACATGTTGTTAAGCGTAAAAGATTCTCCTAAATACAACAATTTTGAAGAAAAGGCACAAAAGATAAAGAAAAATTATGAACAGCATGGAATTCAAAGATGTGAGCAATTATTAATAATAGGTGAAAAATAATAATTTTAAATTATGCATAAAAACGGGGTAGATATAATTATCTATCCCGTTTAGTATTTATCTTAAAATAATATTGAAGTTCTTATTTAACCCAACCTCTTACTCTCATAGCATCTGCAACACGTTTTATTGCCATCATGAAGGCAGCTACTCTCATTGTTACATTGTGTTTTTCTTTTAATGCATAAATATCATCAAATGCTTTAACCATTTTAACTTCTTGTTTTTCTTGAACTTCTTCGAATGACCAATAGTAGTTTTGTAAGTTTTGTACCCATTCGAAGTAAGAAACCATAACTCCACCACCATTAGATAAAATATCTGGTACTAAGAAAATACCTTTTTCATTGATAACTTTATCAGCTTCTGGTGTTGTTGGTCCGTTAGCACCTTCAACAATAATATCAGCTTTGATTTTATTTACAGTTTCTGTTGTAATAGCATTTTCAAGAGCACAAGGAGAGAATAAATCAACGTCCATTTCAAATACTTTATTTCTATCGTATTCTGCATCTGCTCCTTTGAAGCCTTTAATCATATTTTTATTTTCTGGTATAGTAACATAATCAAATAATGCTTTAACATCTAATCCTTTTTCATTATATAAACAGCATGAAACATCTGATATAGCAACAACCTTTGCACCTAATTGTTCAGCATAAAGAGCTGCGAATCTTCCAACATTTCCAAAGCCTTGAACAGCTACTTTTGAGCCTTTCATTTCTTTTCCTTTTGCTTTGAATGCTTCTCTCATCATTAATGCAACGCCATAGCCAGTTGCTTCAAAACGAGCTAATGATCCACCAAATTCAAGTGGTTTACCAGTAATAACTGCTGGTGTATTTTTTCCTTGAAGCATAGAGTATTCATCTACCATCCAAGCCATGATTTGTGGTGTAGTATTAACGTCTGGAGCAGGGATGTCCACTTTTTCACCAATAACTGGTGCTATAGCTTTTATATATGCACGTGACATTCTTTCAACTTCACCTTGTGATAAATCACGAGGATCTACGACTATACCGCCTTTACCTCCACCATAAGGGATACCTGCTATACCACATTTAAATGTCATCCAAGCAGATAAAGCTTTTACTTCATCTCTTGAAACGTTTTGATGAAAACGTACTCCGCCTTTTCCAGGTCCTACAGCGTCATTATGAAGAGAACGATATCCTTCAAAAATCTTTAATTCTCCATTATCCATTCTAACTGGAATAGATACTTCTAAACAACTTTGTGGTTGTTTTAATATTTCATAAACCTCTTGAGTTTCACCTAAAGCATCACATGCTTCTTTAATCTGCTGTTGAACAATTTCAAATGTGTTTAAAGTTTTTTCAGCCATTTTAAATACCTCCGCTTATTCATTTGTGTTTATTATATTTTTATTAATAAACAGAATTATTAAGAAACATCATGATAATAACATGTATAAAATTCTTTGTAAACGCTTTTTGTGATTAAATTGTAACATTTTCGTAATAAATACTAGTAAATATTTCTTTAGGTGAAATTTGAATAATAGTACGTTAGTTTTTGAAATATATTGATAAAATATTGTCAAGTTTTTATATGTCAAAATTCTTCATTTTTCGCCAAAGAGTAGTTGTACTAATGCCTAACTTCTTAGCAGCATCTATTCTAGAATTGTTACAAAGTTTTAATGTTTTTGTAATTATTTCTTTTTCATATTTTATTAACATTTCATCAAGGCTTTTTTCAATAAAGATAGATTCATTATAATCGCTTCTTATTCTTTCAGGAAGTTGCTCTTTAGTTATAAAGTTAGTATCTGTAGATAAGTTAAAAGCTTTTTCTATAATATTAACAAGTTCTCTAACATTGCCGGGCCAAGAATAGTTAACTAAAACTTCTACTGCTTCTTGTTCAATGCCTTCAATAAACTTACCAAAAGAATGACTCATTTTTTTTATGTAGTAATTAGTTAAAATAGGTATATCTTCTTTAATCATTCTAAGAGATGGTAGATTTATATCAATAACATTAAGTCTATAATATAAATCTAGTCTGAATTCATTATTATCAATTAATTTATTTAAGTTCTTGTTAGTAGCAGAAATAATTCTAACATCAAGAGGAATAGCTTTTTTACCTCCTATTCTTTTTACTTCTCTTTCCTGAAGTACCCTTAATAATTTACTCTGCAAGTCATATTTCATTTCACTAATCTCATCTAAGAAAATTGTTCCTCCATTAGCCTGTTCAAAGAAACCGGCTTGACCTTCCTTAGCGGCACCGGTGAAAGCACCTTTTTCATATCCAAAAAAACTACTCTCCAATAAATTTGATGGAATTGCTGCACAATTAATAGCAACAAATGGTTTATCTCTTCTATTACTTCCATTATGTATAGCTTGAGCATAAAGTTCCTTTCCAGTTCCTGATTCACCAATAATTAATACATTTGAAAGAGACTTAGCAGCTAGTCGTGCTATTTGCTTAGTCTTCTTTACTTGAAAAGATTCTCCGATAATATCATCAAAATCATATTTAGCATTTCTATTCTTTTTAATTTCATTTAACAATTTCTGACTTTTTTTTATAGAATCTTCATTATTAAATCCAATACCAAAGTTTTTTGTTATTGGTATTCTAACAGCACTTGCTCCAAATACATAATTTGATTCACCTATTACAGGTCTTTGAGTATCCATAGCTCTTTTTGCATCACCAGAAATTTTACCTAGATATTGTTCACTGACCTTGCCAAGAGAACTAATAGATTTAATTCTTTTACCATATTCATCAAACATTACAGCTTCGCCACCAACAACCTTTGCTATCAATGGAAGAGATTCTATTAAAGAATTCTGCAAGTTATTATTAGATTTTACTCTCTCATAATTACTAGCGCAAAGAACATATTCACCTATAGGTATACACCAAGCTTCTGCTCCTTTTTCTAATTGAGACAATCCATACATAGGTTTATGGTTTACATAAGCTTCATGCGCTAGACTGTATTTTATCCCCTTTAAATCAATTAATTCTTCACCTTTATAGTCTACGGTTTTTATACGAACACCTTCACTATTTGTAACAGTTACATATCCATAAGTTACCTTTGAAATAATACTTAATGATTGCAAAAGTATATTTAACAAATCACTATTACTATTTATTTCTTTCATTTTAATATTCATTCCTTTACTATAGCTAATAATTTTTGAGTTTAATTATATATCTAATATAATTTTAGTATTAACTAATTTACTAAATACAAATCACATATTAGAAAAACTTAAACAATTATAACATATTATACATTAAAGCTTCAAATCAAAAACAAAAACTGTATTTATAATCAAACAAATAATATAACATATAAAATAAATGTTTATGTTATAATATAACCATAATAATCAATTTTTAGGAGGTAAATATGTATTTATCATCAAATAATGTAAAAGATATTGACAGATATTGTATAGATGAATTAAAGATACCGGAAATTATACTAATGGAAAATGCTGCACTTAAAGTAGTTAAGAACATAGATGAAAAATATAAAAATATTATAATTGTATGTGGAACTGGTAACAATGGAGGAGATGGACTTGCTGTAGGCAGACATTTATTATGTGATGGGAAACAAGTTGAATTTTTTGTTGTAGGTACAAAAGACAAAATGAGCAGTTCAAGTAATACTCAATATAATATATTGACTAATCTTAATGCTTCTGTAAATTTTATTGAAAGTGATCAGGATTTAATAAAATTAGAAGATTCTTTGAAAACATGTGATCTAATTATAGATAGTATATTTGGAATAGGGCTTTCTAGAGAAGTTACAGGTATATATAAAAAAGTTATAGAAAAAATAAATAAAGTTTCAAAATATATTTTAGCCGTAGATGTTCCTTCTGGGCTTAATGCAAATACAGGTGTAATTCTTGGATGTTGTATAAAAGCGAATAAGACAGTTACATTTATTGGAGAAAAGAAAGGGTTTAATCATACAGATGCTAAAACTTATTTAGGTGATGTAATTGTAGAACAAATTTCTGTTCCTAAATTTGTTGTTGAAAAAATTAGTAAAGTAATTAAGGAGGACTAGAAGAAGTGGTGATTAAATGAGAATTGGAAGATTTGCAGAAAAATATAAAGTTAGTATTGATACAGTAAGGCATTATATGGATTTAGGTTTAATTATTCCTGAAAAAAAAGGCGGACAGTATTATTTTGATGACATTTGTGAAAAAGATTTTATAGATATTATATACTTTAAGCAGATGGGATTTAAATTAAGTGACATAAAGAAAATATTTATATTTAAAAAACTAGGAAATTTAACTAACTACCAAAAAGATGAATATTATAAAACTATATTTCTAAACAAGTTTGAAACGGTAAAAAAAGAAATTAATGAACTGCAGGCAGTAAAAGAGAAGCTTGCCGAAAATATTGAAAACTTATCTCAAAATTTAAAACACAAGAGTAATATTACTGGAATTGATTTAAGTTTGATCAACATTTTAAAATGTTTTAAATGTAAAAGTAATTTATCTCTAGATTCTGGAGAAATTAAAAATAATCAAATAATTAATGGTAAGTTAAAATGTAAGTGTGGTCAAGAGTACATTATTGAAAATGGAATTTTAATAATATGTGAAAAACATGAGCAAAATAAAAATTATTATGAAAACAACATTATAGGTGAGTATATATCATCTACAGATGAATGTTACATTGAAAGTTTGTACAATGGATTAGAATGGACTAAACGAAAATTCTCAAGTTGTGATTTTAATAATAAAATAATTTTAGATTTAGGTTCAGGTAGCGGATTTTTCTTGAGGGCATTTTTAAATGATTTGCCTGATAATTGTATATATATAGCTATTGATAATGATATTGAAGCCCATAAATTTTTAAAAAAGATGATAGAATATTCAGATATTAAAAAGAACATTATGTTTATTTGTACAGATTTTTTAGAAATTCCATTAGCTGATAATTCTATAGATTTAATTATAGATGCATCGGGTACTAGTAATTACAGCTTTTATAATAAAGAGTTTTTATTAGATTTGATTGATAACTTAGTTAAAAAAGATGCTTATTTATACGGTGCTTATATATTATTTCAAAATTTCAGTCCAAAAAGTACTATTAAAGAAGAATATAGAAAAAATTTTAGATTAAATTATGTAAAAGATAAAATAGAAAAATTAGGATACAAAAAAATTGATGATGGTAGTTCTAAAGTACTAGATAAAGGAGGAATTTACGAAAGTTTCTTTGTTGAAGGTGAAAAAATATTTCATTACAAATTTATAGGAAAAAGGTAGGGTTTACCCTATCTTTTTTTGGTTTTTGTCTAAAAAAATTTTAAAATAACCTATTGATGTAGTGTAAACCCTATGATGTAGAATTGAATTAAGATAAAAGTTTAAAGATAAAAGTTTAAAGTTAAGGTAGTTTTACTGACGTAAAACATTAAAAAACGAGAAACGAGTAATGAGAAACATGGTTAGTTTTTATATATAAAAACTTTATATTATTTATATAAATAAAATGAATTTTCGTAAGAAAATTCAAACATTATTACTAGTTAATCGTTACTAATTACTCGCTTAATTATGTAGGTGGTGATTTACATGTCAAGAGTAGGTTTGGTTTTGAATAATATAAATAAAAGAGAGTGTGCAAATTTTGGATTGTGTTCATTAGGATTTTTTATATCATTGTTTGGCTCATCTATATATACATTTGCTATAGGACTACATGTATTGAATATTACAGGTTCAGGATTAAGTTATGCTATAACCATAGTTTTAGGAACTATACCAATGGTAATATTGAATCCTTTTGCAGGAGTATTAGCAGATAAGCTTGAAAAGAAAAAGATAGTAGTTTTAATGGATTTATTAAATGGTGTTTTATTTCTTACACTTTACCTTCTATCAACTAGATACGGGTTGAAATTAAGTATGATTTATATTAGTGCTTTTATAACAACTATATTGACTACACTATTCAATATAAGTTTTCAAGCAGCTATCCCCAATATTGTATCTGAAAGATTATTAATGAGTTTAAATTCAGTTGATAAAATATTAAATTCCACTTCTACAATTTTAGGTCCTATGATAGGAGGATTAGTATTTGCAAAAGTTGATATAAGATTTTTTATCTTAATAAATGGTATATCTTTTATTTTTTCAGGAATAATTGAAATATTTATTAACTTTAAATTTAATATTAATAAAGAACCTAAAGAAAGTAATAAGGAAATAAACTTTAAAGATGACATAAAAGAAGGTATTAAATATCTTTTTAATAACAAAGAAATAGTAGGAATTTATACAATTTTTATTTCATTAAATTTTGCTACAGGTTTTTCAATAACAGTTCCTCTTCCTTATATCGTAAACAATATACTGAAATTAGGGTCAGAATATTTTGGGATTATTCAAGGTGCATTTTCTATAGGAATGATTATAGGAGCTGTATTTGTAAAGAAGATATACAGCAAAGTTTCTTATAAAAAATTACTTCTTAATATGAGTACTGTAATGTCTTTTTTAACAGTAACAATAGGATTGCCGTTATTATGGATAAATAAGTTTTCAAATTTTGAGTTCCTTATCTATTATTGTACAGTGATGACTATTATAGGTATAGTAATAGCATTTGTTGATATACCACTATTTTATATACTTCAAACATTAATTCCTGATGAATATAGAGGTAGAGTATTGAGTATTGGGTTAAGTGCAGCAAAAGCTTGCGTACCTGTTGCAGTAATTTTATCAGGAGCATTAATAAACAAAATTATGCCAGTATACATTACTATGACAGGAGGACTAGTACTCTTAATTTGTAATATATTTTACTATAAAATAGGTAAAACTAAAACCGTTATAGATTAAGCCTTTCATTTTGTTTAATATAATTTTAGTGAAGGAACCTTTTTAACTTTTTAAGGTTCCTTTGCTATTTCCTCAAAAATGAATACATCTTCTATCATTAAATTAAATACTTTAGAAATTTTGTAAGCAAGAAAAATAGAAGGGTTATATTTACCTTTTTCTAAAGAAATTATTGTTTGCCTTGATACTTCTACAAGTTCTGCAAGTTCATCTTGTGTAATTTTATTTATCTTTCTTAATTCTTTAATTCTATTCAGCATAAAAATTACATCCCTTTATAAAAATTAAAATAGTTTTATTTATCAATAATTTAGTTAATATTTATTGTGATTTATTGCTACATTAGAGAAATATATTATTCCCATTAATATTAATAGAATTGAGCCAAATTGGCTTAAATTTAATCCGATAATAGGACCAAATATTGTTCCTACAAACACAATCCAAAATGATATCCAAAAACTGCTGTTTCCTGCCTTTGTATTAATGAATATATTTCTTTCTTCATTTTCAATAACTATTTTCTTCTGCATTTCTTTATTATTTTCAGCTTTTTTATATGCAATCAATAAACCTATGCCTGTTGGGAGAAATCCACTAGTAATACCCAGCATAATACCATCTTGAATATCAGTTAACAGATATAGTATTAAAGCAGTAACTCCTATAACTATAAATACTAGACTAAATATTTTTTGCTTTTTTATTAAATATTCAACTTTCATAAAATAACCTCCATAATGTAAAGTAAACTTTACATATATAATATCACATTTTTTTAAAAAGTCAAGTGAACTTTACATTATATAATGATTAATATATTAAATAAGAAATAATCAAAAAAGTTTTGTTATTTTAAAGAAACGATATATAATATAATTACAAATTACAAAATTATGGCAGGAAATATACTTATAAAAACAATGAGGAGGTATAAAAAAATGATTAATAAAGATAGACTGGTAAAGGAATTTATCAAGTATGTAAAAATTAATAGTGAAACAGGAAATGAAGGAGAATTTACAAATTTTATTGTAAAAGAGCTTAAAGCTTTAGGTGCAGAAGTATGGACTGATAATGCAGGAGAAAAAATAAATTCTAATGGTAATAACGTATATGCATGGATAGATGGAAATATTGACAAAGAGTCTATTTTATTCAGCAGTCATATGGATACTGTAAAGATAGGAAAAGACATACAGCCTGTAATAAAAGATGACATAATATACTCTAGTGGAGATACTGTTTTAGGCAGTGATGATAAATCAGGGATAAGTGCTGTAATTGAAGCATTAAAAGTAATAAAAGAAAATAACATTTCACATAGACCAATAGAAATAGTTTTCACAATAAGTGAAGAAGGTGGATTAAAAGGTTCTAAAAACCTTGATTTTAAAAGAATCAAATCAAAATTAGCATATGTTTTGGACAGCAGTGGTGATGTAGGTAACATAATAGTACAAGGACCGGGACAATATAAACTTCATGTTAAAGTGATAGGTAAAAAAGCACATGCAGGTCTAGCTCCAGAAAGCGGTATAAGTGCAATACAAGTAGCAGCAGAAGCAGTATCAAAAATGAGTCTTTTACGTATTGATGAAGAAACAACTGCAAATATAGGTAGTTTTATAGGAGATAGTGCGACTAATATTGTATGTCCTGAAGTAAAAATAGTTGCAGAAGCTAGAAGTTTAAACGAAATTAAATTAGAAAAACAGACAAACCATATGATTAATTGTTTTGAGGAGGCAGCTAAGAATAATAATACTGAAATTGAATATAAATCGTCACTTATATACAAGCCTTTTAAAATAAACGATGATGAAGATATAATAAAATTAGCAGAAAAAGCATGTGAAAAACTTAATATAAAATCTAATAAAACATCTACTGGTGGAGGTAGTGATGCAAACAATTTTAACTGTAATGGGATAAAAGCAGTAAATTTAGCTACTGGTATGACAAAAGTTCATACTAACGATGAATATATAAAAATAGAAAATCTTGTTAAGACATCTATGCTTGTATTAGAATTAATGATGGCAAAATAATAAATATGTTATAATCAAACTATAATGTAAAATTAATTAAAATATAATTTAAATTATTATATTTTATATGGTAAAATAATGGTAATAGAAAAACAAGCTTGGAGTTTAAAGACATGGACTTTTATAATCTTTTTTATACATTTGTAATATATGCATTTTTTGGCTGGGTAGTAGAAGTAATATATGCCTTTATGAAGCAGAAAAAGTTTGTCAACAGAGGATTCTTATATGGACCATTTTGTCCTATATATGGTTGTGGAGCAGCTGTTATATTAACTATAATACATTATATACCTAAAGATGAAACAGGTAATCTACTAAAATTATTTATTTATTCAGTTATTATAACAACTCTAATTGAATATATAACAGGAGTTGTACTTGAAAAGTTTTTTCAAGCAAAATGGTGGGATTACTCAAAAGAAAAGTTTAATTTGAAAGGTTATATTTGTTTGAAGTTTTCAATACTATGGGGTGCGTTAGTTTTAGTTGTATATAAATTAGTCAATCCTTATTTATCAAATGTAACCGTAAATATTCAAAGTAAGATAGGCGATATATTATTTTATCCTTTATTAGTATATTTTACTATAGATTTTTCATTGACTCTAAAGTCTCTTATAGATTTTAGAAGAATTGTATTAGAAATTAGCAAATTAGCAGAAGAACTTAAGTTAGATCTTGGAACTGATATGGGAGATTTTAAATTCGTAATAAAAGGTAATATTTTAGAATTAAGAAGAACTATTGAAGATACGCAAGAGCAGCTTAAGAAAAGAATTGAATATTCAAGTGGAAATATTAAAGATAGCGTTGTTAAGATAAAAACTAATATTTCATCTGTTAAAAATACATTCACTAAAAAACAATACAATCAGATAAATAAACTTTTAGTAAAATATGAGTATTTATCTAATAAATTATATTACAGTAGATTATATAAAAAGTTTCCTGATTTAAAATCCAAGAGACATAAGATATTTAATAAGCTTAAAGAAGTAAAGAAAATAATAAAGAAAGAGGTGTAAAAATGACATTTAAAGATTATAAATATGAAAGACTTGACATTAAAGAAATTGAAAATCAGTTTACAGCTTTAGTTGAAGAATTTAAAAATGCAGATTCATTTGAAACACAGGACAAAGTAATGACAAAAATCAATGAAATAAACAATAACTTTGAAACAATGACAAACTTAGTTTATATTAGACACACAATTAATACAAATGATAAATTTTATGATGAAGAAAATGAATACTGTGATGAAATTACTCCAATATTTGAAGGACTTACAACAGAATACTATAAAGCATTGGTTAAATCTAAATTTAAAGATGAACTCGAAAAGAAATGGGGAGAACAGTTATTCACATTAGCAGAGATGCAAATGAAGACATTTTCTAAAGAAGTTTTAAAGGATCTGCAGGAAGAAAATAAATTAAGCAGTCAATATTCAAAACTTGTAGCTTCAGCTAAAATAGAGTTTGATGGAGAAATAAGAAATTTATCTCAATTAACTCCATATATGCAGTCAAAAGACAGACAAGTTAGAAAAGATGCTTATGAGAAGTGGTCAAATTTTTTTGCTGAAAATGAAGAAAAATTTGATGACATTTATGATAAATTAGTAAAAGTAAGACATAAAATTGCTAAAAAGTTAGGATTTGAGAATTTCATAGAATTAGCATACTTAAGAATGTCACGTTCCGAGTATGGACCTAAAGAAGCTGAAGCATATAGAAAGCAGGTACTTGAAAACATTGTACCTTTAGCTGTTAAACTTAGAGAAAGACAAGCAAAAAGATTAGGATTAGACAGCTTAAAATATTATGATGAATCATTAACATATACAACTGGAAATGCTCTGCCTAAAGGAAATAGAGATTGGATGGTAGAGCAAGCTAAAAAAATGTATTCAGAGATATCAAAAGAAACAGATGAGTTTTTTACATATATGGTAAACAATGAATTGCTTGATTTAGATAGTAAACAAGGTAAAGAGCCGGGAGGTTACTGTACTTATATTCCTGATTACAAATCACCTTTTATATTTGCTAATTTTAATGGTACATCTGGTGATGTAGACGTTCTTACTCATGAAGCAGGTCATGCTTTTCAAGTGTACTCAAGTAGAAATTATGAGATACCTGAGTATTATGGTCCTACATATGAAGCATGTGAGATACATTCTATGAGTATGGAATTTATAACTTGGCCTTGGATGAAATTATTTTTCAAAGAAGATGAATTAAAATTTAAGTTCGATCATTTGTCAGAGAGCATATTATTTATTCCTTATGGTGTTACTGTAGATGAATTTCAGCATGAAGTATATAAAAACCCTGATATGACACCGACAGAAAGAAAAGAAAAATGGTTAGAAATAGAAAAGAAATATCTGCCTACAAAAGACTATGAAGACAATGATTTCTTAAAAAGAGGCGGTTTTTGGTTTAAGCAAGGTCATATTTTTAGTGTTCCTTTCTATTACATAGATTATACTTTAGCACAAGTATGTGCACATCAGTTTTGGATAAAATTTAGAGAAAATAGGGAAGAAGCTTGGAAAGAATATAAAAAACTTTGTGAAATGGGAGGAAGTCACCCATTCCTTAAGTTATTAGAGCTTACTAATTTAAAAAATCCATTTGAAAATGGAACAATAGAATATGTAACAAAACCAATTAAAAAATGGTTAGATGAAGTAGATGACAGTATTCTATAAAAATTTAAAGAATTGCTAATACTAATAAAATATATTAAATATTTGCATACTAAAAGTAGAGGTGTAAAAAATAAAAAAACAAAAGAGCATAATTAGATTATATTTACCTATTATCCTTATTACATTATTAATAACAATGATGTTATTTAAAAGTGACGCTATATCATGGTTTTTTGGAGTTATAAATCCAGTTCTTGTTGCATTTGTCATAGCATATTTACTTGATTCTATAGTTAAATTTTTTATGAGAAAATTGAGAATAAGAAGAGGATTTAGCATATTGCTGTCATATATATGTGTTTTATTACTAATAACAGCATTGTTCGCATTGCTCGTACCTTCACTATCAGAAAATTTTAATGCAGTAGTTACATTTTTAGTTGATGGTAATATAGATATTGAGAGCATGGTTGAAGGATTAAAAGGTAATTCTGACAATAAAATTATAAATGAATTAGTAAATTTTATACAAAATTCTAGTGGTGATGTACAGGAAGAAATAAATAAAGCTGTAGGATATATTGCAACTTATGTAATGAATTTTGTTAAGAATTTTGGAATGGGAATTTTTTCAACAATAACTAGCTTTATCATATCAATATATATGCTTATTGAAAAAGATGATATTATTGCTAGAGTAAAAAGATTTGTGTACGCATATTTTGAAAAAAGAAAAGCAAACAGGGTTACATATGTAGTTAATATGGCTAATACAACATTCAAAAGTTATTTAAATGGTAAAATATTAGATGCTTTTATTGTTGGATTGATTACCATAACCTTATTTACTATATTTAACGTTCCTTATGCACCTTTAATGGGGTCTCTTATAGGTTTATTTAACATAATACCTTATTTTGGACCTATAATTGGTTCTGTGCCTGTAATAGTTGTATCATTTTTTGTAGAACCTTCTAAAGCATTAACTGCTTTGATAATTATAATTATTGTTCAGCAAATAGATGGTAATTATTTAGACCCTAAGATTGTCAGCAGTAATGTTGGTGTTTCACCATTTTGGGTATTAGCAGCTGTAACAGTTGGTGGAGCAGCAGGAGGTCCTGTGGGAATGGTAATTGGAGTTCCAACTTTAGTTTTAGTTAAAACATTAATAGAAGAAAATATTGATTTAAGACTAAAAGAAAAAGATATGAGCAACTTAGAAAAAGATAAGATGATAGTAACAAAGATTAGAAAAAGTAGAAAGAAAAAGTCAAAGAATTAATGAACCGACCCCCAAAAGTTAGACCTAAAAATCTAACAATTGGAGGTCGGTTTTTTATGGCAAAATATAGCTATGAATTCAAGAAAAAAATTGTAAATGCATACATAAATGGTGAAGGAAGTAAACAGTTTTTAGCAAAT
>JAHDQO010000038.1 GCA_018433765.1 Tissierellales bacterium
ACTGTATTAGGAGAAAATCCTGTAACAGTATCACACGGAAGTGAATATGTAGATGCTGGAGCAGAAGCGTTAGATAATGTAGATGGTGATTTGTCAGATAAAATAATGACAACAGGCGAAGTAGATACAACACAAGTAGGAACATATGAGATAACATATATAGTAACAGATACAGCCGGAAATACAGCGATAGCTAAAAGAACAGTAAAAGTAGAAGATGATGAAAAACCAGAAATTAATGTATTAGGAGAAAATCCTGTAACGGTATCACATGGAAGCATATACGAAGATGCAGGAGCAGAAGCGATAGATAATGTAGACGGTGATTTGTCAGATAAGATAATAACAACAGGCGAAGTTGATACAAACGAAGTAGGAGAATATGAGATAACATATACAGTAACAGACTTAGCCGGAAATACAACAACAGCTAAAAGAACAGTAAATGTAATAGATGATGAAAAACCAGAGATTACTGTATTAGGTGATAATCCTGCAATAGTATCGCATGGAAGTGAATATGTAGATGCAGGAGCAACAGCAAGTGATAATGTAGATGGAGACTTAACAAGTTCTATAGTTAAGACAGGAACGGTTGACACAAACGAAGTAGGAGAATATGAAATAACATATACAGTAACAGATGCAGCAGGAAATACAGCAACAGCAGTGAGAACAGTAAAAGTAATAGATGATGAAAAACCAGAAATTACTGTATTAGGAGAGAATCCTGCAACTGTATCACATGGAAGTGAATATGTAGATGCTGGAGCAGAAGCGTTGGATAATGTAGATGGTGATTTGTCAGATAAGATAATAACAACAGGAGAAGTAGACACGACAAAAGTAGGAGAATATGAGATAACATATACAGTAACAGACTTAGCCGGAAACACAGCAACAGAAGTGAGAACAGTAAAAGTAGAAGATGATGAAAAACCAGAAATTACTGTATTAGGAGAAAATCCAATAGCAGTATCACACGGAAGTGAATATATAGATGCAGGAGCAGAAGCGTTAGATAATGTAGACGGAGATTTGACAGATAAGATAATAACAACAGGCGAAGTTGATACAACACAAGTAGGAACATATGAAATAACATATACAGTAACAGATGCAGCGGGAAATACAGCTACAGCTAAAAGAACAGTAAAAGTAGAAGATAATGAAAAACCAGAAATTACTGTATTAGGTGATAATCCTGCAATAGTATCACACGGTAGTGAATATGTAGATGCAGGAGCAACAGCAAGTGATAATGTAGATGGAGACTTAACAAGTTCTATAGTAACAACAGGCGAAGTAGATACAACACAAGTAGGAGAATATGAGATAACATATACAGTAAC
>JAHDQO010000005.1 GCA_018433765.1 Tissierellales bacterium
AGAAGATGCAGTAAAAACACTTTGGAAAAACAATATATATGCAGAAAGTGGAATGGGATGCACAGGACCAATAGTGTTAGTAAACGAAGCAAAACTTAAAGATGCAAGAAAAATATTAGCTGAAGCTGAATTTGTTGCTAATTAAAAAACTAATTAAAAAAGGGCTTTAAAGTCCTTTTTTACATACAAATAAAGTAAACTCTATCTATTTATCCTAGATTTTAGTTTTGCGTATAAATTATTATATAATTAATCACGTTACATTAATGTAAAAAATGTTTTTTTATGTTATAATTAAACAAAAATAGTAATTGATTTATATGAATAATTAAAAGAAGGTGTTTATATGAAGAAGATAGGTATTATTATTTGTGGACGCTACCAAACTTGTGGCGGAGGAAAATGTTTTCGAGCGTTAAGGGAGCATGAAGGAGGCTTTTCTATATATCCAAAAGATGAAGAATTAGTCATCGTTGGATATTCGCATTGTGGAGGCTGCCCCGGAGGAAATATTGAATATGTTCCTGCTGAAATGATAAAGAATGGTGCTGAAGCTATTCATTTAGCTACCGGGATGATTGTTGGTTATCCACCATGTCCAAGAATCAAGCAATTTAAAGAATTTATTGAAAGTTATTACAATGTACCAGTTGTGGTTGGAACACACCCAGTCCCTTTAAAGTATTATGATGCACATAATAAATTATCTTTTTGGGACAAGATGAAGATGGGTGAAATTGCAAATCATATGCTTGATGAAGATAAAGAAATTATGGAAGCATATAATTAATTCTTAAATAACAATATTAAATATAAAACCTCAATTCATTTAGTATTGCATTATTAAGTAATTTATGGTATATCTAAATGAGTTGTGGTTTTTTATTATGCTAAATTTTATAAGGAGAATGGAATGACTACTATTAAAGAAAACTATAAAATATATTTAATGATGATTGTTGCTACAATATTTTGGGGTGGTGCTTTTGTAGCTGGAAAATATAGTGCAGACTCTATTACACCTGCTATGCTTACATTTTTAAGATTTTTCTTTGCATCTATAATCATGATAATGCTAATGATGAAAAAAGAAAAAAGGGAAAACTGGGTTATCAAAAAGGAAAATTTACTGCCTTTGATTTTAGCAAGCCTTACTGGAATGGTAGGATATCATCTTCTTTTTTTTACATCATTAAAATATACTACTGCTTCAAATGCATCGTTAATTGGAGCTACAAATCCAATAATATCAACTATACTTGCTTCTATATTTGTTGGTGAAAGATTAGAAAAAAGAAAATTAGGATTTATATTATTAGCATTTTTTGGTGTCTTTATGATACTAATTGATTGGAATATAGATGCATTAAAAACCTTAGCATTTAATATTGGAGATATTTTTATGCTAATAGCAGTTTTATGTTTTGGTATATATATGATTATAATTAAAAAATATAAAACTACATGTTCTACACTTGTGTTTTCAACATATATGTTTGTTCTTTGCTGCTTGTTTATATTACCAATTATAATATATCAAGGATTTCAAAGTATAAGGACGATTACTTCTGAAGGATGGATATCTATAATATATATGTCTATTTTTCCAACCGTTATTGGATATATGATACAGCAAAAATCAATAAAAGAAATAGGTGTTGTTAAAACTTCGTTATTTATTAATTTAGTTCCAGTATCATCAATGATTTTAGCTGCTTTAATTATAAAAGAAAATATCACATTAACTCAATTACTTAGTGGAGCAATAATAATATTTGCCGTATATATGAATTCTAGAATAAGCATAAAACAAACAAAAGATGAATTATCAAATTAATATATTATAAGAAGTTAAATACATGATTAAAACTCAGAATAATAATATATTGACTTTTGATAACATTTATTTTATTAACTAATAACTAGTTCTCATATAAATTATTTGAAAGAGAAATAAGAATAATGTTTTTAATTAAGTAGAATAATTTAATATTATGTTTGAATAATAAAAAACTAGCCTCTTGTTAATACAAGAGGCTTAGATAGTTGATAAAGTTTACAGGCTTAGTCTGTTATCAGATCATTTATTCTTGATAATAAAGTTGCAATTTCATCTCGTGTTAAAAAATTATTGGGTTTAAAAGTATTATCAGTATAACCCTTAAATATTTTATTTTCGTAGCAAAACATAATATAATTTTCTGACCAGCTTCCTTTTTCTACGTCTTTAAATATAGACTTATATGAAGTTTCGTATCCATCTAATATTCTATAGAAAACTGCGGAAGCTTCTTCTCTTGAAATATAATTATTAGGATTAAAGTTATTATTATTTCCTATCATAATGCCATATGATTGTACAGTGTTGATATAATCATATGCCCAGAGTGTCTTGTCAACGTCATTAAATGGACTTTTTTCAATTTTATTGATGTTTAAATTTAGTAATCTGCATAAAACAGCAGCCATTTGCGATCTTGTTAAATTTGCTTTTGGAGAAAATTCTGTGGTATTAATTCCTTCCATTAAGCCATTTACAGTAACATAGTTAATTTCATCGTGTGCCCATGAGTCAGCAGTATCTATGTAATAAGACCCATTTAACCAATCATTATAATGTTTCCAAATTGATTCATCTTCTTGTCCTAAAGACCAACTTGCTGTACCTTTTAAATCATATTTTTCGACTAAAATAAGTTTACTTTTAATTGAGCTTTCATTTTCATACCATAGAACATAGTTTCCTAAACCCAAAAGATTACCGTATACGTAGAAGTCAGGATCATTTTGGTTGATTTTAAAAGTTATGTAAGGTGATTTATATATACTATTATAATTATTTTGTATACTATATGTATTAGTTAAAGTATTTATCATACTTAAAGGAAATCCTGATCCACCAATAGACTTATCTAAATTCCAATATCGTCCATAGAACGGTATTCCTAGTAGAACCTTATTGGATGGTACTTTTTTAGTAATATGTTTAATAGAATCTTCAACAAAATCTATACTTGCTACAGGACCGGGATCTGAACCCCAATAGCTTTCATCATATGTCATAAGAACAATGTAATCACAAATCTTGCCTAGCTCTTCATAATCATAAGAACCCTGCCAGCCAAAATCAATTTCATATGGATTTGCAGCTACAGCAATAGATAATTCTTTATCTTTAGGCAGTTTATCACGAAGATATTTTACAAAAGTTAACAACTTATCTTTTTCATTTTTTGTTAGATTCTCTAAATCTATATTAATACCATCTAAATTAAGATCTATGACAGCTTGTACCATTTTATCGCATATATTTTTGTAGTTATCTAATGCTTTAATTCCAATTTCTCTGTTCCAGTGATTACTTATAAAAGGAATTATTTTAACATCATTATCATGCATTAGCTTGACAGTATCTTTGTCAATTACATTTGTTAGTATTAGATCTCCATTTTCATCAATATTGAATAGATTTAAAGTTACCAAGTCTAAACTGTTATTTGTTGAATTAATTTTAGATTCATATTCTTCTTTTTCAGGAAAATATAAATATGACATATTTATTTTTTCAGTACCAGATGATATGTAGAACATATTAGTCATCAGTGTGAAAAGTAATATAAAAAAAATGAATTTCTTAAATTTTAGCATTATGTACCTTCCTTATTAATACCGTATGTTTAATTAAATAATATAATGCTGCTTTTAAAAATTCAATTCAACAAAAATGGAAAAGGTGGAATAATATCTATTAATTTGAATTGATTGAATAAAATATATCTGATATGTTAAAAATAACTTTAAAAGAAAAAAATGGTTATGAAAGGATTTAACATGAATTTTTTTTCTAGAAAATTAGCATATTACAAGTTAAATAAAGAAAATAGTAAAGTTAACGATGAAAATAAACCAAAAAGTTTATTGGAAAGAGATATTGAAACTAATATAACAAAATTTAAAATAAAATTTAATGAAATGCCTGATGTTACAGTTCGCCAATTTGAAATTGGTAATGAAAACAAAATTCAGTGTGCAATAATATTTTTACAAGGTATGGTTGATAAAAAAATAGTAAATGAAAGTATATTAAAACCACTTTTATATGATAGTTTTTTAAAGCAAGAATCTCAAAAAATTATGCCTAAAAATATTAATTCAATTGATTGGTTTATCAAAAACATTATAAGTATTGATAATGTAAGCAAATCAAAGGATTTTGATAAAACTGTAATTAAATGTTTATCAGGATATACTATTATGTTAATAGATAGTTATGATGAAGCTATTTTATTAGATACAAAGGGATGGGAAGGGAGAAGTGTTGAAGAACCAAAAACAGAAAGTGTTGTAAGAGGACCAAGAGAGGGATTTACAGAATCAATTTATACAAATACTCAATTGCTTCGCCGTAAAATAAAAAATACAAATTTGAAATTAGAGAATATGACTTTAGGAGTACAGTCAAATACTGAAGTGAGTATAGCTTATATCAAAGGTATTGCTAATACTGATATAGTTGAAGAACTTCGTAAAAGACTAAATAGAATAAAGATAGATGCCATATTAGAATCAGAGTATGTTGAAGAATTTATAGAAGATGCACCGTATTCTTTATTTCCTACTGTAGCTCATAGCGAAAAACCAGATGTAATTGCTGCAAAATTATTAGAAGGACGTATAGCAATATTTGTTGATGGAACACCCTTTGTAATGACAGTACCTATGTTTTTTATTGAAAATTTTCAAGTGTCGGAAGATTATTATTCAAGACCATATTATACAAGCTTTCTTAGAATTTTAAGATTTATTTCATATTTGATAGCTTTGTTAGGACCTTGTATCTATGTTGCTTTAACTTCATTTCATCAAGAGTTAATACCAACACCACTTCTAATAACTATGTTAGGAGCAAGTGAAGGAACACCTTTTCCTACAATATTAGAAACATTAGGAATGATGATAACATTTGAGATTTTAAAAGAGGCTGGTGTGAGGTTACCGCGAGCTATTGGTCAAGCGATAAGTATTGTTGGAGCTTTAGTTATTGGTGAAGCGGCTGTATCAGCAGGATTTATAGCAGCTCAATTAGTTATTGTAGTAGCAATAACAGCTATATGTTCATTTGTAATTCCAGAACAGGTAGATTCAATAACAGTCCTTAGATTAATACTAATTATTATAAGTGGCATTCTTGGGGGTTATGGAATAATAGTAAGTTTAATATGGATGTATATTTATCTATGCAGCTTAAGGTCTTTTGGAATGCCATATATGTCACCTATTGCTCCTTTTAATCTTAAAGATATGAAAGATTTTTTTATACGTGTACCAATTTGGATGATGAATAATAGACCTAAATTAATGACTGAAAATCAAAAAAAACAAGGAGCCGATTTGAAACCTTCGTTGCCAGAAGATAAAAAAAATAAAGAGTGAGAGAATTTATGAGGAAAAAATGTATCTTAATTATGAATATAATTATTTTTTTAATTTGCTTATCAGGATGTTGGAACAGAAGAGAATTAAATACATTAGCAGTATCTATAGGCATAGCAGTAGATTTAACAGAAGAAAGAGAACCATATAAGTTGACATCGCAAATAGTACTACCATCGAGAACAGAAAAAGAAAGTAATTCAACTAAAAAGCCATATTATAACCTAATGAGTGAAGGAAAAACACTTTTTGATGCTTTGAGAAATGCAACTCATGAGAGCGGCAGAAAAGTATATCTTCCTCATACTAAAGTGTTATTAATAGGTGAGGAAGCTGCTAAAAGAGGAATAGTTAAGTATTTAGATTTATTTTCACGAGACCATGAAACAAGACCTAATTTAAAAATAATAGTAGTTAAAGGAAAAGCCAGTGAAGTGTTAGAAATAGAAAGCAAAATAGAGAAAGTACCTGCATTTTCATTAGATAAGCTTACAGAAATGCAAAAAGCTACGTCTCAATCAACAGTTGTTAATTTACTAGAGTTTAATAACAATTTAATTAGTAAAACAACTGAACCGACGTGTGGGGTCATAGAAGTTAATAAAAAAAATGGTAATAAAGTAGTTGAAATGTATGGAACAGCTGTTTTTAAAGGTGAAAAACTAGTTGATTATTTAGATGATGTAGAAACAAGAGGTTTTTTGTGGATAAAGAGCGATGTTAAAAGTGGGATAATAGTTATACCAAGTACAGAAGAAAATGAAAAAATATCTGTTGAGATAATTAAAGAAAAAACAAAAATTAAAACTGAAATTAAAGAAAACAATATTGAATTTACTATCAGAATAGAAGGGGACTATAATGTAGGAGAATTTGTATCTGATAAAAAAATAAATAATTCTGAAACACTTGAGTTAATTAGAGAAGGTGTAGAAAAAGTAATAATATTAGAAATAAAAAGTGCATTAAATAAAGCGAAAGATTTAAATACTGATATATTTGGGTTTGGAGAAAAAGTACATAAAAAATATCCTAAAGAATGGTCTAGCATTGAAGAACAGTGGAATATGCTATTCCAAGATATTAAAGTAAAATATGAATTTCAAACAAATATTCATGGTGCAGGTACTGTTTCTAATACAGCTATACCAAGAAATTAAATTCAAAATAAATAATTAATTATCAACTATAAATTATCAACTATTAATTTTAAAAAAGGGGTGAGAGTTAATATGAAGCTTGAAAAAGGTAAAATTTCTAGTAGTCAGTTAATGTATTTGATGACTGGGTTTATTTTAGGATCTACATTATTGTTATCATTTGTTGCACCAATAACTAAACAAAATACTTGGATTGCTATTTTATTTGGCGGAGCAGCTGGTTTAATATTAGTGTATATTACTTCTACTTTAGCAATGAAATTTCCAGAAAAAAATCTAGTTCTAATATTAGAAACAGTTTATGGCAGATATGTTGGAAAAATAATATCTGTTTTGTATATATTATTTTTTTGGATGTTGATAACTTTCAATGTAAAAGGTATCAGTGACTTTTTTGTTACTTTAATTATGCCTGAAACTCCTGATATTGTTTTTATTATAATTATAGTTTTACTTTGCGGTTATGCAGTTTCAAAAGGTCTTGAAGTAATTGCAAGAACATCATTATTGTTAGTTAGTATATTTATTATAGAGGTTATTTTAATTTTTATATTGCTATATAAAAATTTAGATTTTACAAATTTGCTACCTATTTTTGATATATCATTATCTAAGTTAGTTCAAGGTGTTCATACGATTACAGCTATACCCTTTGGTGAAACTGTTGTTTTTTTATTTATTACTGGATATGTATCAAAAATAGAAAAAGCTAGAAAAGCATCGTTGAGTGCTGTTGTTATAGGTATAGTTATTTTTATTATTATATCTATACGTAATGTTGGTGTTTTAGGCAATTCTTGCTGCACAATAAGATATCCAAGTTATCAAGCTGCTCGATTAATAGAAGTTGGTAATATTTTAGAACGAATGGAATTATTATTAGCAATTTCACATATAGCGATAATTTTTTTTAAAATTACTATATATTATTATGCTACTACAATTGGCGTAGCACAAGTTTTAAATTTAAGATCAAATTTACCTCTAGTGTATCCAATTGGTATTATTTCAGTTATAATTTCATCAATAATATTTGTATTTCATTTGGATTCGGTTGAAATTGGTACTAATACTTTTCCTATATTTAGTTTACCCTTTGTTTTTTTTATTCCACTAGTAACTTTAATAATTGTAAATATTAAAGAAAAAAATAAAAAGAAAGGTAATATATAAATGTATTATTTATTAGTAATTATAGTATTTATAGCTATTGTGTTAATTGAAATACCTGATCTAATAAAAAAGAATTATGTAAGAGAATTATGGACATTTACTATTTTAATGGTTTTTGCTTTTGTTATAAGTATAATGTACATAATGGAAGTAAAATTACCTGATCCAACAAATTTGATTACATATATTGTTCATAATTTATTTAAATTAAATTATAATAATTTATAGTTAGGTAAAGAAGTTTACCATGTAAATATATCTTTTAAAGCAATATTTAATCCTTCAAAAACATCAGATTCAACAATCATATCTTTCATATATACTTTGTAATTATTCATATCTCTTTCTTTAAAAGTTTTTATTTATAAAAACTATCCTTGTTACTTGTTACTAATTACTCGTTTCTTGTTTTATGTTATTTTAGCTATATTATATAATAAAATTAGGTAATATTTCAAATAATATAGCTAACTTTTAATATTAAATAAGAAAAGAGATAAAAAATATAATTGGAAATAAGTATACAAATGAGGTAAAATATAAAAAGTAAGACACTAAAAGAAAAAGACTTAAATTACAATATAATATGGTTACTAAGGAGGAAAAAATGATATTAATTAAAAACGGACTAGTAAAAACTATGGCTGGAGCAAATATAGAAAATGGACAAGTACTAATAGAAGATGGCAAAATAAAAGAAGTAGGAAAAGAAGTTTCTGCACCTGAAAGTGCTGAAATAATAGATGCAAAAGGATGCATAGTATCACCCGGTTTTATTGATGCACACTGTCATATAGGAATGTGGGAAGAAGGAATAGGATTTGAAGGTGAAGATGGAAATGAAGCTGTTGATCCTGTAACACCACAATTAAGAGCAATAGATGCAATAAATCCAATGTGTGTAGCTTTTGAAGAGGCTAGAGAGGGTGGAGTTACTACGGCTGTGACAGGACCCGGTAGTGCTAATGTTGTTGGAGGTCAGTTTATAGCTATTAAGACTTTTGGAAAAAGAGTTGATAACATGGTTGTTAAAGATCCTGTTGCTATGAAGATAGCATTTGGAGAAAATCCAAAGAGAGTATATGATGAACAGCAAAAATCTCCAATGACAAGAATGGCTACAGCTGCTATTTTACGAGAAACTTTATTTAACGCAAAAAAATATTTGGAACAATTGGAAGAGGCAAAAAAAGATCCTGAAAAGAAACCTGATTTTGATATGAAAATGGAAGCTATGATTCCAGTTATGAAAAAAGAGATTCCTTTAAAAGCACATGCTCATAGAGCTGATGATATATTTACTGCTATAAGAATAGCTAAAGAATTTGATCTAGACGTTACACTAGATCATTGCACAGAAGGTCATCTTATTGTAGATGAATTAGCAAAAGAAGGAAAATGTGCAATAATAGGACCTTCATTAGGAGGAAAAAGCAAATATGAACTAAAAAACCTTACTTTTGAAACTCCAAAGGTATTAAATGAAGCTGGAATTAAAATAGCCATAATGACTGATTCATCAGTTATTCCACTACAATATTTAAGTTTGTGTGCAGGGTTAGCTGTAAAATCAGGACTTGATGAAGAAGAAGCTTGGAAAGCTATAACTATAAATCCAGCTCAAATAACAGGGATAGATGACCGAGTAGGAAGCATAGAAGTAGGAAAGGATGCCGACATAGTAATATTAAAAGGTAATCCATTAAGAGATATTGATTATAGAACTGTAATGACAATTATTGATGGAAAAATAGTATACCAGAACAGTTGATAATTGATAATGGATAGTTAATAGTTAGTGGAAGCTTTACTAATGTAAAGCAATAATAACGAGGGACGAGAAATGAGAAATGAGAATTAAGATTTACGAAGAATGAGTAAATCATCGTTAAATTATCAATTATAAACTGTTAACTATCAACTATATTAAAGGGAGGACATAATTTGTCGTTAGATATAAGCATAGAAAAAGCAGCGTTGCATATTTTAGATACTTCTTTAGGTATGCCTGTTATAGCTGAAAAGAGCATGACATTGGAAAATGAAATAACTGAGTTTATTTCAAAGCATATAGAAAAATGTCTTAAAGATATTGAAATAAAAAAGACAAGATTTGTTACTACAAACAATGAAATTTATAATACAGTTCTTGAATATAAAAATAATAACAATTTTATAGAGACATCAAAAAAGGTAGCTGAAAAATATTATGAAACTATGGTCAACTTTTCTGAAATACCTTTGGCTGACTTAATGATTGTAGATGCTAAGATACATGGAATAAAGCATTTAGTAATACTAAAATTGAATTACAAAAGCAGTTACATACATTTTACTGAAAAAAGTGAAGGTATTAAGAACAATATAATAAGACAGCCTTGTTCTCTTCCACTTGAAAGCCAGAAAATTGACGAATTTATTATAATAAATTTAGAAAGTTTAATTATCTTGGTTAAAGAAAAGAAATATGATTTAAACGGAAAAAAATCAGCATATATTTCTAAACAAATTTTGAAGTGCGATGTAGTAAAGTCGGATAAAGAAAAAATTAAAATTATTACAAATGTTTCAAATAAACTAATAAAGGAACATTATGATGATGATATAGAGTTAAAAAATAAGGTTAAAACAGTGATTAATCAAAACATAGAGGAAAGTAGAAATGTAGATTTACATTATGTAGCAGAACAAATCTTTGAAGATAAAGACATTGTTGATACATGTAAAGAAGAAATAAAGAATAAAGGTATAGAAGAGAAAGAAATAAAAGTAAATGAAAATTATGCAAGTAAAATGAAGACTAAGCAGCGTCTTATAACAGAATCAGGTATTGAAATAAAAGTACCGTACACATATCTAAGAAATAAGGATAAAATTGAATTTATTAATAATAATGACGGAACTATATCTATATTAATAAAAAACATAGATAATCTAGACGATAAGTAAAATTAATGAAGCCCTATTTTGGAAAGAAATAGGGCTTAGGCTATTGACAAACCCGAATTTCATCGTTGTTGCCTCAATCGAGAATGCTCACGTATTTTTATATACGCTCCGCTTACTCGTTTTCGGCACGCCTCGAACTTCAAGTTTCTCAAAAGCCTGTCATCTTGTTGACTTTGTCAACAATCTGAGCCCTATTTTGGAAAGAAATAGGGCTTCATTTTTATTGCGCTGCAATGAATGTACAACGTGTACACTGAATTATTATTGTGTTTATTAAAAATACAACATATCGTATTTCTAAGTCAAAGAACTAAGCAATACCTTTAAATAACTATGGATTAGAATTTATTATTATTATAAATAAATATGAAAGACATGTAATAATATTAGAAACAAATAATAATAATAGAATTTTGTGGTACAAATTATGTGCAGTAGCAATAAAAACATCATTGAACAATGTATATTTGCACATAGCATAATATGCTGTAAAATTATAAAATTTTTATTATATAAATTTAGGGAGGTTGTTAATGTTATTAAAGCAAGTATTAGAAATATATGATCTGTTGGACAGATATGATTCATCAGGAGAACTAGTTGAAAAATTTATTAAACAGCGTGGCGGAGATGACGTTACTGTTACTCCTGTGTTAGGAGAAGAAGGAAAAACTGACTTTATTAAAATAGTTATCAAAGGTAAAAATGGTAAAAGTAAAGGCGGCGATGCTCCAACTTTAGGCATTATAGGTAGACTTGGAGGCATTGGTGCTAGACCAGAAGTTACAGGTTTTGTATCTGATGGCGATGGCGCTTTAGCTGCATTATCAGCTGCTTTAAAGCTAATAGATATGAAAGAACATGGAGATATATTAGAAGGAGATGTTATAGTAACAACTCATATTTGCCCTAATGCTCCAACACAAGAACATTATCCTGTTCCATTTATGGGATCACCAGTTAATATGGATCAAATGAATAATGTAGAAGTTATAGATGAAATGGATGCAGTATTATCAATTGATACTACTAAAGGAAATGAAATTATAAATTATAATGGATTTGCAATTTCACCTACTGTAAAAGAAGGTTATATTTTACCTGTTAGCTATGATTTATTACAAGTAGTAAAAAGAGTAACGGGAAAATTACCTAATGTATTTGCCTTATCTACACAAGATATCACACCTTATGCTAATGACTTACAACATGTAAATAGTGTATTACAACCAGCTATAGCTACTGATTCACCAGTAGTAGGAGTTGCTATAACTACAGAAATAGCTGTAGCAGGATGTGCAACAGGTGCTTCTCATGCAATGGATATAGAATCTGCTGCAAGATTTGCAATAGAAGTTGCTAAAGACTACACAACAAAAAAATGCAGTTTTTACGATAAAGAAAATTTTGATAAATTACTACAATTATATGGTGACTGCAAAATATTCCAAACAGTGGGTAAATAATGTTTATTAGCATTTTAATTAATGCTATATATAAAAACTTCATTTAAGTACAATATATTTTTATTTATATATTATACTTGAATGTTGCTATATCCAAAAGTTGGTTAACTTACTGCAACAATATGGTAATTGCCTTCTGATGGATAATAATAAATCAAGGGAGGAAAAGAATGATTAATAAAAGAAAATTATTAGCTATTTTATTAGTTATTGTGCTTAGTGTAACAATGTTAGCTGGTTGTGGTAGTAAACCAGCAGAAAATCCTGATGATGGTGGTAAAGACAATGAAGCACCAGCAGAAGAACCTGGTTCAAATGAGCCTGTATCAGAAGAAGATAAGTTTGGTGGAGTTATGACTGTAGCTTTATCATCATCACCAAAAAATTTAGATCCAGTTAAATATACAGGTGTTTATGAAGGTAATGTAATTTCAAGTATTGCAGATACTCTTGTAAAATATAAGCAAGACTTGAGTGAAATTGTTCCAAGTTTAGCTACTGAATGGACAACCAGTGATGATGGAAAAGTATATACTTTTAAATTAAGAGATGATGTATATTTCCAAAAAGGAGAATACCAAGACGGTAGACAAATGACAGCAGCAGATGTTAAATATGCTTTAGAAAGATCTGCAACTGAATCAGCTATGAATAGATTAGGTATGCTTGACCATGTTGAGATAGTTAATGATTTTGAAGTGAAATGCTACTTAAAAGAGCCTAATTCAGCATTTTTAACAGTTTTAACAGATGCAGGTAATGTTATAGTACCTCAAGAAGAAGTTGAAGGCTGGGGAGATTCATTTGGTTCTCATCTAGTAGGTACTGGACCTTTCTCAATAAAAGAGTTTAAAAAAGACCAAGAAGTTGTTCTAGAAAGAAATGAAAATTACTGGGCAACTAAACCGTATCTAGAAGGGCTTGTTTATAAAATCATAACAGATCCTAATCAAATGACTAATGCATTAAGAACTGGTGAAATAGACATAGCAACAGATTTAGGTGGAGAAAGTGTTAAAATTGTAAAAGACGATGCTAAACTAACTATTCAAGAAGTACCAGGACTTCATGTTGCATATTTATATATGAATTTAATGAATGGTCCTACAGCAGATATAAAAGTTAGAGAAGCTATTATTAAAGCTATAGATATAGAAGAAATGGTAAAAGGTATTTATCAGTATGATGAAGCTCAAAGAGCTTATTTACCACTTCCTCCGGGATCATGGGGATATGATGAGACATTAGAAGATTCTATACCTACTTATGACCCTGAGAAAGCTAAAGAGTTATTAACTGAAGCAGGATATCCAGATGGATTCTCACTAGAAGTTTATGTTTCAAATAAACCTGCTAGAGTTAAAATGTGTACAATTATTCAAGCATATTTGAAACAAAATTTAAATATAGATCTTGAAATAAAAACAGCTGAGTGGGGAACATTTAGTGAAGTAGCTTCAAGTGGAGAGGCTGACATGTATGGTATGTCATGGACTTGGTATCCAGATCCATTCTTCTTCTTAAATAAAATGTTCCATAGTTCAGAAATAGGAGCTTTAGGAAATGGACAAGGATTTAACAATCCAGATGTTGATAAATTACTAGATGAAGCTTTAGTTATTTCTGATACTGAGCAGCGTGCAGAATTGTACAAGCAAGCTTTAAAACTTATTACAGAAAACTATTCTAGAATTAACTATTCAAATGAAAAAGTAATATACGGATTTAATCCAGAAGTTCAAGACTTTGTAATGAGAGCAGATAATAAGATAGTTGTTTGTTCACCAGAAGTTAATGTTTGGATGAAACATTAAGAATAATTTTCGAAAACTCTGTATACTAAGTGCAGAGTTTTCGATTATATATGAAATATCAAATAAATAAGATAAGAAGATAAAAGATAAAATTGATTTTTTATCTTTTATGTACCTATTAAGTGGAGTGAAGAATATGATAAAGACAATTTTGCAAAGAATTCTACAGCTCATTCCTATCCTATTTATTGTTTCTACAATAGTTTTTGTTTTGACAAGAATTATTCCTGGTGATCCAGCTGTAACTATGCTTGGACCTCAGGCTCCAGTAGAAGCAGTAGAAGAGCTGAGAGAAGAGTTAGGATTAAATAAAAGTATTGGAGAACAGTATATACTTTATTTAAAGAATGTATTAAAAGGTGATTTTGGTAAATCATATGCATACAACGAGCCTGTTACTAAATTAATTTTCGAAAGATTTCCAAATACTCTAATCCTTACTGCTATTAGTTTAATTTTAGCAATTATAATAGCAATACCTATAGGTATTATTTCTGCTACAAAACAGTATTCTATATTTGATTATGTATCAATGATTGGTGCATTAGTTGGAGTATCCATGCCTATATTTTGGCTGGGACTTATGCTTGTACTAGTATTCAGTGTAAACTTATCATGGCTTCCATCAATAGGAATGGGGAGTCTAGAAAATGGAATTTGGGACTATGTTAGCCATTTAATTCTTCCAAGTGTCTGTTTAGCAACTATTCCTGCTGCAACTTTTGCAAGAATCACTCGTTCGAGTATGCTTGATATAATAAAGCAAGATTATATAAAATCACTAAGATCAAAAGGATTAAAAGAAAGAATAGTAATATGGAAACATGCATTAAAAAATGCGTTACCTCCAATAATTACAGTTATTGGACTTCAAATATCAACTTCTTTATCAGGAGCAATTTTAACAGAAACAATCTTTGGATGGCCTGGTATGGGTAGAATGATAGTAGATGCTATAGAAAATAGAGATTATGCACTAATTCAAGGAACTGTATTGTTTATAGCATTCCTATTTGTATTTATTAACCTAATTGTTGATATTATATATTTATATGTTAATCCAAAGATTAATTATGAAGGAAAGAAAGGAGGAGAATAAATGTCAAATAGATCTTTAGATTTAAAAAGTCAAGAAGAAATGCTTAAGAAAGAAAGAAAAGCAAATAATGCATGGAATAAATTGAAAAGAAACAAAACAGCTATGATTGGATTAGTTATTGTTGTAATAATGACACTGATGGCATTATTTTCTCCTCTTATTGCACCAAGCGACCCAAATGAATTAAGTCTTTCTGAAGTACATTTAAAACCTGGAGAAAAAGGACATATATTTGGTACAGATGAGTACGGAAGAGATTTATTTAGCCGTATAATTTATGGTTCTAGAATATCTATTATTGTAGCAGTAGGAGGTACAATAGTTGGTGGTATTATTGGTATACTATTAGGTTTAATAGCAGGATTTAAAGGTGGAATTGTTGATTCAATAATTATGCGACTTATGGACGGAATGTTTGCTTTTCCATTTGTACTTTTATCAATAGTTTTAATGACTGTACTGGGTAGTGGAACAAAAAATTTGATATTAGCAATAGGTATTGCCAATGTACCTAGCTATGCACGTATTGTAAGAGGGCAAGTACATGTTGTTAAAAACGAGGAGTATTGTAATGCTGTTAGAGCTTTGGGTGCATCTGACAATAGGCTGTTGTTTAGTCACATACTTCCAAATATAATATCTCCTATAATTGTATATGCAACCTTAAATGTTGCAGGTGCCATTATCTCTGAAGCATCTTTGAGCTTTTTAGGACTTGGTATAAAGCCTCCTACAGCGTCTTGGGGAAATATATTAAGAGCAGGAAAAGACTGTTTAAATACTGCACCTCACGTAGCAACTATATCAGGTTTGTTTATACTCATAACTGTTTTAGGATTTAATTTGCTTGGTGATGGTATTAGAGATGTACTTGATCCAAAGATGAAACGATGATAAAAATGCTTAAAATGCAAAATATAAAATTTAAATAGTAAAGTAATTTTAGTTAATTTAGAATAATTAATAGTGAGATACTAGTAATAATAAAGATAATTGTAAGTAGAAAGATAAAAGTGAAAAGCTTAAAGATATTGAAAGGAATTGCTTTTATTATGAATGTTGAATGTTATAAAAAAATTGTACAGGATAAAGTAGAAGAGATTTCAGAAGATTTATATGATTTGTCTGACTATATATTTAGCAATCCAGAATACTGTTTTAAAGAATATTTAGCTTGTGAAAAGATGATAGAATATCTTGAAGAATATGGATTTACTGTTGAAAAAAATGCAGCTGACCTTGAAACTGCTATTAAGGCTACTTATGACAGTGGAAAAGAAGGCTATCATATAGGAATATTTGGGGAATATGATGCAGTACCAGGTATGGGACATTCATGTGGACATAATTTAATGGCTGCTATGGCATTAGGTTCTGGTGTGGCAATTAAATCAGTTATTGATGAAATAGGTGGAAAAATAAGTGTTTTTGGAACTCCTGCTGAAGAAGGAGGAGGGGGAAAAATCCTTATGCTTGAAAAAGGAGTATTTAAAGACTTAGATACAGCAATGATTTTACATCCTGCAAATGAAACTGTAGTAAATGACATTTCATATTCTATGACTGACATTGTAGTAAATTTTTATGGCAAAAAATCTCATGCTGCGACATTTCCTAATGAAGGTATTAGTGCCTTAAATGCTGTAATTGAATTGTTTAATATAATTAATGGTATGAGACTAGAATTAATGGATACAGGAAAGATATTAGGAGTTATTACTAAAGGTGGAGAAAACCCTATATATATTCCTGATCACTGCCAAGCAAAATTTACAGTAAGATCATTTGATATGAAAGTAAAAAAACAGTTAGTAGAAAGATTAATTGAAACATGTGAATATGTTTCTAAAATAACAAGAACTAAATTTGAATATGAATTTTATAGATTATCATATGAAGATATTAGAAATAATGAAATTATTGAAAAATTACTGGAAGATAATTTAACAACGCTTGGAGAAAATGTAATGCCTAGGGAAAAAGAATTAGGTATAGGATGTACTGATATGGGTAATGTAACTCATGAAATACCCGGACTTCAATCATATATAAAAGTAGCACCCGATATGAGAGGACATACAATAGAGTTTGAACAAGCTTGTGGAGATGAAAGAGGAAAAAGAGCGTTAATAGTTGGTGCTAAGGCTTTAGCTATGACAGCTATTGATTTACTAATAGATAAAGAAAATATGAAAAATGTTAAGAATAATTTTAAAATAATGAAAGAAAGATATGAATAGGGAGGTGGAAGAATGAGTGATAGTATAATTTCAGTTAAAGATTTAAAAACATATTTTTACCTTTCCACCGGTATAGTAAAAGCAGTGGATGGTGTAAGTTTTACTTTAAGTAAGGGAGAAACTATGGGTATAGTTGGAGAATCTGGATCTGGAAAAAGTGTTACTGCTTCTTCAATTATGCGACTTATACAAAAACCTATAGGTAAAATTGTAAATGGAGAAATTATATTTGAAGGTAAAGATATATTAAAAATGAAAAATAAAGAGCTTCTTGACTTAAGAGGTAAAGATATATCAATGATTTTTCAAGATCCTATGACATCACTAGATCCTGTTTACAAGATAGGACAGCAGATAATAGAGGTTATAAAAGTACATCAAAATGTATCGAAAGAAAAAGCAAAAAAGATAGCTATAGAAGCACTAGAGATGGTTGGTATACCTGAAGCAGAAAGTAGAATGAATGCTTATCCACATGAATTTTCAGGTGGTATGAGGCAAAGAGTTATGATTGCAATGGCTATAGTATGCAATCCTAAACTAATAATAGCTGATGAACCAACTACTGCATTAGATGTTACTGTACAAGCACAGGTGCTTGATTTATTAAAAGACCTACAAAAGAAAATGGGAACATCTATTTTAATAATTACACATAATCTAGGTGTTATTTGGGACATGTGCGATACTGTAATGGTAATGTATGCGGGTAAAACTGTAGAATATGCTAAAACTGCTACATTATACGAGCAACCTCTACATCCATATACATGGGGACTTCTTGATTCTATGCCAAAATTAAGTCAAGATACAGAAAAACCTTTAAAAGCTATTAAGGGTACACCACCAGATTTAAAACTAACTGGAAATGCATGCAATTTTCATAATAGATGTCCGTATGCTCAAGAAATTTGTAAGAATAAAGCTCCTGAGCTTATAGAGATTGAAGAAGGACATTTTGCAGCTTGTCATTTTCAAACTAAAGATAAGAAACTAAAAAGGAAGGAGGAAGTTTAATGGAAAAATCTGTACTTAAAGTAAATAATCTTTCTAAAATATTTAAAGTTAAAAGTAATAAACTCTTTGACAAGCCTAAAATGCTTAAAGCTGTTAATGATGTTTCTTTTGAAGTTTTAGAAGGTGAGACTTTAGGAGTAATAGGAGAATCAGGATGTGGTAAATCTACATTAGGAAGATGTATAATCCAATTGTTACAAACATCATCTGGTGAAGTTTTGTATAATGATGCTAAAATAAATGACTTAAATTCATCCGAACTAAAAAAAATTAGAAAAGATATTCAGATAATTTTTCAAGACCCTTATTCTTCCTTAGATCCTAGAAAAACTGTTGGTGCCATTATAGAAGAACCTATGATTATACACAATATAGGAAAACATGAAGATAGAAAAAATAAAGTAATAGAACTTTTAAAAGAAGTAGGTTTAGATACATTTCATGTAAATAGATATCCACATGAATTTAGTGGAGGACAGCGTCAAAGAATAAATGTAGCTAGAGCTTTAGCTCTTAATCCTAAAGTTATAGTATGTGACGAACCCGTATCTGCTCTAGACGTTTCTGTTCAAGCACAGGTATTAAATTTATTAAAAGATTTACAAAAGAAATTTAACTTAACTTATGTTTTTATTTCACATGATTTAAGTGTAGTTAAATATATAAGTGATAGAATAGCAATAATGTACCTGGGCAAAATTGTAGAAATTGGAGATGCAAAGAATATTTATAAAGAGCCAAAGCATCCATATACTAAAGCACTATTTTCTGCTATTCCCCCGGAAAGTCCATTTGAGAACAAGCAGAAACTAGTTTTAGAAGGAGATGTTCCAAGTCCTTTAAATTTACCAAGTGGTTGTCCTTTATCTACAAGGTGTCCTAATTATATGGAAAAATGTTCAAAAACTGTTCCAGAATTGAAAGATATAGGTGATAATCATCAAGTTGCATGTTTCCTATATAAATAAGTGTTAATTAGTTAAAAAGTTGGAAGACATTCTAGATAATAATTGAAGTAAAAAGTTATAAAAACTTTATTTGCGAAAATTAATTGATTTAAAGTAACAAAATATAAAATTAATTTTTTAGCTTTCATTTGGGTGTGTAAGTTTGGGACTATTAAGGCCTAGTCATTGGAGGGAATTATGTAAAGCTAAGAAAACGAGAAACGAAAAACTAGAAATTAGAAACATGGATAGTTTTTATAAATATAAAAACTTTTAATAATAATTAAAATAATTTTTTAAATGAAAATTTATACCATGTTACTCGTTGTTCGTTATTACTTTTTCGTTTATCTTATATGTAAAGATTGGAGTGATTTAAATGAGCGAAAGTATTAAAGAAGAATTATGGCAAATTATAGATGATAGAAAAGATGAGCTTGTTAATTTAGTGTCAAATTTAATTAAAATACCTAGTGAAAATCCAACTAGCAATGTTGAAGAAATCACTGAGTTTATATCAGAATATTTAGAACAAAATAAAATTGAATATGAAATTATAAGATCAGAACCTAAATATCCGAATATTGTTGCGAAGTTAGGTAATGATGAAGGTAAAACTATTGTTCTTAATGGTCATGCAGATGTTGTTCCAGCAGGGGATAGAAACAAATGGGATTTCGACCCTTTCTCTGGTGAAATTACTGATACACAAATATTAGGAAGAGGAACTTCTGATATGAAAGCTGGTCTTGCAGGAATAATATTTGCTACAAAAATTTTAGCTGAGAAGAAAGCTAAATTGAAAGGAAAAATAATTTTACATGTGGTACCAGACGAAGAGACAGGTGGAGACAAAGGTTCAAAATGGCTGATAGAGAATGGATATGCACGTAATGCAGATGCATGTTTGGTTGCAGAACCTACTTCATATAGCAATTGTGAAGTTGGTCAAAAAGGTTCGTTATGGATTAAAATTAAATCTTATGGTAAATCTGCACATGGAAGTATTGGTAATTATGTCGGAGAAAATGCAATTACTAAAATAATAAAAATACTAGATAAAGTAGAAGACCTTACTCAACTAAAAGGTAAATATAAAGAAAGTCAGCTTAAAGTATTAGAAGATTCAAAAATGATAGCTAAAGGTGCTTTAAAAGCTGAAGGAGTTGAAAATGTAATAGATCATGTTGCTGTAAATGTAGGTACAATTAATGGTGGTATAAAAACTAATATGGTTGCAGACTATTGTGAGGCAGCAATAGATGTAAGAATGCCAATAGGAGTTAAAGCAGCGGATATAGAAAGAGAGTTTAATAAAATTGTCGATGGATTAAATTTACAAGGTATAGATTATGAATTCAATTGGAATTCAGAAGCAAATTATACTGATGCAAATGAACCATTAGTTAAATCTGCTGTAAATAATGCAGAAAAAATCTGGAATAAAAAAGTAGTACCAGCATATCAATGGGCATCTAGTGATGCAAGATACTATAGATATAATAATATACCAACAATACAATACGGTCCAGCAAATACAGAAGGTATTCATTCCTACAATGAAACAGTTGATATAGAAGACGTTATAAACTCAACTAAAGTTTATTTAGGAATTTTAACAGATTTACTAGAAATAGAAATTTAGTAAGATAAAAGATAATAGTTATGGAAGCTTTACTAGCGTAAAGGACGCGTCATCCTGAGCTAAACGGAGTGAAGTCGAAGGATCTTGTATAAAATTAGAAGTTAGTAAGTTTGAAAGTAGAAAGTTGGTAAGGTGGAAGATTTTAAAGATAAGAGTTAAAAGTGTAAAGTTTAAGAAATTTTACTAACATAAAAACAATAATTAATAAAAAATTTACGAATTAATATGAGTAAATTAACTAAAACTTTTATCTTTTATCTTTTAGTTTTTAACTTAAATTATACACTATTAACTATCAATTGTTTTTTGATTGGGGTGGATAAAATGTCTATATTAATAAAAAATGGTCGAATATTTGATGTTCATAAGGGATTTTTTACTCAAAATGATATTCTAATTTCGGGTTCAAAAATAAAAAAAATAGATAAATGTATAAGCTATGGAAAAGTAGATAAAATAATTAATGCTGATAATAAAAACATATTCCCTGGGTTTATAGATGCACACACTCATATAGGTATGTGGACTTACACTAATAATGGAAATGATGCAAATGAGTGTGTGGCACCTGTTACCCCCCTGATGAGAGCTATAGATGGTGCTAATCCTAAAGATAAATGTTTTAAAGAAATACTTGCTTCTGGATTCACCACAGCTATGATAACTCCGGGAAGTGGCAATGTTATTGGGGGACAAGCTGCTATAATAAAAACATTTGGCAGTTCTATTCAAGAAATGATTGAAAAGCCTTATGCTGCATTGAAAATTGCTTTAGGAGAAAACCCTAAGAATGTATATGGCTCTATAGGAAAATCTCCTTCAAGCAGAATGTCTACTTCAGCAATACTAGAAGAAGAGTTTACAAAAGCGATACTATATAAAGAAAAAAAGGAAAAAGGAAATGTTGATGAAAGTTTTTATTGGGAAACTTATATGCCGGTTATTAACAAGGAAATCCCTTTAAAAATTCATGCACATAGAGCAGATGATATTTTATCAGCTGTGAGAATAGCTGAAAATTTTGGTTTTAAGTATACTTTAGATCATTTTACAGAAGGTTACTTAATAGATGAAGAATTAATCAACAAAGATGTTCCCTTATTAATTGGACCTCCTATGCTGTTTAAATCAAAACAAGAAGTCAAGAATTCTTCTATAAATTCTGCTAAAATACTATCAGATAGAGGATATAATGTTTCAGTAATATCTGATCATCCTTTTGCTAATGCCAGCTATCTTTCTGCATTTGTAGGACTAATGGTTAAAGAAGGACTTGATTATATAAAAGCCATACGCATGTTGACTATTAATCCAGCTAAAGCGTTGGGTATAGATGATCTAGTAGGAAGTATAGAAGAAGAAAAAGATGCAGATATAGTAATATTTGATGGAGATCCACTTGAAATAAGAACAAATGTAATAACTACAATAGTAAAAGGTAAAATAGCATACAATAACTACAGTTGAAAGTTGATAATTGATAGTTGATAGCTAATGGTGACTTTACTGACGTAAAGTTTATGAAATGAGAAATGAGAATGGAGGATTAATGGTAGTTTTGCATATGCAAAACAATCTATTAATAAAAAAATTTTCTGAAAAGAAAATTTATACCATTAATTATCAATTATACACTATCAATTATCAAAGGTAAAATAGCATACAGTTAAATAAATTCAAAATTAAAAATTAAAAATTAAAAATTAAAAATTAAGTATGAACGAGTGATGAGAAGCTAGTAACGAGAAACATGGATAATTTTTATAGATAAAAATTTAAACAATGTTATTCGTTACTAATTATTTATTACTAATTTATCAATAAGATTTACGAAGTATGAGTAAATCATCAATGTTACTCGTTTCTAGTTATTCATTACTCGTTTTTAATTTATTATGGAGTGATAAAAATGCTAATTTTAAAAAACGGAAAGATATTCACTTTAGATAATGGAAAAATATTATATAGTGATATATTAATAAAGAATGGAAAAATACAGGCTATTGATTCTAATATATCTGTAACAGGTGCAAAGATTATAGATCTTCATAAAAGTATTGTTATGCCGGGCTTTATAGATAGCAGTACTTCTTTAGGTCTTATAGAATCAGGTGTTAGAACAGAAGGAAATGATGCAGATGAAAAATATAGTAATACAATAGCTAATATGAGAACAATAGATGGTGTTTATTATAAAGATGAATATTTTAAACATGCAGCTGCTTCAGGTGTAACAACTGTAGTAGTAAATTCAGGGAAATTAAATGTTTTAGGAAGTCAGAGCTGTGCTCTAAAAACAGTTTCAAAAACTTATAAAAAAGCAGTAATTTCATCATATATAGATTTAAACTGTACTATTGCTGATTATCCTAAAAAGTGGAATCAAAACAGACAAGAAACGCCTTTATCAAGAATGGGTATTATAAATGTTATTAGAGAAAATTTATATAATGCAAGATTGTATTTAGCAAAGAAAGAAAATGACAAAATTTGTTTAGACAATTACAACAGTATATATGAAAGTTTAATACCTGTTTTAAAGAACGAAGTACCATTAAAGATAACAGCTAATAGGATACAAGACATTCTAAAAGCTATAGAAATAAAAGATGAATTTAATATAAATATTATATTAAACTATGCTTCTGAAAGTTATGAAGCAGTTGAAGAAATTACTAGGAGAAACATACCTGTAATATTAAGTTCATGTTTAGATGACGATTCAAGTATAGAACTTCAAAATAGAAGATTAGATACAGCAAAATTTTTATCAGAGAGAGGTATATTAACAAGCATATCAACAAATCATCCGGATGTAGTTGTAAATTTACTGTTGTTATCAGTTTGTCTATGTGTTAAGAATGGTATGTCCTATGAGGAAGCCTTAAAATCAATAACAATAAATCCTGCCAAAACATTTGGATTAGACAATAAAATTGGAAGTTTAAAAGTTGGAAAAGATGCAGATATAGTTGTTTTTAATGGTGATCCATTGAAAAGTATGACAAAAATTAATATGACTATTATTAATGGAAATGTTGTTTATGAGAGATAAAGACATACAGCGATGACTAATAAGTCTACTATATGTCTTTATCATCGTTTTGTTCAATCATATTTATAATATGACCGAACTTTACACCTAGCTGTAATAATAATCTTGTTTCAGATTTTTTAAGGGACATTCTTATTATTGATTCTATTTTATTTAATCTCTGATATAGTGTATTTCGATGTATAAATAGATTATCAGCGGTTAATTTGTAATTAAAATTATTGTCTATTAGAATTGTCAAAGTATTTAATAATATATCATTCTTTTTGTTATCATGTATTTCAATTTGTCGTATAGTATTATTATAAAGTCTTTTAATAATAGGGTTATCTATTTGATTATATAATAAATGATAAATTAGTAAATCATTATAATTGAAGATATTTTTTGTATTATGAAATATTTTTTTACCTATGGATATACTAAATACTGCATCTTCATAAGCATTCTTTAATTCATAAAGACTTGGATAAGCCCTGCTAAATCCAATATAGAATCTATATTCTGGAAATTGCAGTTCTAATATATCAAGAATTTTTAGATATTTAGGCCATTCAACTTCATCAGGAGTGTCATCTTTTATCTGTATTGATATTATTTGCGTACTTTCAGTTAAAAATATGTTATTGTAAAAGTGTTTTTCAGATAAATTTTTAGCATACGTTATTATTTGATTAGCTATATTAGTATTAGTAATGTCCTTATTACTATCGAGGGGCTCAATCCTTAAAATCCATACGTATCTATTTAAATAATATTCAAAATCAAAATTTGCTGCTTCACGCTTTAATTCAGAAGAATCGGTTATAAAACCATATAATGTGCTTTGTAAAAACTCTTCAAAGGATTTGCGGCGAAATACTTTTGTTTTAGAGTAATGTACTATGCAAATTATATAATAAGGTAGTAATTCAGATGTATTAACTACACTAAGATGATTCCATAAAGGATGTATGTCTTCTATGCATAAATAACCTAAAATATTTGTTTCTGACTTTAAAGGAAAACAAAGAAATATTTTCTCATCTAAATATAAATTGACAGGGTCTAGTGAATAAGATGCAGTCTTATTCCATTTTGATAATACTTCAGACCATTGTACTAATGGAATGTTACTGTTGATTTCAGTTTTGAAATATTTTCCCTGATATAATAAATTATAGTTAGAAGACAGCAGATAAATTTCTCTATGTAAAAAAATACTAACTAAATCGGTTAGATTTTTTTCATTAAAATATGAGCTGTTCATTAAGCATATAATATTATTTTTTAATTGAGAAAATAAAAAATTTTGTACATCAATACTTCTTTTATAAGATTTAAATACAGTATTCCATAAATCTGAAATATTATCAAAATCATCATAAGTAAAGAGCGGTAGATTGAAGTTTTTGCATATATTTACATTTATTTCAGTTATCCTTTGATTTGAAATAAAACAGCATCCAACTATCTTTTTATTAATAAGAGATCTAAGTATAGAACTAATATCATCTTGATTAATAAAATTAGATAATATAAATACAAAAGCACCGCTTTCTACCCAATAAAAATTACCTGGAGTGACAACTATAGAAATTTTAGTAATTTCTTCCTTAGAGCTGCACAGTTTAGGTATTAATGAATTTGTTTTTGGTAATTTGGAAAAATCATATATGTTCATGTTAACACCTCAAAAAAATAACTTTTTTTAAGTATAAACTTTTATTGTAAATGATGCAAGGCTTTACAAATAATTAATTAAGTTAATTAAATATTGAAAGTGAGGAAAATAATGAGTAAACAAAAAAAACTAGGATTTATCACTATAGGGCAATCACCTCGTATAGATATTATTGAAGATATAAATAAATTCATTGGAGATGATATTGAGATTTTGGAGAGAGGTGCGCTAGATAAATATACATATGAAGATATAAAAGATAAATTATCTCCATCTAAGGAAGATACATTTTTGGTTAGCAGAATGAGAGATGGGAGACAAGTAGAAATTGCTGAAGAAAAAATTCATTTTTTGTTACAAAATTGTGTGGACGAATTAAATCGAGAAAATTGTAGTGCTATAATAATAATGTGCACTGGTACTATACCAAAACTTAAGTCAAGTTCTTTATTAATAAGTCCCCAAAAAGTATTACATAATATAGTTAAAAATATAGGTATAAGTGGTAAAATTGGAGTTTTTGTTCCAGAGCTAGATCAAAAACATGATATACAAAAAGCTTGGGGTGACATGGGTATAGAAATTGAGACAGTATTTGCATCTCCTTATTCAAGTATAGAAAACATAAAAAATGAAGCTGAAAAATTTAACAAAGATAGTATTAAGTTGATTTTTATGGATTGTATGGGATATTCAGAGAAAATGAAAGCTGTAGTAAGAAAAATTACTAATAAACCTATAATTATACCTAGAACTTTAATTGTAAAAATTGCATTGGAAATAATTTGATCAAGAGTTTTTCCTTTTTGACTAATAAATTAGCTTTATATATAATAATTATAAAATAAAAGGAAAGAGGGTAAAATTATGTATAATGAAACTAACAAAATGCTTAATTTGTTATATGAAAGAGGCAGTGTAAGAGCATACAAAGATAAAGAAGTTTCAGAAAAAACTCTAGAAAAAGTACTTTTAGCAGGCAAACATGCTGCATCTGGTGGAAATCTTCAACCAGTCAGCATTATAATAGTAACGGACAAAGATAAGAAGGATGAACTTGAAAAACTAAATTTATTTCCTGTTAAAAACATACCTGTATTAATGTTTTTCTGCATAGATTGGTATAGAACAAAGCATTGGGCAGAACTTGAACATATGGCTTATACTGCTGATAAAAGTATAAGGCATTTTATTATTTCTTTTCAGGACATGATGTGCCATATGCAGTCAATCTGTACAGCAGGAGATGCATTAGGATTGGGGTCTTGTATTTATGGAACTCCTAAAGAAGCTATTCCACAACTTAGAGAAATATTTAAACTTCCTGAAGCTGTTTTACCTATTAACCTCGTAACAATGGGTTATCCCAAAAAGAAACCACCTATTAGAAAAAAACTGGATTTAGAAATGCTTTGTCATAAGAATGAGTATACACAATATTCTGACGAAGAATTTTTAGAAAAAATTTATAAAAAGCATGATAAAAAATTACCACTTGAAGAAAATTACTTAAACGAAATATATGAGGTATGTAAAAATGTAGAAGGAGAAGACTTTGCAAAAGAAACAAGGCAATACTTAAAAGAAAAAGGGTATATTCCTGACGTGTGTAGATATTTTGGTTATAAAAAATATAATGCTGATGTTTTTGCTAATCAAAACAAAAAATTTATAAAAGACATTGAAGATGCAGGCCTTAGAATATTTGATGACTATGATTTTAGTGGAGGAGAACTGTAGATATTAATAAGGACTTGAAACAATTAGAATTTCAAGTCCTTTTCATTTATTTAATTAATTTTTGAACAAATTCATTAAATCCTATCTTTTCAAAAAAGTCTTTTTCATATAATGACGGAATTTCTTTTTTAGTGATTGCTTCTACCATTTTTCTATTGAAAGGTATTTTAAGTGCAATCTCTAAATTTTCTTTTTCACAATATTCCTCAATTTTTTCAGCTTGTTCTTTTGATAAATCATACTTATTTATTACTACATATATTTTTAAATTAAATTTATCTGCTAACTTATATACTTTTTCTAAATCATGCAGACCAGATAATGTTGGTTCAACAACTATAACAGCTTTTGATACACCTGTTATAGAAGCTATAACGTTACATGCTATTCCGGGAGAACCATCTATGATAATATTATTAATATTTTTATCATTTGCAAGTTCTTTTGATCTTTTTCTGACTTCAGTTACTAACTTTCCAGAAGTTTCTTCTCCAGGTATTAGCCTTGCATGTACCATTTCTCCATATTTGGTATCTGATATAAATACTTTACCTACAACAGAATCTTTCATTGTTATAGCATTTACTGGACAAATAAATTCACAAACTCCGCAGCCTTCACATTTAGATTTACTAATTTCAATATCTTTAGTAATTGCATTAAATTTGCATTTTTCATAACAAAGTCCACAATTTGTACAAATATCTTTATTTAAATCAGCTCTTTGTAAACCTATAAATTCATCTTCTGCTTTTACAGTATTTCCAAACAAAATATTTAAATCAGGAGCATCAACATCACAGTCAGCTATAACTGTTTTTCCTAGAAAAGGGACTAGTGAAGCAACTAATGTTGTTTTACCAGTTCCACCTTTTCCTGATATTACCACTATTTCATTTATTTTCATTATTTTCACCTTCTTGTGCAGAAACAAATAAATTAAGCTATTTTACTTAAAATTGTCATTATTTTTTCTTTATAAGATTCTATTTCGTAGCTTAATAAATCTCCAGAAGCATACAGCTTAGCTATTTTTTCATCAAATGGTATTTCTTCTAAAATATCAATGTTTTCTGATTTGCAGTAATCATAAATTTCATCGTCACCAAGCCCTGCTTTGTTAATTACTACACCAAATTTTATATTCATTCTTCTCAACATTTCTACAACCATTTTCATATCACTTACTCCAAATGGTGTAGGTTCAGTTACTATTACTGCAAAATCTATATCTTCTATTGCTGCAACAGTAGCACAAGAAGTGCCGGGAGGAGAATCTATAAAAACAACTTCTTCATTTTTAGTCATGTCTTTTAATTTTTCAATAATTCTAACTCCTGATACTTCTCCAACATTTAAATCACCATATTTCATATTTATATCATATTTTGTTTTTCCACAGTGAATTTTACCTATTTCCCTTTGCTTATAACTTATAGCACCTGTTGGACAAACTAGTTCACATCCTCCACAGTCATGACATATTTCTTCGAAAACTAGTACGTTATTTTTAGCTGGAAGAATGGCATTGTATCTGCAAAAAGTGCCGCATTTGCCACAAAGTGTACATTTATCAGTATCAACAACAGGATAGTTGACTTTAACAGCAATATTTTCTTCAATATTTGGTTTCATAAAAATATGACTGTTTGGTTCTTCTACATCAGTATCAATAAGTATTGAATTTTTCTTATTAGCTGCTAAATTTGTAGCTATTGTAGTTTTTCCTGTTCCGCCTTTTCCACTTAAAACAGCAATTCTCATAAAAACATCTCCTCTAATACGTCTTAAGCTCTATGAAGTCCATGTTTACTATTAGTTGTGCTTGTTATAAATTTTTCTAAAGATCCATCTTTATATTTATTTATAGCATCTTCTACAGTTTTAACATCGTTAAATCTATAAGCTTCTATACCAAATGCTCTTATTGCATCAACTGCTTTAGGTCCTAATTCTGGTGCAAGTACAACTTCAACTTTATTTTCACTTAATAATCTAGTAGCACTTCCGCCAGCTCCAGATGGTTCATTTTTTGCACTATTTTCAATAGTTACAGCATTTCCTTCTTCAGTATCATATATTACATAATTTTCTGCTCTTCCAAATCTGTTATCAACCTCAGATTTTAATCCTTCATTTTTAGCACATACAGCTATTTTCATAATACACACTCCTTTTATATAATTAATAGTTGATAGTTTATATTTAATAATTAGTTGTATAAATTTTCTTTAGAAAATTTATTTTATTATAGATTGTTTTGCGTATGCAAAACTACCATAACTTTTCACTTTAAACTTTTCACTTTTATCTTATTATTAATGTTGGCAAGGTGAACCTTTTGACTCTAAATCTCCACCTAAATATTCATTTAAGTTATCTTCAATTTTTCCTCTTGCACCTAGTATTACTTCAATTTCTTGAGATTTAAATAAATCTATTGCTCTTTGTCCCATGCCACCTGTAATAATTACATTAACATTAAGATCACCTAAGAATCTTGGCAATAATCCCGGTTGATGAGGTGGTGCTTTTACATATTCTGTTGAGATGATTTTGTTATCCTTAACGTTATAAAGTGCGAAGTAAGCACAGTGTCCGAAATGTTCATCTACGTTAATCTTATCACTTGTAGGCAAAGCTATTTTAAGTTCATTTTTTAAATTAGTTTTCATATTGTTTTCTCCTTTTAATTTTATATTATGAGTCTCATTCTTTATATTAATGATTTTGGAATGTAAAAAAGCATCTAAAATTTTTACTCTTCCTGATTGAAGCAGTCTTTGAACGGTAGCTCTAGAAACTTCCATATCTTTGCTTGCTTCAATTTGACTCATTCCTTCATAATCGCATAACCTCATGGCTTCAAATTCATCTAATTCGATATATATTTCGTCAAGAGTGTCTGTAATGCCAATTGGTTTATAAACTTTTGAATCTTCTAATCTTCTACAAAATCTTTTTTTCTTACATTTCATAATAACTAAATCCTTTTCAAAAGTAATGTGCATATGCACATTTACATTCTAATCCAAAATTTAATAGTTGTCAATAGTTTTTATAAAATTAATTTATAAAAAATAAATAAGCCAAATTATTGTATCAGTAACTATTATTGACATTATAAGATAAAAATATTATGGTGTATATATAAACTTATAGAAAGGATACTATAATGAAAAAGAAAATTACTATCATTGGATATACTTTGAAATCATTAGTAGATATCTGTGGACAACTTAGTAGTATATTTAAAGAGAATGTTCATATTAAAAAAGTAGCTGTAAATAACTTAAATAAACTAGTGGACATACGTTCAGACCTTATTATAATTCCAACTTACAGCTTATATAATCAAGTTAAAAACATATTAAAGACAGAAGAAGATATAGTTATAATGAGCAGAACAATTTCAAAAGAAGGATATCTTAAATTAAAAGATATTGCTTCAAATAAACATGCTTTTATTAAAGATGAAACGAATGACATGTGTGAAGAAATGTGTGCTGTTATTAATCAATTAGGAATAAAAAATCTAAAAATAAGTCCTTTTTCTCAAACTGACAAAGACAGCCATGATAATTTAATCATAACTTTACAAAACAATGATGATAATTATGATAAAACTATAAACATAGGAAATGCATTATTAGATATTGATACTATTATTGAAATAGGTATAAGATTAAACTTATATCACATTTTAAGTATAACAGATTTAAGAAGAGCATATAAAGAAATAGTAACGCCTAAAACAGGTTTAGCTTATGTTTTGAATAAGATAAACAGTTTTGAAAGTCAAATAAAAGTTTTCTTAGATTCAACAGATGATGGAATAATAGAACTAGATCATGAAGGGAAAATAACAGTATGTAATGATAATGCTTTAAAAATAATAAATTATAAGAAACAAAGAGTCATTAATTCATTTGGAAAATATATATTTCCAAACATCTCATTTTCAAAAGTATTTATGAATAAAGAAATAATTAAAGATGAGTTAGCTAAAATAAATAATAAAGATGTAATAATATCAGTATATCCTATGATAAACTCGGGTAAATTTTATGGTGCAGTTGCTGTAGTTAAGGAGTTTGATGAAGTAGAGAAAAAACAACATGAAATTAGAAAAAAATTAATAAGCAAAGGACATAGAGCAAAATATACATTTAAAGATATAATAGGTAATAGTAAAGTTATAAAGGAATGCAGGTCTATAGCAAAAAGAATGGCTAAATCTAATTCATCAGTAGTAATAACAGGAGAAACAGGTACAGGTAAGGAACTATTTGCTCAAGCTATTCACAATGCATCAAATAGAAGAACATATCAATTTGTAGCAGTTAACTGCGGTGCACTTCCTGAGAATATATTAGAAAGCGAACTATTTGGATATGAGGAAGGAGCTTTTACAGGAGCAAGAAAGGGTGGAAAAAGAGGATTATTTGAAATTGCTCATAAAGGAACTATATTTTTAGATGAGATAAGTGAAATGCCATATAGTATTCAGATTAAATTTTTAAGAGTTTTACAAGAGAAGGAAATAATGAGATTAGGAAGTGACAGAATTATAGATATAGATATAAGAGTTATTGCAGCGACTAATAAAAATCTTGAAGAACTAGTGAATAAGAATAAGTTTAGAGAAGACTTATATTTTAGGCTTAAAGTTTTACCTCTTAATATTCCGCCTCTTAGGACAAGACTTGAAGACATTTCTTTAATCATTGATTATTATAAAAAAGAATTTGGAGGCAACTTTGAGTTGAGCAGTAAAGCAAAAGAAGCTCTATTAAAATATAATTGGAAGGGAAATGTTAGAGAACTTAGAAATTTTGTTGAATATTTTGTTTACTTAGGTAAAGATGTTATAGATACTCAAAACATACCATTGATGTATAGAGATGATAGTATTGTTAATAGTGATGATAATATGGAAAACAGCATTAAGAAATTTATTAAATTTGCTGGAAAAAATGTTGATAAATATATCTTTGTATTAAGAATATTAAAAAATAGCTTTGATAATAAGGAAAGAACAGGGCGGAGAAGTATTCATAAAGAAGCTGTAAAGAACAATGTATATTTGAGTGAACAGGAGATTAGAAGAATTTTAAATGAATTAGAAAAATATTATTTTATTAAAATTAATAAAGGACGTGGAGGTAGTATTATCACAGATTATGGTAAAGATTTATTAAATATACTCGAGAACAAATGTAAAAAACAACAAATGGGGTAATTGGTACTTATGGGTTGATAAAAACGGTACACCGTTTAACCCAATATAAATTTTAAATAAGATGTATAGAAATTAAAATAAAAAAAATGTAATTTTATAGAATATAAAGGCATTTATAATTCTAGGATTCTAAATTCTTTATCTAATAAATGTCAAAATCTTATAAAAAATGGCATGCTATTTGCACATATAATGCTAAAGGCCTTTTATTTTTACATTTCATATTATCTAAATTCTTAGAGAATTTAACTAATCTGGAATCTATTATAGCAATACTGATTCGCATTTTTTCAAATTTATTAAAATCTATATGAGGAGGAAATTTTATGGATAAATCTACTCTTAAAAAAGTAGATAAAAGAGATCATTTTAATTCTAGAATAGGATTTATTTTAGCTGCTGCGGGTTCAGCAGTAGGACTAGGTAACATATGGAAGTTCCCTTATCAAGTAGGCCAAAACGGTGGTGGAGCATTCGTTTTTGTTTATATTATTTTCATTATATTTATTGGATTAAGTGTAGCAATAACTGAAATGGTTATAGGTAGAAGTGGTAAATCAAATGTTATAGGGTGCTATGGAAAGTATAATAGTAAATTTAAAATTGTAGGATGGTTTGGAATGATAGCTTCATTACTATTGTACGCATATTATGCTGTAGTAGGAGGTTGGACAATTTTCTACCTTGTAAAAGCAGTTACTGGTCAATTTGGTGCAGCAAGTGTTGGTTCTTTTGAAACTATGTTTGATAGTTTTTGTCAAAGTCCTATTCAACTTATTATATACCAAATAATTTTTCTAGTAATTACAGCTTTTATAATTTCTAAAGGTATTTCTGGTGGAATTGAAAAGTACTGTAAAGTATTGATGCCGGGATTATTTATTATGCTAATTATTATGGCTATACGTTCAATAACACTTCCAGGAGCATTAAAAGGTGTTGAATGGTATTTGAAACCTGATTTTTCAAAAATCAAAGGTTCAGTATTAGTTAGTGCTATGGGACAAGCTTTCTTTACTCTTAGTCTAGGTGTAGGTACTATGGTTACATATTCAAGCTATTTAAAAAGCGATGAAAATATAGGTACTACTTCAATTTCTGTAACTATATTTGATACACTTGTTGCTTTAGTAGCAGGTTTTGTTATTTTACCAGCAGTGTTTGCATTTAATCTTGAGCCGTCAGAAGGACCGGGACTTGTATTTGAAACTTTACCTCATGTTTTTTCTCAAATGCCTTTTGGAACTTTGTTTGCAATAATATTCTTTGCATTGCTAATTATAGCTGCTGTAACTTCTTCAATATCGATGCTTGAAATATCTACTACTTTTGTAGTAGAAAAAACTAAAATGAATAGAAAAAAAGCTACATGGCTTTTAACATTATTAATTTTCCTTTTAGGCATTCCAGTTGTTATGGGTTTTGGACCATGGAGACATGTACAATTAGCAGGAAAGACTTTCTTTAATATTTATGATTATTTTGTTTCAAATATTACTATGCCTTTAGTTGGTTTATTTGGAACAATCTTAGTTGGACACATTATGAAAAAAGATATTGTTATGAATGAATTAACTAACAATGGAACAATAAACGTTAAATTAAAGATGGTATGGTATACACTTGTAAGATGGGTAATACCTATAATTCTGTTTTTAATTTCATTACAATCTCTTGGAATATTAAAAATATAAATAAGTTTAGACTTAATTTTAATTTCACTTAATATAAAGCTCTTTTAGTTATTAGAGGTACTAAAAGAGCTTTATTAGTTATAAATTTATTATACTAAAGTTTCTTTTATAATACGGAAAAAGTTTTTATAAGATATTTTTTCAATATCTTCTTGAGAAAAACCTCTTTTGCTAAGTTCTCTGACAATATTAAGTGTCTTTGAACAATCTTCTAATCCTTTAGTGAAAGAAGTTTCTTGATTACTAAATGAATTTACTGAACTATCATCAAGAAAGTCACAGAAATCAAATCCTAGTCCTACATGATCAATTCCCATAATATTAGCCATATAAATAATATGATCTACAAGAGTTTCTACAGTTTGTTTACTTTGATATTCATGTACAAATTGATTAAATGAGTTTATACCTACAATACCACCCAATCTCTGTATTTCTTTTAATTGATTATCAGTCAAATTACGAGGAACATCACAGATAGATTTTGAATTTGAGTGTGAAGCAATTATAGGTTTGTCTGCAATATCTATAATATCCCAGAATGATTTTTCATTTAAATGAGATACATCAAAAATCATATTCTTACTTATTATTTTTTTGTATGCTTCTTTTCCTAAAGCTGTAAGTCCTCTAACTGGATTACCTTTAACTCCAGTTGCTAGTAAGTTTTCTTCATTCCAAGTCAAACTTGCATGTCGTGCTCCAAAATCATAATAATTATCTATAAGACTAAGGTTATTACCTATAGAGCTTAAACCTTCAAGACCAATTATAATAAAGAATTTATTATTTTGTAAAGCTATGTTAATTTCATCAAAGGACTTAACAATAGCTATATCGCTACAAGATTCTGTTTCTTTTACAATACTGCTCATTATCTCCTGTGTTCTTTTATATGGGTTCATATCATGAGGGGGATCAATCCATATAACAAAAATACTTCCTGAAATATTTCCTTGTTTTAGTTTATCTAAATGATAAGTTTTTAAAATATTAGTTTCTCCATTTAACAATCTAGTTGTTACATCTGTCCAAATATCAGAATGTCCATCAAATATCATTTTATTCGTCCTTTCATTTACATTAAAATATTACCAATAAATACACCAAAGTAGTTTCCTATTACATAACCTAAAGTACCTACAAGCATTATAGGAGCAATTAGTTTAGTCCATCCTTTTGAAATTGCCATAGCAGCAGCTGTTGTAGGGCCTCCTATGTTTGCATTTGATGCTAAAATTATTTCTTCAAGATTAAAATTAAGTAATTTACCAAATCCAAAGGTTACAACCATATTAAACAGTACCATTATAGCACAATAAACTAATAGTAATGGTGATTTTTGAATTATTAAAGAAATTGATGCTGGTACACCAATTACAACAAAGAATAAGTATATTAAAAAAGTTCCTATTTCTTGAGTTCCTCTGATTTCTCCAAAGAAATCTGATTTAAATGTAGCTAATAACATAGATAAAGTAGTAATAATAAGATATTCATTACCAAATAATCCATTTAGCAATTCAAGTCCAAAATTAGTTGTAGGTATAATTTCATTAAATACATTTGCTATTTCTTTAGATAGTGCAACAACAATAAAACTAGTTGCAACTGCATAAGCAATGTCTTTTAAAGAAATTTCTTTACGAGACCAGTAAGATGCTGCTATTGTTTTATCAGCTTCATTACTTTCATGCTTTTCAACTTCATTTACATGAGGATGCTTATAAAACTTTCTAAAAAATGCTGTTGATGGAATAATTATTAATACAAAGAAATACAAAGCCATCAGCAAATTATCTGAAACAACTGCTGCTGAAACTAGTTCTCCGGGTGCTTCAAATGATTTAGACATAGCAACAAAGTTTACACCACCGCCAATATAAGAACCAGACATCATTGCAGCAACTTTTGATAAATCAGGCACAACGTTTTTTAACATTATATAACCAAGTGTAGCACCTATCATAGTTCCAATTGAACTTATTAAAAAGATAATAAGGATTTTGCCGCTTTCTTTCCAAATCTTTTTAATGTTACATTGCATTAATAAAAGAGGTATAGCTAATGGAACTACATAATTCCAAACTTGATCATATACAGGTGATTCTATAGGAATAATTTTTAAGTTAGATAATATAAGTGCTCCGACAAGTGCTATTATTGCTCCTGATGCTTTTGCTGCCCATTTATATTTTTGTTCTAGATAAATACTTACAGCAGCCCATCCTGTAATTATTGCCCAAAGTAACCATGTGCTGTCTGGACTAATTAAAGAATTTGACATAAAAAACCTCCTAATTTTTTTATACTATTTCAATATAGTGAAATAATACATTAATATTATAAACATATTGAACAAAAATGTCAATATTCTAAAAAAAATATCAAAATAATCAATATGTTGAATAAATTAATAATGTTTTCTATTTAAAAATGAATTAATATATGTTAACATATTGCTATACAAAAGAAGGAGAAATAGATGGAAATTAATATAGGAAATAAACTACGAGAACTTAGGAAAGAAAAGAAAATCAGTATAGCAGTATTATCTAAAGAGTCTGGAGTTAGCACAGGTCTTATTAGTCAAATAGAAAGAGGTATAGTTGTTCCTTCTGTGGTTAATCTATGGAAAATTTCACAAGCATTAGATATTAATGTTGGTTATTTTTTTGAAGAAGGCAGCGAAGAAAATAAAATAGTTGTAAGAAAAGAAGAGAGAAAGAAAATAGTGATTAATCGAAGTAAAGGAATATATGAATTACTTACTCCAGATTTGAAAGGAAAGATAGAATTCTTACAAATTACACTTAAAAAGGGTGAATATTCAAGTAATGAATTGATAACTCATGAGGGTGAAGAATGTGGTATAGTAATAAAGGGAACAATGACAGTTAAAATCAATAATAAGGATTATGTACTAAATGAAGGGGACAGCATTTATTTTAACAGTACAATACCACATAAATATTTAAATGAAGGTGAAGAAGAATGTATATCTATTTGGGCTATGACACCACCGTCTTTTTAGACAAATAAAAGTAGACATATAACTTTTTATGATTAAGCATATTCACAAGAAAAAATATTTTGCTGTGAATATGCTTTTTTATTTATATACATAAAAATTATAATAAAGCTTTATGTTATTAGTAAAGTTCTAAATAATCTCTAATTATATTAAGTTACTATAAATATAATAATTATTGACAAAATATTCAATAATATGTATAATAAATGCATAATACACAAAAAAATAACAGTAAAAATAGAACAAAAATGTTAATCCATATATATTCTTTAATTTCATATTAAATAAGATTCATAATACTACTTAAATATAAAATTGCATAAATTTCCCTAGATTCAAGGAGTATGCTAACTTTCATAGAACAATACTCTTTTACTTTTTTAATAGTAGAAACAGCCTTTTCTAGAGAATCTAAACTGTCATGAAGTACTTTAAAAAGGTTTATGAACAGATTTATGATCAGGTGTAAGTATTGAACATAACTAAAATAAACACCGACATCAATTCCAACTCTAATTAAATCAAAATAATACATTTGTGTTGCTTCTTTCAAAAGTAGATATATAAGAGATCCATTAAACATTGAGTACACAAGTGATTAACCTAGGAGGTGATTATTTATCCTCTTATTCAATTAAAAGATTAGTATAAAAATTGACTGATGTAAAACTGTAAATATTTAATAAGTTAAATAAGATAACAACTTGAATATTAGCTTTACAAAAACAGTAAATAATTCGGGTGATTAACTTATAGAAAGTAAAAAACTATGTAACTTTATGTTACAAATATTTTGTACTAGGAGGTAAATATTATGAAAGAATCTTACTACAATTTTTTTTATCCATATGAACATGAAGAGGGGAAATATGTAGCTTATAATGCTAGATCAAATGCTTTAGCACTAATAGAAGAGAAAAATTATAAAAAATTAGTAAATTTTAGAGAAAAGAATTATGAAATTGATGATGAAAAATTAATAGAAGATTTAAAGAAGGGGTTTTTCTTAATTGATGATGATGATGATGAATTAGCATTAATTAGATATAACTTATTGAGAAACAAATATTCAACAAATAGATTAGGACTTACTATAGCGCCTACATCTGATTGTAATTTCAGATGTATTTACTGTTACGAAAAGAATAGCATTAATACCTCATATATGTCAGAAGAAACACAGAAAAACCTAATAAACTTTATTAAAAATCAACTCAATAATATAAGATATCTCTCAATTTTGTGGTATGGTGGAGAGCCGTTATTAGCAATAGATATTATAGAAAAGCTATCAAATGAAATTATTGAATTGTGCAATAAATATAATGTAGTATATAACTCAGATATGATATCAAATGGTTATTTATTATCTAAAAAAAATATTGAAACAATAAATAAATGTGAAATTAAATCTATTCAAATTACTTTGGATGGACCTCCTAAAATACATGATCAACGTCGCTTTTTAGAAGGTGGTAAAGGAACATTTGAAAAAATTATTTATAATTTATATGAATACAAAAATATTATTCCTCCCGTAGCTCTTCGAATTAATGTTGACAAGAAAAATGTTGATTCTATTAATGAAATTATCCAAATTTTAAAAGATAAAAATTTATTGGACAAGGTAAATCCTTATTTAGGTTATGTTGAAAACATTGATGATATATATGATAATAATAACTGTTTAAAATATAATGAATTTTCAAAATTAGATTTCTCGTTTAATAATAGTGAATTAAATAGTTCTACTATTACTGATAAATATCCAACAATACTATCTAGTTTTTGCGCAGCCGATAAGCAAAATAGTATTGTTATCAATTCGGATGGGAAAATGTATAAATGTTGGAATGATATTGGAATAAAAGAAATGAGTGTAGGAGATTTAAATAATAGTAATTTTAAGCCAAGCAAAATATTATATGACTACATGTTATACGATCCGACAAAGGATAATGTGTGTTCAGTATGCAAATTTATGCCTATATGTATGGGAGGGTGTCCGAGCAGACGAATAAGAAAAAATGCAGATAGATGTAGCAGGTATAAATATACTATAAATGAATATATACAAACTATTGCACATTATATAAAAATGAGATAAGAAAGTTTAAAATTGTTATTAATAGTAGTTGTTAACAAAGTGCATAGCTTGTTTTACAATTTTAATTACCTTAAAACAATAAAAAGATAGAAAGGTGGAATAACATGGAATATCTAGTTAATGGAATAACTTCAACATCAGCCAATTATATTTTTGAATGTGATGAATGTGATCAGTATTCACCTAAGAATACTAGGTGCTGGTTGTATTGCCCAGGTAATTGGTGCCCAAATGTCACACCAAGATAATAAATAGTAGTAAGTATATAATCTAAGTTTAGATATAATTAAAGCTAATGTACTTTGTTAATATAAAAAAAGAGGATAATAATTAATAAAATAAATGTTTAATTTTATTATAGTAGAGCTAGGTAATAATAAACAACAGAGGTTCATTAATGAAAATATTTAAATTTTGTAAAAAGTATTTATTAAAACACAAAGTTATGTTATTAATTTATATAATGATAGGCATTTTAATAAATATTATATCACTCGTTATACCATATATTTCAGGACAATTTATTGACAATTTGGTTGAAGAGAAAAACATACAGTTTTTGATTAAATATTCTGTTATGTTTGCTGTTCTAAATATAAGTAGTATAATTTTAGGTTATGTTTTCAATATGATTTATGTTCAATATCAAACAACTGCTGGTTTTGAGCTTAATAGTGATATATTAAACCATTTAAAAAAAGTGTCAATATCATATTTTAGTAAATCAGATACCGTTTATCTTAATCAGCGTATAAACAATGATTCTAATGGACTTATTATATTTAGTATGAATATAATTTTAGACGTATTTATTAATATACTAATTATTATATTTACTTCACTAATACTAATTAAATTGAATATTAAAATTACAATAGTTCTAATTATTTTACTATGTGTATATTTTCTTGTTTATCTGTTATTTAAGAATACTATATTTACTAAAAGCTTTGAATTAAAAGAAGCTCAAGATAAATTTTTCTCAAAGCTTAATGAACAATTATTCAAAGTAAAATTTATAAAAATTCATGCAGTTAACAATTTATTTTGTCTAAGATTGAATAAGAGCTTTATGCATTTGTTATCGAAAGCTTTAGGATATCAGAAAATTTCATATATATTTTCAGGACTGGATAATACAATAATGGTTTTTGCTAAGATTACATTGTATGTAATAGGAGGATTGGAAATAATAAAAGGTAATTTAACTATTGGTTTTTTTACTATTATTCTTTCTTATTTTAGCAAATTGTTGAATTCAATGAAATACTTTTTTAATTTAGGAAAAATATATCAAGATAATTTTGTATCTTATAAAAGACTGCAGGATTTATTAAAGCTAAATAAGGAAACCAATGGTGAAAAATTAATAGATTCAATTAAGTCGATACAAATAGATAAACTGTCTTTTTCTTATAATAATAAAGTTATTTTCCAAGATTATTCGAAACAATTTTTAAAAGGAAAAGTCTATTGTATTATAGGAGATAATGGTGTAGGAAAAACTACATTAGTTAATCTTTTGTTAGGTTTATATATAGATGAATTCGAAGGTAATATTAAGTATAATGATACTGATATAAAAGATATAAATATGTACAATATGAGACATGAATTAATAGGTGTTTTAGAGCAAGAACCAATATTATTAAATGATACAATATTGTATAATTTAAGCTTAGATAGTAATTGTATTGAACATAATAAGCTAAAAGAATTTATAGAGATATTAAATTTTAATAAGTATTTTAATACGCTTACTAAGGGTTTTGAAACAGTTATTAATGAAAAATCAAATAATATATCTGGTGGAGAAAAACAAAAAATTGCGCTTATAAGAGTACTTTTAAAAGATATGGATTTAATGATATTAGATGAACCTACTTCAGCTCTAGATATTCATAGTAAAGAGAAATTTATTAATTACATAAATAGTATAAAAAAAGATAAAATAATTATTTTTATTACACATGATAAGAGTTTAGTTAAAATGAGCGATGAAGTTATACAGTTATAAGATTATATGTATTGAAAAATTCTGTATTTATTATAAGTACTTTGCTAATATATATAATACTTAATAATAAACATTAGTTTAATGATATATTATTAAACTAATGTTTTTTAAGTTAATGATTTTTATTGTAAATTATTTCTTTATTTAATATTTTATTCTTTTAGTTCTCTTGAATTTTAAATTACATATGATATTATTTATAGAGTAAATATATATAACTTATTATTATATAAATAAAAGTAAATCTGGAGGTAGTTATGAATAAAGATTTTTTCACAAATAATAGAAAAAAGTTTATGGAGAAAATGGAAGATAACTCTTTAGCAGTATTTTTTTCAGGTAAACCTTCAAGGGGATCTGCAGATCAGTTTACAGAATTTGAAGTGGATAGAAACTTTTATTATTTAACAGGAATTGAAAGAACAGACATGATGCTTGTTATGACAAAAGAATTAGGTAATACAACAGAAACTCTGTTTATTCCGCCTATAGATGAGCATTACGAAAAATGGATAGGTATTCTTATGCGTAAGAATGAAGCATCTGAAACCTCAGGTATACAGAATATACAAGATAATATTGCTTTTGAAAAAACACTTGCATCTTTTATAGGATCAAGGATACGACCTGAAAACATATATCTTTTGTTCTATTATTCAGAACTTAATGAAAGTTTAAATCAATATATGGTATTAGCATCTAAAATAAGAGATAGATTTCCATCTTTAAATATTAAAAATTCTCTTAATATTATGACTGAACTTAGAAGTGTAAAAACACCTGAGGAAATACAAAAAATAAGAGAATCAATTAAAGATACTAATAAAGCTCTTGAAAATGTTATGTCAAATTTAAAACCTGATACATATGAATATGAAGCTAGGTATTATTTTGAAAGTTATCTTCTTAAGAGAAATATTAGAAAAGGTTTCACAACAATAGCGGCATCAGGAAAGAATGGGGTTATACTACACTATGATAATCCAATAAAGAAAATGAAATCTGGAGATCTTTTAATGCTTGACTTAGGATCGTTAACATCTTTATATTCTTCAGATATATCAAGAACATATCCTGTTAATGGTAAATTTACTGATAGACAAAAAGAAATATACAATATAGTACTTGAAACTCAAAAACTAGCTATGTCAGAAATGAAACCGGGAATTACAGAAATGGAATTAGAAAAGAAAGTTATAAAATTTTATGCTAAGGCATTAAAAAGCATAAAACTTATTAAAGACGAAAGCGAAGTTTCCAGATACTATTATCATAGTATTGGGCATCCATTAGGACTAGATGTTCATGATCTAAGAAGGAAAGATAGAACTCTTGTTGAAAATGGAGTGTATACTGTTGAACCGGGATTATATATTGCGGAAGAAGGTATAGGAATAAGAATAGAAGATGATGTTCTTCTAACAAAAAATGGAGCAGAAAACTTATCTATTGAAATAATAAAAGAAATAAATGACATAGAGAATTTTATGAAACACTAAAAATAAAAAGGCTGCGGCAAATTAATCTATTTTTGTCACAGCCTTTTTATTTATTATTAATACTAATCAAGGTTTTTCATTTTTGTATCATCATTTTCAAAGATAGCGAATTTAGTAAATCCAAAAGATTTCAATTGATTTAACTGTTTACCTATTTTTTTTGCTTTCTTATAAAGAGTAATTGAAAAACCATTATTTCTTAGTTCTTCTGCTTTGCTTAAAACACAAGATAGATTATCACTCTTATCATCATACAAAAGAACACCTTTTTCTAAATTTGGAACTTTAAAATTTTCTTCTATTAACTCATTGACAAGTCTTTCAAAACCTATTGAAAAACCTATAGCTGGAATTTTTTCTCCAATAAAATTACCTATCATTTCGTCATATCTACCTCCGCCTCCAATAGAGTAGCCAAGGTCTTTATAAGAAATCTCAAAAATAGTACCAGTATAATATCCCATACCTCTTACAAGAGTAAAATCAAATTTAATTTCAAACTTTCCTTTTGAAAATTCTTTTACTATACTTATTATACTGCTTACATTTTCAGCAACTTCTTTTTCAACTCCATAAGTAGTTAAGCATTCAGTTCCTTTAAGGTTAATTTCTTTTAGTGCTGAAATTATATTATTTATATTTTCTTTATTAAAATCTTTCTTTATAAGTTCTTTTTCTACGCCATCCATTCCAATTTTGTCAAGTTTATCTAGAGTAATACAAACACTTTCAAAATTATTTTCATTGAAACCGCAGCTTAGAACAACATTCTTTAATATTCTCCTATCATTTATTCTAAAAGAAAAATTACTTACATTAAGAGCTGTTAATGCTTTAGCAGTAGTAATAATTAATTCAATTTCAGCTGTTTTACTAGGTTCGCCAATTATATCAATATCACACTGTTTAAAACTTCTGTATCTTCCTTTTTGAGCTCTTTCTGCTCTAAAAACATTTCCTACCTGTAGTGATTTAAAAACAGGAAGTAGCTTTGATTTGTTATTGCAGTAAAATCTACTTAATGGTACAGTAAGGTCATAGCGGAGACCTAAATCAGCTAAGTCTACTTCATTTAGATTATCTCTTGTTAAATCGAGTTTTTCTCCTCTTTTCATAATCTTATAAATTAGTTTTAGATTTTCGCCGCCTTTACTTCCTAATAATCTTTCAATATTTTCAACAACTGGAGTTTCTATTAGTTGAAATCCATTTTGTTTATAAGTATTAATTATTATTGTTTCTACATAATCTCTAATTTCCTTTTCATTGGGTAGAAAATCTCTCATACCCTTTACAGGATTAACATTAACTTTCATAAAATTTCTCCTTCCAAATAAGCTCATTTTCTATTATAAATGTTATGTACTTTTTAATAGTTCAATATTGCTAAGTGATGATTTTTTATATCTCAAAAACATTATAACTATTTGTTAATAAATCAATATATAATAATTTATTTCTAAGAGTTTCACCTTTATTTAATAAAACTTTTATAGCTTCTGAAACTTCAATTGAAGCAATTAAAGGAGGTATAAAAGAAGGGTTGCCTAATTCTGTTTCTATGCCTTTTTCTTTTTGATTTTGATAAATCCGAGTAAGAGTATCGTCACCGGGAATTATTACTGAAACTTGACCATACCATCCTGCTACAGCTCCATGTATCAATGGGATATTCAATTCTAAACAAGTTGTTTGAATTAAAAGACGAGTGGAGGTATTATCTACAGCATCTATTACTATATCGTGTCCTGATATTATTTTTGTAGCATTATCTTTTGTTAATTTTTCTATAACAGGTTTAAAATTAATTTCTGGATTGATAATTTTTACTCTGTTACGTGTTTCTAAAGCTTTTTTGCATCCTAAATTTTGTGTATGTGATATAAGTTGCCTATTTAAATTAGTGGCATCAAATACATCATTATCTACACCAGAGATGTATCCTATACCTAATCTTGCTAGCATTTCAATTATGTAGCCTCCAAGCCCGCCGCAGCCTACAACGCATACTTTAAAATCTCTCAGTTTTTTATTTTCTTCTTTCGTAATTGAGTTCATATTTTTAATATATCTATCCATAAAAACTCCCTAATATTAAACATCTAATAATATTTAAATTTTGCATTTTTAATTTTACATTAATTAAGTATATCATAAAGAGATATATCTAACTACTGTATTTTAAAAATAGGTACAAATAAGATTTAGTAATATATGCATTAAAAATAAAGGTAGCATATAAACTACCTTTATTTATTAATAATATTTATATTAATTTGATATCAATGAAAAAGCAGTAAGATTATGATTGCTATAACTGCAAATGCTGCAAGTACAACAGGTAAAAAAACAGTGGCAGATGCAATAAACATAGCTAAGAAATCATTTTTTTCAAATTCTAAATTTTTTCCTATTTCAGGATCAATCTCTTTTTTTTCTAATAGTGCTCTAAGCTTACCCATGTAAACATTCCTTTCAATTTTACATTTTAAATTTTGCATTTTGCATTTAGAATTTAAATTAGCATTTTGAACTTTGCATTCAAATCATATTTCACCAGCAAAATGGCAAGCACAAAAATGGTTTTTTTCGACCTCTTTAGTTGGAGGATCTTCTTCTTTACAAATTTCTTTGACAAAAGGACATCTAGCGTGAAATTTGCATCCTTTTGGTAAGTCTACATTGTCAGGAATTTCACCTTCAATAAGACCTAAATTTTTTTTAAAATCAGGATTTGGCACAGGTATTGCTGATAATAATGCTCTGGTATAAGGATGAAGAGGATTTTTATAAATATCTTCTTTATCAGCAAGCTCAATTATAGAACCTAAATACATAACCCCAATCCTTTGGCTAATATGTTTAACGACACTTAAGTCATGAGATATAAATAAATATGATAATCCAAGTTTGTCTTGTAAATCCATCATAAGATTAAGAATTTGAGATTGTATAGAAACATCAAGAGCAGATACAGGTTCATCACAAACAATAAATTTAGGATTTAAAGCTAATGCTCTTGCAATCCCAATACGCTGCCTTTGTCCACCTGAAAATTGATGCGGGTATCTATATATGTGATAAGGAGAAAGTCCACATTCATCCATTACATGCTGTACATATTCTTCTAATTCAGGTCCTTTATTTGCTATTTTATGCTCAATTACAGCTTCCCCAATAATTGAAAAAACATTCAGCCTTGGATTTAAAGAACTATATGGGTCTTGAAATATTATCTGCAAGTCCTTTCTGATATGTTTCATTTTCTTTTCGTTATACTCTAAGATATTCTCTTCATTATATATAACTTCACCTGCTGTTGCATCATATAATTTAATTATAGTCCTTCCTAAAGTAGATTTGCCGCATCCAGATTCACCAACTAATCCTAATGTTTCACCTTCATATATTTTAAAAGATACATTGTTTACAGCTTGAACATAACTTTTAGGCTTAAAGAGTTTAGTAGATTTTATCGGGAAATGTTTAGTTACATTTATTACTTCTAATAATTTATTTTCAGACATTTTTTTGTACCTCCCTAGCTAAATGCTCTTTTTCAACTGCATCACTGTACAAAAAGCATCTTACATCATGATTTTCTGAATATTCTGCAATATCAGGCATCTTATTTTTACATTCAGGTTTTGCAAATTCACATCTAGGTTCAAAATAGCATCCATTAGGAAGTTCAAACGGACTTGGTACGATACCTTTAATGGTGTGAAGTCTACCTTTATCTTGATCTAGACTAGGAATTGAAGCAAGAAGACCTTTGGTATAAGGATGCTTAGGATTTAAGTATAATTCTCTTACAGGTGCTGATTCAACAATTTTACCAGCATACATTACAATAACATGATCTGCCATTTGGGCTACAACTCCTAAATCATGAGTAATGAGCATTATAGCAGTTTTTGTTCTTTCCTTTAAGTCATTCATAAGTTTTAATATTTGAGCTTGTATGGTAACATCTAGAGCGGTTGTTGGTTCATCAGCAATAAGCATTTTAGGATTGCATGCAAGAGCCATTGCAATCATAACTCTTTGACGCATACCGCCGCTTAGTTGATGAGGATAATCATTTGCTACTTCGCTTGGCCTTGGTATTCCAACTGTATCTAGCATTTCAATAGCTACTTTTTTAGCTTTTTCCTCATTCATATTCTGATGCAACATTAAAGGTTCCATGATTTGATAAGAAACTTTGAATACAGGATTTAAAGAAGTCATAGGTTCTTGGAAAATCATAGAAATATCATTTCCTCTTATTGACCTAATTTGTCTATCATCCATAGCTATAATATCTTTACTGTCAAAGGTAATATCTCCAGTAACAATTTTACCTGGTTTTTCAATTAGTTTTAAAATCGACATAGCTGTTATGCTTTTTCCACAACCTGATTCACCAACGACTCCTAACGTTTTACCTTTCTGCATATTAAAAGATACACCATCTACTGCTTGTACTATGCCTCTGTCCGTATAAAAATAAGTTTTCAAATTATTAACTTCTAATAAATTATCCATAGTCAACACCTACCTTATTTCCTTTGGATCAAAGGCATCTCGTAAGCCTTCACCAAGAAGATTAATACTAACAACTGTAAGAACTATCATAATTCCTGGTGGTATCCAAAGCCATGATATGTTGTTGAATACATAGCTGTCTCTAGCTCTTTCTATCATATTTCCCCAAGTTGGTGTTGGAGGAATAACTCCAAGACCTAAGAAAGATAATCCCGCTTCTGTCAAGATTGCACGAGCCATTCTAAGCATACCATTAACTATAATATAAGAAAGTGTGTTAGGTAAAAGGTGTTTGAAAATTTTAGATCTTGTAGAAAGTCCTAATGCTTTGGTTGCAACCATAAAATCCTGTTCTCTTAAAGAAAGTATTTGTCCTCTAACAAGACGAGCAAGTCCGGGCCAGGAAATTATAGCTAAAATAAACATAACGGCATACATTTTTTGTTCTGATGATACTCTCCACATAAGAGCAAAAGACAAAGTAATCAAAATAGGTAAGAAGGGTAGAGAATAAATTGTTTCTGCAAATCGCATCAATATATTATCTACTTTCCCACCATAAAAACCAGCAATAGCTCCTATAGAAGCTCCTATTATTACTGTAACAATAGATGTCATTAATCCGATAAGTATAGATATCCTACCTCCTAAAAAAAGTCTCAAAAAAACGTCTCTTCCTTGTTCATCGGTACCTAACCAATTGTCTCTTGATGGAGGCTGATTTTTATTTTCTAGCTCAAATTCACTTAATTCATAGGGAGATAAAATAGGTACTATTATAACTAATAGTACAATAACAATAAATATTGTTGTACCGATAATTGCAATTCTATTCTTTTTGAATCTTTCCCAAGCTATTTTCCAAGGACCCATAGCCTGAGCTTCCTTCTTTATTTTTCTTTTATTTTGAGGATCTTTATAAATTGATTTTGCTTTTTGTGTCATATTTTTTCTCCCTCCTATTCTAATTTTACTCTTGGATCAACTGCAGCATAAGACACATCTGATACAAAATTACCAAGTACTGTCAATAAAGCATAAAATGTATTAGAAGACATTACTAACCAAATATCTCTGTTCATAACACCTGAATACAGCATTTTACCGATTCCTGGCCAAATAAATACTGTTTCTAATAATATTGATCCTCCAAATAAAGTAGGAATGTATAATCCTATTAAAGTAACAACAGGTATTAAAGCATTTCTAAAAGCATGTCGATAAATTACAACCTTTTCTGATAACCCCTTAGAACGAGCAGTTCTTATATAATCTTGATTTATTACATCTATAACACTATTTCTTACATATCTAATTAGACTTGCTAAACTTATAATAGTTAAAACAACTACAGGTAAAATCATATGTCTTAATATATCAAGTATTTCTGCAAAGAAGTTTTCATATCCTAAAGCAGCTTTAAGTGGATCTTGCATTAAGTTTAAAGGAAAAAAATCTATAGGAACTGCTATAAAGAATATAAGTAAAAGTGCAAAGAAGAACGAAGGCATACCCATACCTATAAGTGAAAAAACAGTCCAGAAATTATCAAATTTTCCATATTTATTAACAGCTGATTTTATACCTACAGGTATTGCAATAGCAAAAGCTAAAACAAGAGAAACAATATTTAATAAGAAACTGTTCCAGATATAAGTACCTATAATTTCTTTCACAGGTTTTCTGTATTGTATAGAACTTCCAAAGTCACCTTTTAATGTTCTGCCAATCCAGTTAAAGTACTGAACTACTGGACTTTTATCTAATCCTAATTGTGCTCTAATACGTTCCTGCTGCTCTGGGGTTGTCTTACTTCCTTGACCTAAATAAGCATTAACAGGATCACCAGGCATTAATTGAAGTAAAACAAAAAGAATTAATGTAATTATAAGTAAAACGGGGATTAGACTAAGTACTCTTTTAATCACAAATTTTAACATTTAATCACCTCAAATTTAGTCTAATGTAAATTATAATGTCCCACTTATGAGTAGGACATTATACATAAAGTTTATTAAAATCAAAACTTATAATTTACTCCTCTATATAAACATCTTTAAGTACTTTTGACCAATTAAATATAGGAGTGGTTTTTAAATTTTTAATTTTTTTGTCATATAAATCAAATGAAGTATTAGCATATACTGGCATAATAGGTGCTTCTTTGTTTAGTATCTTACAAATTTCTTGATAAATAGTTTTAGCCTCTTCTACGTCTGTAATAGCTTTACCTTCATCAAATAATTCATCAATTTTATCATTTCTATATCTACAAGTATTATCCATACCACTTCCAATATGTTTACTATGGAACATAGAGTATGCTTCATGTGGATCAGGTGTATAGAAAGTAGTAGCTAAAAAGAATAAACTCCACTCATTAACATGTGCATCTGAATCATATATAACATAATCTAACATGGTATTGAATTCCATATAAGCTATATCAAGCTTGATATTTAGGCCTTCACCCCAGTCTCTCTGCCACATAGGAATTAAAGTAGCTAATATATCATGATCAGGCATTGCAGCAACTTTAAGCTCTAATACTTCTCCGTCTTTTTCACGGTATCCACTGTCTCCAACTTTCCAGCCTTCTTCATCTAAAATATCTTTTGCTTTGGCTAAATCAAAATCATAATTTACTAAAGTTTTATTAAACTCTTCGTCCATAATCCATGAAATTTGTGAAAATGGATGATACTGTACACTAGCTGTAACTTTACCTGTTGTTTCATCTTTGTAATAACTATTTACAAATTCTTTAATATTAAATGAATAATATAAAGCTTGACGTACTTTCATAGATGCTGTTGGACCTGATTCACAATTTAATTTTATATATCCATATCCACTTCTGTCATAAGCATTTTCTGTAAGAAAATCTTTTTCTCTAGCTTGATTTACTTTTTTAATTTCTACAACAGCAGGAAGTAAATCTATATTTCCAGAAGTTAATTCTTGAATGTCAGTAGTTTGCTCAACAAATTTACAGACTATGTTTTCAATATAGTATCCTTCTCCCTTATATAAAGGATTCTTTTTCAGTGATGCAAATTGTTCATCTACATATTTATCTAGTACATAAGGTCCTGAACCTATAGGTTTATTAGTTATGCTTGCTATTCCAGATGTATCTCCAGGTTTAAAATTAGCACCATAGTAATGTTTAGGAAGTATTTCTACAGCACAGTTTTTAATGTTAACTCTTAAAGGATCTTTAAAGTTAATTTTGATAGTATATTTATCAATTACCTCAAGACCTTTAAATACATCTGTTTCACCATTAGCATACTCATCGTAACCAACCATATCGGCTACAACTTCACCATTTCTTCCAGTATAAGATGGGTCTGCAATGCCTAAAAAAGTAAATTCTACATCTTCAGCAGTTAAAGGTTCACCATCTGAGAATACAATATCTTCTCTTATTTTGAATGTTATACTTTTACCATCTTCTGAGAATTCATAGTCTTTAGCTACTGTTGGTTCATAGATACCTTCAGTATTTAATGTTACTAATTGTTGAAACACTAAATCTACAACATATCCATCATATGCAGATGAATAATATTGGGGATTAAAGTTTCCAGACATTTCAGTTGCACCAACAACTAATGTTCCACCGTATTTATCATCAGGTTTTTCATCAGGCTTTTCACCTTCCTCTTTTACCTCTGGATTACTGCTAACAGGCTGTGGTGGTTCTTCTTTGTTGTCGCAACCTACAGCTAATGTAAATAACATTACAACTGTAAGCAATAAACAAATTAATTTTTTACTCATTAATACTCCTCCTTAAAAAATTGGTTTATTTATGTATTTTTAAGAGCTTATTCACATTTTCTTAAATCATATAAATATAATAATTCATAATAAAACTAGAAAAGGAGAATAAAGCTCTGTGGAAACTCAATAAATATTTTAATAGCTTAGTAAATGAGTATGTATAATTCAATGCTCTTATGATATATTATTAATTGCTTTGCATTAAATTTAAATTATTAAGAACAGTATAAACATGTTAGTTATCGACAAGTATTTATTAGTCATAAATATGAAACAATACAATTATGAATATAATAGCATTAAATACACAAATTGTCAATTAAGATAAAAAATACAAAATATAACAAAAACAAACAAATCTTAACAAATATAAACAAAAAATTACAAATAATGTACCAAAGATAATGTAGAAATTTGTAAAATTTAGTAATAAATTTTATTAAAAAAATAGTTTATATAATAAAATTTTAATTCGAAAATAAATCACTTAGACTTTGATAAATCAACTTTTTATGGTACAATTAATTTTAAATGAGTTAGTATGATTACTATAAATAAGGAGGCAGACATATATTGAAAGAATATGGATATGTTCGTGTAGGAGCGGCTGTACCTGAAATAGAAGTTTCAAATTGTAATTATAACGTTAAAAATATAATTAAATTAATTAAAAGAGCAGAAAAAAACAATATAGAAATATTAGTATTTCCAGAATTATGTGTAACGGGTTACACATGTGGAGACTTGTTTCATCAAGAAATTCTTATAAATGAAAGCGAAAAAGCTGTTTCTAGAATTGTAGACTTTTCAATAGATAAAGAAATGCTAATAGTAGTAGGTGCTCCTATTAGAGTAGGACATCAATTATTTAATTGTGCTGTAGTAATAAATAATGGTAAAATCATAGCTGTAATACCTAAAACATTTTTACCAAATTATAATGAATTTTATGAAAAAAGGTGGTTTTCATCATCAGTAAAAAGCGAAGAAAGATTTGTACATTACTGCAACAATTTAATTCCTTTTGGTACTGATATTATATTACAGCATGAAAGCATTAAAGAACTTTCCATAGGAATTGAAATTTGTGAAGATTTATGGGCAGTAATACCTCCAAGTTCAATATATGCTAAGGAAGGAGCTAGCTTAATATTAAATCTATCGGCTTCAAATGACTTAGTAGGTAAAGCTGAATACAGGAAATCTTTAGTAGCACAGCAGTCAGCAAGATGTATATCTGGTTATGTTTATAGTTCAGCAGGTTTTGGAGAGTCATCTACAGACCTTGTATTTGGCGGACATTCTATGATTTTTGAAAATGGAAGTTTATTGATAGAAAATAAAAAATATTCATTAGAAGAACAGCTAATTTATAATGACATAGATGTAGAAAAATTGTATCATGATAAAATGAAAGTTAATACATATTCTGATGAATTAAGTCAAATATTATTAGCTAAGAATGTTTTAAGAAAGATATACTTTAATGTAAACTCAACGACTGTATCTTTAGAAAGAAAAATTAATCCTCAACCATTTGTACCTAATGACGAAAAAGTTAGAGATGACAGATGTGAAGAAATATTTAATATACAAACTAATGGGTTAATAAAGCGAATAAAGCATATAGATACAAAAGGTCTCGTAATAGGAATTTCTGGAGGTCTTGATTCAACACTTGCATTGCTAGTATGTGTAAAAGCATGTGATAAATTAGGGATAGATAGAAAATTTGTTAAAGCAGTAACTATGCCGGGTTTTGGTACGACTGATAGAACTTATGGCAATGCTGTTAGTCTTATCAATATGTTAGGAGTAGAATTTTATGAAATATCTATAAAAGAAGCTTGTTTACAGCACTTTAAAGACATTGACCACAAAGAACATACTCATGATGTTACTTATGAAAATACTCAGGCAAGAGAACGAACTCAAATATTAATGGATAAAGCAAATCAAATTAATGGCATAGTTATAGGTACAGGTGATTTATCAGAGATAGCTTTAGGATGGGCTACATACAATGGAGATCATATGTCTATGTATGGTGTGAATGCAGGAATTCCTAAAACATTAGTAAGATATCTTGTAAAATGGATAGGTGATAATCAAGTGGATAAAGATGTTAAAAATATTTTATATGATGTACTTGATACACCTGTAAGTCCTGAACTTTTACCTCCTAATGAGGTAGGCGAAATAGACCAAAAAACAGAAGAAGTTGTAGGTCCGTATGAACTACATGATTTCTTTTTATATAATATTGTTAGATTTGGGTACAGACCTAAAAAATTATATTATCTTGCTTGTATAGCATTTAAAGATAGCTATGAAAAAGATGTTATATATAAATGGTTAAAAAATTTTTACAAAAGATTTTTTATGCAGCAGTTTAAACGTTCATGTATGCCTGACGGTCCTAAAGTAGGTACTATTTGTTTATCACCTCGAGGAGATTGGAGAATGCCAAGTGATGCATCGGTAAAATTATGGATGGATGAAGTTGATAATATTATTACAAAATAATTATCATAATAAATATCGAAGATTTGCATTATTGTGCAAATCTTCTGTTTTATATACTTATAGCCAAGTGAATAATAACATTAAAAATAATATACTTAAAATCAATAATATAGTATAGGGCAAAGCTATTTCAAAGAATGCAATTGTTAAAGCAAATATATCTTTCCAAGTAATTTTAGTTTTCTCATTTTCCATATTAACGCACATTCCTTCCATTATATCTTAGTCCACTAACTAAAACAGATGGCATGCAACATAGTGACCACTGCTTACTTCTTTATATTTAGGTGTTTCTTTTTTGCATTTAGGTTTAACATTAGGACATCTAGTATGGAACCTACAGCCAGAAGGAGGATTTGCAGGACTTGGAATATCTCCCTCTAATAAAACTCTTTGTTTCTTAATTTTAGGATCAGATGTTGGTATTGCAGATAATAATGCTTTAGTATATGGATGTAGAGGCTTGTTAAATAGTTCATTCTTATCAGCGTACTCAACCATTTTACCTAAATACATAACACCTATGTTGTTGCTAATATGTTTTACAACACTTAAATCATGTGAAATGAATAGGAAAGTTAAATCCATTTCTTCTTGTAAGTCCATTAATAAATTAATAATTTGTGATTGGATTGAAACATCAAGAGCTGACACAGCTTCATCAGCTACAACAAATTTTGGATTTAGTGCTAATGCTCTTGCTATACATATTCTTTGTCTTTGACCTCCGCTAAACTCGTGAGGATATCTTTTTAGATGATATTTTCTAAGACCGCATTTAGAAAGTATATTAATTACTGTTTCCTCTAGTTCTTTACCCTTACATATACCATGTTCTTTTAAAGCTTCACCAACTATCTCACCGACAGTTAATCTAGGATTTAGAGAACTGTATGGATCTTGAAAAATAATCTGCATTTCTGTTCGTAATTTTCTCATTTGTTTTTTTTCTAATTCAAATATATTTCTATTATTAAAATAAACTTCTCCATCAGTGGGTTTTAAAAGTCTAAGCAAAGTTCTTCCAGTAGTAGATTTTCCGCATCCTGATTCTCCAACTAAACCAAAAGTTTCACCTTTTTTTATTTCAAAAGATAAATCATCAACAGCATAAATATTACCAACTTGTTTATGAAATACTCCAGCTTTTATTGGGAAATATTTTTTTAAATTATTAACTTTTAATAGTGTATTACTACTCATTGTTTTGTACACCTCCCTCTTCACAAAGCCAGCATCTTACTTTTCTGTTTTTACCTATGGTTCTTAATTTTGGTTCTTTTTCTTTGCATATATCCATTGCATATTCGCATCTGGGACTAAACATGCATCCTTTAGTTTTTTTAAGTAAGTTTGGAACCATTCCTTTAATAGCATATAATCTATTTTGTGATTGATCAATGCTTGGTTTAGATTTCATAAGACCTTTAGTATAAGGATGTAAGGGATTATCAAATAAATCTATAACATTAGCTTCTTCAACTACTTTACCGGTATACATAACAATAACTCTGTCCGCCATCTCTGCAATTACACCTAAATCATGTGTAATGAACATTATTGATGTATTGAAATCTTTTTGTAATTTTTTCATTAAGTCAAGAATTTGTGCTTGTATGGTAACATCTAGTGCAGTAGTAGGTTCATCAGCAATTAATAGTTTAGGATTACAAGCTAATGCCATTGCTATCATTGCTCTTTGTCTCATGCCACCGCTTAATGAATGTGGGTATTCATTTATTACATTTTCTGCTCTTGGAATACCAACTGTTTTAAGCAATTCAATACTATTTTTCTGTGCTTTATCTTTCGACATATTTCTATGAAGCATAAGAACTTCGCTTACTTGGTCTCCTATAGTAAAAACTGGATTTAATGAAGTCATTGGTTCTTGAAATATCATAGATATATCATTCCCTCTTATATGCATCATTTCTCTTTTATTAATTTCTAGTATTTTCTTATTTAAGAAAGTAATATCTCCGTCTACTATTTTTCCGGGAGGATTAGGAATCAATCTAAGTATAGACATAGCAGTAACACTTTTCCCACATCCTGATTCTCCTACTATACCAAGAGTTTCTCCCTTATTTATATGAAAATCAACACCATTAACAGCAGGTACTGTGCCATCTTCTGTGTAAAAATAAGTTTTTAAATTTTTAACTTCTACTAACAAATCAGACATATTATCCTCCAACTATTTCTTTAATTTTGGATCGACTGCATCTCTAAGTCCATCTCCTAGGATGTTAAGGCTCATAACAGTTATAAATATTGCAAGTCCGGGTGGTATCCAAAGCCACCATTGATTCTCAATAACATATTGTTTTTGAGCTGCTTGTAACATGTTACCCCAAGTAGGAGTTGGAGGGCTTACGCCTAGTCCTAAATAGCTTAAAGATGACTCTGTAAGAATTGCACTAGCAATACTTATAGTAGACCATACAATGATAGATGCTAGCGTATTAGGCAGTAAGTGCCTTGTTATTTTTCTAAAATCACTTAATCCTAAAGCTTCAGTGGCTTCCATAAATTCTTGTTCTCTTAATGAAAGTATTTGTCCTCTGACTATTCTTGCTATACCTGTCCATCCGAGAAAACCTATGACAAGCATGACATTGTACATGCTTGGACCGAGAACAGAAACTACTGTTATAGCAATAATTAAGAACGGAAAGCTCATAAAGATATCCGTTATTCTCATTATTATTGAATCGATAATTCCACCGTAAAAACCTGCTATTCCTCCTAGTATTACTCCGAGAGTAACTTCAATAATTACGGCAACAATACCAACAGAAAGAGAAACTCTTCCTCCATATAGTAACCTCGTATATATATCTCTTCCTAAGTCATCTGTTCCTAATATGTGTGTTCTGCTTGGAGACTCTTCGTAAGCTTCAAAATCAATACCGTCTCTTTCATATGGTGTAAATAAAGGTGCAAAAGCTGACATAATAATAAATATACACAATATTACTAAGCTTACCATAGCTAACTTATTTCTACGCAATCTTTTAAAAATTATTTTCCATGGTGAAATTATTTTTTCTTCTTCTTTTTCTATATTTATATTTTTTTCAACAACTTTTTCCATATTTTCTCCACCTTTTTAGTCATATCTTATTCTTGGATCGGCAACTCCATATAATATATCTGCTAATAAATTTCCGATTAGAGTTAATATTGCCAAGAATAAATTTACTCCTAATATTAGTGAGTAATCTCTATACATTACTCCCATATAACCCATTTTTCCCATACCTGGCCATCCAAAAACAGTTTCAGTAAGAAGTGCACCTGAGAATAAAAATCTTATCTGAAAACCAAGTAAAGTTATTACAGGTATTAAAGCATTTCTAAGCGCATGTTTGTAAATTACAACTTTTTCTTTTAAACCCTTTGACCTAGCTGTTCTGATATAATCCTGTCTAATAACTTCTAACATGCTAGAACGTGTGTATCTCATAAAGGATGCACAGCTTCCTAACCCTAAAACAATAGCAGGTAAAACAGAATGCCATGCAATATCTTTAAAATTAGAAAAACTTATTGGGTTACCTGGAGTAACCATACCTGAAATAGGTAATAATTTCAAATTAACTGAAAATATCAAGATTAAGATTAATGCAAAGAAAAAAGCTGGTATAGATAATCCAAACAAAGCAAATATAGTGAATCCATAATCAAGTCCCGAGTACTGCTTTGTTGCTGAAATAATTCCTATAGGAATACCTATAACTAAACTAAGAATTAAAGAAACTATACTTAAATAAAATGTGTTCCACATATGTTCTTTTATAACATCTTTTACAGGTTGTCCATATTTAGTTGACTGTCCCATATTACCTCTTAATATTTCTGTTATCCAATTTAAATATTGAACAGGTAGCGGTTTATCAAGACCCATTTTAGCTTCTATTCTTGCTCTTTCATCTGGTGTCATTTTAGGATCTATAACATGAGCAGTAGGACTACCCGGTGCTGCATGAACAATTAAAAATAAAAATATTGAAATACCTATTAAGACGGGAATACTTTGTAGTATTCTCCTAATAATAAATTGTCTCATTTATTAACCTCCATATAAATATTAGAAATAACCCAGCGTTTTGCTGGGTTATTATCTTAATATTCTACTTCTACTTCATTAATATAATAAACCCAAGTTTCATAAGGTGTAATATTTAAATTCTTAACTCTATTATTAATTGCGAATAATTCATCTCTGTAAGCTAAGAAAAGATATGGAAGTTCTTCATTAGCGATTTCTGCCCATCTTTGGTATAATTTTTTTCTCTTTTCTGTATCCATCTCAAGCTTTCCTTCAGCAATTATTTGTTCTGCCTCATCATTGTGGAATCCTCCGCAGTTATATCCTCCTACTACATCAGATGCTCCATCAAATATACCAGTTGGATCAGGATCTATAGACAAACTCCATCCCATATTATACATTTCGAAATCTCTCTCATTACGAGTTTTATTATCTACAGCAGTAAATTCCATCAATTCACAATCAAGCTGTATGCCTATATCTTTCCAGTTTTCTTTTGCAACTGCTATAAGTTTTTGTGGCCATTCTACATCTGTATAAGTAGTCCACATTATAGTAAATTCTTCTCCATCTTCGTTTTCTATCCAATTATCATCATCTCTGTCTTCCCATCCAGCTTCTTTAAGCAGATCTTTAGCTTTTTCAGGATCAAAATCATATTTATTTACATTATCAGTGTATGCCCAAGAAACAGGTGATACAGCAGTATTACATGGACGAGCATAACCTTGGTATACAACTTCTATGAATTTTTGTCTGTTTAATCCATACATTAATGCTTGCCTTACTCTTTTATCTTTAAATTTGTCAAGTCTTAAGTTAAAACTAGCATAATTATATCCATTACCAACTTGTTGATGTATTGTAGCTAAGTTAGATTTAGTAGCAATTTCAACTTGTTTAGGGTCAGCAGTAAGCTGAGCTACATCAATTTCACCTGCTTGAATTTGAGCAGCTTTTGTTTCGTCCGGAACTATTTTAAATATAACACCGTCAAGTTTAGCTCTACCATCAAAATAATCATCAAAAGACTCCATTTCAACGTATTGTCCAACAACGTAATTAACAAATTTCATTGGACCGCATCCCATAGGTTTTTGATTTAGAGCTGTGAAGTCTTCAAAATTTTCAAATTTATAATAATGTTTTGGAAGTATACCATATCCAAAGTCACCAGCACCAAATTTAGCAGCATTTACATCTTTTACTGTAAAACTTATTGTATAATCATTTATTATTTTGATACCTTCTATTGAATCAACTTCGCCGTTTCGATATTCTTGAGCACCTACTACGTCAGCAACAGCTGACCATCTAGGTCCAGTATAATCTGGATCTGCCATTGTGTAATATGTAAATTCAATATCTTCAGCAGTCAATTCTTCTCCATCGTGGAATTTAATTCCTTCATTTAAATAAAAAGTATAAGTCTTACCATCATCTGATAATTTCCAATCTTTAGCAACCATAGGAGTTGGATCACCAGCAGTATTATTTGATGCTAAACCTCTAAAAATCAAGTCATTTATGTAACCATCATATACATTTGATCCCATTATTGGATTAAACAAACCATCAAGGCTTGATTCTCCAAAAGTTAAAACATTTCCTCTTGCTAATGCAGGATTCTCAGGTTCTTTTGGTTTTTCTTCATTTGCAGACTGTTTGTCATCAGCTTCTCCGCCAACAGGTGCAGGTTCATCTTTTTGACAACCTACTAAAGCTATACTAAATACTAAGGCTAAAACTAAAATTAATGAAATTAATTTCTTTGACATTAAATAATATCCTCCTTATAATAATAAATTATTAGTTTGATTTAGAGATTAAAATTAGTATTAAAAGAATCGTTTTTAGAAATGCACAAATTATATTGTCTTATGAAAAGCTTTAATGTGTGTAAGATATTTTTTAAAAAAATTATTTATAAAAAATTATTTTTTATACTGTTTTCCTCCTTTCAATTATATAAAAATTTTAAGCAATTTATTATGAAAAGATTAAAAAACTATATGCATAAAAAATTACGTATATAATATTTATGCAAAAAATTGTTAAAAACAATAAATAAAATAAATTTTTACCAATTTCGACATTATATTAACATACATTATATAAAATGTCAATTGTTCTAAATAATAACTAGCAATAAATACTAATGTTGTAATAACTTATTTTGAATTTGTAAATAAATATAAAATTTTTTTAATCGAATAGCCTAAATACAGATAATTAATTTAAATATTCTATAATAAACGTAAAAAAAATATATATATTAATAAAGAATAAAATGTATAAATGCTAATGTTATAATATATTTATTATTCTAACGAAAGGAAATGTTTATTTATGTTAAAAAAAAGCATAATATTAATAATAATTTTACTTATTACTTATATGGGAATAGATAATAATATAAATTTATCTAAAAATGATATAGGTATAAATTATGATGTTAAAAATTTATTAGAACCTAAAAAGGATATTATGTATATGCAACATGAAAAAGAAAAGGCTTATGAAGATAATACATGTTTAGCAGAAATACAAATTCATGAAGAAGAACCAGTATTAATTAAAGAAATTGTTTCAATTAATGGAAAAGGATATATTAAGTTTGTTAATAATGAAAAACAAAACATTGCTAAAAATACAGAAACTAAAATAGAAGAGCAAATTGTAGAAGTTGTTAAAGAAGAAAAAAAAGAAATAGAGTTAAACAAAGAAATTACTACTTTTGTAGAGAATGATATAACAAAAATTAATGAAGTTGCTATAGGAAATAAGAAATATTCAGCAAATGATATTAGAAAGCAGATAAGCTTTAGAGATCAGTTATATGGTATACGACTAGCATTTAAAGTAAACGTACCATATTTAATTTCAGTTATGAAAAATGGGATTAATGATGATACAAAAGAAAAAGTAAAAATACATTTAAAACAGAAACTTACACCAGAAGAATATAAAAGAGTTGAAGACTTAGTAGATAGATACATATATTTAATAGAATAAAAATTATTAAACATATTGTATATTATGTTGAAAACTAATGTTAATAAATATATACTTACTTATGTAAGAATTTTAATTATTTAAAAGTGCATTTCTAAATGGAATAAAAAGTCATTCATTGATGAATGTTCTGGATAACTCTTTATAATAGGTTTTAATATACTATAGGTAAGTTATATCATTAATCTATAAGTGAATAATAAAGGAGAAAGAATGAAAAATATATTAAAAACAAAGGCAGATAAAATGTTTGATTTATATTTACAAATTGAAAAACAATTTAAATGGGAGCACAACTTGTCTAATCATTTTGCTGCATTAACATATATACAGAAAGAAAAAGAATTTGATAAAGATAAAATTAAAAGTGTTATAAATTATATAAAAGAAAATACAGGTGTTTTTTCTAATTATAGAAGTAACGCTATGTATATACTAGCTATGTTATTATGCAGTGAATATGATAATCCTAAAGAAAAATTTTCTACGATGATGATTTATGATAAAAAATTAAAAGAAGCTGGATTTAAAAGTAATACATATTTACCTATAGCTAATTATGCTTTACTTTTAACATGTGAAGAGAACTTGATTGATTATAGAGTAAAAAAAGCTTTTGAAATATATAGTGAAATGAAGAAAAATCATCCTTGGATAACAAGTGGAGATGATTATGCTCTAAGCATTTTGCTTGCAGGATTTAATAAATCTGTAAATGATATAGAAAAATACTATATGAGTTTAAACAATGTAGGATTTAGTAAAGGAAATGGGCTGCAATTACTTTCTCATATTTTGTCTTTCAGTGATTCAAACATAGAAATAGTTACTAGAAAATGCAGAGATTTATATATTAAATTAAAGGAAAATAAATTGAAAATAGGTTCAGATTATTATGCATCACTTGGTTTAATATCTTTATTAGATGATGATAGTGGTACAGCTGCTAGTGACTTGATTGAATTAGCTAAATATATTAATGGATTAAAAAAATATAAATGGCTGGGTAAAGGTATGAATGTTTTAATAGCTTCAGCTATGGTTAGTAGTGAATATATAAATGAAAGAAAACAAAATAATTTAATTGATACAACTATAAGTATATCTATAGAAGCACTTATTGCAGCTCAAACTTCAGCAATGATTGCAGCGGCTACTGCTTCTTATATTGCAGTGTATTCAACTTCATCTAATTAAAAATAACAACTTATAAAATTAGAAAATATGGTAAACTTATTATAAGAATAATTTATTTCATAATAAGGAGTTATTAAATGCAATGGAAGAAAGATTTTATTAATTTATTTGAAAATGATGAAATAGATGAAGCTTATAAACTAAAACATAAAAAAATACCTAGTAAACTATATAAATATTTACCATTTAATTCAGATAATTTAAAAAGTACATTAAACAATGAAATATGGTTTTCTATCCCCAAAAGATTTAATGATCCTTTTGACTGTATGGGAATATATTGGGATAGTAAAGAAATGATTGATTATGTTTCAAAAAAGAATAGCAATAAAAAAGTTCTTAGTATAGAAGATATAAACAAAATACTAAAAAGTACAATTCAATCGTTAACATATCATATAAAGGTTTCTTGTTTTACAGAAGATTTATACAGTATGCCAATGTGGGCAAATTATTCAGAAAATCATAGTGGGTTTTGTATAGAATATGATTTTAGTAAGCTTAGTTATAATGATAATTTTTCAAAATATCTTTTTCCTGTAGCTTATGAGTCCAATAAATATGATATAACAGAATTGTTTAAAATAATACTAAATAACACTAATGATCACAGGGTTTTCTTACTATTTTTTTTAATGCAGACTAAACACATTAGCTGGAATTATGAAAAAGAGTGGAGAATTTTTAATATTGAACATTCAATTATTAGTGGATCAATAAAATGTCCTGTAAAACCAACAGCTATTTATCTAGGATTCAAATGCAATTCAGAAGATACCAAGATGGTATTAAAACTGAAAGAACACAATAAAATAGAATGTCCTATTTATTCATTAAAACAAACAGAAACAAAATTTTTTGATTTCGAGATAATTGAAAAATAGGGATATATTATTACAAAATTGTGGACAACTTTTATAATTTTTTATATGCTGAGTATAAAAGTAAAATAATATCTTTAGAACCAAAGGAGGAAATAGCTGTGAAATTTTATTCAAAACGTGATATTTGGACAGGTGTTTTTTTATTAGTACTTGTAGCATCGATATTAGTTACAGCATTAAGAAACTCAACTTTTTCAATATGGCACATTGCAGTACCATTAGTATTTTTAATATTATATTGGATATTAGCCGGTACAAAATTCATAATTGAAGAAGATAATCTATTTATTAAATCAGGCCCTTACAAATATAAAATAAAAATATCGGAAATTATCTATATTAACATGTCAAGAAAAACAGTATCTTCACCATCATTATTATTTGGACGTATAGAAATAAAATCTGAATACAAATATATAGTAACTTCACCTCCTAATAACAAAATATCTTTTTTGAAATTATTAGAAGAAAAAAATCCTAATATTAAATTCAACTAACCAAAAAAGGAATTCATTTATAAAAAACGAATTCCTTTTAATTTTGCATTTTGCATCTTAAATTTTAAATTTATAAAATCATCCTCTTTCAATAGCAGTAAGTCCAGTTCTGGTTATTTCTATTATTCCATAAGGTTTAACAAGTTCAAGAAATCCTGAATTCTTGCTTTCGTCGCCTGTAATTTGAATTGTTATACTTTTGGCACTTACATCTACTATATGTGCTCTAAAAATATTTGCAATTTGAGTTAGTTCACTTCGAGTAGAAGTTGTACAGCTTATTTTAACGAGCATTAATTCTCTTAAAACAGAAGCACATTCAGTTAGATTTGTAATTTTTATTACATTAATTAACTTATTGAGCTGTTTTGTTATCTGCTCAAGTACATATCCATCTCCTGTTACGGTAACTGTAATTCTAGATATTTTAGGATCTTGAGTTTCAGCAACATTTAACGTATCAATATTATAACCTCTTCTGCTGAACAATCCAGCAACTTTACTTAATGTTCCTGAGTAATTTTCAACTAATATAGATAAAACGTGTCTTTTATTCATTTTGTCTACCTCCTAATCTTGGTATAGATGGAAAATTAGAATCTACTATACATTCCAATAAGAAAGGTTTATCATCTTTAAATATTCTTTCTACTGCAAAGTCAATTTCTTCTTCTTTTGATATTTTCATTCCTTCGATTCCATAAGCTTCTGCAAGCTTAATAAAATCAGGATTAAATCCTATTTCAACTCCATAATATGAATCTTTTCCATATGCGTTGAGCTGAAGTTCTTTTACCATACCTAAATAATTATTATTAAAAATAATTATTTTAACACCTAATTTATGCTCTGTTATTAAAGCAAGTTCACCTAAAAGCATTTGGAAGCCTCCATCACCCATAACGGAAACTACATCGCATTCTTTCTTAGCAATTTTTGCACCTATTGCGGCAGGTAAACTATAACCCATAGTTCCTAATCCGCCAGAAGTCATAAACTTTCTTTCTTTTTTAGCACTAAAGCAGTGTGCAGACCAAATTTGATTCAATCCAACGTCTGCAGTTAAAATACCTTCATCATTCATATTATCAGAAATCTTTTTAATCAATCTTCTTGGATTAATTCCAGTTTTATTTATTTCTAAAAGTTTTTCTTTATAAAGTTTTCGTTTTCCTTGGATATTATTAAGCCATTCATCTGTATTTATTGAATAGTTGTATTGTAAAAGAGAATTTAATATATTTTTAGCATCGCCAACTATTGGAACTTTAGTCGATACATTTTTACCTATTTCAGCAGGATCAATGTCTATATGGATTACGTTTTTGGTAACTTCACTTTTGTTTAGCATAGAAGTAGACCTATCTGCAAATCTTGCACCAATAACAATAAGTAAGTCAGATTTATTCATATAATTGTTTATAAAAGGATAACCGTGAGATCCTAATAAACCTGCAAAATATTTAGAATCATTAGGGAAGCTATCTACTCCCATCAATGAACAAACTACAGGTATTTTAGTTTTTTTAACGAATTCAACTAATTCTTTTTTAGCATCGGATGAAGAAATACCTCCTCCAACACAGATAATTGGTTTTTTTGATTTATTAATGTATTCAACTGCTTTTTTTATTTGTCTAGTATTTCCATTGTAAGTCGGTTTGTATCCTCTAATATTAATTTTTTTTGGATAAGAAAAATCTATAATTTGATTTTGTATATCTTTTGGTATGTCTATTAAAACGGGTCCTTTTCTTCCAGAATTAGATATATAAAAAGCTTCCTTAATTATACGAGGAAGCTCATCTGCATTTTTAACTAAAAAATTATGTTTTGTAAAAGGTTCACTAGCTCCACTTATGTCAGCCTCTTGGAACATATCTCTTCCAATCATCTGGGAGTTAACTTGACCTGTAATAGCAATAAGTGGTATAGAGTCCATATATGCAGTAGCTATTCCTGTTATTAAGTTTGTTGCTCCCGGTCCAGAAGTAGCTAAACACACACCAACTTTTCCTGAAGCTCTTCCATATCCACTAGCCATATGAGCAGCGGATTGTTCCTGCCTTACGAGTATATGTTCTATGCTAGAACTACGCAAGGCCTCATATAAAGGTAAGACGGCACCGCCAGGATATCCAAAGAGGACTTTAACATTCTCCTTTTCTAGACATTTTACAATTGCTTCTGAAACTTTGATTTTCATTAAAATCACCCCACCTTTATATTTTTAGTTAAATTAATGGAAGCTTTTACAAAAAATTAATTTATGTAGTAAAGTTTCCATTATTACTAGTTACTCATTTATGGTTACTAGTTTTATGTTATTAGTTATGAATTATAGCATACCATGAATACTTATACAATAAAAAAATATAGAATCATGATAATATATAGTATTAAGATACTATTATTTTTTATAAATGAATAAGTTGACAAAACAAACAATACATTACATAATACACATAAGAAGTATTATTAATGTGTTAATTATAGGAGGTAAAAATGGTTGTAAATCACAAAGAAAATGTAGTATACAAAAAAATTGATTCACCAAAAGTAAAAGATGCATTTATGAAAGCTGTTATTTCACCTAATGAAGGATGGGAAGGCTATGTAATGAGAATATTAAAACTTGGAAAAGGTGGATATAGTCCTAAACATACTCATGATTGGCCTCATATTAACTATATAATAAAAGGAGAAGGAAAGCTTCATATAGATGGAGAAGATCATGAAATAAAAGAAGGCTCTTATGCTTATGTACCCGGAGGAGCATGTCATCAATTTATAAATATTGGAGAAGAAGATTTGGAATTTATTTGTATAGTACCAGAAGAAGGACATAAATAATCTAGAATTTTTTTATGAATAAACCAATAAAAACTATGAAGTGAACTTTAAATTAAAATAAAGAACTTCATAGTTTTTTTATACAGATTTTTATAGTATTAAAGTCTAACGCCATTCCTTAAAAGCATATAAAAGGATAAAAAGTAATAAAAAAGGTTGAAAAAGTACTTTGTGTATGGTATTATGAAAAAAAAGAAAAAGTAGGAGATATTATGGAAAATAAATTTTATACTGTGGATCAAGTATCTGAAATGGTAAACATCCACTCAAAAACAGTTCGAAAGTATATAAGAGAAGGAAAATTAAGAGCTACAAAAATGGGTAAACAATGGAGAATTACAGGACACGATTTGAGTTTATTCATGGAAAATAAAACAAATGTGATTCCAGAAAATTCACATGAAGTAACAGATAATTTTTTCAAATTAGATGGTAGTTCAAATACGAACAATAATAAAATTTCTGTTTCCACAGTAATTGATATTATTGTTGACAACAAAGATGAAGCAGAGAGAATATCTAATACCCTTATAGCAGTTATGAATTCTAAAGATCCTCAGTACGGAAAGTCAACAATCAATGTTCAATATATTGAGAGATCTTGTAAATTAAGAGTTATGTTATGGGGAACGATTCATTTTATTGAGACATTGCTTAGCTGCATATCTGTTTTAATAGATGAAAAAGATTAATAAAGGAGAGTTGAAATGAAAAATAATTCTATATATAAATCTAATGAAGGTAAAGCATTAATTATAAATCAATATGAGAATCTTATTAAAAAATGGCCAGTACAAAATGAAATTATTAATGTTAATACAATCTTTGGTAAAACTTTTATTATTGCTAGCGGAAAAAAAGAAAATAAACCTATTGTATTGTTACATGGTTCTTCAACAAATTCAGCTATGTGGATGGGCGATATAGAAAAATATAGTAAAAATCACAGAGTATATGCTGTAGATATATTAGGAGAACCAGGAAAAAGTGATGAAAATAGACCTGATTTGAAAGGTGATTATTATGGAAAATGGATAGATGAGGTATTAGATGCTCTGAATATTGAGAAGATAATTCTTATAGGAAATTCACTTGGAGGATGGATGTCGCTAAAATATGCTGTTTATAAGCCAGAAAAAGTTGAAAAACTTATTTTGCTAGCTACATCTGGTATTACTCCTGCAAAACTTTCTTTTTTATTTAAAACTATGTTATTTATGTTATTAGGACAAAAAGGTATTGATAAATTAAATAAAATTGTTTATGGAAAAGAAGATATACCTGAGCAAGCTTTAAAATTTGGAAATCTTATTATGAATCATTACAATCCGCGTATGGGATCATTGCCAGAATTTACAGATTACGAATTAAATAAGTTGATAATGCCTACTTTATATATTGGTGGAGAAAATGATGCATTATTGCCATCTAAGAAAATAGCAAACAGGATAACCAAAATGCTTCCAAAATCTAAGACGATGGTATTAAAAAATACAGGACACGTTTTAATTAATGTAGTAGATAATGTTATATCTTTTTTAGAGGGTTAATTAAATTCAGCTTTTTCAACCAAATATACAATTATTAATATTTGATTAATTACTTAAAATATGCTAAAATATTAACGACTCCGAGCTGTTTATCCTAAAGGAAACTATGGATTAACAGTCGATAGGGAATAAGCTGGAAACGGTTATTCCTCCCGGTGTGGAAAGGAGAAAATATTTTAGTATTAAAAATTAACCTATTCCGCACGAATAGGTTTTTTATTATACCAAAATTTTATTAGGAGGAGAAAATGTATAGATTTAAGAAAGGTATATGCATAATAATTGCAGCATTAATGATTTTAAGTGCATTAGCATCAGCCACACTTATATTTGCTGAAGAAGGAAACAATCCCTTATTTATAAATGAATGTACACCTGCTGATGGGTCTTCAAATATACCGACTGATACTGAGATTAAAATTAACTTTAGTAAAAATGTAGTTAATTTATCTGTTAAAGATACAAATCTAAAATGTTTTTCAATGAAAGATAATGAAGGAAATGTTGCTGATGTAAATGTAGTAATGGCAGATGATCAAATAGATAGAGAAAATAGAAATGATATCATATTAGTTCCTGTAAATGGTTTGGAAGAAGAAAAAGAATATACTATTACTATAAGTTCAAACTTAACAGCTAAAAATGGCAATACACTTGGAGAGGAAAAAACTATTACATTTTCAACAGTAGGATTTGTTAATGAAGACAAAGTAGATATAGTTAAAATAGCTTTAATAATTATAATTGCTGTTATAATTGTTTTTGTTGTAATTAAATTAAATAAGAAAAAATAAAAAGAAATGAGATTAGAAGAATGAATTTTTTTATATTAAAGAAGTATAAAATAGTTTCTATAATATTAATTTTGATAATAACTATAACAGGATGCAGTCAAGTAAATCATGATAAGAATAAGGATATAGAAACGCATATAATTGTAGATAGCATTGGTAGAAGTGTTGAAGTCCCTACAAATGTTGAAAGAATAGCTTGTATGTATACAGTTTCTGGACATATAGTTACTATGCTTGGAGAAGGAGATAAAATAGTTGCCGTAACAAATGGATTAAAAAGAGATAAATTACTTCATAAAATTAATCCTTCAATATTAGATACTGTTACTGCTAAGTCCAGCGGTTCAATCAATATAGAAGAACTTATTAAAGTAAATCCTGATATAGTTTTAGTAGATAGAGTTATAGGGACTAATCAAAAAGAAAAAGAAAAATTAGAAAAATTTAATATACCATATTTAATAGTTGATTTTCATTCTATAGAAGAACAGCAGTATTTAGTAGAAATGATAGGAAAAGTTGTTGGAAATGAAGAAAAAGCAACGGAGTTTAATAATTTCTATGATGAAATAATTAATAGTGTAAGAAATATAACTAATACTATACCAGATGAGAAGAAATTTAAAGTATATCATTCTGTTAATGAAGTTCTTAGAACAGACTCTAGTGATTCTTTAGGTATGGAATGGACAACAATAGCAGGATGTAAGAATATTTCAAAAGATATGAATTTAGAAGCTGAAGCTGATGATTACTATACTAATGTAGAACAAATACTGCTTTTAAATCCTGAGGTAATACTAGTTAATGAACAGGGAGTAGATGAATATATCAAAACCCAGCCTATGTTTAGTCCTATAGATGCTGTAGTTAATGATAGGATATATTTGCTTCCTGTGGGTATATCAAGGTGGGGACATACGACTTCTATTGAAACAGTATTAGCTATACCATATACAGTAAAAAAACTTTATCCTGATTATGCAGAAAACATTGATGTAGAAAAAATTACAAAAGATTTTTATCAAAATTTTTTCAATTATAGTTTATCAGAAGACGAACTTAATCATTTAATGAGTGGAAAAGATATGAGATTAGGTAAAGACGAGACAAATTGAAATGAGGACTTTAAATGAGCAAAAGTAAAAAGGTAAATACAAAGGTACTTACTATAATATTAATTATAGCACCATTTATACTTTTATTTGTTTCATTGTTTATTGGTAGATATCCTTTAACAGTTAACGAAGTTATAAAATACTTATCTTTAGGACATGATGTTGCATTAAAAGGAACAGATGCAATAAAATACACTGTAATATGGCAGATAAGAATGCCTAGAGCTATATTAGCGTTATTAGTAGGTGGAAGTTTAGCCATTAGCGGCGGAGCTCTTCAGGGTATGTTTAGAAATCCCTTAGTTGATTCTGGAATGCTGGGTGTTAGTGCTGGAGCAGGATTTGGTGCGGCGATATCAATAATAATATTCAATAACACTATTTTTACTTATTTATTTGCTTTTGGATTTGGAATGCTGGCTGTAGTTTTAAGTTATCTTACAGGTAAAATATATAAAAGTGCACCCACAGTTACTCTAGTTTTAGGTGGAGTTATCATCTCATCAATTTTTAGTGCACTTCTTTCATTTGTAAAATATGTAGCTGATCCATATGAACAACTTCCTACAATAGTTTTCTGGCTTATGGGAAGTCTTTCAAGTGCGAATTATAAAGATATTCTTATTGCACTAATACCTATGTCTATAGGTGTAATAGGTATATTACTCATCAGGTGGAGAATTAACATTTTATCTCTTGGAGAAAGAGAAGCTAAAACCTTAGGTGTTAATACAAAATTATGTAGAGTACTTATTTTAGCATGTACTTCTCTTGCGACAGCAGGTGCAGTTTGTGTTAGTGGAACAATAGGATGGATAGGTCTCGTAATTCCTCATATAGGACGTATGATAGTTGGAAATGATAATAGAATACTCCTTCCCACATGTATATCTATAGGAGCATGTTTTTTAATTATAGTGGATAATATTGGCCGTGCAATAACAGGCGGAGAAATTCCATTAGGAGTACTAACTGCTATAGTTGGAGGTCCATTTTATATTTACTTGTTAAAGAAAACCAGAGGAGGAAGCTGGTAGAAGCAGTTGATTAATAAACTAAAAGATAAAAGTTAAAAGATAAAAGTTATGGAAACTTTGCTCATAACTTCGCAAAACTATTTAGTACTAAAAAAATAAAAAAGAAATTTTAACATAAAATTTCATCCATAATTTTTAACTTTAAACTTTACACTTTTATCTTAAATCGGTATTAACTAGACAGTATAAAAAAAAGGGTGGTTTTTTGTTTATGGCAGTATTGGAAGTTAAAAACTTGAATTTTGGATATAATGATATAAACCTTATTAATGGATTGAATTTTGAAGTTGAAGAGGGGCAGGTGCTGTGTCTTTTTGGTCCTAATGGGAGCGGTAAAACTACTATATTAGATTGCATTTTAGGTCTTAATAAGATAAGAAAAGGGGAAATCATTATAGAGGGTGTAAATTCGTTAGGATTAAAGCCTGAGGAATTAGCGCAAAAAATATCTTATGTCCCACAGAAACATAATAGAACTTTTCCATATACAGTTTTAGAAATAGTGCTTATGGGACGTACTGCTTATACATCTATGTTTTCTTCTCCTGGTAAGGAAGATATAAGAATAGCTGAACAATCTTTAAAAAAAGTAGGTATGCATAGATTTAAAGATAGAATATTTACAAGTTTGAGCGGAGGAGAAGCACAACTTGTTAAAATAGCTAGAGCATTAGCACAAGATACTAAGCTATTAATATTTGATGAACCTACATCACATCTTGATTTTAGACACGAATTAAATGTATTAAAATATATTGTAGAGCTTGTTAAAAGTAATAATATATCTGTTTTGATGGCAACTCATTTTCCTAATCATGCCTTTTATCTAGAAAACAATGGTATAAATACAAAAGTTGCGATGATAGAAGACGGAAAATTTGGTGCATTAGGTAAACCAAGCGTTATTCTAAATGAAAGAAATATGGAAAACATATTTAAAATTAAAACAAAAGTATTTGAATATGTAGAAAATAATAAAAAACTAAATTATATAGTACCTGTAGACTTTAATACGAATTGAGAAATGAGAAATGAGAATGGAGAATTAATGGTAGTTTTGCATGCAAAATAATAAAACAATAAAACGAGAAACTAGAAACGAGAAACTAGAAACATGGTAGTTTCGCATATGCAAAACAATTTATTAATAAATTAAATTTTCTGAAAGAAAATTTTTACCATGTTACTCGTTACTCGTTTCTAATTACTAGTTTCTTAAAAGGAGTGTTATTAATGAAAATACTGTTATGTATAGATGATACGGATAATTTAGAATCTAAGGGTACGGGTTCTATAGCAACTGAAATAAAAGAGATAATAGAGCATAACAAGTGGGGAACATGTGGATTTATAACTAGACATCAGCTTTTACTACATAAAGATGTTCCGTATACTTCACACAATAGCTCTATGTGTTTCGATGCTGAAATTAAAAAAGAGCATTATATGGATATTGTTCAAGCATCAGCTGAATATTTAAAAAATGAAAGTGCAGAAGGATCAGATCCTGGAATATGTATCGTAATTATAGATAAAATAAATGAAAAAGAAAAATTAATAAACTACGGTATAAGAGCAAAACGACAAATCATAAAAAAAGAAGAAGCATATAAACTTGCTAAAGAATTAAATATATATTTAGAAGAAAAAGGTGGAGATGGTCAGGGAGTTATAGGTGCACTTGCAGGAGCAGGACTAAGGCTTGGTAAAAATGATGGAGAGTTAAAAGGCGGTGTAAGCAAGCTACAGAGGGGAGAATATTATAAAGTGTCTGAAATGCTTAAATATAAGCAAATAGATCAAGTTTGTACAGCTGACATGGATATTCTAAATAATAATGAAATAGTTAAAATAGGATGGAAAGCAAAGCCTGTTTTAAGTAATGGAAAATTTATAGTTATAGTAAAAAAGAATGAAGAAAAAGAATGGATAACCCTTAATAAAAGTGAGATAAGAACATTTGGAGATGAAAAGATATATAAAATAATTTGTGAAAATTTTTCGCCTGATGTTGAAGAAGAAAAAGTATCAGGAGAAGCAAAAACTTGTTTAAACTGCAAATATAGGAGATGGACAGAAAAATCTTTTATATGTATGATTGATAAACATTAAAACAGTTTTAACATTTCATCTTTTATATTATTTAAATTGTCTGTAGAAGTTATTTCTATTTTTTTAACAACTTTTGCAGGCAGTTCATTTAATATATATATACTATTTGACAGCTCTAATGCTTCATCAATATCATGAGTTATAAATAATACAGTTCTTTTATCTTTATTCCATATTTTTAAGAAAGAATTCATTAAATCCTTTTTTAATTTTACATCAAGACCTTTGAATGGTTCATCCATTATTAATATGTCAGAGGGAAAAGCAAAAGCTCTTGCAATAGATACTCTTTGAGCCATACCACCGCTAAGTTTCTTTGGCATATAATCTTTATAATCTGCTAATTCTACTATTTTTAAATATTTATCAATTAAATTTTTTCTAGAAAGTTCATCCATAATATCTTTAAGAACAAAATCAATGTTTTCATAAACACTATACCATTCTAATAATCGGGGTTCTTGAAAAATGTAAGAAAACTTAGCATTTTCTGTTCCTAAAATCCTGCCGTTATCAGGTTGTACAAGTCCTGAAACCATATTAACAATAGTTGTTTTACCAATTCCTGAAGGACCAAAAATACATGATATCTTATTTTCTTCAAATGATATATTAAAATTATTAAAAAGCTGTAAACTATCAAATTTTTTATCTATTCTTTGTAAACTTAACATAGCCTATGCCGTTCCTTTCATTAGAGATTGTTATAATCTTAATAATTTTGTGATTTTGAAAGTATTTTTTTTAATATACGCTCTGATATATAACTTAAGATAATTACAACTATAGTCCAAGCAAATAATTCCTTTGTTTCAAGATAAATTTTTGAATCATATAAATGAGTACCAATAGAATAATCAGGAAAACTAAGAACTTCAGCAGCAGCAGTTACTTTCCAGCCTATGCCTAAAGCAGATATCATTCCTGAAGTAATATAGGGTAATGCTGAATACAGGTAAACAGATTTTATTATTCTCCATTTTTTTATATTATATATTTTGCACATTTGAAGCAGTTTTTCATCTGTGTTTCTAATACCTTCAACTACATTAGTCCACATAATAGGAAAGCACATTAAAAAACTAACAATTACAGGAACTATATTTGAATGAAACATTATAATAGCCAGTATTATAATAGAGATGACAGGTGTTGCTCTCATTACTATAATTAAGGGATTAATAAGTTGGTAGAAAAAATTACTAATACCGCATACATATCCTATAGCTATTCCTAAAAAACACGACAAAAAATAAGCTGTTAATAATCTTAATAAACTAGAACCAACTGAAATATAAAATTCTTTAACAAACAGCATGTTATATAGTGTTTTTAAAGTCGAAAAAGGAGAAGGGAGAAAAACCTCCTTATTGATTAATAATGCGATTATCTCCCATATAATAATCCAAAATATAATTACTAATGTTTTTTTTATTTTATTCTGAATAATAGAATCCTTCATCTGGCATATTTCCTCCAACTGCTGATGGATTAAAATCATATAATACTTTCAAATAACCATTGACAGCATTTTTACATTCTTGAGCACTTTGATAAGTTAAATTACAATTTGGAATTGCTAATTCAGCAAGCTTAGCATTTGCCAATATTTCGTGCTTTTCAATTAGTTCTCCAGCTTTTGCAGGATTTTCATTAACCCAGTTAATAGATGTTTCTAATTGTTTTAAAAATTCTTTAACATATTCTTTATTGTTTTCAGCAAATTCTTTATTAATTACAAGACAGCTCATTGCAAAAGTACTATCATCACCAGCCGTTTCGTTCCAAGCTTCATTGAGATCAACCAATAGTTTAACATCAGTATTTTTCATCATTACTTGAGTTACAAAAGGCTGCGGTAATACTGCTATTGATGTATTTCCTGCAATTACAGATTGAGCAAGACTTGTATGCTCTGGATAGAAATTAAGTTCTACTTTATCAGTTAGACCTTTCTTTTCTAACATATATTTTACAGCATATTCAGGTGTAGCTCCTTTACCACTTATATCAATGGTTTTGCCTGCCAAGTCCTCTAATGAGCTAACGTCTTCTGTACCTACAATATGTATAACTCCAAGCATATCTAAAGCTAAAAATTGTATATCACCTTTTGTTTTGTTATACAAAACAGAAGCTGAATTTGTAGGAAGTGCTGCTATTTGAACTTCACCGTTGATTAATTTACCAGTTATTGCATCAGGTGCTCCTTCAATTATATACTTTGTGTTATAGTTTTCGCTTGTAGCTTCTTCATCTATCATATTAATCATACCTATTGAAGAAGGACCTTTTAGTCCTGCTACAACTACGTTAACAGGTTCTTTTGAACTGTCATCTGCAGGAGTAGTATTGTCACATCCCACAATAACCAAACTTAAAACTAAAATTAATACTAAAAATAAAGATATTTTTTTCATTTTAAAAAACCTCCTATTGTTTTCTTATACTGTCTAGCTAATACTGCTTAAGATAAGAGCTAAAAGTTAAAAGATAAAAGTTATGGTTGAAATTTTTTTTATTTTTTTATTTAAAATTTATTCTTAAACTTTACACTTTTCACTTTTAGTTTTTATCTTTTTGTTTTGTAAGAGCACTTTTTACATTAACGCCTTCAAGAGTACCTAATTTACCTGTAAGACTTCCTATTTCATCAGTTGTTCCATCAACAATTACAGAAATAACATTAACTTTTTTTTCTTTATATGGAAGACCTAATCTTCCTACAATGATGCTACCGTATTGATGAAGTAAATCATTTATTTTATAAACTTGAGTCAAATCTTCAATGACTATTCCTATAACTCCAATTCTGTTGTTCATAATAAACTCCTTATAATTTTAATAAAACAGAAAAACCCTTACTAACTATTAAAGTGAGTAAGGGTGTACTTACGGTAATATGTATACTTTAATATTTCAATTAAAATTATATAACAATAAAATCATTATATAAAATTAAAAGACATTAACTTTCCTCACTCTTAGAAAAATCCTTAAGCTTAGATTTACTTTTTATTACTTTACCATAAAATTTATCAACATTCAATACTAATTTTGATAAATTTTTAACAAATAATTGTATTATAGATTCATAAATTAATTGAAATATTGGATAATTTTAATTACAATAGTGATATAACAAATTAAGATAAAAGATAAAAGTTAAGGAAGTTTTACTAACGTAAGCAAAATTAATAAAGTATGAGTTAATAACTTTTTAACTTACAATATTATAATTTAGGAGGCAGCAATATGGTTTCAACAAAATGGTTTAAAGGGATGAATGATTTTGAAGATGTTTTATTAGTAAGAAATAAAGTTTTTATAGATGAACAAAAAATTTCTAAAGATTTAATAACAGATGAATACGATCAAATATCATATAATGTAGTAGTTTATGAAAAAAATGAACCTGTTGGTACAGGAAGATTAATATTTAAAGACAGTAAATATCAAATAGGTAGAATAGCTGTATTAGATGAATTTAGAGGAAAAAGATATGGAGATTTAATTGTTAGAATGCTAATAAGAAAAGCAGTCAATATAGGAGCAGAAGAAGTACACCTGCATTCTCAGCTAAATAAAAAAGAGTTTTACGAAAAAATAGGTTTCAAAACATATGGAAACCCATATAGTGAAGCAGGTATAGAACACATATCAATGGTTAGAAAAGGTGATGTCGGTGGAGACTGTTCATAATAATTAATAGAGGCTTTACTAACGTAAAGCAGGTAAGAACGAGAAATGAGGAAATAGAAACGAGAATGGAGAATTAGTGGTAATTTTGCATACGCAAAAACAATTTATTAATAAATTAAATTTTCTAAAAGAAAATTTTTTCCATGTTACTCGTTACTCGTTTCTAATTACTCATTTTTTTATTACTATATGTAAGGAGTTTGTATGACTAAAAGAGTTAATTTACTTGAAGGAAATATTTCTGAAGCTTTGATAAAGCTTGCTTTACCTATAATGGGAACATCTTTTATACAAATGGCGTATAATATGACAGATATGATTTGGATAGGAAGAATAAGCAGTGATGCAGTGGCAGCTGTTGGCACAGCAGGATTTTATATGTGGCTTTCAGTAGGACTTATACTTGTTTCTAAATTAGGTGCACAAGTGAAAGTTTCACAGCTGTTAGGTGGAGGAAATTATAAAGAAGCAAAAAAATATGCAAGAAATGCACTGCAAATGAACTTTTTCTTTGCTGTTCTATATAGTCTTATTATTGTTACTCAAGCAGATAAACTTATAGATTTTTTTAATGTAGATGATGTTTATGTTGTTAATCAAGCAGTAGTTTACTTAACAATTGTTGGATTGGGTAATATATTTCCCTTTACTAATCAAGCAATGACAAGTATAGTTACAGGAACGGGTAACAGTAAGACACCTTTTATAATTACAACTATAGGATTGATATTTAATATTATTTTAGATCCGATGCTTATTTTTGGTATAGGACCTTTTTCCGAATTAGGTGTGAAAGGTGCAGCAATTGCTACAGTATTATCTCAAGGAATAGTTTTTTTATTATATATTTTATATGCAGTAAAAGACGATTACATATTTGCAAATTTTCAGTTGCTAAAAAAACCTGAAATCAATTGTTTAAAACAAATTGTTAAAATAGGAATGCCTACAGCTGTGCAAAGTGCTATGTTTACATTTTTCTCTATGATAATAGCTAGAATAATAGCTGATTGGGGACCTTTAGCAATTGCTGTACAAAAAGTTGGGTCACAAATTGAATCTATTTCTTGGATGACATCAGATGGTTTTTCTAGCGCTCTAAATGCATTTACAGGTCAGAATTATGGAGCTAATAAATACGATAGAGTTAAGAGAGGATATTATACTTCTATAAAAATAATATCAATAGTTGGTATAGCAGCTACATTGTTGCTTATATTTGCGGCAGGACCAATATTTAATATTTTTATACCTGAAAAAGAAGCTTTGCCATACGGAATAAATTATTTAAGAATACTGGGTATATCACAATTTTTTATGTGTATAGAAATAGTGACCCAAGGATCTTTTTATGGATTAGGAAAGACAATACCTCCGTCTATAATAGGTATAATTTTTAATGCATCGAGAATCCCATTAGCTTTACTGCTTTCTAAAGAAAACATATTGGGGCTAAATGGAGTGTGGTGGAGTATAAGTATAACAAGTATTTTAAAAGGAATAATACTCAGTATAATGCTTATGTATTATATAAAAAATAAGCTAGGACAAAATGAAGAACATGTTTTGAATTGAGAAATAAAAACGAGTAATTAGAAATTAGAAACATTGAGAGTTTTTATATTATTTTTAAATAAGTTTTCATTTAAAAATTTTTATAATGTTACTATTTATTCGTTACTAATTACTAGTTTTGATAGTATCTATCATCAACAAAAAAGAAGGGTGGTGAATATAGTGATTAAAGAAATTGAGATTAGAAGGTCTGTAAGAGAATATAAAGACATGATGCTATCGGATGAAGACTTTAATATAGTTAATGAAGCAGCAAAAGATATACAGCCTCTAAATCAAAATATAAGATATGACGTGATACCTATAAAAAATGGAAGTCAGTTTAGTAATGCATTTAAATTGCCTATCGGTAAAGTCAAAGCACCTCATTATCTTTTATTTGTTTCTGAAGAAAAAGAACAATATCTTGAGAATATAGGCTTTATTGGTGAACAAATAGTTTTAAAGCTTACAGAATATGGTATAGGTACTTGTTGGCTAGGTTCAATAGCTAATAATAAAAAGAAAATAAAAAAATTAGTTTCAGTTGAAGATGGATTGCAGCCAGTTATGATAATAGCATTTGGATATCCAACAAAAGAATTAGTACCAGTTGAAGATAGGAAGAGAAAAAAGATAGATAAGATTTTTAAAGGAAAAATAGATAAAAATTTTATTTCTATAGCTAAGGCCTTACAAGCGGCACCATCAGGCTTGAATTCACAGCCTTGGAGAGTTTTTATTCAAGATGAAGAATGGAACTATTATATAGAACCTAAGAAAGGGTTACTTAAAAAAATATATAAAAATATGAATAAAATAGATGCTGGTATAGGGTTAACTCATATATTATATGAAGGAATGAAGTCGGGGTATGTAGTAAATTTTAAATATAACAAAATAGTAAATGAAGTAAAAGAATTTGAATACATTATTACGATAAGTTTTGGTAGGTGATATAATGAAATATATTTCTATAATTTTATTTTGTGTAGTGACAATAATGCATTTAGCATACAGTTTAGAAAGTGATATTAAAGGCAGAAAGGATACAAAACCATTAATAGTACCGTCTATTATACTTATATATCTATCATGGAATATAAACGCACTAAACAAATATTTATTGATAGGACTCATATTTGGGTTTCTTGGAGATTATTTTTTAATGAGTTCAAGAAAAAAATATTCTTTTTTAGGGGCTGGAGCATTTGCTATAGGACATATTTTTTATATAAAAACTTTTTTGGATATTACAGGTAATCAGCTGCAGTTTAGGTTTTCCTATATAATTGTAATAGCATTATATGCTATTTATGCATTCTTTGTTTATAAGCTTATATTTACAACAATGCTGGAAAAAGAGAAAAAAGTAAAGATTATTGGAGCAATAGTATATATAGTAATTATTGCTGTGATGAGTTTATCAGCATATACAGCAGTTGCAGCCGGCATTAGTGGTATGAAAATTGCTTATTTAGGAACAATTATGTTTATAATATCAGATACATGTTATTTATATAGAGCAAATATTAATAGAGGTAAATATATTAATTTTATTGTCATGTTAACCTACATATCAGCTCAATTATTGATTGTGTTAGGCTTTATTGTTTAAGAACAAAATCACATTTCTGTAATTGTTAAATATTATTAATAATTTGTCGCTTAAAGTAATAAAAAAGTAATAAATGTCTAATGTAAAAACAATTCATAAAATTTTGTAGATGAATTACGGATAAAATATTACAAAATCTTAACAATAAACGCATTTACAAGTTGGTTTTTTCTTGTATAATTAGATTTGTAAAAAATTCCCCCCTCTATTTATTATATATATTTTGTTTGTTCGGTTAAGAATCAAGTTTAAAACTTGATTCTTATTTTTTTTTATGAAAAATTATTTACTTTTGCCAATCAAAATATTAAAATTAATATATAGCAATTAAATTGCTTTATATTGAAAGGAATGAATTTTGATATGGCAAAATTTATGCAGAATATTGTCAAAATGGATATGAGTGTTTTAAGTATAATGAACAAAAAAATCAGAAACAGGTATTTAGATGTTATTATGCCTAAAATTACACTCATCGGAGGCTTTATTTTTAACATTTCTTTAATAATACTATTATTTTTCAGCAAAAGTAGGATTATATATAGTCTTTTCATGTCTATTACAGTATCAGTTACGAGTTCACATTTATTAAAAAGATTAATATCAAGAAATAGACCTTTTGAGACGATTGATAAAATAGATTTTTTGGGTAAGGAATGGAAAGATAAGTCGTTTCCTTCTGCACATACTGCAGCAGCATTTTCAAATGCATTTGTTTTGTCATTTTATTATACAAATTTCACTATACTATTCTATTTATTGGCATCATCAGTAGCAATATCAAGAATATATATGGGTGTACATTATCCATCAGACATTATAGGAGGAGCTTTAGTAGGGTTAACAGTTGCTACTTTTTTTATATAAAATTATATTTTAAGTTGTATTAATTATCAGTTTATGGTATACATTATATAGTAAAGTTTAAGAACAAGTTAAACTTTACTATTTTTTATTATAGACAGTTAAAATAAGCGAAAGGAATATAACATTTTGAAAAAAGCAAACAAGGTAATTAGAATAATTTTTTTAGCAGTAATAATTTTAATAATAGGTATAGCATATAAAATTTATAGTGATCATAGCTTTGCTAAACCGGAAGGGAATGTTTATAAAAATGACTGCTTTGGCTACACGTATATATATGATGACAGTTTGAAATGCGATTTATCAATGGAAAGAGTAAAAACAACTTTTAAGAATGATGATATTGAAATAGAAATTTTCTATGATGACTTTAATGATAATTTAAATAATAGCAGAACATTATTAAATTATGGAAATAAAAATATAAAAGATAATGATTATGTTGATGTTAAGGTTAATAAAACAGTGTATAGATTATTTTATAAAGTAAATGTATTAGGATGGGAAAGAAAAGAATTATCAGGTATAGAAAATGACAAAAATTACTATTTAAGCCTTCAATATATAAAAAATAAAAATGAAGTTTATACTGTGTTGGTTAGGTCTGCTTATTCAATTAATTATAAGGATATTATTAATAGGCTTAGTTTTCTTAAGAATAAAGAAGGAAGCATAGATGATCTTAATTTTGACAAGTTAAAACCAAAAGTAACACATGATATACAAACACAATCAGGAAAATATTATAACGAAACATTTACTGACGAAAAACCTATGAAATGGGGTATATTTTATCCATTAGCATGTGCAGGTGATTTTGAGGCATTAAGAAATCTAGAAAATGAAATAGGATATAAGTTTGAAGTTTTGTTGGATTATAAGAGTATAGGTATTAGTTCACCAAACACACATTTATTTGAATTAAAGGATAGAGTTGTAGAATATACACTTCAAGTTTTAGGAGACAATACTAATCCAATAATTATGTATGATTTATTGGATGGTAAATATGATGATAAAATAAAAGAATACGCAGAACAAATTAAAAAAATTGAAAATGTTGTTCTATTTAGACTTAATAATGAAATGAATGGAGACTGGTGTTCATATTGTGCTTGGTTCACTCAAACAGATACATCAATATATAAAGAAGTATGGAAATATATACATAATAAATTTAAAGAAAACGAAGTAAACAATATTTTATGGGTATGGAATCCAAATTGGGGAGATTTTCCTGCATTTAAATGGAATCATTATTTAAATTATTTTCCCGGTGAAGAATATGTAGACATTGTAGGAGTTACAGGTTATAATACTGGTACATATTATAAACATGAAAAGTGGAGAACTTTTGAAGAAATTTATGATCCAATGATGGAAGAATACAGAGAATATTTTGATTATAGATTTATGATTACAGAATTTGGGTGCAGTAGTTTTGGTGGCAATAAATCTGAATGGATTAGTGACATGATGGCAAAAATTGAAAAATATAATTTTGATATAGCTATATGGTTTAGCGGCACTGATTATGATGGTGATGGAAATCCTGCAAGAATATATACTATTGATGAAAATAAAGATGTAATAAATTCATTTAAAGATGGTATTAAATAATAAATAATAATCAACAATCAGAGCATATGCTCTGATTGTTGACATGGTAAAAAAACTTGAAGTTTTAGCATAATAGCTCCAATCAGAGCATTTAGCTCTGATTTTTTTAACTTATTAAAAGTTATAAAAATATATCAAGTTATTTTTCGTTGTCATCAACATCTTTTTTTTCTTCGGTAACTTCAATTTCAGGAGGTATATATACATTACCTTCACGTTTCTCTTTGATTTTTTTAAATTTATTTTTATCGGTTTTTTTCATTATTTGACACCTCGTAAATATTATTACCACGAAGTTATTAAAATATTAATCTAATTTTAAATACATTTTTAAATAACTAAATAAAGTATTGTAAAATTGATTAAAAGAAACATCTTTACCGAAAATAAATGAGTTGTAAACAAAATGTCTACCCATGTCTTCAAGTGCAGTCTTAAGTAATTCATTTGTCAATAAAATTTTTCTGTCTGTTATATTTTCTAAATCCTTGTATAATTTTTCTCTAATATAATTGTACATTTATATGCCCCCCTTAACATTCATTTACATTATAGCATAAATTTCTACATTTTGAAGCAAAAAAATCTAAAAATTTAAATTTATGGTAGGATTACATGAGGTGGTAAGATGAGCTTTGCAAGTAGATTAAAACAGCTTAGAGAAGAAAAAGGTATACAGCAGTCAGAACTAGCAAAAATATTAAACATTAGCAGACAATCAGTTAGTAATTATGAAAATGGAACAAGATTTCCAAGTGATGAAAAATTATTTATAAAAATGGCAGAATATTTTGATGTATCTGTAGATTACTTATTTAGTTTGACAAATATTAGAAATTATAAAGATTATTACAAAACCAATCGAGTGATAAAAGAAGATGATGAAAGTTATTATAATCGAAAAAAAGAAGCACTGCAGGAATTATTTTTAATAGCAAACAACTTATCTTATATGGATTTAAAAAAAGCAAATGAAATTTTAAAGATAATAAATAAAAAGTGAGACTTATTTTACCATTCATCTTGTTGACAAAGTCAACAAGATGAATGGCTTTTTTGTTCTCACTTTTAATTAATATCAATTTTTTTATAATGTTTAGTAGTCATATTAGTTTTAGGAAGAATAAGTTTCAAAATACCATTTTCGTAGGATGCTGTAATATTGTCATCTTTTATGTTATCCAATCTAAAAGATCTTTTAAAAGAGCCGTAATTTCTTTCTTTTCGTAAATAACCTTCTCTTTCCTCACTATAATGTTCATCACGTTTTCCTTTGATGGTAAGTACATCATTGTTTACCTCTATGTCTATTTCTGATTTGTCAAATCCAGGCATTTCAGCTGTTAGAATATACTCTCTCTCATTTTCTTTGACGTCAGTCTTCATAGATATGCTTTTAAAATTACTTAAGGTAGGAAAAAAATCACTGCTAAAAAAATCTTTAAAAAATTGTTTGTCAAAATTTGAATACGGTTCTATATCTCTCATATAAACACCTCCAAAAATATTTTTAACAAAAGAATTCGAATTATACATACTTTTTATATTAACCTTGAAAGACACTTTGAATAATATATTATATGCAGAAATTTAAAACGAGGAACGAGAAAGCAATAATGAATTGAGAAATGAGAAATGAGAATGGAGAATTAATGGAAACTTTACTGACGTAAAGTAAATTAAAACGAGGGATGAGAAATAAGAAACGAGTAACATGGAAACTTTACTTACGTAAAGTAATTTAAAACGAGGAAAAAACAAAATAATATTTATTAAATAAATTTTATAAAAAAATTTATACCATTAACTATCAACTATCAACTATAAATTATTATATTGGGGAGAGTATTTTTTGAGGGATATATCTGTTGAATTAAAAAATATAAGTAAAAAATTTCATACTATACAAAATGAAACTATGGCAATAGACGATATTTCCTTTAAAGTATATGAAGGTGAGATATTAGCTATCGTTGGGCCAAGCGGATGTGGTAAATCAACAATATTATCTATAATTGCTGGATTGGTAAAACCTTCAGGAGGAATATTGAATATAAAGAATAAAAATATTGGATTTATGTTTCAGAAAGATCAGCTTTATGAATGGAGAACAATATTTAAAAATGCTGTCATCGGATTAGAAGTGCAGGATAAATTAACACAGAATAATATACAAAAAATAGAAGAAATGCTTGAAAATTATGGTCTTGGTAGCTTTAAAAATCACTATCCATCACAGCTTTCAGGAGGCATGAGGCAGAGGGTTGCTTTAATTCGTACATTAGCAGTAGAACCTGAAATATTACTGCTAGATGAACCTTTTTCTGCACTAGATTATCAAACTAGACTAACAGTTGGCAATGAGGTGGGAACAATCTTAAGAGAAAGAAAAATAACTACAATTTTGGTTACACATGATATACCTGAAGCAGTTAGTATTTCAGATAGAGTGCTAGTTCTTACTGAAAGACCTGCTAGAATAAAAAAAGAATTTAATATAGTTTTTAATACAATGGAGACTAATAGAACACCTATGAAATGCAGACAAAGCAGTGAATTTGGAGAATATTTTAAAAACATATGGGAGGAGATGGATGTTGTTGAGTGACAAAGGAATGTCGGAAGAACATAAAATGTTTTTAGAAGGAATTAAAAAAGAAAAGAGAGTTATAAAAATTTCTCAAGTAATACTGCTATTAGTCTTTTTTGGAGTATGGCAATTAGCTGCAAATTTAAAAATTATAGATACATTTTTAACAAGCAGCCCAAAACAGATTTTTGATTTATTATTAAAATTATCTGAAAATGGCATGATATTTAAACATTTATGGGTATCCACACAAGAAACAATAGTAGGTTTTTTATTAGGTACTACAATAGGTATAATAACAGCAATACTTTTGTGGATGTCTGAGAGAGCTGCTAAAATTATGGAGCCATATTTAATAATATTAAACAGTCTCCCAAAAACAGCACTTGCACCTGTAATTATACTGTGGGCTGGAGCAGGATTTTCAGGTATTGTAGTTACAGCAGCTGCTGTATCTGTTGTAATAACAATAATGACAGTATACACAGGTTTTAAAAATGTGGAAGAAGATAAAATAATATTATTAAAAACATTTGGTGCTACAAAATTACAGATACTGCAAAAAGTAATTATTCCTGCTAATATACCTATAATGATTAGTGCTATGAAAGTTAATATAGGACTTTCATGGGTTGGTGTCATAGTAGGTGAATTTCTTGTATCAAAAGCAGGAATAGGATATCTTATTGTTTATGGAGGTCAAGTTTTTAAACTAGACCTTGTCATGACTAGTGTATTTATTTTAGCAATAACAGCTGGAATAATGTATTTTATAGCACTATGGATAGAAAAGAAAGTAATAAAATACTAACTTTCATTACTTCCGTCTATCATTTTTATTAATAACCTTGCAATAACTTTTTTTTCTTCCTTAGTTGCAGTTTTCCATAAATTTAATAATAATTTTTCTGATTCATTTTCAGGTTCTGCTGCCATTGCTATAAAATCACCAATTTTCTTTACAGAAGATTCTATTATCTTATCGGACAAGCCAACATTTCTACTTTTATCTAGAGCAGTTCCTAAAACCTTTTTCCATTTTTCCCAATTTAGACTTTCATTTTGATTATTCATAAAATACAATCACTCTTTCTTTATAATTTCTCAATTCTTATTTTTTTCAAATTAATTAAAAATATACTAAAATAGTTTATATAAAAATTGGAAATATTAGAATTTCAACAATCAGTTAACTTTAAATTATTGTCATATAATTTACAATTTCAATTCAAAATGATAAAATAAATATAAATTATAGTTTATATAAAATTTACAGTATTTTATTAATTTTTAGATTTGGTGGTGACATAAGAGGATGAATAAATTTACTCATTTACATGTGCATACAGAATACAGCCTTTTAGATGGAGCAGCAAGAATTAGTGAACTTATTAAAAAAGTTAAAGAATTAAATATGGAAAGCATCGCAATAACAGATCATGGTGTTATGTATGGTATAGTTGAATTTTACAAGCAAGCAAAAAAAGCTGGTATTAAGCCAATTATTGGTTGTGAAGTATATGTATCTGAAAGAAAGTGTACAGATAAAGATCCTCAAAAAGATAAAAATCAATATCATCTTGTACTTCTTGCTGAAAATCAAGAGGGTTTTAAAAATTTACTGAAAATAGTATCTGAAGGTTTTGTAAATGGATTTTATTATAAACCTAGGATAGATTATGATATTTTAAGAAAATACAGCAGAGGTATAATTGCGTTGAGCGCATGTTTAGCAGGTGAAGTTCAATATCATTTACTTAATACAAGCTATAGTAAAGCTGTCCAAAAAGCACTGATATACAAAGAAATATTTGGCGAGAATAACTTTTTTCTAGAATTACAAGATCATGGTATGGAAGAACAAAAGGTAATCAATAAAGGCCTAGTAAAAATGAGTAAAGAATTAGAAATTTCTCTTGTTGCGACAAACGATATACATTATATAAATAGGGAAGATGCAAAATTTCATGATATACTGCTTTGTGTACAAACTCAAAAAACTATAGATGAAGATAGAATGAGATTCCCATCTAACGAATTTTATTTAAAATCATATGAAGAAATGGTTAAATTATTTCCAAAAGAATCTTTAGAGAATACTGTTAAAATTGCAGAGAGATGCAATGTAGAGCTTGATTTTGATACAGTTCATTTACCTGAGTTTAAAGTACCTACAGGGTATACAAAGCAGAAGTATTTAAGAGAATTGTGTCAAAAGGGATTAATTAGTAGATATAAAAATATTACACAAGAAATTCAAGATAGATTAGACTATGAGCTTGGAGTAATTGAGCAAATGGGTTATGTTGATTATTTTTTAATAGTATGGGATTTCATAAAATATTCTAAAGATAATAACATAATGGTAGGACCGGGCAGAGGATCAGCAGCAGGTAGTTTAGTTGCATATACACTTAAAATTACTAATATAGATCCATTAAAATATAATCTAATATTTGAAAGATTTCTAAACCCTGAAAGAGTAAGTATGCCTGATATAGATATAGATTTTTGCTATGAACGAAGAGAAGAAGTTATTGATTATGTAATAAGAAAGTATGGAGAAGAAAAAGTTGCACAAATTATTACATTTGGTACTATGGCTGCAAGAGGTTCTATAAGAGATGTTGGAAGAGCATTAAACATGACTTATGGTGAAGTTGACTATATTGCAAAGCAGATACCAATGAGTATTGGTATGACTATAGAAAAAGCCTTGGAAATAAACAAAGAATTTAAAGAGTTATACGAGACAGATGATAAAGTTAGAGAATTAATAGATGCTGCTAGAAAAGTTGAAGGACTTCCGAGACATACTTCAACACATGCAGCAGGAGTGCTCATATCAAAAGAACCAGTAACAGAGTATGTTCCTCTTTCTAGAAGTAAAGATGTAATAACTACTCAGTTTAATATGATAGAGCTAGAAGAATTAGGCTTGTTAAAGATGGATTTTTTAGGTCTTAGAACTTTAACAGTAATTAGAGATGCAATAGATTTGATTAAGAAAAATCATAACAAGGTGATAAACTTTGATGATTGTGAATATGATGACAAAGAAGTGTATAAAATGTTTGCAAAAGCAGAAACATTAGGGATATTCCAATTTGAGAGTTCAGGAATGAGAGTGTTTCTAAAAGAGTTAAAACCTACACAATTTGAAAATATAGTTGCAGCAAATGCATTATTTAGACCGGGACCTATGGGCCAAATACCAACATATATAAAAAATAGAATTAATCCAGAAAATGTAGAATACCTTCATCCTAAACTAGAGCCTATATTAAATGTAACTTATGGATGTATGGTTTATCAAGAGCAAGTTATGCAAATAGTAAGAGATATTGGCGGTTTTACTATGGGACGTTCTGATTTGTTAAGACGAGCCATGGGAAAAAAGAAAATGAAAGTAATGCAAGAAGAAAGGCAGCATTTTATTTATGGTAGCAAAGATGAGGACGGAAATGAAGCAATACCGGGTGCGATAAAAAAAGGTGTAGATGAAAAAACAGCAAATGAAATATATGATTTGATGATTGATTTTGCTAAATATGCCTTTCCAAAAGCACACTCAACAGCATATGCTGCTTTAGCATATGAAACGGCATGGCTTAAACATTATTATCCTGTAGAGTTTATGGCTGCACTAATTTCAAGTATAATGGGAAACACAAATTCTGTGTCATTATATATTAGAGAATGCAAGAGATTAGGAATTGAAATACTACCTCCTGACATTAATGAAAGTGAATCAAAATTTACAGTAAAAGATGGAAAAATAAGATTTGGATTAGCAGCTGTAAAAAATGTCGGAACAAATGCAATAATAAATATTGTTAAAACTAGGCAAGAAAAAGGTAAATTTGTTAGCTTCATAGATTTCTGCCAGAAAGTTGATTCAATGGTATTAAATAAAAGACAAATTGAATCATTAATAAAATGCGGAGCATTTGATTCTATGAATGTAAGAAGATCGCAATTAATGGCAGTATATGAAAAAACTGTAGACAGTATAAATAATCAAAGAAAGAAAAATATTGATGGACAGGTATCACTTTTTGATTCTTCTATGGGTAAGAATGCTATAACAATAGAAGAAAAATTACCGGACATTAATGAGTTTAATGAAAAAATGTTATTAGCAATGGAAAAAGACATGATGGGAGTATATATAAGCGGTCACCCATTATCAGAATACGAACAAGAGTTGAACAAGCTGACAACTACAAATTGTAGTGAATTAAATGAATTAAAAGAAAATAACGAAAATTCAGAACCTAATATCAAGATAAAAGATGGAAGTAAGGTTATAGTTGGTGGAATAATAATAAAAAAACAAAACAAAATAACAAAAAACAATAATATGATGGCATTTATTACTTTAGAAGATTTATATGGAACAATTGAAGTAATTGTATTTCCTCGAACACTTGATACATACTCTAATTATGTATTTGAAGACAGCTTAGTGTTAATTGAAGGTAATATTAATATTAACGAAGAAGAAAATCCAAAGCTAATATGTAATAAAATAAAACCTTTGGTTAAAATAAATGAGGAAAAATTAATTCAAGAAAAAATAGAAAAACCTGAAAGAAAATTGTTTCTAAAAGTTAAAGATTCATATCATTACAAAAAAATCAGGACAATTCTTGTAGATACTTTAAATATTAGCCAAGGCAATGATCCTGTAATAGTATATAACGAAAATAGTAAAGGATTAATTAAAATACAAAAATGTAATTGGGTAAATTCAGAAGATAAATTTTTAATAAGTGAATTAGAAGAATTATTAGGTAGAGAAAATGTAATAATTAAATATATACAATAAAATAAAAAATTCTACCATTAAATATCAATTATCAACTATCAATTATTAATTGTAAAATCATTGTTAAAATGATTTTACACAGTGGACATTGCAAATAAAAGATGTTATAATTTTAAAAATAGGGACACAAAAACGAATACTGGGACAAAATAAGACCAAGGAAGTGAATACAATGCGAACAATAGGAGTGTTAACAAGTGGTGGCGATGCACCGGGAATGAATGCTGCTGTAAGAGCTGTAGTTAGATATGGCATTTATCATAATTTAAATATTATTGGTATAAAAGCAGGATATAAAGGATTAATAGAAAATACCATGGAAGATATGACTTTATCATCGGTTGCAGATATAATTCATAGAGGTGGTACAATCTTAGGTACTGCAAGATGTGAAGAGTTTAAGGATGATGAAGGATTTAAAAAAGCACTAAATAATATAAAGTATAGAGGGATTGAGGGCATAATAGTTATAGGTGGAGATGGTTCATTTAGAGGTGCTCAACAGCTTAGCAGAGCAGGAATATCAGCTGTGGGTATACCGGGCACAATAGATAATGACCTTCCTTATACTGAGTATACACTTGGTTTTTATACAGCACTTAATACAGTACTTGAATCAGTAGGAAAAATTAGAGATACTTCATCATCACATGGAAGAACTAATGTTATTGAAGTGATGGGTAGAAATTGTGGAGATATAGCTCTTTATTCTGGATTAGCCGGAGGAGCTGAACTTGTTGTTGTCCCAGAAGAGCAATTCGATATGCAGGAAATATGTGAAAAAATAATGCAGGGAAGAGCAAGAGGTAAGAGGCATAGCATTGTTATACTTGCAGAAGGAGCAGGAAATGCAAAAGAATTAAGTGAGCAAATAGAGAATATAACTGGTATAACTACAAAATATTCAGTTTTAGGATATATTCAAAGGGGAGGAACACCTACTGCGTATGATAGAATATTAGGAAGCAAAATGGGTGCGAAAGCAGTAGAAGTTTTGATGAGTGGAAAGTCAAGCAGAGTTATAGGAATAAGGGGAGGAAGTATATTTGATATGGATATAGAAGAAGCTTTGCTGACTGAAAAAGAATTTGATAAAGAGTCATATGAATTGACAAAAATACTGTCAATATAGAATCAATTAAAAGTTAAAAGATAAAAGTTATGTAAGACTTACGAAGTGTGAGTAAGTCATCATTGTTACTAGTTACTCATTAATCGTTATTCGTTCAAAAAATATAACTTGGTTTAACTAATAAATAGATTAAAGGAAGGGAATAATAATGAGAAAAACAAAAATAGTATGTACAATAGGTCCAGCTTCGGAAAAAGAAGATGTATTTAAACGTTTAGTGTTGAATGGTTTAAATGTGGCAAGATTAAACTTTTCTCATGGTAATCATAAAGAACATAAAGTGAGAATAGAAACTATAAAAAAAGTAAGGAAAGATTTAGATTTGCCTATAGCCATTATGCTTGATACAAAAGGACCAGAAATAAGAACAAGAGATTTTGAAAACGGTTCAGCAGAATTAGTCGAAGACCAAACTTTTACAATTACTTCTAGAGACGTAATAGGAAATAGTAAAATAGGAAGTGTAACTTATGATGATTTTGCTAAGGATGTAAAAGAAGGTGATACAGTACTAATAGATGATGGATTAATAGAGTTAAAAGTAGTAGAAATAATTAATGATACTGACTTAAAATGCATAGTAAAAAATGCAGGAACTATTAAGAACAAGAAGGGTGTAAATGTACCTAATGTTAAAATTCAATTACCTGCACTTACAGAAAAAGATATAAATGATATACTATTTGGTATAGAAATGGATATAGACTTTATTGCAGCATCATTTATAAGAAAGTCAGAAGATGTTATTTCAATTAGAAAAGTATTAGAAGAAAATAATGCAGAGCATATACAAATAATATCAAAAATAGAAAATAGAGAAGGCGTAGAAAATATTGATGGTATTATAGAAGTGTCCGATGGAATTATGGTAGCGAGAGGAGATTTAGGAGTAGAAATACCTGCTGAGGAAGTTCCTCTTGTACAAAAAGAATTAATCTATAAATGTAATAATGCAGGAAAACCAGTAATTACAGCTACTCAAATGCTTGATTCTATGATACGCAATCCTAGACCTACCAGAGCTGAAGTATCTGATGTAGCAACTGCTATATTTGAAGGTTCTGACGCTATAATGCTTTCAGGAGAAACAGCAGCAGGAAGTTATCCAGAAGAAGCAGTAAAAACAATGAATGATATAGCATTAAAAATAGAGAATTCATTAAATTATGAAGAAATACTACAAAATAAATATGTAGGGAGTAATAACACTATAACAAATGCTATAAGTTTATCAACCTGTAGAACAGCTTTAGACCTTAAAGCAAGTGCTATAATAACAGCTACATCTTCTGGATATACAGCAGGTGAAGTTTCTAAATTTAGACCTAAAGCTCCTATAATTGCGACAACTAATACAGAACGAATCATGAGAAGAATGGTATTATATTGGGGCGTATATCCAGTGGTTACAGAAAAAGTTAAGTTAACAGATGAAATCATAGATATATCTGTAAAAAAAGCTTTAGAAAAAAAATACATAAAAAATGGCGATTTAGTTGTAGTAACTGCAGGTGTGCCAGTTGGAGTAGCTGGTAGTACAAACCTAATAAAAGTGCATATAGTAAGTGAGTTACTTTATAAAAAAGTTGGAGCTGGAAAAGAAACAGTAATTGGAAAAGCATGTGTAGGTAGAACTGTAGAAGATATTAGAGATAAATTTAATGAAGGAGATATCCTTGTCATGCCAGCAACAGACAAAGATGTTGTTAAATACATGGAGAAGGCTTCAGCAATTATAGCAGAAGTAGGAGGACTTACATCACATTCGTTAATAGTTGCAATGAATCTTGGTAAAGAAGTAGTAGTTGGAGCTGAAGACTGTACTAAAATTATAAAAGATGGTGAAGTTCTTACTGTAAATGGAAACAGAGGTTTGGTTTACAGAGGAGAAGCAAGAGTACTTTAAACAATAAAGATAAAAGATAAAAGTTAAGGAAATTTTACTAACGTAAAACGAAAATATATAAATATAGAAATTCGCTCGATGAGCGGATTTCTTTTATATATATTGAAAGATAGATTATATTAAATAGTTTTAATCTGCTTTGACTCACTATGTTCAAAATTCTAACTTCAAATTCACTTACCAAAATGATATGATGATAAAAGATAGAATTTATATAATTAAATTTAAACTATATGTACATATATATTAAATCAAGTAAGAAGATTGGAACAAGGAGGAAAAAATGGGCATTATAATAAAAGGAAAACCTGTAGCAGATTCAATTACAGAAGAATTAATAAAAGAGGTAGACACACTAAAAACTAAAAATATCTATCCTAAATTGCAAATAATAAGAGTAGGACAAAATGAAAGTGATCTTGCATATGAAAGAGGAGCACTTAAACGTATGGAAAAATGTGGAATATTAACAGAAGTAACAGAACTTCCACTAGACATAACTCAAGAAAATTTTATAAAACAATTGAAAAAGGTAAACGAAGATAATACGGTACACGGTATATTGATATTTAGACCGCTGCCGAAGCAGCTCGAAGAAGAAGTAATTAAACATGTGATAGCACCTGAGAAAGATGTAGACTGTTTTTCCCCAATTAATGTTGCAAAAGTTACAGAAGGAGATGAAAGCGGATTTCCGCCTGCAACTCCTAAAGCAGTAATGGAAACGCTCAAATATTATAATATAGACATAAATGGAAAGCATGCAGTAGTTTTAGGTAGATCAATGGTCGTAGGTAAGCCTGTTTCAATGTTGTTACTAAAAGAGAACGCAACTGTAACAATATGCCATTCAAGAACAAAAAGTCTTCCAGAAATAGCATCAACAGCAGATATTCTTGTTGCAGCAATTGGAAGAGCTAAAATGGTTAATTCATCATATATTAAAGAGGATGCTGTAGTTATAGATGTAGGAATAAATGTTGATGAAAATGGTAAAATGTGCGGAGATGTTGATACAGAAAACTGTATGGATATAGCAAGTATGATAACACCAGTGCCAAGAGGAGTAGGATCAGTTACTACATCTGTTTTAGCAAAACATGTAGTGCAGGCATGTAGGGAAATTCAGAATGCAAAATTAATGAAATAGTGAAATTCAGAATTTAAAATTAAAAATTGAGGAGTCTTTACTGATGTAAAGCAATATAATAAACGAGATGTGTATGTAAAAAATAATAAAAAAGTAAGTATATATTGAAATTATAAAATTATATGTTAAAATACATGATATAGATAATAGCATAATATATTCTATGAGGTGGCAAATTGAAGAAAAGTGGGAATGCAAAGTTTCTTTTTATTGCATATGACATAGCAGATAAAATACATAAAGGTGATATAAAAGAAAATGAAAAATTAAGGGGACGTTCTGTATTAGCTAGCCGTTATAATGTATCTCCTGAAACAATTCGAAAAGCTATGATATTATTAAGTGATATGAATATAGTAAGAATTGTTGATAAATCAGGAATTATAGTAGAGTCTAAAGAGAATGCTGAAATATTTATACAGAAATATAAAGTTAAAAAAAATCTTTTAGATTTAAAAAATAATATTAAAAAAAAATTTGAAGAGAGACAAAAAATTGATAATGATATTCTTGAATCATTAGCTGAAATTGAAACTTTAGCATATCCTGAAAAAAACTTAATAAATTTATTGATTGAGTTTTTTCCTATAGAAAAGAGTTCACCCCTTTTAAATAATAGTGCTGAAAATATGTTCTTTTGGGAAAAGACAGGGGCTACTATTGTTGCTGTAATGCGTAATAACCAGCTGCTTACTTCACCGGGACAAAACATTAAATTGTTAAATGGTGATTTAGTATACTACATAGGTGAAGAAGATACAAAAGAAAGAATATTAAAATTTAATAATAGTGAAATATAAGATAAATTAGTGATATTTTATAATAGCATTAAAGAAAAAGTTACATGTAAATTTATGTAACTTTTTTTGTGTTTTTTGACAAATAAATGATAATATGCTATTATATTTAAAGAAACAACTTATTAAAAATATAAAGTTGTTAGATATTTATTGATTGGAGGTAATTTATTGATAAGATTAAAAAATGTAAGTAAGTATTATAAGAAAAAAGAAGGAGCAGCTGTTTCAAATTTAAACCTTCATGTGGAAGAAGGCAAAATATGTGTAATGGTAGGTCCTTCCGGATGCGGAAAGACAACTACTTTGAAAATGATAAATAGAATAATAGAACCAAGTGACGGAAACATTTATGTGAATGATAAAAATGTAATGGAACAAAATCCTAATGAATTAAGGCTGAAAATAGGGTATGTTATTCAAAAGATAGGACTATTTCCACATTATACAGTATATGAAAATGTAGCAACAGTACCTAAGTTACTAGGTTGGAAAGAAGAAAAAATTAGGAATAGGGCAAATGAACTGCTAAAAATTGTAGGATTAAGTCCACAAGAGTACGCAAAAAAATATCCAAATCAGCTTTCAGGAGGTCAAAAACAACGTGTAGGTGTAGCTAGAGCAATGGCAGCTAATCCACCTGTAATGCTTATGGATGAACCTTTTGGAGCAGTTGATCCTATTACGAGGAATCAGCTTCAAAATGAATTTTTAAAAATACAGAAAAAAATGAAAAAGACTATTTGTTTTGTAACTCATGATATTGATGAAGCCATTAAAATGGGTGACAAAATAGCAATAATGTGTGATGGAAAACTTGTACAATATGATACTCCTGAAAATATATTATTCTCTCCTAAAAATGAGTTTGTCGAAGAATTCGTAGGATCTGATAGAGCATTAAAAGTTTTAAATTTATTAAAAGTGGATACAATTTTAGATACATCTCTTCCTAAAATAAGTATTGATACAGATTCCGATGTATTGAAGAAACTTGCACTTAAAGGACAAGATCATGTAGTAGTTTTGGATGATGAAGAAAAGCTTGTAGGATATATAAAACTTAGAAAAATTGTTGAACGAAGGTCTTTAGAAAAATGGGACAAATACATAAAAAGATATGTATCAACTATTGATGAAGACTCATCATTAAAAAATGCTATGGTTAGTATGCTTCAGTTTGATGTTTTTAATATACCTGTTATAAGTGAAAATGGAGTATATAAAGGTATTGTGAATTTCAATATGATTAAATCATATATAAGTGAAGAATATGAAACAAACAATATAGTGGACAAGGTTGTGGGATAATGTCAACTATTAAATATTTTATAAATAACATTAATAAAATAACTGAGCTAACTTATGAGCATTTTATTTTGATATCTATAGCAATTGTTCTTGCAGTAATAATATGGTTTACAGTTGGCGTAGTCATTCGTAATAACAATAAATTAGCAAATGGAGTTATCGGAGTTGGAAGTATAATCATGTCAATTCCTAGTATATCAATGTATGGAATTTTGGTGACAATACCTTTTTTTGGGCTGTCAAGAAAAAGCGCTGTTACTGCATTAGTTTTGTATGCTATGCTTCCTATAGTAAGAAATGTTTATGTAGCATTAAATGAAGTAGATAAAAGCATACTAGAAGCTGCATCTGGAATGGGAATGAATAAGAAAAATGTTTTATTAAAAGTACAACTGCCTTTGGCACTACCCGTAATATTTGCAGGAGTGAGAGTGGCATTAGTTATGATGGTAGGGGTAGCTACTTTAGCAGTATATATCGGAGAAAGAAACTTAGGACGTTTAATTTCCCAAGGAATTACACGTACTCATACTGATATGGTATTAGTTGGAGGCATATTGGTAGCTTTAATGGCTATATTAGTAGATATGATTATGGCTTTCATTCAAAAGAAACTAATATCTCCAGGATTACACAACTCAAATGAATATATAAATCAGGAGGGATGTTAATGGAAACGATAAGTATATTTGATATTTTAACTAAAGAGGCACCAGAACATATATTACAGCATTTAAAGTTAGTTTTAATATCTTTAAATATAGCTATATTGATTGCAGTTCCAACAGGAGTACTACTTACGAGAAAAAGTTTTAAAAAATATTCATCTAAAGTAATAGCAGTATTAAATACAGCACAAGGAGTACCAAGTCTCGCTATAGTTGCCATTTTTCTTAATATATTAGGAATCGGTATTGTTCCGAGCATAGTTGCATTGACGCTATACGGACTTTTACCAATTGCCCAAAATACTGTTGCAGGTATAAACAACATAAACTATGAAGTTATAGAAGCTGCTAAAGGAGTAGGAATGTCAGATAAACAAGTCCTTTATAAAATAGAACTTCCTTTAGCACTGCCTATAATTATAGCTGGGATACAGACTTCATCAGTCTTAATAGTTGGTACTGCTGCTATAGCAGAACTTATTGGTGCAGGAGGGTTAGGAAGGATGATTTTCCTAGGAATAACACATTTCTTACCTAAATACACTCTAGTAGGTGCTTTGCTTTGTGCTGTCATGGCTATTATATTTGACCAATTCTTTAGAATATTAAATATTAAATTAACTAGAAATTATAAACAAACATAGGAGGTAATAATGAAAAAAATAATAAGCATTTTATTAATAATAACATTAATCATTACTTTTACTGGCTGTAGTAAAAATGAGGGCGAACCTACAATAACTGTAACATCAAAAACTTATACAGAACCACTTATTTTAGGTAACATAACATTACAATATCTTGAATCATTAGGATATAATGTAGAAGATCAAATAGGTTTAGGAGAAACACCTGCAATTAGACCTGCTCTTTATTCAGGAGAAGTAGACATGTACTGGGAATATACTGGTACTGCATTAGTATTAGTCATGGGAGAGGAGATAGAAACAGACCCTACTAAATGTTATGAAAAAGTAAAAAAATGGGACAAAGAAAATAACAATTTAGAATGGCTAGAGCCAGCAGCAGCAAATAATACATATACATTAATGTTAAGAAGAGAATTTGCGCAAAAAAACAATATAAAAACTATAAGTGACTTAGCAAAGTATATTAACGATGGTAATGATGTTAGATTAGGAGCTAGTATAGATTTTATAGAAAGAGAAGATGGGATAAAAGGATTGCAAAAAGCGTATGATTTTGAATTTGACGATGATCTTATGGTATCTATGACAATTGGATTAACATATCAAGCACTGCATAATGATAAAGTAGATGTAGCTATGGGATTTAATACTGATGGAAGAATTCAAGCACTCGATTTCATTTCATTAGAAGATGACAAGCAGTTTTTCCCTGTTTACAATCCAGCACTTGTTATAAGAGAAGAAACACTAGAAATTCATCCTGAAATTGAAGAACAAATGAATAAAATATCTAAACTTTTATCTGAAGATAAAATAAGAGAGTTAAATATGAAAGTTGATATTGATGGTATGGAGCCAGAAGATGTCGCACAAAATTTCTTAAAAGAAAATAATTTGATAAAATAAATTTAATATGAGAGATAGATAAAAAACATATCTATCTTTTTTTGTATCTAAAATTTTTAAATTAATATATATGCATTATGTATTTTCATATAAATATATTTATTTATTAAAAATTGAAGATATTCTGTTATATAAATATGCATAATTATGATTTAATTCTTTTTTTTACTTTAGTGAAATATTTTGATACATATATTTAGTTTAAATACATTACAGTAAATTGACATTAGAATATGTATAATATAATATTTTTATATGAATATGTAAAAAATGTAATTAATATCAGCTAAACTACAAAGGAGAGGGTATAAAATGAGCAATAATGCAGTGAAACGCAATCAAGTGCCTGCTGAATACAAATGGGATTTATCAAAAATCTTTAAAGATTATGATACTTGGAAAAAAGCCTTTTTAAATGTAACATCAGAAATTTCAGAAATCAAACAAGCTATAAGTAGAATGGATAAAAATATAGATAGCTTTGTTTATGCACTTGAAATAGTGAGCAGTACGAAAAGGAATTTTGATGATATAAAATGGTATGCTAAGTTAAAATTTCAAGAAGATATGAATATTAGCATTCATCAAAACATGAATGATCAAGTATCAAATTTAGAAATTAAACTTGATAGTGTTGCATCTACCTTACAAACAAAATTATTGTCAATGGATAAAACAATTATAGACAAATATATTTTAAAAGAGAAAAGATTAGAATCGTTTAAAATATTCATAAATAATATACTCAGAAAAAAACCTCATACATTAACTGATAAAGAAGAAGAAATTTTATCAGGCACAAAAACACTAGCAATAATGCCTGAAAAAATTTTTGATATAGTTACTAATATGCAAATGAAGTTTCCGTCTATAAAAGATAATGATGGAAACTATATACAAATTAACAATATTGCTTATCAAACATTAATGTTTAATAATAATAGAGAAGTTAGAAAGACTGCATATGAAAGTTTATATAATACATATGCAGAACAAAAACAGATTTTTGGTACAACACTTTTTTCATCAATGCAAGCTACATCTGCAATTGCTAAAGCTAGAAATTATAACAGTGCTTTAGAAGCATCTTTATTTGAAGAAAACATAAGTATAAATACATATAACAGTCTTATAAATGCAGTTAAAGGCAGGATTAATATATTTCATAAATATTTAAGTCTAAGAAAAAAATGTCTTGGCTATGATAAATTATATATGTATGATATTCAAGTTCCTTTTGTAAAACAGAATAATATTAAGATTAAGTATAAGGATCTTAAAGAACTGGCATTAACAGTATTAAAATCTTTAGGTGAAGAGTATGTTAAAGATTTAAAAAATAGTTATGAAAAAGGCTGGATTGACGCTTTAAAAAATGATGGCAAATGTTTTTACCCATATTCAACTGCAACATATAATTCACAGCCATATGTATCTGTTAATTATGATGAAACTGTTTTATCTGCATCTACATGGATTCATGAAATGGGACATGCTATGCATTATTATTATTCATTTAAGAATCAGCCCTATGCAAATTCAATGTTTTCAATTTTTACGGCTGAAGTTGTAGCAATACTAAATGAGCAGTTATATGCAATGTATCTTATAAATAATTCTAGAACTAAAGCAGAAAAATTACAATATATTAATCACTTTTTAGAACAATTCAGGATTGCTGTTTTTAGACAAACTATGTCAGCAGAATTTGAAAAATTATGTTATGAAAAAATAGAAAAGGGTAAAATAGTTACAGCAGATGACTACAGTAAAATATACTCCGAACTAAATAAATTTTACTATGGAAAAGATGTTGTAACAGATGAGTATATTTCTTTGGATTGGAGCAGAATACCACATATGTATACATCGTTTTATCTTTATAAATATGCTGTAGGTTTTTCAGCAGCAGCAGCTCTATCAAAAAAATTAATTAATAAAAAAGACTGTGCCCAAGAGAAATATATTGAGCTACTTAAAAGCGGAGGAAATGACTTTCCTATTAATCAGCTTAAAAAAGTAGGTGTTGATATGGATACAACAAAACCAATTGAGCAGGCATTGGATATATTTGAGAATTTAATAGATGAATTTGAAAAATTGCTAGATATAACTTAAAAAATCAAAATTTATAGAGAAAAAGGTAAAAAGACAACATATTGCATTTTTTTATATATTATGTTATACTATTACAAAATAATATATAATTTTTATATATAAGTAGAAGATGAGGAGCGAAATAAAGGGTAGCTATAAGATGATAAGAAGAGACACCCTTCAACTGCTTAAAGTGAATTATTATTTCGCCGAAGAGTAATTTTAGGTACTTAGAATTATTCTGGGAGTTAAAAACAATTTTTAACTACTGTCATGCATAGGATATGCGTGGAGAGCGTTTTTTAGCATTAAGTAATCGTGCTGAGGTTTATCTTATGTTCTATTTAGTTAGATATAATGCGAGCACTGATTATGTGCTCGTTTTTATTATATTTATAATTGTAGTTAATAATCGATTTGCTATCATTATAAATCGACTAATATAATATAAGGAGATGAGTTTATATGGAAGCTATGATAAGACTTCGTATGAGTGCTCATGACGCTCATTATGGAGGAGATCTTGTAGATGGTGCAAGAATGCTAGCTTTGTTTGGAGATGTAGCAACTGAGTTATTGATTAGACGTGATGGAGATGAAGGACTATTCAGAGCTTATGAAAACGTGGAGTTTTTAGCACCAGTTTATGCAGGAGATTATATTGAAGCAGTTGGTAAAATTGTAAAAGAAGGTAATTCATCAAGAAAAATGGAATTTGAAGCTAGAAAAGTTATAGCACCTAGACCTGACATTAATGATTCTGCTTGTGATGTATTAAAAGAACCAGTTGTTGTATGTAGAGCGACTGGAACTTGTGTAGTTCCTAAAGATAAACAAAGAAATAAATAGATATATAAATAATAAAAAATAACCTAATTAATTTTAAGTAAGTTAATTAGGTTATTTTTTATTTCTGTAAATATGATTTATATAAAAATAATATATTTCATACAAATATTAATATTCTTAAATAATACTAATTTTGTTTTCTTTTTAAATTAGTTAGTATTTTATCAATAAATATTTTTACTATAAATAAAAAAATATATTGTTTTTTTGATTTATATACTATTTGTTGAATTTGTAATAAACAATATTCTAAATATATAATAAGGTAAAGTTAATACATTCTATCATCTAATCTTATAAGTTAAGACTTAAGAAAGAATTAATAAAGTTAAAAAACAGGAAAAGGTTTTAAAGAAGGGAGAAATAATATGTTTGAAAATGTTAAAGAACTACCAAAACCGTTAGGAAGTTATGTAGTAGGAATTACGCAAACTGAATTTACTTACAATTATAAAGACGAACAAAGAGACATATCCGTTTTTATTTATTATCCAGCAGATAATTCAGAAGATAAAGAAAGCTATCCTTATGGTTTTCCTGAGCTTTTTGGAAATAATAAAGATAATGATAGCATTTTAAAAACAAAAACACATTGCTACTTGGATTTAAAAATTTCACGAAATCAGAAAGATTATCCAGTCATAATTTATAACCACGGTTATGGATGCTTTGAAATGATAAATACAATTCTTTGCTCGGATTTGGCTAGCTGTGGATATATAGTTGTTTCGGTTGGACATCCTGAGGATTCAACAGCTACTCGTTATCCAGATGGTAGAATTGTAAAGTTTAATCCTAAATATTCAGAAGAAATGACTAAAGAAACAATGAGTCTACTTGAGACTAAAATAAAAGAAATGCGCAGTTTAGATAATAGTGATGATGAAAAATTTATTGAATTAGGAAGAAAGTTTTTTGAACTTCAAGGATGTTATAATAAACGTATAGATATATGGGTAAAGGATACTATAAAAACAGCTGATTTTGTTGAAAAACTTAATAGTGGTGAAGAAATCAATATGTTTAAAGGTAAATTGCGACTTGATAAAGGAATAGCTTTAACTGGTCATTCTTATGGTGGCTCAACATCAATACAGGCATGTCATGATGATGAACGGTTTGTATGTGGTATAAACATAGATGGTGGTAACTTTGGAGATAATTATGGACAGAATATTAAAAAACCTTTCTTAACAATAGGTAATCCAAATCTATGGAACATAAACAGAGCTGTTTTTATTAATAATTCAGCAGATGCATATCATCTTACAGTTCAAAATGCAATGCATATGGGATTTACAGACTATCTTTTTATAGGCAGAGATGTTGAAAATGAAGATCGTCTTGGAGATAGAGAACCTTTTAATTTCCGTGAACTTGTCACAACATATCATCTTAGATTCTTTGAAAAATACTTACTAAAAAAAGATAATAAGTTTGATGATTTAAAATATGAAGATACACGATTTTATAAAAAAATAGCTGAAAAATAAATAGATTTAAAATTAAATGTTTTGAGGTGTATTATGATAAAACAAGATCTAAATGCTTTTAAAAACCTTTTTTCAGGTTATACTGAATTAAGACTGCAAGAAAATAGAGAACTTTTGTTAACCTTTGTTAATGGTAACAATGTTTTAAATAAAAAAAGTGTAACTGCTGGCGTAAGTTCTAGAGTATATAAAAACGGTTCTTGGGGCTTTTCTTCAAATCCAGTAATCTCTAAAGCATCAATAAAGGACGTTATAAAAGATGCAAATGATAACGCATGTTTTTTAGATAGCAAAATTAATAAGAACAAAAAGCCTTTTAACAATAAAATAATTGTTTGTAATAACGACTTTTCAGCTAAACCTAACCGTGTTTCTCAAAATGAAATAAATGAGTATATCAAAGAAATTGATAATTATGTTGCTAAAAAATATCCATCATTAGTAAAACGTTCAATTACTTTAAGTTGCTCAGATATAGAGAAAAACTTAATTACTTCTGCTGGATCTATTTGTTATTCTATGACACCAAATACTCTTTTAGTTATACATTTAACTACTATAAAAGATGGAAAACCAGTAGAGTTATTTGAATATTGGGGAGGGTTAGGACAATTTGAAGATGTTCTTCATAACCCTGAACAGCATTATTCTGATATAGATAATATATATAATGAACTAATGCAAAAAGCAGAGGGAGAATATGCTGAAGCAGGTCTTAATACTTGTATTTTAGATAGTAGATTAGCAGGAGTTTTAGCGCATGAGGCAGTTGGACATACAACTGAAGCAGATTTTGTTATGAGTGGGTCTGTTGCTGGTCAGATGATGTCAAAACAAGCTGCTAGTCCTCTTATAACTTTAGTTGACTTTGCAAATACTGCGTTTGGAGAAACATGTACTGTTCCAATATATGCTGATGACGAAGGTACACCGGCAGAAGATGTTGTAATAATAGAAAATGGTATCCTTAAAAATTATATGCATAATAAGGAAAGTGCACAATACTTTGATGTACATCCAAAAGGCAATGCCCGAGCTTCACAATTCTCAGATGAACCTTTAATTAGAATGCGTAATACAGCAATTTTACCCGGCAAAAGCAAGTTAGAAGATATGATAGAATCAGTTGAAGATGGTTATTATCTAACCAGGAGAGTAAACGGACAGGCAGATTCTACCGGAGAATTTATGTTTGGTGTCAATATGGGATATCATATTAAAAATGGAAAGATTGGCAAAGCAATAAAAGATTTAACTATTTCAGGAATGGCTTTTGAACTTCTAAAAACTGTAGATATGGTATCTGATGAATTAACATGGAATTCTACTCCTTGCGGTAAGAAACAGATGATATCTGTAAGCATGGGTGGACCAGCTATCAGATGCAAAGTTAACTTAGGAGGTAGATAACTATGAAGGATAAAGATTTAATGCAATATTGCTTGGATGCATTGAATAAAGCAGGAGCAGAAAAAGGACAATGTAGACTGGCTAAGACAGAAAAATATGAGATAAATATTGATTCTGGAGAATTTTCACTTATTAGAAGTACATCAAGTTCAAGTCTTGGGCTTACAGCCATTAAAGATAAGCGAAAAGGAAGTATAACAATTAATAAGATTGATAACAAGTCAATTTCAGACGCTGTAATAGATGTTATTAACATTGCCAATTCATCGCAACCAGATGATAATTTTGATATATCACCTTATCAAGAAAGCAAAGTTTTTCATATAGGTGATAATAAACCCGATAAAGATAAAATGTTTAGTTTTCTCAACGAATTTAAAGATCAATGCTCAGAAAAATTTCCTTATATATGTTTAAATCAAGTAGTTTTTTCATTTAATTATACAGAAATATATTTTGCTAATTCTAATGGAACCTTATTTAATGAAACTAAAGGTTACTATGAATTTTCCAGCAGATTCAACTCAAAAAAAGATAAAAAAACAACTTCTTTCAATTTAATTAATTATTTTGTAAAAGAACTAAAAGATTCTATTATCAGTAATGCTGGCATTGCTACGCAATTAAAGCAATCTCAAGAGCATTTGAATGCACAACCATTTAGGGGTAAATTTTCGGGAGACCTGCTTATTACTCCTCAATGTTTAGATTATTTTATTCAGACTTTAGTTAGAATTGGTTTTAGTGAACAGTCTGTTTTTAGCGGTTCTAGTATTTATATAAATCAACTTAATAAATTAGTAGCGTCAAGCTTGTTAACAATTCACAGCGATCCTTTATCTGATAATATAGCAAAAGGCTATGCTATCACACCAGACGGCTATGAAGCTAAAAATACAACATTAATACAAAATGGTATACTAAAATCATATCTTGTAAGCCAATATGGTTCAAATAAAACCGGCATTAAAAGATCATCTAGTGCTGGTGGAGCTTATATAATAGATTCTGGAAACAAAGAACTTTTAGAAATGATTAAGGGTATAAAAAAAGGATTGCTTATAGGTCGTTTTTCTGGAGGAAATCCTACTGGTAGCGGGGATTTCTCAGGTATAGCAAAAAACAGTTTTTATATTGAAGATGGTAAGATTCAATACCCCGTAAGTGAGACTATGATCTCAGGTAATTTAATTTCTATATTTAAGCAAATAAAGGCAATATCTAAGGAAAGAATAAACTCTGGAACTTCCATTTTACCATGGATTTTATCAGATGGTATAACAATTTCAGGTAAATAACTAAAAACGAGAGATGAGTTATAAAGAACGAGAGATGAGTAATGAGTAAACGAGGAACATGGAAGCTTTACTTGCGTAAAGCAGATTAAACGAGAGAACATTAAAAAGTTATTTATTATCAAATCTAAAGGAGTGAATTTTCTGAATGGAAATAAATGAAAGAGTCAGGTATTTATTAGATGACATTTATGAATATTATAATAATATACCAAGCTTTACTAAATTAATGCGAGGTGAATATAGTAAAAAAAATAGATTTCCTGATTTGTCATATGAAGCAATCCTTGAGAATAAGGAAGTACGTGATAAATATAGAAAACGCATAAATGATATTAGAGATACAACTAATCTGACAAATTATGATTTACTTGTGTTGGATGAAGCAGAATATTTCATTGATTATTCAATGTTTCCAATAAGCTGTCTCATACTTTTTAGCTGTTTCAATGAAGAATTTTATTATTTAACTTTTAATATAACAACTTATAACATGCCTGTTTCCGAACTTTGGGATTATCTTAAACTGCTTGATTGCAGCAGCAGAGATAATGTAAAGAAACATATGGAGCTTACTAAAGATTACATAAGATTTTGCAAGCAAATAAGAGATAAGGTTTTTGAGCAGGCAAATAGAGGAATATATCTATTTTCAGATGCTATTAATGGCTCTTGCGAAATAATAAAATCATGTGCTTTAGTAAATTATGATGAACATCCACTTAACATGAAAAGACCGGGAAGTGCAGCAACTCAAGAGCAAATTGAGATAGAAAAAGGATATATACAAGAGGCAAATAAATACTTAATGGATATAGTTAAGTTTTTAGAATCCAGAGATTATAAAGAAAAAGCACCTAAGAATTTAGGATGGAATCAATATGAAAATGGCTTAGAATATTATAGATATTTACGAAAATACCATCTAAGTTATGATTTAAGTGCTGAAGAACTTCATAATCTTGGAATTTCACTATTAGAAAAAGCTGATAAAAAACAAGAAGAAATAAGAAAAAAACTTGGTTTAAATTGTTCACATGAGAAATTTTTAGAAACATTAAAAGGTAATGAAAGGTTTTATCCTACAAAAGCAGAAAAAATAGGCGAATTGATGAATAACTTTAAAAATTTAGTTTCTGATAATATGGATAAATACTTTAATGAAAAAATAGAAACACCATGTAGTATAAAGAGGCTTAGTCCCAATTTAGAGGAAAGTATGACTTTTGGATTTTTTAATCCTTCACAGGATAAGAATGTTGAAGGTGTGTATTATTACAATGGTTCAGGGTTAGAAGAAAAATGTCAAATAAATATACCAGCATTGATTACACATGAACTGCTGCCTGGACATCATTTTCAGCAGTCATTTGTTAGTGAGAGTGAAACTCTACACCCTCTGCTTAAAGAGATAACAACTGGATGTTATTTAGAAGGGTGGGCTGAATACGCTTCAATTTTATTAAGAGAAGTAGGATTATTTGATGATTATGACGAATACGGAAGATTAGAAATGCAGAAAATGGGATGTGCAAGACTAATAGTAGATACAGGAGTAAATGAATTAGGATGGAATAAAGATAAGGCTGTAGATTTTTTAATAAATAATACATTTGCAACACCACAAATGGCAGAATCTGAAGTTCTTAGATATGCAACAAGTATTCCAGCACAGTGTCTTCCTTACAAGTACGGATGCGTTAAGATGTTAGAATTAAGAGAAAAATATAAAAAAGCAAAAGGCAAAGATTACAATATTAAGGATTTTCACTCTTTGATTTTAGGTGTAGGCAATGTACCTATGTCATTACTTGAAAAATATATAGATAGCGAAGATATTTCATTAAAGTATAAAAACTACTAAATAATTGAAGGATATTTATTACAATTAATTGTATTCATAGTTAAAACAATATATTTTCTCTTATTAGGAAAAAAATAAGTGTAAAATTATTACATTTGTAAAAATAGGAAAATTGACATACAAATAGAGCAGCCATATAATAACGTTATCATTAGCTATTTAATAATGCTTAACCTTTCTATTAATTTAAAAAAATATAATAAATGGAGGAGAAAGATGAAAAGAATTATAGCATTAACATTAGTAGTAATAATGACATTAACTATATTTACAGGATGCTCATCATCAGGAAATGGACAAGAAGGTCAAAAGAAAGATACTATAACCTTTGTTCCGCAGATTAATACTGAAACTCTTGATCCTGTTTCAGGAAAAATAGCAGATCATACAGTCTTTCATGCTATGTATGATACAATTGTAAAATTAGGGTCAAATGCTGAGATACTTCCTAATTTAGCTGAAAGTTGGACAGAAGCTGATGAAGGTATGTCTATAATATTTAATTTTAGAGAAGATATAAAGTTTCATGATGGTTCTCAATTTACGGCTGAAGATGTTATTTATTCTTTTGATACAATGTTTACATTTCCTATATATGCTCAATTTAAAAATGTAATATCATCTTGGGAGAAAATTGATGTAAATAAAGTTAAGTTTACAAAAACTTCACCTCATAGTGATATTTTAAGCACTTTAGCAATGATGAGCTTTATTGTGCCAAAAGAATTACATTCACAAGATCCTCAAGCATTTAGTAAGAATCCAATTGGAACAGGTGCATATAGATTTGTTTCAATGGAGGCAGATGGTTCTGTTAAATTGACAGCAAATGAAGATTATTTTGGAGGAAAACCTGAAATTACAAATGCTTTAATAAAAGTACCTTTAGACTCTTCAACATCTGTTGTAGCACTTGAAAACAATGAGGTTGATATGATTACTCGTGTACCACCAGCACAAATACCTATAATAGAAAATAATAAAAATTTAGTTTTAGAACAAATTACTTCATCATATACTTATGATCTAATGATGTTAGGAGATACACTAAGCAGTGATATAAACCTTAGAAAAGCTATTTATTATGCCATAGATAGAGAGAAAGTAATTGCTTTTGCAAGTGAAGGAATAGGAGAAATATCATCTAATTTGGCTGCAGAAAGAGTTATGGGTAAATTTGCAGGAGTTGTAGATATAGGGGGATATGATGAATCTTTAGCAAAAGATTATTTAGAAAAATCTAGTTATGATACAAGTAAAGTATTTAAAATAATAATTACAGAACAAGAAATAGCACTAGCACAAGCTGTTCAAGCTGATTTAAAGAAAATAGGCATAGAAACTGAAATAGAGCAGTTAGATATTAATGCATGGTCAGTAAAACTTATGGGTGGAGAAGCTGAAATAACTATAACTCAATTAGGTGGAAACGCATCATCTGTTGAATCTTTATTATCTACGTATGCTAAAACACATCCATACTTTGGAAAATATATGGCTTCAACAAATGAATTTGAAGAACTAGTTCTTCAAATAAATAATGAGAAAAATGAAGAAAAACGTAAAGAATTGGTTATAGAAGGTTTGCAAATACAAAATGAACTGGATAATGTAGTTCCACTGTTTGATACAGTCGTTAACTTTGCACACAATAAGCAAATAACCAATATTTCACCTATAAGTGCAGATACTAATATTTATTATTTAGGAGATTTCAAATTAGCTCAATAAATGCCCTTAAAATAAAATAATAAATTAGGAGGAAAATGAAATGACATACGAAAAATCATTACAACGTGTAAAAGAAATAAGTACAGAATTATCATATATAAGAGCTATTAATGCTTTGTTTATGTGGGATCAATGGATGGGACTGCCTAAAGAAGGAAATGAATATAGACAAAAACTACAAGGATATGTAGTAGGAAAAAGCTCAGAAATATTGAATTCCAGCGAAACAAAAGAACTAGCTAAATATTTTTCAAAAATTGACTTAGATACAATCGAAAATGATATAGATAAAGCTGTAATAAGAACATTTCTTCATAAATTTAATTATTCAGTAAATGTACCTGTTGAAAAAAATAAGAGATTAGCTGAACTATCTTTAGAAGCTCAAAATGCATGGATAAAAGCATTAAATGAAAAAAATTATAGTATATTTAAACCATACTTAAAAGAGCTTTTTGAACTCAGATTGGAAATATCTAAATATATAGACCCTAACCGACCACCTTTTGAAGTTATGATGGATGAAAGCGGTGAAGGCATATGTTTAGAAGAAGTTAACAGAGAATTTAGTAAATTAAGAGAAGCAATAATAGAACTTGTACCTAAAATAACTAAGAGTACTGTAGAAATTGATGATAGTTTCCTAAAACAAAGCTTTGATAAAGATGAATTAATAAGCTTTGTTAAATTTATTGTAGAAAAAATGGGATACGACATAAATAAAGGTGCATATGGTGAAGTAATACATCCATTTACTAACATGTTTGGGCCAAAGGATGTGAGAATTACTTTAAATTGTAAATCTTATAAATTTGGGGTTTTTGCAGCAATTCATGAAGCAGGTCATGCTATGTATGGTTTTAGAGGAAATAAAGAAGTAGATGAGGCTCAACTGTGGGGCGGAATTATGGGAGGATTTCATGAAGGTCAATCACGTTTCCATGAAAATATAATAGGTAAAAGTAAAGAATTTTGGCAGTATTTTTATCCTGAAGCACAAAAAAGATTTAAACAATTTGAAAATGTATCTTTTGATGATTACTACAATGCAATTAATAAAGTGCAACCTTCATTAAGCAGAATATTAGCAGACGAAGTTACTTACAGTTTACATCCTATAATTAGATTTGAATTAGAACAAGAATTAATTGATGGTAAGATTAACTTTGATGAATTACCCCAAGCATGGAATGACAAATATTATGAATATTTAGGTATTAGACCTGAAAATGATGCTGAAGGAGTACTACAAGATATACATTGGTCAGCGGGAATGGTAGGATATTTCCAAAGCTATACTTTAGGAAATATTTACGGCGGACAAATAAGAAATACATTGCTTAAGGCAGTACCAAATGTTTATGATGAGATAGCAAAAGGTAATTTTGATCCATTTAATAATTGGATGACAGAAAATATTCATCAATACGGAGAATGTTATACTGCAAGTGAAATAATTAAAAGAATTTCAGGTGAAAGTTTAAATGCTGACTACTTCATTGATTATTTAAATGAGAAATACAACAGTATTTATAAATTGAAGTAAACGGAGGAAAAAATGGGTGCATCTGAAATTATAGTAGATAAGCAGTTAAATGCATATAATACTCATGATTTAAAAAGTTTCTTGGAATGTTATCATAGCAAGGCTGTAGGTATTCATTTAGATATGGATAAAGTTCTTTTTTCATCTAAAGATGAAATGAGAATTTTATATGCGGAGCTTTTTAAGAATAAACAATTACATTGCAGCATAAAAAATAGGATGGTATTAGAAAATATAGTTGTTGATAATGAACATATTACACATAATAATAATGGAGACAGTAAAGAAGCTGTTGCAATGTATTATATAGGTAAAAGTGGTTTGATTGAAAAAGTATGGTTTACAAATGGAGGATAAAATGAATAAAGAGTTAAAACGTGTATATATTTCTGTAGACATTGAGGGAATGGAAGGTGTTGTAAGCAGAAAGCAGATTATGAGAAATGGTGCTGATTTTTCCTTTGCTAGAAAACGTCTAGCAGAAGATGTAAACGCAGCAGTACAAGCGTGCTTAGATTCTGGAGTAGAAGAAGTTGTTGTTTGTGATGGACATGGAGATATGGAGAATATATTAATTGAAGATCTCCATCCAGAGGCAAAGCTTATTAACGGTGCGATGCGGTCGAGCTTACAACTTCAGATGATTGAAGATGGATTTGATGCTGTCATATTTTTTGGACATGCAGGTGCTGGAGTTTCATATAACGGTGTTCTTGATCATGCGTATCATGCTGGAAAGATTTACAATATAAGAATGAATGGTATTACTATGAATACAGAAGCTGTTATAAATTCTGCAATAGCAGGTTACTATAGTGTACCTGTAGTTGCAGCAGTTGGAGATGCAGCTTTTGCTGATGAAATAAGACAATTTATACCTGAAATTGAGACAATAGTTGTAAAACAAGGATTGTCTAGATTTTCCGCACTTTCAATTCATCCTACTAAAGCAAGAAAACTAATATATGAAGGTGTAAAGAAAGGTCTTTCTAATAAAAATAAGATAGAACCTTATAAACTGAGTTCACCAATAACAATGGAAATCGATTTTAAAGATTCTAATATGGCTGAGACAGCAGTATTGATTCCGGGAGTAAAACGTATTTCACCGCGTACTATTTCATTTTGTGGTGATCCTGAAACTGTCTTTAAACTTCAAACATTAATTATATATAGATTAGTTGATGAACTAATATAAAGGAGGAATATCATGGATCCAAGATGCAGTAAACTTGCAAAAAATATAGTTGAATATTCTTTAGAAGTAAAAAAGGGAGACAAAGTACTTATTAAATGTAGTGGAGATTCTGGGAAAGTACTTGTAAAAGAAATAATAAAAGAAGTATATAATGCAGGAGGTTTACCTTTTGTAGAATTAACTGATAACAGTATAGATAGAGAACTATTAAAAGGATATTGTCAAGAACAAGTAAATTTGATTTCTGAAAGCAGAGTAAATTTTTCAAATAAAATGGATTGTTATGTTTCCATCAGATCAGATGAAAATAGCACTGAACTATCGGATGTTTCATCAGAAAAAATGAAATTATTAAGAGAAAGTAACAAAGAAAACTACAAAATATTATTAAATAAAAGATGGGTAGGATTGAGATATATAACCAATGGTTTTGCACAATCTGCTAATATGAGCTTAGAAGCTTTTGAAGATTATTTTTATAATGTATGCAATGTTGATTATAAAAAAATGTCTAATGCAATGGATAAATTAGTTTCATTAATGGAAAAAACAGATAGAGTGAGAATAACAGGAAAAGAAACAGATTTAACATTTTCTATTAAAGATATACCAGTTATTAAAGCTGCTGGCGAGAATAATATACCAGATGGTGAGGTATTTACAGCACCAGTTAAAAATTCAGTTAATGGTACTATAAGATATACTATTCCTTCTAATTACGAGGGAATTACTTTTGAAAATATTAAACTTGAATTTAAAGATGGAAAGATAATAAAAGCTGAAGCAAATGATATAGAAAAAATAAATAAAATATTGAATACAGATGAAGGTTCAAGATATATAGGAGAATTTGCTTTTGGAGTTAATCCATATATAACAAAACCAATAGGTGATATATTGTTTGATGAAAAAATATCAGGAAGTATACATTTTACGCCGGGAATGAGTTATGACTATGCATCAAATGGCAATTCGTCAAATATTCATTGGGATATAGTAAGCATTCAAACACCTGAATATGGTGGAGGAGAAATATACTTTGACGACAAGCTTATAAGGAAAGATGGTCTTTTTGTATTACCAGAGCTTGAATGTCTTAATCCAGAAAATTTACAATAGTTATATAAAATAATATAAGTGAGGGAAAAAATGAATAAACAAGTGCAATTACCTAATCCAAAAGGTAAATATTCTGTTGGATATTTTGACAGTTTCTTTAATTACAAGTCTGAAAATGAAGACAGAAGTATAGGCTATAGATGCTACTATCCTGCGAAAGCGACCAAAGGATTACCGGTAAATTATTATATAGATGATGAAATGGTAGAATTATTTCTTAGACAGAACCCTAATGGTCCTTTTAATGACATAACAAAAACATTTTCAAATCTATTAACTCATAGTTATGAGAATGCACCATTAATAGAAAATCAAGAACCTTTTAAAGTTGTTATATATTCTCATAGTTTTGGCAGTCTTCCATGGGCTAACTTAGTACAGATAGAAGAATTATCTAGTCAAGGTTATGTTGTAGTTGTGATATCTCATACGGGCGATACATTTTGTACATTATTAGGAGACAAAAAAATTGAGCAAAATCAAGATATTAATATTAAAATGAGGGAACAATTAGTACAGGTAATGATGGAAACTGGTACTAATCCTTTTGTTTATACAACTGAACAAATTCAAAATTATATAAAAAAATGTACTTATTCAACTGAAAGAGTAAATGTATGGACAGAAAATATTATGGGTCTAATAGATGAACTGGAAAATATCAATAAAAATACGGAGCATATCTTTTATGACAGATTAGAGTGCACTGAAATAGGAGCATTTGGTAATTCGTTTGGTGGTGCAGCAGCTATTAACACAGCGTTATTTGATAAACGAATTATAGCTGCTATTAATATTGATGGCTTTCAACTTGGCGGGAATTTGATAGATAAAAGATTAGAAGTACCGGGTTTATTTATTACTAAGTTTGGCGGTCATTATGAAGGCAATTACGGTGCTCATAATGATATGGTTGGCTGTTTAACAATAGAAGGTTCATCTAACCTTTTTATGTCTGATTATTGTATTTTATTTGAAGAAGGAGTTAGGGCATTAGATAATCCAACTATTGATGGAGAACTTATGTCAGAGATTCTTACAGAATCTGTTTTAACTTTTTTCAATAACAATGTAAAAAAAGATAAATCAGTAGTATTGTCTGACTTATCTAATAGATATAAAGAAATAAGTATTACTAAATAAAAAAAATAGATGCATAGTTAGTTAAAATGCATCTATTTTTTATATAGTCTTTGCAATTATAAGTCTATTTAATTTCTTAATATTTGCAACTTCTTGTTTAGTAAACTTTAATTGTCCAATTAAATCATCATCTATAGTAAGAATTTTTCTAGACATTATTACTTTAGAAGCACTTGGTAAAAACGGATATCCAACAATTCCTAATACCAATCCTATCATAACAGATGTGGTACTTAATGGATTAATTATTGTTATATTCATTTGTTCAATATTATTAGATTGATTTTCAAGCTGAAAATTTGATATAGAATCAAAAGGCTTAAATTCTCCAAAATATAAATACTTACAACTGTCTATGTTGTCATAAGAATCAATATCCATATATAAAGTAGCTTCATAAATGCTTTTGCTTACATTATAATTAAGATGAATTATACTGCTGATTATTTTTCTAATAATACCATCATAAAAATACATATAAAGAATATCATTATTTCCAAATATAGATTTATTAGGAAGTATTTTTTTATTTCTTTTCATAGAATAACTATAATCTATTAATTGAGTAATATCAGCGTCAAGAGCTTCAGCAATATTAAATAAAGTTTCAATATCTATTGATATATTTCCGTTTTCATACTTCGAAATAGTTGCAACACTTTTATTAATCTTTTTTGAAAAATCTTCTAAAGTCATATTTTTAATTTTTCTTAAGAGTTTTATTTTTTTACCTATATGTAATGACAAGTCATTCATAAATAACACCTACCTTGTTTGTATAGCTTTCATTATATCATAAGTATAGTTACTATTCTACTTTAAAGAAAAAAACACATGTTTATTTTGAAGAATTGTAAAGTTTCTTATATCATTTAATTTTAGCTAAAATTTATTTCTTATAAATATTATAAAATTATGAAAATTAACTATGCTATATAGTATTTTAATAAATATTAATTAAATTATACAATTATTTTTATTATAAAGAAAAAATGTACAAGAATATTTTACAATATTCTATTTTCACAAATTTGAAAAATTGAATGATCTCATATATAATTCATTAACTAGTAAAATAAACTATTCTTCAAATATAAACCATTCTTTTGATTCATGTAAAGATTTATTTAAATATCTACTTTAAGAGGAGTGATTAAATGTCAAGTAATTTAAAAGTAGGAAATTTAACTGCTGAAAAAGGGAAAAAAATTCAAGGGTATCTAGATGTTTGTGATACTAATTTAAAAATACCTATTACATTAATTAATGGTAATAATAATGGTAAAACTGTAGTTATCACATCAGGTATTCATGGAGGAGAATATTTGGGAATTGAAACAGCTATTAGGCTCGCTGCAGAATTAAACCCGGATGCAATTAATGGAAAAATTATAATTGCACATCCTGTTAATACTTCTGCTTTTTTTGAGAGGATGCAGTATGTATGTCCTTATGATGCAAAAAATTTAAATAGAATGTTCCCCGGTAAGGCAAAAGGAACAATTTCAGAAAAAATTGCACATGTAATAACAAAAGAACTTTACAGTCAAGCTGACTTTTTTATGGATTTACACGGTGGAGATTTACATGAAGAATTACATCCTTTCGTTGTTTATGCAGATAGCGGCGATGAAGAAGTTAATCGTATTACAATAGAAGCATCTGCGTTAATGGGTATAAAATATTTAATAAAATTTGATTTTCCTAAAGCTACTTTCGGTGCTGGAAGCAGAATGGGAATTCCTGGATTTTTATCTGAAATGGGTAAGTGTGGTCTATGGAATGAACAAGATGCAGTTAAGTATATGAAGGGAGTTAAAAATGTATTAAAATATTTAAATGTTTTACATGGAAACTATGAAAATTTGTGTGAAGATATCGTGTATTTAGACGAATATTATAGTGCTAACGCTAAGTCAGAAGGATGCTGGTACCCATGTGTAAAAGCAGGAGATACTGTAAAAAAAGGTGATAAAATTGGAGAGATAAAAGATTTCTTTTCAAATGTTATTTGCGAATATTACGCTGAGACGGACGGTGTAATACTTTATGTTGTTAGATCTTTAGCTATAAAAGCTGATGATCCCATTTATGCAATAGGATAAAAATTATTTGATATTTGTAAAAATATCTTTATAATTAATAAGATACAGATAATGAGGCAGAAGCCTTTTTATAAATATTAATAAATGGAGGAAAAAATGAAAAAAATAATAGTATTTATTTTAACAGCAGCAATGATTATTGGTATGTTTACTGGTTGTTCAAATTCAACAGGCAGTGACCAAGAAAGTGTTGTAAAAGATACAATTACATTTGTATCAAGAATTAAAGGGGAAACACTTGATCCTACTTCAGGTAAATCAGGAGACCATACAACTTTTCATTCGCTTTATGATACATTAGTTAAATTTGGTGCTGATGCAGAAATACTTCCATGTTTAGCTGAAAGTTGGACAGAAACTGATGAGGGAATGTCATATATATTTAATTTAAGACAAGATGTAAAGTTTCATGATGGCTCTGATTTTACAGCAGATGATGTAATATATTCATTTGATACTATGTTAGGAAAACCTAATTATGCATCATTCAGAACAACTATAGGTTCTTGGGAAAAGATTGATGATTATAAAGTTAAATTTACTAAAACATCTCCATACAGCAATCTTTTAAGTGTTTTAGCGTATATGGGTTATATCGTTTCAGAAGAAGCACATTCTCCAGATCCTGTTACATTTGATAATAATCCTGTAGGAACCGGTGCATACAAATTTGTCACTAAAGAAGCAGATGGTTCTATAACATTAGCAGTAAATGATAATTATTTTGGAGGGAAACCTGAGTTTGCAAATTTAGTAATAAAGCAACCTTTAGATGCATCAACAGCAGTTGTAGCACTTGAAAATAATGAGGTTGATGTAATTAGTTACGTTCCGCCGGCACAAATTCCTATAATTGAAAGTAATGATAAACTAGAAATGGTAGAAGTAAATTCATGGTATGTGTATGAACTTATGATGATGGGCGATACACTAAATAAAGATGTTAATCTTAGAAAAGCTATATTTCATGCTATAGACAGAGATAAGGTAATTACATTTGCTAGTGAAGGAAAAGGAAATGTTTCAACTAATATATCATCTGAAAGAATTATGAGTGATTATTTAGGAACAGTTGATTTAGGTGGATATGATGTATCATTAGCAAAAGAATATCTAGATAAGTCAAACTATGATTCAAATAAAGTATTTAAAATTTCTATAACTTCTGATGAAGCAGCTATAGCACAAGCTGTACAAGCTGATTTAAAAGAAATAGGAATAGAAACTGAAATAGAACAGTTGGATATTAATGATTGGGCTACAAAAATTATGGGTGGAGAAGTTGAAATTACCATAACTCAAGATGGAGGTGTGACAGGAACACCAGAGAGTGTATTGAATACATTTGACAAAACACACGCTTACTTCGGAAAATATATGGCGACAACAGATGAATATAGTACTTTAGTGCAGCAAATGAAGGCAGAAAAAGATGATTCGGTCCGCAAAGAAATAGTAAAAAGAGGATTAGAAATACAAGCTGAATTAACTAATTCAGTTCCATTATACGATACAATGGTTAATTTTGCATACAACAAGGAAATTACAAATATTACACCTGTAAGTGCTGCAACTAATGTATATTATGTAGGTGACTTTAAATTAACAAAATAAATTTATAAATGAGGATGGAAACGTCCTCATTTATGAAATGTTTTTTTCATATGAATATACAAAACTATGAAATACTAGTAAATTTATAAAAAATATATAATTATATTAAAAATCAATAAATAATTTTTCTCGTCAGTATAAAAATAGTTAACAATTTTTCATATATCTATGGTAGCGTAATTTGTAACCTTGCTAAAATTATTATAAAATGTAATTTACAAATTTTGATGAAAACGTTACAGCTTAACCTTACTATTCAGTATATTTTAAACTTAAAAGATGTCTATAAACGTAAATTGTGACATAACTAAGTGTAAAAAATCTTAGCTCTGAAAAGTTAATATAAGATTCTACGACTCTGAATACCCAATATAATGGTTGCACATTTAGCAACCGTCTATTAAAAGTAATATATAAGGAGGTAAAAATGGCGAAATATGTAGTGAAAAGACTACTATTAATCATACCAATAATATTATTAGTAATTTTTATAGTTTTTAATATATTAAACATAACACCGGGCGATCCTGCAACAATAATTCTAGGAAAAGATGCACCTCAAGAGGCTATAGACCAGCTTAATAAAGAATTAGGAATGGATAAGCCGGTAATGCAGAGGTATTTGAAATATGTTACTGATGCTGCAAAACTAGATTTTGGAACATCTTACAGAAGTGGAAAATCTGTATCTGAAGAAATACTCTCTAAATTTCCAACGACTTTAAAGTTAGCAATATTATCAGTGATAGTATCATCTTTAATTGGTATACCTCTAGGAATTGTATCTGCTATTAGGCAGTATTCAGTACTAGATGTTACACTAACAGTATCATCATTATTTTTAGCATCAGTACCGGGATTTTGGCTTGGTCTCATGTTAATATTAATATTTTCATTAATGTTAGGATTATTGCCATCAAATGGTATAGGTTCTATAAAACATTATATTATGCCGGTATTGACTCTCGGACTTCCATCAGCAGCATTTTTAGCAAGAATGACAAGAACAACAATGCTTGAAACAATGCGTCAAGATTATATAAGAACGGCTAAAGCAAAAGGAGCAAGCAAATCAAGAATAATAAATAAGCATGCCTTAAAAAACGCACTAATGCCTGTAATAACAATGTTGGGTATGTCATTTGCTGGACTTTTAGGAGGAACTATAGTAGTAGAACTGGTATTTGGTATGCCGGGCTTAGGCTCCACAATAATAACAGCTATAAAGATGAAAGATATACCGATAGTAATGGGATCAACAGTATTCTTATCAATACTATTTATGATAATCATGTTAATTGTAGATCTAATATACGCTTTTATAGATCCAAGAATAAAAGCACAATTAAAATAGGAAGGTAGAGAATATATGAAAAAGAAAAAAGTAGTATTAAATAATAAGCAAAGTCAGATAGCAGATGTTTGGTTTAGATTAAGAAAAAATAAAACGGCAATGGTAGGTTTGTTTATAATAATTATAATATTGTTCTTTGCTTTATTTGCAGATTTTATAGCAGATTATGATACTAAAGTAATAGAACAAAATCCAGTGGAGAGATTACAAGGACCTAGTTTTAAACATATATTTGGAACAGATGCATATGGAAGAGACTTATTTGCCCGTATAGTTCATGGAGCAAGATATTCACTGTCTTTTGGAGTTGTATGTACTATAATTTCTTTAATAGGAGGAGGTATATTAGGTGCAACTTCGGCATTTTTTGGAGGAAAAGTGGATAACATAATAATGCGTATATTAGATGCATTTATGTGTATACCAGCCATGCTTTTATCATTATCTCTAGTATCAGCATTAGGACCGGGACTTGAGAATATAATGATAGCAATATCAATATCATCTATACCTGGATTTGCTCGTGTGATCCGCTCTGTAGTATTAACGGTTGTTAGAGAAGAATATATAGAAGCAGCAAGAGCTTGTGGGGTAAGTACAACAAGAACTATAATACTTCATGTACTGCCCAATGCTATTGGACCAATAATTGTAAACGCAACAATGAATGTAGCGGGATTAATTATGGCAGCAGCAGGATTGAGCTTTATAGGTATGGGAATACAACCTCCATCACCAGAATGGGGTGCAATGCTATCAGAAGCTCAAATATATATGAGATTATATCCTCATTTAGTATTTGTGCCGGGATTAGCAATAGTAATTACTGCGTTATCATTTAATTTATTAGGTGATGGTCTATCAGAAGCACTAGACCCAAGAATGAAAGATTAAGAGGTGTAATAATGAGTTTACTAGAAATAAAAGATTTAGAAATTATATACACAAACGGAAAAAATGTAGTACAGGCAGTAAATGGAATTAACTTTACTCTAGATAAGAAAGAAACATTAGGATTAGTAGGAGAAACTGGAGCAGGTAAAACTACGACAGCATTAAGCATATTAAGGCTGTTGCCGGAAAGAACAGGTAAAATAATAAATGGTTCAGTAAACTTTGATGGAATACCTCTTTTAGACTTGAATGAAAGAGAGATGCAGTCTATAAGAGGTGCAAGAATAGCTATGATATTCCAAGACCCTATGACAAGCCTAAATCCAGTATTGACAGTAGGCGAACAAATAGAAGAAGCACTTATGCTTCATAATATTGATAATGAAAGCAAAGAAGAAATAACAAAAAGAGTGGATGAAATACTAACTTTAGTAGGAATAAATCCAGAAAGAAAGAAGAACTATCCACATGAATTTTCTGGAGGTATGAAACAAAGAGTTGTAATAGCAATGTCTTTAGCTTGTTCACCAGAATTATTAATAGCAGATGAACCAACAACAGCATTAGATGTTACTATTCAAGCACAAGTTCTAGACATGATGGAAGAACTTAAACAAAAGCTGGATATGTCAATGATAATGATAACTCATGATTTAGGAGTAGTAGCAAAAACATGTGATAAAGTTGCAGTATTATATGCAGGAGAGATAATAGAATATGGGACATTTGAGGATTTCTTTATTAACAAAGCACATCACCCATATACAGAAGGACTATTTGGGTCAATACCAAGTATAGAAGATGATGCAGAAAGATTAACGCCTATAGAAGGATTAATGCCTGATCCTACTGAACTGCCTGAAGGTTGTAAATTTCACCCTAGATGTCCAAAATGTATGGAAAAATGTAAAACTGAAAAACCTAAAGATTTTATAAAAGGTACACATTCAATAAAATGTCATCTTTTTGCGGAGGAGGAGAACTAATATGGCAGAAATATTAATAGAAACAAAAGGCTTAAAAAAGTATTTTGACATAGGAAAAAATAAACTTCATGCAGTAGATGATGTGAATTTAAAAATAGAAAAAGGTAAAACACTTGGGATAGTAGGAGAGTCAGGCTGCGGTAAATCTACCTTAGGAAGAACAGTATTAGGACTGCTTAAAGCAACAGATGGACAAGTATTATATCAAGGAAGAGACATTACCAAATATAACAGCAAACAATTAAAAAATTTAAGAAAAGAAATACAAATAATATTTCAAGATCCATATTCAAGTATAAATCCTAGGCATTCTATAGGACGAATTATAGGAGAACCTATATTAGTAAATGGAATAATAAAAGACAAGTCTATAAGACGACAAAGAGTACTAGAACTAATGGAAACAGTTGGGCTATCACAAAAATTGTATAATTCATATCCTCATGAATTAGATGGAGGGAGAAGACAGAGAGTAGGAGTAGCGAGAGCTTTATCTGTTAACCCCAAATTTATTGTATGTGATGAACCAGTTTCAGCTCTTGATGTAAGCATACAAGCTCAGATATTAAACTTATTAATGGATTTACAAGACGATTTAGGATTAACATATATGTTTATCACACATGATTTATCAGTAGTTAAGCATATATCAGATGAAATAGCTGTAATGTATTTAGGACAATGTGTGGAAAGAAGTTCGTCAAAAGAGCTGTTTAAGAATCCTATGCATCCGTATACAAAAGCTCTGTTAACAGCTATACCGATACCAAGTGCAAAAGCAAGAGAAATAAAAACCGAGATGATAAAGGGAGAACTTACAAGTCCTATAAATCCAAAACCTGGATGTAGATTTGCCAGTAGATGTCCACAAGTAAAAAATGAGTGCACTAAAGCAAATGTACCATTGAGAGAAATAAAACCGGGACATTTTGTTGCATGTACATTGTACAACAATGAGTAATAATATAAAAGTGATTCTAGCTAATTACTTACACAGAGTTTTAAGTTTTAAAATGGAGTGGAGATTTAATGGACAAATATATAACTATTAAAGAAATTTCAGAAAAGTATAAAGATTATGCAGTAAAAATGAGAAGAACATTTCATCAAATACCTGAAATTAGGCATCAAGAGTATAATACCAGTAAAATAATAAAACAGCAGTTAACTGATATGAGTATAGATTGGTATGAATATGCTGGCACAGGTGTTATGGGAATAATTAAGAGTAACAATCCTGGTAAAGTAATTGCTCTAAGAGCAGATATGGATGCTTTAGAAGTTCAAGAAAATGTAAATTTAGATTATAAATCTAAAACAAATGGATTGATGCATGCGTGTGGACACGATGGTCATATGGCAATGCTGTTAACAGCAGCAAGAATGCTTATAGAAACAAAACATGAGTTTAATGGTACTATAAAACTTATATTTCAACCAGCAGAAGAGGGTGGAAATGGTGCTCATAAAATGATAGAAGAAGGTGTTATGAAAGATGTAGAAGGAATATTTGGTATACATCTTTGGCCTGATTTAAATACAGGTAAAGTTTCAGCAGAATCAGGACCTAGATTAGCATCGGCAGATTTTTTTGATATAGATATAAAAGGATTTTCGGGACACGGTTCAATGCCTCACAAATGTATAGATTCTGTGGTTGTAGGTTCTGCTATAGTAAACAATATTCAAGCTTTAGTGAGTAGAGAAATTAATCCACTGGACCCTGTAGTAATTACAATAGGTACATTTCAAAGTGGTACTAGAAATAACATAATAGCAAGTGATGCTAAGCTGACAGGAACAACCAGAACTTTCAGTAATGAGCTTAGGCAACAGATTCCTTCTATGATGGAAAGAGTAATTAAATCAACTGTACAAGCTCATAAAGCAGAGGCGGTATTGAAATATTATTTTGGATCACCACCTGTAATTAATGATATACATCTATCTCATATAGCACAAAATGCTATTGTTAATATATTAGGAGAAGAAGGAATTGCTAATGTAGAAAAAACTATGGGTGGAGAAGATTTTTCAGAATACACTAAAGAAGCCCCTGGTGCAATGATGTTAGTAGGAACAAGAAATGATGCTAAATTTGAAAATTATCCACTTCACCATGGATCTTTTCAAATAGATGAAGATAGTCTTATAATAGGTGCTTGCCTATATATGAAGTGTGCTCTAGATTTTTTAAAATAAATAAATAGTATAATTTATAGATTTATAACTATTCCTAATTAATAGATTACATTCAATATTTTCTATTAATTAGGATTATTTTATATTAGTCAATAAAGTATGGACATGCTATAATAATGATAGTATGTAAGTGAAGGAAGGATATTATGAGTAAAAATAAAAGACTATTGGAACTCGATTATATAAGAGTTATCGCTTGTTTTTCAGTTATTATTGTTCATATATCTGCTATAGGGATAACAAGTTATTTACCTGACAGTTTACATCTTAAAATAACTACATTAATTAATAGAGGATTTAAATATACTACTCCCGTTTTTCTATTCTTAAGCGGAATTACGAGTTTTTATAGTTATAGAAATGGTGGTTTCAAATACACCAGTTTTTTAAAAAAGAGAATGCCTAAAATATTAATCCCTTATATTGCATGGAATGTAGTATATTATTGTCTCTTTATTTCATTAGGTAAATATAATTTTGATAGTAAGATGTTTTTATATAAATTAATAACAGGAACAATGAATTATCATCTATACTTTATAGTTATACTTGCTCAAATGTATTTATTGACTCCAATATTTAATTATGTTTTTAACAAATTTAATAGAAAATCAATACTGGCAGTAACAGCTTTTATTACAATAATAAGTGTAGGAAAGCTTGAGTTTCTTTATTCTGATAGGATTTTTCTTAAATACTTGTTTTTCTACGTGCTAGGTATTTATGTAACTAAGGAATACAGTAATTTTAAATCAATAGTTAAAAGATATAATTGGCTTTCAGTTGTTTTATATGTAACTATAACAGGAATTTATGCTGTATTGTATTATAAACATAATATTATTTATCTAGGCTATGTATGGTTTGTATTTTGCTCTGTTTCAATAATATTTTTATACAATGTAGGGATGTATCTAGAAAAACATATGACAAAAATATATAAAGCAGTAAAGAGAGTAAGTAAAAGTTCTTATTATATATATTTAATGCATCCATTAATATTAAGTTTTTCTAGCATTGTTTCAATCAAATTAGGTATACAATCAATAACATTACAATTAATATTTCATATGATTTTAGTATCAACTATCAGTACAATAGTTTCAGTATTATATACAATATTTAAAGAAAAAGTTAAGAGCAAAAACAAAAGTAAAGATTTTAATGTAGTAAAATCTAATAAATAAAGCTCCTAGTTATATAGGAGTTTTTTTTATTAATGTTTTTTATTAATTATGTTTAAAATATGATATAATTATAAAGCATTAAATTAGTAAAGGACAGCATGTATGGACAAACAAAAAGACAGAATAAGAGAGATTGATTATTTTAGAGTATTTGCATGTTTTTCAGTTATAGTTATTCATGTAAGTGCTATAGGTGTTGTTAGTTTTAATCAAACTAGCAGTTATTATAAATTTATTATTTTTATAAACAGATTTTTTTCTTTTGCAGTACCTGCTTTTATATTTCTAAGTGGTATGACAAACTCATATAATAAATTAGGTAAAGTAAATTATTTTAAATTTATAAAAAGAAAAGTATCAAGAATATTAATTCCATATCTAGTATGGAATATAATATATTATACAGTCCTTTTGATTTGCTATGATTGGCAGATTGATATAGTATTTTTTCTAAGGAAATTTATAACAGGTGATATGTATTATCATTTATATTTTGTTGTTATAATTGTTCAATTATATTTATTGACACCTGTATTTGATTATATTTTTAGTAAATACAATAAAAATAATATTTTAATAATTGCAGCTATAATAACAATACTAAGCAGCATAAAACTTAAATTTATTTATTCAGATAGAATATTTTTAAAATATTTAATATATTATGTATTAGGAATATATGCAGCTAAAGAATATAAAACTTTTGTAAAAAAAGTAAAAAAATACAAAGTATTTTCATTTATAACATATATTATATTAACTATAATATATGCAGTATTATTTCACTATAAAAATTATACAGTTATAGATTATATATGCGTACCTTTTTCAATTGTTTCTATAATATTTTACTATAGTGTATGCATGAATTTGAACATGTGTAAAAATAAAATATATAATGTAATAACTAAAATTAGTAAGAGTTCTTATTATATATATCTTATGCATCCATTAATTTTAAGCATTTCTAAAAGTTTAGCATTAAAATTGCGTATACAGTCAACAACTTTACAGCTTATATTTTGCTTTATAGTAGTAACAATAAGCAGTAGTATTGCATCAATTGTTTATACAAATAGTAAAGAAAAAATCATTAATGCTTCTAAGAAACTAAAAAGTACATAAAAAAGAAATCCGAGTATGGATTTCTTTTTAAACTTTATAAACTTATTCTTAGATAAGATTAGCTAAATTCATATATGATTTTAATTTATTTAAGTTGTTTATATTCATAGAATCAATATTTTCTAACTTATATGGTATACCTAATTCTCTATACTTAAATACTCCTAAAGTATGATAGGGAAGAAGTTCAATTTTTTCAATGTTTTTCAATTTAAAGCTTTTAATTTCTTCTTCAAGTTTTTTTATATGCTGTATGTCATCCGTTAGACTAGGTACTACAACATGTTTTATCCAAAGTTTCTTGTCATTTTTGATAACAGCATTTTTAAATATTCTATAATCATTAATAGAGTGGCCTGTTACTTCTTTATACAATATAGGGTCTTCATGCTTTATGTCAAGAACAACAAGATCAGTATAACTTAATATTTCATCGTACATACCTAATCCTACGCCAGATGTATCTAAAGTAGTATGAATACCTTCTTTTTTACATAACTTTAAACATTCAATAAGAAAATCAGGTTGAAGTAAAGGTTCACCACCTGAAAAGGTAATTCCTCCGTTGTTTGATTTAAAATAAGGCTTATATCTAACAGCTTTTTTAACTATAGCCTCGGCAGTTTCTTCTATACCTCCGCTTAAAGACCAAGTATCAGGATTATGACAATATTGGCATCTAAGTTTACATCCTTGAAAAAAAACTACCATTCTTATACCAGGACCGTCTAGTGTGCCCATAGTTTCTATAGAATGAATTCTACCCAAAATATCACCTCATTTTTTTTGATGTCTAGTCAATATTGATTAAGATAAAATATAAAAGTTTAAAGTAAGAGTTAATGGTAAAAATTTTTATGAAAATTTATTAATTACATTTAATATAAGTTTACGTAGTTGAACAAAGTTTCAATAACTTTACATTTTATTGTGGAATGTTCTGCTAATTACTTCCATCTGCTGTTCTTTAGTTAATCTGTTAAAATTAACAGCATATCCAGATACTCTTATGGTTAAATTAGGGTATTTTTCAGGATTGTCCATTGCATCTATAAGCTTTTCTCTATTAATTACATTTACATTTAGATGATGACCGTCTTGGATAAAGTAACCATCTAAAATAGTTTCTAGATTATCTATTCTATGCCTTTCAAGTTTTCCAATGGCTTCAGGGATTATAGTAAATGTATTAGAAATACCGTCTTCACATACATTTTCATATTGTAATTTAGCTACAGAATTTAATGAAGCTAAAGCTCCACTCTTATCTCTGCCGTGCATAGGATTAGCACCGGGTGCAAAAGGTGTTCCAGCTGTTCTTCCATCTGGTGTAGAACCTGTTTTTTTGCCATAAACTACATTTGATGTAATAGTTAATACAGATAAAGTATGCTTAGCATTTCTGTATGTTTTATGTTTCCTTAATTCATTTATAAAGATATTTAATATATCTTTTGCTATAAAATCAACTCTATCATCATCATTTCCATACATAGGAAATTCGCCGTCAATATTAAATTCTACAGTAACACCGTTTTTTCTTACGGGTTTTACTTTAGCATACTTAATAGCACTTAAAGAGTCTGCAACTATAGATAAGCCTGCAACGCCAAAAGCCATATTTCTTCCTATGTTATAATCATGCAGTGCCATTTGACCTGCTTCATAGGCGTATTTGTCATGCATATAGTGAATTATATTCATTGTGTTTACATACAACTCAGCAATATATTCAAGTACTTTCTTATAGTTATTATAAACCTTATTATATTCAAGTGTTTCGTCATTAATTGGTTCAATGCTGTCGATAACCTTAATACCTTTTATTTCATCAACCCCACCATTAATTGCATATAATAGTGCTTTAGCTAAATTGCATCTAGCTCCAAAAAACTGCATTTCCTTGCCTACACGCATAGCAGAAATACAGCATGCAATAGCATAATCGTCGCCATACATTGGACGCATTATATCATCATTTTCATATTGAATAGAAGATGTTTCAATAGACATTTTAGCACAGTATTTTTTAAAGCTCTCAGGAAGGTCTTTTGACCATAATATAGTCATATTAGGCTCAGGTGCTTCTGAAAGGTTAGTTAATGTATGTAAAAATCTAAAAGATGTTTTAGAGACTAATGTTCTTCCATCACAGCCCATACCTCCAAGAACTTCTGTTACCCAGTTTGGGTCACCAGCAAATAATTCGTTGTACTCAGGAGTTCTTAAATGTCTTACCATTCTTAATTTAAGCACTAATTGGTCTATAAGTTCTTGAGCTTCTTTTTCAGAAATTATGTTATTCTTTAAATCTCTTTCAATGTATATATCGAGAAAAGTACTTATTCTTCCTAAAGACATAGCTGCACCATTGTTTTCTTTTACTCCAGCAAGATAGCCAAAGTATACAAACTGAACAGCTTCTTTAGCACTTGAAGCTGGATTAGAGATGTCAAAACCATATTTTAATGCCATACTTTTAATTTTCTTTAATGCTTTTATTTGTTCTGAAATTTCTTCTCTTTCTCTCATGCTGTCTTCTACCATAGGGAAAGATATATTTGATAATTCTTTATTTTTTTCATCTATTAATATATCTATACCATATAATGCAATACGTCTGTAATCACCTATAATTCTTCCACGACCGTATGCATCAGGAAGACCTGTTAATAGACCTACGGTTCTAGCTTTTCTTATTTCAGGAGTATAAGCATCAAAGACTCCTGTATTATGAGTTTTCCTATATTCATGAAAAACGTTATTTAGCTCTTCTGGCATTTCATATCCGTAAGCATTTAAAGCACCTTCAACCATTCTAATACCTCCATAAGGATTAATCATCCTTTTTAGTGGAGCATCAGTTTGAAAACCTACAATTATTTCATTATCCTTATCTAAATATCCCGGGTTAAAATTATCTATGCCAGATATCGTAGTAGTATCAATATCAAGAACTCCTTTTTTTAGTTCTTTCATCATTAATTCAGTAGCTTTTTTAAATAGTATTTTAGTTCTTTCTGTAGGATTTTCAAGAAAAGATTCATTACCACTGTAAGGGATATAATTTAGTTGAATAAACTCTCTTACATTAATTTCTTCTACCCATTTTCCTTCTTTAAAACCGTTCCACTGTGTTCTTAACATACAAAATACCTCCAAGTTATTCATTTTTGTAAATTTTGTTGTTAAGCCCAGACAAAAAACGTAAACCGCCCGAGCTTTTTAGCCCAGGCGGTCGGCAATTCGATTATTAGTCACACTCCCTTGTGGTAGTCTCCACAATATCCGCCAGTCATGTGATAGTATTATAATATAAAATACCATCATTTTTTAACAATGTCAATAAAAATTTGTTGTAAAAATAATCTATTTGGTATAACATAGAGAATAAGGCTAATAAAAGGAAGTGATAAAATGTCTAAAGAGATAGATTTAAGGAATGACCCCATAAAAAAGTTATTTTATCATTACTTGTTCGCATCAGTAACAGGAATGCTTGTTAAATCTATACATGGGGTTCTTGACGGTATCTTTGTAGGAAATGGAGTAGCGGATGTTGCATTAGGTGCTGTTAATATGGTAATGCCAGTTTTTTCATTATTTATGGGTGTAATAATGATGATTGGAGTTGGAGGTTCAACTCTTGTGTCAATGAACTTTGGAGAAGATAAAGAACAAAATGCAAAAAATGTATTTGTTCAGTCTCTGATATTAATGATTATTGTTGGTATAATAGCACAGATACTATTTTTAATAAATCCTGTAAAGATATGCCGATTTTTAGGAGCTGATGATGTAATATTAGACTATACAGTTGAATATGGTACATATCTAATATATTTTGCACCTTTTTTTGCTATAGCTATTGGATTAAATGTATTTGTTAGAAACGATGCTGATCCAAGAACTTCTATGTACAGTATGGTAATAAGTGCAGTAGTTAATGCAACATTAAACTATATTTTTATATTTCCTATGAGAATGGGACTTAAAGGTGCAGCAGTTGCAACAGGTATAGCACAGATAGTAAGTTGCTTAATTTTGTTTACTCATTTTATTAGAAAGAAAGGCAAATTAAGATTAAAAACTAGTAATTTTAAGTTTTCAATAAACGATTTAATAAGGACTTGTCAAATAGGATTTCCAAGTTTTCTTGGCGAAATATCCTTTGGTGTAGTATCCTTAGCTTTCAATAGAGTACTTATGGGTTTAGGTGGAGCACTCGCAGTATCAGCTTTTAGTATCATGATGTATGTTACTAATTTAACTTATATGGTATTTTTTGGAATAGGTCAAGCTGTTCAGCCTATAATAAGCTTTAATTATGGAGCGAAGAAATATGAACGAGTTTATAAAAGCTTTCATATGGCTGTAAAGACAGGTGTTATTTTAGGAATAATATTTACTGTTGTAGGGTTATTTTTTGTAAAAGATATAGTTATGCTCTTTAATAGAGATAATCCAGAATTAATAGAGATGGCAGTAGTAGCTAATAGATTCTTATTTTATACTTTTGCAGTGGCAGCATACAACATATGTATTTCTACATTTTTTCAATCAACAGGGAATGCCAAAATTTCGTCAGCTTTAACATTCTTAAGAAGTTTTGTTATAGAATTATCTTTATTATTTATATTAACTAATATATATGGCTTATTTGGAACTTGGTTAGTTTATCCTTTAGCAGAAATCATAGCACTAGCAATAGGTCTTTACTTTATGAAATTTAAACAGGACATAATACCTAGAATTTATTAATATTAAAACATTTTAGAATTTATATAGTTAAAATTTAAATATTGTAATTTATTATATAAATAAGTGTTTGTATTTTATGAAAAGATTTTATATACTGGTTTTATATCAGATATAAAATTTTTTTATACTTACATGTGGATTAGTTTTAATGTAGCTTGAGTTTTATATAATTCAATGGAAGGAGAAAAGGTAAATGAAATTTGATTGTACTTATCAGCCTTATACTTCTAATAGATATACTCATGTTGCCAGTAACGGAATGATAGCAACATCTCAGCCTCTTGCAGCAAATGCAGGACTTGATATTCTGAAAGAGGGTGGAAATGCAGTTGATGCTGCAATTGCAACAGCAGCTTGTCTTACAGTAGTGGAGCCAACATCTAATGGAATTGGTGCTGATTCTTTTGCACTCGTATGGATAAAAAATGATGAAAAACTTTATGGAGTGAATGGCAGTGGATATGCACCTAAAAATTTATCTGCAGAAGAATTGAAAAAAAAAGGTATTAATAAGATACCTAAATTTGGATGGACTCCAGTAACAATATCTGGTACACCTGCTACTTGGGCAGCACTTTCTAAAAGATTTGGAAAACTCTCATTGAAACAAGTTTTAGAACCTGCTATTAGATATGCTAGAAATGGATATCCTATATCGCCTGTACTTGGATATTTTTGGAACATAGCGTATAAAAGATACAGTAAAGAGTGTAAAACAGTGGAATTTAAAGAATGGTTTAAAACTTTTGCTCCAAAAAATAGAGCTCCTAAGATTGGTGAAATAATTAAGCTTGAAAATCATGCTAAAACACTTGAAAAAATAGGTGATACAGACGCAAAAAGTTTCTATACAGGTGAACTTGCAGAAAAGATTGATGCATGTTCTAGAAAATATGGTGGCTATATTACAAAGGAAGACTTAGCAAGCTATAAGGTAGAATGGGTTAATCCAATAAAAGTTAATTATAAAGGATACGATATATGCGAAATACCTCCAAACGGACAAGGTATAGTAGCATTAATGGCTCTTAATATTTTAAAAAAATATAATTTTACTTTCAAGGATTCGGTAGATACTTATCATAAACAGTTTGAAGCAATGAAACTTGCATTTGCAGATGGTAAGAAATATGTTACAGATCCTAAATATATGGGGGTAACATCTAAAGAATTATTGAGTGATTCATTTGCAGACGAAAGGAGAAAGTTAATAACTGATATAGCTATTGAGCCAGAACCTGGATGTCCTTCTTCAGGAGGAACAGTATATTTATGTACTGCTGATGGTGATGGTAATATGGTATCGTTTATTCAGAGCAATTATATGGGATTTGGGTCAGGTATAGTTGTGGATGACACAGGCATTGCTTTGCAAAATAGAGGAGTGGATTTTTCTTTAAATAAATGCGACTATAATTATCTTATAGGAGGAAAACGTACATATCATACTATTATACCGGGATTTATACTAAAAGATAATAAAGCTGTAGGTCCATTTGGTGTAATGGGTGGTTATATGCAGCCTCAAGGGCATGTTCAGGTAGTTATGAATCTTATTGATTTTGATTTGAATCCACAGATGGCACTAGATGCACCAAGATGGCAGTGGATAGAAGGCAAAAAATTTATAGTTGAACCTAATTTTCCAACTCATATAGTAAATGTCCTAGAAGCAAAAGGACATGAAATATCTATAGCTACTAATACAGGAATGTTTGGAAGAGGCGAAATGATTATTACAGATGGACAAGTCTTATACGGGGGAACTGAATCCAGAACAGATGGTTCAGTCGCATCGTACTAACTCTATACTTAAACTCCAAACCTAATAATAAATTGCAATACACGGTTTTATTAATTAACATCAAATACATTTAAATAAATTACTATTGACAACGATTTCTAAATATTGTATCGTTATCATAATTGGATATAGCTCCGAGTTTATTTTCCTGTTTAAAGCTAATTTTATGGAATTTAAACCGTTAGGGTATAATTGGAAACGATTATGCCTCCCAGTGTGGAAAGGAGATTTAAACTGCGTAGATATCACATCTGCTTTTTTTTCGCATGGGCAGACTGTGATATTTTTTGTTTAAAAAGACTTTTTTCAAAGCTATACTTTCAATTATTACATAGTTTAAATACTATTATTAGACGTTTTGGAAAGAATAAGACTAAGATAAAAGTGAAAAGTTATGGTAGCTTTACTGACGTAAAGCAATTTAAATATAAAAATAAATATGGAATTTTCGAAAGAAAATTAACATTAAATTTTTAACTTTTAACTCTTAACTTATTTAACAATCGCCTAAATGCTATTAAATAATGGAGGTAATAATGAAAGCAGGTATTTACAAAACAAGAAAACCCGATAATGAAAAAATACTTGATTACAAACCTAAAAGTGTAGAAAGAAATAGGTTAAATCAGGAACTAGAAAAATTAAAAAGTCAAGAAATCCAAATACCACTTATAATTGGTGGTAAAGAAATTATCACTGATAATAAAGAAAAATGTGTTATGCCTCACAATCATAGTCATGTATTAGCTACTTATTGTGTTGCAGGCGAGAAAGAACTGCAATTAGCTGTAGATGAGTCATTAAAAGCAAAAAAACAGTGGGAAAATATGCCTTGGGAACATCGAGCATCAATATTTTTAAAAGCAGCTAATTTATTATCAAAAAAATATAGATTTTTAATAAATGCATCAACTATGTTGTGTCAAAGCAAAACAGCTTATCAAGCTGAAATAGATTCTTCATGTGAGTTAATTGATTTTTTAAGATTTAATACATATTTCGCTCAAGAAATATATTCTGAACAGTTGCATTCAACAGAAGATGCATGGAACAGAATAGAGTATAGACCTTTAGAAGGGTTTGTAGTAGCTATTAGTCCATTTAACTTTACTGCTATAGGTGGAAATTTAACTATTGCTCCAGCTATTTTAGGAAATGTTGTTAACTGGAAACCAGCTTCAGCTTCTGTATATTCAAACTACTTTTTATTCAAAATACTTCAAGAAGCGGGACTTCCTGATGGAGTAATTAATTTTATTCCTTGTAAAAGCAAAGATTTAAATAAAGTTATGATTATTCATAAGAAATTATCAGGAATACACTTTACTGGCTCTACAGACACCTTTAGTAAAATATGGATGACTATAGCTGAAAATTTAAGAAATTATGAAAGTTATCCTAGATTAGTTGGTGAAACTGGTGGTAAAGATTTTATTTTTGCACACAGTTCAGCTGATATAGATCATTTAACTGCATCAATGATTAGAGGTTCATTTGAATATCAAGGACAAAAATGCTCTGCATCATCAAGAGCATATATACCAGAGAGCATATGGTCTCAAGTTGAAAAATTATTGCTTAAAAGAATAAGAGAAGTTAGAGTAGGTAATGTAGAGGATCCAGCAAATTATATGGGAGCAGTAATAGATAATAAATCTTATGATAACATTGTAAAATATATTGAATATGTAAAGAATTCTGAAGATGCTAAAATAATATATGGTGGTAGTTATGATGATACAGTAGGTTATTATATCAATCCAACAATCATTGTAACTAAAAATCCTAAATATAAAACTTTAGAAGAAGAAATATTTGGGCCTATACTTACTATATACATTTATAAAGATGAGGAATTTAATGAAACTTTAGAATTGTGTGACAAAACATCTCCATATGCTTTAACAGGAGCAGTATTTGCTAAGGATAGAAATATAATAAAATATATGGAAGATAAATTATGTTATTCGGCAGGTAATTTCTATATTAATGATAAACCAACTGGTGCTGTTGTTTCACAACAGCCATTTGGAGGTTCTAGAGCTTCAGGAACTAATGACAAGGCAGGAAGTAAATTAAATCTTTATAGATGGCTGAATCCAAGAGTTATAAAAGATAATTTTAATTATAGTACAGATATTTAATATAGATATAAAAAAAGAAAGAAAGTATTTCTAGTAAATACTTTCTTTCCTTTTCTTAGTTTTGAATATTTATATGATAATTAATTCAAATTCCTAATTTTATCTAGACTCATTCTATCTTGCTCAAGTATGTCACCTATAAGATGTCTTGAAGAATCATCTAAAGTTCCTCTAGTAGCTTTTTCAGCCATATTTATACCTTTGGTTTCTCCTTCGATTGCTTTGCTGATAATTGTTGATCTGCTTGTTCCATCACGTATTTGCATATTTACCATTGCTTCTCCATAGGTACCTTTTAGTCCAAGTTTTTCATTTGGTTTATGTCCTGCATCTTGTATAAAATTTGAAATTGTTGACATATTCTCTCTATGCTGATTTTGTACTTCTTCAAATACTTTTTTATCACTAGAAAATTCTAATTTATCAATATATGTGTTAAATGCTTCAATTGCCATATGTTCACCCTGAAGAAGCTTATTGAGAGAACTAAGTTCCTTTTTATTCATGATTGCATCTCCTTGTATTAATTACCTAATAAATAAATTTTATGCAATCTTATTGTTTCCATTATTATTCTAAACAAACATCTAATTTTATCTATAAAAATTAAAAAGTTCCAATGGATGATTATTTATGTATATTATAATTTATAAAATTGTTCAAATGATTTTTGAACATAATATTGATCAAGTACTCCTCCAAATTCTCTAATAGAGTGCATAGCAAGCATTGGGTTTCCTATATCAATTGAACGTATATCAAGGTGAGAAGATGATATAGGGCCTATAGTAGATCCTCCTCTTTCATCTGAGCGATTTACAAATTTTTGAACAGGTATTCCTGCCTTTTTACATATTAATTCATAAACTGTATCGGAATCGCTGTCAGTAGTGTAATTTTGGTTAGCATTAATTTTTATGACAGGTCCTTTGTTTATTTTAGGCTTATTAGTTGGGTCATGCTTTTCATTATAGTTTGGATGTACTGCGTGAGCCATATCAGCGGAAATCATATATGAACTATATATTGCTCTATGAAAATCTTCTGTATCTCCACCCAGTAAAAATACGATTCTTTCTAGGATGTTTCTCAGCATTGGGGAACCAGCTCCCTGCTTAGTTCTGCTTCCTATTTCTTCATTGTCAAAACATACCATTAGCTTAGTAGATTGACCTGCTTTTGTATTTATTAATGCTTCTATTCCGGCACTTACCATTGCAAGGTCATCTAGTCTTCCGCATGAAATAAATTCATCATTTATTCCCATTATGCATCCTTTTTCATATTCGTATAGGAACAGATCAAAATCTACAATATCAGATGATGATACTTTTAATTCTTTAGATAATAAATATTTAATATAATCTTCCTTAGCAAAATCTCCATCAGCTAATGACATTACAGGAAGCATATCTTTTTGCTTGTTGAGTTCAATACCTTCGTTTATTTTTCTATTCATATGTATAGCTAAATTTGGAATAATTAAAACAGGTTTTTTTATATTTACTAATTTGTTAACGGGATTAAGCAAATCTTTTCCTTTAATACTTACACGACCAGCAAAAGATAAAGGTCTGTCCATCCAAGTATTTAGAATAGGTCCTCCATAAACTTCAGTATTTAATTTTAAATAGCCATCTGAAACAATTTCAGGTGAAGGTTTTATCCTAAATGTAGGAGAATCAGTATGTGCTCCAATAATTCTAAATCCAGTTTCATTTATTTCTCCATTTCCTGCGATAAAAGCAATAATAGCTGAGTCATTTTTAGTAACAAAATATTTTTTTCCTTTTTTTATGTTCCATTTTTGTCTTAGATCAAGTTCTTTAAAGTCATTTTTTAATAATTTTGATTTTATATTTTTGACTGCATGAAAAGAAGTAGGACTTTCATATATAAAATCTATAAGTTTTTCTGAAAAATTTACTTTTTCATTCATTTACAACACTCCCTTTGTTATTTTTTGTAGACAATTGTAAAAACCAAATTTTTAATACTACTTGTGTGCATTTTATATACAACTGCCTATTATTTTTAAAGTATTCGCTAGCTTTAAATTTATTATAAATATTATAACATAAATATAAAATTAATAATATTATATCAATATAATAATACTTTTCTAATTTATTTTTAATTCTATTTTAATAAATTATATATATAATATATAATTATACATAAAAAATAATAATAGATATAAATTTAAATTATTGGAATGAAAGGAGAACAATAGATGAAATTAAAAAAGACTTTAATCTTTTTTGCCATATTATTTTTACCAACATTTATTATGACAGGATGTTGGGTTGATACAGGGATTGCAAAGAGTTTTGTAGGTATAGATTATAGTACTTATGATATAGACCATGAAGAGATATTTGAATTAGGTAAAATTCGTAAAATTGATATAGAAGCGAATTCAGATAATATAAACTTTTATAAATCTGATAGTGATGATATAAAAGTACATTTATATGGAAAAATTCAAACTAACTATAAACCAGAGTTAATTGTAACTAAAAAAACAAATTCAGTTATTATAGAAACAAAAAAAAGCGATGTAAAAAGTATATCAATAAAAAAAGGTGAATTGAATTTGGATGTATATTTACCAAAAAATTATGACAAAGAACTCAATATATCTAATATATCAGGAGATATAAACATAGATAACTATTCATTATATAAACTAATCGTATCTTCAGTATCAGGTAGTGTAAGAATTAAAAATATAAATGCAGAAGAAGTTAATGTAAATACAACATCAGGAAATTTGGATCTTAATAATATAAACTGTGGCGAATATTTTGAAAGTTATTCAGTGTCAGGAAAATGTGAAATAGATAAGTTACAATCAAAAGAAGTTGAATGCTATTCAACTTCAGGCAGAGTTAGCATTAATAATCTTAATACTAATGAACTAGATATTACTAGTGTATCAGGAGAAATAAAGGCTCATGGAAGTATTAAAAGTATAGATATAAATACAACATCAGGAGATGTAGATATTAAAACCGATGAAATAGCAGGAGATATTGATATAGAGACAGTTTCAGGTACATTGAAATTGAAATTACCAGAAGATTGTGATGTTAATTTTGTTTCAGAAACAATAAGCGGTACTCTTGATGCTCAATATAAATTTTCTAATATAAAGATAAATAGAAATAAGTCAAGAGGAACAAAAGGCACCGGTAAATATGATGTTGATGTAAGCACAGTTTCCGGAGATATTACAATTTATTAAATTCAAAATTCAAAATTCTAAATTTAAAATTAAAATTAATGAAAAGAAATTTCTTTGGGAATTTCTTTTTTTCTTTTAATTTTGAATTTTTAATTTTGAATTTTTTTAGTGTGTTTATTAGCGTATGAGCTAGCTGCGTAGCTTTCAGGTTTTATTTTTGGTTCAAAAGGATAAATGTCAGCCATAGCTACCATTTCACTAATTAAATTTTTAGTAGGACCATTAACACCAACATCTAGATGAAATTCAAAATTAATATCACCATATTTTGTATTAATAATAGGTTCAATAAAAGAATTTATAATTTCAGGAGTAAACATATATGCTATTCTCATAGTAAATGAAGTTTCGTAAAATATTTTTTCTCTTAAACTATAAATTGGACGTGGAATCATTTGTTTAGTTATAAATCCAGTTGCACCTCTACCAACTCTGTGCAGATGAATTGCTGAAACTAGAAGAGTATATTTACTATTAACTTGGGAGTCAGAACCTACAGATAGCTTATAATGATAATTGGGCATTTTTTTAATAAAAGTTAATAAATGATAACATACTTCATCAAAAGATATTCTCTTATATTTAATATTACTAAATTGAAGATTTGAATAATCAATTTCCATAATGAAACATTCCTTTCATCTTTCAATCTAACTAATATGCTTTACACTTTTATACTATATTATACTATATTAAATAAACCAGTGTTAAAAATAAATTTTCATAAATTATAAAAAATGTATTGGAAAAAATATGAATAATTGTTATAATTAAGGAGTATTTGACGAATATACAAATATTACATTCTATTTTATTGGATAATATAACAAAATATGATAAAATATGTTTGCTAATAATGCGTTTTAAATTAATTTTTAGGAGGTGAGAATTTGAAATATTATACAATTGGTAAATTTGCCGAACTAATAGGAAAAAGTATTCCAACTTTGAGATTATGGGATAGACAGGAAAAATTAAAACCTCATCATGTAACTCAGGGAGGTACAAGATATTATTCTGAACAGCAGTATCATGATTATTTTAAGTCATATAAGAATTTAGAGTCTAAAAGTAAAATTATAGGTTACTGTAGAGTTTCAAGTAATAAAAATAACAATTATTTAGAAAAACAAATAAGATATGTATCAGAATACTGTATTGCTAGAGGGTATCAATTTGAGATAATAACTGATATAGGGAGTGGAGTTGATTACAATAAAAATGGATTAAACAAGCTTATATATTTAATAGTAAGCAAACAAATTAAAACAATAGTTATTCTTAAAAAAGATAGATTATTAAGAATTGGTTATGAATTAATAGAGAATTTGTGTAAAGAATTTAATACATCTATAGAAATAATTGATAACACACCAAAAGTTGATGAAAAAGAGCTTTTAGATGATATTAATCAAATAATTACAGAATTAAGTATTAGTTTACAGAGTGAAAAGGCAAATAAATTAAAGAAAGCATTGAGGCAGTTGAAAGAAAATGAATAATTTAATTTAACAATAAAAAGAATGCAGGAGGTGAAAACGTTATATAAAATTACCTAAGTTATTAAAATTTTATGTAACGCGATATGAAAACTATAGGGATAATTGGAGGAATGGGACCACTTGCTACAGCCGATATATTTAAAAAAATTATAATAAAGACAAAAGCAGAAAATGATCAAGAACATATACATGTATTGATAGATAGTAATACTAATATTCCTGATAGGACAAAAAGTATTATAGAAAATGGAGAAAATCCGCTTGTAGAAATGACTAAATCAGCACTGATATTAGAAAAAGCTGGAGCTGATTTTCTCATAATGCCTTGCAATACAGCTCATTATTATTTTGATGAACTCATTAATAAAATAAACATTCCATCTTTAAATATGCTAGAATTAACAGCAAAATATATAAAAAATAAATTTGGAAATAGTGTAACCGTAGGATTATTGGCTACTGATGGTACCAATAAATCACGCATATATGATAAATATTTTAATGAAGCAGATATAAAACTAATAAAGCCTGAAAAATCGCAAAAATATGTTATGGAATTTATATACGAAGGCGTTAAAAAAGGTAATTATACAATGGGCACTAATGGATTTTTTAATGCTGTAAATGAATTAGAAGTAAAAGGTGCAGATATTATGATATTAGGATGTACAGAACTTTCAGCAGTATCTGAAATATATGAATTTAATAAAAAATTTATCGATCCAATGGATATTCTTGCAGTAAATGCAATTAAATTTGCAGGAGGAAATATAAATGACTAAACAAAAAAGAATTGAAGACTATGGAATAAAAATAGGAAGTTTATCTAAAGGTAAATTGAATAAAATTACAGATGTACAAGGAGTAAAAGTTGGTCACTGCACAATAAATACAGATCAGAACAAAACAGGGGTTACAGTAATAATACCTCAAAAAGAAAATATCTTTCAAAACAAATTGGTATCTGCATCATATGTGTTAAATGGATTTGGTAAAACAGCTGGATTAATTCAAATAGATGAACTTGGAACATTAGAGTCTCCTATAGCTTTAACAAACACATTAAATGTTGGATTAGTTCATGATGCAGTTGTTGAATATATGATAAAAGAGTGCAATAGAGATAATATTGAAATGAAATCTATAAATCCAATAATATGTGAATGTAATGACAGCTTCTTAAACAATATTCACATGAGAGCAGTAAAAAAAGAACATGTTTTTAAAGCTATAGAAAAAAGCTGTAAAGATTTTAAAGAAGGGGATGTTGGTGCAGGTAAAGGTATGTCATGCCATCAGTTAAAAGGTGGAATAGGTTCAGCTTCACGCATAGTAGAACTTGATGGTAAAGAATATACGCTAGGAGTTTTAGTACAATCCAATTATGGATTATTAGAGGATTTAACAATACTTGGTCAAAATATTGGTAAAGAACTTTCAAAAAAAATAAGTGTAAAAGGAAAATCAGATAAAGGTTCAATAATTATAATCATAGCAACAGATTTACCAGTAACAAGTAGACAGTTAAAGAGAATTTGCAAAAGAACTAGTGTTGGTTTAGCAAGACTGGGTTCGTATATAGGTCATGGAAGCGGTGAAGTAATTATAGGCTTTTCAACTGCAAATGTTTTAAAGCATAAAGAAAATAAAGGTGTAATATCAATAAATATTATGGATGAAAACAAAATAAACAAGGCTTTTAGAGCAGCAGCAGAAACTTGTGAAGAAGCGGTATTAAATTCAATGGTTACGGCTGATAAAGTAATTGGGTATAACGGTAATGTTAGAGAAGCTTTAAAAAAATATTTATAAATTTGACATACTTTAAAAATAAGGTTTCCTTTTAAAGCTAATATCTAAGTGACTCACAGAAAATCAGTATATTTTGTAAGATTTCTGTTCTCGACTTATTATTAAGCTAGATTTAGGTTATCTTTTTAACTTGTAAAAAATGGGAGGAAATATGAACAAAGAAGATACCTTTTTTGATAGACTTAATCAAAACTATAATAATTTATCAAAAAAACAATTAGTAACAGCAGATTATATTAAAGATAACTATAAAACTGCAGCATTAATGTCAATAATACCCCTGTCAAAAGAAATAGGTGTAAGTGAAGCTACAATAGTTAGATTTGCTAATGTTCTAGGATATAAAGGTTTTATCGAAATGATGAAAGATATAAAAAAATATATAAAAAAAGAATTAACAACTGTTGACCGCTTTGAAAAATATAAACAAGAAAAAGATAAAATGTGCTTAATGTACAATGTACTAAGCAATAATATCAATATTTTAAATAGACTATCTATAGACATATCCAATGAAAAAATATCTGTAATCGTGAATAAATTAAAAACTGCAAAAAAAATTGTAGTTATAGGGTTTGAAAGTACAGCTCCGTTTGCAGAATATTTTGAATATCATATGGCGAGAACTGGAAAAGATGTACAAGCTATTACTGAAAAAACAGGAAACTTGTTCAATATACTAAATTCTATTAATACAGAAGAATTTTGCATATCAATAAGCATTTCTAGACACTCTTCAAAGCAAATATCCATAATGAAATATTTATATGAAAAGGGTATAGGAATATATTCTATTACTGATAGCTGTAAATCTCCAACAGAAAAATACAGTACATATAATACCTATCTGCCAACTATTAATTCAATAATGAAAGTTTCTTCATTGCACATAGCTATCCTTACATTATTACAAATGATAATATCAGAATATATGATGATAAATGATACAGCAGTTAGCTCAGCTTTCAAAAATCTAGAATATTATGATGAATTTTTCAGCATGTTTTTTGATGAACAATAATAATTAGATGATAGTTTTCAACTTCAAAAGTAAAAATATTTACAAAATATATTTTAAAAACTTACTGTTGTAAAAATACTTAACAAAGGAGAATATTATGGTTGACTTATTAATTAAGAATGCTGCAATTATTGATGGAAAAGGTACAAAAGCTTATAATGCAGACATTTTAGTAAAAGGTGACAGAATTTTAGAAATTAATAATAATATTAATACAGATGCAAAAAAAGTAATAGACATAAATGGAAAGTATATAAGCCCGGGATTTATAGATGCTCATTCTCATGCTGATTTAAATTTAATTGAAGAAAGATTTCCTTTAAATAAACTATGCCAAGGGGTTACTACAGAAATAGCAGGTCATTGCGGAAATTCATTGTTTCCAGTTAATAAAAATGTAAGACCTATTTTTAATAAAATACTTGTATCTTCAGGCATAAACTTAAATATTGAATGGGAAAGTACTAGAGAATTTTTAAATAGACTTGAAGCAGATGGTATAGGTATAAACTATATGCCTTTAACAGGGCATGGTACTTTAAGACTTAATTCAGTTGGATTAGAAATGAAAAAAGCTGACAAATATGAGATTGATAAAATGAAAAAGTACTTATTAGATTCTATGGAAGAGGGTTCGTGGGGACTTTCAGCGGGTTTAGAATACTTGCCTGGATGCTTTGCTGATAGAGAAGAACTAAGAGAGTTAGCAAAGATTTCAGCAAAATATAATGGAGTTTTTACAGTTCATTTAAGAAATCAAGATAATAACTTATTAGAGTCAGTTGAAGAAATAATATATGTTTGCAAAAATACAGGTGTTAAAACTGTAATATCTCATCTTAAAGCTTCAGGTAAAGAAAATTGGGGCAAAGTAAGAAAGGTCATTGAATTGATTAATAATGCTAGGAATAATGGATGTAACATAATTTTTGATTTTTACCCTTATGATGCTTCTTATTCATTTTTATCAATTTTTTTACCATCTTGGATTAAAGAAGGTGGAGATGAAAAAATTATACAAAGGCTTAAAGAAAAACCTACTGAAGAAAAAATTTTAAGTTATTTTAAAAAACAATATTACAATTGGGAAAACGTTATAATATCAAAATCAACCAATAAAGAACTAAAAAAATTTGAAGGTTTAAATATAGCAACTGTCTCAAAAAATTTAGGACTATCTCAAGAAGAAACCGTTCTATTCTTTTTGAAAAATGATCCTACTATATATGCATTGTATATTTCCTTAAGTGAAGAAGATATAAAAAGCCTAGTAAATTGTCCATACTCAATAATAGGATCTGATTCTTTTGTTATACCTAATAATACTAAAGATACACACTGCCATCCTAGGAATTATGGAACATTTCCAAGATTTATAAATAAGTACGTAAAAGAAGAAAAAATACTTACTATAGAAAAAGCAGTAGAGAAAATGACAGGATTAACAGCAGAATTTTACGGTATAGAAAATAGAGGTGTAATAGAAAAGGATAATTATGCTGATTTAGTAATATTTGATTTAGATAAACTTAATGATAAATCAAATTATGAAAATCCAATGAAAAAATCAGAAGGAATAGAGTATGTAATAATCAATGGTGAAATACAGCTAGAAAAAGGTCAGCTTAAAAATAAGAAAGTAGGAAAAATACTAAAAAGAATGAATTAAGATAAAATTGAAGAGTGTAAAGATAATAGTTAAGGTAACTTTACTAACATAAAGCAATTTTTAATAAATAATAATAAATTTTAATAAAAATTCATACCATTAACTTTTAGTTTTTAACTTTTAACTATTAAATATTAACTTAAATGAAGGAGTGATAGGATGGAAAGTTATATTAACATAGCGAATAGTAAATATTTATTTATATGTTCAGCTGTATTAGTTTGTTTTGTTATTATGCAATCAATAATATTTTTAAGAATGGCATTAAAAAGAGGCAAAGAGTTAAATATTAGTAAAGATAAAATGAAAAAGGCTTTTAAATCAGGAATTATAACAAGTGTTGTACCGTCTATAGCTATAGTTGTTGCATTAATTTCATTAGTACCTGTACTTGGAATTCCTGTTCCTTGGGGAAGATTATCTGTAATAGGTTCATTAACTTATGAAGTCATGGCAGCAGGTATAGGAGCATCAGTAATGGGTGTGGATGGACTTGGAGGTAGTGGTTATACAGCAGAAGTATTTGCAAGTTCAGTTTGGGTAATGTGCTTTGGTTCAATATGGGCTGTGTCAATGGTAGCCTTATTTCTGAAGACATTCAAGAAAAAAGTTGCAGAGAAAAGAAACATAGATAAAAAGTGGAATGAAATTTTCAGCAGCGCAGCTTTTATTGGGGTATTCTCAATTTTCATTACAGAACCTATAGTACAAGGAGGTATAGCATTAATTACACTTGCAGCTGGCGCAGTGTTAATGGCAGGAATGATTGCTGTAATGTATGCAACTAAAGTTAAATGGTTAAGAGATTTTGCACTACCGATAAGTATGCTTGGAGCAATGGGATGTTCTATACTTTTTTCAATGTAAGGAGGAATAATTAATGAATAAATATGAACAAAAAGTACATAAAATAGGGAGAATAAGTCTACTTATTGGATTAGCTGCAACTTTTTTACTTCCATTAACCATAAGGTACATTTATGGAGTTAAAATACCCATTAAAACTATGTTAAGCGGATTCATAGCAATAGCACCAGTAATGTTTATCGTATCATTAATTGAAATAATAACTTTTACACCTTTAATAAGTTCGAGTGGAATGTACATTGCTTATTTAACAGGAAATATTACTAATTTAAAGATTCCTTCTGCGGTTATAGCTACAGAAAATTGTGAAGTTGTTTCAGGCACAGAAGAGGGAGATATTATATCTACTATAGCGATGGCCGGTTCTGTTATAGCTTCAGAAGTAGTTATTTTACTTGGAGTAATACTTATAGTACCTATATCCAGTCAGCTCAGCAACCCTGTAATAAAACCTGCTTTTGAACAAATAATGCCTGCGCTTTTTGGGTCGCTAGGTGCGTATTATATCCTTAAAAATTGGAAAACAGCAGTTTTACCTATTATATTTGCACTTATAATAAACTACTTATTTAATATACCAACTGCAGTTTCAATACCATTATGTGTACTTATATCAGTATTTAGTGCTAAATTTATGTATAAGAAAAATATTATATAGAATATTAAAAACACTTCCAAGTTATGCTATAATAACTTAGGTGGTGTTTTTATGTTTAAGTATAATAATATAACAATAGAAATAATTAAAGGTGATATAACAAAATTAGAATGTGATGCAATAGTAAATGCAGCAAATAAAACTCTTCTAGGCGGCGGTGGAGTTGATGGAGCAATACATAGAGCAGGTGGAAGTAAAATATTAGAAGAATGCAGAAAACTTGGAGGCTGTCAAACAGGTGAAGCAAAAATTACTACTGCGGGTAGGTTAAAAGCTAAATATGTTGTACATACTGTAGGCCCTGTTTATAAAAAGAATGAGGATAGGTCAGAATTATTATATAATGCGTATTATAATTCTATGAAACTTGCAGATGAATACAATGCTAAGTCAATAGCTTTTCCCGCAATATCAACAGGAGTTTATGGATACCCAAAATCAGAAGCTTCAGATATTGCTGTAAAGTCTGTAAAAGATTATACAAAAATCAACAAAAATATTGAAAAAGTAACATTTGTGCTATTTTCAGAAGATGATTATAGATTATATTGTACAAAATTAGAAAACTATATGAAATGAGAAATGAGAAATGAGAAATGAGAATGGAGAATTAATGATAGCTTTACTAACGTAAACATAAATAAAACGAAGAACTAGGAACGAGGAACATGAATAAAACGAGGGATAAGTAACTAGAAACGAGTAACATTGAAAGAAATTTTCTGATGAAAATTTCTACCATTAATTATCAACTATCAATTATCAACTATCAACTATAATGTGGGGGTTTGAATGAATTATTTAATTATTTTTTTAGCAGGATGTGGTGCAGGTTTTTTAAATACAGTAGGAGGAGGAGGTTCACTCATAACTTTACCGATACTAATATTTACTGGTCTGCCGTCAGCAACAGCAAATGGAACAAATAGGATAGCTTTACTAATGCAAAACATAGTTGCAGTCACTAATTTTAAACGAAAAGGGTATTTTTATCCTAAGATTGCACTATTATTAGGAATACCAGCGGTAATAGGTTCTTTAATAGGTTCTAATATAGCTGTTTCATTATCAGATGATATATTTAATAAAGTTTTAGGTATTGTCATGATAGTAGTATTAATATTAATACTGACAAGACCTGAGAAAAAATTTTTAAAAGATCAAAATTCTGATGAGTTATCTAAAAAGAGAAAGATTGCAGCAGTTATTTTATTCTTTTTTGTAGGTATTTATGGAGGGTTCATTCAAGCTGGAGTAGGATTCATATTTATAGTATCTTTAAGTATTATAACAGGTATGTCACTAGTAAAAGTTAACAGCATAAAAGTTTTTGTAATAGCACTTTATACAGTATCTTCTCTCATAGTGTTCATTATAAATGGAAATATTAATTGGGCATTTGGAATCATTCTTGCGCTTGGTAACAGTATAGGTGCATATTTGGGAAGCAGTTTTGCAGTTAATAAAGGCGATAAATGGATAAGAATAGTTATTACAGGAGCAGTAATAGTTATGGCAGGAAAATTGTGGGGACTGTGGCTTTAGGAAATTTAAAATTTAAAATGCAAAATGCAAAATTAAAGAACTCGCATAATGCGAGTTCTTTCCATTAATTTTGCATTTTTAATTTTTAATTTTGCATTCTAAAGACTATTTTTCCGTTAATAATTGTCATAACTGTTTTGCAATCAATATCAGTTAATGGATTTCCTTTAAAAACTACTATATCAGCGTCTTTACCTGTTTCAATACTTCCAACTCTATTATTGATATTGATTATTTCAGCGGCATTTATTGTGATAGCTTTCCAAGCTTCTTCTTCGTCTAATCCTGATTTTACTGCTAAACCTGCACATAAACTTAAATAATGGACAGGAATTACAGGAGCATCAGTAATAATAGCGATTTTTATTCCTGCTTCATTCAAAATCTTAGGAGTTTCAAATGTTAAGTTTTTTAATTCATATTTCACTTTTCCTGATAGAGATGGACCTACTAATGCACATTTTCCTTCTTTAGCAATTTCATCTGCAATAAGATGTCCTTCTGTACAGTGATCTAAAGTAATATCTAAGTCAAATTCTTTGGCTATTCTAATTGCAGTAAGGATATCATCTGCCCTATGAGCATGTGCTTTTAATGGTATTTCTTTTTTTAGTACAGGAATCAATGCTTCCATTTTTAAATCAAAATCAGGCATTTTTTCAGGATCATTTTTAGCTTTTTCCTTTTTATCCATATAATTTTTAGCTTTATATAAATTTTCTCTTAATAAAGCAGCAACAGCCATTCTAGTCATAGGAGTTTTGTCGTTTTTACCGTAACATCTTTTTGGATTTTCACCAAAAGCAATTTTCATACCTATAGGATTTTTTACAATCATATTATCAATTCTTTTACCATAAGTTTTTATAGCACAAGCATGTCCACCTATAATATTTGCACTCCCCGGTGCAACTACAGCTGTTGTTATTCCGCCTTTTATTGCTTCTTCGAATTCTTCGCATATTGGATTAATTCCGTCAATTGCTCTCATATGAGGAGTTATAGGATTAGTAATCTCGTTAGTGTCATCACCTTCAAAACCGATTCCTTCTTCCATAATACCTATGTGACAGTGAGCATCAATAAGTCCCGGTGTAACAATGCATCCAGAAACATCTATGACATCAGCATCTTCAGGAATTTCTAAATCTTTACCAACAGCTTTTATTATACCGTCCTCAATTAAAATTTGACCATTTTCAATGTTTGTTCCAGACATAGTTTTTACTAGTCCGTTTTTAATAAGTAACATCAAATCATCTCCTTTATTTCAAATAATTAACAGCTATATAAAGTATAAATTAACAATTCCAAAATGTAAATAGGCAAAACATTAAAACTAGATTCTTAATGACAAAATGGGTTTAAATGAAATAAATTTTGTGATAGAATAAAAGTGGGTAAAAATATATAAAAAAGGAAGTAACATTATGGATAATACATTTATACATACAGCGGATTTACATCTTGGATTAAAATTTCATAATAAATGGTTCAGTATAAAAGAAAGAGAAAAAAGAAGACGTGAACTGTGGGAAACTTTTGATAAAATTATCGATATTGCAGATAAAGATAAAATAAAGTATTTATTTATTTGTGGTGATTTGTTAGAAGAAGAATACTGTACTTTTGGAGACATAAAAAGGATATCTTCAAGATTAGCAGATATTAAGGACACAAGAGTTATAATAACATCAGGTAATCATGACCCCTATGATGAAAATTCTTTGTACAAGTTTATAGATTGGTCAAATAATGTTTATATAATAGAAAGTACACAAAAAATCCAAAAAATTGAATTCAAAGATGATAATATATGTATTTATTCTATAGGTTGGGACAAAAAAGAGGAAAACAAAGAAAAAGAAGATATTTATAAAATAAATACTGATGAAAGTAAGATAAACATTCTTCTCTTACACTGTGATGTTATAGACAAAAATTCAAAATATTTACCTATAAATAAAGAATTAATAAAAAATAAATTTGATTATTGTGCTTTAGGTCATATTCACAAATTTACTGAAATTGACGAAAACATAACTTATCCGGGTACACCAGAACCTTTAGATTTTAGTGAGACAGGATCTCATGGTATTATAAAAGGTATATTGGATAAGAACAAAATAGTCAAAGAATTTGTTACACTTGCTAAAAGGAAATTTATCATACGTGAAATTAATATAGAAGCAGACTATGATTTTAATAAAATACTTGATTTGATAAAGTATTCTGGAGATACATTTTCAAATACTAGAGACTATATAAGAATTAAATTAAAAGGAACTGTTGATAAAGATATTTCTGTAGAAGATTTAAAATATGAAGCACAGCAATTTTTTTACTATATAGAATTTGAAGACGAATTTTTATATGATTTGGATGTTGAACAAGTATCTGAACAAAACAAAGGAAATATAGTAGAAGAATATATTAAACAGTTTGAAAATTCAGCAAAACATAATAAAATTGCAAGAGAAGCTCTAAGAGTAGGACTTGAAGTACTCATTAGGGAAAAGGTGGTCAAATAATGCACATTAAAGAACTTAATATACTATCATTCGGGAAGTTTAAAAATAAAAAAATAAATTTTAACAATGGCTTAAATCTAATTTATGGTGAAAATGAGGCTGGCAAGAGTACCATGCATAGGTTTATTGAAGCCATGTTTTATGGGTTATATATACCAAATAAAAAAAATAAAATCTTAGATAGAGCATATTATAAATATTTACCATGGAACAGTGATACTTACAAAGGAATGTTAAAATATTCTTATGGTAGAGATACATTTAGGATAGAAAGAAACTTTTTAAAAGAAAAAGAAGATATAAAAGTACATAACGAGCAAACAGGTAAGGACATAAGTAATAAAATTAAATATAACAAGAAAACAAGATTAATAGAACCAGGAGTTAATTTTTTTGGGATGAATCATACTGTTTTTAGTAATACTATTAGTATTGGACAACTTAACAGTAAAACAGATGAAGAACTTATCAAAGAAGTAAAAGATAAAATAATAAACTTAAGTAAATCAAAAGACGAGTCAATATCAATTAAAAATGTTTTGGGTGAACTACAAAAGAAAAAAGATGAGATTGGCACTAAGAATAGAAAGAAAAGTCCTTTAGGACAATCAGTATTGAGATACAATAAACTAAAAGAAGAAAAAGATGAAATAACAAAAACTAAAAAATATGTATTTGATAGAGCAAAAGAAATTAAACAATTAAAAGATCAATTAACTGTAATTGAAAATGGTATAAAAAGTGCTAATGAAATTTTGAAACAGCAGGAAGATGCATATACAAAAAACAAATACGAAAAAGCTAAGAAATTAGTTGAAGATATAACAATACTAGATAAACAAATAAAAAGTAATGATAAAAATAATGAAGTTAGTTCAGAAGACTATGAGGAAGCAATAAAAGTTATTTCTGTATTGGAACAGCTGAATAATGATAATAATGAAATAAAAAGCAATGTTAATAGAACAAAAGAAAAAATTGAAAAATTAAATAGTTCTATAATAGGTGAAAATTTAGAAAGTGATGATATAAGTAGACTCAATTCAAGATATCAATTATATAAGATAAATATTGATAAAATAAATGCATTAGATAAAAAAATTAAATTAGGATTAAAACATTTAGATGAATTTAAAGAAGCTAGTATAATTCAATTCTTAGAAACATATACAGCAGTTATTAGAAATAATAGCAATATTAAAAACTTTGAAAAGATGATAGATTCTAATATTGAAAAAATTCTAGATAAAAGAATAAAGCAAGAGAAAAATAGAAGACTTGTTAATACTTTGTTAGGAATACTGCTTGGGGCAGGTTCTTTATCGTCAATATATGCTGCATATTATTTTCAAAATAATATATATTATTTAGGTGCAATAGCAATAATTTTATCAATTAAATTTTTTGCAGTTTCTTCTAGAAATAAGAATTTGATCAAAGAATTAAATAAAGAAATAAAAAATACAATAGACGAACAAATAACTTTAGAGAAAGATATAAACAATCTTAAAGAAGAAAACAGAAGTATATTACAAAAATATGGTTGTAACAATTTAGATTCATTTACAAGCAAATATATTGAATATGTAGGTAAGAAAAAAGTATTCGATGAAAAGAAAAAATTATTAGATTTTGACAAGGAAGAATTAAAAAATGCGACAAGAAATAATAAGATAATCTCAAATGAAATTTTAGATATACTCAAAACATTTGACTGTCATGAATTAACTAATCAAAATATAGAAAAAGCTAATAGATTATTTAAAGAAAGAAATCATACATTAGATGAAATGGAAAAAGAAGAAACACTGCTTAATGATTTCGAGAAAAGATATGAAAAACTTAATAGAGATATAAAATTTGAAAATCAAAGATTTAATATAATTCTTAATAAGAATAATGTAAAAAGTATCACTGAATTTAAAGATACACTAGAAAAAAATAAATTTATTCAGAAAAAATTACAGGAAAGAAAAAATAAAAAATTATTACTTGAAAATCTACTAGATAAAGGTAGCTTTGAAGAACTTGAAAAAAAATCAAAATCTATTACTAAGTTAAATAAATCAGCATGCGATATAGATAAAGAAAAGATACTAGAACTTTTGGAATCAGAAAATGAGAAAGCTAAAAAGTTGAGAGATGGTATATCTAAAATTTATGGAGAAGTAGAAAAGTTAGAAAATCAATATAGAAATTTAGCAGATGTAGAAGATGAAATACAATATTATGAAGAAAAAATAGCTATGTATGAAGATAAAATAGAAGCAATAAATATGGCTAATAAGAAAATAGTTGATATTTCTAATAATATACATAATAATTTCGTTCCAACGTTGAATAAATCTATTAGTGAAAATTTTTCTTATATTACAAATGGAAAATATAAAGAAATAAAAATAAATGATAATATGGATGTAACTATAATTGAGCCAATGAATGAACAAATGATAAAGATAGATTCTTTAAGTGGTGGAACCATAGATCAAATATATTTTGCACTTAGATTTAGTTTAAGCAATTTAATGAGTAGCAATTCTAATGTTCCAATTATTTTAGATGATAGTTTTGCTCAATATGATAGAAATAGGTTAGGTAAATCTCTTGATATGATTTATAAAGAAAGCAGTAATAGGCAGATATTACTTTTTACATGTCAAAAAAGAGAAATACAAGTGGCAAACCAATTAGGATTAAAATATAATTATGTAGAACTTTGATTCACCACAGAAAAACACGGAAGGACACGGAAAAGTGCTTCTCACCTATTAAAGAGATAAGAAGATAATTAAAAGTGGAGTTTATTTATGAAGGTTTTTGCAATAGCAGATTTACATATGGATAATAAAAAAGAAAAGCCAATGGATATATTCGGAGACAATTGGAAAAACCATGAGGAACGTATATTTGATTCATGGCAGAGAAAAGTTAATAATGATGATTTAGTCCTAATACCAGGTGATATTTCCTGGGCAATGAACTTAGAAGGAGCATCAGAAGATTTAAAAAAAATAGACGGACTTTCTGGGAAAAAAGTCATGATTCGGGGAAATCACGATTATTGGTGGGCTACTAAATCAAAACTTGATAAATTGGATATGAAAACTATAGTTTTCTTAAAAAATGATAGTTTTGTAATAAATAATATAGGTATATTTGGCACTCGAGGCTGGATATCTCGTGATGATAGAGAATTTAGCGAAAATGACGAAAAAATATTTAAAAGAGAATTAATGAGATTAGAAAATTCACTATTGAGCATTAATCAAAAAGTAAAAACTAAAATAGCAATGGTACACTTTCCTCCATTTTTCGCAACAGGGGAAACTAATGAATTTGTTGACGTGATGAAAGAATATAACATTGATATATGTTTGTATGGACATCTGCACGGAGAAGGACATAACAATATTAAGGAAGGTGTAATAAATGATGTAGAATTTCACTGTGTATCATCAGATTATTTGGACTTTAACCTTAAAGAAATAAAAGAATTATGATAAATAAAAGTAAAGGGAAATTTCTTGACAAATTTGTACTATTGAGGTAATATATAGCGTAAACTATTAATTTTAAAAATAATTGAGTGGTTTACATGTTTACTGCATCATTAAAATTTAATTTATGGTATTTAAATCGTTATACGACTGACGGAAGTGGAATTAACCACATGAAGTATATCGATTAACTAGCCGACCGTCTGGGCAAATAGCCCAATGCGTTCGGCTATTTTTTATTTAGAAAGGAGTATATAATATTATGCAATTATTTGAGGTGAGTAATAAATTAGTAAATGAATATCCTATCGTAATCAGCATTCCACACAGTGGAACTTTAATACCACAGAATATACGCAATAGGATGATAGAGTCAATCATATTACCAAACATGGATTGGTATCTACCAGAGTTGTATTCATTTATTCCCGATATGGGAATCACAGTAATAAAGTCAAACATAAGTCGTTATGTTGTGGATTTGAACCGAAGTCTTGATGATAGTGACTATACAGGGGGATACCACAGCTTGGTATATCAACGAACAACATTTGACCGAGGAATGTATAAGATTCCTTTAAATGAAGATGAAATTAAGCAACGTATTGAAATGTATTACTTGCCATATCACTATGAATTGGAACAACTTTTACGAGAAAAATTAACGAAGTTTCCAAAGGTTTATTTACTTGATATGCATAGCTTCTTTGCTGATTTTTATGGTAAGCCAAATGGTGATGTTATTTTATCTAATCGGGATCATGAAACATCGTCACCTCAAACAATGAGTGTACTTAGTAACAATCTAACATCAGAAGGATATATTGTTACAGAAAATTTAATAAAGGGTGGACATATAACAAGTGGTTACAAAAAGATATTTGGTAAAGATATTGAATGCATACAAATGGAACTGCGCTATACTGTCTATTTAGAAAAACGATATTTTGGTGAAGAAGAGGTTAATAAATGGGATGATGTCCTGTTTTCTTGTGCTCAGCAAAAGCTTAAAAATGTATTTAAAAATACTTTTGAAGCATATCGGCAAAAAATTCAATAAGGAGATTTTTAATGAGAAAAAATTCAGTACATAAAATAGTGTTCATAGGTTTACTTATAGGCTTACAGGTTATTTTGTCACGTTTTTTATCAATAGCAACGCCTATTGTTAAAATAGGTTTTTCTTTTTTGCCTGTAGTAATTACAGCTATTATGTATGGACCAATTTATGCGGGGATCGGCTCGGCCCTTGGTGACTTTTTAGGTTCTATGCTATTTCCAATAGCAAAGTTTTTCCCAGGGTTTACATTTTCATCATTTCTATCAGGCGTAGTTTATGGCATTTTTTTGCATAATAAACCAAAACAAATGTGGCGTGTTCTTTGTGCAGTTTTTATAGTAAATGTTGCTATAAACCTGTTCTTAAATACATTTTGGTTGTATATAATTTATGGACAAGGTTTTCTAGCATTAATGCCAACAAGAGTCATTCAAAATTTAATAATGATACTTGTTAAGGTCGTTACCATATGGAATATTTGTTATAGATCAAAATTGGGGTCAGGCTTGACAAGTTGACGAATCAAAACTGCTGCATTATGCAGCAGTTTATTTTTTGTAGTATTAAGACCCTTTTTATTTGCTGCATATTATCAAATTAAAAGAAAAAAGTTCTAAGATATATTGTAAAATAATATAGTTTACGGTAAAATTATGTATTGTATCAATTAATAGGCTATAAAATTTCACGAAAGGAAGAATGTATAATGAATTTAGTAGAGCTTAATCAAAAAGTTAAAGGAAATGTTTCTAAAGTTATGGTTGGATGTGATGAAGTAGTAGAGTTAATTTTAACATCCATTTTAGTTTCGGGACATGTTTTATTAGAGGATGTTCCAGGATTAGGAAAAACTATGCTTGCAAGGAGTCTTTCAAAAACAATTGATGCAGAATTTAAAAGAATACAGTTCACTCCAGATTTACTTCCATCGGATTTAATAGGTATAAATTATTATAATCAAAAAAAAGGAGAATTTGAATTCAAGAGAGGACCGTTGTTTAGTCAAATAGTGTTAGCAGACGAAATAAACAGAGCTACACCAAGAACTCAATCAAGCCTACTAGAAGCAATGGCAGAAAATCAAATAACAGTTGACGGAAAGTCATATAAATTAGAGCAGCCATTTTTAGTAATAGCTACTCAAAATCCAGTAGAAAGTCAAGGTACATTTGCATTACCAGAAGCACAGCTTGATAGATTCATGATGAAACTTTCTATAGGTTATCTTGAAAAAGATCAAGAGAAAGATATTATAAAAAAACATGGGAATAGTAGTCCACTTATTCAGCTTAAAAGTATAATAAGTTGTGAAGATATAATTAAAGCAAGACAAAGTTATAAAAAAGTATATTTTAGTGATACGGTTATGGATTATATGCTTGAAATAATTAATGAAACAAGAATAAGCACAAACATTATATTAGGTATTAGTCCTAGAGGCTCGTTAGGCATGTATAAATGCTGTAAAGCGTATGCAGGATTAAAAGGAAGAGATTATGTCTTACCTGATGATGTAAAATATCTAGCTAACTATATCTTACCTCATAGAATGATAGTAAAAGGACAAGGGTTTACTTCAGAAAATACACCTCAAAAAGAAATAGAAAAGATTATGAATAGAGTAAAGGTTCCTACAGAGAGTTTTAATAAAAAAAGAAATGAGTAATTAGTAACGAGTAACATGGAAGCTTTACTAGTGTAAAGCATAAGCGAAAGGAATGGATAGTGAGATGGGAGAAGTTAGTACCATTGTTATTATTGTAGTTTTACTTTATTTGATAAGTACATATTGGAGATATGTAAGCAGTAAAAATGTCTTTATTAATATAGATTTTGACAAGTTTAGAATTATAGAAGGTGAAAAAGCTTTATTAATAACAGAAGTTGTTAATAGAAAATTTTTACCTCTGCCAATAATAAAATTTAATATGAAAATACCTATACAATTACATAAGAAAAACTATAAAGCTAAAGAGTATATAGATAAAACAGTATATTTATATACATTTATAACATCTCTTATAAGCTTTCAGAAAGTAAAGAAAAAAAACGTATTTGTTGCAGAGAAACGTGGATATTATATTTTAAGAAATATAGAAGTAGAACTCATTGATTTATTTGGGAAATCAAGAGAAAATATAAAATTTAAAAACACACCTCATATGATAGTACATCCAAAACCCGAAAATTTAGGACAGCTTATATTTGATAATAAGAGTTTACAAGGAGAGCAAATAGTTAGAAGATGGATAATGCCAGATCCTATACTTTGTTCTGGTGTTAGACAGTATAACATTGGAGATAGTTTTAAAGATATAGATTGGAAAGCAACAGCAAAATTAGGTGAATTATATGTCAAAAAATATGAATATACTTCAGATCCATCTCTAATAGTTTTAATAGATGTGCTATTAGATAAAAGGAAAATATATTTTGATGAACAATATGTTGATAAAGCTGTAAAAATTGCTGCTTCAATAGCTAAATATACATCGAGATTAGGTATACCATTTGGATTAGCAACAAATGCTTTTGTTAGATATTTAGATATAGAAGCGATAATGCCTGATACGGGAAGTGAACACCTCACAAAAACATATGATTTACTTGCTTGTATATCTCCTCATCCTAATAATTTTATAAGAAATATTGTTGAACATTATTATAGAAATTATTATGAGAATAATACTTTTATTTTCATGGTTTATAAAATAACTGAAGAAACATACGAATTAATTTCAAATATATCCAGACATAACAAGATTAAGCTGTTTGTATATAACAAAAGTAATGTAATTTTTAACAACAACGTAGAAATTTTCAGCATATGATATTAAGAGTTAAAAGACAAATTTATTTGAAAGGAAAATAGGTAGTGTGGTAACATTTGATAAGATAATAGGATTATTAACTAAATCATTGTATTTAACTTTAAGAGTATTTCTCATTTTTGTAATTCCATTAAATATTCTGTTTTCAAATTTATTTGGAAGCTACAATACTGATATACTATTGATAGTAAGTATATTATTATACTTAATTAGTTTATTAATAACAAAACAAATATTAAGTACAGAAGAAAACAAGCAAAAAAATACAAAGATTTTTCTATTTATTAGTTTAATATTATCAGTAGTTTTATCATTAATTTTGTTTAAAAACATGCCAATTTATATTTATGCTCTAGGTATACTTTATTTTATTTTTTTATTGTATGATAGTGTTAAAAACAGTACACGTAAAGAAAATTTAGATAGAGAATTAAATTCAACTATAAAGACAATATTAATATTTATTGTTCTTATCGTATTAGCTAAGATTTCTTTAGATAAGCTAGCTGTAAGTTTAAATAGATATTTAATATTATATTTTTTAATATCATTAGTTTACTTATGTAGAATAAATATTAAATCCGAATACGAATCAATGTATCATGATACTATAAATAAATCTAAGAATATGGTTTTATTTAATATAATCTCTGTAGCATTGATAGCTTTTCTGTATTTATCAAAAGATATTACATACATAATAATAAATGGCTTCAAATATTTTACAGGTATAATACTGAAATTTGCAGAATTTGTTATAACTAAAATAATATATTATATTGCTTACTTTTTTGTTTTTTTAATAAGCAAAACACCATTATTTAAGAAAAAAATAGAATATGAGGATATAAACATTTCAGATATAGAAAGTACTAAAATTGTATTAGAATCTAGTTCTGGAAGTAATATAATTGGATATATAATTAAATCATTATTATTAATATTTTTCATACTAATAATAATTAAAATTATTAAAGCTATATATAAAAAAATAGCAGAATATTTAACAAAACAATCAGAAACTGAAGATACAGAGGAAAAAGAATTTGTTTATGAAGGTGGATATTTATTAAATAATATTAAAAATAGGATTCAAAATATTATGAATAAATTAAGAAGTAAAGAAGAACTATATTACATTAGAAAAATCTATAAAAATAATGTTAATAAACTTATATCAAAAGGATATATGTTTAAGAAATATTATACACCAAATGAGTATATAAAGAAATTACCTCAAGAACAAGTGAAAGAACTTAAATTTAATGAGTTAACTAAAGCATATAATGATTATAGATACGGACATAATATGTCAGTAAAATACAAACAATACAGTGAAAGTGAGTACAACAATAATACAGAATAATAGACAATTGTGTTCGTATAAAACACACAATTACTGTAAAATGCATTTGACTTAAACACAAAAAAGAGATATGATATATTCAAAGAAAATAGAAAAGAGGGATATGTCTATGTCTAATATGATGGATGCTTTAGTTAAAAAATATGCCGAACCGGGATTGTGGCTGGAAAAAGTTTCAATACCAAGTCCGGGTCAAGATGAAGTTTTAATAAAGTTACATAAGACTGCAATTTGTGGAACCGATATACACATATATAATTGGGATGAATGGTCACAAAAAACTATACCTGTCCCAATGACTATAGGACATGAATTTGTTGGAGAAATTATTGAACTGGGAGAAGGAGTAAAAGACATAAAGGTTGGAGATATAGTATCTGGAGAAGGACATATTGTATGTGGAAAATGCAGAAACTGTTTAGCAGGTAGAAGGCATTTATGTAAAGATACTCAAGGCGTAGGAGTGAACAGAACAGGTATTTTCTCAGAGTATGCTGTTTTACCAGTATCTAACATATGGCTTTGCGATCCTAATATTTCTGAAGAAGTGTTAAGTATTTTTGACCCACTTGGAAACGCTGTCCACACAGCTCTTTCATTTGACTTATTAGGAGAAGACGTTTTAATAACAGGTGCTGGACCTATAGGTATAATGGCAGCAGCAATAGCTAAACATGCAGGAGCAAGATTTGTTGTTGTAACAGATGTTAATGACTATAGACTTGAACTAGCAAAAAAAATGGGAGCAACAAGAGTTGTAAATCCAACTAAAGAGACTTTAAATGATGTAATAAAAGAATTAGAAATGAAAGAAGGCTTTGATGTCGGACTTGAAATGTCTGGAAATGCATCAGCATTTAACGATATGATAGATGTAATGTTCCACGGTGGTAAAATAGCTATGTTAGGCATACAAGGACCAGAAACAAAGATAGACTGGAATAAAGTTGTATTTAATGGATTATTCTTAAAAGGAATATATGGAAGAGAAATGTTTGAAACATGGTACAAAATGTCATCAATGCTTCAATCTGGACTAAATATAGAACCTATTATAACACATAAATTTAATTACAAGGAATTTAAAAAAGGCTTCGAAATAATGAAAAGCGGACAGTCAGGTAAAGTAATCTTAGAATGGAATTGATAAAAAAATGAAAAATGATAAACGATAAACTAGAAACATGGAAACTTTACTGACGTAAAGTATTAATAAATAGAACGAGAGACGAGAAATGAGAAACGAGGAACATGGAAACTTTACTAATGTAAAGTATTAATAAAATAGAACGAGGGACGATAAATGAGAAACGAGCAATATGGAACTTTACTTATGTAAAGTATTTAATAAAATAAAACGAGAGACGATAAATGAGAAACGAGCAATATGGAAACTTTACTTATGTAAAGTATTTAATAAAATAATAAAATAAATTTTCATTAGAAAATTTATACCATGTTACTCGTTATTAATTACTACTTACTCGTTACTGATTACTCATTCATTACGTCATCCTGAGCGTTAGTCGAAGGATCTTGAGTTAGATGTAGAGTTGCAAAGTTTGAAGTTGCAAAGAAATAATTCCGTGTATTTCTGTGGTTAATTAAAGATTTACGAAGAATGAGTAAATCATCATTTAACTATCAATTGTACACTATCAACTATAAATTAAATAAGTTTGGAGGGTGAAAAATGTTTAAAAAAGCAAAAGAAGCGTATCAGAGTCAGTTAAAAGAAATTAGAGATAGCGGATTATGGAAAGATGAAAGAATTATAACAACACCGCAAAAAGGCAGAATAAACACTACACAAGTTGATGGAGTTCTTAACATGTGTGCAAATAACTACTTAGGATTAGCTAACAATTCTTTAGTAAGAGAAGCTGCTAAAGCAAGTTATGATAATTGGGGATATGGATTATCATCAGTTAGATTTATATGTGGAACTCAAGAAATACATAAAAAATTAGAGCAAAAATTAACAGAATTCTTAGAAACAGAAGATACAATATTATATTCTTCATGTTTTGATGCAAATGGAGGATTGTTTGAAACAATTACGACAAAAGAAGATGCAATAATAAGTGATGAACTTAACCACGCCAGTATAATTGACGGGGTAAGACTTAGCAAAGCAAAAAGATATAGATATAAAAACAATGATATGTCAGATTTGGAAGCACAATTAATTCAAGCAGAAAAAGATGGAGCTCGTCTAAAACTAATAGCTACAGACGGGGTATTCTCAATGGATGGTATTATAGCAAATCTCAAGGGAATATGTGATTTAGCAGATAAATATGATGCTCTTGTAATGGTAGATGACAGCCATGCAGTAGGATTTGTTGGAAAACATGGAAAAGGAACGCCGGAATATAGAGATGTTATAGGCAGAGTAGATATAATTACAGGAACATTAGGGAAAGCTTTAGGAGGAGCAAGCGGAGGATATACAAGTGGAAGAAAAGAAATAATTGATTTATTGAGACAACGTTCAAGACCTTATTTATTCTCAAATACTTTAGCACCTGCTATAGCTTCAGCATCATTAAAAGTTCTTGAAATGCTTACAGAAAGCACAGAATATAGAGATAAAGTTGAAGAAAATACTAAATATTTTAGAAAGAAAATAAAAGAATTGGGATTTGATATAGTAGAAGGAGAACATCCAATAGTTCCAATAATGTTAGGAGATGCTGTATTATCACAAAAAATGGCAGAAAAAATGCTTGAAAAAGGAGTATATGTAATAGGATTCTATTATCCTGTAGTTCCAAAAGGAAAAGCAAGAATTAGAACACAAATATCAGCCGCTCATTCAAAAGAAGACTTAGATTTCGCAATAAATGCATTCAAAGAAGCAAAAGAAGAATTAGGAATTTAGTAAATTTAAAATTAAAAATGTAAAATTTAAAGTGAAATACGAAATTACAATTAAAAAAAATCTGCTGAAACATGCAGATTTTTTTATACTTTAGGTTGAAGATAATGATGACTTAAATTTTTATATACTTCATAAAGATTTTTTTCAATTTTCTTATAAATTGCATTAAAATATAAAGAACCATACTCATAAAATATTGTTGAATCTAAATTAGGATAGTTGTAATAGTGATTTTCTTTTATACCAAAGTCTTTTCTGATAGTATTTTCATAATATCGTGCATAACCTTCTTTCCACTCATAAAATGTAATATATTTAATGTCATTTAAATTCAGCTTTTCAAATAATTCTTGCTTCATAAGTATAGAGTCATTAACCATGTTCTGTTCTAATAGCAGTACAGATTTTAAATAATATTTAATAAAATATTTATTTGAATAGTCAAAATTATAATATATATCCCACATCATCTTATCTATATTAAGTTCTTTTTTTATCAGCATTTCATAATTTTCGTATTGATAGCAGTGAACAAATTCATGAAATACATAAATCATATTAATTTTGCTTTTAACGATTTCTTTTCCTAAAATACAGCATGCTTTATATTTAAATTCTTGTACAGGAAATGACGCAGCTGTTCTATCAGAAAAGTTTTTTTTCATAGTTACTTTTTTTGCATATTCATATCTATTAGTAATCTCATTATATTCATATATAGAAATAGTATTAAACTCTGCAATTCCTATTGGATATAGTTTATTAAAAAATGGATATAGTTTGTTTATTTTTTTATAATTTGAAATTACATTTGATAAAAAATTCTCTAACATGATGAATTTACCACCTCTATATTCAAAGATTAAGCTTACAATTTTATCAAGCATTGTTAGTACTGTAAATTTGATTATAAAAAAGTTTATTGAATGTTTTTGAATTATTTAAAGCATCATCAATACTTGAATATATCTCACATCCATTATCTAAATCTGTAAGTACTACTACTTTGTCCATGTCATTTATACTAGAAAATCTGTGTGATATTTTTATTATTGTCTTTCCTTCAATATACTTTTCTATGCATTCAAATAATTTATTTTCAGATTCAGAATCTAATGCTGATGTAGATTCATCAAAAACTATTAAATCAGGATCATACATTAACATTCTTGCTATATTTATCTTTTGTTTTTGTCCACCAGATAAATTACCACCAGTGTCTAATAAATCAATATCAATACTTCCAACATCATTTATTAAATCTTTCATAAAAGGTTCATTGCATATTTTATCTAGTAAATGTTCATTATATTTATTTTCTATACCGATAACAATATTTGATTTTAAACTTCCGGGAAATATACTTACATTTTGATTAACAACAAAAACTTTACTTCTTAGAGATTCTAATGAATATTCGTTTAGTTTGATATCATTAATATAAATTTTGCTGCTTTGATATAGGCCTAAAAGAATATTCAGTAAAGTTGATTTACCTACACCAGATTTGCCAACCAATGCTAATTTATCTCCCTTTTTTATACAAAACTTTGTATTTTTTAGAATATTACTTACACTATTATCATATGAAAAATTATCAAGGTTAAATTCTAATGTATCTATGTTGTTCAAAGTTTTTGTACCAGTATTTATTTCATTTTTTAAAAAAACACTATCATTTAAAAATAAAATAGAAGCTCTTAAGTCTCTTAAACCTATATTTGTATTTTTTAATTCTACAAGTGCATTAAAATATATATTTAAAATCATTTGTATGAAAATTATATCTTGTAAATAAAATTCATTTTTCAAATACAAAAAAACGCAAAATACTAATATTAATATCTTAATTATAGTAATTATCCCTTCTAGAATAATGCTTACTTTACCGGCATAAATATTTACTTTATTATTTTCACTTTCTATTTTTTCTACATATTTTGATACTTTATTAGAAAAGTTATTATATTTAAAACTTTGCTTTATGAAATCAATGTTTTTGCATAAATTAATAATATTTTTAAAGTTAGTAGAAGTTAAATTTTGCATTTTTAAACATAAATTCTGCAATTTTAAATTTAATCTCTTATAGAATATAACATTAACAATAAATAATGCAACAAAAAGGGCAGTAATAACAAAATTAAAAGTCGAGGATATTATTAAACTTATACAAATAGTAATAATTGAAACTATAAATCTTGTTACATTATTACATATAAAATTTGATATATTATTTAAACTATCATTGATTCTTGAAACGTAATAAGTTGTATCAAAATTTTTCAACAATGAATAATCTACTTTAAACATAGATTCATATAGTTGTTTAGATTCTTTAACTTTAATATTTTTATTAAATTGATATCTAATAAAGTTGCTTAAATATCTTAGGAAATAAATTAATAGTATACATACTAAAATACTAATACCATATATGTAAAAATCTCTATTAAGTTCTACTAAACTTAACATCTCTCTAATTAAAATAGGATTAATAAATTGCAAAATAACAACAATAGAATTTAATATTAAAAAGATTAGAATGTATTTAATATATTTCTTAATATAATGTTTCATTCTCTATACTCCAATCTAATATATTGATATTTATTTGTTTATGAATTAACCACAAGATATTTTGGTTTTTTCAATTGCATCTTTAGCATCAGCTTGTAAGAAATCGCAAAAATATGATATATGATCTGTTAAAGATCCATATACTTTATAAGCAATAGCTCTACACCCTCCACCGCATATATGTCTGTAACTGCAATCTTTACATTTTTCTATATCATCAACACTTAAATTAGATAACAGTTTTGTTATGTCACTATTAATTAATTCTTCATACCAGTTTTCATTTAAAATATTGCTAATTTTAAGCTCTTTGGTCATTAAATTTTGGCAAGGATAAATATTACCGGCTGGATCTAGCGCTATAATACTAGTTGCTGCACCGCATGCGAGTTTATTTAAAATACTGATAAAATTAACATTTTTAGGGCGTATACTACTAGGATTTTCTAGCTTTCTATATTTTGGTACTAAAGGAATTTCACTATAATTATTAGGTATAAACCATCCATGTGTACTTTCTATTCCATATTCTTCATAGAGCTGTTTTGAAAAATGTTCAACATCATCAATATTATTTTTATTAACAACACTTCGAACTAAAATTTTATCTTTATTATATTCTGAAAATAGCTTAAGTGTTGAAATTATATCATAATAATTAACATCACTCCTGTTTTTAGAGTTTATGTTAATATCAAAACTGTCGAGACTTACAGTAAATTTATCTACTATGTCTATCAAATCGTAGAATTGATCCTTTAGAAGACTGCCATTAGTTAGCACTTCAATATATGTATTTTTATCCTTCACTGATAATATTAATTCTTTTAAATCTTTTCTTATTAAAGGTTCTCCACCAGTGAAAATAAATTTAACAACACCTTGCTTTTTTAATTTCTTTAATATTTTTATCCATTCAGATGTACTGAATTCTTTATAATCTTTATTAATAAGTGTTCTATTATAGCAGTATGAACAATTAAAATTACATCTTAATGTTGCATGTATATAAGCTACTTTTAAATTACCTTGCTTTAATTTTTTTAAATAGCCAATATGATTTAATTTTTCTATTTGCATATCATTATTGGAAGCGAATAATATTTTTACTTCTATTAATTTATTGATGAATTTATTTATTTCATCATTACATACATCTAAATTATATTTCGAGATAAAGTAATTTCTTATCTCATTGATAGAGATATTGCCATTGCTATTATAGATATAATCAATTAAATTTTTTGATTTTTCATTTATTTCTATATATTTATCATTTAACGGACTATAAATAAAATATTTATTATTTTTATTTATTTCTATATATTTATCATCATAATATACTTTCATAATTCATCACCATATTTATTATTTTTTAAAACTAATTTCACATATTTATAAATACTTAATAATATGTTTACCCTGATAGATATAAATATCTATCAGGGTATTAAAACTGCTTTTTTACTATTCGTCTAAAATTCCACTTCCTGCACCTGAGCCAGAAGCAATGCCGCATTCACATGCACAATCTTTAGGTTTTTCATTTTCAAAGTCTACTACTTTTACATCAAAATTTTCCATGTTCTACCCTCCTTTCCTTCTCATTTTAAGTAAACGTAAATGTCTGTAACCATTATAAAATAATGGTAAATGTATGTTATTTAATCTTTTGGAATTATAGAGTATTAATTAACAAAGCATGTCCAAAAAATTATACATTTTATAGTAAATATTAACAATAATAACATTTATACTAAATTATATACATAATATTAAAATATATATAAAATAACAAAATATAATATATATGTAATTATTTACTATTATAACACAAAAAAGAAATTTTTCAACAATACATATAAAAATTTTACATTAAGAACATAGCAGATTTTTTTTTATTTTAATGATACAATTATAAATAAACGAAAAATAAATAATGAGAAACAAGTAATAAGGAAGCTTTATTAACATAAAGCAATATAGTTAAAAAGTAGAGGTTGTTTAACTGTAATATTCCGTGTTTTTCCGTGCCCTTCCGTGGTTAATTAAATAGAAAGGAAATAAATTTATGAAGATTTTACATACATCAGACTGGCATCTTGGTAAGCATCTTGAAGGAAAAGATAGAATAGAGGAACAAAAACTAATATTAGAAGATATAGTGAAATTATCGGAACAAAACGATATAGATATAGTAATTATAGCAGGTGATATTTATGATTCATATAATCCTCCTGTTAAAGCAGAAAAATTATTTTTTGATACAGTGAAAGAGATAACCAAAAGTTATAAAACTATAGTCATAGCCATTGCAGGTAATCATGACAGTCCTGAAAAATTAACTGCTGCTAATTCATTAGCTAAAGAACAGGGAATATTCATATTTGGAACAATAAACGATGAAATAGAAGAAACAAATTACGGAGATTTTCATATATACCAGCTAGATAAAGGTGTACTCCAAGTGAAAAAAGAAAACGAGACATCAATAATTGCTCTACTTCCTTATCCAAGTGAGAAAAGAATAAATGAAGTTATTACTTGTTCTACAGAAGATACAGAAGAGCAGATTGATTATTCTCAAAAGGTTAATCAACTATTTAATAAAATGAGTAAATACTATAAAGAAGATACAATAAATTTTGCTGTTTCTCATTTATATGTTATAGGTGGAGAAGAGACGGACTCAGAAAGGGTATTGAATGTAGGAGGGAGTTTAGGAGTTAATAAAGCTCATTTACCAAGCAAAAGCCAATATACAGCATTAGGTCATTTTCATAAACCACAAGTAGTATCTAATAAGAAATCAGCTTTTTATTCAGGATCAATCTTACAGTACAGCAGAAGCGAGATAAACTATGCTAAGCATATTAAAATTGTGAAAATAAAAGCAGGTCAGAAAGCAGAAATTGAAAATAAATATTTAAACAATTATAAACCAATAGAATTGTTTAAATGTAAATCTATTAGTGAAGCAATTGAAAAATGTGAACAAAACAAAAATAAATCAATTTGGGCATATTTTGAAATACAAACAGATAGAGTCCTTAATCAATCTGAAATAAAAAAAATGTACGAGCTGTTACCTAACATAGTAGAAATAAGACCAACATTTAATGACAGCATAGAAGATTCTGAAGAAATATTCCTAAAAGAAGATAATATATATGATATGTTTAAAGAATATTATAAAAAAACTTATGGTATAGAACCAGAAAAAGAAGTTCTCGACATGTTTAATGAAATTATAGATAAATTAAATACAGAAACTAGTGAGGTGTAAATTATGAAACCCATCAGCTTAAAAATAGAAGGTTTGAACAGTTTTTCAGAAATGCAAACTATAGACTTTACAAAATTAACTGAAAAAAGATTATTTGGTATATTTGGTCCAACAGGAAGTGGAAAGACAACAATACTTGACGGTATAACTTTAGCTTTATATGGAAGTATATCTAGAGGAAGCAGTGAGTTTATCAATTCAAACAAAAAATCAGCATATGTTAAATATGTATTTCAAATAGGTTTAGGCGAAAAAAGAAAAGAGTATTCAGTAGAAAGAACATTTAAGAAGAAAAAAAATTCAGATAAAGCACAGCACTATAAATCCATTCTCATAGAAATGGATAGAGATGACAAGGTACTAGCTGATAAAAAAACAGAAGTTGATGAGGAAATAATAAAAATATTAGGACTAACTAAAGATGATTTCACACGTTCAGTAGTTATACCACAAGGAAAATTTAGTGAATTTTTAAAATTGAAAAACAAAGAGAAAAGAAAAATGCTAGAAAGAATATTTAACCTGGAAAAATTTGGTCTAAAATTAACAGATGAAGTAAATAAACATAAAAGCAGAAATATAAGAGAAATAGAAAAAATAAATGCATCTTTAGAACAATATAAAAATGTTTCATCAGAAAAAATAGAGGAAAACATAAGACTTACAGATAAACTCAACAAAGAAAAAGAAGAAATAGGACATAAACTAGCTTATGTACAAAATGAAAAAAATCAAATACAGAAAATAAAATCAGAACTTGATGAATTGATTGAAATAAGAATTAATCTAGAAGAACTTAAATTACAAGAGAAAAAATTAATGGAGCAAAAAGATATTGATAAAAGCAAACAATCAGAAATTGAAATCATATATGAAAAAAACAAAGAAGAAGTAAATTCATATGAATTAAAATTAAACCAGCTTTTCATAAGTTCAGAATACAGGAAAATTGTATTTGAATCATATAACTCAGAAAAACAAGTAAAAGAACTTATAGAAAAATATAAAATAATTAAATCCAAAAATAATAATTGTAAAAATAACATATTAAAAAACTATCAAAAAATTACAGATATAGAAAAAGCATTAATAGAAAAAAATGAAGAATTAAAAAATATAGTAAATAATATAAAAGATATAGAAGATAAAACAGAAGATAACAATTATTTTATATCTTTAATGGAAAAAATAAATAATAAAGAAAAAGAATTTAATGATATAAAACAAATAAAAAAAGAGAAGACAGATATAGGAGAAAAGTTTAAAATATTATCAAAAAACATAAATGAAATTGTTATTGTAATAGATAAATTAAAAAAACAATACAAATTAAAAATAGAAGAATTTAATAAGAAAAATAATGAATATGAAAAAAATAAATTAGAAAATATATCTACTTTAATAGCGTCAAAACTCGAAAAAGGTAAACCGTGTCCTGTATGCGGTTCTATAGAACATCCCGGTATAGCAAATATATTGCAGGAAAAAAACTATCAAAAATTAATTAGTGAAACAGAAAAAGATGTAAAAAATATAGACAAAGAATTAAATAAAATTCAGATAGAATTAATAGAAAAAAAACAATTAAAATCACAGTTAGATACTCAAGCAAATGAATTAATTAATAAAGAAAAATTACTAGAAGATAATGAAACAGTTGATATAGAGAAAATAAAAGAAGAACTAACAATACTAAAAAGTAGTTTTAAAACAAAAAAAGAAGAATCAGATATTTTAAGAAGAACTCATAAAGAATTAAAAATTAAAAAAGAGAATTTAAGTCTTAATATAAACAATTTATCATTAGAAAAAGCAAAATTGGAAAAAGGTATTGAATATTATCAAAAAAGTCAATTAGAAAACAATATTGAGTTAGAAGAAATTAAAAAATTAGTAAAATACCATAATGATATATTAGAAAAAAATAAACAATCAAATAATATTGACAATTTTTATCAAGAGTATAAAAGAATTAATAGCAATGATAAATTTATGGAACAAATTCAGAAAAAGAAAAAGGAAACTGAACTAAAAATAGAAGATAATAATATTCAAAAAAATAAGCTGATTGAGAAACTGTCAAAATTAGCACAGAAAGAAGCAGTTATAAAAGTAAAAATTAAGTCTTTAGATACAAATAAACAATCATTAATGAATGATATACAAAATATGTATAAAATTATAGAACAAGAAAAATCGATTAAAACTAGCGAAAAAGAATTATATGATATTACTATAAAAAAAGAAAACAAAATTATAGATAAAATTGATGATTTAATGAAAAATAAAGAATTCTGCAATATGAAAATAGGCAGTTTAGCTAAAGAAATAAAAATATTAGAAAATGGTTTAATAAAAATATATGAGTTAACTAAAACTAAAAACGAAATAGAAAAAGAATTAGACATAGTTAACAAAATTCAAAATTTAATAAAGGGAGGTAGCTTTGTAGAGTTTGCTGCTCAAAAATATTTAAAATATATATCTTACGAGGCATCTAAAAGACTTAAAAATATAACAAATGAAAGATATGCTCTTGAGATAGATGAAGAAAGTAGTTTTATTATAAGAGATGATTTTAATGGAGGAATGAGAAGAGAATGCAGCACTTTATCAGGTGGAGAAACTTTTCTTGTATCATTAGCTCTTGCCCTTTCCTTATCAAGCCATGTGCAATTAAAAGGAAAAATTCCACTAGAATTCTTTTTCCTTGATGAAGGTTTTGGTACATTAGATGATAACATACTAGAGCTAGTAATAGAGTCATTGGAAAAATTAAATGAAGAGAAGCTTACAGTAGGAGTTATAAGTCATTTGAGCAAATTAAAAGATAGAATGCCCGTAAAACTTTTAGTAGAACCTGCACAAACTGGTATTTCTGGTACAAAAGTTAGAATAGATTATTAGAAACCTAATAAAAGATTAATAACTGTCTAATTAATTTTTAATAAAAATATTGTATTCTTATGATATTGAAATAAATATTAGCTACTATTAGAAATAACAACATATAATTATAATTTATTAACTATCAACTAAAATTAATGAAATGGTTAGGAGGAGTTTAAATGAATAGAAAACTATATAAAAATCCTGCAAAAAAGAAAATAGCTGGTGTATGTCAAGGATTTGCTGAATACTTTGATATAGATCCAACCATTGTTAGAGTAATATGGTTTATAATTTCATGGTTTTATGGAATAGGTATAGGTATTTATATATTACTATGGATAATACTACCTGACAAAGAAGAAGCTATAGGAGTAATAGATAAGGATGAAACTTTTTATAAGAAATAATATTATCAGAAAAAATAAAAAGTCTTTGAAAAACTTAAAATTCAATATATGTTAAATTGAGTAAGCTTAATGTAATAATTTTGGCTTACTCAATTTTATTAACAATGAATTTTGATTTATCTATAGCTTAACTCTATTTTTTTATATATTCCATAACTTTATAAACACTACCTGCTCCAACAGTTAAAACAGTATCATTAACAGATATATTATTTTTAGCAATTTCGGCGGCTTTTTCTAAGCTGTCAGTATAAATACTATTTATGCCTAAAGATTTCATCTTTTTAACAAGATCTTTTGAATGAACAAGACCTGTATCTTTTTCTCTTGCAGGATAGATGTCTATTACAATGGCTAAATCAGATAATTCAAATGATTTAGCAAACTTATCTAGAAGCGAATAAGTTCTAGAAAAAGTATGAGGTTGAAAAATAGTTATTATTTTTCCCTTTGTATGATTTTTTGCAGTAGTTAAAGTTGCATTTATTGCCGTTGGGTGATGAGCATAATCATCAATCAATAAAGCATTATTATAATTACCAATTACCTCATATCTTCTTTTAACACCTATAAAAGAATTAAGTCCGTCAATAATTTCATTAGAACTTACATTAAGACAAAGACATGCAGTAATTGCAGCAAGAGAATTTAGTATATTATGCATACCAAATACTTTCAACTCAATATTTTTAATTTCTTTGTTTTTATAAACTACCGTATAACATGGATATGGAGTATAATGCAAATCTTTAATATGTACATCAGAATTATCATCAAGTCCATAAGTAACTATATTACAATCTAAATCGTTAAATAAATGTGTATACTTATTATTAACAACAAGAGTGCCTGAACTGGTAATTTTATTTCCAAACTGTTTAAAGGCCAATTCAATATCAGTTATGTCTTTATAATAGTCAAGATGATCTTCATCTATATTCAAAATTACACCTATAGTTGGATTGAACTTTAGAAAATTTCTTTTATATTCACAAGCCTCAGTTATTAGGCAGTGATTACTTCCGATTCTTGTATTTCCTCCAATATTAATAAAATCTCCTCCAATTAAAATTGTAGGATCTAAATTAGTTTTTGTTAATATAGATGACACCATACCCGTAGTTGTTGTTTTGCCATGAGTACCAGAAATTGCAATTGTTTCAGAATAATCACTCATTAATTTCCCTAAAAATTGTGCTCTATCCATTACATCTATATTTAATTCTTTAGCTCTAATATATTCAGGATTATCTCCATTAATTGCAGAAGTATATACTACTAAATCACAATCTTTAATGTTTTCTTTGTTGTGGCCAATATAGATAGTAGCACCTTTATTTCTTAAATTTTGTACCAATTCTGAATTATTCATATCAGAACCAGAAACTGTAAAACCTTTATCAAGTGAAATTTCAGCTAACCCGCTCATGCTTATGCCGCCAATTCCAATAAAAAATATATGATTATAATTATTAAACATAAAAAAATACATTCCTTTCTAAAAACTAAACTAGCAAAATTATAAAAATTAGTTTTTCTCTTATACTTAAGTTGATAATTAAAGAGTTTTTGATGTTATAAACAAATATATTTAAATTTCAAATTTTTATTTCATTTTATCTTTTTAATTATATCACAGCGTAAGTTGAGCATGCAATTTTTTTGTATTTTTATATTTGTAGTAAAATTACTTGAAAAGCACGAACAATTAATGTATAATTACCATAAAATATTCGCATGAGGTGAATGTTGTGCAGAAGTTTAGAAGAAATCAAAGAATAGGTGCATTAATGAAGATATTTGCAGAAAGACCTAATCATGTCTTTTCATACAACTATTTTTCAGAACTTTTTAATGCAGCTAAGTCTACAATAAGTGAAGACATTGTGATTATAAAAGAATTAGTTAAGAAATTTGAATATGGAAATATAGAAACCATCTCTGGAGCTGCTGGAGGTGTAGTTTTTGTACCTTATTTAAGCTTAAAAGAAACAGAAGAAATATTAACTAGACTTTGCAGTATTTTTTCCCAAAAGGATAGAATAATTCCTGGAGGGTATATGTATATGACGGACATATTTAATAATCCGTACATAGTTACTAATATTGCTAAAGTAATAGTTTCGAATTTTAGAAATAAAAAAATAGATTATGTAGTTACAGTAGAAACTAAAGGAATTCCCATTGCAATTATGACAGCACAAAAACTTGATATTCCTTTTGTTGTTATTAGAAGAAATAATAAAGTAACAGAAGGTGCAACATTAAGTATAAATTATGTTTCAGGATCTTCAGAAAAAATTCAGACTATGTCACTTTCGAGAAAAGCATTAAAAGAAGGTTCTAAAGTTTTAATTGTGGACGATTTCATGAAAGGTGGAGGTACTGCTAAAGGTATAACAGATTTGATGGAAGAATTTAGAGTAAAAGTTGAGGGAATAGCAGTTGTAGTTTCAACTAAAAATCCCATGAATAAACTTATAGAAAATTATCTTCCACTCTTAATACTAGAAGATATAAATGAACAAAAACAAACCATAAGAATAAAACCCAATAGTCGATTGCTTAAAATTTAAACAAAAATAGAAAAAAATACAAAAAAATTTAATAGTTTCTTTGCATTTTTGTTAAATATGTAGTAAAATGAAATAAATGGACATAATTTACCGGGGGAAGGTGGTGAAACCATGCAAATCACTGACGTAAGAGTGAGGAAAATCAACTCAGAAGGTAAAATGAAAGCAATCGTTTCTGTAACCTTTGATGACTGTTTTGTGGTACATGATATAAAGATCATCGAGGGACAAAATGGCCCATTTATTGCTATGCCAAGTAGAAAAATGCCAGATGGAGAATTTAAGGATATAGCACATCCAATAAATACTGATACAAGGGCATTAGTTCAGGAAGCAGTATTCAAGGCTTATGAAGAAAAGCGGACAGAAGATGACGAATAAAATCAATCTGTCAGCTAAGGGTCTTTATTAAGACCCTTTTTTTACGGTTACCAAAAAAATTCCGGAGGTAATAAATGTTAGTTTCAATAATTCTTGCTGCTGGTGAAGGAACTAGAATGAAATCTTCTGTTCCTAAGGTATTGCATAAAGTCTGCGGTAAAGAAATCATAAAATATATTATTGATAAATCAAAAAAAGCAAACATAGAAAAAAATATTGTGGTGTTAGGGCATGGGAGATCACAAATAGAAAAAGAAATATCTGATTATGATGTAAAGATTGTAGAACAGCCAATAGGAAAAGATATTCCATACGGTACAGGTTTTGCAGTTAAACAAGCAGTTAAATATGTTGAAAAAAATGATAAAGTACTTATAATAAATGGAGATGTACCATTAATAAGAAGTGAATCTATAGAAGATTTCATTAAATTTCACGAAAAAGGGAGATATGCAGTTTCAATCTTAACTGCTAAATTTGATGATCCCACTGGATATGGCAGAATAGTAAGAGATTCAGATGGAGATGTTACAGCTATAGTAGAACATAAAGATGCTTCAGAAGAACAAAAACAAATAAATGAAATTAATTCAGGCATATATTGTTTTGAAGGTGATAAACTCATAGAAACATTAGATAAACTAAATACAAATAATTCACAAAATGAATTTTATATAACGGATGCTGTTAAGATACTAAATTCAGAAGGATTTAGTATAGGCGGATATGAAATTGAAGATAGTTTAGAAATTAGTGGTGTAAATAACAGGGTACAATTAGCAGAAGTAAATCAAGCTATGAAGGAAAGAATAAATAAATTTCATATGCTTAATGGAGTAACTCTAATAAACCCTGATAGCATATATATAGAAGAATCAGTTGTTATTGGAAAAGATACAATAATATACCCGGGAACTTTTCTTGAAAAAGAAACAAAAATAGGTGATAATTGTACTGTTGGACCAAATACAAGAATAATTAACTCAATTATTGATGATGAAACAACAGTAGAAAGTTCAAAAGTTATAGACTCAAAAATTGGAAGTAAATGCTCTATAGGACCATTTGCATATCTACGACCTGGTAGTAAAATAGGAAATCAAGCAAAAATAGGTGATTTTGTAGAAGTTAAGAATTCATCAATAGGTAATAATACAAAAGCTTCACACTTAGCATATATAGGGGACGCTGAGGTAGGAAGCAATGTAAATATTGGTTGTGGAGTTGTATTTGTCAATTATGACGGAAAAACTAAACATAAAACAATAGTTAAAGATGGAGCTTTCATAGGAAGTAATGCTAATTTAGTAGCACCTGTTATTGTAAAACAGGGTGCTTTTGTTGCATGTGGCTCTACTATTACTGATGATGTTGACGAAGATGATTTAGCTATTGCAAGAGCACGGCAAGTAAATAAAAAGGGTAGAGGGAAAAACAGATTTTAGGAGGAAAAAAATGCTAATGAAAAACAGCGAAGTTAAAATTTTTACTGGCAATGCAAACAAAGAATTAGCACAAAAAATTAGTGAAGAACTAGGTATACCTTTAGGTAAAGCTGAAGTAAAAACATTTAGTGATGGAGAGATAGCACTTCAGATCCATGAATCTGTAAGAGGTGATGATGTGTTTGTTATTCAGCCTACGTGTCCGCCTTCAAATGATAATTTAATGGAATTATTAATATTTATAGATGCTTTGAAGAGAGCCTCAGCTGGAAGAATAAATGCAGTTATACCTTATTATGGATATGCTAGACAGGACAGAAAATCAAAAGCTAGAGATCCAATTACATCAAAACTTGTTGCTGATTTGATATCTACAGCAGGAGCTCACAGGGTGATAACAATGGATTTACATGCAGGACAAATACAAGGATACTTTAATGTTCCTGTAGATCATATGCTAGGAGAACCTATACTTGTTAATTATATTCAAAAATATGTAGATAATAATACAGTTGTAGTATCACCTGATGTAGGAGGAGTTTTAAGAGCACGAAATTTTGCAACTAAATTAGATACACCATTAGCTATTATTGAAAAAAGAAGACAAAAAGCAAATGAGTCTGAAGTAATGAACGTAGTTGGTGATATTACTGGTAAAAATGTTATTATTATAGATGATATAGTAGATACTGCTGGTTCGTTAACAAAAGCAGCAAATGAATTAAGAAAATTAGGTGCAGAAAAAGTTTATGCATGTGCTACACATGGTGTTCTTTCTGGACCCGCAATAGAAAGATTAAAAAACTCAGCAATAGAGAAACTAGTAATTACAGATACAATTCCATTAACTGAAGAAAAAAGAATAGACAAAATAGAAACAGTATCAGTTGCTCCTTTATTAGCAGATGTTATAAAAAGAGTATATGAAAGCAGATCAGTAAGTAAACTTTTTGAATAATATATAAAAGCAAGGAGAATACATATGTACATAGTTATTGGATTAGGTAATCCCGGTAGAAACTATGTTAATACTAGACATAACGTTGGATTTGATGCAGTTGATTTATTATCAAAAAAATATGATGTGAAATTAAACAAATTAAAATTCCATGCTGTGTTTGGTGATTTTAAACTAGGAAATGAAAAAGTAATGCTTGTAAAACCGCAGACATATATGAATAGAAGCGGTATATCAGTACTTGATATAATGAACTATTATAAAGTGCCTATTGAAAATGTTATAGTAATCTATGACGATATAGACCTTGAGTTGGGTATGCTGAGAATTAGAGCTAAAGGAAGTTCAGGTACACACAATGGTATGAAGTCAGTTATATATCAAATACAAAGTGAAGATTTTCCTAGGATAAGAATTGGAATAGGAAAAAACCCAGGGATAAACTTAGCTGATTTTGTTTTGCAGAAATTCAGCAGTAAAGAAAGAGAACTAGTAAACGAAGTAATTGTAACAGCAGTAGAAGCAGTAGAAGATATAATAATAAACAATGTAGATTCAGCAATGAATAAGTACAATAAGAAAATTCAAAATTAAAAATGTAGAAAATGCAAAAAACAAAATTGAAAATTTAAAATTACAAAACGGGTAACTTGTAACTAGAAATATGAAGTTTTACTTTTGTAAAACAATATAATAAAAAACGAGTAATTAGTAACTAGAAACATGGGTATAATATTTTTATTAAGTTTTAACCATGTTGCTCTTTATGCGTTACTAATTATTCGTTTTAAATATGATGATTTACGAATTAATATGAGTAAATTAACAAATAATTATCAATTATACATTATCAACTCTCAACTATAATTATGTATATTTTGTAAAAAATTACATATAAATAATATTGAGTAATAGGCTCGGGTGTTATAATCCGGGCATATTACTATGTTGTGTGATTCAGGAGAATTTATGAACCAATTATATTTTGGACAACTTAAGAAAAGTCAGAAATACAATAAAATAATAAACAATTATAAAAATAATAAAAGCCAACTTATACATGGTCTTACAGAAGAAGGATTGGCTTATTTGTGCTGTGCATTAAATGATGATAATGTTGGTCAAATATTAGTAATAACAAGTGATGATCTAAGAGCGAGAAAATTAGATAACATAATAAGATCATTTGAATTAAATGTAGAACAATTCTTATCTAAACAATTTATACTATATAATATAGATGCATTAAGCAGAGATACAATTAATAAAAGAATACAGATATTAGAAAAAATTATAAACAAAGAAAAGATAATAATTGTAGCTTCAATTAGTTCATTATTGAACAAAATAATGACTAAAGATAGGTTTAAGAAAAGTACATTAAAATTAGTATATGATAATTCTTATGAATTTGATGAGCTGATAAAAAAACTAATTCTTTTAGGATATGAAAGAGTTGATTCTATTGAAGGCGTAGGACAATTTTCTGTTAGAGGAGGAATATTGGATATATTTTCTCCTAGTGAAAATGCTCCTTACAGGATAGAATTTTTTGATGATGAAATTGATTCTATACGTTTATTTGATACTAAATCACAGCGTTCACTTAATAATACAGATTATGCAAAGATAAGTCCATGTAACGATATCTTAATTAATAGAGAAGATATTAAAAAAATAAGAGAAGGTTTAGAAAAAGACTATAATAAAAGATATGAAAAAATAAAGAACAGCAAAGTAGAAAGAAATGTAGAAGAGAGATTAAAAAAGTATTATAACAGTATTACATCAAAGCTAGAAGAAAATATGTTATCTGATAACATAGATTTAGTAACACCTTATATGAAGGATAAATTTGAAACATTAATTGATTACTTTGATGAAAAAGCATTGATAATTTTAGATGAGCCTAACAGAATCTATGAAGACATAAATGTTTTTAAAAAAGATTTTGTATCTAAATATGCTGACCTTTTTAGTCAAGGGGAAATATTAAATAAACAAAAGAATATCTATTTTGATAGTGAGATAATATTTCAAAAAATATTAAAAAGACCTAGTATTTCTTATAATTCAGTATTGAAAAATAATCGTAATTTAAAATTTGATAACATAGAGCAGCTGCAAATAAAAGAAGCAAACTCATATTATAGTAAAATTGATGCTCTTTCTAAAGACTTAAATCAATATAAATATAAAGGTTATAAAACAGCAATAGTCCTAAAAGATGAAGAAAAATGTGAGAAATTATATAATTTATTGAATGATTATGACTGTACCACATCAATCCTAAAAAACAGAGATGAAATTATACAAACCGGTCAGGTAGTTATAACTCAAGGTAAGCTGAAAAAGGGATTTGAATATACTGAAAATAAGATACTATTTCTAACCGAAAATGAAATATTCGGCACATTTAAAAAAAGAACAAGAGCAAAAAAGAAAACTAAGTCTTCAAAAATAGAGAGCTTTACAGATTTGAAACTTGGAGACTATGTAGTACATGAGCATCACGGTATTGGTCAGTATGTAGGTATAGAAAAAATTGTAGTTCAGGATGTCAAAAAAGATTATTTGTGTGTGAAATACAAGGGTAAAGATAAACTATACGTACCTATAGACCAAATGAGCCTAATCCAAAAGTATATTGGATCAGATGCTGTTAAGCCAAAGCTTAATAAAATGGGAAGCTCTGAGTGGGTTAAAATAAAAACTAAGACACAAAAAGCTATAGAAAATATGGCAGAGGAATTAGTAAATTTATATGCAAAAAGACAGGCTGTAAAGGGATACGCTTTTTCTATAGATACAGAATGGCAGAGAGAATTTGAAGACAAATTCCCATATGAAGAAACAGACGATCAATTAAAATGTATTAGTGATATAAAAAGAGATATGGAAAGTACAATTCCTATGGATAGATTGTTATGCGGTGATGTAGGATTTGGAAAAACAGAAGTAGCTCTCAGAGCAGTATTTAAAGCAGTAATGGAAAATAAACAAGCCGCATTTCTTGTTCCAACAACAATATTAGCTCAACAGCATTATTCTAATATGATAGAAAGATTTAAGAATTATCCAATTAAAATTGAAATGCTCAGCAGATTCAGAACGCCATATCAGCAGAAGAAAATCATTAAAGATGTTAAAGCTGGTGTAATTGATGTAATAGTTGGAACTCATAGAATGCTTTCAAAGGATATGAAGTTTAAAGATTTAGGTCTATTAATTATAGATGAAGAACAGCGTTTTGGTGTAAAACATAAAGAAGTAATTAAGCAGATGAAAACAGCAGTTGATGTATTAACACTAACAGCTACACCAATTCCAAGAACTTTACATATGTCTATGATAGGAATAAGAGATATGAGTATAATAGAAGAACCTCCGGGAGATAGATTTCCAATACAGACTTATGTGCTAGAATACAATGATAGAATTGTAAAAGAGGCTATAATAAAGGAATTATCAAGAGGCGGTCAAGTATATTATGTTCACAACAGAGTAAATGACATAGATAAAAAAGCTGCAAAAATTAAAGAGCTTGTTCCTGATGCTAGAGTAGTTATCGGTCATGGGCAGATGAGCGAAAGAGAATTAGAGAATATAATGATAGATTTTATAAATCATGAATATGATGTTTTAGTTTGTACAACAATAATAGAAACTGGAATGGATATATCTAATGTTAACACTATAATAATTAATAATGCTGATCAAATGGGACTTTCACAATTGTATCAGCTTAGAGGAAGAGTTGGACGTACAAATAAAGTGGCATTTGCATACTTAACATATCAAAAAAATAAAGTATTAAGTGAAGTAGCAGATAAAAGACTTAAAGCTATAAAAGAGTTTACCGAATTTGGATCAGGATTTAAAATTGCAATGAGAGACCTTGAGATAAGAGGTTCAGGTAATATTTTAGGAGCAGAACAGCATGGCCATATGGCAGCTATTGGTTACGATTTATATGTTAAATTTTTAGAAAGAGCAGTTAGAAAGATAAAAGGTGAACAAAGTGAAAATGTTGAATTTGAAATAGCTGTAGACATAAATGTTGATGGATACATACCTAAAAAATATATATCTGATGAAGAGCAGAAAATAGAAATATATAAGAAAATTGCATCTATCTCAAATAAAGATGATATACTTGACATAACAGAGGAAATAATAGATAGGTTTGGAAATCCTCCAAAAGAAATAAATAATTTAATAAAAATAGCATATATAAAAGTATTATGTAAAAAAATTAATATAAAATCTATTTTACAAATAAGCAGAACTATTAATTTTGAATTCGTTAAGCAGAAAGATATATCTGGAAATCTGATAAATTTCCTTGTTAATAATTTCAAAAACAAAATTAAATTTGATATATCTAAAAAACCTATAGTTAAATACAAATTAGACTCATTAGAACAGGACCAAATTCTAAAAGAACTTGAAAATGCTTTGGAAAGAATGTATAATTCTGTTAAAGACCAAAATAAAAGCTAACATCATGTGGCAAATTAGGAGGTAAATAATTGAAAAAATTTAGAAAAATAGCACTACTATTAACATTGTCTATGCTTGTAATAACGGTGTTTTCAGGATGTGTTAGAAAAAAAACAGAAGAAATAACAGCAGCTGTTGTTAATGGAGAAGAAATAACACTTGCAGATTTTGAAAAAATGGTAGATTTACAAAAAAAGCAATATGAAACTCAATATCAATTTACAGAAGATACCTGGAAGCAAGAAGTAGAAGAAGGAAAAACTTACGAAGCATTCTTAAAAGAAAATGTTTTAGAAAATATGATAACTGAAATGCTGCTTATGCAAAAAGCAGATGAAGAACAAATACAAATTACAGACGAGCAGATAGAAGAAGAATTTACAAAATTAAGAGAAAACTTCGAAACAGATGAAGCTTACAACCAATTTTTAGAATTAAATGGTTACACAGAAGAATCTTTAAAAGATATGATTAGAAAAGATTTTACTTTAAATGAATATCTAACTAAAGTAATTGATGCTGAAAACATAGATGATGAAGCTGCGAAAGCTTATTATGATGAAAATATCAATGAATATAAGCAACAGGTTGATGCAAGGCATATTTTAGTAAAAACAGAAGACGAAGCAAAAACAGTTATTGATAGAATAGATAAAGGTGAGGATTTTGCCGAATTAGCAAAAGAATTGTCTTTAGATACTACAAGTGCTGCTATTGGTGGAGACTTAGGTTCCTTTGGAAGAAATATTATGGTTCCTGAATTTGAAGATGCAGCTTTTTCATTAGAGCCGGGAGAGATAAGCGATCCAATTCAAACTATTCATGGATATCATGTTATAGAAGTAAAAAACTATGATCTATATAATTTTGAAGATATTAAAGGTTATATAATACAGCAGATAGAAAATGAAAAAGTAAATGTTCATATTGAAGAATTAAAAAACAATGCACAAATAGAAAAAAAAGTAAAAATTAAATAGCAAAAATGAATAAAATTCACACTCCTGTTAAATACTATTAACACAAACATTTTATGAAAAATGAGGAGTGTGAAATTATTTATGAAAGCAACAGGAATAGTCAGAAGGATAGATGACTTAGGAAGAGTTGTTATTCCTAAAGAGATAAGACGTACACTAAGAATTAGAGAAGGTGACCCATTAGAAATTTTTACTGACAGAGAAGGGGAAGTAATACTAAAAAAATATTCCCCAATAGGTGAACTTAGTGAATTTGCTAATGAATATGCAGAATCTCTTTATGAAACGACCAGATATACATCAATAATTACAGATAGAGATGCAGTAGTAGCCGTTTCAGGATCATCAAAAAAAGAATATCTAGAAAAAAGGTTAAGTCCCGAGCTAGAAAAAATTATTGAGAGCAGAGAACTTTATTCAGCTTCAGGAGTTACTAAGCCTATAAGAATTACAGCTAATGAATTTAATCCTGACACATATACTAGTCAGGTTATTTCTCCAATAATTGCCAATGGAGATCCTATAGGTGCAGTAATACTTGCTACTAAAGAAAAAAATGCTAAGATGGCAGAACTAGAAGAAAAACTAGCAAAAACAGCAAGCTCATTCCTATCAAGACAAATGGAACAGTAATAATAAAATAAAAAATTGATAAGTAAAAATCCGCGTAAGCGGATTTTTTGTTTTTATCTTTCAAAGTTGAATAAATAATGTTATAATTGTCAGATAAGGGGGAAATTTGTTGGTGATTATCAAATTATCACCAAATGTGCTGCTTTTTGCTATTATAATAACTCCTGTTGAATTAGAATTCAACATAACTTTGGAGGTTTGGATGTACAAAATAGTAATTTGTGAAGATAACGATTGGTTTTTAGAAAAAATAGAACATATAGTAACTAAATCACTTATGTCAGATGAGCATAATTATAAAACTTATACATTTACAAGGTATAATAAAGAATTTGAAAACATAATTAATGAATCAGGTAACAAAATATATATTTTAGATATAGAATTGTTAGGAAATGTTGACGGCATTAGCATAGCACGTAAAATTAGATTAAACGATTTAAATAGTGTAATTATTTTTATAACTGCACATGAAGGATTGAGAAATAAAATATTTGAAAATCAATTGCTGGCATTAGAATTTATTCCTAAAAGTGAATTAAATGAACAGCGTATAAAAAAAGCATTAGGCGGAGCATTAAAGTTGTTAAATGGAACTAGTGAAAAGAAGCTGAAAGTCAAAGTAGGAAAGATAATATATAAAATATCCTTTGACAAGATTGTGTATGCTCAAAGTCAGCCTTTAAGCAAAAAAGTATTAATAAGAACAATTAATGAGGAAATAGAATGTTATTATACTATTAAAGAATTATTAGAAGATTTAGATGAACGTTTCATTAAAACTCATAGAGCATGTATAGTAAACAGAGACTATATTAATAAAGTTAAAATGGACGAGCCACTTATTTACTTAGAAAATGGTGACAAAATAGATCTCATTTCAAGGAATGGGAAGGTGGAATTAAAAAATAATGGATTTTAATTTAATAGATATAATAGGTGTATTAATTTTATCTTTTGCGATTATCTTTGTGATAGCCAAACTATTAGGTATGAATTTAAAAGATAGAAAAATACTAATAAAATTTATAAGTTGTGTAGTATTAATGTGTGTTGGAGGATTTCTAAATTATAGTTTCAAAAATTCAGCATTTAGAGTTTGTACAAATTATATTATTATAATTTTCTCAGCTTTTGTTTTTTGTAAATCTGTAATATCTTCTGTGCTCTCTTCACTTTTTACTATTGTTCTTATAACTTTATCTGATATGTTTGTTGGTATTTTGTTTTTAAGTACAGTAAAAGTAAATATGGAAACAGTAAGAACTAGTACAAGTTACTTGTTTTTTTCAAATGTAACTGTTTCTATAATTATGATAACAATTATTTCTATAAAACAAATATATAATGCAATAAATAATTTAATAAAAGGACTTAATAAAAAGAAAGAATTAACAGGAATAATTATTTTTACTTTAATAACTGTTATAGGAATAATATTAATATATTTTTATTATATTTTTGTTGAACAGTCATATGTAAAAACTTATTTAAATGTATCACTTATTGTAATATATATTTTGATAAGTTGTTCATTCTTTTATCAAACGGTTAAAAATATCCAGCATAAAAACAATTTGATGGAAATAAACGAAAGATACAACAGGCTTGAAATATATTCACAATTTAATGAAAGTTTAGTAGAACAGCTTAGAAAACAGAAACATGAGTTTAAAAACAATCTTGTGACAATTAGAGCAATGGCTGACAGTGAACATCTTGTAAATTATATAAACAGCTTAATTAAAGATAACACAGAGATGGATATAACCTACATAAGTAAATTTAAATCAATAGACGATGATGGGTTAAAAGGACTGTTAGCATATAAAGTTTTAAAAATGAAAGAAAAAAATATTAACGTAAGTATACATATAGAAAACAGCATTGAAAAATTTAATTTAAATAAACTCAAGTGTGATGACTCTAAAGACTTATATAATATAATGGGTATAATCATTGATAATGCAGTAGAAGCAACTGAAATAACAGAAGATAAGCTTATAGTAATTCAAGCTTATGCTGAAAAGAATAAAGTTAATTTTGTTATATCAAATACTTTTAACGGAAGTGTAGATTTTAATAAAATATTTTCACATGGGTATTCTACAAAAGGGAGTAAAAGAGGTTACGGTTTAGCTATTCTTCAAGATATTGTTGATAAAGATAAAAAGATAAATATAAATACTGAAGTAGAAGATAATATTTTTTCACAGCATATAATCATAAAAATAACTTAATGCATATGCATTAAGTTTTTATTAGTGATTTTTAATCTGCTTTTTAATCATACTTTCAGGCATTTTAGGTTCATCAAATCCCCAAAAAAAGCATGCATAAGTAGAGTGAACTGCACTTGATATACCTAATATAGCTATGAATGATGCTAAAAATTTAACTGCTTTCGAAAATAGTTTAGATGAAATCATATAAATTTCACCTCCTTGTTTTACTTTGATAATCCTAAATATTTTCTACATGCTCATATTTCTTATAATTATTAAACTCCATGGAAAGTATGCGGTAGAAAAAAGGAGTAATGTTTATTCCTTCAACAAGCAAACATAAAATTATTAAATTACTTATAAATATGTTTGTCGTAAACAGTGCTGTGATAGAATAACCGATTGCTAATAATATAGAAAATATTTTCAGTTTTTTTCTGATACTCTTAGATACTAACGGCCTTTTATTAGTATCTGCGGGTGCATATAGAAAATATAGGATTATACAAAATATACAAACCAATACCTTTATATATATAGATAATACTAATACTTCAGAAATTATAGGTAGTCCAAACATCATGATAAAAGATACCAATAAACATGTAATACTATTATTTGCATGTGCTCCGAAAGCAGTCATCCTTATAGCTCCAAAAATCACAGAGCATAAAATTACTTCTTTTAAATATCCTGCTATCCAAGCTGTTAAAAATATAACAATTAATTTTGTTATCCCTAAATACAAGGTTTCAAGTCCGTAATGAATTTCTTCAATCTTATCTTCATCATATTCAGGAAAGTTATTTTTAACTAAGGTTATTGATGCTTTTAAAAATTTATCTTTTATCACAATCGTTCACCATCGAGATTATAACACTTTTTTATATACTAAAACCAAAAAAGCCGTATTCTGTCGGTTTTTTTCCTTTTTTGGTTTTTGAAAGACCAAAAAAAGCAAAAATATAACAGAATAAGTAAAAAACTTACCCTTTTTTAAATTTTATGTTATAATATTAACAAGTACTTAATATTTTACATAATAATTAGGGTTGAAATTGGCAATTGATTTTGTTTTGGGGGGATTTTACCATTACAACTCTTAATTACAAAGAGCACCTTATTTTAATTAATAAGGTGTTTTTTGTCGATTATTTCATATATTATCAAAAACATGTCCAATTATATCTTATTTTATGATATAATTTTATAAGAACTTGGTGGTGGAGTAGAAATATATAATAGTAGGTTAAGGAGGAACAAATGAAAAGTAAAGTGTTTGTGAAAGTTATAGTTTTTTGTACGATTTTTACAATGTTGCTTACAAATATGGCTTTGGCTGTTAGTTTTACAGATATTGATGATTGTTGGGCTAAGTCATATATTAAAGATATGGCTGAAAAGGGTGTAATAAAAGGTGAGCCGGATGGTAGATTTAATCCGAAAGGGAAAGTAACATTTTTACATGCATTTTTAATGATGTCAAGAATGTATGATATTAAGGATGAACTTGTAAAACAAGAAATTTATGATTACTATAAGGATTTTAAAGATATCCTTGAACAAACTTCTAATGGAGATTATGCGTGGGCATATGAAGATTTATCTGTAGCATTAGCATCAGATATGATTTTGCAATCAGCACTTGTAACTTATATAAAGACAGGAAAGATAAATCAACCAGCTACTAAACAAGAAATAGCTACTTTCTTAACAAAAGCGATGGTACTGCAAGATGAAGCACAAAGTCAAGACAATTGTGTATTACCTTTTAATGATGCTGATGAAATATCTAGCTTAAACAAGCAGTATGTTTATACAATGTATGAAAAGGGAATAATTACAGGAGATGAAAAAAATAGATTTTTGCCTAAATCTCATGTAACTAGAGACGTAATGGCTACTATGCTTTCTAGAAGTATGAAATATATGGATAAAAATGATATTGAACCAGATTTTTCATCATTTTTAGAAGATTTGACTACTGTTGAAGGTAGTATATCAGATATAACAAAAAGTCGTAACACAACACACATAAAAGTTAAGAAATCAGATGGCTACAACAGTATTTATGAAACAAATGAAGATATGATTTTAACTATAGAAGGAAAGAAATCTAGTGTTTCAAAACTTGAAGTAGGTATGGTTGTAGAATGTAAGATAAAAGATGATAATATATTGCGTTCAATAAAAGCAGAGCATAAATCAGAAGAGTATAAAGGTAGAGTCAATTATACTTCTTATGTTAGTCCAAAAGAAATAAGTATTATTTTGGAAGACGATGAGGATAGTAAAGAAAAAACTAAGAAAATTGCTGTAGATAATGAAGTTGATGTAATCTTAAACGGTAATGAAGCTGAACTTAAGGATTTAAACCGAGGGGATGTAGTTACAGTTAAGGTAAAAAATGAAAAAGCTCACGAAATAGTTGCAGAAAGTAAAAATAAAAAATATCAAGGTGTGTTTGACCAAATAATATATGATAGAACAATTAAAATTGCTTTCACAGACTTAAATGATAAGTATAAACAATTTGAAATACAATCTGATTTAGATGTTGAAAGAAATGATAAAGAATCTAGCATAGATCAATTAACAAAAGGCGATAAAATAGAAATAGAAACTGAATACGACTTAATAAAGTCTATAGATGCTACATCAGTTGAGTCTGAATCAAATGGATATATTAAACAGATTGTTATAGGACCTAAAAATAAGATTACACTATCTAATGAAGACCATTCGGTAGAATATATTGTTAGTGAGAATGCTAATATAAATGTTGATAAAAAATTGTCTTCAATATATGATTTAAGAGTTGGATATTATATAGAATTTAATTTGCAGGGAGAAGAGATTGTATCTATTGAGGCTAAGGCAATTGCGGATAATAAAGAAGTAGTAGGTATAGTTTCATCTATTTACAAAGACATAGGCGTACTAATGGTGAGTGTAACAAAAAATAATGGAGATGTAGAGACAAGACGTATTGAAGTTACTTCTAAGACTAAAATTATGGACATATATAGTATTAGAAGTGAAAAATTAAGCGATATAGATGTTGGAGACCAAGTAAGAGTTTTAGGAACAAATGAAAGTGGGTTATTTACTGCAACAACCATTATGTGGTACAACCCAGAAAGATAAAATATTAAAAAATTAATCCCTTTATCTATAAGTAGTAGATAAAGGGATTCTTTAATTACTTTTCTTTATATAATTTTTCACTTTCTGTTATAAGCTCTTTAAAAATTTGTTTCACCGTTTGTATTTTATCAATCTTATATACATTTGAACCTGCAAAAACAAGACCATTCTTAACATTACCTTTTACAGAATTAATTAGAGCTTGAGATATGCAGTAGGGTGCTTCATTATAATTACAAGATTTTAGGCAGTTAGAGCATTTTTCTATTTTAGGTTTGATACCTTTTTTTATTTTATTTAGAAACTCGTTGTTTACTGCTCTTCCGGGCATTCCTACAGGACTTATTATAATTTCAACGTCTTCTTTTTTAGCATTAACATACATTTCCTTAAATTCTTTAGATGCATCGCATTCTTCTGTTGCAACAAATCTAGTAGACATTTGTACTGCTGAAGCACCTGCTTCTAAATATTCTGCAATATCAGCACCAGTAAATATTCCGCCACCAACGATTATGGGTACTTTTCTATTGTATTTTTCTTCAAAAGGTTTGATAGTTTTAATAATCTCTATCAAGGTTTCTTTTAAATTAAAATTATTATCTTCTATAGACTTTTTCTTAAAACCTAAGTGACCTCCTGCTTCAATTCCTTCTAGAACTATAGCATCTGGAATAGTGTTGTATTTTTTATCCCATAATTTTGTAATTAAATTTGCAGCTTTAGCAGAAGAAATAATAGGTGCAATTTTAGTTTTTGTATTTTTAACAAGTTCGGGAAGCTCTATTGGCAGCCCTGCACCAGAAATAATAATATCAATTCCTTCTTCAACAGCAGCCTTGACATGCTCCTTATACTTATTCATAGCAACCATAAAATTAACACCAATGATTCCCCTAAGACTGTTTTGCTTAGCCTTTCTTATCTCCTTTTTTAGTGCTCTGATGTTTGCTTGTAAGTGATTAGTAGTAAAATCAGGCTCATTATATCCTATGTTTACACCCGAAATTACACCTATTCCACCTTGATTTGCAACAGCTGCTGCTAATTTTGATCCGCTCACACCGATTCCCATACCTCCTAATACAATAGGAGTTTCTGCTATAAGACTGCCAATTTTAAGTTTTGGTAATTTCATTTGTACCTCCTCATCAAGCAAATTTACAATGATAACAGTTATATGTTACTAATTTATTGTTTTAAATTTTATGATGAAAAGATTATACTATAAATACTTTGATAATACAAATATTTTATTATTAAAACAATTAACCTATTTTATAATTAAATCTACAAATTTAAAGTTTAAAGTATCAACTAATCCTCTATTAGTTAATCGAAGTTCCGGCAGAACTGGTAAAGCAAGTAATGCCATAGTCATAAAAGGTGATACTAAGTTACATCCAAGTTCTTTCCAGCCTAATTCCAATTTGTGAACTCTTTCTGCAGCTATTTCAGCGGATTCATCTGTGATTAAACCAGCTATAGGTAGTTGATGAAGTGCTATGATTTTACCGTTTTTGACAACAACCATTCCACCTCCGCATTCAACTAGTGTATTTCCTGCTAAAGCCATGTCTTCATCATTTGTTCCTACTACTAAAAGGTTATGACTGTCATGAGCTACAGTTGATGCTACAGCTCCATCCTTAAAACCAAAACCTTTGACAAATCCTAAGCCTATGCTTCCAGATGCCTTATGTCTTTCAATTACTGCAACTTTACAAACATCTTGGTTTAAATCATTTTGTATATTATTGTTTTCTATAGGAAGAGTAGTTTCTCTATAAATAGTACCTACTTTAGCTTCGATTATTTCCATTGTTCTTACAGTTGCACTAATGCCTTCTGCTTTTATTTCAAAGTCTTTAGGCTCTAGCTGTTTGTGTAAGTGCATTGAGTTTTTAGCAAATTCAGGATATTGACTTTTTGGAATATCTATTAACATTGTTTTATTCTCTGATGCTAGTTCACCATTGAAAATAACTTTGTCAATCTTTATAGAATCTAAATCACTTAATAAGACAATGTCAGCCCATTTTCCCGGTGAGATACTTCCTAAATCTCTCTGCATTGAAAAGCATTGAGCAGCATTTATTGTTACCATTTGGATAGCAGTTAGAGGATCAACTCCTTCTTCTATTGCTCTTCTTATTATATGGTCAAGATGTCCAAGCTTTAATAGTGTGTCAGGATGAGTGTCATCACTTATGAGTACTGAAAAACGAGTATCAATATTATTTTCAGTTATACTTCTTATAGTTTCTTTAACATCATGCCATGCAGAACCTTCCCTCATCTGTGCATACATTCCCAGCCTCATTTTAGCTAGAGCGTCTTCTTTACGTACTGATTCATGACAGCAGCTAATACCAGCTGATATATACGAGTTCAATCCTTTTTCTGTTTCCGGTACAGAATAATGACCTGTAATAACTTTATTTGATTTAAGTACAGCTTGAAGTTCTTCATGCATATTGTTATCTCCATACATTACACCTGGAAAATTCATCATTTCTCCAAGTCCAGCTACTTCCTTTAATTTCATTGCTTCTTCGATATCTTTTGGTGTTATGACAGCACCTGAGTCCTCGAATCCCGGAGCAGCAGGAACACAAGAAGGCATAGCAGCATATACCCTTAGTGGAATGTTTTTTCCGTCTTCTATCATCAGCTTTATACCTTCAACACCAAGAACATTTGCTATTTCATGAGGATCCATATAAATAGTAGTTGTTCCATGAGGTACAACACAGCGTGCATATTCTCTTACAGTTAACATACTGCTTTCCACATGTATATGAGTGTCAATAAATCCGGGAGAAGCATAAAGACCTGTTCCATCTATAACTCTAGTGTCATCTCCTATTGTATGACTTGCATCTCCTATTAAAGCTATTCTACCTTTTGTAACTGCAATATCAACGTTATTTATAATTTCTTTAGTGTTAACATTAATCAAATTAGTGTTTTTTACAACAAGTTCAGCCTTTTCCAAACCCATTGCAGTTGCAGATAAATTTTTTGTTACTTCCCATAATTCATATCTTTTGTTCATGACTTTTATCTCCTATTAGTATTATTTTTTATGTTTATCTATTATATCAAAAATATGTAATCATCAAAAGAATAATAATGTGTAAAATAGTCATTTTGTGATAAAATAATAATAACGGAAAAATATAAGATAAAAGTTAAAAGTGAAAAGATAAAAGTTATGGAAGTTTTACTTTGTAAAACAAGAATAAATTTGAATTGAGAAATGAGAAATGAGAATGGAGAATTAATGGTAGTTTTTCTTCGTAAAACAAAATAAGTATAAATTTTAGTAAGAAAATTTATAACATTAATTATTAACTATACACTATCAACTATCAACTGTATTTTTGTTACTCGTTTTTCGTTACTACTCACTCGTTTATTAAGTCATCCTGAGCGTTAGTCGAAGGAGCTTAATTCCTGTTTTTCCGTGGTTAATAAAGATTGGAAAGTGTTATAATATGAGAAGAATAATAAAAACAATAATTGCATTATCTGTCGTTTCAATAATAATTTTAAATATAAATTTTATAATAAGCGTGATAGGGTTAAGTATATTTAATAAAAAAAATTATGATGATAGTCTAATGAAAAAAGAAAATATAGAAATAGAGATAGGTGGAGGATATGAAACAAAAGAAAAAGACTGGTATCCTTTAGTTAATTGCTATAACGCTTATTATTTTGATAAATATGTAAACAAAGATGTAGAATTAACAATATTATATAATTTTGGATATTTCAACAAAAACACTTCAGTTATATTTAATCCAAATTCAGACTTTTACAGCAGTTTTTACGGTTGCTATATTGTAAAAAGCGGTGGTGATAAATACTACGGCTTTGATGCTGAATCAATAGTTAATGTAGATGAAATAGTCAAAATACCTGAATATGATTATAAGGTTTTAGTAGCTGGTGATATGGGTTGCCCAAATGATAAAATGATAATGGATTATGAAATCATAAACATTGTTGAGGACGTTGAATTATCAGGAAAATCTGATTTTATAAGAATAGATACAGATGTAATAATGAATGGTCTTAATCATCAGTATAAAGAATTTAAGAGAAATTATATACAATATGGCATACCCCGCTATAATGACATGTACGAAGAATTTGAACTTGTCAAAATGAAAGGAAGATTATATATAAGTACATTAAAGGATGACTTAACTATAATATATTATATATTTTCACCAAATGCAGATATAATTAATAAATGTGACGAAGAAATTATTAAAAATGCAAAATTAATAATATAAAATGAAAAAACTATCAACTACTAAAAAAGTGGAAAGCAGGAAGCTGGAAAAGTTCGAAGGTTTGAAAGTTGGAAATGATTCCGTGTTTTCCGTGTCCTTCCGTGGTTAAATATAAGTATAAGATTTACGAAGAATGAGTAAATCAACAATGTTACTCGTTACTCATTACTAATTACTCGTTTATTATCAATTATCAAAGCGTCATCCTGAGCGATAGTCGAAGGATCTTAAATAGTTGGAAAGCAGAAAGTTGGAAATGATTCCGTGTTTTCCGTGTCCTTCCTTGGTTAAATATAAGTATAAGATTTACGAAGAATGAGTAAATCAACAATGTTACTCGTTACTCATTACTAATTACTCGTTTTTTATGAAAGGATATTTTTATGATTTATATTACAACAGCAATGTATATTGAAGCAGCTCCATTTATTAAAAAATTAGGCCTTAAGAAGAAAGAAGGATATGGGAAATATCAGGTATTTAAAAATGAAGAATTAATACTGGTTATTACAGGTACAGGTATCATAAATGCTGCTGCTGGTATATCATTTGTATTTGGTAAAGAACTAATTAGCAAGAATGATATAATCATGAACATTGGTATCTGTGGTGCAAAAAAAGATAAATTTCATATTGGAGACTGTATAATGTGCAGTAAGATTATTGATAAATGTACAAGTAAAACTTATTATCCTGATATACTGTACAAGCATCCTTTTAAAGAATCTAGTATATTAACTGTTTATCAATCTATTTATGATGAACAAATAGATTCTGAGTGTGTGGACATGGAATCATCAGGCTTTTATACAGCAGTAAGTGCCTTTGTATATCAGCATAATATACATATAATAAAAATAGTATCTGATTATATGAATGGAAAAATAGAAAAAGATTTTATAAAAAATACTATAGAAGAAAAAAGTGATATAATTATAAATTGGATAAAAGAAAGAATAGAAAATGTTGATGAAAGTATTAAAATACTTAATCACGAAGAAATATTAACAATAAAAGAAATATCAAAAGTTCTCAAACTTACTGAAACTATGAGACATGAATTTATTAAATTATGTGAAAACTACAAAGTTAGAAACAATGATATAATAAGCATACTTAATTCGTATAAGAATGTAGAAATATGCACACAGAAAAGAGAAGGGAAGAGGTTATTTAATGAAATTAGACAGCAGCTTATTAAATTCTGATTTTTCACATATTTATATTGAAAAAAGTGTTTTAAAACATTATAAAACAAAGAAAATTATAAAATATTTTAATAAATCAAAAATCATTGAAATAGATCATTACAAAGATATTTTTTCAAGAACAAATCAATCATTTAAACACCAAAAGAATAGTAAAAAATTAATATTAGCACAAAAGAAAGATAACTTTGTATATAATGGTTCTGAAATGTGCGATGATTTTGGGAACGAGAACTTTTATTATACAAGTGATATAATGAACTGTATATATAACTGTGAATACTGTTATCTTCAAGGAATGTATACTTCAGCCAACATTGTAGTCTTCGTAAACATAGAAGATACAATAAGAAAGGTTAGAGAAATTAGTAAATCAAAAAAGATATATCTATGCATATCTTATGATTCAGATATTTTAGCATTAGAAAATATTGCACGATTTACAGAAGATTGGTACAATGAAGCAGTTAACAATAAAAATATTACTATAGAACTTAGAACTAAAAGTGCTAATTTTAAATCAATATCAAATATTATTCCAGTAGATAACTTTATTTTAGCATGGACTCTTTCGCCTGAATTCATAACTCGTAATTTTGAAGGAGGAACACCTAGTTTAAATAATAGACTTAATTCTGTTAAACAAGCTGTTGAAAAAGGATGGAAAATAAGACTATGCATTGATCCAATACTATATATAAAAGATTTTGAGAAATATTATGATGAGATGATATCAACTATATTTAATAAAATAGATAGTAATAAAATTAATGACATAAGTATTGGAACATTTAGAGTAGGTAAAGAACTTTATAAAAACATGAAATATAAAAATAAGAAATCTTATTTGTTAGCCTATCCATTTGTAGATAAAGAAGGATATGTGTGTTATACTGAAAAGCATAGAAAACAACTTATAGAGTTTGTTAATCAAACACTTAAAAAGTATATAGACAGTAAAAAAATATTTATATACTAATCGAATCAAAATTTTGAACGCCATCCTGAACGTTAGTCTAAGGATTTTTACTTAATCAAAAGTAAAAGTTAAAAAGTTGGAAAAAGACGAAAATCAGTGTATTTCCGTGTTCTTCCGTGGTGAATAATAAAAGATTTACGAATGAGTAAATCAATCAATTATCAATTATAAAATTATCAACTATAAAAAAGTATGGAGGTAAATATGACTGATATTTATATTACTAGGCATGGACAAACTGTGTGGAACAAAGAAGGTAAAATACAGGGAAGATTAAATTCAGACTTAACAGAAAAGGGAATAGTGGGAGCCGAACTTTTATCAGAAAGAATAAAAGATATTAAACTAGATTATATATTATCAAGCCCTATAGAAAGAGCATTAAAAACAGCACAAATCGCAAGAGGTCAAAAAAAAGTTGATATAATCAAATTTGATGGATTAAAAGAGATTGACTGTGGTGATTTTGAAGGAAAACTTTTAGAAAATGTAATGAAGAACCATCCTGATGTGTATAAAAAAATAGTAGATGACCCTTTTAATCAAAGATATCCTAATGGAGAAAATCTTAAAGAATTTTATGACAGAGTATCAAAATGTTTTCAGGAAATATTAGATAACTATAAAAACAAAACAATTTTAATAGTAGGACACGGCGGTACAATTAGAGCCATAGAGTCCTATGTGAAAAAAGAAAAAATACAAAATAGCTGGTTTTTAAACATTGTAGAAAACTGTAGTTTAACTCACTTAATAGTTAATGAAGACAAGATTGATTTAGATTTTTATAACGACACAAAACACTTAGAAACAGCAGTTGAAACAATATAATAAATAACATAAAAATGGAAAGTGAAAAGATAAAAGTTATGGAAGTTTTACTTCTTAAAACAAGAATAGTATAATTTTTGCAAGAAAATTAATACCATGTTACTCGTTTCTTGTTACTACTAACTCGTTCAGCATGTCATCTTGAGCGTAAGTCGAAGGATCTTAAGTTAGTTAGAAAGTAAAAAGTTGGAGAAAAAGATATTCCGTGTATTTCCGTGTTCTTCTGTGGCTAATTATAAGAAAAAAGTAAAAAGGCAGGTTTTTATGAGTTTTAAAAATAAAAAGGTAGTAGTATTATTATTAACAATTTCTCTAATAATAACTGTGTCATGCAGTAAAAATAGTGAAACAGATGATGCCAATGATGCACTTATAGAAGAACTAAAACAAAAAAATATAGAATTAACAGAAGAAATTGAGAGACTAAATAAAGCAATAGAAGAATCTTCTAAACCAGAAACTAAAGAAGTATTTTCTGATAATAATAGAATTCTAGAAAACTATAGAGCATATAGTAAGGACTATACTAAAGAGTTTGAATTTAAATGGATGAATCAAGATTCATGGGATAAAATAGTTGTATATAATGAAGGAGAGTTTGATAAGAATAATGTAGTTATTGAAGATGAAAGAATACTTTCAATAAAGCCAATGTATATAACAGGAGAAATCAATAGTTTGTGTACAATAAACGAAGAGGAAAAAGCAGAAGGTGTAAACTATTTTGATGGAAATGAAACAATAAAATACGTATATCTTTTTAAATCAGGCGATAATTCATACAAAATAGAAGTAGTAGATGAAGATACAGTATTAATTGATGGACAGCCATATAAAACTAAAATAAATTCTGAATTTTTTGGTAAAAGTCTTATTAAGCATAAATATACCTTGGAACTTAAAGACATGGTTGATAAAGCTATAAACAGTAATTTATGTATTAGAAAGTATTCAAATTTAAAAGTTAATTCTGACAGCACTTACGATATTACGGATTATCATTATAGTTATTTCTTTGATAACAAACTTTATCGAGAAGTTATGGTTGCTACAACTAGTGTAATGAAAATAACTTCTAATCCTTTGTTTTCTGACACAGCCGAATGCTTCCCTTTAGCACAATTAACATACTATTATTATGGTGAAATAATAAATGTTGAAATTTACAATAAGCATATACATTTACATAATATAAATAATGAAGATGTTTGGTTTGTAATCAAAAATGAAAATATAAGATATTATAATGATCTTAAAGAAAGAATTAAATAAATTTACAACTGTTGACTAGGAGATGATGGCAAATGTTTTTAACAGTTGAATACGAAAAAGTAAAAGATGACACAATTTTTATTGATGTACGAAGTCCTTCTGAATTTAAAAACGAAACTATAGAGGGAGCTGTAAATATTCCCATATTAAACGATGAAGAAAGAGCAATAGTAGGAACTGCATATAAGCAGATTAGTGTAGAAGAGGCGAGAAGGTTAGGCATAGAATTTGTATCTCCTAAAATGCTTTCAATGTATGAAAAAATTGTTGAATTAAAAAAACAAAACAAAAATCTTACAGCTTTTTGTGCAAGAGGAGGATATAGAAGCACTTTTTTTGTCAATGCATTTACATCTATAGGAGTTAGGATATCTAAGCTTCAAGGAGGATATAAGCTGTATAGAAAATTTGTGTTGACAAAATTACCAGAAATCAATGAAAAAATAGCTTATATAGTTGTTCACGGTAATACAGGAGTAGGGAAAACAGAAATACTGCATGTTTTAAAAGAAAAAGGTTTAGATATATTAGATTTAGAAGGTGCAGCTAATCATAGAGGTTCTTTATTAGGCAGTATAGGACTAGGAGAATGCAGCAGTCAAAAAAGTTTTGAATCTAAGATCTATGACCAGCTGGACAAAGCTAAATCAAAATATATATTTGTAGAAGCAGAAAGCAAGCGTATAGGAAAAGTTATGGTCCCTCAATATATACATGAAAAAATGAAAAAAGGAATTCATATATATATAGATGCTGATATTGATTATAGAGTGAATGTACTAAAAAAAGATTATATATTGAATGACAGCTGGATAAATGAATCTATACAGTCTATAGAAAAACTTAATAAATATATGTCTAAAGAAAAAGTAGAAAAGCTGATTCAAGAAGTTAAAAATAAAAATTTTGATTATATAGCTAAGGAGCTCATGCTAAATTACTACGATCCAATGTATCAGCATAAATCAAATCAATACGAATATGCATTATCTTTAAGTGATATAAAAAGCAGTGAAGAAACTGCTGAAAAAATTGTTGAGTGGTACGAAAATAGTAAAAGAATTTTTCACACGTGAAAAATTCTTTTCATTTTTTCTTTTGCCATTTCAGGCAGTTTATAGTGCAAACTTGCTAACATTAGTGAAAAACCTAACAAACTAGTAAATACTATCAGTGACCATGTAAGTCTTAGAGAATTATATATATTTAATGAAATTACTGCTTCAATTATTAATATAAATATACTAAGTCCAATGCATATGTAAATAGGAATAAAAATGAAATGTATCTTATGTTTACTCTTTGTGTATACTAGATGCATGATAGTGAAAATTGTGACACCAGATAAAGTAATAGGCAGTGAATATGTCAGAGACCATGTAATACTATTATCAATGTAATCAAGTAAAAGATTTAAAGCTATTGTGGTTGCTCCAAAAAGGATAACTCTTATTTTAATTGAATGAATATATCCCATTAATAAAAAAAGATATATTATTGCTGATGTTAAGCAGAATATAGTTCCGGTAGTATAAGTAGATATAGAATGATTATAAATACCTATAGCTGCTAAAATTAATATTGATTCTAAGCCTAAGAGAAAGACTGTTATAAAAAACTTATTTCTCATGGATTCTATTTTTTTAGGATATATATTTTTAGCTTTAGGAAATTTATTATTTTCTTTATTGTTCTGCATGCCATATATATCAGGTATAGTGAAATCACATAAAGGACATGTTTTAACATGATCATCTATTTCAATACCGCATTTTGGACAATACGCCATAATTAATTTTCTCCTCTCGTATTTTAAATGAGTAACAAAAATACAGTTGATAGTTGATAGTGTATAGTTAATAATTAATGTTATAAATTTTCTTACTAAAATTTATATTTATTTTGTTTTACGAAGAAAAACTACCATAACTTTTATCTTTTCACTTTTCACTTTTATCTTATTTGTTTCTCATTTCTTAATTCAATAACTTTGCTTGAATTTTCCACTAACTATCAAATATCAATTATTAACTATCAACTAAACTTATGTGTTTGTTTCTATTTTTATAGGTAATCCCATTTTTCTAAGTTTTGTAAAAAAGTTTCTTTCTATGCTACGATTTGTTGTGAGGCTTCCAAAAGAAATACATGTTTTATTGTTATAACTTAGCATACCCATTTTAATTAAGTTTCCTTCACTTGGAGGTGGATATATATCTATTCTATCTACATGAGCAGCAAGAGGTTCAGGTAATATTACTTTGCCTAAGTTTGAAATACCGCTAGTAAAATTTATTTCTCCATAATGGCTGTATACCCAAGGCATACCTAAATTTTTAATGGGTAAAGGTATGAGTTTTATTTTCCATGATATTTCATTTTTTACATTGCGACTTATGTATTGGTTAATATATTTTTTATTCAACCTTAAACCGAAGTAATGATCAATATATGTAATTATTTCTTCAAATGAATACTGACCTAACCTTGGGTCAATAGAAGGTGTTAAACTAACGAAGAAATTTCTAAGCGTATTTGAAGGAAACAAATTCCTTAAATTTACTGGTACATTTATTGTGACAGGTCTAGCTCTTTTGATTTTTTTTATTTTTTCTAAATTAATGTATTCTAATATACTTTCAAAATAAACTGCTAAAACAAATTTTGTTACTGTGGTATTATATGATTTAGCTAATGAATAAAATTTATCAGTTGGAATTATACCTGTAATTATGTAATATTCACCTTTTTTATTTAATGGAAAAGATAAATGAAATGCTTTATTTAATTTTGGCGGTTCAGGTATTTTGCTGTTATAATATTTATGAAAAGCATCTTCATAAACTTCACCTGAAGTAAAATCTATATCTAATAATTCTTTAATGCATTTATCAGTTAGCCCTTTTAATTTACAGTAAGAAGCAAGAATAGCTTTAAGAAAAACAATAGCACCTGATCCATCAGTTACACTGTGAGAAATTTCAATACTTATTCTGTTTTTGTAATAAATGACTCTAAAAGGTTGAGTTTTTCTTTCTTTAAAATCTAAAAACATACAAGGATAATAAGATTCTTCTTGTACTATAGGTGTAAAAGAAGCTTCTTCAAAGTAATACCAGAATAAACCTCTTCTCAGTCTTACATTAAAATGTTTAAACAAAGGTAAGATATTGTTTAAAGCTTCTTGAAGCACAACAGCGTCTACATTTTCATATAATATTGCTGATAAACGGAAAACAGTAGATACTCTAGTTGAAACAATAGACGGATAAAGTTTAGCAGCATTGTCTAATTTAAACCACTTTCTGTCTTTAACATTTTTTTTCATTATTGTCTTTTCCTTTATTATTTACTTCTATATTATATAATTTAACCAATATATTATTAATATAATATAAATTTTAACATATTATAAGTATATATTAAAGTATATATAGAATCTATAATCATAAAAGTTATAGTGAAATGTAAAAATATTAATAAAAATTATAAAATATTCATTATAGTGCAATTCTACTATATTATTGGTATTGAAGCATAAGTTAAATAAAAAAATGCAATGAAATAAAACAATCTTGCAAAAATAGCTTGCAAGGTTTTTTTATTTGTGATAAAATAACGCCATTAAACAATGAAAGGACTTAATAAATAATATATAAATGAGTAAAACTATTAGCCTGTTGATTTTCAGACTAAGTGCATTATTTTGACGTTTGATGCAAAAATCGAAATAAATCTTGCAAAAAAAGGAGAGGTAATAATGAAAAGCGAGTTTTCTAAGAAGAAAATAGTAGAAGCTATGAAGCCGAATTTGTACAAAGAAATATTTCCATATGATGAATTCCCAAAAAGTAATTTTAATAACATTACTTTTCATTATGAAATACCAGAAAACATTTGGATTACTGATACAACATTTAGGGACGGACAGCAGTCAATGGAATCATTTACAGTTGAACAAATAGAAGATATCTATAAGTTCCTGCATGCGTTAGATAATAACAACGGTATTATAAGGCAAACTGAGTTTTTTCTTTATTCAAAACGAGATAGAGAAGCTGTAGAAAGATGTAAGAGTTTAGGTTATAAATTTCCTGAAATAACTTCATGGATGAGGCCTGTACCTGAAGACTTACAGATTGTTAGAGATTTTGGAATAAAAGAATCTGGAATTTTGATGTCATGTTCTGATTATCATATATTTGGTAAATTAAATAAAACTAGAAGTCAAGTTTTAAAAATGTATATTAATTCAATAGAAAAGGCGTTGGCGTATGGTATAAAACCAAGATGTCATCTTGAAGATATAACTAGAGCAGATTTATTTGGATTTGTTATCCCTCTTATAAACAATATAAATGAATTAGGTACTAAGGCTGGTGTAGATATTAGATTTAGATTATGTGATACATTGGGTGTTGCAAAGCCATTTAATGGACAAGAACTTCCAAGAAGTGTACCAGCACTGGTTTATTACATAAAAAATTACTGTGACTTAAAATCAGAGCAGCTTGAATGGCACGGACACAATGATTATTATTATGCAGTTGCAAATTCTACTACAGCTTGGCTTCATGGAGCATCTTCTGTTAATACAACTTTACTGGGTATAGGAGAAAGAACAGGTAACTGTCCACTTGAAGCTATGTTAATAGAATACTGCCAAATTAAGAACGTAAAAAACAAAATAAAATTTGAAATACTTAATGAAATTGCTGAATATTTTAGCAAAGAGTTAAATTTTAAAATACATGAAAAAATGCCTTTCATAGGAAAAGAGTTTAATTCAACAAGAGCAGGCATACATGCTGATGGCATATTGAAAAACGAAGATATTTATAATTCTGTAAATACAAGAAAAATATTTAATAGACCTATAAAAATAGTTGTTAATCAATTTTCAGGATTAGCAGGAATTGCAGCATGGATAAATGCAGAATTTGATTTAAATGGAGATAATAAGATTTCTAAGAAAGATAAAAGAATTATATTAATAAAAAAATGGATAGATGAGCAGTACGAAAACAAGAGAACTACTGCTATAAGTGATTCTGAAATGATGAATAAAGTATCAGATTATTTTAAAGAACTAAATGATAATAAAACAGTAATAGCAAACTAAATAAGTGAAGAGTTAAAAGTGAAAAGATAAGAGTTAATGTTAATATTTTTCTTGTGAAAAATATTTTCCATAACTTTAAACTATTAGTTTTTAACTTTTATCTTAGACTAAAATAGCTAGACAGTATAAGAAAATAGGGAGGAAATAATTATGGGTTTAAATATAGCTGAAAAAATATTAAAGAAACATATTGTAGATGGAGTAATGTTATCAGGTAATGAAATAGGGGTTAAGATAGACCAGACATTAACTCAAGATTCAACTGGTACAATGGCATATTTGCAGCTTGAAACAATAGGTATAGGAAAAGTTAAGACTAAGAAATCAGTCGCATATATTGACCATAACATGCTTCAATCAGGACCTGAAAATTTTGATGATCATTTATATATACAAAGTATGGCTAAAAATCATGGAATTTGGTTTTCTAAGCCGGGTAATGGTATATGTCATCAAGTTCATTTGGAAAGGTTTGGAGTACCGGGAGAGACATTAATAGGTTCAGACAGCCATACACCTACTGCTGGAGGTCTTGGAATGCTAGCTATAGGAGCAGGTGGAGTAGATGTAGCGGCAGCCATGGCAGGAGCACCATACTGTATTAAAATGCCTGATATAATTAAGGTTGAACTAATAGGAGCATTGAAAGAAGGCGTTTCTGCTAAAGACATTATTCTTGAGGTTTTAAAAAGAGAGACAGTAAAAGGTGGCGTAAATAAGATTTATGAGTATGGTGGAGAAGGCGTAAAAACTTTGAGTATACCTGAAAGAGCTACAATTACTAATATGGGAGCAGAATTAGGAGCTACAACATCTATTTTTCCATCTGATGAGATGACATTAGAATTTTTAAAATCTATGAACAGAGAAGAAGATTTTAATGAAATAAAAGCAGATGAAGATGCTTCATATTTTAAAACTATAACAGTAAATCTTAATGAATTGGTACCTATGGCAGCATGTCCTCACAGCCCTGACAAAGTAGTTAATATTAGTGAAATAGAAGGAATGAAAATTAATCAAGTAGCTATTGGAAGCTGTACGAATTCATCTTATTTGGATTTAGCTAAAACAGCTGCAATTTTAAAAGGTAATAAAGTTCATTCTGATGTGTCATTAGTTATATCACCTGGTTCAAGGCAAATATTAAGAAAACTTGCTGATGAAGGTATATTATCAATATTTCTTCAAGCAGGAGCAAGAATTTTAGAATGCGGATGTGGGCCGTGTATAGGTATGGGGCAGGCACCTTGCACAAATGGTAAGTCACTAAGAACATTTAATAGAAATTTTAAAGGAAGATCAGGAACAGTTTCAGCAGATGTATATTTAGTAAGTCCTGAAACTGCTGCTATTTCTGCTGTTAAAGGTGTAATTACAAATCCAGCAGGTATAAAAGATGTTAAAGACATAGCAGTTCCTAAGGTTTTTGAACAAGATAATAATTTATTTATTGAGCCAAATGAAAATTATATAGGTAAAACGGAAATTATAAAAGGACCAAATATTAAGGAATTTCCTAAAGCAGAAGCTGTTAATGAAAATTTAAAGAGTGTAGTTTTGACAAAATTAGGTGATAATATTACAACAGATCATATTATGCCTTCAAATGCAAAGCTATTGCCGTATAGGTCAAATATACCATATCTTGCTGATTACTGTCTGACACCTTCTGATGTAGATTTTCCAGATAAGGCAAAGAAAGCAGATGGTGGAATAATTGTTGCTGGCGAAAACTATGGACAGGGTTCAAGTAGAGAACACGCTGCTTTGGTTCCACTATATTTAGGTGTAAAAGCAGTAATAGCTAAATCTTTTGCTAGAATTCATAAACAGAATTTAATTAACAATGGTATTCTGCCAATAGTTTTTAGTAATGAAGAAGATTATGAAAAAATATCTGAGGGCGATCGTATAAGTATTGCTAACCTAAGAAGTCAATTGAAGAATGGTAAAATTACTATTAACAATATATCTAAATCAATACAAATAGAAACAAATATAGAAGTAAGTGAAAGACAAGAAAAAATGCTTCTATCAGGTGGACTGCTAGCAATGCTAAAAACCATCTAAAACGAAAGACGAATAACGAGTAACGAGTAACATGGTGGTTTTACTAACGTAAAACTGTGAAAAAAAAAGATAAAAGATAAAAGTTATAAGTTAAAAGATAAAAGTTATGGTAGTTTTTCTTCGTAAAACAAAATAAGTATAAATTTTAGTAAGAAAATTTATAACATTAATTATTAACTATACACTATTAATTATCAACTGTATTTTTGTTACTCGTTTCTCGTTACTAATTACTCGTTCATCACGTCATCCTGAGCGTTAGTCGAAGGATCTTGTATTAGATGAAAGCAGAAAGTTGGAAGGTTGGAAAGTTGGAAAGAAAAAAATTCCGTGTACTTCCGTGGTGAATAAGAAAAGATTTACGAAGAATGAGTAAATCAACATTGTTACTCATTTCTTGTTTCTAATTACTCGTTTATATAATTACTCGTTTATAAAAGAAAGGAATGTGGCATAATGAAAAAATTAATAACATTAATATATGGTGATGGAATAGGACGTGAGGTTATTGAAGCGGCTAGACTTGTAGTTGAAGCTTCAGATGCACCTGTAGAATGGGAAGTTGTTGAAGCAGGTGCAGAAATAAAAGATAAATATGGTACACCTCTTCCTGACAACGTAATAGAAAGTATAAAAAGAAATAAAATTGCATTGAAAGGGCCTACTGCTACACCTGTGGGTTCTGGATTTAGAAGCGTAAATGTTGCAATAAGAAAAGCATTAAACCTTTATGCTAATGTTAGACCTGTTAAATCTTTTAAAGGAATTAAGTCTTTATACAATAATGTAGATATAATTATTGTTAGAGAAAACACAGAAGGCTTATATTCTGGTGTTGAAGAAATGATTTCTGAAAACAAAGCATTAACAAAGAAAATAATAACTAAGGAAGCTAGCAGCAGAATAATAAAATATGCTTTTGAAAAAGCTAAAGAAGAAAATAGAAAAAAAGTTACAGCTATTCACAAGGCTAATATTATGAAGCTTACTGACGGATTATTTTTAGGTTGTGCTAAAGAAATTTCAAAAGATTACAATGAAATTAAGTTTGATAATAAAATAGTTGATGCAGCTTGTATGGATATAGTTATGAATCCTAGTAATTATGATGTAATAGTAGCACCAAACTTTTATGGAGATATACTTTCAGATCTTGTTTGCGGTCTTGTTGGAGGATTGGGCTTGGCACCGGGAGCAAATATAGGAAGTGAATATGCAGTATTTGAACCTGTACATGGTTCAGCTCCTGACATTGCAGGAAAAGGGTTAGCAAATCCAGTATCAGCTATATTTTCAGCAGTAATGATGCTAAAGCATATAGGATTTGTAAAAGAAGCAGAAAAAATAGAAAATGCTGTAAAAGAAATGTTTGTACAAGGTGAACTAACCTGTGATTTAGGCGGCAAACTAAATACAAAAAAGTTTTATCAAAAAATAATTAAAAAAATTAATTAAAACTCTTGAAAAATTAATTTAATTTTGTTAAGCTATTACATAATATAATAATTTATAATTTATAGTTGATAATTGATATTTGATAGTTAATGGAAGTTTTACTTAAGTAAAACAAAGTAAATATAAAAGATAAAAGTTAAAAGTGTAAAGTGAAAAGTTATGGAAGTTTTACTTAGGTAAAACAATATTAAAAATTTTTAACTATTAATTTTTAGTTTTTATCTTAAATTTAGACCACTTTACGATAGTAAAGTTACCATAACTTTTAACTATTAACTTTTAGTTTTTATCTTAAATTTAAACTACTTTACGATAGTAAAGTTTCCAATAACTATTAACTATCAACTTTCAATTATCAACTAGTATTTGTGGAGGGGAGATATATGAAAAAATTTAAGAGGGTTCTTGTTGCTAATAGGGGAGAAATTGCAATTAGAGTTTTTAGAGCATGTCATGAGCTTGGAATAAGAACTGTTGCAATATATTCTGAAGAAGATAAGAATTCATTATTTCGTACAAAGGCAGACGAATCATATCAAGTTGGAAAAAATAGATCTCCTGTAGAAGCATATCTTGGCATAGATGAAATAATTAGCTTAGCAAAATCAAAAGGTGTTGATGCTATACATCCGGGGTATGGATTTCTATCAGAGAATGTAGAGTTCGCACGAAAATGTGAAGAAGCAGGTATAGAATTTATTGGACCTACACATGAAATGATGGATAGATTAGGAGACAAAATAAAATCAAAATTAGTTGCAAATGAGGTAGGAGTACCCACTATTCCTGGAGTAGAAAAAGCAGTTAAATCAAATGAAGAAGTAGTTAAATTTGCAAGATTATGTGGATATCCGGTTATTCTTAAAGCGGCCGCAGGTGGAGGCGGACGAGGAATGAGAATAGTAAGAGAAGAAAAAGATATTATAAGTGAATTTGAGAGTGCAAAAAATGAAGCAAGAAAAGCTTTTGGAATAGATGATATATTTGTTGAAAAATATCTAGATAAACCTAAGCATATAGAAGTTCAAATATTAGGAGATAAATATGGTAATATAGTTCACTTATATGAAAGAGATTGTTCTATTCAAAGAAGACATCAAAAAGTTATTGAATTCACTCCAGCTATAAGTATCACAGAAAAGCAGAGAAAGACAATTTGTGAGGATGCTTTAAAAATTGCAGGAGCAGTTAACTATAGAAGTGCGGGTACAGTAGAGTTTCTTGTTGATAATGATGGTAACCACTATTTTATAGAGATGAATCCAAGGATTCAAGTTGAACACACGGTAACAGAAATGACTACAGGAATTGATATAGTTCAATCACAAATATTGGTAGCTGAAGGATATAAGCTTAATTCAGATAAAATAAATATAAAATCACAAGAAGATATTAAACCAAGAGGATTTTCTATACAATGCAGAGTAACTACTGAAGATCCTGCTAATAATTTTGCACCTGATACTGGTAAAATAGATATTTATAGAACAAGTTCAGGATATGGTATTAGATTAGATGGTGGAAATGGATTTCAAGGGTCTATTATAAGTCCGTATTATGATAGTTTACTTGTTAAGGTTACATCATGGGCTAGCACTTTTGAAGATGCAATCAGAAAGTCATCGAGAGCTTTAAGAGAAACAAAAGTAAAAGGAATAAAGACTAATATTGCATTCTTATTAAATGTATTAAATCATAGGACATTTAGAAAAGGCAAATGTGATACTGGTTTTATAGGTGCTAATCCTGAACTTTTTAATACTAGAGTTGGAGAAGACAAAGAATATAAAGTTTTAAAATACATTGGTAACAAAGTTGTAAATGAAACAAAGGGTATAAAACAGCAGTTTGATGTGCCACGAGTTCCTAAGTTTGAAGTACCTAAGAATTTAAGAGGAACAAAGCAAATACTTGATGAACAGGGACCTAAAAAATTATCTCAGTGGGTTTTAAATCAGAAGAAATTACTTCTTACAGATACAACTATGAGAGATGCACATCAGTCACTTATGGCAACTAGGATGAGAACGGTAGATATGGTTAAAATAGCTCCGGCAGTTTCTGCACTAGCAAAGGATTTATTTTCTGTAGAGATGTGGGGAGGAGCTACATTTGACGTTTCTTACAGATTCTTAAAAGAATCTCCTTGGGAAAGACTATCTATATTGAGAGAAAAAATACCAAACATACTATTTCAAATGTTATTGAGAGGTTCAAATGGAGTTGGTTACAAAAACTATCCTGATAATGTAATAAGAGAATTTGTGAAAGAGTCATCTAAATCGGGCATAGATGTATTTAGGATATTTGATTCTCTTAACTGGATACAAGGCATGGAAGTTGCTATTGATGAAGTTTTGAACCAAGACAAAGTAGTAGAAGCGTGTATTTGTTATACTGGAGATATTCTAGACAAATCAAAAGATAAATATACTTTGAAATATTATGTTGAAATGTCTAAAAAGTTGGAAAAGATGGGAGCACACATATTAGGTATAAAGGATATGTCGGCACTATTAAAACCTATGGCAGCTAACAAGTTGATAAAAGCATTGAAAAATGAAATATCTATTCCAATTCATTTACACACACATGATACTAGTGGTAATGGTGTAGCAACAGTATTAATGGCAGCAATGGCAGGTGTTGATATTGTAGATACAGCAATTAACAGTATGTCAGGTCTTACAAGCCAGCCGGCATTAAATTCTGTAGTTGCGGCATTGGAAAATACAGAAAGAGATACAAAAATACCTTTAGATGATATGCAGGTAATATCAGATTATTGGCGTGCAGTTAGACCGGTTTATGCACAATTTGAATCAGGATTAAAATCTGGAACAGCAGAAATATATAAATATGAAATACCGGGTGGTCAGTATTCTAATTTAAAACCGCAGGTAGAAAGTTTTGGATTAGGTCATAAGTTTAACGAAGTAAAAGAAATGTATAAAGAAGTTAATGAGATGCTTGGAGATATTGTCAAAGTTACTCCATCATCAAAAGTAGTTGGTGATATGGCTATATTTATGGTACAAAATGAGCTGAGTTCAGACAATATATATGAAAAGGCAAAAAATATGGACTTTCCCGATTCTATAGTTTCATACTTTGAAGGAATGATGGGTCAACCTGTAGGAGGTTTTCCTGAAGAACTTAGAAAGTTAGTACTAAAAGGAAAAGAAACTATAAAATGCAGACCCGGAGAATTACTTCCACCAGAAGATTTTGATAGCATAAAAAAACTTTTGAAAGATAAATATGATATAGAAAAAGTTAGTATAAAAGATATATTAGGTTATGCTTTATATCCAAAAGTATTTGAAGATTATTTAAAGTATACTAAGAATGAAGGTAATTTTAGCCTTATGGGAAGTGATATATATTTCCACGGTTTAAGCGAAGGTGAAACATGTGAGGTTGCAATTGCAGAGGGCAAGGTATTGGTTATAAAACTTATAGAATTTAGAAATATTGACGATGAAGGATATAGAGATGTAGTATTTGAAGTAAATGGAAATCGAAGAGTTATACGAGTGCCTGATAGAGCAGCTAAAACTGATAATATAAAAAATGAAAAAAGAATGGCAGATTTAAACAACCCAAGAGAAATAGGAGCAAATATACCAGGAACAATAATAAAAGTCGTCGTAAAAGAAGGACAAAAAGTTAAAGAAGCTCAACCTGTAGCAGTAATAGAAGCAATGAAGATGGAAACAAATATTATAGCACCGGTTGATGGTGAAGTAAATAAAATATATATTAGAGAAGGACAGCAAGTACAATCAGGAGAGTTAGTTGTTGAGATAAAATAATTATTTAAATAAATTAATACTATATGAAATCCCTTTAGTTTTCAAGGCTAAGGGGATTTTATTTCCATATTTTAATAAAGTTAATGTTATTTTCATTAATTTCTAATAATATTTTAAGAACATTCTTAACTTTTTCTGTTATAATAATAAATGTTTGATAAAAGACAAAAAGATTCATTATTAGATAATAAAAGACAATATATTTATGCTTAGACATTTAGGAGGAGTAAAATGAGTAAAGTTAGGAATTATCTAAGGGAAAATAGACATTTATACGTAGTTTTATATTATTTAGTGTTATTGGTATTATATAATACGTTTAATCAAAATATAGAACCAAAATATTATTTATGGTGTAAACTAGATGATTACATTCCCTTTGTTAAACAAATGGTTATACCTTATGTAATATGGTATGCATACATTGTATTACCCCTTGTTTATTTAGCATTCAATTCACCAAATGATTTTGTAGATTTATGTGTTTTTATGTTTGGAGGAATGACAATTTGTTTTATAATCTTTGCATTGTTTCCTAATGGACAAAATTTAAGACCTAACATTGAAGTAACAGATATTTATACATTTTTAATTGATAGAATTTATAGTACTGATAATCCAACAAATTCATTACCTAGTATGCATGTACTGAATTCAGTAGCAATACATTGTGCAATAGCTAGATGCGATAAATTAAGAAAAAGAAAGTGGGTATATCCTGTATCTTTAGTATTAATGATACTTATATCAGTATCAACGGTAATGGTTAAACAGCATTCAATATTAGATGTGTTTGCGGCTACAGTATTATCATATACATTATATGTTTTAATTTATAAATTAAATGTAACACAAAGTATAAAAGACAGAATTGCATTAGATTCATCTAAAGGTTTACGAATATAGGACAAACAATTAAGTTAAAACGAGAAACGAGTAAGTAAAAACGAGTAACATGGTAGTTTTGCTTTGGTAAAACAAATTAAGATAAAAAATAAAGAGGTAAGAGGGAAGGTTAACTTTGCTCTTACCTTTTCAATTATAAAATATTTTTGTGTTATTTTGTGTAATTCCGTGGTTAATTCATAGTTAATAAAATTGTTACTCGTTACTCATTACTATTTACTCGTTTAACTATTACGCCATCTTGAGCGATAGTCGAAGGATCTTGTGCCAATAAATTCAGTGTCCTTCCGTGTAATTCCGTGGTTAATAAAAAAATATTTATCTTTTATTATAGTTTCTCAATTTTCAGCTATTAATGTTTTATTCTCTTTTTTACTATTCATATTGCGATAAGCAGTGGTTAGCATTAGTTTTATTCTGTTAATTTGATTAACTTCACTTGCTCCGGGATCGAAATCAATAGGAGCAATATTTGAAAGAGGATAAGAATTTTTTAATTCTTTTATCATACCTTTTCCAGTTATATGGTTAGGAAGACAAGCAAATGGCTGTAAGCATACTATGTTGTTAACTCCGCTTTCAATAAGTTCAATCATCTCAGCTGTTAAAAACCATCCTTCACCTGTTTGATTGCAAAGAGAAAGATGCTTTTCAGCTCCAGCAGCTAGTTCTCTTATATTTAAAGAAGGCTTAAAACGTCTGCTCTTTGTAAAAGCGGTGCTAGATACTTTTTTATATGTTTGCAATATTTTCAAAGCAGATGAGGAAATTATATTGTTTTTAAATGTACCATTAATTAGCTCCTTATATTTAATAATGCTGTTGTAAGAACAGTATAAAAAAAAATCTAAAAAATCAGGAACAACAACCTCTGCACCTTCTTCTTCCAATAATCCAACTATGTCATTGTTAGCAGTAGGGTGAAATTTGACTAATATCTCTCCTACAACTCCAACTTTAGGTTTCTTTATATTTTCATTTATTTCTAAACTATCAAAATCGTGAACTATACCGTTAACAGTTTCTTTAAAATGTTTAAATCCACCAGATTCTATTGATTCATGACATTTCTTAACCCAATGATTATATAATTTATCAGCAGATCCTTTTACTTTTTCATAAGGCCTAGTGCTGTAAAGCACTTTCATAAAAACATCGCCGTACACAACACTCATGATAATGTTATGTAACAAGTTTGCAGAAACTCGAAAACCCGGATGTTTATCTATTCCTGCAAAGTTTGCAGCAACTACGGGAATTTTATCAAAACCTGAATCTGATAATGCTTTTCTAATAAAAGATATGTAATTGGTAAATCTGCATCCACCACCAGTTTGCGCAATTAATAAAGTTGTATTATCAAGGTCATATTTGCCTGACTTCAATGCATTAATCATCTGCCCTGTTACAATAATTGAAGGATAGCATGCATCGTTGTTAACCACCTTAAGTCCTTCATCAATTGCTTTTTTATCAACTGAAGGAAGCACCTCAAGATTGTAACCAGCTTTCCTTCCAGCAGTTTCAAAAAACTGAAAATGTATAGGAGACATCTGCGGAGCTAAAAGAGTATGTTTCTTCTTCATCTCTTTAGTAAATATAATACGTTTAGGTATATCTTTAACTTTTCTAGGAACAAATCCTTTCTTATCACGTTCA
>JAHDQO010000015.1 GCA_018433765.1 Tissierellales bacterium
CTTACCACTTGGCGACGCCCCATCATCTGGTGCACCTGAGAGGATTCGAACCCCTGGCACACGGATTAGAAGTCCGTTGCTCTATCCTACTGAGCTACAGGTGCATATTCCTTGGAGCGGGTGAAGGGAATCGAACCCTCGTGACTGGCTTGGAAGGCCAGTGCTCTACCACTGAGCTACACCCGCATCTTATAATCAATTTATACTATTTTATTAATTTAATTCGAATCTAACTCTGCCTACTAAGCGATGTACACGAAATCGTAGATTTCGGTCCCCTGCTTATACCACTGAGCTACACCCGCATCTTATAATTAATTTATACGGTTTTATTAATTTTGTTCAAGTCTAACTTTATCCACTAAGTGAGCTATACTCGTATTGTGTTGTGGAGCGGAAGACGAGATTCGAACTCGCGACCCTCGCCTTGGCAAGGCGATGCTCTACCACTGAGCCACTTCCGCTTGTTAGCTAAAAAACTTTCCTATTTCTATTTTTCTGTTTTTTTACTTTAGCCACTAAGTGATGCTCACAAAATCATAGATTTTGGATCCCTACTTATACCACTGAGCCACTTCCGCGTTTGGTGGAAGGGACTGGATTCGAACCAGTGAAGGCTGTGCCAACGGATTTACAGTCCGTCCCCTTTGGCCAACTCGGGAACCCTTCCTCATCATGGAGCTGGTAAGAGGACTTGAACCCCCAACCTACTGATTACAAGTCAGTTGCTCTACCAATTGAGCTATACCAGCATATTTTATACTTTTTCTTACCATACTAGTTTCTGTTGATTTTCAACTTTACCTACTAAGTGATTCACACGAAATCATAGATTTCGGTTCTCTTTTTGAATCTGTTACCTAAGCGACTCACAAGAAATTAAAATTTCTGTTCGCTGCTTATACTTATACCAATTGAGCTATACCAGCATGTTATTTAATTAAAATGGCGACCTGGAAGGGATTCGAACCCTCGACCTCCAGCGTGACAGGCTGGCATTCTAACCATCTGAACTACCAGGCCAATATGGTGGGCGTAACAGGGCTCGAACCTATGACCCCCTGCTTGTAAGGCAGGTGCTCTCCCA
>JAHDQO010000032.1 GCA_018433765.1 Tissierellales bacterium
AGAGAACCGAAATCTATTGATTTCGTGTGAATCACTTAGTTGGTGCAGTAAGAAGTAATTAGGTAATTTCAATGAAAATAAAAAATTAAATAGGGCGCCATAGCCAAGTGGTAAGGCATAAGTAGAGAACCGAAATCTATTGATTTCGTGTGAATCACTTAGTTGGTGCAGTAAGAAGTAATTAGGTAATTTCAATGAAAATAAAAAATTAAATAGGGCGCCATAGCCAAGTGGTAAGGCAGAGGTCTGCAACACCTTCATCTCCAGTTCAAATCTGGATGGCGCCTCCAAAAATTATGCAGGTATTTATAACCTGCTTTTTTAATAGGAGGAAAATTGAATCCATTTTTACCATACAAAGTTCCAAGATTTATAATTATAGATTATAGAGTAGATGAAGAAATATTAAATTATTTTAAAAAAGTAAATATAAAAATAATCAAAACAATTAAGTGTCAAGAGTTACAAGAACCTGTATCTGGTCATCCAGATATGATTTTGCATCCTATAGACTACGGTACAGTAATAATAGCTCCTAATGTTTTTGATTATTATAAAGATATTTTAACTAAAAAAGGTATAAAAGTTATTAAAGGTGAAAAAGCTCTAAGTAGAAACTATCCTGAGGATATAGCATATAATGTAGCAAGAGTAGGCAAATATGCTTTACATAATATCAAATATACTGATTCAAAATTAAAATATTACCTTGAAAAAGCTGGCAATGAGTTTCTAAATGTTAATCAAGGATATACTAAATGTTCAACTGCTACTGTAAGAGATAATGCAATATTAACATCAGACGTTTCAATACATAAAAAAGTTAAGCAAAAGGGTATACAATCAATATATATTAAGCCATATGATATAGAATTAAAGGGATTCAATTATGGATTCATTGGAGGTGCAGCTGGAGCTTTAACACAAAATTGTTTTATATTAACAGGAAAATTTAAAGATGCTGAAGAATTTAATAAAATAAAAATATTTACGCAAAATAAGGGATATAATATAGTTCAAGTGTCTAATGAAAAAATTACAGATTTAGGAACAATAATCCCCATTATGTAACAGTATAAAAGCAAATGATAAAAGCATATAATAATCCTATGAGAGGAGTGACAAAGTGGAGCTTTTGTCATTAGAAATAAATAGAGCAGAAAATCAACATATATATGATATTATAAAAATGCTGACAGATTTAAAAAACAATAACATATATATTAAAATAGATTCAAACAATGATGACATAATAAATATAAATTACGGAGTAAATTATTTGCCTAACAAAAAGAAGTGCTTAGAAGAAATATATACAGTGATAGTTAATTTAATAACTGAATATGCAAAACATTTGAGTTTAGTATATTTTAGTGAAAACTATTCGTATTTTGATATAGATGAAGTTAGGGATATTGAAAGAAAGATTGATGAAGAAATTAGTAATGATCTTAAATTTAGCATAATAATAAGAGATAAATTAAAACAATTCATATCGCTAAATAGAACAATAAACATAGATGGTTTCATAAAATTCAGGCTTAAATTCATTGTAGATTATTCTAAGCAAACTGTTGAGAAATGTATAGATGAATATCTTATGAAAAAAGAGTATTTTGAATTAATTAATGTTCTAAAATATTTTTCTGATTATGATACAACAGAAAATATAACAGTTAACATTATGTATAATAATAACAAATTACAGCTATATGACGAAAATATGAAAAAAATAAACTATCACCTTAGTCAAGAAATAGCACAAGAATTTGAAAATGCAAATTTACAATATGATGAAAACATCATGAGTATTTTATTAGCTATGTCTCCTAAAACAATTATTTTTCATATATTGTTTGATGAAATAGATATAATTAGTAAAAATACTGTTGAAATTATTAAAAAAGTTTTTGGAGATAAAATAAAAATATGTAAGGGATGTAAATATTGCGAGTTTAAAAAAAATAAATAAAAGTAAAAATTATAAGAATGAAATCTAATAGAAATATTATTAGATTTCATTTTTTATTACATAATTAATTAAAACGTGCTATAATACTTTGTGACTTATTAGGAGGTACTTAAAAATGATAGATACTATACTTAAGATAGTAGTTTTAGCACTTATTGGTTCATTAATTGGTTGGATAACAAATATATTAGCTTTAAAATTAATATTCAGACCTTTAAAAGCTATAAGAATACCTTTATTAGGTATAAATTTTCAAGGAGTTATACCAAAAAGAAAAGAAGAAATAGCTTTAAGTATTGGACAGACTGTTGAAAAAGAACTTATAAAAGCAGAAGATATTTTAGGAACGTTAATATCGGATGAAAAAATTGATCAATCATTAAGCACATTAAAAATTAGAATTAGAGAAATAATTGATGATAGGATGTCAAAATATTTAATATTATCAAATTTTAAATCTTCAGTAATAAAATATGTAGATAAAATAATTGATTCTGAGGGAAAAGAATATATAAAGGATATAGTTGATAACATAAGTTCACAAACAGCAGAGGAAGTTCAAATTTCAAAAATAATTGAAGAAAGAATAAATTCTTTTGAATTAGAAAAAATAGAAGAAATAATATTAAAAATTACTAAAAAAGAATTAAGATATATAGAGATAATAGGAGCTCTTTTAGGGTTATTTATTGGATTAATACAAGGACTAATTGTAATAATTATCTAAAATTAAATTGAGGAGGTAGAGTATAATGAAGAAAATATCATTTAACAATTATTTGAATGATTTTGCTAAACAATTACCTGCAGGGGCATTTTTAACAGTAAAGAATAAGGATAAAATCAATACAATGACTATAGGTTGGGGATTAGGTGGAATAATGTGGTCAAAACCTGTACTTATGGTAGCTGTTAGGTATTCAAGGTTTACATACAAACTGATTGAAAATGAGCAAGAATTTACTGTAAGTGTTCCTAAGAGTGGAACATTAAAAGACGAATTAATATTTTGTGGTAGCAATTCAGGTAGGGATCTTGACAAATTTGAAGAGTGTAATTTAACACCAATATATGTAGATAATATAAAAACACCAGTAATTGAAGAATGTGAACTTCACTTTATTTGTAAAAATATTTATCAGCAGTCTATGGAACCATCATTAATAAAATCTGATTATGTTAATTCTAAATATCCAAATAATGATTATCATGTTCTATATTTTGGAGAGATAATTGAAACATTAAAAAAATAAAAAGTTGACAATAAGAAAGAAATATGCTATAAATTTATATAATATTTATAAATTAAAAGGTGAACAAAATGGAAAATTATTTAAAATTAAACATACAATTTAATCATCATCATAGAACCAAGAGTTTGTTAATGAACAATTATTAGAATAGTTCATGGATGCAAGCTCTATTAGTCGTTTAAAAAGGGCTTGCGTCTATGATGGAGATAAAAACCATTCAGGGCTAAGCCTGAATGGTTTTTTTAATGCAAATTATTTGGAGGTTATTAAAATGAAATTTTTAAGAATTCAAGATGAAATAGAGTTTTCTGAAAAAAGATATAAACTAAAAAGAGATATTGAAAATTTGTTATTGTCAAAAGACTATAAAAATATAGAACCCTCTATATTTGAAGATTATGAAGAATTTATTTCTGTGAACAAAAGAGTTGAAAAAAATACAACAGTTAAAGTGTTAAACGGAAATGGAAAAATATCAATACTTAGACCAGATGTAACAACTAATCTAATAAGGAATTTTGCATCAAAATGGGAAGAAAATCTTAAACTTAAACTATTTTATTATTCTAAAATATTTAAAAATAGTAAGTTAGGAACAAAAGAAGTAAGACAAATGGGCATAGAATACCTTGGAGAAAAAGAAATTAAAGCAGATGTAGAGGTAATAAATTTAGCATTAACAGTACTTAGCAAATATAGAGAAAACTATATATTAGAAATGGGAAGCAGCGATTTTTTAAATGGGCTTTTAAGAGAATTTTATTTTAGTGAAGATGAATATAAAAAAATAATAGAGTTAATATACAGAAAAAACAGTGATGATTTAAAAATTTATGTTTCACAATTTGGAAGAATAGAAGCAGCTGAAACATTGAAAAATATACTTGAAGTTCAAGGTTCATATAAAGAAGTTAAAAGCATAATTAAAAATATGTATTTAAATAAACAAATGAAAAAAGGTATAGAAGAATTAGGTATTATTAATAATTACTTAGAAAAGACAGGATTAGCAGATTGGATACAATATGATTTATCAATGATAGCAGAATTCGGATATTATGCTGGAGTTATTTTTAAAGGATACTTTTCAGACTCAAATAGGGAGATTATAAAAGGTGGTAGATATGATTCTCTAACACAAGAATTTGGCGATAGAATTCCAGCAATTGGTTTTTCTATAGAACTAGATGAATTATTAAAAGTACTTTATAGAAAAGGGGAAATATAATGAGCAATATAACAGTAGCTATTCCAAAGGGAAGATTAGGAGAACAATCAATAGAATTATTTAAATCTATTGGGGTTGGAAAAAAAATAAATACTAAGTCGAGAAAATTAATATTTAAAGATGAAAAAAATAATATTATATTTATTCTTTTAAAAAATTCTGATGTAATTACGTATGTTGAAAATGGAGTTGCTGATATAGGTATAGCAGGAAGAGATATGATAATGGAAAAGGAGGCAGATATTTATCAATTACATAATTTAAATCTAGGAAAATGCAAAATGTCGATTGCAGGCATTAAAGGACAAGAAGTATTTAAAAAAGATATGATACTAAGAGTGGCTACTAAGTTTCCAAAAATATCAAAAAATTATTTTGGAAAAAAAGGACAAAAAATAAAATTGATAAAACTAAACGGTTCTATAGAACTTGCACCTTTAGTTGGACTATCAGATGTTATAGTAGACCTTGTAGAAACGGGAAACACATTAAAAGCAAATGGCTTAGAAATATTGGAAGATATGTATAAAATAAATGCTCAAATAATATCAAATAAAATAAGCTATAAATTTAAAAGAAAAAGAATTAAAGAGATAATTGGAAAGATAAAAGAAATAGAGGAGGAGAAATATGATTAGAGTCATACAGTCAGAAAATAATAGGAAATTTCTTGAAGAATTAATGGATAGAACAGCAGTGAACTATGATGAAGTCTATAAAGTTGTAGATGAAATAATTTTAAATATTAAAACAAAAAAAGATAAAGCATTAATAAAATACACACAAAAATTTGATAATGTATTATTAGATAAATTTGAAATAACAAAAAAAGAAATAGAAAAATCACTTGAGACAGTAGACTCAAAACTTTTAAAGACAATAAAGCAAGCAAAAACCAATATAGAAAATTATCATAAAAAGCAAATAAGAGATTCATATATATATAAACCAAATGGAGAAGATATCATACTTGGACAGTTAATAAAACCTATAGAAAAGGTAGGTATTTATGTACCAGGAGGAAAAGCTGCATATCCATCAACTGTCTTGATGAATGCAGTACCTGCAAAAATAGCAGGAGTAAAAGAAATAATTATGATAACTCCGCCGAATAAAGATGGAAAAGTCAAAGATTCTATACTCGCAGCTGCATATATAGCAGGAGTAGATAGAGTATTTAAAATAGGAGGAGCTCAAGGTATCGCAGCGTTAGCTTATGGTACAGAAACAGTACCTAAAGTATCAAAAATAACAGGACCAGGAAATATTTATGTTGCAGCAGCGAAAAGAAAGGTATCAGGATTAGTTGGTATAGATATGATAGCAGGCCCAAGTGAAATACTAATAATTGCTGATGAAACTGCAAATCCAAAATATATTGCTGCAGACCTAATATCACAAGCAGAACATGACGAGATGGCTGCTTCAATACTTGTAACAGATTCACCATCATTAGTTAAAAAAGTTACAAACGAATTAGAAAAACAAGTAGCACAGCTTCAAAGAAGTGAGATAATACAAAATTCATTAAAAAATTATGGATCTGCAATTATTACAAATAGCTTGAATGAATCAATAAATATTGCAAATCAAATAGCACCGGAACACCTTGAAATATTAATTAAAGATCCGTTTAGTATTTATAAAAGAATTAATAATGCAGGTGCAATTTTTCTTGGCGAATACAGTCCAGAGCCTGTTGGAGATTACTTTGCTGGACCTAACCATACACTGCCTACAAGTTCTACAGCTAAGTTTTCTTCAGCTTTAAGTGTTGATGATTTTATAACTAAGACTTCACTGATTTACTATAGTCGTGATGCACTTAAGAAATCCAAAGATTCAATAATAATGTTTGCAGAAGATGAAGGACTTACAGCTCATGCAAATTCAGTAAAGATAAGATTTGAGGAGGGAGAGTAATGATACAATTAAAAGAAAGTGTAAGGAACTTGATTCCTTATAGAGTAAATGATATTCCTTATAGAATTAAACTTGATGCTAATGAAGGGAAAAACTATTTATTAACAGAGCAAATTAATTTAGAAAAAGACTTTCAACCAAACATATACCCTGATAGTGATGCAAAAGAATTAAGAAGAAAAATGGCTGAATATTATGAATGTTTATTAGATAATGTAATAGTTGGAAATGGTTCAAGTGAATTGATTAACCTAGTAATAAATGCATATTGTGAAAAGGGGGAAAAAGTATTAAGTTTTACACCATCATTTAGTATGTATGAAATATATTGTAATCTATGTTCTGCAAAATACGTGACTGTACCATGTAATAGTGACTTTACCCAAAATATTGATAATTTAATACTGAAAGCCAACGAGATAAATCCTAAAATTGTAATTATTTGTACTCCAAACAATCCAACAGGTTATGTTACTGATAAAAAGGATATAATAAAAATGCTTGACAAAATGACAAAATCTATAGTTATAGTAGATGAAGCATATATAGACTTTGGAGGAGAATCATCAGTAGACCTTATAAAAAAATACGATAACTTAATAGTAATGCGTACTTTATCAAAGGCATTTGGACTTGCAGCTTTAAGAGTTGGATGTTTAATAGCTAACGAAAAATTAATTAATATGCTCTGGAAAGTAAAGGTACCATACAATGTTAATTCTGTATCTCAGTATATTGCAGTAAAAGCATTTAGTAAAATAGGATTAGTTAAACAATATGTAAAAGAAACTGCTGAGAGAAGAGAAAAATTATCGCAAGAATTAAAAGCATTAGGTTTTACAATATATCCATCAGGTTCAAATTTTTTATTTGTATATTCAAAAATAGATAATTTATTTGAAAATCTTGCTGCTAAAGGTATATTAATTAGAAAATTTTCAAAAAATTTAAATAAATATTATAGAATAACAGTTGGTACAAAAGAAGAAAATCAATTATTAATAAATACTCTGAAGGAGCTAATTAGATGAGAAAATGCAAGTTAGAAAGAAAAACATTAGAAACTAATATTTCTCTAGAATTAAATATTGATGGAAGTGGTAAATCCCAAATAAATACTGGTATAGGCTTTTTAGATCATATGCTTACATTATTAGCCTTTCATAGTGATTTTGATTTAAAAATACAGTGTGAGGGAGATTTGCATGTAGATGGACACCATACAGCAGAAGACATTGGGATAGTACTAGGACAGGCATTTAGTAATATTATTGGAGATAAAAAAGGCATTAAAAGATATGCAAGTATATTTGTTCCTATGGACGAAGCACTTTGTAGAACAGCTCTTGATATAAGCGGCAGACCTTATTTGGTATTTGAAGTTGATTTTATGAGAGAAACAATAGGAACTATGGATGTTCAAAACTTTAAAGAATTCTTTAGAGCTTTTGTAAATAATTCTAAAATTACATTACACACTTCTGTTTTATACGGAGAAAATGACCATCATAAAATAGAATCAGTCTTTAAGGCAGTAGGTAGAGCATTAAAAGAAGCTGTATTAGTTTCGTCAAATAAAATAGTGTCATCAAAGGGGGTACTATAAATGCATGTAATAATAGATTATGGAATGGGAAATCTAGATTCAGTTCAAAGAGCTTTCACTAAAGTAGGTATGGAAACAAAAATATCTAACAAAGCAGAAGATATAAAAAAAGCTAAATCTTTAATATTACCTGGAGTTGGAGCTTTTAGGGATGCAATTGATTCATTAGAAAAAACAGGACTAGTTCCGATAATAAATGAAGAAGTTAAAAAAGGCAAATATTTAATTGGAATCTGTTTAGGAATGCAATTACTATATGAAAAAAGTTATGAATATGGTAATTACAAAGGACTAGGATTTATACAAGGGGAAATAAAGTTCTTAGATATTAAATTAAAAGTACCTCATATGGGATGGAACAATCTTAAGTTTAAAACAGCAGATGATCCAATATTAAAATATATAAAAGAAGATGATTATGTTTACTTTGTACATTCATATTATGCGTCTTCTGGCAGTAATAATAAAGAATTAATAGCATACTCAGACTATGAAGATTTGATACCCGCAATTGTGAGAAAAGAAAACATATACGGTATACAATTTCATCCTGAGAAAAGTGCAGAAGTAGGATTAAATATATTAAGAGCATATAAGGAGCTGATCTCATGATAATATTTCCAGCGGTAGACATAAAAGATAATAAATGTGTTAGACTTACACAGGGTAAATTTGATAACGTAAAAGTATATTCCAATAATCCTGTAGAAATGGCAAAACGATGGGAACAATTAGGTGCAGAATTTCTTCATGTTGTTGATCTTGATGGCGCAAGAAATGTAGAATTTACTAACAGAAAATCAATAGAAAAGATTGCAAAAAATATTAGTATTCCATTACAAGTAGGTGGAGGAGTAAGAAACGAAGAGAGAGTAAAAGAACTGATAGATTCTGGAGTTTCGAGAGTAATTATTGGAACTATGGCAGTTGAAAATCAAGAGTTACTTGAGATACTTGCAGCAAAGTATAAAAGAAATTTGGCGGTTTCAATTGATGCAGTAAAAGGCAAAGTAGCTGTAAGAGGTTGGGAAACAGTAAGTAATATCGATTCACTTGATTTGTGTAACTATTTAGAAAAAATAGGTATAAAGACATTAGTATATACTGATATACTTAGAGATGGTATGCTTAAAGGACCAAATTTTGAAATATATGATACACTTTCAAAGAAAACAAATCTTGATATTATTGCTTCAGGTGGAGTTTCAACAATAAATGATATAAAAAGACTAAATCAGATGGACATGTATGGTGCAATAATAGGAAAATCTCTGTATGATGAAAGACTAGATTTCAAGGAGGTACGTCAATGCTTGCTAGAAGAATAATTCCATGCCTTGATGTAAGAAATGGTAGAGTAGTTAAAGGAAAGAAATTTCAAGATATAATTGATGTTGATAGTCCTGAAAAATTAGGAAGATTTTATAGTGATAGTGGTGCAGATGAACTTGTTTTTTATGACATAACAGCGTCAAATGAAGAGAGAAAGACATCTTTAGAATTTGTTACACGAGTAGCAAAAGAAATAAACATTCCATTTTGTGTCGGTGGAGGAATTTCAACTATAGATGATTTTACTAATATATTAAGAAAAGGTGCAGATAAAGTATCTGTAAATTCATCTGCTGTTAGAAATCCACAGTTAATACGTGAAGCATCTTTAAAATTTGGAGCTCAATGTATTATTCTATCAATAGATGCAAAAAAAAATAGAGAGGGCTCATGGAGCGTATATATAAAAGGTGGAAGAGAAAAGACTAGTCTAGATGCTGTAGAGTGGGCAGTGAAAGGTGTTGAATTAGGAGCTGGTGAAATAGTTGTAAACAGTATTGATGAAGATGGAATGAAAAATGGATACGACTTGGATTTATTAAGAAAAATAACTAATGCAGTAAATGTACCTGTTATAGCATCAGGTGGTGCAGGTTCTATGGCTCACTTTTATGAAGCAGTTAAGTATGCAAATGTAGATGGAATTCTTGCAGCATCAGTATTTCATTTTGGAGAAATAAAAATACAAGATTTGAAGCAATATTTAAAAGAAAAAGGAATAGAAATTAGAATATAAGAAACTGGAGTGTAAGCTAAAGATGGAAGTAAATAAATTAATTAATAATATAAAATTTAACAGTGATGGACTAGTTCCAGCAATAGCTCAGGATATAAAGACTGGAACAGTATTAATGCTGGCATATATGAATAAAGAAGCTGTAGAAAAAACACTTAATGAAAAAATAGTATACTACTACAGCAGAAGTAGGCAAGTATTATGGAAAAAAGGTGAAACATCTGGAAATAAACAAATTTTAAAAGGGTTTTATTATGATTGTGATGCAGATACTATACTTGTTAAAGTAGAACAGATAGGTGTAGCATGCCACACTGGAAACTATTCATGTTTTTTCAATAAAGTATTGGAAGAAGATAATAACACTGTAGATATTTTAAATAAATTATATGGAACAATACTAAACAGAAAACAAAATCCAAAAGAAGGTTCATACACAAATTATTTATTTGACAAAGGATTAGATAAAATTCTTAAAAAAGTTGGAGAGGAAACAAGTGAAGTAATTATAGGAGCTAAAAATGAAGATAAAGATGAAATAGTTTACGAAGTGAGCGACCTTATATACCATTTGATGGTTTTGATGATAAATGAAGGAGTTACAATTGAAGATATAAAAGGAGAACTAACAAAAAGACATAAATAATTAATTAAAAAAGTCTCAAATTAATTTGAGACTTTAGTTTAGTTTTCTGTAGGTTTTACAAAGACTCTTTGTGATAATTCAGTATCCATTTGATATAAAGCGTTAGAATTATTTTCTATTCTTTTAAGTTTACTAATTTTTTCTTTCATAGAATTTTCTTCTTCAACTTGTTCATCTATAAACCATTTTAGCATACTTATTGTAGCATGTTCTTTTTCTTCCATAGCAATATCCATTAGATGGTAAATTCTACTTGTAACAAACTTTTCATGCTCCAAAGCTTTTTCAAATACATCTAAAGGTGAAGTAAATTCATCTTCTTTTAAATCAAGTGAAGTTACTTTTACAGTTCCATCCATTTCATTTATATAATTATAAAACTTCTCTGCATGGAATCTTTCCTCTTCTTCTTGTACTTTAAAAAAATGAGCAAATCCGGGTAAATCTTCTGAATCTAAATAAGCAGCCATTGCCATATAATAATGCGCTGATTCCCATTCATATCTTATTTGTAAATTTAATTCATCTAGTAATTTTTTTGATAACATATTTTCCTCCTTAAAAATTTTTGTAGCATATTATATACCACTTTTTATATTTGATTGATAATATATTTATTATATACCCGAAAATAATAAATTAAACAATTTTTTTAATATTTACTTTATTGTATATATTAAATGTTTGTCACATAAAATATATTGAGGTGAGAATTATGAAAAATATATTTTATGTAAATGGAAGAATAAACATAAAAGCACTTATAGTCTTTATACTAATTCCTTTAGCTGTTGGAGCATTAAGTGGATATATATCAATGAGTGGAGAGCAAGTAGAATATATCAGTCCATCTTTTGCACCACCAGATTATGTATTTCCAATAGTATGGACTATTTTATATATTCTAATGGGTATTGCAAGTTATCGCGTATGGATGAAAAGATGTTCCATTAATTATGACCAAATGGCATTAATTCTATACTTTATTCAACTAATTTTTAATTTCTTCTGGCCTATTATTTTCTTTAAATATGGTATGTTTAGATTTGCTTTTGTATGGCTTTTAGTACTATTGGTATTGGTAATTTTGACAACAATTAAATTCTTTCAAATAGATAAAAAAGCTGGATGGCTGATGATTCCTTATATTATTTGGCTTGCTTTTGCTAGTATACTTAATTATAATATTATTAAACTAAACTAAAAGTATAAAATTAGTATCAAAATATAGTTATGATATTATAGATGTTATAATACTTGCTGTTTCTTCTATTGCTTTAGTTGAAACATTTATAACTGGACATTTTATTTGATTAAAAATAGTATCTGCATACTCTAATTCATCTAATATTCTATCCATATTAGCATAATTAGAGCTTTTTTTTATTCCTAGTTCTTTTAATCTTTCAAGCCGAATACTATTTAATTTTTCAGGGTCGTTAGTTAAACCAATTACTTTTTTTGATGATACTTGATAGAGTTCTTTTGGAGGGTCAAATTCAGGTACTAAAGGAACATTGGCTACTTTAATATTTCTATAGGCTAAGTACATACTTAAAGGAGTTTTAGAGGTTCTAGATATTCCTACAAGAATAATATCAGCTTTTAGTATTCCTCTAGGGTCTTTGCCATCATCGTATTTGACAGCAAATTCTATAGCTTCAATCATTTTGAAGTATTTCGCATCTAATCTTCTGTTTAATCCTGCTTCAAGTTTAGGCTGCCTTCCAGTTAAGTCAATTAAAGCATTTATAACAGGACCTAAAACATCAATTGCTGGAACATTGTTTCTAAGAGCGGTCAATTTTAAATATTTTTTTGTACTGAAAGTTACAAGGGTATATAATAATAAACATTTCTCGTTTTTAGCTCTAGAAATTATTTCATCAATTTGATATTCTTCAAAAACATAAGGAAATTTTATAATATCACCTACAGAAGAGTTAAATTGAATTTTTGCTGCTTGAGCTACTAACTCAGCAGTTTCACCAATTGAATCTGAAATAACATAAATTGAAGTTTTATCTTTAGTTAACATGTTAGCCTCCAAATATTGTTTAAAATATATATTGTGACATATTTTGAATTATATCGATGTATAGTATAACACAATAAAACTATATATGTAATATTTTTTAATAAAAATTATTAATTTAATTATTTATGTATCTTAATTTTGACATAAGTAAATAAAGAAACTATAATATAATTAATAATGCAATAAAAGAAAGGATATATGACTATGAAGAATATTCTGGATCAAGTTAATTCACCAGATGACATAAAAAAAATGAACGTAGACAATTTAAAGGACTTATCAAAAGAAATACGCAAGTATTTAATTGAAAGTGTATCTAAAACAGGAGGACATTTAGCTTCAAATTTAGGTGTAACTGAATTAACATTAGCCTTGCATTATGTATTTAATTCACCAGTAGACAAAATAATTTGGGATGTTGGACACCAATCATATATACATAAAATAATAACTGGTAGAAAAGATAAAATGTCTACGTTAAGACAATTTGGAGGTATGAGTGGTTTCCCTAAAAGGGAAGAAAGTGAGCATGATATTTTTAATACAGGTCATAGCAGTACTTCAATTTCAGCAGCTATAGGGATTGCAAGAGGTAGAGATTTAAGAAAGCAACAACATGAAGTAATAGCAGTAATTGGAGATGGAGCATTAACTGGAGGTATGGCATTTGAAGCACTTAATGATGCTGGTAGAAGTAATACTAAATTAATAGTAGTATTAAACGATAATGAAATGTCAATATCCCATAATGTAGGTGGAATGTCTCAATATTTAAGCAAAATTAGAACAGAACCGGCTTATTATACTACTAAAAAGGACATAGAAAAGTTAGTCAACCAGATTCCATTTATTGGTGACGAGCTTAGAAATCTTTTACATAAGACAAAAGAGGGAATTAAACAAATGATTGTTCCCGGAATGTTATTTGAAGAGATTGGCTTGAAATATTTAGGACCTATTGATGGACATAATATCGAAGCATTAATTGATGTATTTAAAAGAGCAAAAAATCAGGATGGTCCTATTTTAATTCATGTTTGTACTAAGAAAGGTAAGGGATATAAATTAGCTGAAGAAAAGCCAGATGCATTCCATGGAATTTCACCTTTTGATCCTAAGACTGGAAAGAAAAGAGATTGTAAGAAAGGTCCTACATATTCAAAAATATTTGGTAATAAACTATGTAATTTAGCTAAAAACAATAAAAATTTAGCTGTAATTACTGCTGCTATGATTGATGGAACAGGACTTACAGATTTTGCACAAAAATATCCAGAAAGATTATTTGATGTTGGAATAGCAGAGCAGCACGCAGTAACGATGGCTGCTGGATTAGCAGTCGAAGGTATTGTGCCGGTTGTAGCTTTGTATTCATCTTTTTTGCAAAGAGCTTATGACCAGGTTATACATGATGTTGCAATGCAAAATTTACATGTTGTTTTTGCTATTGATAGGGCAGGGTTAGTTGGTGATGATGGTGAAACTCATCACGGTGTATTTGATGCTGCTTTCCTATCTCAAATACCTAATATGACTGTGATGGTGCCAGCTGATTATATTGAATTAGAGAACATGTTAGACTATGCAGTAAATAAGCATAATGGACCTATAGCTGTTAGGTACCCAAGAGGAAATTGTGAAGAAAATTTTATGACCTCCAGTTCACAAATTAACTACGGTAAGGGTGTATTAGTGCAAGAAGGCAATGATATATCAATAATTACAAATGGAAGAATGACGCATATAGCTTTAAAAGTTAAAAAATTACTACAAAAGTACAATATTAGTGCTGAAATTATTAACTTAAGATTTATAAAACCTTTAGATGAAGAACTTATATTATCATCATATGATAAAACTAAGAATGTTGTAATTATTGATGAAGCAATAAAAGATGGTAGCATATCAAACAAGATTCAATTATTGCTTCCAGCTGATGCAAATATAAGGATAGAAACGCTACCTAATAAATTCATTTCACATGGTAGTGTTGAGAAACTATTTGAGGATAATTTTATAGATGAAATTAGTATAACAAATAATATTATAAAAGACTTGAAGAAATAGCTCTACTTTTTAATTAATGTGGAGCTTTTTTCTTAAATATTTAAAAAATATTAAAAACATTTGATTTTATAGCAGATGTTTTTATTTTTTTTCAAGTTTTTAGTATTAAAGATGAAGAAAATATGATAAAATTAATAAAAATTCATTATGTTAACAGTAATATTTGACCAAATAATATTTTTATGAGAAAATTATTTATATAAAAGAAAGAGGGGGAATAAATGCCTGATATGAATAAGGTTGAAATAGTTATTGACAATGAGAGATATTCTGTTTTTACAGATGAAGATATGGAATACATAAAAAAAGTTGAAAATCTTATCAATACGCAGGTCGAATATTTTAAAAACAGTAATAAAAGATTTAACAGCCATACATCTGTAATATTTACTTCATTTGTTTTAGCGGATAAATATTTAAAATCAATACGACAGTTAGGCGAAATAGAAAATAAAATAAAAAAAGATTTCAAAACAACTGATGAAGAGAATGAAAAATTAAAAGAGCAAATAGAAAAAATTAAAAAACATTTTAAAACAACTGATGAAGAAAATGAAAAATTCAAAAAGCAATTAGAAAAAATTCAAAAAGAATATAGTAGTGTTTGTGAAGAAAAAGAAAAATATCTTGAAGAATTATTAATAAAAAATAATGAAACTGAACTTTTTGAAGAAACTATAAAAAAATATAAACATATTTTAGATGAAAGAAGTAAAGAAATTATTCAAAATAAGATAATTATTGAAGAATTAAAGAAGAAAAATAAGGAATTGGAAGATTTATTGGATATAGAGACTAGTTCGTAAATAAATTGTAAAAAATAAATTAAACTGATAATTATTTATCAGTTTAATTTATTAATATGGCAGTAAAATTAGTAATAAGAATTATTTTACTTAGAATTAATTGAAAGGAATAGATATTAGATGAAGAAAAAGGTAGAGATATTAGCACCAGCAGGAGATATAGAGTCATTTTATGCAGCAATAAATAGTGGTGCTGATGCTGTATATCTTGGTGGTAAGCTATTCAATGCAAGGCATTATTCTGAAAATTTTAATGATAATGAAATGATAGATATAATAAAATATGCTCACAACAAAAATTCTAAAGTCTATGTTACATTAAATATACTACTTAGAGATTTAGAAATAAAAAAAGCATTAGAGTATGCTGAATTTTTATACAAGGCTGATGTAGATGCTGTAATAATACAAGATATAGGACTTATTTACTTAATAAATAAATACTTGCCAGATTTAAAGATTAATATTAGTACACAGGCGTCTGTATATGATAAACATGGTATTAATTTTTTCAAAGACTATAATGTTGGTAAATTTATTTTAGCTAGAGAATTAAATATAGAAGAAATAAAAGATGCTGCGAAAAATTGTAATAAAGAAATAGAAGTTTTTATTCATGGAGCTTTATGTATGAGTTATTCAGGGCAGTGCTATTACAGCAGCTTTCTAGGTGGAAGAAGTGGAAATAGAGGCAAATGTGCACAGCCATGCAGACTAAGCTATAATTTTTATGATACTAACAAAGGAAAGATAATTAAAGAATTTGAAAATATACCTTTGCTAAGTTTAAAAGATTATATGTGTGGTAAACATATATCTAAACTTATTGAAGCTGGAGTAACAGCATTTAAGATAGAAGGTCGCATGAAAAGACCTGAGTACGTTGCAATAGTAGTAAAATATTATAAGAAATTAGCTGAAAGTTATTTAAATGGATATGAAAGCAACTTAGAAATTGCTGAATTAGAAAATAATGTAAAATCTGTTTTTAGTAGAGGATTTACAGGTGGTTATTTAGAAAGTTATAAACCAACAGATATGTTTGCTAAATTAAGTTCAGGAACTAAAGGCAAAGACATTAATAATATAATAGATGAAGTAAAAGATAAAGTTAAAAGAGATAGTAAAGATAGAAGAATTAATATTAATTTTAAAATAAACTTATTTGTAGGAAAACCAATAATATTAGAATTAAGCGATGGAATGAATACAATAACTATATATAGTGAAGAAATTGTAGAAGAAAGTATTAATATTTCTATAAGTGATAGTGTAATAGAAGAACAGCTTGCAAAATTAGGTGATACAATTTTCTGTGCAGATAAAATCTTTATAAATAGAGATGATAATATATATGTTAAGAAAAGTGTGTTAAACAAACTAAGAAGAGAAGCTGTAGAGAAATTATATGAAAGACGTGGGAATATTTACAATAGACCAAATAATATCTATTATATTAATGAAGAAATTTTGAAACAAATTGATAAGATAAAAAATTGTACAAATAGTAGATTAATAAGTTTAAAGATCAATAATAGTAATGAATTAGAAAAAATAGATTTATCTCAAATAGGAAGAATTTATATTCCTTATGATTTAGATATTAAAATAAATGATAAATATAAAGGTGAAAAATATTTATGGATTCCAAATATTGTATCAAGAGATATTTATGATAAAATTAAAAGCAACATTTTAAAATATGAAAAAATGTTTGATGGTGTTTGTGTTAATAATATTGGAACATTTAATTTTTTAAAGGAAAATAGTAATCTTAAAATACATTGCGGATATTTTATGAATTTAACAAATATTTGGTCAGTTCAGATGTTGAAAGATAAAAGTGCCAATGGCTATACGTTTTCTATAGAATCTAATGTAAAAGATATAGAATATATATCAAGTAGAACTAATAATCTGACCACTGAAATTGTATCTTACGCTTATATACAATTGATGACTATGAAAAACTGTCCAATGTCTTTATTAAAGAAGTGTAAAAGCTTTGATAAATGTAGTGAGTGCAATATGTATAATAGATATAACCTAATAGATAGAAAAGGGGTAAAATTAAATATTAAAAGAAATGAAAGACTAACAAAGGTGTATAATAGTGTACCATTATCTGTTTTAGGTAAAATTAACAAGTTTAATAGATGCAATATAGATTATTATTATGTAGATAGCAACTGGATAAAAGATATATCAATAGTGATAGATACATTGTATAATGAGTTAAATAATTATATAATTGAAGAAGATGCAAAAAAATACTTGTTAAAAGAAAATACATTTACAAGAGGACATTATTTTAAAAATATATTTTAAAAACACATAGTTTTAAATTTCAATTTTTGAGGGGTATAGTCTTGCAAAGAAAGGAATTTATAGTGAAATGAAGCAAAAATCAAAAAAAGTCTTAGAATTTAACAAAATAATTAATCAAGTATATCATTTAGCAGAAACTAGTTTAGGTAAAGATAAAGTAAAAGAAATGGATATTTCTACAAATATAGATTCTGTTAGAATGATGCAAAAAGAAACATCAGAAGCAGTTTCTATTATTATAGAAAAAGGTAGACCACCATTGGGTGGTATCTATGATTTAAAAGAATATATTAAACTTGCATACATTGGTGGAACTCTCTCAATTAAAGCATTATTAAATTCAGCTGACACATTAAGAGCGACAAGACTTATAAAGAATTATTTACTTGCTGATAATAAGGATGAAAGAGATTATCATATACTCGAGACATTAGCAGAAAAACTTACTTCTTATAAAAAAATAGAAGAAAGTATTTTTAATGCGATAATTAGTGAAGAAGAAATATCGGATAATGCCAGCAGTTTACTAAGAAAAATAAGAAGAGATATACAAAACAAAAACTCTAGCATCAGAAGTAAGTTAAATTCTATTGTTAATTCTTCTCAAACCAAAAAATATTTACAAGATAGTATTGTAACAATAAGAAATGATAGATTTGTAGTTCCTGTAAGACAAGAATATAGAAACATGATAAAAGGGCTAATACATGATCAATCATCAAGTGGAGCTACACTATTTATTGAGCCTATGCAGATAGTAGAAATGAATAATCAGCTTTCACAATTAAAACTAGATGAAAAAAAGGAAATTGAAAGAATATTATCTGAATTAAGCAGCATGATAGCAGAAGTGAAAGAAGATATATTAAACAATCAGGATGTACTAAAAGAGTTAGATTATATTTTTGCAAAAGGTAAATTTTCACTAAATGTAGATGGCATAGAACCATTAATAAATAATGAAGGTTATATAAGAATAAAAAAGGGTAGACATCCTTTAATATCTAAAGATGATGTTGTACCTATTGACATTTGGTTAGGAAAAGATTTTACAACTTTAATAATTACAGGTCCTAATACAGGTGGCAAAACAGTAACACTAAAAACTTTAGGTCTATTTACATTAATGGGAATGGCTGGACTTCATCTACCAGCAGAATATGGTACAGAAATATCTGTATTTGATGGAGTTTATGCAGATATAGGAGATGAACAAAGTATAGAACAAAGTTTAAGTACTTTTTCTTCGCATATGACTAATATAGTTAAAATTATGAAGGAAGTAAACGAAAACTCATTTGTTTTATTTGATGAATTAGGTGCAGGAACAGATCCTGTTGAAGGAGCAGCTCTTGCTATGGCGGTATTAAATACTTTACGTGAGAGAAAAATAATTACAGCAGCTACAACTCATTATAGTGAGTTAAAGTTGTATGCACTTACTACTGATGGTGTTAATAACGGTAGTGTTGAATTCAATGTTGAGACTTTAAGTCCAACATATAAAGTATTAATAGGAGTTCCTGGAAAATCAAATGCTTTCGAAATTTCTACCAAATTAGGTTTGAATGCAAATATAATAAATAAAGCTAGAAATTTGCTTGAAAGAGAAGAAATAAAGTTTGAGGATGCTTTAGCACAAATTGAGAAAGATAGATTGCTTATTGAAAAAAATAAAGCAGAAATTGATAAAATAAAAAAAGAAAGCAAAGAAACATATAATAAGTATATAACAAAAGAAAAACAAGCAAATGAAAGAAAAGAAAAAATAATTTATAATGCAAATATTGAAGCAAAAAAAATTCTTGATGAAGCTAAAAAAGAAGCAAACGAAATAATTAAAGAATTAAAAAAACATAACTTTGAGATGGATAAAGAAAAAAGCCGCAATGTAAATCATTTAAGACAAAAAATTAATGATAAGATAAAAGAAATTGATAATCAATTATATTATGATGGTAATGAATTAGAAATAAATAATATTAATGAAGAATTAAAGAAAGGCGATCAAGTTTTCATAAATACAGTAAACCAAAAAGGATATATTATATCTGAACCAGATGATTCAGATAATTTAATGGTTCAAATAGGTTTAATGAAACTCAAAGTTAATAGAAAGAATGTAGTTAAGATTGTTTCAGAAGATATAATAAACCAAAAAGTAAAAAATGAAAAGATGACTAAATTAAAATCTAAAGTAGTTAAGCAAAGCATTGATGTTAGAGGGTTAAACCTTGAGGAAGCATTTTTGGAAATAGATAAATACTTAGATGATGCATATATATCTGGATTAAGTGAAGTTCAAATAATTCACGGAAAGGGAACAGGAGTATTAAGAGAAGGAATATCTCAATTTTTAAAAAGTCACAAACAAGTAAAAGAATATAGAATTGGTTCATTTAAAGAAGGAGGAAATGGAGTTACAATAGTAAAGTTTAAATAAATACTTTATTAAATCATTAACTTATAATAAATGACTTTAGGAAAGGGCGATTTAAAAATGAATATATTAGTAAGTGCATGTTTGTTGGGTGTAAATTGTAAATATAATGGTGGAAATAACATAGTTGAAAATATTATAAAATTAAAAGAAAAGTATAACATTATACCAATATGTCCAGAACAATTAGGAGGATTAGCAACACCTAGAGAACCAAGTGAAATTAATGTTAAAAATAATAAAATGGTTGTAATAAGCAATTGTGGAAATGATTTAACAAAAGAATTTTTAATAGGTGCAGAGGAATCATTAAAAATAGCTAAAATGTTAAATTGCAGAGTAGCTATATTAAAAGAAAGAAGCCCTTCTTGCGGAACAAGTAAGATATATGATGGTAAATTTCAGGGTAACATAATAAATGGTATGGGAATAACAGCAAAGTTATTTTTAGAAAATGGAATAAAATTGTATAATGAAAATGACTTTATTAATATATAATATAATCTATTAAAGTGATTTTTAATTGACATATCAACATCACTATGCTATCATACTAACAAATTAAAAGTATAAATTCAATGATGAAGAAAGTAAATATATAAGAAATTATAGAGAGTTAGGGATGGTGGAAGCCTGATATAGAATATATATTGAATCGTACTTCTGAGATACAGCTGAATAGAGTAAGCTAGTCGCTAATTGCGTTAAAACATTAAGTGGGTATAGCCAAAAAGAGTGGTACCGCGGGATAACTCTCGTCTCTTATGATGAGGGTTTTTATTTTTTTGAGGAGGTTTAAGAATGGATTTTAAACAGAAAGTAGCAGAAATCATAAAACAATTAGAGAATGAATTAACTATTGAAGAAATAATGAGTTTTATTGAGATACCACCTAATAGTGAAATGGGTGATTATGCAGTACCTTGTTTTAGATTTGCTAAGAAATATCGTAAATCACCTAATATAATAGCTCAGGATTTTGTTGAAAAAATTGGTTTAACTAATGAATTCGAAAAAATACAAAATGAAGGACCATATTTAAATTTCTTTGTTAATAAGAAATTCTTTGTAAAAAATGTATTAGAAGAAGTTTATGAAAAGAAGGAAAAGTATGGCAGTACATTAGAAGGTAAAGGAAAAACAGTTATAGTAGAATTTTCTTCACCTAATATAGCAAAACCGTTTCATATAGGTCATATAAGAACTACAGTTATTGGTAATTCATTATATAAAATATACAAATTTCTAAATTATAATGCAGTAGCAATAAATCATCTTGGTGATTATGGAACACAATTTGGTATGCTAATATCAGCATATAAAAAATGGGGAAATAAGGAAATAATAGAAGCCAATCCAATACCAGAATTGTTAAAATTGTATGTACGATTTAATAAAGAGGCAGATGAAAAACCAGAATATAGAGATGAAGCAAGATACTGGTTTAAAGAACTTGAAGAAGGAAATGAAGAGGCAAAAGAACTTTGGCAGTGGTTTAGAGATGTTAGTTTAAAAGAATTTAGTAGGGTTTATAAAATGTTAAATGTAGAATTTGACTCATATGCAGGTGAAAGTTTTTATTCAGATAAAATGTCTCGTGTAATAGATGAACTGGAAAATAAAAACTTATTGCAAGATTCACAAGGAGCAAAAATAGTTAATTTATCAGAATATAATTTAACGGATGCATTGATTAAAAAAAGTGATGGATCTACTTTATATATAACAAGAGATATTGCAGCAGCAATATATAGAAAAGAAACTTATGATTTTTATAAAAACATTTATGTTGTTGGTTCTCAGCAAAAACTTCATTTTGAACAATGGCTTAAAATTGTTGAACTTATGGGATATGAATGGGCAAAAGATTGTGAACATGTTCAATTTGGCATGGTAAGTTTAGAAGATGGGACTCTATCAACACGAAAGGGAAAAGTAGTTTTTCTTGAGGATGTTTTAAACAAAGCTATCAATAAGACTAAAGAAATTATTGAAAGTAGAAATCCAAATCTCGAGAATAAGGATGAAGTAGCTAGTGATGTAGGAGTGGGAGCAGTAATATTCCAAGAACTATTCAATAATAGAATTAAAGATTATGTATTTTCTTGGGACAAAACATTAAGTTTTGAAGGAGAAACAGGTCCATATGTACAATACACATATGCAAGAACGTGCAGTATTTTAAGTAAATCAAATACTGAGATTAGTAGTAGAATAAATTATTCAATTCTTTCTGATAAACTTGCATTTAATGTAATTAAAAAGATAGATGGATTTTCTAATGCAGTTTTGAGTGCAGCAGAAAGAAACGAACCGTATATTATTACACGTTTTATTGTAGGATTAGCACAAGAATTTAATAGATTCTATCATGAATGTCCAATTTTAGTAGATGATAATGAAACAAAAAATGCAAGACTTCTATTAACTCAAAGTGTTAATACAGTCTTGAAAACAGGACTTAATTTATTAGGTATGAATGCTCCAGTAAAAATGTAAAAAAAATTATGCACTAAGGACAAAATAACACCAATTATTTCATTTTTCCCCTTGACAAGGAAATAAAAATTAAATATAATACCTGCCATGTAATAAAAGCAGGTGATAAAATGAAAAGTAAGAAAAGATTTTCACTGCTAATATTGATAATGCTATTATTTTTTATCTCATACCAAGGAATAATATATGCAAATCAGAATGCAAATGAACAACAGAAAATATGTATTGATTGCAATTTGGATAAAAAAATAGTAAAAAGTATTAGTATGGAAAAATATGAACACATAAAAGAGTATGACAATTTGGCACTATTAAAATATACCGCACAGTTAACAGGACTTAATAAAAACGATATTAAATCGTTGTTTGATGAGTGCAAGGAAAAAGGTATAGATGTTTTCATTGTGCTAGGGTTAATGAAAGTAGAAAGTAATTTTAATCCATTAACAGTAGGAACTAAAGGCGAAAGAGGACTTGGACAGCTAATGGAAAATACAGCCCAGCCTGTTGCTCACAATTTAGGTCTTGAATATGACCCTGAAAAGCTATTTCAACCACATTATAATATTGAACTATTTATGACACAGTTGAAATATTTATACGAATTTTATGGACATGATATACATAAAACATTAACAGCTTATAATAGGGGACAACATGGTTTGCAAAAATATATAGCTTCTAGACAATCTACATATAGAGATTTAGCTATGAGTGAGTATTCAATGAGAGTAATAGAATATGCGGTTAAATTCAAAGAAGAGTTTGCTTACTTTGAAGAATAAGGTTATAATATAGCTGATATTACATCAGCTATGTTTTATTTTAGGGAGAATTTTATGAATGATAAAATAAAGGACTTGTTGCTTTATTGTTTACAAAGCAGTTCAAAGCATGATATGTTTGAATGGCAAACTCAAATATTTATAATTACTACTAAATCAATAATACCCTTTGAAAACAAAATTGGTTGTGGAATTTATTACAAAAGATTTATTAAAGAATTAAATTTATTAAAAGATTATTGTGATATTAATGGTAGCATTATACAAAATAAAATAAATAACCAACAAGTAATAAAATTTGATAATGCTATAGATTATAAAATATTGCCTATAGTTATTTCTAATACAGATTGGAATATAATAATTGATGAAGTAGTAAAGAGTGTTGTGTTTTTTACAAATGATGCTAATAGTATAATATTATCAATAATACTATCTAGAATATTAATGGATTATATGAATGAAAAAGTAGAAAATAATCATTTAATTGAAAGTGTTAAAGATAGTTTAATTCAATTTTCTATAAAAGATATAATGGAAAAATATTATAAGAAAAAATTGAATAATAAATACTTAATAAATTTCGAAAGAGAAAGAATAAACTGGTTAAACACTTTAAATAGTAATTTAGATTTGAAAGTTAATTTATTAGGTAATTCTAAGATATATGAATATATTACTTTAAACAAAAGTAAAACTATAGATATTCCTAAACAAAACGAAAAAATAATTAATAATTTTGCGTTATATTTGTCTAAATTAAGGAAAGGAACAATAAATCCAGATAAATTAAAGATTGATTTAGAACATATTAATCCACTAGAATTCTACTTAAGCAAAAGCAAATTTACTCATCCATTATTAGGTAAATGTATAGTCGCCGAAAAAAAGCTAGACGATTATATTATTATAAAAACTAAAACTGGATTAATAAAGGTGAAAAAATGAAAATATTACTAGTTGCACTAAACTCGAAATTTATACATACAAATCTTGCGTTGCAATATTTAAAAAACAATTGTAATAATAAGGAAATAGATATTGTAATAAAAGAGTTTACTATAAATCAACAAATAGAAAGTATTACATCTCAAATAGTAGATGAGAGACCAGATATCCTAGCTTTCTCTTGTTATATTTGGAATATTGAATATATAAAGAAGATAGCATATATATTAAAAACAGCAAAACCAAAATTAAAAATAGTTTTTGGTGGACCAGAAGTATCATTTGAAATGGAAGATATATTAGATAACAATAAGTTTATAGACTTTATTATTTATGGAGAAGGAGAAAAAACTTTTAATGAACTTATTAGTTATTTTGATGATGAAACACATAATTTATCTAATATTAAGGGTATAGCTTATAGAAAAAAAGAAAACATTGTTGTTAATGAAAAGCGTGAACCAATAGAAAATCTTGATGAGATTAATTTTCCTTATGATAATCTACAAAATTTTAAAAATAAAATAATATATTATGAATCATCAAGAGGTTGTCCTTTTAATTGCAGTTTTTGTATGTCTTCTATAGAAAAAAGAACAAGATTTTTTTCTTTGGATAGAGTAAAAAGAGATTTAAAATTGTTATTAAGTACAAATGCAAGGCAGATAAAGTTTGTTGATAGAACTTTTAATGTTGACTATAAAAGATCGATAGAAATTATGAAATATATAATTAATCATAATAAAAATAATATGACTATACATTTTGAAATAACTGCAAACATAATAACTGATGATTTTTTAGATTTTGTTAAAACTGTACCAAAAAATATGTTTCAATTTGAAATAGGAGTTCAATCTGTAAATGATGATACTTTAAATGAAATAAACAGAAAAATGGATTTAGAAAAACTTAGAAAAGTAGTAGAAACAATAAAATCTAACAACAATATACATCAGCATCTTGATCTTATAGCGGGTTTACCTTATGAAAATTATAATTCTTTTAAAAATTCATTAAATACAATTCATAATTTTAATGTTGAAAAAATTCAATTAGGATTTTTAAAAGTATTAAAAGGAACACAAATATATAGAGATAGAGAAAAACATAAAATAGAATATTTTCAGCAAGCACCTTATGAAGTAATAAAGACAAAATATATTAGCTATGAAGAAATATTAAAACTTAAAAAAGTAGAAGAACTTATTGAAAGATATTATAACGAAATGTATTTTAAAAATAGTATTAAATATGTTATTGATAACTTATTTAATACACCCTTTGAATTCTATGAAAATTTTAGTAGATATTGGGACGAAAATGACTTATTTAAAATAATGCATAAAAGAAAAAAATTATATAAAATATTTTATGAGTTTATAGATTGTGAAAAGAAATTAAACAATGAATTTATAAGCAAAATAAAATATGATTATGTATTTAATAATCCTAATGAAGAATTACTTAGTATTTTTAACAAGGAAACAGAAGAGGATTACAGAAAACTAAAACATTATATTATTAAAAATGATATATATATAAAGAAATATTTTAGTAATATAGAAGCAGATAATTTAAAGAAAATAATAAATATATTTAGAATAATAAGAATTGATAAATCAGTTTATTTATTTATTTATAAGAATAAAAACAATATATATGATAGATGTAACGTTTATGATATTAATGATATTGTAGAGGAGTACAATAATGGAAAATAAGGTACTAAAAGAATTTTTTAATGAAAAAAAAGAAGAAATTTCATTTATTACGCTAAAAAAAGGAGCAAAGCTTCCGCTAGGTAAAAAATTTTATATAGCAAAAGATAAATTGGATATACCAATCAGAATAGATAATTTAATTATTGATATTAAAAAACAAGACAGATATGATGGGATAACTGTTAAAAATATAGTAGATGGTATAATTTACATTATAGGAATAGATAAAAAATTTGAGAATATTAATGAATACATTGAAATACTAAATTTGTTTGAAAGCAATATAGAAGCTTATATAATACATAGTGTAAATAATTTTAGTGAAAGTGAAATAGATAGTGCTGTAATATATGGGAAAAGTTTAATAAACATATGCGAAAATGAAAAGAATTGTTTTGTTTATGCAAATACTCTAGAAAAAAAAGGAGTAAAGTATTTAGAAGATGGTTTAAAAAAACAATATACTATTTTCTTGAATGAAGCAGAAAAATATTTTGAAAGATGTTTAGACTTTAATGATACTTTTTCTCTTGCTTATTATAAACTTGGTTTTTATTATAAATCAAAGCAGCAATATATCAAAGCAGGATTATATTGGGAAAAATCTATTGAATATGATGATGATGAAAATAGAATTGAAGAAATACGAAATGAACTTAAAGAATTGCAAATGTTTATAAATTATGAAAAGGGTTATAATTATGTGCTTAATGGAGAAGTGCAAGAAGGTCTTGATATTCTATTACCAATTGCAGAAAAAAGAAGTGGATGGTGGAACTTATTATTTTTTATAGGCCTTGCTTATAGATTGATGAAAGAATATGAAATTGCTGAAAAATATTTTGAAAACGTGATTAAGATAAATCCAAGTCAATTAGATTCAATTAATGAACTAGGATTATGTAGAATGTGTCTTGGAAAATATGAAGGAGCAGTTGAAACATTTAATATTGCTTTAAACATAACTCCAAATAATAGTGAAATTATGTGTAATAGAGCAGCAGCATATATTTATCTTAATGAAATAGAAAAAGCAGAAAAAGATATTGATAAAGTATTAGAAATTAATAGTAAAGATGAAATTGGAATAAGTATAAAGCAAGAAATTGAAAGAATTAGGGATCAAAGATAAAAATCAACATTTATTTTTAAATAAAATATATTTATAATAAAAGTAAAAAATGAGGTTATAAATGAAGAAAATATTAATTGCAATATTATCTATAATTATATTAACAATAGCTTTTATAAAATTGACATTTTATTTGGACAAGCCAACGTTCTGTAGTAGTGATTATACTATGATATACTTTAATGGAGTATCTACTTCAACTCCAGACGATATTATCATAAATAATAAAAAATATATATCAACACAATATTTAAATGAATATAATGTGTTAGCTACATATTGGGATAAGAATCAAAATATTATAACAATATTTAATAAATATAATTTTGATAAAATGCATTACAATGATAAAGAATTGTTATTAAATGAAAAGTTAATTAGTAAAGATGAAATATTAATTAATAATGAAAAGTTGTATTTTAGTGTAGATTTATTAAGAAATAAGTATAATCAAGACGTTATATTTAATGATACTACTAATAGTTTATTTATTGAAAAAAATATTAGTAACTATATTGTATTGAGAAATACTAAAATAAGAGAAGAAGCTTCATATAATAGTAAACCGTTGAAAGAACTATCTGTAGGAGACGAGATATATGTTTATGATACTAAACAAAAAAATTGGTTGTTAGTAAGAACAAAAGACTATATTGTAGGATATATTAATAAAGAAGCAGCAACAATTTCATCTAAAAAAATAGAAACTACATATTTATGTAGTAACATGAATAATAGTGATGAAATATTGTTATCTTGGGATTTGTTTTATAATAAAATAAATAATTTTAAAGAATTTGAAATTCCTGAAGCATTAAATGTAATATCACCAGTTTGGCATAAAATGATTGATAACGAAGATGAAAGATATTTTACTGATTTTTCAAACGAAGAGTATATTAAATACGTGCAGAACAACGATGTCCAAGTTTGGGGAACTTTTAATAATAGTTTTGATAAAGATTTAACTTCAAAATTATTAAATAATGGAGAAATAAGAAGCAAAATAATAAACAGTATAATATCTATTTCTAAAGAAAAGGGTTATGATGGGATAAATATAGATTTTGAAAATATATATTTAAAGGATAAGGATGTATATTCTGCTTTTATTAGAGAATTGTATTGTAAAATAAAGCATGAAGGTATTATTATGTCTGTAGATATAGCGGTAATGTCCAATAGTCCTACTTGGTCTAAATTTTTAGATAGAAAAGTTATTGGTGAATATTGCGACTATGCTATTTTAATGGCATACGATGAAAATGTTAATAATGTTGGTTCTGTATCATCAATACCTTGGGTAAGATATGGGGTAGAAAATTTATTGGAGTATGTAAATTCTGAAAAAATAATATTAGGGGTACCATTTTATACAAGATTATGGAGTACAAAAGAAGAAGATGGAGTTTATACAACTGATTCAAGTGCCTTAAAATTAACAACTGCTAAAGAAAGAATAAAGAATTTAGACATTAAATTAAAATATGATGAAGAAAAGGGACAGAATTATGGAGAGAAAGTTATAGATGATATTAAATATATTATATGGAATGAAGATGAAACTTCATTAAATAATAGATTATCTATTGTTAGTGAATATTCTTTAAAAGGAACTGCTGTTTGGTGCTTAGATTATGGAAGCGATGATATGTGGAAATTACTGAGTAATATTAAAATTGATTAAGTAAAAATCGTAATAAAAAACTTAAGAACATTAGTAGAATAATAAAAATTTTAATAAATAGAAAAACAATTGAAAAAAAAGAAAAAAGATGTTGACAAAGGTAAAGTAGTATGATAATCTATATAAGCCGCCGAAAACGGCAGCACAAAAGAACCTAGACAATAGAACAGCGTAAAGCGTGAAGATTCCTTAGAGTTTGGAAATAACAAGTAA
>JAHDQO010000010.1 GCA_018433765.1 Tissierellales bacterium
TAGATCTGGTAGTAATAGCGAAGGGGAAATACCTGTTCCCATCTCGAACACAGAAGTTAAGTCCTTCAGCGCTGATGATACTCGGTGGGTAACTGCCCGGGAAAGTAAGTCACTGCCAGGTAATTAGAAAGTTTCTAGTTATAACTAGAAACTTTTTTTTATTACGCTTATTTACTTTATTTAAATTTTTAATTTAGAATTCTAAATGTTCAACACCAAAATCTCCTATTTCTACATTCCATGTAGTAAATTCACCATGCCAATCAGTTCCACCAGTCTTTATTAAATTATAAGTATTAGCTATATCATTATATTTTCTTGTTGTAGTTTTATCATGAAAAGGATAATATACTTCAATACCTTTCAGTCCAGCAGGAATTAATTTTTTAATAAAAATTACATCATTATTACCATTTCGTTTAGGATGGGCTAAAACAGGTATTCCACCTGCATGCAATATTATTTCAATAGCTTCTTCTGGTGAAGGAAAAACTATATTTGGAAAGTGTTGACTTACTAGACTAAAAGTGTCTTTATAAAACTTCGGCCAATCTTTTAGTTTAAAATCATAGCCATCCTTTATCATGGATTTATAGACATCAGAGCTATAAATAGCAGATTTAAAACCGCTGTGATTAATAACATTATCCCATTTATAATTTAGTATTCCTTTTTCATTTAACATTTTAAGTTTATCATATGTTATGTAAGTATATGTTGACGTTATGCTATTAAGATATTCTTTTAGTTGATTATTATTGAAATCAATGTTATACCCTAAAATATGTAGAACTTCATCATTAATAGAAGCAGAAATTTCTACCCCGGGTACAACAATTATACTGTTTTTTTCTGCTTCTTGTATTATAGGTACTACGCCTAGTACAGTATCATGATCAGTTAAAGAGAATGTAGTAATTTTTTTAAATTTTAATATATCTATTAATTCTTGTATGCTATTTGTTCCATCAGAGTAATGACTGTGTATATGTAAATCTATCATTAATGACATCTCCTTTTTAAAGTAGTGAATATTACTTAAAACGTCCTTGTAATGTCAAGTATTGATCAAATAATAGTCTACTAGCTTTTGGACCATACATATACGATTCGTGGTCACTATAATATAGAGGATCTTTAAAAAGTTTAGTAAAAATTGCTACAACATAATTACCATAAGGAGTATGAATTATTCCGCCATCGTTTCTGCATGTATCCATGCTGCCGCTTTTTGATGCTATATAAATAAGTTCTTCATCACCTGTATCTTCTGAATCTAGATAGTATTGAGGTAAATTACGTGTTAATATAGTATTATAATGCTGATTTTTTAGGATTTCAAGCATTTGTTCAGAAATTTCTTTACTCCATAATTCCTTTTTACATATTCTCTCAAATATTTTTCCATAATCCTTGGGGGTAGTAGTTGCTAAACCTTCATATTTATCAAAATCAATTTTATTATGAAGAACAGTATTTGAAAAGCCTAAATCATTACATGTATTATTTATATTATCAATTCCTAAAAGGTCTATTAGTATATTTGTTGCTATATTATCACTAATAATAATCATTAAAGTAGCAAAATTTTTAACTGTCAATTCTACACCATAATCCATTGCTCTTAAAATTCCACTACCTACAACATAGTTCTCTTTTGTGTATTGTAACATATCATTCAAGTTGACTCTATTCTCTTTTACTTGTTTAAATAACTCAGCAAGTATAAAAACTTTACAGCAGCTTCCTGATTCAAATTTTTCATCTGCATTAATATCAATGACATTACCTTTGAAATCATTAGCATATAAGCAAACTTTACCGCTAAAACTTACTACTTCTGCTTTTAACCTTGCTTCTAATGATAGTTTATTCATATTAGCCTCCTTATTTCAAGCAAGATATGAAATTTTTTATTCCATCTTTTGCTCGTGTAATCTATTTCTAACAAAAATTAATTTATTTTTTGAGGAAAATGGCAAGCTACAAAATGACCTGAGCTAATTTCTTTTAATTCGGGTTCTGACTGCTTGCATTTTTTTTGACATATTGGACATCTAGTATGGAATCTGCATCCTTTAGGTATATTCATAGGAGATGGGGTTTCTCCTTCTAAAACTATTCTCTTTTTCTTTCTCTTATCACCAACAACTGCTAAAACACTTGTTAAAGCTTGAGAATATGGGTGAAGACATGATCCTGCAATTAAGTCAGCAGAACCCATTTCCATTATTTTACCTAAATACATAATAGCAATTCGGTCTGATATAAGCCAAGCTAAAGCTAAATCATGAGTTATGAATAAAAATGAAGTATCTTTTTGCTCTTTCATGCTTACAAAAAGTTTTAATATATCTGCTCTAACTGAAGCATCCAGCATTGAAACAGGCTCATCAGCAACTATAAAGTCTGGTGATACAATAAAACATGTAGCTATAGAAACTCTTTGCCTTTGACCACCACTTAATTCATGGGGATATCTGTATAAATAATCTTTGCCAGGCTTTAATCCTGCAAATTCTAGAGCTTTAATAACTTTCTTTATTTTTTCTTCTTGTGAAATTTTAATTTTCATGAGCTGTAGGGGTTCTGCTACAATGTCAATCACCATAAATTTAGGGTTAAGAGATTGATAAGGATCTTGAAAAATCATTTGGGCTCGTTCTCTAAAAGTGTGCATATATTTTTTATCTTTTCTATTAATTTCATCTCCATCAAATAAAATTTTACCATCAGTTTTTTTAGCTAATTGTAAGATAGCTCTACCCGTAGTTGTTTTACCACTGCCAGATTCTCCTACTAGAGATAATATTTCACCTTTTTTAATAGATAAATCTATGTTATCAACAGCTTTAACTATCTTTTTTTCTCTTTTAATAACTTCTTCTACAAAGCCTTGTCTTATTTGAAAATATATTTTTAGATTTTGTATATCTACAATATTATTATACATTCCGTAACCCCTCCTTTAAATGACAGGCAACCATATGATTCGAGCCATCGATTGATACTAAGCTAGGATCTACATTATCACATATTTCTCCTATTTTTTTGTGACACCTATCGGCAAATCTACATCCTTTAGGTGGATTAAGTAAATTTGGAGGTGTTCCGGGTATTGACTCTACCATTTGTCTTTCACCGTAAATATTAGGAAAAGCTTTTATTAATTTTTCTGTATATGGATGTTGATAGTTAAATACTATATCATCAACGTTTCCTATTTCTGCTATTTTCCCAGCATACATTACTGCTATTTTATCACAAGTTTCTGTAATAATTGAAAGGTCATGAGTAATCATTATCATACTCATTTTAAGTTTTTTTCTTAAATCATTTATTAAGTCAATAATTTGAGCTTGAACCATAACATCTAAGGCTGTAGTAGGTTCATCTCCTATTATTAAGGCTGGATTGCATGCAAGTGCCATAGCTATTATGGCTCTTTGCCTCATACCACCGCTAAATTCATGTGGATAACTGTCCATCAAGTTAGGATTAATCTTAACAAGTTCAAATAATTCTGTTACTCTTTTTCTTGCTTCTTCTCTAGAAATACTTTCATGCAACTGAATAGCTTCAATTATTTGATCACTAACTCTCATAACTGGATTAAGTGCATTCATAGCACCTTGAAAAATCATTGATATATCATTCCATCTGTAGTTGAGTATTTCATCTTCTGTCATAGCAGCAAGATTTACATCATCAAAAATAATTTTTCCGCTTTCTATATATCCATTATCTGATAAGAGTCTTATAATTGACAGTGCAGTTGTTGTTTTACCACATCCGGATTCTCCAACTAAACCTATGGATTCACCTTTTTTTAATTCAAAACTAACATCATCTACTGCTTTTACTATACCTTGTTTGATTTTAAAATATGTTTTTAAATTCTTAACTTCTAAGATATTTCCATTTTTCATAGTTATCTCCTCCTTAGCTTTGGATTAAGTATTTCATCAAACGAGTATCCTAGGAATGTAAAACCTAATACTAGAAGTATTACACATAATCCAGCAGGTATAAAGAACCACCATGCTCCTAAACTAACAGCTCCTGAAACAAATGCTCCTCTGAGAATTTGCCCCCAACTTGGTGTAAGTGGATCGCCTAAACCTAGAAAGCTTAAAGTTGTTTCAGTAAGAATTGCATTAGCTGTTACCAAAATAGTATTTGAAAACACTAAGGGAAAAACATTTGGTAAAATATGTTTAAACATTATATATCCTTTACCAGCTCCAGATGAGATAGCTCTTTCAACGAATTGACGTTCTTTCACAGATAAAGTTTGAGATCTTACAAGTCTTGCAGTTCCTGTCCAGCTTGTAAAACCAAGTACTATAATTATGTTTCTTATATTTGATCCTAAAAGTGCTGCTAATATCATTATCAATGGTAATTTTGGGAGTACCATAAATCCATCAGTAAACCGCATAAGAATAATGTCAGTTTTTCCACCAGCAAAGCCGGAAGATATACCGATAAAAGTTCCAATACATACTGAGATTAATGTTGCAAAAATACCTATCATTAACGATATTTTAGCTCCGTATATTAATGAACCTAAAATATCTCTGCCCATATCATCTGTACCTAATGGAAACCCATTAGTAGGGGGTGCCATTAATTCACCTTTACCATATGACTGCTGGTCAAAATCATATACTAAGGGACCTATGAATGCTACAATAACAAAAAATACTAGTATGCAAAGGCCTAAAACACCCATTTTATTTCCCATAAAAGTATCTATTGATCTCTTAATATTTTGATACTTAACATTTTTTTTAGTAATTTCCGCCATCCTATCATTCTCCTTATTCATATTTAATTCTTGGGTCTAGATAGCCGTACAATATATCAGCGATAAAGTTTGCTATGATTACACAAAAACTTATTATTAGAAAAGCTCCTTGAAGTACAGGATAGTCTCTAGCTTCTAATGAATCGTATACTAATCTACCAACACCGGGCCACGAGAATACTGTTTCTGTTTGTAATGCTCCACCTATCATAAAACCAATATTTATAGCTATTACTGTTACCATTGGTAACATAGCATTAGGAAGTGCATGCTTTATTACTACATCTTTTCTTTTATATCCTTTTGCTCTAGCAGTAGTTATATAGTCTTCTGTTAATACATCTAATAAAGAACTTCTCATTATCATTGTATAACCGCCACATATAGCTAATCCCATAGAAATAGACGGAAGCAATAAATGGTGCAGTACATCTTTTATATATGCCCAAGTTGTAGCATAATCTCTTCCGGCATCAACCATTCCATTAACAGGAAAAACTCCTAATTTAACACTGAAAAAAGATACTAGTACTATTCCCAGCCAAAATGCAGGTATAGCATAAATGAAGAGAGCAAAACCTAAAGCACCAACATCTATTTTTCTTCCTCGGTGTGCAGCTGCTAAAGTACCTACTACAATTCCAAATAGAATAGCTACTGTTTGAGCACATATAGCAAGTAGAATAGTTGCCATAATTCTCTCACCAATAATATTTATAACAGGTTTTCTAAACTTAAAAGACATACCAAAATCACCTGTTACAAGACTTTTAATATACATAGCATATTGTACTGGTAATGATCTATCAAAACCATACATTTCATTGAGCTTTTCTGCATACTCAGGAGATAAATTAGCTGATTTAGCAACCATTGCTGTTGGATCTCCTGGCATTACTCTAAATAAAAAGAAATTTATTGTTATTACAATGATTAGAGTAATAAATGAGTGAAAAAGTTTTTTAAGCAAATAATTTATATTCATAAAAACCTCCCTTATGAGTAATAAAGAAAGGGAATAGTGAAATAATCCCTTTCTTATTTGAATACTATTATACTGCTCTAATCTATTTAACTTTAAGATTTAACAATGTTGAATGATTTAATTGGTCAAGTACTGTACCTATACCTTCTGGAATTCTAGTCCATCCTTCAAATTTATCAGTTCTATATGCTTCAAGTGAATTTTTACTATATAGAATTATGTAAGGTGCTTTTTCGTATGCTATTTTCTGCATTTCATGAACTGTTTCAAGTCTCTCAGCTCTGTTAACTTGAGTTGACTGTAGTTCAAATAATTCATCATAGGTTTCATTACCCCAAAAACAGTCACTTCTTTTACCAATTTGATCGGTAGTTAAAACTGATAATTTAAGTGTTGGGTCTAATTCACATCCCCAACCCCATAAATACATATCAGTATCAAAGTTTTGTTCATAAATAAGATCTGATTGTGCTCCGCTATCCATAGTAGAAATAACAACTTCTATACCTATATCTTGCAAATTTTTTTGAATTATACCAGAAGCTTTAACATAAGCATCAGTTTTTGAAATAACAGCAAATCTAAAGCTTAATTTATTTCCATCGGAATCTTCTCTTATTCCGTCACCATCTGTATCAGTATATCCGGCAGCTTCAAGTATTTCTTTAGCTTTTTGAGGATTATATTTATGTTCAGAATCATCAGGATCCCAATGCCAATCACCAACAGATGCAGGTATTAAAGTTGTACCTGGAGTACCGAAACCATTTAAAGCTATCTTTACTATTTGTTTTTTATCTATAGCATAATCACATGCAACTCTTATCTTAGGGTCAAGAATCAATGGATTACCTAAAGATTTTTCATCTTCCCAACAGTTGAAGCCAAGTTCTGTAAAGTTACGTCCATTAGCTGTTACTACTTCAATGTTTGGATCTTGTTCTAACATATTAACTTGGTTCTTTGCCACATCTATTGTAGCGTCAATTTCGCCAGCTTGTAAAGCTTGCATTAAAGTATCAGTGTTAGCAAATATTACATAAACTATTTCATCAATGTTAGATGGTCCTTGAAAATAATTTTCATTCTTTTTAAGTCTTATATATTCACCTTGTTTCCATTCAACAAGCTTAAATATACCAGTACCAACTGGATTTTCTTCTGCAAAAGTGTTAAGTTCATCTAAAGATTTATCTTTATAAATATGTTCAGGCATTATCAAAATTCTATGACCTTCCATATCTGCTTTAGGTATTTCGGTATATAATTTCACAGTATATTCATTTATCTTTTCAACTTTGGTTACCCCATTTAGTTGTATACTTTGTGGAAATTCAGCAGATAGTAGTGTGTTATATGTCCAAACTACATCATCAGCAGTAAAATCTTCTCCATCAAACCATTTAATTTCTTTTCTTAAATTAAAAGTCCATTCTAAACCATCTTCACTTACAGACCAGTTTTCTGCTAGTCTTCCTCTAGGATTTAAATCATTATCATACTCAATTAAAGTATCATAAATTTTTTCGGTTACATGACCAGAAGCATAAAGTGTTGCAATAAATGGACTAAGACTGTCAGGCTCATCTTTTATACCTATTTTAAGTACTGATTTTTCAGCAGGCTGTTCACCATTTTGTTCTGCTGGCTGATTTGTCGGTTGCTCATTTCCACCACACGCAGTTAATGGAACTGCTATAATTAGCATTAGAGCAAGAAATAAACATAATTTTTTTTTCATAATTCTTCCCTCCATAAATTATATTTTATTTATTAGAAAATTATAAAAACTATTAATAACTTATATACTAATTAGGCTTAATAAGTACTAGAATCTTTATAATTGACTAATTTTGATAAAGAATAGCTTATGACTAAAATTTTTATTAGTCATAAGTTTTAAATATGTATTTTTCATGAAAAAAAATTTTTTAACTGAGATTATGTCATTTCCAAAAGAAGTTAATATAAGTAAAAATGAAAAGTAATATTTTAATATAATATTTATGCATTATTTATGCCAAAAATAATAAATAAATTAATAAAAAAATTGGCGTAAAAACAATAAAAAAAGAAAAAGCTTTCCAGAAACTCGGAAAGCTGTCCTAAAAAAGGGAAGAAATTATACATTAACATTTATTTTATATTTATTTATTTTTTCATAGAAAGTAGATTTTGAAATACCTAATTTACGCATAGTAATTTTTTTATTTTGATTACATGCATCAAGTGTTTCTATTATTGCATTTTTTTCTGCATCAGCAATAATGTCTTTAAGAAGTAGCTTACATTTCTTTTGATCAATATTCATATGTTCAGAATGTATTATATTTGTTTCACATATTGTAAAAGCTCTTTCAAGTACATTTTCCAATTCTCTTACGTTTCCAGGCCAGTCATATTCTAAAAGTTTATTTAAAGCTTCACCTGACAGTTGTTTTGATGTTAATCTATGTTCCAAAGCTAAGTTACCTAAAATATTATTTATTAGAACATAGATATCTCTTTTTCTTTCTCTAAGAGGAGGAATATAAATTGGAAATACGTTTATTCTATAAAAGAGATCTTGTCTAAAGTTACCTTTTCTTATTTCTTCTTCTAAATCTTTATTTGTTGCAGTAATAATACGTACATTAACTTTAATAGGTTTATTAGAACCTATCTTATAAAAACATTTTTCTTGAAGTACATGTAATAATTTAACCTGTATTTCATTTGGTAATTCACCAATTTCATCTAAAAATATAGTACCACCATCGGCTAATTCAAAATATCCAATTTTACCTACAGATAATGCACCAGTAAAAGAGCCTTTCTCATAACCGAAAAGTTCACTTTCAAATAGATTTTGAGGAATAGCTGTACAATTTACATGTACAAAAGGACGTTTAGCATTATAAAATTTATGAATTTCCTTTGCTAATAAGGATTTACCTGTTCCACTTTCTCCTGTAATTAGAACTGTAGATTTAATTTTGGAAGCCTTGTATGCTAAGTATTTTACTTCACTTATCTGTTGACTGTTACCGGCTATTGTTGTAATTTGTTCAGCTTTACTATTTACAGTTTTTTTTCTTATGTTTTCTTCAATTTTGAATATATTATTGAGCATATTATTTCTATTACGCAATGTTTTTTCAAGCTCAGAGATATCATGTATTTTTAATAAAACACCATCAATTTTATTTTTTATTAATATTGTATCAAAACTGCATAATATAGGACGTTTATTTATTTCAAAATTTTGTTTTTTTATTATAGATTCTTTATTGTTGAGGATATTTGATAATTCTTTTGATAATTCACCGTATTCAATAATTTCATTAAAATCTTTTCCAGTAACATTTATTTCTTTAGTATTGGGGTCTTTTGCAAAGTATTTTGTTCCATATAGAATATTACGAATGTTTTCCTTCCTTAATGTGTAACCTTTATCTTGGTAAAACTTTATCGAACCTGTTTTTCCATCTATTAAAACCATGTGACCAATAGCATAAATATAGCTCATTTCATAAATTTCTCCATTAACAAAAATGCTCATTTTTTTATTGACTACATCTATACATACTTTAATATTAAAATTTAAATATTCAGTATTGATTTCATGCTTAAGTGATATTTCTGATTTTCTCCAATATTTATAAATAGGTTTAATTTCTTTATTTTTGTAAACTCCTATTGCTATAACAATGTCTTCTTTTTTTATGTCTTTATTATTTATATTGATTAGCAATAAATCTTTAGGACTGAGTTCTCCATCGTCTTCTCCAAGCATATTATCAGCTAAAATTACAATATCTCCGGATTCTATATGTCCTTCAGGATGAGATTGTCCATTGTTTTTTAAAGTAATGCCAAGTATATCTTTTGATTTTTGATTTATTAGTTCTATTTTATTGAATTTATTTACATAAATTATTCCTTCTTCAAGTTTATCAAGTATATTATTACATAAATTATCTTTATTCAAAGTAAACACCTCTTCTCAAAATATATTTAACTTAAAGCATAACTTTAATCTATTTATCGCTAGAAACTTAGTATAAGGTAAATCTTTAATATATTTTAAATTAAATAAAAAGAAAAGTAAATGACATAAAAATGAATATACTGTTACATAATTACATAGCACATAAAACAAATTAATTTCTAAAAGTAATATAATTATAAAAACTTACTTTTAGGTTATATCTTGATATTTATAATATTTATCATATACATTGCTTAAAAATTAATATATCTAATACGATTATTTGAAAAGCATTAATTCCTAATCCGACTATCAAAGCTATATATGCTATATTTATGAATTTAAAACCTCTTGAATAGCAAGGCAATACAGTATAAGTTTTTGTTATATCAACATTCTTATACTTCATTAATTTTTCAAAAGATTCTATTCCGATAGGAGATACTATGCCAAATCTATAGAAAGGGATTTTAAATACAGGTTTTTTATCTTTGTTGTAATATAGTTTAATTCCTGTACCAGTAAATTTTGCAAAAACTACCTTATTCAAATCAAATGTTTTACTTTTTCTTGTAATTAAATTGTGAAATACTAGTTTATGTTCAGTGAATTCAGCATAAAAGAATTTTTGCCCAAAGAATAGGAAGATACATAAAGCTATTAATATTATCATTAAGCCTATTGAAGCAGGAAGATTGAAAATTTGAAATTCCTTTAAATTGAATATACTTCCTTCAATGAAAAGTATTAATCTTGCAAAAAATAAGAGTCCTAAGGTAATTATTAGAATTTGTCGTGTAAGAGATGAGTATAAATATATTATCTTTCTCATAATAACCTCCGTTTTGCTGCTATTGTGTATAAGTTATTTATTATAATTAATTTAGTAGAGAAATGATTTTAATAAATTAATTGATTATAGAATAAATAGTATTATTCTATTCATTATTTAAATTATTATATCATTAATCAAATGTAAATTCCATACTTAACATTATCAAAATGCTTTTAGGCATTACCCAGTCAAACGATTGGCGTAAATCCGAAATACCGGAAAATATGTCCTAAAAATAGTATAATACAAATATTTTTATCATTTTTCTCACTTTAATATATAATGAAGTCTAATTTTAAATGATTATTCATACTAAATCAATTTCAACTAGTTATAATTTTGGTATTTTTGGCATATTACTTGCAAAATACTTTATATGCGATCTAATTATTTTTATGATATAGTGTCATTTTATAAAATAATTATATTGTAATTATTTATTAAGGAGGACTTAGTACTATGATGAATTATATTTGGGTAGGTTTAGTAGTAATCGCTTTAGTATGCGGAGTTATTACTGGTACTATCACAGATGTACAGCAAGCCGTATTTGATTGGGCTGGAACTGCTGTAGAAATTGTAATCGGACTTATCGGAATTATGGTGTTCTTCATGGGCTTGATGAAAGTTGCTGAAGAAGCTGGACTAACTGAAAAATTAGGCAAAGCCTTAAAACCAGTTATGACAAAATTATTTCCAGGAGTACCTGCTGAACATCCAGCTATGGCTTCAATGGTAATGAATATGGCTGCTAATATCTTAGGTTTAGGTAATGCAGCTACACCATTTGGGTTAAAGGCTATGTCAGATTTGCAGACACTTAATAAATCTAAGAATATTGCTACAGATGCTATGGTAATGTTTCTAGCTATTAATACTTCATCTGTAACACTTATACCTACAACTGTAATTGCTTTAAGAACTGCAGCAGGTTCAACAGCACCTGCTGAGGTTGTTGGACCAATTATCTTATCTACAATTATTAGTACAACAATAGCAATTTTATGTGCATCACTTTTCAGTAAGACAAAACAATGGAAATGGGAAAATGTATTAGCTAGAGAAGAAGCAGCTGGCACACTTGAGTTAAATGAAAACTATGTACCTTGGGAGAATATAGAAACTAGTGAAGACCTTGCTAAGGCTATGAAAAACACACAAAAAGCTGAAGCTAAGGGAAAATTATAAAGGAATAGAAGGAGGCAAAATTTTATGTTTATTAAAGTTATGAATGCAATATCTACTTATGCTATTCCAGCTGTACTATTGTTTATTCCGCTCTATGCGATTATTAAAAAAGTTAGGGTATATGAAGTTTTTTGTGAGGGTGCAAAAGAAGGTTTAGGAGTAGCTGCTACAATAGTTCCCTTTTTAGTATGTATGCTTTGTGCAATAGGTATGTTTCGTGCTTCAGGTGCAATGGATTGGTTAGTTAAAGTTTTAGAGCCGGTAACTAATTTAATTGGAATGCCGGGAGAAGTTTTGCCAATGGGAATTATGAGGTCTTTTTCTGGTGGTGGAGCTGAGGGTTTCTTAGTAGATTTACTGCAAACTTACGGTGCTGATAGCCAAATTGGTAGAATTGCTTCAGTAGCAATGGGTTCAACTGAAACTACATTTTACTGTATTGCAGTTTATTTTGGTTCAATAGGTGTTAGTAATACAAGACATGCTATTGCTGCGGGATTAATGGCTGACTTAGCATCATTAATTGCTGCTACATTAATAGTTAATATAATGTTTGTCATATAATTAGAGGTGAAGAAATGAAATATCCAAAGAAATTAAAAAAAGGTGATACTGTGGGACTTATTTGTATGAGTTCACCAATATCTCGAAAAACAGAAGATAGATGTAGAAAAACAATAGAAAAAATGGGATATGTACCAAAGTTAGCAGGTAATCTTTCTACAAATTATGGTGGCTATATGGCTGGAACAGGAAAAGAAAGAGCTGAATGGATTAATAAGATGTTTGCTGATCCTAAAATAGATGCTATCTTTTGTGTAAGAGGTGGAGATGCTGGAAGTAGAGTTATGGAATATGTTGATTTTGATTTGATTAAGAATAATCCCAAAATCTTTGTCGGTTATAGTGATGTAACAAGTATGCATATTGCAATTAATAAGTATTGTAAATTGGTTACATTTCACGGGCCAATGGTTTCTTCTAATATGATTGATGGTCTAGATTCCGAAACAGAAGAGGCTTTCTTTAAAGCAATTAATGCTGATAATGAATTTGATTTTATTAATCCAAAAGGATTTGATATCGAAGTATTAAAAAGCGGTAAAGCAGAAGGTGAAATTGTTGGAGGTAATTTAGCGTTATTATCAGCTAGTATAGGAACTACATATGAAATTGATACAAAGGGTAAGATTTTTTTCATTGAAGAGGTTGGAGAAACAATGAATAGAATTGAAAGATTTGCATATCAACTAAGAAATTCTGGTAAATTTGCTGAAGCAAATGGTATAATTTTAGGACAATTTACTAATTGCAAAAATAAAGAAATGTCAGAGTATGATGAAATAAAGCTTTTTTCAGATGTACTAGAAAATGTTGATGTCCCGGTTATGTATAATATTCAATCAGGACATGGTGACCAAATAATTACCATTCCGTTTGGAACTAAGTGTATAATGGATACAGAGACTAAAAATATAAAATTTATTTGTGAAAGATAAGAATAAATCAATTATAGCAAGTGGTAAATCCACCTGCTATAGTTGAATAGTTATAAATTTAGTATTTTATAGAATTATATTAAAAGGATATAATAAATGGCTATATTTAAAAGAGAAGATAACAAATACTATAATATGTCCCAGCAATTTATTGATGGGATGTTAATAAATTGTCCTTTTTGCGGTACAAAGGATCCTCATTGGTTAGTAGCACATCAGTTGAGATTTCTAACTAATGAATCTTTATTTTCCTGCGAAAAATGCAGTGCAATTATTAGAATTAATGATGCAGATATATCAGGTGAAGCATGTAATAAATATACCGCAAGAGGTTTTTTCAAGCTGATGGAAAGAAAGAAGCTTAAAGTTATTTATGTTAAAATAGACGATATTGGTAATGTATGCAAAAAGTATGATTTAATAAATACTGAAATAGATATAAAGATATTATATGATATAGTAAATAATAATAAAACAATATAGATAGGAGGAGCATTTTGAAATATTCAGCAATTAGAGGTAACAATATTCAAATCCATACTATTATAGCTGCTGTAGTAGGTGGTGCAGGTATGATATATATAGGATTGAATAGCGATAATAAGCTAGCTATACTTGTTGGAGTTATTCTGTTCGCAACTCTATTGATTAGAAGACCTGTTGAAGTTACAGAAGAAGGATTAGTACAAATTACAGACTTTAGGTTATTTATGAATAAAGAAGTATGGAAATTTAATGAAATGAATGAGATACATTGGATGTATGAAGATGAAATAAAAGAAATAAAAATATATTTTGAAAAAATGGGTATACCTAAAATGTATCGGTTTAAACTTCAAGATGCTGAAGCTATATTAAAACTTGCTGCTGACAAAAATAAAAATTTAGTTATAAAAGAAGTGAAGAAATCTGATTTAGAATAATAAGTTTTCTCACTTTTTTTAATTTTATTCTATAATCATTATTATTTTTCCCTATTCCATTAATTAAAAAAAATAAAGAATACAAATTACAAAAAAGTAACAAAATAATTAACAAAAAGAAATAACCGCAATATTGGCATGAAAATAGCATGTATTATATGTCTATAAAAATTAAGTCAATTGTTACAAGAAGTTTTTGACAATTATAAAAATATTATGATAAAGTTAGAAAATATATTACGATATCATTTAAAATATATAGATAGATAATAATTGACTTTAAAATAAATCAAATTAAAAATATCAAAGAAATTTTTACTTAAGGAGAATAATTATGATTAAAGAAATTAAAGATGGAATATTATATTTTGATGGGTGTAGTACGTTGAAATTAGCTGACAAATATGGTACACCTTTGTATGTAGTATCTGAAAATGAAATATCAAGTAGATGTAAGGAGATTAGAGAGTCATTTTTAGATAAATATGAAAATACTAAAGCAGTATATGCTTCTAAAGCATTTTTACCTCTTGCAATGTGTAAGATAATTGAAAGAGAAGGTTTAGGACTAGATGTAGTATCAGGTGGTGAATTATACACAGCAATAAAAGCTGAATTTCCTGTAGAAAAAATAGAGTTTAATGGAAACAATAAATCACTAGATGAATTAAAAATGGCAGTGGACTATGGTATTGGAAGAATTATTGTAGATAACATAAATGAACTTGATTTGCTGGAACAAGTATGCCAAGAACATAATAAAAAGACTAGAATTTTGTTCAGAATAACTCCTGGAGTAAAAAGTAATACTCATAAATACATTACAACAGGTACTAAAGACTCAAAGTTTGGTATTCCATTAAATGAAGAGATTATTTATCCAGCAGTTGACAAAGCTATTAAATCTGAATATTTAGAGTTTGCTGGTTTTCATTTTCATGTAGGTTCACAGCTACATGATAATAAGTCACATCTTGCAGCATTAGAAACATCATTAGCTCTTATGAAATATACTAAACAAAAGTACAACTATTCAATAACAGATATAAACATAGGAGGAGGATATGGAATAAAATATACTCAAAAAGATAAACCAAAGTCATTATCATATTTTATGGATCCTGTTATGAATAGAATAGAAGAGTTTTGTAAAGAAAATGATATAAAAAGACCTCAAGTTATAATTGAACCGGGTAGATGGATAATAGGTGAAGCAGGTATGACTTTATATACAGTTGGTTCAATAAAGGAAATTCCAAGTATACGAACTTATGTATCTGTAGACGGAGGTATGACTGATAATATTAGACCTGCATTATATCAAGCTGAATATGATGCAGTAATAGCAAATAAAGCACTTAAACCAAAAACACAAAATGTAACTATTTGTGGTAAATGCTGCGAAACAGGAGATGTAATAATCAGAGATATAGATATACCTGATGTAGAATCTGGTGATATATTAGCCGTTCTTAGTACAGGAGCTTACGGTTATTCAATGTCTAATAATTATAATAAAAATGTTATACCCGGAGTAGTTTTAGTAAAAGACGGCAAAGACCAAGTTATTGTAAAACGACAAACATACGAGGATATGATAAGAAATGAAGTAATACCGGAAATATAAATACAATTGATAGTTGATAATTGACAGTTGATAGTTAATGGAAGCTTTACTATTGTAAAGCAATAAAATTAGGAAGAACGAGAAACGAGTAACTAGTAATATGGATAGTTTTCATAAATGAAAATTTATACCTTGTTACTCGTTATTAATTACTCATTACTCGTTTAAGCATTACGATTTACGAAGTATGAGTAAATCATCATTAAACTATCAATTATACACTATCAACTATTAACTATTTAGAAGGGTGGGTTAGTATGATTAATAAGCCGAAAGCATTAAGAAAGGGAGATAGAATTGGTGTAGTAGCACCATCATCTCCGGTTAGAAATAGAGAATTAATAGGTAAAATTGAAGAGACAATTGAAAAAATGGGATTTAAGCCTGTGATGTATCCAAGCTGTTATGAAATACACGGTTTTTTATCTGGTACAGATAAAGTAAGAGCAGAAGATATAAATAATGCATTTGAAGATAAAAATATAGATGGAGTCTTATGTCTACGTGGTGGATATGGTACACCTAGAATACTTCCGTTACTTGACTATAATATTATAAAAGCTAATCCAAAAGTTTTTTTAGGATACAGTGATATTACAGGATTGCATATGGCATTAAATAAAATATGCAGAATGGTTACTTTTCACGGACCTACAGGTACTTCAGATTGTTTTTTTGAAGAAGATAAAATTTCATATTCTAAACACATTTTATCTAGAAATGTATTCGAAACTAAGCCTTTAGGTATAGTTAAAAATCCTGAAAGAGAAGAAATAGTTACAGTTAATGGTGGACAGGCAGAAGGCGAAATTATAGGCGGAAATCTATCTTTATTAGTTTCGACTCTAGGTTCACAATATGAGGTAGACACTAAAGAAAAAATATTCTTTATAGAAGAAGTTGGAGAATACAATTATAAAATTGATAGAATGCTTAATTCACTTGCATTGGCAGGAAAATTTAAAGATTGTGCGGGCGTAATACTTGGCACATGGAAAGGATGTACTAAAGAGCATGAAAAATATTCACTTGATTTAACAACAATGTTTAATGAAATTATTAAACCATTTGGAAAGCCAGTTATTAATAACTTTAGAGCTGGACATGTTAATCCGCAAATAACTATACCTTTTGGAACAAAAGTTAGATTAGATGCAAATAAAAAAGAAGTTGAATTTTTAGAATCAGCATGTATTTAGTTGAAAACGAGGAACGAAAAATTAGAAACTAGTAACATTGGAACTTTACTATGTAAAGCAAAATAAGATTGTATCTCAGAAGTATAAGATCGCAAATATGACAATCACACAATAATTACCAATGAAGGGAGTGTGTAAAATGAAAGAGCTTAAAAATAAAATTGAAAATATTATAAGTTCTATTAATGGAACAAAAGCTGTATATATAAAAGGTATTGATGATAAGATTGAAATAACAATAAATCCAGAGCAAAGATTTCATTCGGCAAGTATTATTAAAATATTTTATTTATATGAAGCGCTAAAACAAGTTCAAGAAGGAAAACTAAAGTTAGATCAAACTTTCAAACTTTCTAAAAAAGAAAAAGTTGGAGGGTCAGGAGTTTTACAGATTTTACACAGCCAAATAGAGTTAACTGTAGAAGATTTATTACACTTAATGATTGACGTTAGTGATAACACAGCTACAAATATGCTGTTTGACATACTTGGAAAAGAAAATATAAATAATTCTTTACATAAATTAGGAATTGATGATACATATGTTGCGAGAAAGCTTATGGTAGTAATTCCGGGATTATACAGTTATTCTACGGTAAAAGATACTGGAAAAATGCTTGAAGAATTTATAAACCCTAAAATATTAGATAAAAATTTAGCAGATAAAGCCTTAGAAATTTTATCAAAACAGCAGTATAATGATTGTATCTCCAGAGATTTAATTAAATGTGGAAAATGTGACTATCTCATTAAAGATCAAAATATTTGTCCAGCGTGTAATACTTTTGTTGGGGATACCGATCCTAAGGAAGTATATTTTCCTCATAAGACAGGAGAAATAAGCGGTGTTATACATGATGCTGGAATAATGCATGTTAAAGATAAAAAATATATAGTAGTTATTTTTACAAAAAATTTAGATAGCAATAAAGAAGGAAAAGACTGCTTGAAAAATATAGGCGTAGAAATATATAACTATTTGATAAGTAAATGATAGAACGAGGGATGAGTAACACGAAATAGTTAAAAGTGAAAAGTGAAAAGATAAAAGTTATGGAAGTTTTACTAACGTAAAACTGAATGAATTGAGAAATGAGAATGGAGAATTAACGGAAGTTTTACTGACGTAAAACTAAATAAGATAAAAGATAAAAGTGAAAAGTGTAAAGTTATGGAGGCTTTACTGACGTAAAGCAGAAAAAGTATTAGAACGAGGGATGAGAAAGTAGGAATGAGTATTAAAAAATAAATTTATTTACGAATAAATATGAGTAAATTAACCATAACTTTTATCTTTTAACTATTAGTTTTTAACTTAAAAAAAGTGCGGAGCACATTCAGTGTTACTCGTTATTCGTTACTAGTTACTCATTTAACATAAAGGAGATATAAAATGCAAAAGGTTTTAAGAGATACTTTTTTAGAAGTAAACTTGGATAACATAGAATATAACATAAAAAAAATTAAAGAGATGATAGGTAAGGATGTTGCTATTGCAGCAGTTTTAAAGGCAAATGCATACGGACAAGGTGCAGTAGATATTGCACCGACTGTAATAGAAAGTGGTGCTGATATTATAGCTGTAGCTGCTTTGACAGAAGCACTGGAATTAAGGAGAATATATAAAGATTATAACATATTGATAATGGGCTATACTTCTAATTCAAATCTTGAATATGTTGTAGAAAATAATATTATTCAAACGATTTTTTCTTATGAACAAGCTGAAATATTAAATAAATTAGGGAGTAAATACAATAAAAAACCTAAAGTTCATATAAAATATGATACAGGTTTTAATAGGCTAGGATTTAAAGATTGTAGTAAAAGCATAGATGAAATCATTAAAATATCAAAGTTGAAGAATATAGAAATAGAAGGAATGTTTTCTCATTTTGCCCTAAAAGATCAACAAACTAACAAAGAACAATATGATAAGTTCTTAAAAGTTTTAAATAAATTAGAAAATGAAGGAATAAATATTAAATACAAGCATATTTGCGACAGCATTGCTGGTGTCGACTATCCTCAATATAGATTAGATATGATTAGACCGGGAGCTATTATTTATGGATTAAAATCATATAAGAATAATAATTTCAAATTAAAACAATCCATGACTTTTAAAACAAGAATATCATATATTAAAAAAATTCAGATAGGTGAAGGAGTAAGCTATGACTATTTATGGGAAGCAAAACGAGACAGTGTTGTAGCTACTTTACCTTTTGGATATGCTGATGGATACCCTAGAAATATGAGAGATAAAGGTAAAGTAACTATTAATGGAAAACAAGCTCCAATCATAGGTGTTATCTGCATGGATCAGTGTATGGTTGACATTACAGATATACCAGAGGCGAAGGTTGGAGACGAAGTTATAATATATTCTGATGGAAATAATAATACCATGAGTGTTCAACAAATATCAGAATTAGCTGAAACAAACAAAAATGAAATAGTAAGCAGAATAACACGAAGAACCCCAAGAGTCTACATAAAAGACGGAAAAGTTGTAAAGATTAGAGATTACCTTGTAAATAATTGATAATTGATAGTTGACAGTTGATAGTTAATGGAAGTTTTACTACGTAAAACATCATTTAATTATCAATTATACACTATCAACTATCAACTATATAAGTGCGTAGCACATTTCAGTGTTATTCGTGTAATTCAGTGGTTAATTAAGAAATAAGAAAGAAGTGATATTATGGATATAAAGAAACGTGTTGAGGAAATTTATGAAGAGCTTGTTAGAATTAGACGAGATCTTCATATGCATCCTGAACTGGGTATGGAAGAGTATGAAACAAGTTCTAAAATATGTGAGTATCTTGATGAGTGGGGTATACCCTATGAAAAAGGGATTGCAAATACAGGAGTAGTTGGCATAATTAGAGGAAAACAAAATGGAAAAACTGTAGGGCTAAGAGCTGATATAGATGCACTTCCAATAAATGAAGAAAATAAAATAGAGTATAAATCATTATATAATGGTAAAATGCATGCATGTGGACATGATGCTCATACAACAATACTGCTTGGAACAGCAAAGATACTAAAAGAAATGGAAGATGAATTAGCGGGAAATATAAAATTGTTTTTTCAACCTGCTGAAGAAACTGTAGGTGGAGCACTGCCTATGATAAAAGAAGGGTGCTTACAGAATCCTAAAGTTGATTTTGTTTTAGGATTACATGTGATGCCTTATATTGAAACAGGAACAGTAGAACTTAAATATGGAAAATTAAATGCATCTTCAGATGAAGTTATTATCAATATAACTGGAAAAACAGGACATGGAGCTTATCCAGAAGAAGGAATAGATGCAATAATGATAGCAGGACATGTTATAGTAGCGCTGCAAACTTTAGTAAGTAGAAATATCTCTCCACTTAATTCTCTAGTATTATCATTAGGAAAAATCCGAGGGGGAGTTAAAGAAAATGTTATAGCTGATAAAGTTACAATATCGGGGACTCTTAGATCACTAGATATGGATACTAGATTATATGCAAAAGAAAGAATAAAAAGTATAGTAGAAAATGTATCTTTATCTTTTGGCGGAAAAGGAGAAGCAAAGTTCAATGAAGGGTATGAGCCTTTAATAAATGACAGTGAGATAATTGATGTTGTTAAAGAGACAGTAGAAAAAACACTTGGAAAAGATAAAATAGTATATAAAGAAGCTCCAAGTTTAGGAGTAGAAGATTTTTCTTATTTCTCAAACAGAGTTAAAGGAGCTTTTTATCACTTAGGATGTGGAGACATAAAGAATGGATTAACAGAATCATTACATAATTCAAAATTTAATATAGACGAAAATTGCTTAAAAATAGGTGTTTTGTTACAAGTTGAAAACACACTAGCGTTACTAAAATAAGAGATAAAAGATAAGAGTGTAAAGTTTAAAGTTACTTAACAATACTTGTTCATCTTAATGACTGATATGGGTTATCTTGAAACTAGTTTTCTCATTTTGAACTCATTCTACAATTATCTAAATAAATAATATATTAAGGAGGATTTATTAAATGAAAGTATATGTAAGTGCTGACATTGAAGGAGTAACAGGAACTAATAACTGGAATGAAACAGAACTTGGACAAGGTGAATACGTACCTTTTGCAAAGCAGATGACTTTAGAAACTAAGGCTGCTTGTGAAGGCATACTAGAAGTTGGTGGAAAAGAAATAGTAGTAAAAGACGCTCACGATTCAGGAAGAAACATAGACATTAACTTACTGCCTAAAAATGCTAAGTTAATAAGGGGCTGGACATCTGACCCGTATTCAATGATAGGCGGTATAGATGAAAGTTTTGATGCAGCAGTATTTATAGGCTACCATTCAGGTGCAGGACAAGACGGAAGTCCGTTAGCTCATACAATGAATACAAACACTAATTATATAAAAATAAATGGTATGTATGCTACAGAATACTTAATACATGCATATGCAGCAGCAGAATTAGGAATACCCGTAGTTTTTCTCAGTGGTGACAAAATGCTGTGTGAGAATGTAAAAAAGTTCAATCCTGAAATTGAAGTAACAGCAGTTAAAGAAGGGATAGGAAATGCTACAAAAAGTATAAATCCTCAATTATCATGTGAATTAATAAAAGATGGAGTAATTAAAGGTTTAAAGAAACTAAATAAATGCAAAATACAAATACCAGAAAAATTTGAAGTTGAAATCAATTATAAACAGCATTATTTAGCTAGAAAAGCAAGTTACTATCCGGGTGTAACTCAAATAGCTCCGTATACTATAAAATACACAGCAGAAAGTCCCTTTGAATTGATGACTACAAGAATGTTTATCTTATAATAAGCAATTATGATGGAGGCAAAAGAATATGAAACCAAAAATAGGAATAACTTGTGGTGTAAAGCAGAATGGTAGAAATGATTTTGCATATCTAAGTTATAACAATATAAATGTTATCAAAGAAGCAGGAGGTATACCAATAATTTTACCATTATTAAAGGAAGAATGTGATTCATATCTAGATATCATAGACGGACTATTGTTTAGTGGTGGTAATGATGTAAATCCTATGTACTTTAATGAAGATCCTGTAAATGGTATAGGAGAAACTAATATTTTAAGGGATGAATTTGAAATCGAAATATTTAAGAAAGCTGTAGTAAAAGACATTCCAATACTTGGTGTTTGCAGAGGTATGCAGGTTATAAATATTGCTGCTGGAGGAACAATATATCAAGATATAAAAACACAGTTTAAAACAAATATGTGTCATAAACAGACTGGGACTCCACAATATAACTATTTTCACAATGTTCAAATAGAAGAGGATAGCAAATTATACAATATATATAAATCTAATAATATATATACAAATACTTTTCATCATCAAGCTGTAAAAGACTTAGCACCGGGATTTAAATCAACTGCAAAAACAAAAGATGGCTTAATCGAAGCAATTGAGTCTACAAATAATAAATATGTACTTGCTGTACAGTGGCATCCAGAAATGATGTACTGTGTTCACAAAGAACATTTTCAAATATTTAAAGATTTTATCAATGAATGCAAAAAAAATTAATTTTTTGAGATGCTTCAAGCATCTCAATTTTTTAATATATTGTAAGAAATAAATTGCTTTAAATATTTAATAGTTTAAAGAAATAATCAATCTAAAATAACAAAACTATAAAGTAATTTCACTAGTAATTTTCTGCTTAAAGAAAGGAATGGTTGTTAGTATGGTTAAGAGTGATTTGAACTATTATGATTTTGCTGACATTATGAACGAAGGTTTAATATATGTAGATAAATCTGGAATTATAAAATTCTATAATGAGAAAGCTAAAGAAATTGTTGGAATAAAAAGAGAATGCAGGTACAGACATGAAAGTGGAAAGATTAAAAAAGGTGACATTGTGATTATAGCGGATACTTCATTGTGTGAAGATGATGGTGGATTAATACCAGATGATTTCAAGCTTATAGGTATAGATCCTAAAAACATTAGTAAGAGTTCAGCTGTTCTTGCAGTAGGTATTTATTGTGATAATAGTATTGGATATTGTAAAACCAAGTCTCGCAGGTATGCTACAGATGAAATTAAATTAGAACATATTATTAAGGATATAAAAGTTAATATAAAAATAGATTTTGTTAACAGATATATAAATATAGTGGTAAATAGAGATGAATATAAATGTAAATATAATAATAATTTTTGCCATACTGTAATAATAGATGGAATTACTAAAAAAGTTAAATTCTATCAAGATAAAGGCTATACTGCATGGAAAGAAGATATTAAATTAATATTAAAAGGTGAAAATTTTAAAGCCAAAAAAATTGGTTTAAATGAAATAGATGTTCAAAACAAACATATACTAGAAACGCATAAAAAAACAGAAGTATTACAAGATTTATTAATTTGTGCAGAAGGAATTAATAAATCTCATAAGAGAAAATTTGGTGAAATTAATGGTGTTAGTGTATTATATGGAATAAACGGTGTAAACAGATGTGGTGAAAGAATAGGAGCAGTGCTTCTTCTAGAAGACATTTCTAGACTTAAGAATATAGAGAATCAGAGGAATATTGCATATAAGAAACTTGAAAAAGCTAATGCTGAATTAGAAGATAAGAACAATTATTCAAAGTTATTTCCTAAATTTATTGGTTCAAGCAGTGGACTCATGGAAATTAAAAAACTTGCTTTTAAAGCCAGTAAAAGCAACTCTAATGTATTAATATTAGGAGAAAGCGGCACAGGGAAGAGCATACTTGCTAGAGCGATACATGATGCAAGTAAGAACAAAAAAAAGCCTTTTATTCATGTTAATTGTAATTCAATACCTGAGAATTTATTAGAAAGTGAATTATTTGGATATGAAAAAGGAGCATTTACTGGTGCGTGTGTTAACGGTAAAAAAGGATACTTTGAAATGGCGAATGGAGGAACTATATTTTTAGACGAAATAGGAGATATTTCAATGAATATGCAGGTTAAACTACTTCAAGTCATACAAAATAAGAAATTTTATAAAATTGGAGGCAATAAAGAAATAGAAGTAGATGTTCGAATAATTGTTGCTACAAATAGAAATTTAGAAAGAGAAGTCATAAAGAAAAGATTTAGAGAAGATTTATACTATAGAATAAATGTTTTTCCTATAAAAATAATTCCACTCCGTGAAAGAAAAGAAGATATTTATGAATTAATAGAATATTTAATACCTAAGATTTGTGAACGTGTAGGATGTGAACATAAAAGGATTTCAGGAGAAAGCCTTAGTAAACTAACAATGTATTCATGGCCGGGTAATATCAGAGAACTTGAAAATGTACTTGAAAGAGCTGTAAACCTATGCGATGAGAAGATTATTCTTTCTAAGCATATAAAGATTAAAGTTGAAAGAAAAGACATAATTCCTAAAGTCAACTATATAAAGCCATTAAAAGAAACACTTGAAGAAATAGAAAAAGAAGCAATTAGAAATGTTATGAAATATACAAAAGGCAATAAAAAAGAAGCAATGAAAATACTGGAAATAAAAAAGACAAGCTTATATCAAAAACTAAAAAATTTATAGGATTCCGTTTTTGCGGAAAAAAGACAACGTTTACACAAATGTTCTAAATACTATATTAAGAAAATTATTGTTTTTAAAAAATTAATAAAACTTATATATGATTAAATAGTTCAAAAAAACGGAAATCATAAAAATATATTGAAATGAGAACAAGTATTATGATTTTGTTTCCACTAATACGGAAAAACACAGTTTAAAACTGTGTTTTTTTGTTATAATTTGTACATTTTTTCTGGTATGATTATTGCTTTAATAAAAATGACTATGAAATAGTAAATTATTTAAAAATTAATGAGGAGGTCATTATTTATGAAAAAAATATTAGCATTATTGTTAGTATTGGTATTAATGTTGACAGCATGTTCAGGAGGTACACAACCTGTAGATAAACCTAATTCAGCAGGAAATGCAGACAAGCAAGAGGATGGATTAATTTATAATGATAAACAAGAGTACAGTTCTGTTTATTCAAATGAAGTGACTACTTTAAATTATTTAACAACAGCAACTACTATTGAATATGCGTTGGCGGCAAACTTTATAGATACGTTAGTAGAATACGACAGATATGGTGTTTTAAAACCTTGTTTAGCTACTGAATGGTCAGTATCGGATGATGGATTAGTTTGGACTTTCAAGTTAAGAGAAGGTGTCAAATGGGTAAACCATGACGGTGAAGAATATGCTGAAATGACTGCTCAAGATTTTGTAGATGCTATGAAATATATATTGAATAAAGATAATGCTTCCGCTACAGCTAACGTAGCTTATAAAGTATTGAAAAATGGCGAAGCTTACTACAATGAAGAAATTACTGATTTTAATAAAGTAGGAATTAAAGCTGCTGATAAATATACTTTAGAATATACTTTAGAAAAACCTACACCTTATTTCGAATCAATGCTTACATATGTTTGCTTCTTCCCTGTTAATGGAGCATACTTGGAAGAAGTAGGAGACAGATTTGGAACAAGTCAAGATACCTTACTTTATAATGGAGCGTATTTATTAGAAACATTTGAACCTCAAAATAAAAGAGTTTTAGCTAAGAATGAAAATTATTGGGATAAAGATAATGTACATATTGAAAAAATAAATTACAAATATAATAAGGAATCAACCGCTATATCAACAGAGTTGTATCAGCGTGGAGAAACTTCTTCTGTAGATATTCCTAATACATCAATAGATGTTTGGATGAATGATCCAGAATTAAAGGCACAGATAAGACCTGTCAGGCCTACATTTTTTACTTATTTTTATTGCTTTAACTTTGATCCTCATTTAGACGAAGAGTATGAACCTGAAAATTGGAAAACTGTAGTTAATAATACTAATTTCCGTAAATCTCTTTTCCATGCATTAAACAGAACAAGTGCAATGATGACAGTAGAACCTTATGATCCTCAAAAGAAAATGCTTAACACTATTACACCTAAAGGATTTGTAGCTATGGACGGAAAAGATTTTACTGAAATGAGTGATTTAGATGAGCTTACTAATAGTGAATATTTTAACCAAAAAACTGCTTTACAATACAAAGCTAAAGCATTAGAAGAATTAGAAGGAAAAGCTACTTTCCCAGTAAAAGTTTTAATGCCTTACAATACAAGTTATACAGATTGGACGCAAAGAGCACAGGTTATAGAGCAAAGCATGGAAAAAGTGTTAGGTCAAGATTATATAGATATTATATTGCTTCCACATCCGCCAACTGGATTTTTAAATGATACAAGACGTGCCGGTAACTATGCATTAATGGAATGCAACTGGGGACCTGATTATGCAGACCCTGAAACATATACAGATCCTTTTAAAGAAGGTGGTAGTTATAATTTCCCTGAATTTTGTGAAGAAGTAGATGAAAATGGACAAAATTTATATAAAGTATATGAAGCTATGGTAGAAGATGCAAAAAGTGAAGTAATAGATATTCATAAGCGGTATGAAATATTTGCTAAGGCTGAAGCATATTTGATTGATAAAGGATTTGTTTTACCATACGGAGTAGCAGTATTAGGTGGTGGATATAAGGCATCTTTAATTAATCCATTTGAAGAACCCTATTCTCCTTTTGGTGTTTCGTCAGATAGATGGAAAGGTCAGCATATTTTAGCTAAACCTTTGAATACAGAACAATATTATGAACTGCAGGAACAGTGGGAAATTGAAAGACAGAAAGCTTTACAAGAAGCAGAACAGAAATAATAATATTAAGTTCAAAAAGTTGATTTTGCAAGGATTATATTATAATCCTTGCATTACTTAGACATAAACTAATAAGATTTTGTTAAAAAACTTTAGGAGGCATATGGAGCTATGTTAAAGTATTCTTTAAAAAGATTACTTCAATCAATGATAACCCTTTTTGTGATTGTTACATTAGTATTTTTACTTATGCGTCTAATGCCTGAAGAAGGATATTATGGAGATAGGGGCGACAAATTAGACGAAGCACAAAAAGAAGCAATTTTAACAGATATGGGATTAAGAGATCCTTTATATATACAATTGAAAAACTTTTATTCTGATTTATTACATGGTGATTTTGGAACATCTATTATCTACAGACCTAAAGTACCTGTTATTGATATATTAAAAGATAAATTGCCGTATTCATTATATTTAGGTTTATCTGCACTAGCTATTGCATTAGTATTTGGTCTGTCATTAGGTGTATTAATGACGAGGTTTAAAGGAAAAATAGGAGATAAATTAGGGACAGGATATATAGTAATAATAAATGCAGTTCCAGCAGCTGTATATTATTTACTGTTGCAGCTATACGTCACAGATATATTGAAACTACCTATCTTATTTGATTCGGATAATCCTGCAAGCTGGATACTTCCAGCAGTATCAATGTCGCTAGTAAGTATGGCTAGTTATGCTATGTGGCTTAGACGTTATATGGTTGACGAATTGAACAAAGATTACATACGTTTGGCAAGAGCTAAAGGATTAAAAAATAAAGTTATAATGGTCAAGCATGTTATGCGTAATGCATTTGTACCTATGGCACAATTACTGCCAATGTCAGTTTTATATACAATTTCAGGGTCTATATATATAGAGTCGCTATATTCCATACCGGGCATGGGAGGATTACTAGTTGATGCTATACAAAGACAAGATAATCCATTAGTACAAACTTTAGTTTTAGTATTTTCATCAATAGGTATATTAGGTTTGTTCTTAGGAGATGTATTAATGGCTATATTTGATCCTAGAATAAAATTATCAAAACAAGGTGGTGGCAGATAATGAATAAAGCATTGAAAAAAGCTGCAGATAGTATAGATCCGGCATTGTTCGAATTTGCGGAATATGATGAGAAGGCGGCAGAGAACTCAGGTTTTTCTAATTATTCTTATTGGAGATCTACATGGCAGTCTTTTATAAAAAATAAAGTAGCAGTATTTTTATTAATTGTATTAGTGCTATTGCTTGCATTTACAGTAATTCAGCCTTATTTACCTAATCAAAAATTACCAACTAAAATATATAATGATGAAGAAACAGGATTACAGTTAAGAAATGTTTTACCTAATAATGAATTTTGGCTTGGAACGAATTCTATAGGTCAAGATCTATGGGCTCGTATTTGGAGCGGAACAAGAACTTCACTGTTTATAGGTCTTGTTGTAGGAGCTAGTGAAGCATTGATTGGTATAGCTATAGGTGCCTTGTGGGGATATGCACGGAAATTAGACCGTATAATTACCGAAGTTTACAATGTACTTGATAATATACCAAATACAATCATATTAGTCTTATTAACGTATATTTTAAGACCAAGCTTATCTACTCTTATATTTGCTATGTGCATTACTAGTTGGAGATATATGGCTAAATTTGTTCGTAACTTAATAATTATCATAAGAGATAGAGAGTATAATTTAGCATCAAGATGTCTTGGAACACCTACTCGAAGAATTATAGTTAAAAATCTACTGCCTTATTTAGTATCGGTTATTATGCTGAGAATAGCTTTAGCTATACCATCTGCTATAGGGTCAGAAGTATTTTTAACATACATAGGATTAGGACTTCCTGTTGAAACACCTTCTTTAGGTAATCTAATAAATGAAGGAAGACTTCTTATGATGGTACCATCACTTAGATATCAATTGTTTTTCCCTGCAATAGTACTTTCAGTTATTACTATATCCTTTTATGTATTAGGAAATGTATTTGCAGACGCATCTGATCCAAGGAATCATGTTTAGGAGGTGTAATGATGGGAGCGGTAAAAGAAAAAGTTAATGTTAAAAGTGATGTTGTATTATCAGCAGAAGAAATAGTAATTAAGTTTAATCTAAGAGGAAAAAATCTAACTGCTATAAGAGGATGTTCATTAGAACTTCACAAAGGAGAAAGTCTAGCCATAGTAGGTGAATCTGGTTCAGGTAAATCGGTATTTACAAAATCTTTTATGGGTTTGTTGGATTCTAATGGATGGATTGATTCGGGCAGTATTATATATAAAGGCAATGATATAGCTTCCTATAAAACCGAAAAAGATTGGTTAAAAATAAGAGGAAAAGAAATTGCTATGGTATTTCAAGACCCTATGACATCATTAAATCCTTTAAAGACCATCGGTAAGCAGGTACAAGAAGCTGTAGAACTTCATCAAGGTTTTAAGGGAGATGAGGCAAAGAAACTTGTATTGGAAATATTGAATGACGTAGGAATATCAGAACCTGAAAAAAGATATAAGCAGTATCCACATGAATTTTCAGGAGGAATGAGACAGAGAGTTGTTATAGCTATAGCAGTAGCATGCAGACCAAATATACTTATTTGTGATGAGCCAACAACTGCTCTTGATGTGACTATACAAGCACAAATATTACAATTATTAAAAAATATGCAGAAAAAGTATGATTTAACTATTATATATATAACTCATGATTTGGGAGTTGTAGCAAATGTTGCTGATAGAATAGCTGTAATGTATGCAGGAGATATAATAGAAATTGGAACATCAGAAGAGGTGTTCTATAATCCTCAGCATCCTTATACATGGGCTTTGCTTTCTTCTCTTCCACAGCTTGGAGTTAAAGGTGAAGATTTATATTCAATAAGCGGAACTCCCCCAAATTTATTCAAAGAAATAAAAGGAGATGCTTTTGCACCTAGAAATCCAAGAGCGTTAAAAATAGACTTTGAAATAAGACCTCCGTATTTTGAATTAAGCCCTACACACAAAGCAAGGACATGGTTATTAGATCCTAGATCTCCAAAGGTAGAGCCGCCAGAAGCTATAAAGAAAATACGACAAGTATGGGGAGGTAAATAGTATGAATGCACAGCAAAAAGAAGTTATACTGCAAGTAAAGAATTTAAGGGTAGAATTTGGAGGTAAAAAGAATAAATTTGTTGCAGTAAATGATGTAAGTTTTAATATTTACAAGGGCGAAACTTTTGGGCTTGTTGGAGAATCAGGTTCTGGAAAAACTACAATAGGAAGAGCTATCATTCGTATTAATGAAGCTGCTGGAGGAGAGATAATATTCAAAGATAGGAAAATAAGCGGAAAGATAGATAAACAATTAGATAGAGAAGTAACAAAAAAAATACAGATGATTTTTCAAGACCCAATGGCATCTTTGAACGAAAGAGCAAAAGTTGATTATATAATTTCAGAAGGCTTGTATAATTTTAAAAAATATAAATCAGAAGAAGATAGAAAGAAAAAAGTAGAAAAAGCTTTACTAGATGTAGGACTTTTACCCGAATTTGCAAGTCGGTTTCCTCACGAATTTTCAGGAGGACAGAGGCAAAGAATTGGTATAGCTAGGGTACTTGTTATGGAACCGGAATTAATTATAGCAGATGAACCTATATCGGCTCTTGATGTTTCAATTCGTGCTCAAGTATTAAATATTATGTCAGCACTAAAAAAAGAAAAAGGGCTGACCTATTTATTCATAGCTCATGATTTATCTGTAATGCGTTTTATAACAGATAGAATAGCTGTAATACATAAAGGCAAAATAGTTGAACTTGCAGAAACAGAGAAATTATTTAAAAATCCTATACATCCTTATACGAGAGCTTTATTATCAGCTATACCACTGCCGGATCCTATAGCAGAGAAGAAAAAAGTTATTCAAATTTATGACCCTAATTGTCATGATTATAAAAATAATCCACCATCATGGAGCGAAATAGAACCTGAACATTTTATACTTGCAAATAAAAAAGAATTTGAAGAATATAAAAAACTATTAAAATAAAAAGCTTAAATATAAAGGTTATAAGTGAAAGGAATTGGGTAGTAATATGGTTATAATAAAAAAAGAAGATTTATTAAAGGGTAGATATGAAAATTTAATATTTAATGACAATAAAATAATGTTAAAAGAAAAAGAAATTAGAGGAATTTATGAGTCAGAAGTGTTAAACACTATAGAATTTAAAGAGTTAATTGCTTCATGGAATGGACATACTACACAAAATTCTTCTATAGAAATACAAGTGAAGATTAGAAAAGGGGATGTTTGGTCAAGATGGTTTACATATGGAAAATGGTCAGATAGGGGATATAATAAAGGCAGTGTAAATGGTCAAAGAGATGATATAGCTCAAATGGCTATAGATGTGATAAAAGTCAAATCATTAGATAAGTGCAGTGCTTTAAAATATAAGATAATATTGGAAAGAACTAATAATAATTTTGAAAGTCCTGATATAAGATTAGTTTCATTTACATTTAATCCATATAATAAAACAAGTAAGCAAGAATTTGATGGTTTTGATATTGAAATTGATATAGATGTACCTATGAGGTCTCAGAAAACAGTACCTGAAATAGGAGGGATTATATGCAGTCCAACATCTTTATCTATGGTAATGGAATATTTAGGAGTCAATGAGGAAATTGTAGAAGTAGCAGCTGGTGTTAAAGATAATGGATCTGAAAAATATGGAAACTGGTCATATAATACAGCTTATGCAGGTGAAAGAGGATTTGAGTCTTATGTAAAAAAATGCGAATCTATAAAAGATGTTAAGGAGATATTATTGAAAGGAATTCCTGTAGCAGCTTCTATAAGAACAAGTTCTCAAGAAGATTTGGAAGGTTCTTTTTGTGCACATGAATCAGGTCATTTATTGGTAATAAGAGGTTTTATTCAAAAGGATGGAGAAGATTATGTAATAGTTAATGACCCAGCAGCTCCTACAAATGAAATGGTAAGACGAGAATATAAATTAAGTCAGTTTGTTAAAGCGTGGAGTAAAATAATTTATGTTGTTAGAAAAACTAAATAAGAGAAATTTAAAGATGTCATATAATTTATTTGTAAAGAAGTGGATATTATGAATGATTTTGCAGTAGCAAATAAAAATATTGTTCCAGTAAGAAGGGACCCTGACGAAAAAAGTGAATATATTGATGAATTATTACTAGGAATGGTTGTAGAAATACTCTGGGAAGATAAAAATGATTTTTTATTTATAAATACTAAATATAACTATAAAGGTTATGTAAATAAAAAAGATTTAATAGTTGATGAAACAAGTGTAAACAATTGGATAGATAAAAGTAATATTATTGTTATAGGTAGTTATATAGATATTACACAAGGGACAGCATACAACACACCTGTAATATTGTCTGCCGTCAGAGGATCTCATTTGATTAGCTGTAATGAAGAAATATCAAAAAGGACTAAAGTCATGCTTCCCGATGGAAGAGTAGGCTGGATAAGAAGTAATAATATAAAAAAGAAAGAAAAATTGGATTTTGAAAAAGATGAAGATATTATAAGAGATAATATCGTAAAAACAGCACTTTCATATTTGGGAACACAGTTCAGGTGGGGTGGTAAAAGTTCTCTAGGTGTTGATAGTTCAGGATTTACATGTATGGTGTATTTATTAAATAATATAATTATATGGAGAGATTCGGACTTTAAAGAAGGATATTTTAAAGAAATCAGTATTGATGAATTGAAAAAAGGTGATTTGATTTATTTTCCAGAACACACAGCAATTTATATTGGAAATAATAAATTTATTCATTCGTCTGGAGTTGATTCAGGAGTAATTATCAGCAGTTTAAATCCAGAAGATAATGACTACAAAGAAACTTTAGCAGCTACAATATTAAAAGGAGCTAGTTGCTTTAGATCTAATACTATAGAATTTTATTTACAAAATAATAATAATGATTTTGGAATGAAAAATTAGAGATTTTGGATAACTGTTAATATAAAGTAAGATTTTTTACTCAAAGTGTTAATAACTTACACGTTACTTACTTTAAGAATTGACTAAATAAAATGTTAACAAAGGAGATATCATGAGTTTATTATTAGAAGCAGAAAAAATACATAAAAAAAGTGTAGTAATAGACAGTCATCTTGATCTTGGAGGAATAATATATAATCATAGATCAGAAGGTGAAAAACGAGTAATGGAAACACTTTTCCTTGATGATTTTAATAAAGCGTCATTTAATTTTATAATTGCTGCAATTTTTATTGAAAATGAATACTTGCCTGAATTGGCTTTAAAGATGGCATTAAATCAAGTAAATGCTATCTATGAAGATATAAAGGAAAGCAGCGAAGATTTTATGTTAGTTACAACTGCTAAAGATATGGATGAAGCTATAAGAAAGAATAAGATAGGTATAATCATGTCTTTAGAAGGTGTAGAGCCAATTTATAATAATCTTGGATTATTAAATATTTTTTATAAATTAGGTGTAAGAGGCTTAGGATTAACTTGGAGCAGGAGAAATTATGCTGCTGATGGAAGCTATTTTAGAAGTCCTGAAGAAGGAATTAGAGGCGGGTTGACTCCTTTTGGAATACAGCTTGTAAGAAAAGCTGAAGAAATTGGTATGTTTATAGATGTAAGTCATTTAAATGATGAAGGTTTTTCTGACGTAATAAAATATACTAAGAATCCATTTATAGCATCACATTCAAATTCCAGAACGTTGAATGATATAAGAAGGAATATTACTGATAAGCAAATAGAAACAATTGGAACAAGAAAGGGAGTTATTGGAGTTAATGCGTATAAAAAAATTGTATCAAGCGAAGAAAAATATCAAGATATTAACAGACTATGCGATCATATAGAATATTTAATTAAAACAGCAGGTGAAGATAGTGTAGGATTTGGTTTTGATTTGTGTTCCAAGTATTATGATAATGGAAAAGTTTTAGATGTCTTAAATAATCATTATGAAAGTTTACTTATAACAGAAGAACTGCTGAAAAGAGGATACAAAGAGGACAAGATTATGAAGATTATTGGAGGCAATTACTATATTTATTTGAAGAATATACTTGGATAATAATTTTTTAGACTATATAGAAATGCTGTATATCTTGCTGTACAGCATTTCTTAATTTTTATATATAAAAAAATTTATAAATAATACAAGCTTGGATTTATTTTTTATTAATAATATGATAATATTAATTATATAAAAAAATATATTATAGATTATGAAGTGATGATTATGTATACTTTAGAAGAATTAAAAAGATATTGTCTGAAATGTAAGAAATGCAGGCTGCATGAAACTAGAACAAATGTTGTCTTTGGTGCAGGAAATGAACAAGCTAACATAATGTTTGTTGGAGAAGGCCCTGGATATAATGAAGACATGCAGGGTGTACCATTTGTTGGAAGAGCAGGGCAGCTGTTTAATAGAATGATTAAAGCTATAGACTTAACTAGAGATGATATTTATATTGCAAATATAGTTAAGTGCAGGCCTCCAAATAATAGAAATCCATTAGAGGATGAAAGCCAAATTTGTATAGAATATTTAAGATGGCAGGTAAAAATCATAAAACCTAAAATAATAGTTTGTCTAGGTGCAGTAGCATCAAAAAAATTGATTAGACCTGATTTGACTATCAGTAGAGAAAGAGGAAATTGGGTAGAAAAAGGTGATATTTTTTTTATGCCTACATATCACCCGTCTTATCTTTTAAGAAATGTAAAAGCAAAAAAGGACGCATGGGAAGATTTTAAAAAAATAAGAGACAAGCTAGATGAGATAAAGAGATAAAAAAAGATAAAAGATAAGAGTTAATTGAATTGAGAAATGAGAAATGAGAATGGAGAATTAATGGAAGTTTTACTAAAGTAAAACAATTATTAATAAATAAATTTACGAATTATTATGAGTAAATTAACCATAACTATTAACTTTTAACTATTAATTTTTATCTTAATAAGTGGAGGGTTTATGAAAATATTACCGGAAAGAATACATGAGTCATGGGACAAATTTTTAGATGATGAGACATTAGATGAATTGAAAGAAATACAAGATAAAATAGGGCAAAATATAAATCCTGAACATCAAAACGTAATGAGATTCTTACAGAATGATTTATATGCTATAAAAGTTGTTATACTTGGACAAGATCCATATCCTGAAAAGGGACGTGCTACTGGAAGATCTTTTGAAGTGGGAGATTTAAAATCTTGGAATGATAAATTTAGACAAGTATCGTTAAAAAATATTGTTAGACTTATACATAAAAACTACAATAATATAGAAGATTATAATGATATAAAGAAATTTTCCGAGATACAAAAAGAAATTATAAGTAAAAAATTTAATATATTATCGCCAAAAGAAATATTTGAATGTTGGGAAAAACAAGGTGTATTAATGCTCAATACATATTTAAGTGTTGAATCAGGAAAATCAGGTAGTCATATTAAAATATGGGATAAGTTCAGCCGTAAATTATTAGAATTCATATCAACTGAAAACAAATGTATTAAGTGGTTTTTATGGGGAAAACAAGCTGAATCAGCATCACAACATATAGTATGTGGTAAAAAATATATAAGCAGACATCCTATGATGTGTTCGTCAAAATATGAAGATGATTTCTTAAGAAATAATTGTTTCAAAGAAACTATGAATGAAATTAATTGGTTGGGAAAAAAATTATAAAAAAATTTTAAAATTTCTCTACAGTTGATAATACTGAGTTTGATAAAATTATTAAATTATGTAACTATAAGAATTAATCATCAAAGTATAGTAATACAAAGGAGTCAATAGTTTTCTGACAATATGTAGTATGTGTTTGACTATTTTTCATACTAATGCTACAATATGTAGTATGTCAGCGAACTTTTTTATTTATATAACTTTTGAAAGGAGAGGGAGTAATGGCTGAGATACTGAAGAGAACAGGCATAGTTGTAGAATTTCAGGGGGAGAAAATAACAAATGCAATAATAAAAGCTATGAATGAAACTAAACAAGGTGCAGATGAAGATCTTGCACATCAAATCACTGAGCAAATAAGAAAGCAAATTAGTAAAAGGAAAACACCTACTCAAGTCGAAGAAATCCAAGACATGGTAGAAGACAAACTTATGGAAAGCGTAAGAAAAGATGTAGCAAAAAGATATATACTGTATAGATATGAACGTGATAAATCAAGAGATGCAAGAAAAAGACGTGATGGAAGACTATTAAGTGAAGAATTTATTAGTAAATATAAACATAGAAAAACTCCACTAAAGCAATTAGGCAGTTTTGTATATTATAGAACATATTCTAGATGGCTTCCAGAAGAAAGAAGAAGAGAATACTGGTGGGAAACTGTAAGAAGAGCTGTTGAATATAACTGCAGTTTAGTACCAACTACAAAAGAGGAAGCAGAGCAATTATATGATAATATATTTAATCTAAGACAATTTCTTTCAGGAAGAACATTTTGGGTAGGAGGAACATCTGTTGCATCTAACTATCCGATGGCTAATTTCAATTGTGCGTTTGAAGTTATTGATAATTTCCATGCATTTAGAGATTTATTTTACTTGCTAATGATTGGTTCAGGAGTAGGTATAAGAATACTTAAAGATGATGTAGCAAAACTTCCTAAAGTGAGGACTAATTTTGAAATAATACATGAAGATTATTCACCTATTATTAATTCTAAAAGAGAGGATAATACTGGTATAGAGTTTTATCACAATAATACAGTTAAAATAGCAGTTGGAGACAGCAAGGAAGGTTGGGTTCAATCTCTTAATTTCTTTTTCAATATTATTTATAGCAGTGAATATAGAAACATAAAAACAATAGTAATAAATTATGATAATGTAAGACCAAAAGGAGAACTACTTAAAACATTTGGAGGTACTGCAAGTGGACATAATAGTTTAAAAAATATGTTTACTAAAATTGATAAAGTGATAAAAAAACGTGGTACTATTAAAGATAGAGAAAGATTTAAATTAAAGCCTATAGATTGTCTTGATATAGCAAATATAATTGGTGAAAATGTTGTTGTAGGAGGAGTACGAAGAACAGCTGAGATAGTACTCATAGATAATGATGATCAAGAATGTATAGAAGCTAAAAATAATTTATATAAACAAATAGATGGACAGTGGATAGTAGACAAAGATATTATACATAGACAAATGAGTAATAATTCAATTTATTATAAAGAAAGACCTACTAGAGATCAACTACATTGGCAGATAGAACAAATGAGATACTCAGGTGAACCAGGTTGGGTTAATGAAACAGCTGGTAAAAAAAGAAGAGAAAACATGAATGGAGTAAATCCATGTGGAGAAATATTGCTTGACTCTAATGGATTGTGTAATCTTACTACTATTAATGTATATTCATTTGTTAAAGAAGATGGTTCTTTAGATTTGGATGGATTATTAAATGCACAAAGATTATCAGTAAGAGCTGCATATCGTATGACCTGTGTAGAACTTGAAATTCCAGATTGGGATGCAGTTCAGCAGAGAGATAAACTAACTGGTTGTTCATTAACTGGATGGCAGGATATGGTTAATGCAGCCAATATGAGCAAAAAAGAACAAGCAATGCTATTAAGAAAGCTTAGAAAAGTTGCAAATGAAGAGGCTTCTAGATATTCTAATGAAATTGGTGAAGGTAAGCCATTACTTGTTACTACAGTTAAACCAGAAGGTACACTTTCTCAACTACCTGTAGTTTCAAGCGGTGTACATTATTCACATTCACCATATTATGTTAGAAGAGTTAGAATAAATGCTCATGATCCGTTAGTTAAAGTATGTGAAGAATTACATTACCCTATATATCCAGAGGTTGGTCAAGATTGGGATACATGTACTACAAAAGTTATTGAATTCCCAGTTAAAGCTCCAGTAGGAAAAACAAAATATGAAATTAGTGCATTAGAACAACTTGAAAATTATAAGTTATTTATGGAAAATTATGTAGACCACAACTGTTCTATAACTGTTCATGTTAGGCAAGATGAATGGGAAACAGTTGAACAGTGGGTTTGGGACAACTGGGATGATATAGTAGCACTATCATTTCTGTCATTGGATGATAATTTTTATGATTTACTTCCATATGAATCAATAACAGAAGATGAGTATAATAGAAGGGTTAAGCAGATGAAGCCATTTATTCCTTCATTATTAAGTAAATATGAAACACACGAAACAGAGTTTGATATAGGGACAGAAGGCTGTGAAAATGGCATATGTCCTATACGATAGAGGCGTTTAAAACAGCTTTGTTTATTATATATATGTAAAAGAAAGATTTAATAATTAATCTTTCTTTTTTTTTATCTTAAGTAAATGATTTTACTCTGAATGTGTTTAAATTAGTTAGAAAATGGTATATATATTATATTAGGTGATTAAATATCAAGCAAAACTTTATATTGTTAACTATAAAACTTAGTTAAGATTTCATAACCATATTATGTATTAGTATAGGAGGGACATAAATGAGATTTGTACCTACCTATTGTTTAAGAGAAGGTATGATTGTTGGAAAAAGCATTTATAATCAAAATGGTAGTGTTATAATCGCTAGAAATACAAAAATAGAGAAATCATATATAGATAGAATACAAAAATTTGGGTTTGTGGGAATATATATTATAGATAGTTGTTCGCATGATATTGAAATAAAAAATGTTATTGATGAAAATTTACGAATGAAGGCTGTTCAAAGTGTTAAAAAAACTTTTGTCGTATCTGAAGGTAAAAAAGAAATACCTAAAGAGTGTGTAAAAGAATCAAAATTATTGATTGAAAATATAGTTGATGATATATTGAAAAATAAAAATATAATGGTAAATATTATTGATTTGAAATCGTTTGATGATTATACTTATTTCCATTGTACAAACGTAGCTACCTTATCTATTGTTATGGGAGCTACTCTTGGTTTGAGCAAAAGCAAATTGTCTGAATTAGGGTTTGGAGCATTGTTACATGATATAGGAAAAGTTTTTATTAAAAAAGAAATAATTAATAAAGAAGGCAAACTGACGAATGAAGAATATAAGATAATACAAAATCATTCGAGGCTTGGTTATAATTATTTAAAAAGAAATAAAGATATATCTACAAATGCAAAATATGGTGTATTGCAGCATCACGAAAAATATAACGGCACAGGTTATCCAAATAAGATAGTAGGTAACAAAATTTCTTTATATGGAAGGATAATATCAATTGCAGATGTATATGATGCATTAACATCTGATAGACCATATAGAAAGGCTCTTCTTCCATCTGAAGCTATTGAATATATTATGGCAAATGGAGGCAGTATGTTTGATACTGAATTAATTAAAGTATTTGTAACTAAAATAGCTCCTTACCCTGTAGGTATGAGTGTTAAGCTTAGCAATGGTATGGTAGGAATTGTATATAAAAATTATGAAGATGCTATCATAAGACCTAAAATAAGAATTATTAAGAATAAATTAAATAAAAATATTGAACCATTTATGGTTGACTTACGCAATGATAAAGAATACATAAGTGCAACTATTGTTGAAATTGTTGGATAATTATTAATTAAATTTTTTCTTTAGCAGTATAATAAGTATGAAGTAAATCATGTGATTTATGACCTAGTGGTTTACCAAGGTATTCTTCATATAATTTTATTATATAAGGATTTTCATGTGATTTACGTATAGCTTTATTTTTATCCTCATTGTAAATAGCTTGCTGGCGTTTTTTTATAATCTCTATATTACCATGGTGATAAGGCTGACCTCCACCTCCAATACAGCCTCCAGGACATGCCATTATTTCAATGGCATGATATTTTGATTTACCATCTCTAATATCTTCAAGCAGTTTTCTTGCATTACCTAAACCATGTGCTATTCCAATGTTTAAGTCAATATCATTTATTTTAACAGTTCCTTCTCGAATTCCTTCCATACCTCTTAATTGAGTAAATTCAACATGTTCGAGTTCTTTACCCGTCATCCATTCATAAGCTGTACGTATTGCTGCCTCAATTACACCTCCAGTAGTACCAAAAATAACTGAAGCACCTGTACTTTCACCTAAAGGATTATCAAATTCACTATCTGGTAAAGTATTAAAATTTATACCTGCTTCTTTTAGCATTGAACCAAGTTCGCGTGTTGTTATTACTATATCTACGTTATTTGCATCATCTTTTGTAAGCTCAGGTCTTTTGGCTTCAGCCTTTTTAGCAAGACAAGGCATTACAGAAACTACTACAATTTTATCAGGGTCAATATTGTTTTTTTCAGCATAATATGTTTTTGCAATTGTACCAAACATAATATGAGGCGATTTACAAGTTGAAGGTACATCTAAAAGTTCTGGGAACTGATGTTCAATAAATTTAACCCATGCAGGACAGCAGCTAGTTAGCATTGGAAGTCTACCATTGTTTTCAAGGCGATTTATTAATTCACTTGCTTCTTCCATAATAGTTAAATCAGCACTAAAATCTGTATCAAATACTTTATCAAATCCCATCATTCTTAAAGCTGTAACCAGTTTTCCAGTTACAATAGTTCCCGCTTCCATACCAAAAAGTTCTCCTATAGCAACTCTTATTGCAGGAGCTGTTTGAACTATAACATATTTATCAGGATCATTAATAGCATCCCATACTTGGTCTGTATTATTTACTTCTGTTAATGCTGCTGTAGGACAAACAGCTACACACTGTCCGCAGTATGTACATGATGATTCAGCCATAGATATGTTAAAAGCAGGACCGACAAAAGAACTAAATCCTCTAGAAATAGCAGACAATATTCCACAAGTTTGTACTTCGTTGCACATAGTTTCGCACCTTCTGCACATTATACATTTGTTAGGATTTTTTACTATAGCAAAACTTGAAGTATCTATAGGGAGATCTATTTTCTCACCTTCCCATTTAATCTCACGTATTCCCAACTCTGCAGCTAAAGCTTGAAGTTCACAATCCATATTTTTAGGACAAGTAAAACACTCATTAGGATGATTTGAAAGAAGAAGTTCTACTGCTATTCTTCTTGCTCTTATTGCTCGTATAGAATTAGTTCTAATATCCATGCCATCATAAACCTTTGTGACGCAAGCAGGTACAAGAGTATTTCGTCCTTTTGCTTCTACTATGCATACTCTGCATGATGCTGTTTTGTTAACCATTTTTAGATCATGTAAATCTAAATGACAGAGTGTTGGTATTTTTACTCCAGCTCTATTTGAAGCTTCTAATATAGTTATACCTTCCGGTACAGTAAGATTTTTGCCGTTAATAGTAATATTTATATTTTTAAGTGCCATATTAAAATCTATTCCTTTCACTTATATAGTTGATAGTTGATAGTGTATAGTTGATAGTTAATGGTTAATTTACTCATAATAATTCGTAAATTTATTTATTAATAATTGTTTTATGAAAGTAAAACTTCCATTAACTATTAACTATCAATTATCAACTATCAACTATTTTTATGCTATTTTGGTTTTATTACTGCGTTGAATCGGCATGCTTCAAAACATGCACCGCATTTAATACATCTGTTTTGATCTATAACATGAGTTTCTTTTAGTTTTCCTGATATGCATTCAACAGGACATACTTTTGCACATGCCGTACATCCTACACATTTTTCAGGGTCTATTTTGTATTTTGCAAGTCCCTTACATCTTCCTGTTGGACACACTTTATTTACAACATGCTGTAAATACTCATCTTTAAAGAATTTCATAGTACTTAGTACAGGATTTGGTGCAGTTTGACCTAATCCGCAAAGAGAGCCGTCTTTTATCATATATGACAGTTGTTCTAAGTTTTTAAGATCTTCTTTAGTTCCTTTTCCATCTGTAATTTTAGTTAAAATTTCAAACATTCTCTTAGTTCCTATTCTACATGGAGTACATCTGCCGCATGATTCATCCTGAGTAAATTCAAGATAAAATTTTGCAACATCTACCATACAAGTAGTATCATCCATTACTATCATACCTCCTGAACCCATCATCGAACCAATAGAACTTAGGCTGTCGTAGTCTATAGGAGTATCAAGATTTTCTTCAGTTATTACTCCTCCTGAAGGTCCTCCTGTTTGTACCGCTTTGAATTTTCTATTTCCTTGAATTCCTCCACCTATATCATAAATTATCTCTCTAAATGTAGTTCCCATAGGGACTTCAACAAGACCTACATTGTTAATTTTACCAGCTAAGGCAAAAACTTTTGTTCCTTTACTTTTTTCTGTTCCAATAGATGAAAACCATTCGTAACCGTTAAGTATAATTGCTGGAATATTTGCAAAAGTTTCAACATTATTTACGCATGTAGGTTTACCCCACAGTCCTTCTTGAGCAGGATATGGAGGCTTATAATTTGGTTCTCCTCTTTTACCTTCAGCTGAATTAATAAGAGCAGTTTCCTCTCCACAAACAAAAGCACCTGCACCAAGTTTTATTTCTATATCAAAATTAAAATCAGTTCCAAGAATGTTGTTACCTAACAAACCTAATTCTCTTGCCTGTTTAATTGCAATATCTAATCTTTCAATAGCTAAGGGATATTCTGCTCGAATATATATTAGTCCCTTATCAGCTCCAATAGTATATCCTCCAATAGCCATAGCTTCCAATACGTTGTGTGGATCGCCTTCTAATATGCTTCTATCCATAAAAGCACCGGGATCGCCTTCATCAGCATTACAGATAATATATTTTTTATCACTATGATTATTTTTAGTTATTTCCCACTTTATACCTGTAGGAAAACCTCCTCCACCTCGTCCTCTTAAGCCTGATTTTTTAATAATATCTACAATTTCATCTCTATTCATTTTCGTAATAACTCTACCTAAAGCTTCATAACCACCTACAGCTATGTATTCATAAATGTCTTCTGGATTAATGAGACCGCAGTTTCTTAAAGCTATTCTAAACTGTTTTTTATAAAAAGGCATATTTTGATGTTTTTCTATTATTCTTTTGCTATTAGGTTCTTTATAAAGAAGTCTTTTTACAATTCTACCTTTTATAATATGTTCATTTACTATTTCTTCAGCATCTTTTTTATTTACTTTAACGTAAAAAACATTATCTGGCTCAATTTTTACTATTGGACCTTGTTCACAAAATCCAAAGCAGCCAGTTTTTATAATTTTAACTTCTTTATCATATCCTGCAGAAGTAATGAGTTTTTTAAATTTATTATAAACATCTAAGCTTGCTGATGAAACACATCCAGTACCACCGCATACTAATATATTTGTTCTGTAAACAGTCATAAATAACTCCCTTTTCTAAGATAAAAGTGTAAAGCTTCCATAACTATTAACTATTAACTTTTCACTTTTATCTTTTATCTTATAATTGTTTTGCTCTTTCAAAATCTATATCTAAGGTGTATTTTTTAATTGCTTTACCTTTAATGATGTGTGAATTAAATATTTCAATAGCTCTATCTTTATCGACTTTTCCATATATAACAGGTTTTTGTCCGGGTATATTTACTTGAATAATGGGTTCAGAGTGGCAGTATCCTATACAGCCTACAGGTACTATTTTTACATTTTTTATATTCTTTTTAGAAACTTCTTCTGCTAATGTGTTAAGTATTTCTCTAGCTCCTGATGCTATACCACATGTAGCCATGCCTATTAAAATTTCAATATTATCTCCTTCATTACCTTGATTTCTCAAATCTATTTTTTTTATAGAATTCTCACGTATTTTTCTTAATTCATCCAAAGACTTAATGCCCATAATAACCTCCTCCACTTATATAGTTGATAGTGTATAATTGATAATTAAATGATGATTTACTCATAATAATTCGTAAATCTATTTATTAATAATTGTTTTTCTGCTTTACATAAGTAAAGCTTCCATAACTTTACACTTCTCACTTTTAACTTTTATCTATTTTGTTTTACGTAGCAAAACTTCCATTAACTATCAACTGTCAATTATCAACTATCAATTGTTTTTTGTCTGTATGTATTTAATATTTCAGGCAGGTCTTCTTCAGTAACTCTTCCGTATACCTTATCATCTACCATTATTACCGGGGCGAGTCCACATGCTCCAATACATCTAACATCCTTGATAGTAAATAATCCATCATCAGTTGTTTGATTTGACCCTATACCAAGTTCTTCTTTTAATTTTTCATGAATTCTATCAGAACCTCTAACAAAACATGCAGTTCCCATACATACGCTAATAGTATGCTTACCTGAAGGTTGTGTTGAAAAATAAGAATAAAAACTTACAACTCCAAAAACTTCTGAACCCGGTATATTTAATTTTCTTGCTATAAAAAGTTGAACTTCCATAGGTAAATATCCAAATATCTGCTGTGCTTTATGAAGTATTCTTATTAGAGCACCTTTTGTAGTATCAAGATTATCTATATATTTTTCTAACTCTACAAATTTTTCATTAGGAAGTTCACCTGCCGCTTTTGGAACACTTATTTCTACAGGCCTAGTCATATAAGTTACATCCTCTCAAAAAAATTATTACAAATAATTAAACTTAATTTTATTATTAGTTAAATTTTGAGATATTATTAAGATTATTTAATAGCATATATTGTAAATATAAAATAAAATATATTAATATTTAATTTTTAAAAGAAAAAAATGCTTACTCTGATAAATTTTCGTTGAAATGTTGACAAAAATGCAATTTTAATGTATCATATTTCAGAAATAGAATAATAAATAGCTATGATTGGAAGAGTAATAATAATGATCATTTTAGAGACATAATCATTTTGGTGAAAGATTATGATGAAAATTGTTGTGAAAATCATCCATGAGCTTAATTTCTGAAATAACAGTAAGAAATTACGTTAGAAGCGTTAATTAATTAGAGAGGCAGACTTATTGTAGTTTGCAAACCGGGTGGTACCGCGGAAAATTCGTCCCTGAAATTTTTAGGGATTTTTTTATTATATAAAAAAATATTTTAATATAAAGTTTAACTTGAGAATTTGTTATACAAAAAGGAGGAATATTGTGAAGCTGTTTAAAGACATTTCAAAACAACAATACAATAAGAATGAACAAGAGATAAGCAATTATTGGAATGAAATTGACTTACTGCACGAGAGCGTAGAAACAAGAAAAGATAAAAAACCATTTATATTTTTTGAAGGACCGCCAACTGCCAATGGAAGACCGGGTATACACCATGTTATAGCTAGAACTCTTAAGGATTCAGTGTGCCGTTATAAAACTATGGAAGGTTATCAAGTAAAAAGGAAAGCTGGATGGGACACACATGGACTTCCTGTAGAAATTGAAGTAGAAAAGCAGTTAGGATTAAAAGATAAACAAGATATTGAAAATTACGGCATTTCTAAATTCAATCAAAAATGTAGAGAATCTGTATTTACTTATGAAAATCTTTGGAGACAAATGACTCAGCGTATGGCTTATCTTATAGATTTAGATAATCCGTATATTACTCTTAATAATGATTACGTTGAATCAGTATGGTGGATATTAGATAAATTTAATAAAGAAGGGTATATCTATGAAGGTCACAAGATACTTCCATACTGTTCAAGATGTGGTACAGGGTTGGCATCACATGAAGTTGCTCAGGGATATGAAGAAATAAAAACAACAACAGTTTATGTTAAATTCAAGAGAAAAGATGTAGACGAATATTTCTTAGCTTGGACAACAACACCATGGACATTAGCTGCTAACGTCTGTCTAACTGTACATCCAGAGGTTGATTATGTAAAAATAAAAACTGAAGGGCAAATATATTATTTAGCTAAAAATTTGTTAGATAAAGTTATAAAAGAAGAATATGAAATAATTGAAGAAATGAAAGGTAAAGACTTAGAGTATGTTGAATATGAACAGCTTATGCCTTTTGTTAAAGCTGATAAAAAAGCATTCTTTATAACATGTAATGATTATGTAACTACAGAAGATGGTACAGGAATTGTACATTCAGCACCTGCATTTGGAGAAGATGACTACAACACAGGAGTTAAATATAATCTTCCAGTTATTCAGCCAGTAGATGAAACAGGAAAATATACAGATACACCTTGGAAGGGTATGTTTGTTATGGATGCTGATCCAGAAATAATTAAATGGCTTAAAGAAGAAGGTAAGCTATTAAGAAAAGCAACAATGGCACATAACTATCCTCACTGTTGGAGATGTAAAACGCCACTGCTCTACTATGCTAAACCTAGCTGGTATATACAAATGACAAAATTAAAAGATAAATTAATAGATAACAATAACTCTGTAGAATGGTATCCACCATTTGTAGGAGAAAAGAGATTTGGAAACTGGTTAGAAAACTTAAATGATTGGGCTATTTCAAGAAGCAGATATTGGGGAACTCCACTTCCATTATGGAGATGTGAATGCGGTAAAGTTGAAAGTATTGGTTCAAGAAAAGAACTAGTAGAAAGAGCTATAGAAGATATAGATGAAACAATAGAACTTCACAGACCATATGTTGACGATGTTCACATAGTATGTCCTGATTGTGGTAAGCCAATGACTAGAGTGAAAGATGTTATAGACTGCTGGTTTGATAGTGGGGCTATGCCATTTGCTCAACAGCACTATCCATTTGAAAATAGTGAAAACTTTGATGAATTATTCCCTGCTGATTTTATCTGTGAAGGAATAGATCAAACTAGAGGTTGGTTTTATTCATTACTAGCAATATCTACTTTTGTAAAAGGGGTTTCACCTTACAAAAGAGTACTTGTTAATGATTTAATACTTGATAAATTTGGCAAGAAAATGTCAAAATCAAAGGGAAATACAGTTGATCCGTTTGAATTGTTTGATAAATACGGTGCAGATGCTTTAAGATGGTATTTATTATATGTATCACCTGCATGGACACCAACTAGATTTGATGAAGACGGATTAAAAGAAGTATTAAGTAAATTCTTTGGAACTATTAAAAATGTATATACATTCTTTGCACTATATGCAAATACAGACAATGTAAATCCAAAAGAATTTTTAGTAGAATATAAAGATAGACCAGAATTAGACAGATGGATGATATCTAAATTTAATAATCTTGTTAAAACAGTTAGACAAAATATGGATGCATATGATTTAACAAAAGTAGTTAGAAATATTCAAGAATTTGTTAATGAAGATTTATCTAATTGGTATATAAGACGTTCAAGAAGAAGATTTTGGGTAACAGATTTAACAGAAGATAAGAAAGCAGTATACAATACAACATATGAAATATTAGTTGGCATAGCTAAACTTACAGCACCTTTTGCACCTTATCTTTCAGAAGAAATATATAGAAATTTAACTGGTGAAAAATCAGTTCATTTAAGCTACTATCCAGAAGCAAATGAAGAGCTTATAGACGAAAGAGTAGAAAAAAGAATGGATCTTGTAAGAGACCTTGTGAAATTAGGAAGAGCTTCAAGAGAATCAGCTAGAATAAAAGTTAGACAGCCGGTTCAAAAGATTCATATAGATGGAAAGTTTGAAGAATTAATATCAGACCTTGTTCCTCTTATTAAAGAAGAACTTAATGTTAAAGAAGTAGTGTTTGAAAAAGATCTTAAAGAATTTATGGATTTTTCATTAAAACCAAACTTTAGAACAGCTGGACCTAAACTAGGTAAAAATGTTAAGGCTTTTGCAGGAGCACTTGCTAAAGCTGATGCATTAGAAATTATCAGTGCTGTGCAGTCAGGTGGAACATATGACATAGATGTTAATGGTGAGACTGTAAAAGTTGATGAGGAAATGCTTGATATAAGAATATCTTCAAAAGAAGGATATAATGTATCAATGGAAAACAACTTATTCACTATACTTAATACAAACTTAACTAGTGAACTGTTAAATGAAGGTTATGCAAGAGAATTCATTTCAAAAGTACAGCAAATGAGAAAAAATAACGGATACGAAATGATGGATAATATAAAAATATTCTATGATGGTAGTGAAGAAATAGAGAAAGCAGTAAATGAATATAATGAATACATTATGAAAGAAACACTTGCAGTCAGTATAGAAAAAGTTAAAGATGACAGCTTTGAAAAACAAAATTTAAATGGATATGATACAGGAATAAAACTTGAAAAGTAAAATAAGTAGAAAATATAATTAAATATATGCTTAAGAAACCGGCGATTTTAGTGATTCTATGCTGAAATTACCGGTTTTGTTTTATTTTTATAATTAAGAATGTTGTAAGTAAATAGTGATAATTTAATGTTTGATTAGTTTCAAAATATTATAAAAAAATCAAAATAATGGTTGAAAATAACAGAATATGTGCTATAATACTTGTATTGCATAGATATTTAAAGAAATAAAGATTTTTTGAATAAAAAGATATAGGAGCATAATTATCATGAAATTTGTTTTACTTGCAATGAGCATAATTTTAATATGTCATGGTATTTGTCTTTTTTTTAAAAGTATTTTAATTAGTCGTTTTTTTCCTTCAATACAAATAATAGTATTTTATTTTGTATGTTGTTATTCTGGTATGATACATGAAACTCCTGAAATAAGATATAGATTTTATTTTCTTAATTTAATAATTATAATAATTACTTTTATTAGCTCATATAAAAAGTATAATATTTATAACGTTGATAAAGAAGAATTGAAAGATTTTTTACATGATATTTTAAATAAATACAATCTTGAGTACACTAATAAAAATAAATATCATTTTTTTGATTTTAATCATAATACCCTTATATTTAAGGATAGTATATCAATTGAAATAAATATGAGAAATGTTAAAAACAAAGATAAATATTATGAGATTTTGTCAGGAATTAAAACGAAATTAAAAGATAAGAATAAATTAAGTAAAGCTTCGTATCATTCTTTAAGTGGAGCATTATACATATTTATGGGATTTATAATATTTTTAACTTTTCTGAATATTGATGTGTTATAATTGTATATTAATCTATCCAGAAATAAATTAGAAAAAGCAAAACTTAAATGGACATGATACAGGAATAAAACTTGAAAAAGTAAAATAAATTAAAGGATAATTAAATGTTTATTATAAACTGGTGATTTATATAAGCCGGTGATTTTAGCAATACTATGTTGAAATTACCGGTTTTATTTTTTATGGTCAATAATGTTGGACATGTCATAAATTTGATAATATAATGAGTAGTATAAAATCATTGTTGTTTTATGCATGATTATATTAATAATATTTTGCTATAAGAGGTGCGATATGAAAAATGATTCTGTATTAAAAGTAAGACCTGCTTGGGTAGAAGTAGATCTTGACAAATCTTTAAACAATTTAAATGAAGTGAAACGAGTTGTAGGAAGCAATGTAAAAGTATGTCCAGTAATAAAAGCAAATGCATATGGACTAGGTTCAGTTAAAATTGCAGAAGAATATGAAAAACTAGGCGTTGATATGTTTGCAGTTGCAGTACTTTCTGAAGGTATAGAATTAAGAAAAAAAATTAAATCAACTCCAATTCTTGTTTTAGGCTATACTCCAGATTATTTGTTTGAAGAAGCAGTAGAACAAGATTTAACATTAACAATATACAATTATAATCACGCAGTAGAATTATCTAAATCAGCAGTAAAATTAAATAAGACAGCAAAAATTCATATAAAAGTTGAAACAGGTATGAATAGATTAGGTTTTTTACCTACAGAAGTTAATGCTGATAGAATTGCAGACATTTCAAAGTTAAAAAATATAATAATAGAGGGTATGTATACTCATTTCGCAAAAGCAGATGAAAAAGATAAAACAACGGCTTGTAAACAAGCACAAAGATTTGAAGAATTTGATAATAAACTTAAACAAAAAAATATAAAAATACCTATAAAACATGCAGCAAATAGTGCGACAATAATAGATTTGCCTCAATTCTACTATGATATGGTAAGACCCGGAATTATGCTTACTGGCTCATACCCTTCAAAAGAAGTGGACAAAGAAAACGTAAATCTTAAAATGCCGGCAGCATTAAAAGCTAAAATAGCAAATATTAAAACAATAGAAAAAGGCAGTGGTGTAAGCTATGGACATATATTTATTGCACAAGGTAAAACTGTGGTAGCTACATTACCTTTAGGATATGCAGATGGATTTAATAGAAGGCTATCACAAAAAATATATGTAATGTATAAAGGACAAGAATGCCCATTAATTGGAAGAATTTGTATGGATCAATGCATGATAGACATAACAAATGTTGAAAATCCTAAAATTGATGATGAAGTATTGATATATGGAGATAGAGACACAGGAGCATGTACACAAGATGAAATTGCAGACATTTTAGGAACTATAAGTTATGAAGTTTTAACAAGCCTAAGCAGAAGACTTCCAAGAGTATATATAAAAAATAATGATATAGTAGAAGTTGTTGACTTTTTAAAATAAATATAAAATAACAAAAAATAAAAGAAAATCGTCAGTAAAATTAGCTGGCGATTTTTTATATATTTAAGAAGTCTAGTTTAATCTACTTGCCAATTACCTTATTTATTGACAATATTTTTATAAATTGTTACAATTAAACATAAAAAATTCTAAAGAAAGAAATTTAAAGTACAGGATATAATATCAATTCAGAGCTTTTAAATTTTCAATTAACTTAATAGGATTTAATATAACTTGGTTATTATGTTCACCACCATTAATAGGCTCGCCGGTTAAAATTGCTTGTTCCCAAAATTCATCTGGTGTTATGTCTTCGTCAACTTGACATGCTAGCGCATATAATCCACTTACATAGGGAATAGCCATACTCCATGCACCTTTAGTATACATAACATAATCTTCACTACCTGTTGCACTAGCAGCATATCTTGCATCCATAGGAGTTAATAATATACCGCTTTTATCTTCATATTCTGGAATTAAATAACCTTTTAAACTGTATGAACTAAATATATCTGGATCTGATAATAGTTCTCTTTGGACGCTATCGAAACAATAGTTATATGTTTCGTATATTCGTGCAGTTATTACAAATAAACCTTCTTTTTTTGCTAGTTCAATAGCTTCATTAATTTTTTTACCATTTTCAGTATTTTTATCCCATCCTGAAGAAACAGAAACAACTTTTATTTTCTCTTTATCTGGAAGCTGCTTATTTATTTCTATAATTCTTTTAATAGCATTGCTTAAATGTAAATATGCTTTTTCATAATCAATATTGCCATCTTGATAAGCAAAATAATATATATTAGCTTCAGGAATAATACCTACATTCTTACCGGCCAAAATAGAAGTTATAGGTGTACCATGATAATGTGCAGGTCCACTCATTTCATACATTTCTTCGTAATGAACTATTCTATCTTTAAATTCACTGTGGTCTATAAGAAGTCTAGTATCTATAACTGCAATATTAATACCTTTACCTGTTAAGCCTTCTTCATGAAGTTTTCTAATATTTAATCCGGGATTTTTTCCATATTCTATGATTTGTGCCATATTGACATTATCTAAGAAATTATTAGACCATTTTGTATTACTATCAAATACTGAATTTATAATATCGTTGTATTCAACAGTAAGATTAGATAAATCATATCCTCTAAATTCATATCTACTAGATGTTTCTTGTACTTCTTTAATGCTGTTAATTTTTTCTTGGTTATAAACTAATGGTTCAGGTAGATTACTGCAAATAATTACTTTTTGGTCTTGATTTTTATTAACGGGTTCTTGAATTTGCGTACAGCCAAAGCTTAAATTAATACATAAGATTAATGAAATAAATATAAATTTTTTCATATGCAACCTCCATTATTTTTTAAAACTTTAAAATGAATAATTTTTGACATTATACAATTTTTGCTATTTTATGTCAAATAAATCAATAAATAATAAATTGAAATTGTTATAAATTAACAATTAATAAAAAATATGTTATAATTAGTTTAAAGTTAAAAACAAAGGGGTGGTTAAGGTGATTTATTTATATTATTAAACTAAACATACTACAATAAAAATTAAATAGGAGGAAAAAGTAATATGAAGAAAAGAGTTAAAATTTTTTTAGTACTGATACTAATATGCTGTTTATTATTAGGTACAAGTGCAATATATGCTGAAACATATATGAATAGGTTAAGTGATGTACAAGATGTTATAGCTAATCAGTCTATCATTAATGATACTGAAAAACTGATTAATCATAATTTTGTACCGCAAAGAAAGTTAGTGAAAGATGATAAAAAAACTATATCTAGTATTATGTCAGTTGCAAAAGAGGTACAAGCAGCTGATACTGTTGCCGTTAATCCAAGAGTTAATATTTCTGGCACTTTGACTACTGAAAGTGCAATTAATATATATTTCTTTAATGCAAGTGAAGATAAATTTATGGTAGCTGAACTGGCATCTAATAATGCTGATTATGCAGTACAACTTTATGTTGTTGACTATGATGCTGGTACTATGACACCTACAAATATAGCAAATACAGCTAATAATTTAATTGCACTAAATGGATTACCAGCAGGTGATTATGCTTTAGTAATAGGCTCAAATAATTTGGTAGGAGATAATTATACATTGAAACTTAATGCAGCTAATCCTGCAGGTGACTACACTTCTATACTAAAAATAACTCCATCATTATTACAATTCGTTATTCAATATACAAATGGTGATGTATATGCAAATGGTACATATGTTTTCAATCCATCTGGATCTACTGAACATCTAGATTGGAATAGAGACTATATGTTTACATATAGTGGTAATTACATTCATAGAGAACATGATATTAGTAGCGTAGTAGTTAAAAGTATTTCAGGGCCAGTGTCTTATTCTTCCTCTTATGCATCATCAAATAATGCTATGCTGATTTATTTAGATGTGGAAACTTTATTTATGTATTTTTACTCAGAATTTACTTCTGTACCATCACATCATTATTATACATTTATTGATACTTTAGGTAAGAAAACTCCAAGAAGATTAGAAGCAGATGACTACAATTATGGTGACCATATTTTAGTTTATGATTTAGATACTGGTAAGTCTATAGACTTTTTTAGTGTTCTAAATTATTACTATGCTAGTGGAGCAGAACCGATACCTACAATTACCTTTTTAAATTAAATAATCATAGTATACCTTTAAATAATTATTGTTAACTGGTGTTATTTGGGAAAATTAAAAATATTTTCTCATTAACATCTGAGAAATAGGGGACGGTACTTTTTTGCTTAAAAAAATAATTAAAAACTTGACCTTCCAGTACAGGGGAAGCCTTATAATTAAAATCAAAAGAATAAATTAGGAGTGATTTAATAATGATTAGTTATAAGGCTTGGAACACTGTTTTTGAGACATTGGTCTTTAGTAAGGTGAGTCCTGATGAAAAAAATACGTTTGAAACATCAAAATTGTTAGCACAGAAGATAATTGAAATTACTGCACCACGAAAAGATGAAGTAGTTATTGATATGGGAGCAGGTTGGGGAAATCTTTCTTTAGAAATTGCTCCACTGGTAAAACAAGTAATAGCAATTGAACCTTCTCTTAAAAATATCAAAGTTGCTAAAGAAAGAGCTAGTGAAAGTAAATATGATAATATTAGGTTAATAAATGGTAAATTTGAAAATCCTAGATATTATCAGAAAGTAGATATTGTATTATCTTCACTTGTTCTTCATCAATTATCTTTGAAAAATAAAAAAACAGCTATTAAAGAAACAAAAAAACTATTAAGAAGAAATGGGTCTCTTATTATATGTGATACACTAATGTTTTTTAACCCTCTGACAGAACCAAAAAAATTTAATGATATCTACAGATATTTACTGCCTAGGACCTTGCCGACTAATGTTTATGAAAAGTATGTAAAGCCTCATTTTAGTAGTAATAAAGATTATATATATACATGGGAAGATATGAAAAAGTATACCTCCAAAGAATATTGGTTTTATTCCTTTAGTGAGTTGAAAGATATATTAGAGAGTGCTGATTTTATGATTGAAGATAAAATAGATATTTCACCATTCTTTGGTATAATAAAAGCAAGGAATAATTGATTAAAAGATTTTATTTAAGGAGCAGAGAGTGTGTATAAGATAGGAGAATTCTCTAAAATAACAGGTTTATCATCAAAAACGCTTCGTTATTATGACCATGAAGCAATTCTTTCACCGTCTTTTCGTAATAAAGAAAATGGATATCGATACTACAACCAAAACGATTTTAATAAGGCGCAAATTATTGTGATATTAAGAAGTTTTGATTTTTCAATATCAGAAATTAAAGACGTTTTAGCAAACTATGAATCTCAAAGTGATTTAAATGATTATCTGATAGAAAAGACTAAATTAATAGAAGTGGATATTATTAAAAGTAGACAGTTAATACAACAAATGCAAATGTATATTACATCAAATGTAATAGAAAGACAAAGTACAGAAAATAAAGATTATATAGTAGTTTTGGATACTATAGAACCCATTTTAGTAGCATCTATGAGTTTTAAGGGTAAATATAGTGAGATTGGAAATTATTTTAAAAAAGTTTATGAAGTGGTAAAGGATAAAGCTGTTAGTGTACCATTGGTTTGTTACCATGATTTAGAATATAAGGAAGTTGCAAATATAGAAATAAGCGTTCCAGTTTCGCTACCTGTTACAGGAAGTGGTGTTATAAGTAAAAGACTTAAAGAATATAAAGCCTTATGTACTACTCATGTTGGAGAGTATGAACATTTAAGGTTAGCTTATAAAGCTATTTTTGATTATGCAGAAAAAAACAAATTAAAGTGCAGTGAACCAATTATTGAGTTTTATATGAAAGGACCTGGGACAAAGTTAAAAGGAAATCCTAAAAAGTATATCACTAAAATTTTTATCCCTATAATAGAGTAATATTTAATTGAATATACAGTTCAATGATTAATGCCAAATGTATAACTTTGGCATTATTTTTGCTATAAATATAATTTAAAATATCAATCTTAATATATAATAACTATTAAGATTCTAAAAGGAGGAGACAAATGAATAAAGCAGCGAAAGGAACTTGGGTTGAAATTGAAAATGAAGTTTTATCAGCAAGCGAAAGGGCTCCACAAGTACCAGAGGACACAAAAACTACTCCGCTTATGATGTGGACAAGAGGATTTATGATTGAAGAATCAGCTTCAATAGGTGACTTTGTTTCTGTTACTACTCTTTCTGGCAGGATAGTAAAAGGTAAATTAGTAGAAATAAGTCCACGATTTGAACACGATTTTGGAAAGCCGGTTCAGGAATTGTTAAGAACAGGCGTAAATTTAAAAGAAGAAATAACAAAATAGTAGGAGGTATAACATGAGGGATTTATCATATAAGGCAGTAATGGGTAGAAAAAACGATATAATGAAAGCAGCAGTAGGTATAGATTATAATGATTTTGAATACGGTAATATTGCTTTTGATTATGATGGTATGATGGAAAAAGTAGCATATTCTATGGAAGAAATGCAGAAAATTCAACGTGCAACTAAAGTAGGCAATACACCATTATTTGAAGTCAAAAATATTAACAAACTTATAAAAAAATGCTCTGAAAAGGGGAAAGGAGCAAGAGTTTTTATAAAAGATGAAGCTGCAAATGCTTCTGGTTCATTTAAAGCTAGAAGAGCTGCTATATCTGTGTATCATGCACAAAAGCTAGGTTATAAAGGAGTTATTGCTGCAACAAGTGGAAACTATGGAGCAGCAGTTGCATCACAAGCAGCACAAAGAGGATTAAAATGTATAATAGTCCAAGAAGTATATGATTCTAAAAAGAAAGGTCAGCCTGAAATTATAGAAAAAGCACGTAAATGTGAATCTTTTGGCGCAGAGGTTATTCAGCTTACAGTTGGTCCTGAACTTTTTTATACTTTCTTAAAAATATTAGAAGAAACAGGATATTTCAATGCTTCTTTATATACTCCTTTTGGAATAGCTGGTGTTGAGACACTAGGTTATGAAATTGCTAATCAGATGATGGATATGGAAGGAAAATATCCGGATGCTGTAGTTGCTACTCATGCTGGTGGAGGTAATTTAACTGGAACTGCAAGAGGATTAATAAAAGCAGGAGTTACTAACTGTAATGTAGTAGGTGCTTCAGTAGACTTAAAAGGTTTACACATGGCGTCAGACAAAGATTTTAATAGAAAATCTTTCACAACAGGGCATACTGGATTTGGTATTCCTTTTGCTTCTTGGCCAGATCGTGCAGATGTACCACGGAATGCTGCCAGAGTATTAAGATATATGGATAGATATGTTACAGTTACTCAAGGAGAAGTTTTCTATGTAACAGAGTTGCTAGCTCAGCTTGAAGGTATTGAAAGAGGACCTGCTGGAAATGTATCTTTAGCTGCTGCAATTTCTTTAGCAAAAGAAATGGATGAGAATCAAATAGTAGTAGTACAAGAAACTGAATATACTGGCGCTGGAAAGCATCCAATACCACAGCTTACATTTGCTCGTGAAAATGGTATTGAAATTTCTATAGGTGATCCCAAAGGGAATATACCTGGTAAAACAATAGTTATACCAGAATCAATAGACCAAATATCTGCAATAGATGTAGACTTATTGAAATTAAAAACCTCATATATAAAAAATGCAGTTAAGAATAATACTGCAGTTGAACTCAATTCAGATGATATTGATTATATTGCTAAAGATGTAAATTTACCTAAAAATAAAGTTGTTGGGATTATTGACCAGTTAAATCAATAAAAAATTGTCTAATTTAGCCAGGAAATTGTTTTCCACGTGGAAATATATTTCCTGGCATTTTTTTTCGTAGCAAAATAAAATCTTTTAATATATACTGGTTAAGTTCTCTTGTTAGTATATAAAAACGAGTTTTGTAAAGGACGGGATTGAGTGGGTATGCTCATACTTAATTGGCATAGATTTTGCGATAAAATTAAGTAGGTAAGTAATAATATAATTATTAAGGGAGGAAAACAATGAATAACGAAAGTAGAAAGTTGGAATTTTATGGAGGAGAATGGATGTCATTTATTCCATTCATAGTATTTATTGTACTAATTGTATTAACAACTTTTGTAGGTGGATCTATTTCAAACGGAGCTTTATGGATACCAGCATTTATGGCTCTTGTTGTAGCATTCTTTTTTGCAAAAGATAAGAAAATTTACAGTGAAGTAATTATTAACGGTATGGCAAGTAAAGAAGCAATTATTCCTGTTGTTTGCTGGATATTTGCAGGTGTATTCTCAAGAATACTTAGAGAATCAGGTCTTGCAGGTGGTATTGCAGGATCAGCTGCATCAATAGGAATAGGTGGAACGGCATTTATAATAATATCATTTTTCGCATCTGCTATATTTGCAACAGCTTCAGGTACTGGATTCGGAACTATTGCAGCAGGTATGGGAGTACTTTATCCAGCAGGAGTAGCCTTAGGTGCACATCCAGCATTGTTAGCAGGAGCAATAGTATCTGGTGGAGCGTTTGGAGACAACTTAGCACCTGTTTCTGATACTACGATTTGTTCTGCTACTTCACAGGATGTTGATGTTCCAGGTGTTGTAAAATCAAGACTTAAATATGCACTAGTTGCAGCCGTAGTTACTGTAATTGGTATTATAATTGTAGGGATGACTTATAAAGGAAAAAGTGTAGGAATAGAAGCAATAGAATATAGTAAAATAGCACTTATAATGTTGGTTCCAGTTGCTATAACTATATGGATAGCAGTTAAAACTGGGAATATAATTATTGCGACTACTGTAGGAATTGTATTGGCTGGTGCTACAGCAGTTTTTGCTGGATTGATAGACTTTATACAGATAGATCCTGGACAAGAAGTTACAAAACAAGCTTTGTTTAGAGTTGTTGGTTCAGGATTAGATAGAACTGTGGATGGTGTAATATATACTGGTATAAACAGTATGATTCAAGTGGTAATTTTAGCTTTACTATTATTTGGTTCAATAGCAATAATGAGAGCTGGTCATGGAGATGTTAAGCTTCTTGAAGTACTTGGCAAAATAGCAAAAGGACCTAAAGGTGCTGAATTTTCAATTGCAGGTATGACTATGGCACTTTCAGCCATTATGGGATTAAATGCTCCAGCGATACTAGCAGTAGGAGCTTCATTTGCAAAACCTTTGTCTAGAAAATTTGGAATTAGTCCTTATAGAACAGCAAACTTACTAGATGCGACTTCATGTACATTAGTATATTCTTTACCATGGACTCCGGCTATAATATATACTATTGGATTTACAAGAGATAGTATTCATCCTCTTAGCGCTTTAGAAATTACACCGTTTGTATTTTATGCTTACGCATTATTGGCTATTATGCTAATAAGTATATTCCTTGGAATAGGAAGAAATGATAATATGGATAAAATAAAAGAAAAAGCTAATAAAGTGGCTTAATATAAGTTATAAAATAATCCGTTATGGTAACTATAACATCATAACGGATTATTTATTTTAAAGCAATTTAGTTTTCCATTAAGTTGTAATAACTTTTTTATTCTGCTATTATTATTATGTCTAGTTGTATTTGTGAGGTAAGGTATGAGAATAAATAAAAGAAGGTATATAATATTTGGAATAATATTTATATTATTAATTATAGTATTATTCATGTACGTTAATGATGAAAATATTATTTCAAGCTCTAATAAAGAAAAAGATGTATTGTCAGTTGAAGAACGAAGGTGGTTAAAAGAACAAGGTGCTTTAATATATGGAGCAGATAAAAATGCGCCACCATTAAGATTTGTTGATAAAGCAGATAATCAGTATAAAGGTGTAGTTGTAGATTATATCAATCTTTTATCTATAGAGTTAGGAGTGAATATTGAATTACATCCACTGCTTTGGGAGGATGCACTTACTAGTCTTTTAGAAGGAAAGACTGATATATGCGATATGTTTAGAAGTGAAGAAAGAGAGAAACATTTTCTTTTTTCAAAGCCAATATATACTTTGAGGGCAGTTTTAGTTGAAAGAAGAGATGGGGTGAAAATTGATGATATAAATAATATATCGCTTGCCACGCAAAAAGGTGATTACGTTAATGAATACTTACTAAATACCTATCCTTCTATTAAATTAACTTATGTAAATGATATAGAAGAAGCGATTGAATTATTAGTAGATGGAAAAGTAGATGCAGTAGCTGGTGATGAGCCAGTTGTTTTATATCAAATAAAAAGTAAAAATTATGAGTCTTTATTACGAATAATAGAAGATCCCCTATATGAGAATGAAGTTGTTTTTTCTGTACCAAAATCTAAGCCTAGACTTGTTACTATACTTAACAAAGGAATTGCGGCCATAGAAAAAACTGATCAACTGGAAAGCATACAGCAGAAATGGTTTGGCATTTCAACACCTATTGTTCAAGTAAAAGATTATACTGATATCATAATACTTGTTTTTATTATTGGTGGAATATTAGTACTAATATTGATAAGTATGAGTATATGGAACTATTCACTAAAACAACAGGTAGAAAAGCGAACCAAAGAAGTTATTAACAGCAAAAACGAATTGCTAATAATTTTCAATGGTATGACAGAATATTTAACTTTGATAGATTTAAATTTAAAAGTTGTTAATATAAATAAATCATTTTTAGATTTTTTAAACTATACAAAAGAAGAGGTTATACATAAGCACTGTAGAGAAATTTATAAAGGATTTAATGAGAATAGTGTATTAAATATGATTAAATTAACTATACAACAAGAAAGAAATTTTGAAAAAGAAATCATAAGTAACAATCAATATTATATGATACGAACATATCCATTAAATGATACTTCAGAAAAATTAAATAATGTTTTAGTTATAATTCAAAATAATACAAAAGAAAAAATATCAGAGAGACAGATTCTTCAAGCAAATAAAATGGCTGCAATAGGACAGTTAGCTGCAGGCATGGGTCATGAAATAAGAAATCCACTTGGTATAATAAGAAATCACAGTTTTATTATGAGAGAAATACTAAAAGAAAAAAAGGCAATAAAGTCGTTGGATTATATAGACTCTTCCGTTGTAAGAGCTAATAGAATAATTGAAAACTTACTTGAATTTTCTAGACTGACAGATGATACAAAAGGTTGGATTAATTTAAATGAGTTCTTTTTAAAAATACTAGAACTTGAAAATAAAACACTAATGAATCGTAATATTGAGTGCCAATTGGATTGCGATGAAAATCTTAGATTCTATACAAATAAAGAATCATTGAAGCATATAATTATTAATTTAATTTCAAACTCAATTGATGCAATAGATAAAGATGGAAAAATAAAAATAAGTGTCAATACAAAAGACTACGGTATAATACTAAAGATTGAGGATACAGGTATTGGAATACCTGAAAATGAAATGGAAAAGATTTTTAATCCTTTTTATTCTACTAAGATACCCGGAAAAGGTACTGGACTTGGCTTATATATAGTGTACAATGAAGTTAAAAAGTTAAATGGTGAAATATCTGTTAGTAGTAAGCCAAATGTAAAAACATTGTTTGAAATATACTTACCATTTGATATGGAGGATGATGCAAATGAATAAATCGACAAAGATACTGATAGTTGATGATGAAATAGAGTATAGAGAAACGTATAGAATGTTATTAGAAGCTAAAGGATTTTTAGTAGGTGAAGCAGGAAATACTACTGAAGCACTAGAAATGTTAGAGCGTGAATATTATCCTATAGTTTTATCGGATATAATAATGCCAGGTAAAGATGGAATCTATTTATTAAAAGAAATAAAAAAAGCATACAAAGATTCTATAGAAGTTATTATTGTAACCGGTTATGGTAGTGTTGAAAGTGCAGTTAATGCAATGAAAATTGGTGCTTTAGGGTATTTTATAAAGAGTAGAAATCCTGAAGAATTATTAAAAGAAATAGATAAAGCAAAAAGATTAATAAAACTACAAGCTAAGAATAACATGGCTAAAAATGATATAAATGCAAAGCTTTATCTATATCAAACAAAAAGTTCAAAAATGAGAAAAGTTTTAGATTATGTAGATGCTGTTTCAAAAACTAATAGCAATATACTACTTACTGGAGAGTCAGGAGTAGGCAAGGAAATAATGGCTAATTTAATTCATGATAAAAGTGATAGATCAGGCATGATTTTTGTACCAATAAATTGTCAAGCTATATCTGATAATTTGTTAGAATCAGAATTGTTTGGTCACGAAAAAGGGTCATTTACAGGTGCAACATCTAAACGTATAGGTAGGTTTGAGGAAGCTGGAGGAGGTACTATTTTCTTAGATGAAATAGGTGAAATGTCTCATGGAACACAAATAAAGCTACTGCGTGTTTTAGATAATAAGAAAATAGAAAGAGTAGGTTCTAGTAAACAAATAGATGTAGATTTTAGGCTTATTTCAGCTACTAATAGAGATTTGAAAGTAGAAATTGAAAAAGGTAATTTTAGAGAAGACCTTTTTTACAGAATAAATACTATAACTATTGAAATACCACCTTTAAGAGAAAGAAAAGAAGATATTGAAGGAATGGAAAAATTTTTTATTACACATTTTAGCAATGAAATGAAAAAAGATGTAAAGAGAGTAGATAGTGAAACAGAAAGATTTTTATTAAATTATAATTATCCTGGTAATGTTAGAGAATTAAAAAATATTATAGAAAGAATGGTAGTACTCTCAAAAGATGGAGTATTAAGACTAAATAAATTTGATGGTAATTTTAACGAAATAGAAGATGATAATATTAATATAAATAAAAAAATTATTCCCTATAAAGAAGCTAAAACACAGTTTGAAATTAAGTATATAAGTAATGTTCTCAAATTATGTGATAATAACATTACTAAAGCTGCAAAACTTATGAAGATAAGTAGAAGACAGTTGTTTAACAAATTGGTTGAATATAAATTAAAAGACTAATATGCATAGTAAAATTAACCTACAGTACTTTTTTGTTCATTTTATAAATATTAGTAAGAAAATAAAAAAAATAAAAAAAGTTCCGCAACACAATTTGATCTAAGTTTTGTAGAGATATACGTTAAAATGGTATAATATAAATAATATGTATATAAAAAAATCGTCAGTATCTAGTCTGACGATTTTAATTAATGTTCTTGTTTTAAATCTCTTTCGTATAATTCACATTCTTTTAACATACATTTATTATCTATATTATGAATACAAGTAACACTTCCGCATGTCTTAAAGCTTAATTTTGCAATGTTGTTTTTCATATCTTTCATTTCTTTTTTCAATATAAGTACCTCCTATATAATTCTTATGATAATATTATAACATTGTTCATGCAAGATGTCAAATATAAATTGCAAAATAATTTAAAAATTTTTAAAATTATATTATTAATCATTTAAAAATGAAACAGAGTAATAAAACTATGCATAATAGAAATATAATTTAATAGTGCAAATACTAAAATATATTCAAGCTAAACAAACAAATTCGCAAGAATTAATTTAAAATGATGCAAAAAATGTCTTAATGAAGTACAACTTATAGCGTGATACTATATTTAAACTTGTTCTGTTAACCTACAAGTTGGGAGAATAAAATATAAAATAGTAGTAATTGTGATATAATAATAAAATAGTTTAACATATGTTTATTGAAAGGAATGTATACTAATGCATGAAAAGGACAAAAAAGAAATTATTCAAATACTTAAGACTAACGAAGAAAAAGGATTATCTAATAAGCAAGTTAACGAAAGATTATTAGATTATGGTGAAAACAGGCTAAAAGAAGGTAAACAAGATAGTTTTTTAAAATTATTTTTAAATCAGTTTAAAAGCGTACTTATAGCAATTTTGATAGCTGCTGCTGTTATATCAATAAGCATAGGAGAAAGTACAGAAGGCTTAGTCATTCTTGTAATTATATTATTGAACTCAGTAATTGGTGCTAAGCAGGAAAAAAGTGCAGGAGATGCAGTAAAAGCTCTCAGAAACATGTCATCACCAAATGCAAAAGTTCTAAGAGATGGAAATATAATAGAAGTTGAATCATCAAATTTGGTTCCCGGAGATATAGTTTTATTAGAAGCAGGTAGTTTTGTACCAGCTGATTTAAGATTGATTGAGACTGTTAATCTTAAAATTGAAGAATCAGCATTAACAGGAGAATCTGTACCAGTTGAAAAAAATTCAAAAAACATATTGGAACAAGATGTTCCTCTGTCAGAGAGAGTTAATTTAGCATATATGGGTACAGTAGTTACATATGGAAGAGGAAAAGGTGTAGTAACTGCTACAGGTATGAATACTGAGTTTGGTAAAATAGCAAAGATGTTAGAACATGAAGAAGAACAGACACCTCTACAAAAGAAACTTGAAAAACTAGGTAAGATGCTGGGTATAGCTTGTATAGCAGTATGTTTAGCGGTCTTTGTATTAGGTTATATACAAGAAATAAAACTGATGGAAATTTTCATGATTTCAATAAGTTTAGCTGTAGCTGCTGTTCCAGAAGGATTACCTGCTATAGTAACGGTTATACTTGCTATTGGAATGCAGAGAATGGTTAAGAAAAATGTTTTAACTAAGAATCTTAGTTCAGTTGAAACTCTGGGCAGTACGACTATCATATGTTCTGATAAAACAGGTACACTAACACAGAACAAAATGAATGTAAAAAAAGTATTTGATGGGAAAGATGAATTAAATGTAACCGGAAATGGATATAGTATTGATGGTAGAATAGGTGATAATTATGCCCCTAAGAAAATTAATATGCTTTTATCAGCAGCAGTACTTTGTAATGATTCAGAACTAAAGATTGATGATGAAGGAATAATTGGAGACCCAACAGAAGGAGCACTGCTTGTATTAGGTGCAAAAGGTGGACTAAATCGTAAAGAAATGAAAGAAAAGTATCCAAGACTAGAAGAATATCCTTTTGATTCAGAAAGAAAAATGATGTCAACATTACATAATATAGATGGAAAATACATAATGCTTACTAAAGGAGCACCCGATTCAATTATAGCTAATTGTACAAAAATAATAATTGATGGGCAAGAAAAAAATATAGAAGATTACAAAAATAGTATAAAGGAAATTAATGATAAATGGTCAAAAGAAGCACTAAGAGTTTTAGCGTATGCTTATAAGGAACTTAAAAATGAGAATGGGCAATGGAAAATTGAGGAGGAGGAAAACAACCTAGTTTTTACAGGATTATCGGGAATGATAGATCCTCCTAGAGAAGAAGTGAAACATGCAATTAAAAAATGTAAATCAGCAGGTATCAGAGTAGTAATGATTACTGGCGACAATGCTATTACTGCTTCGGCAATAGGAAAGGAAATTGGACTTTTAGATAAGGAAACAGAAGCTGTTACTGGAAATCAAATAGATCAAATGACTGATGAGGATTTTATAGAAAAAGTGAAAACTGTTAATGTATTTTCTAGGGTTTCTCCAGAACATAAGGTTAAAATAGTCAGTGCTTTAAAACAAAATGGTGAAATAGCAGCAATGACAGGAGATGGAGTAAATGATGCCCCTTCTCTTAAAAAGTCAGATATAGGTATAGCAATGGGAATAACCGGTACTGATGTTTCAAAAGAAGCAGCTGATATGATATTAACTGATGATAACTTTGTCAGTATAGTTGGAGCTGTTGAAGAAGGAAGAGTAATATTTGCTAATATTAGAAAATTTGTTGGATTTCTTATATCATGTAATATTGGTGAAATAATAATGATTTTTATTTCAATGCTTCTCGGATGGGGTTCTCCACTTTTACCTATACAATTATTATGGGTAAACTTAATAACAGACTCTCTCCCTGCATTTGCACTCGGTCTTGAGGGAAAGGAAGATGATGTAATGAATGCTCCTCCAAGAGATCCTAATATGCCTATAGTTGATAAACATATGAAAATAGGAATAATATTTCAAAGTATAGCTTTAGCAGGTGCAGCTCTTATTTCGTATAGATATGGTTACAGCATAGACCCAAAATTAGCTAATACATTTGCTTTTTTAACACTTATAAGCGGTGAGCTGTTGAGAGCTTTCTCTGGACGATCAGAAACTCAATCATTATTTAAGATTGGATTATTTGGAAACAAATTTCTAAATATTTCAGTAGCAGCATCTTATGGATTTACAGCAGTATTACTATTTGTACCGTTTTTAAGAAATATATTTGGTATACATTTATTATCAGGCTCACAGCTACTAATAGCATTTATGATATCTCTAATACCTTTTGCAGCTGGAGAAGTATCAAAGAAGTTAAAATTATAAATAAAGGCCTGTTTCAACGTGAAACAGGCCTAATAAAATATCTTCGAAAAGATCTTAGTTTATGAAGTTCTTCTAATTCTGAATCTTCTAAAATGTAATCAATTAACGATGGATCTATGTCTAAAGCTGATTTTAAATCTTCAATAGCTTGTTCATATTCTTCCTTCAGAACATGACAGCATGCTTTGTTATAGTACAAATTAGCTACTTTAGGGCTTATTTCTATTCCCTTTGCTAAAATAGATATAGCTTGTTCATATTTTTCTTCACTTTTATATAACAAACCAAGATTTAAATAACTTTCTTCATGATATGGATTAAGTTCCATTGATTCAAAAAAACACTTCTCAGCTTCTTTGTTTTTTTCAAGTCTATACATAACTACACCTATGTTAAAATAAGATATGTTATGTTCAGGATTGGATTCCTTAGCTTGGTTAAAAAGTTCTAGTGCCTTATCATATTCTTTTTCTTCTTCATGAATTGAACCTAAATTTATTAATGACCAATAATCAGTTGGATTCAGATTTAGTGAATCATTATAACTTTTTATAGTGTTTGGTATGTCATTTATATGATAATATGCACCTGCTAAGAAAAAATAAGCTTTTTGGTATTCTGGGTCAATTTCAACGCATTTTGAAAAATACAAAACAGCTTTATTGTAATTTTGGCAATCTTGATATAGTATACCTAGTCCAAAATATGCTCTTGCTTCATCTACATCAAATTCGAGTATTTCCTGATATAAATCATGTGCTTCATCTATCTTTTCTAATTCATAATAAAGCATTGCCATATCAAGCATCATATCTATATCTTTGTTTTCATCCATATATTCGTATGCTTTTTCATAAAATGTTAAAGCTTTCTTTAAATCATCTTCCATTATGCAGCTTTCAGCCAATACTTTATAGTTATTATAATACCTACTTCTATTTGACATTTTATCTCCTTTAACTATCTAAAGCTTGTTGAGAAGAAATATTCAATTCAATTTTTTCTTCTTTCATACTCAAAATTACTTCATCGTATTCTTTAATATCTCCTTTGAGGTATGCTTCAGATATTTCATCTTCAATATATCTTTGTATAGTTCTTCTTAAAGGTCTTGCTCCGTATTTAGGCTGATATCCTTTTTTAAGAATTAGTTCCTTAACATCATCCTGTACAATAATAGTTATATGTTTTGATTTTGCTTCAGTAACAACTTCTTTTAACATAAGATCTATAATTTGGTTCAGCTGTTCTTTAGTTAATTCACTAAATACTATGGTCTCATCAACTCTGTTAAGAAATTCAGGTCTAAATACATTTTTAAGTGCATCTTGAACTTTTGCTTCTAATGCTTCATAATCTTTGTTTCCAAATCCTATTTTATTTGCTCTTTTATTAGTACCTGCATTAGATGTCATTATAATAACTGTGTTTTCAAAATTTACAGTTCTTCCTTGATTATCAGTAAGTCTTCCATCTTCAAGTATTTGAAGAAGTATATTAAATATATCAGGATGAGCTTTTTCTATCTCATCAAGAAGGATTACTGAATAAGGATGTCTTCTTATTTTTTCAGTTAGGAATCCAGCTTGGTCAAAGCCTACATATCCCGGAGGTGCTCCTATTAGTTTAGAAACAGTATGTTTTTCCATATATTCAGACATATCAAGTCTTATCATAGCTTCTTCATTTTCATATAACTCATAAGCTAATGTACGAGCTAATTCCGTTTTACCTACACCTGTAGGACCAACAAATATAAATGATGAAGGTTTTTTCTTCATTCTAAATCCTGATCTATTTCTTCTTATAGCTCGTGCAATACTTTCTACTGCTTTTTCTTGTCCTATGACACGTCTATGAAGTCTTTGTTCAAGGTTCAGTAATTTTTCAGCTTCAATTTCAGTAATTTTATGAACAGGTATTTTAGTCCAAGCTTCTATTACATAAGCTATATCTTCTGTAGTAAGATATACTTCTTCACACTGTTTTTTTAATGCATTAATTTTTTTCTCAACTTTAATTTCGTTCATTTTGCAATCAGCAGCTTTTTCGTATTCATCATTTTGAGCTGCATCTTCTTTATCTTTGCGTATTTTGACAAGCTCTAATTTCAATGCTTCAAGTTCAACTAATCCTTTGTTTTTAAGGTTTGCTCTTGATCCTGCTTCATCAATTACGTCAATAGCTTTATCAGGTAAAAATCTATCAGTTATATATCTTTCTGACATTTTTACAGCATTTTTTATAACTTCATCAGTTATTTTAACCTTATGGTAATTTTCATAGTAATTTTTAATTCCCTGCAATATTTCAATTGATTCTTCTATAGAAGGTTCATCAACCACTACAGGCTGGAATCTTCTTTCTAAAGCAGTATCTTTTTCTATATGTTTTCTATATTCATCTAAAGTAGTTGCACCAATTATTTGTACTTCACCTCTAGCAAGTGCTGGTTTTAGTATATTAGCGGCATTCATAGCTCCGCCTTCTGCTTCTCCTGCTCCTACAATATTGTGAACTTCGTCTATTACAAGTATTACATTGCCGCTTTTTTTGGCTTCATCTAATATAGCACGCATTCTAGATTCAAATTGTCCTCTAAATTGAGTTCCAGCTACTACAGAAGTAAGGTCTAAAAGGTATATTTCTGTATTAAATAATTTTACTGGAACTTGCTTTTCAACAATTCGTACAGCAAGTCCTTCGGCTATAGCTGTTTTTCCTACTCCCGGTTCTCCTATTAAAACTGGATTGTTTTTAGCACGTCTGTTTAAAATTTGTACAACTCTATCAATTTCTCTTTCTCTTCCTATGATTCTGTCGATTTTTCCTAATTTTGCTTGATTTGTAAGATTTATCCCGTAAGTGTCTAGATATTTTCTTTTTCTTTTCTTGATTTTTTCTTTAACTCTTGCTCCGCCTTTTCCTGTATCCTTTTTTTCATTTCCCTCAGGTTGAAATTCTTTATTTCCACTGTTTTTAAGACCAGAAAAAGCTGAATTCATAAGATTCATTATTGAATTTATTTCGTTATTATTACCTTCACCTTCATTATTTGTATTATTAGTATTTTCAGCGATCTGTTCTAAATCTATATCATCCATAATTTCAGAAAGCTGATTATTTATATTTTCAAAATCTTCAGGTTTAAGCCCACTTTGATTAAGAATTTGCTGCATTGGAGCAAGTCCTTGCTTTTTGGCACAAGGTATACATAATCCAAGTGTTTGCATTTTACCATCAACTAGTTTATTTACATATATAACTGCAACGTTTTTCTTGCATACTGAACACATCATAATATCATCTCCTAAAAAGCATATTTAAATATATCATAACAAAATTTACTTTTCAACTAAAGTTTACTTAGTTGAATTATTACTTTATAATAAAATATTCAATAAAATTTTTTTCTTATACTGAGTTAAATTACATTCTTATCTTTATAATAAGCAATTATTAGGTCAACAACTAAACCATAACTTTTTATACCCTCAGGTTGATTGGTAGATTTAAGAAATCTATCGTTGTTTTTACTTCCAATTTCAGCAGTTTTACCCTTATATTGTAACCAAAATGCACTCAAATAATTTAAATCAGTTAATAAATTATCGGAAAAGTTTGCTGCTACGTCTCTATACATGTCTTTATTGTCAGAATATAGTGCATTAGTGCAATATATAAGAGCTGATACATAACCAGAATATTCAAAATATTTATCATTACTGTTAATACAAGCTAAAAATGATATAAAATTAGCTTCATTTTCTCGTGCAAAACCTCTTTGATGTGCCATTTCATGGCAAACAGTAAATGGTATTTTAAATTGGGGTTGATTAATATTTATGTTAGCTTCATTAGTAAAAGGGTTATATATACCAGTGTAATTTAATTTACACATTATTTCAGAAGCTAACATTGGCTTTGGTTTACTAAAATTTCCTTTAGGAATAAAATCATAAATTTCAGATAAATAGGAATAAACTAATTCACTGTTGTCAAATATATATTTGTAATTTTCAGGAATGAACGTTATACCTTGTTCATCTTCAGGCATATGAGACCTTAGTTCATTTGTTTTATCTGTGAGATAATCACATACTTCCTTTAATTCATTTGTTGAAGGAAGACTAACTTCAAGCCCTGCTAATTTGTCTAAACTATATCTATAATTGTTTATACCCCAGAAACACCAAAATATAAGCTGAAATGTAAATATAATAATGCATATATTAAATATATAATTAATTAGTCTTTTTATTGAAAAATCCTTTATTATAAATATTAATTTGATAATTATGACTAGAAATAATATAATAATACAAATTTCACCTGTAGAAAAAGGAAAAACACTAAAAAAACTACTTAAAACAGATACTATTTTTAAATATATATTTTGTGAATAAACATATTCTACAGATTCTATATTATTCGAACATAAATATAAAATTACATTAATTAATAATATACAGCTTATAATATATATTATTTTAATAACAATTTTTTTCATAATAAGTAAATTCCAATTCTCTATTTTCGTTATAGTCAATATTTAATTTTCATTTTACTTTGTGCATTTTAATTTACATTTTTTATATTATAGTATACTTTTCTTAAGCTAAAATTAAATTTAAATAAATAACTCATAAAATTTAATAGTTGTATTATACCACTAAAATATGCTAATAATAAAGAATAATTGGGTATTTGTTTAAAATAAATTAACAAAATTATTAAGCTAAACATAATATATTTATACAGAGTTTATGAATATAAAAGATAAAAGATAAAACTAAATGAGTAACGAGGAACGATAAACTAGTAACATGGTAGCTTTACTAACGTAAAGCAATATGAAATGAGAATTAATGGTGGCTTTACTTACCGCAAAGCATTTGTCATCATGAGCGCAATGAAATGGAGTCGAAGGATCTTGTTTTATTAATATTGGAAGTCTTTAAAAGACAAAGATAAGAAATTGAGTAATAATTATCAACTTAAGTAGAGAAAAGAAATATATTATTTCTTGTAAATTACTTGCACCGAGTAGTACACTATTAAATTTTTTGTGGGATTTATGCATACATATGTGTTAAAATTGTTGACAACTATATTTGATTATGGTAGCATTGTTAATATTGCCGACTGATAGAAGGGGGAGAGTTGTAGATTGTTAAAAGTAGCAAAATTTGGAGGTTCTTCAGTAGCAGATGCTTGTCAATTTAAGAAAGTTAAAGATATTATAGAGGCGGAAAAAAGTAGAAGATATGTTGTTGTTTCAGCTCCTGGAAAAAGGCATAGTGAAGATAATAAGATTACAGATTTACTTTATTTATGTCATGCTCATATTAAGTATTCTGTACCTTATGAACAAGTTTTCAATATTATCGCAAAGAGATATCAAGGTATAATAGAAGAACTGGGATTAGACATAGATATTAATTATTATTTAGATGATATAAAATCTAATATTAATGATGATGTGAATATTGATTATCTGGTAAGCAGAGGTGAATATCTTAATGCAATAATAATGGCTGAATTATTAGGATATGATTTTGTAGATGCAAAAGATATAATATTTTTTAATTATAATGGTCAAGTAGATTTTGAAAAAACTAATAATAAAATAGTAGAAATGTTAAATAAACATAAAAAAGCTGTTATACCAGGATTTTATGGAATACTGGAAAATGGAAAAATTAAAACTTTTTCTAGAGGAGGTTCTGATATTACAGGTTCTATTATTTCTAAAGCAATAGGTGCTGATATATATGAAAACTGGACGGATGTGTCGGGTTTTTTGATGGCTGATCCAAGAATAGTTGATAATCCAAAGCAGATAAATAAGATAACATATAGAGAGCTAAGGGAACTTTCTTATATGGGTGCAACAGTACTCCATGATGAAGCAATATTCCCTGTAAGAGATGCGAGTATACCAATAAATATACGAAATACAAATAATCCTGATAATAGAGGTACTATTATTATAGACGGTGAAGATTCAGACGATTCAAAAAATCAAGTCATTACAGGAATTGCAGGTAAAAAGAATTTTACTGTAATTGCAATTCATAAGGAACATATGGCAAATGAAGTTGGTTTCATAAAGAAAGTACTAGAAATTTTTGAAGAAAAGAATATAAGTATAGAGCATATACCTTCTGGTATAGATAGTGTATCAATTGTTATTTCAAGTGAGGATATTGAACAGTATCTTCACGATATAGTAGAACAAATAAAAATTAAATGCAATGCTACATCGGTTAAAATATATGAAAACATGGGTCTGGTAGCTACAGTTGGTAGAAATATGGTTTATAAAAAAGGCGTTGCAGGTAAGCTTTTTACTGCATTAGGTGAAAATGATGTAAATATTAGAATGATAGATCAGGGTTCTAGTGAAATAAACATAATTGTAGGCGTAGAAAATAAAGATTTTGAGAAAGCAATAAAAGCCATTTATGGTGCATTTGTTAAGTAAAGATTAAGAAAATATTGGTTTAGAAATAGAAAAGATTCCAAATGTTATTTTGGAATCTTTTCTATATTAATTTAATATTAAATATTGCAATAACTTACTATTTTGTAGTTTTCAGGTACATTATATTCTTTATCAGGTTTACCCATATTCCAACTTAAATCAAAAATTGTTTGGTCAACTATTAATTCAAAATACAGCATTGATATTCCTGAATCAATTTTTTCTTCATATTCACTAGTATTTTCATCATCTCTAATTGTAAGAATAAGCATACCATCATCAAGTATAAATCTCCAAGGCTGTCTGTTTAATGTAGATGGAGCCATTCTAGCATAATGTAGTGCTTCTAGTAGTCCCATTTTCTTTAAATCAGAAAGATCTGCATTGTTATCCCATTCTTTATAATAAACAATATCTTGAATCTTGTATCTAAAAGAGGTATTGTCATTTACAACATCAATTTCTGATTTAGAATAATTTTCACCAACTTGTATTGGATTTATTATTTTTGTTTTATTTGCATCATATCCTAATGCAATCAATGCACATATTTCTTTATCAGTAGTTATATTAAGTTTTTCTTTAATTATGTCACTATTTGGAAAAGTAATCCAACAAGAATTTACTCCTAGATTAAATGCTTTAAGTAGTATTTTTTCACCTAAGTAACCTGTGTTTTCTATATGATACTCATTTTTATCTGATAGTATAATCAAATAGTGAGGTGCTTCAATCATTCTTCCTAAGTAACCAGCAGTACCATTTAATTTATCAAACACTTTGTCCTCATTGTTATCTTTTATTATTATTTCGTTTTCTATTGTACTAATTAATTTTCCACAGTTCGTAGAATATTGTAAAATTTCATTAATAATTTTTTCTGAAACTTTAGTTTTTTTATAATCTCTTACGGATTTTCTTTCTGTAATTAGTTTTTTATAGTTCATACTTATTCCCTCCTTAATAATTATTAAATTAGACGGTTGTTAAATTTGTGATTCTTCGCCTAAATTAGTAAGTAAATAGTTAATAGTTGTTAAATAAAACTAGTAATTTATAAACTCTTAACTTTTATCTTATATTATTTTCGTAAGTAAAACTTCTATTAACTATAAACTATTAGCTGTAATTTTTCAACTGTTTTTATGGTCTATTTTTGTCAAATAATAATTACTTATTTTAGTTGACATTTTTATTGGAGAGAATTTAGGTAGTATAGATAGGAGTTTATTTTTAGAACCTACAACATGAACCATTTCATTGTTTTCTAAAGCTTCAAATCCTTCCTTAGCAACTCTTTGAGGCGATAACAAATTTTTAAATATTCTTGTTTCACCACAATGCTCAGATTTTAAAATAAAGTTAGTTTTAGTTGGTCCGGGACATAAAGCAGTTACTTGAATATTATGAGGTTTCAATTCAACTGTTAAAGCAGACGAAAAAGATAATATAAAAGATTTTGTTGCAAAGTATACAGCCATATTTGGACCAGGTTGAAACGCTGCTGTAGATGATACGTTTAGTATTTTACCATTTCCTTTTATTATCATATCGTTAGTAATTAATTTAGTTAAGTGAACTATAGCAGAAATATTTAATTGTATCATATCAAGTTCTTTTTCTAAAGAGGTTTCATTGAATGGCCCATAAGTGCCAAATCCAGCATTGTTAACAAGAACATCAATGTCAATTTTCTTTAGTTTTATAAATTTATATAAATTATCTATGTTTTCTTTTATAGTTAAATCTCTTGCAAACATTTCAACATTTGCTAATTTAGATAAGCTATCTTTTGCATTTTTTAAATTTTCTTTATCTTTAGAAACTATGACTAAATCATAATAATTCATAGCAAATTCTTTTGCTAAAAAAAAACCTATTCCACTACTTGCTCCTGTAATTAATACTGTTTTTTTCTTTTTCATAAAATCACCACAAAGTTATTATTCCCATGGTGTATGTAGATATTCAAATTTTTTAAACCTTTCAGATTGTTGACAGTATCAGCAATCTGAAAGAAAAATGTGAGTTATTTTTATTTTTTAATGTAACCACCTTTAACAATTTTAGTCTCATTAACTATTATGACTGCATTTTCCACTGTGGATTGAATGAGTTTTACAACTTCATCAATTCTTTTTCTTTTAAGATGTATAAATAAAATTTCTCTTTTTTGTTCTTTACCTTGACCTTCTATTATTGTAACACCAAAGTTATTATCTCTAAGTAGGGAGGCAAGCTCGGAACCATTTCCACCTTTTACTATTACTTGAAGAGAAGATAAGCCTACTGCCAATTTAGATTCTAGTAGTACACCTATATAATTACCAACAGAGAATGCTAAACAGTATACTAATACTTTAAACGGATCTTGAGTGATGTTTTGTAAAACTGAATTTACTACAAGTAACCAAATAAGTACTTCAAAAAAACCTAAAATAGCACCGACTAATTTTTCTCCCTTACTTACTAAAACAATTCTTAAAGTTGAAATAGATACTTCAATGATTTTAGCAAAGAAAATTACTATATACAACGCTATACCACTAATTTCAAAAATACCCATAAATATACCTCCTGAAATTTCTTATTTTTTCAAAAAATACAATAGATTAAATATTATTAAAAATCTTAGCAAATATTACTACAACTACAATTAAAATGCAATAGTTTTTTATAAAAATTTTCGATTTTTATTTGAATAAAATTATAAAGGTGATAAAATAAATTTAAAATTCAAAAATTCAAAATTCAAAAATGCAAATCAATTCAAAATTTAAAATGCAAAATATTAATGAAAGGGAACAGTTTTATGAGACTTAGACATGTAGAAAATGGATTTGATATATTAAACAAACATCCTAAAGTAATAACAAAACCTGAAAAATATAATAAAAAAATAACTAATTTTTTTAATAACAATAATCCTATACATATAGAATTAGGATCTGGTAAAGGTAAATTTCTAACAGAAATGGCTAATTTATATCCAAATATTAATTATTTTGGATTTGAAAAAGACACGAAAGTCATTTATAGATGGATAAAAAAAATTAATAAAGATTGTCCTGATAATTATTATATAATTCATTCTAATGCGGACATGCTATTAGAAATTTTTGAGGAAAAAAGTATAGAACGTATTTATCTTAATTTTTCAGATCCTTGGCCTAAACCGAGACATCATAAAAGAAGATTGACGGACAAGCAGTTTTTAGATTTATATGAAGTTGTTCTTAAAAAACAGGGAGAATTGCATTTTAAAACAGATAACAATGATTTATTTGATTTTTCATTGTTACAGCTAAAAGAAAATGGATGGCAAATAAAATTAGCAACAAGAGACCTTCACAAAAGTAATTATGTGGAGGATAATGTAATGACAGAATATGAAGAGAAATTTGTAATTGAAGGAAAGAACATTAACAAACTTGTTGCTTTTAAAAAATAAAACTATACTGATAATATATAAGGAGAATTAAAATATTATGTTAATTTATTTTGCAGTTATAAATATAATATCGTTTACAGCTGTTTATATAGATAAGAAGAAAGCAAAAAAGCATAAGTGGAGAATAAGGGAGAATCATCTACATGCTTTATCTCTATTAGGTGGTGCCATTGGAACAGTAATTAGTATGACTACCTTTAATCATAAAACAAAAAAAGTAAGGTTTTGTGTTATAACAGCGACATTACTTTTTATAAATATATTAGTTTATATAAAATTGTTCTTTCCGAAATTATTAATTTTTTTTATTAATTGCTGAAGGAGTAGACCATGAAAAAAACAAATGCTATACGATTGTTAGAATCAAAAAATATAGATCATGAAGTTTTAACATATGAAATTGTTGATGGAAAAATAGATGGCATTTCAGTAGCAAAAAAAATTAGTCATAATCCTGATTATGTTTTTAAAACTTTAGTTACTCTTGGAAATAGTAAAAGTATATATGTATTTTGTATTCCTGTAGAGTTTGAACTAAATTTAAAAAAAGCCGCTAATGCAGTAAAAGAAAAGAAAATTGAAATGCTGCCGTCTAAAGATTTATTTAAGTTTACAGGATATGTTAGAGGAGGCTGTTCACCAATAGGAATGAAGAAGAATTACATAACTGTTATTGATGAAACAGCTAGTATTCAGGAAAAAATAATTTTTAGTGGAGGGGCTATTGGTATACAAATAATGCTTAATCCAGATTGTTTACTAAAAATTGTTAATGGTAAATATGCAGATTTAACTTAAAAGTTGTTGACATGAAATAGTGATTAACGTATAATATTTTCTAATACATTCGAAAGAAATGAGAAATGTCAAATGATAATTAATAAAAACTTTGCAAATACAAAACAAAATTATTTTAATAACTTTTTTAGCTTTTTCTGGGGCTTTTTTAGCGCTGGATTTTTCTCTTGCAGTAAAACTTAATAAATGTTTTAGAAAAAGCTAATAAACTTAAATAAAGAAATTTTAAGCCGCGAGTTTATTACTCGCGGTTTTATTTTTTATATACTAGAAAAACTTTTCTAGTATATAAAAAACGAGAAACGAGGAAGTAGTAACGAGTTTTTACTACGTAAAACAAATACAATGTTACTTTTTACTAATTATTAGTTTTTCGTTTAAAATAAAATTAAATGGAGGGTAGTTATATGATAATTGTTATGAAAAAAGACGTAAAAATGGAACAAACAAAAAAGCTTAAAGAAAAGGTAGAAAATTTAGGTTTAAAAGTAATGATAACAATAGGAGAAGGCCAAAGTATACTAGCTCTAGTAGGTGACACACAAAAAGTTGAAACAGAAAAATTTTCTAGAGAAGAGGGTGTTGAAAAAGTATTAAGAGTTCAGGAACCTTATAAGCTTGCAAGTAGATTTGTTAAAAAAGATGATACTGTTATTGATGTTGAAGGTACAAAAATAGGTGGCGATAATCTTGTTTATATAGCAGGTCCGTGTTCTGTTGAAACTGAAGATCAAATAGTTAAAACAGCTAAGGCTGTTAAAGAGGCAGGAGCACATTTTCTCAGAGGTGGAGCATTTAAACCTAGAACATCTCCGTATAGTTTCCAAGGGTTAGGCATAGAAGGATTGAAACTTTTACGAAAAGCCAAAGAAGCTACTGGGCTTCCTATAGTGACAGAGTTATTAGATTCTAATGATTATGAAGTAATTAATGAGTATACAGACATTATCCAAATTGGAGCAAGAAACATGCAGAACTTTGCATTGCTTAAAAAGGTAGGTAAAAGTAATAAGCCTATTTTGCTAAAAAGAGGGATGTCTTCAACAATACAAGAATTCTTAATGTCAGCAGAATATATAATGTCAGAAGGAAACGAAAAAGTTATACTTTGCGAGAGAGGTATACGAACATTTGAAACATATTTAAGAAATACTATTGATTTAAATGTTATTACAGTCATTAAGCAAGTTTCACATTTACCAATTATTATAGATCCTAGTCACTCTACAGGAAGATGGAATATGGTGGAACCTTTGTCTAGAGCAGCAGTAGCTATGGGCGTACATGGACTAATGATAGAAGTGCATAATGACCCAGATAATGCATTATGTGATGGAGCACAATCATTAAAGCCGCAAAATTTCAAAAGATTAGTTGATAATACTAAAAAAATATATGAAGTTACTAAGGAGATTTAACTATGGTAAAAGTAGGCTACCAAGGAGTACGTGGAGCATATAGTGAAATAGCTGTATTAAAGTATTTTAAAGGAGAAGCTGACCCTGTTTCATATAAAGGATTTAAAGAATTAATAGAAGCTGTAGAAAAGGGAGAAGTTCAATATGGCATGCTTCCTGTAGAGAATAGTACTACAGGAACTGTTACTAAATCTGTAGATTTGCTAAAAGACTATAATATAAATATTGTAGGAGAAGAATATGTTAAAGTTGAGCATAATTTAATAGTTCTTCAACAAACTTTAGAAGAAGATATAAAAGAAGTATATTCTCATCCAGAAGCATTGAAGCAGTGTGATGAATTATTTGAAACAAATCAACAGATGCGTCCCATAGCTTATATAGATACAGCTAAAAGTGTTGAATATATAAAGAAAGAAAATTGTAAGCATAAAGCAGCGATTGCAAGTAATAGAGCAGCTGAGATTTATAATCTTAAAATTTTAAAATCTAATATACAAGATAACAAATATAATACAACAAGGTTTTTAGTAATATCTAATTCTAAAAAAGTAATAGAAAATGGAGATAAAATCAGCTTATATTTGATAACTTCTCACAAAGCTGGTGCTTTATTTGAAGTAGTGAAAGTTTTTGCTAATAACAATATTAACATGTTGAAGATAGAATCAAGACCAATACAAAACAAACCTTTCGAATACTGTTTTTATATAGATACAGAAGGAAATGTTCAAAATTCTAAAACAAAACAATTTCTAAAAGAATTAAAAAAGCAGTGTATAGAACTAAAAGTTTTAGGTAATTATGTTAGTGGAAAAAGAGAGGAAAAACTCTAAAACCTTACTAAAATTCACGTAAGGTTTTACTTTTTTTTCTACCAGTAATAATAAATACAGATGAAATTATTAAAAATGTTCCAAAAACTTGAGTTAAAGTTATTTTTTCACCTAAAGTAAACATACTTGCTACTATTGTAATAACAGGAAGCAGATTAATTAAGATAGTGCATATAGTTGTACCTAATTTTTCAAGAGAATAGACGTATAATAAGTATGATAATGCTGAGCAAATTACTCCTAAATATAATACATGTAAAATGGGTATAATTGTAACACTATGCCAATCTACAGGATTAAAAGGAAGTAGTATTAAGAAAAAAAATGTACCAAATAAAGTTTGATAATATGTTATAGTAAGTATAGTATATTTTTCGTACAAAGGTTTTGTAAATAAATTATATAAAACCCAAGATAAAGAAGCTAATAACATTAATATAATTCCTTTTAGAGAAAAAAATGAGGAAGTAGAAGTATTTATTCCAACTACAAAACATACTCCTATAACAGATATTAAAACACTTAATATTTTTTTAAGAGTAAAAGGTTCCTTATATACTATTGAATCTAAAACCATAGCTAGTACAGGAATAGTACTCAAAAGAATAGAACCTAAAGAAGCTGATACGTATTTAAGACCTGTATTCTCAAATAAGAAGTATAAAAAGATACCTATAAATCCAGATAAAATAAATAATTTGCAATCTTTCTTTTCCATTTTAGAATTAGGTTCTTTAAACTTTATAATAATAAACAATATAATTGATGCAATCAAAAATCTATAAAAAGCTAAAGAAAGTGGAGTAAAACATGTTAATGCAACTTTTGTACTAATAAAAGAAAATCCCCAAAATATACAAGTTAAAGTCATAGCGAAATATGATTTTGTTGAATTTGAAATATTGTTCATAACGTATTCCTCCTGTAAATCAATATGCTAAATATAGTATTTTAATTAATTTAAAATATATTAAAAAAAATACTAAAAATAGTATATAGAATAATATTGTATTTTGTTTTAATATTATATAAATAAATTAAGTTAATTTACAAACAATACAAGTATAGCATTAAATAATAAATTATTAAATGAAAAAATTATAATGTTTAGGAATTAAAGTTAAACATTATTAATAAATTGAAAGGATTATTTATTTTATGAATGTAAATTTATTTATTACAGCAATTACTCCCGGAATTGCATTAGCTCTTATCATTTATCTTACAGATAGATTTGATAGAGAACCTATTAAACTTTTATTAAAAGTATTTTTCGGAGGAGCTGTAGCTATTTTACCAACAATTCTAATTGAAAGATTTCTTATGTCGTTTAATATATTTAGTGGAATTGTAGCAGCATTTTATACAGCATTTGTAGTAGCAGGTTTTTCAGAAGAATTAATGAAAAGATTTGTTGTAACAAAATTAGCTTTTAAACACCCAGCTTTTAATGAAAAATTAGATGGGATAGTATATTGTGTTTTTTCTGCATTAGGATTTGCTACAGTTGAAAATGTTATGTATGTAGTATTTAGATTTGCAGATGTAGAAAGTGTAGGGTTATATAGAGCTATATTATCTGTTCCTGCACATATGCTCTTTGCAGTTACTATGGGATATTATCTTTCTATGGCTAAATTTACTGTAGATCAAGACAAAAGTAGATATTATTATAGAAAGTCATTAACATCTCCTTTAATTTTGCATGGTATCTTTGATTTTATATTGATGTCACAACAGCCTATTTTAATGCTGTTCTTTATTCCTTTTGTTATTTATTTATGGAAAGTAAATTTACAAAAACTTAATAAGTATTATAAAGAATCTAAAGATAGATTTAATTAGCTGTTAAAAAATTCTAGTGTTGTCTTATAAATAAATTTTTTGAAAAAGACATGTGAAGTAAGATGACCGGCTGGAAGCATATATTTTTTTGGATGATTTAATTTATCCCATAAATCATTTGATGCATTTCTTGGTATAAATATGTCAAACAAAGCATTAAACATTATCACGTCTTTTTTATTGAGCAGGCCTGCAAAAACAGAAGCATCATACCTAAAACAACTTGGCAGATTTGTTAAGTCATCTATGCTTTTGAAATCTTTACATATTTTACAAAAATTCTTATGCTTCTGTGTACAAAGCTTAGAATTACAAGGACTATCTGGTGATTCATATCGGACGCGTAAAACTTTAGTAGCTATACTGTGCCAAGTTATATGTTCAAAATTGCCTCCTGTTACAACAAAAGAAGCTTTTTTTATCCTGTTATCAAGAGCTTTGCTGATTACAGAAATAATTCCACCTAGACTAAAGCCTAAAATATTTATAGTATTAATGTTGAATTCAGTTAAAATACTACAGCAAGCTATTATATCGCTTACAGATTGGTTGAATCTTTTTTCAATATCTTCAGTGAACCCACTTAAGAAAGCAGTATCATCAACCTTCCTGTCGTAGTGATATGGTAAAATAGGTAATATTACGTTATATCCATTTTCACAAAACTTTTTAGCATAAAAAATTAAATATTTTAAATTTCTTTCTCCCATACCATGCACAATAATAATACTATCCTTAGAATGTTTACATGGAAAATATAAACATTTAACTTTATCCAAAATAGGATTATTTGTTTTATACAAACTATTAAAATATATTGTTTTTAATCCAGCATTATTTTTAATTTCAAAATTTATTTTTTCTTCAGGTTTATTTAAAACATACATAATACATACGACCTTTCCTATAAACTACTAGTTCTTCGTTTCTTATTACTCGCTTTTTTATATTATAGCATAATTTGGATATATTAATTTTAAATAAATTAAAATATTTATACAGTTCTTTTATGCTATAATGAAACGGGTGAAAATTATGGACAATATTATTTTAAAAGAAAACGAAAAAATAGAGGATCTTCAATGCAAAGGTCTTAAAATTATACAGAATAAAAAAGGATTTTGTTTTGGTATGGATGCAGTATTGTTAGCAAATTACTGTGACTTAAAGAAAAATTCTAAGATAGCTGATCTTGGAACAGGAACAGGTATTATTCCTATTTTGTTATGTGGTAAAAAAAATGTTTCACAAGTAATAGGCTTGGAAATACAGGAAGAAGTAGCAGAAATGGCTGTAAGATCAGTTAAAATGAATAATTTAGACAATAAAATAAACATATTAAATATTGATTTAAATGATGCAGAAAATTATTTAAATATAAATTCATTTGATGCAGTAGTAACAAATCCTCCTTACAAATTACCGAATAGCGGAATAATTAATCCTAGTGATAAAAAAGCTATATCACGACATGAAATAAAATGTACATTAGAAGACATTATTAGGACTTCCAGTAGATTACTTAAGCACCATGGAAGATTGTTTATGATACATAGACCTCAAAGGTTAGCCGATATTTTATGCCTATTAAGACAATATAAATTAGAACCAAAGCATATTAGGCTAGTACATCCTAAAGTTGCAGAAAAGCCTAATATGGTACTTATAAAAGCGGTTAAAGCCGCAAACAGAGAATTGAAATTTGATAAGCCCTTATATGTTTATAATAATGATGGAAGCTATACAGAGGAAATTTATAGGATATATAATTAAATTCAAAATTAAAAATACTAAAAAGTACTTATGTAAAACTTTATGAATTGAGAAATGAAAAATGAGAATGGAGAATTAATGGTAGTTTTACTTATGTAAAACAATATTAAATGAGAAACGAAAAACGAGTGACGAGAAACATGGAAAGGATAGATTAAGATTATGGCGGGGAAATTATATGTTTGTCCTACTCCTATAGGAAACTTGGAGGATATTACATTAAGAGTATTAAATACTTTAAAAGAAGTAGATTTTATTGCTGCTGAAGATACAAGACATACAATAAAGTTATTAAATCATTATGAAATAAAAAAGCAGCTTACTAGTTATCACGAACATAATGAAAGAGATAAAAGTACGAAAATTATCGAAAGAATATTGTGTGGAGAAGACTGTGCTTTGGTATCAGATGCTGGAATGCCGGGTATATCTGATCCGGGTGAGATATTGATAAAAGAAGCTATAATGCAAGATATACAGGTAGTAGGTCTTCCGGGGCCGTCTGCTTCATTATTGGCACTTGTTGTATCAGGTCTTAGAACAGATAAATTTATTTTTGAGGGCTTTCTACCGAGCAAGAATAATGAAAGAAAGAATAGATTAAAAGATTTTGAATGGGAGAAAAGAACAATAATTTTTTATGAATCACCATATAGATTAAAAAAGACGTTAAAAGATATGAGAGAAATTTTAGGTAATAGAAAAATTTCTATTGCTAGAGAACTTACAAAAAAATATGAAGAAATTTCAAGAGGTACTATTAATGAGATATTTGATAAATTTGGAGATAGAGAAATTAAAGGCGAAATTGTTATTATAGTTGAAGGTAATGTTAAAGACAAGATAATTGAATATGATATTACTATTGAGGAACATATAATGCAGTATATTGATAAAGGATATAGTAAAAAAGAAGCAGTAAAATTAACTGCAAAAGATAGGAAACTACCTAAAAATGAAGTTTATAAGAAATCTTTTGGAATAAAATAAAAAAGCCTTTAAGGCTTTTTTATTTGTTTTGAAATTCTTCTACACATTTACGACAAACATTTTTACCTTTGAAATTAATTAATTCATCGGCATTACCACAAAAAATACAAGCTGAACTGTATTTTTTTAGTATAATTTTGTCACTGTCAGTGTAAATTTCAAGGGCATCCTTGATATCAATGTCAAGTGTATTCCTTAATTCCTTTGGAATAACTATCCTGCCCAAGTTGTCAACCTTTCTTACAATACCTGTCGATTTCATTGCATACCTCCCATAGACAAAGGCCTAGTACTAATTATAATATTAAAAAATAAGAAAAATGTCAATAGTTATAATTTTTGAGAATAAAATGTAGTAATATGTCTATAAAGATAATATACTAAAAATGCTTAAATTGCAATAAAATATAATATAAATTTTTTTTTGAGGTGAATAAACTGAAAAAAATATGGTTTGGTCTTATTATTTTAGGCATTTTCTTCTCAGTAGTAAACAATAAAGTCGAAATAGTTAATGAAGTATTGTTTACTGATTTACAGGAATCTATTGAACTTGTAATTAACTTGATCAGTGTAATGGCATTTTGGATGGGATTAATGCGTATAGCTGAAAAATCAGGACTAGTAAAAAATTTAAGTAAATTAATAAATCCAATATCTAAAATTCTATTTAAAGAAATTTCAAAAGCCCCTAAAGCCCTTAATGCAGTAGTTTTATGTTTAGCTGCAAATATGTTTGGACTAGGTAATTCAGCTACTGCACTAGGAATAAAAGCGGTTCAAGAAATGCAAAAGTTAAATTCAAATAAAAAGAGAGCTACAAATTCAATGTGCATGCTACTTATAATCAATATGTCATCAATTCAGCTTTTACCATTAGGAATAATAAAAATACGAGCGGATGCAGGTGCTATTAATCCAACAGATATTATGGTGCCTACCATAATAACAACTACAATATCTACGATAACGGGTATTTTATGTGCAAAATATTTTGAAAGGCGGGGAGAGTAAAATGGTAAATGTTTCGGATTATATTATTCCTATAATAATTGCTGTAATTATGACATATGGAATTATTAAAGGGGTTGACGTATATAGTGAATTCATCAATGGAGCTAAAGATGGTATAAAAACAATATTTAAAATATTACCTTACATAATTGCTATTTTCTTTGCAATTAATTTATTTACTAAGTCAGGTGCTGAGAATTTTGTGATAAAAATTATTTCTCCTATAGCAAATTTAATAAAATTTCCTCCACAGCTATTATCTTTAGTAATAATTAGACCTTTATCAGGAGGAGGCGCATATGGTGTAGTGAAAAATCTTTTGGATTCATATGGTGCTGATTCATATATAGGAAGATGTGCAGCGGTTATGATGGGGTCTGCTGAAACTATTTTTTATACAGCTGCTGTTTATTTTGGCGCTATAGGCGTAAAAGATTCAAGATATACTATAAAAGCTGGGCTTATTTCTCATGTAGCAGCAATTGCAGCCGCACTAGTAATTTGTAAAATTTATTTTTAAATATACTTGACAAAAACAATTTACACAGAGTATACTGTTTATAAACAATATATACAGTATACTCTGTATTTTTTTAAAAAGGATGATGTTAATGAAAATTGTAATTTCGAATTCGAGTAAAGAACCTATATATGAGCAAATAACAATGCAAATCAAAGAACAAATAATTAAAGGTGTCGTTATTGAAGGAGAGATGCTTCCATCAATAAGAAAACTTGCAAAGGAACTTCAGATAAGCGTTATTACTACTAAGAGAGCTTATGAAGAATTAGAGAAAGATGGATTTATTAGAGTTATTCCCGGTAAGGGAACTTTTGTAGCTCCTCAAAGTAAAGACCTATTGAGAGAAAAAAGATTAAAAATTATTGAAGACAAATTAGCAGAAATAATAGATGAAAGCAAGCTGTTAGATATAAGTTTAGAAGAAATTATAAATATGCTAAAACTCCTCTACTAAAAAGATAAGAGATAAAAGTGGAAGATTTGTAATTGTAAGTAATAGTCTTTTAAATAAGTTAGTTGGAAAGTAGAAAGTTGTCTAGTTGACATAGAAGTTTTAAAATTAGGAGGAAAAAATGGATAAGATTTTAGAGGTAAATAATGTTAGTAAAAAATATAAAAATTTTGACTTAAAAGATATCTCTTTTTCTTTAGATAAGGGCTATATTATGGGATTTATAGGGCCTAATGGAGCTGGTAAAACAACAACAATAAAATTAATAATGAACTTGATAAATAGAGATTCAGGATTTATAAAAATTTTTAGCAAAGATAACATTAAAAATGAAAAAGATGTAAAAGACAAAATAGGTTTTGTTTATGATCAAAGTTATTACTTTGAAGATATGAATTTGAAAGATAATACAAAGATTATATCTCCATTTTACAGCAAATGGAATCAAAAGAAGTTTGAATATCTAATTAAAAAATTTGGTCTAGAGATGAAATTTAAGGTTAAAGATTTATCTAAAGGTATGAAGATGAAATTCTCTCTTGCTGTTGCATTATCTCATGAAGCAGAACTGTTAATAATGGATGAACCTACATCGGGGCTTGACCCTGTTTTTAGAAGTGAAATATTGGATATTTTAAGAGAATACATACAAAATGAGAATAGAAGTGTTTTGTTTTCAACACATATAATTACAGATTTAGAGAAAACAGCAGACTATATAACTTTAATAAACAAGGGAAAATTACTTTTTTCAGATGAAAAAGACTTAATTATAGAAAAATACTCTGTAATTAAAGGGAGCTTAGAAATCTTAGATAATGGACTTGAAAAAAAATTTGTTGGAATAAAAAAACATTCATATGGGTTTGAAGGACTAACCGATAGTTCAAACTTTATGAGAAAAAAATTTGGCGATAGCATTATAATTGATAAACCTAGTCTTGAGGATATTATGTTGTATATGGTAGGTGAAAAACATGAAACAATTAATATTTAGGAGTATGTATCTTCAAAAAAGCAGTATTAAGTGGATAATAGGTTATTTGGTATTTGCTTTTTTGGTTGTAGATGAGTTTATCAGTAACAATGGTTTGTTTTTTATAATAATTCCAAGTATGACATACATATCGTACTTTATAAGCGAGCAGCTTGAAAATATATATAAAACAGGTACTATTTTGAACAGTATGCCAGTAGATAGAAAAAGTGTAGTAATAAATAAATATTTATCTATATTTATATTATATTTTATGAATCTTTTTATTGGAATTGCTATATTTTATATTTTTAAGATTTTAAACATCATTTCATATAATCTAGAAAATGTATCAAATGGAATAATAGTATCGTTATCCATATCAATTATAATTGCAGGCATAGGAATACCAAGTATTTTAAAATTTAATGCATGGCTATCAAAAATAATCAATGTTTTAGCTTTTGTAATTATTATGAACATCATAATCCCAATTAAAAATATAATTGGTTTAAATGCATTAGAGAATAAAAGCAGAATATTTCTGATTATATCTGTTTTGATATACATAAGTTCTTTTGTGCTTTCACTAAAAATATATAAAAATAAAGAGTTCTAATAAAGAATCAAGTAACTAGTAATAAAAACGAAGAATATGGTGCGAAGAACATTTCAGTTCAGTGTATTTCCGTGTTCTTCTGTGGTTAATTAATATATTTAACAACCGCCTAGATTAATCAAAAGTAAAGGAGTGAGTTTATAATGAATATTATTACAAATATGTTTAGAAAAGATTTAATTTTATTAAAAAATAATAAGTATATTTTATTTTTTTTAATTTTTCCCTTATCTATGGGACTATCATTGTTTCAAACTAGTAATATACAACAAGCTGCAGTAAATACAATTATGGGTATTCTTTTTACTGCATATGTTTTAGTAACTTATGTATTTGGATTAGAGGACAGAAATAAATTTAATATTGTGTTTAGCAGTTTTCCTGTTAATAGAAACTTAATTGTATTGTACAAATATATATTTATTATTTTAACTTTTGTAATAGGTGTTTTATTGACTTGTATAATACCATTTACAACCATTGTTTTTAGCAATAAAGGAGTAATAAATACTCAAATTATAAGGTTCGCGTTTATTGTATATATTATTTATTTTATGATATATTTACCTGTGTATTTTAAAATAGGATATTATAAAATGAGAAAAGTTAATACACCTTCGTATCTTTTAGTAATTTTAATGCCCTTTTTAATACCTAAATTATCTAAAAACGAAGTTTTAAATAAAATATTTATAAGCATTTTAAATTCAATAAAAAATGTTTTCCTTAATCAGTCAGGTATTATTTTTCTGTTAATTTTAATGTTTGTATCATTTTTAATATCTTTGAATATTTTTTCACGGCGTGAATTTTAATTTAAATAAATAAACTAAATATGTTATAATGTTGCAGACAATTAGTTTGACAGTTTGTGTAACTAATAAAACATAGTAAAATTAACGCATATACAATTTTATGGAGGTAAAAATGCTTAAAGTTAACAATCTAAAAAAAGTCTTTAAATTAAGCAAAAAACAAATGGCTTTAGGAAAGACAAAAGATAAATATAAAAATGCAGTAAATGGTATTGATTTTACTGCTAATCCGGGTCAAATTTTTGGCCTATTAGGACCTAATGGTGCAGGAAAAACAACTACTCTAAGATGTTTAGCTACTCTAATAAAACCAACTGAAGGAGAAATATTCTTTGATAATATAAATGCATTAAAGAATGAAGAACAAGTTAGAAAAAAAATATGTTTTCTTACAAATGAATTAAAATTAGATGAGTTTTTTACACCAAATTATACAATAAACTATTTTGGAAGTTTATACGGTCTTACAAAAGAACAAATACAAAAAAAGAAAGAAATATTATTTAAACGATTTGAAATAGACAGCTATCAGGAAACTAAGATAGGCGAGTTATCAACAGGAATGAAGCAGAAACTATCTATAGCTGTCAGCCTTGTACATGATCCTGAAATAATTATATTTGATGAACCTACAAATGGTTTAGATATTGTAACAGCAAGAAGTGTTACTGACTATCTTGTTGAGTTAAAAAATAAAGGTAAAACAGTTATTATTTCAACACATATTATGAGTGTTGCACAACATTTATGTGATGAAATAGCGATAATTATAGATGGTAAAATTAAAATAAATGGCTCATTAAATCATATTTTGCAATCAACTGGAAAAGAAAACCTTGAAGATGCGTTTTTTGAATTATATGTTCAGAGCAAAGGGGGTAAAGAATAATGAAAAATTTTATGTTAATATTAAAAAAAGAATTGGCACGTGTATTTACAGATAAGAAATTAGTATTTAATTCTTTTATTTTACCACCTTTGATATTAGTTGTTATTTACACTATTATGGGAAGCCAAATAGATAAATTAGAAAAAGATATAGATACTCATGTATCAGATGTTTATATACAGCAAGCACCTCAAGAATTTTTAGATTTGATTGTTGATGCAGAGAATGTTAATACTTTTACAGAAGTAAAAGATGATGAAATTCAAAATATTAAAGATGATATCTATGAAGGTGAAACAGATTTATTAATTATTTTTGATGACGATTTAATTAGTAAAATTGCTGACTATAAGACGGCTGAAGATGTTCCCGAAGTGAAAACATATTACAATCCAAGCGAAGAATATTCTCAAAAAGCTTATAATCAATTTATATCATATTTAGATGATTACGAAGATACAATAATAGCTAAAAGAGTTGAAAAACCAAAATATCTCAATGCTTTTGATATAAATAGAACAAATGAAGATAAACATATTGTTAATGAGAAAAAAGCTGCTGGTAAAGGGTTAGGTATGCTTTTGCCAATGCTGTTGATGATATTCTTGTTTTCATCAGCAATGGGTGTTGGAATTGATATGATTGCAGGAGAAAAAGAAAGAGGTACTATGGCTACACTGCTTATTACACCTGTAAAAAGATATCATATAGCTCTTGGAAAAACAGTAAGTTTAGGAATTATATCTATAGTTGCATCAATATGTTCTTTTGCTGGACTACTAGTAACACTTAAAACAGCACCACAAGTTCTTACGGGAAGTTCAAATATAGATATGGGAGTTATGCAGTATGGTTTTACAGAACTTTTTATGCTCCTTACAGTTATGATATCAGTTGTGTGCATATTTGTAGGTTTAATATGCTTGATATCTATATTTGCTAAAACTGTAAAAGAAGCAGGTACGATGATATCGCCAGTATATATGGTCGTTATGATAGCAGCATTCTTAAATATGTTTTCTAAAGCAACACCTCAATTATGGCAGTTTGCTGTACCAGTTTATGGAACTACAATTGCAATAAAATCTATTTTTTCTTTTGAGATGACATGGATTAAATGGTTAGTAACATGTGGCTCATCATTAATTATTGCTGCAATACTAATTTTGGTAATAGCTAAAATGTTTAATAGTGAGAAAATAATGTATAATAAATAACCTAAATTCAAATTAACAAGAGTCTTCCATAAATTTTTTCATGGGAGGCTTTTTTTTAAAATAAATTTAAAATTAGGTATTTTTAACACTACAAAAAAATTGATTTTTAAGTTATACTATAATTAAGAAAAAATGGAGGAACATAATGGGATTATTTAATTTTATCAAGAGTCAATTTATTGAAGTTATTGAATGGACAGATATGGCGAAAAATGAATTGGTTTATAGATTTCCAGTTGAAAATAAAGAAATAAAAATGGGGGCTCAACTAACTGTAAGAGAGTCACAGATGGCAGTATTCATTAATGAAGGTCAAATAGCAGATGTATTTAGTGCTGGAAGATATCAATTAACAACAGAAAATCTTCCTGTCTTAACTAAATTAAAATCATGGAAGTATGGATTTGATTCACCATTTAAAGCAGAAGTATATTTTGTCAGTACAAAACAATTTACTAATCAGAAATGGGGAACTTCAAGACCTGTTATGATGCGTGACCAAGATTTTGGACTTTTAAGAATAAGAGCATTTGGCATTTTTTCATATAGAGTAAATGATCCTGCAATTTTTCTAAAAGAATTATTTGGTACAAGCAGCAGCTTTACTACAGAAGATATACAAGAGCAGTTATCAAAGATGACAGTTTCGTCATTATCAGATTTATTAGCAGAATCACAAATACCTGCACTTGATTTTTCAATGAATTATGATGAATTAAGTATGCAGGGAAAACAGAAGCTTCAGCCTAAATTCAATAAATTTGGTTTTGAGTTAAGTTCATTTTTTATAGAAAACATCTCACTTCCTGATGATGTAGAAAAAGCAATGGATAAAAGAACAACTATGGGTGTTTTGGGAGATATGAGTAAATTCACTCAATATCAGACTGCGGAAGCAATACGAGATGCAGCTAAAAACGAAGGTGGCGGATTAGCTTCAGCAGGAGCTGGAATAGGAGTTGGTTCAGCTATTGGAAAAGCTATGTCAGGAGCATTTAATCAAGAAAATAATGTTACTGATAAGCCTATGATAATATGTCCCAATTGTGGTAAACAGATCAAAGCATCAAGTAAGTTCTGTCCTGAATGTGGAGGAAAAGTAATTACTGATAAAAAACATTGTATAAAATGTAATGCGGAAATTAAGTCAACAGCAAAATTTTGTCCTGAGTGCGGAGCTAAACAAGATGAAAAATTAAAATGTCCTAAATGCGGTACAGAATTAAAACCCGGAGCTAAATTTTGTCCTGAATGTGGAAATAAAATGTAAGCATTTATATTATATATTTTAAAGATCAGAAGATGTCAATGATTAACAGTCTTCTGATTTTTTTATTTAAGAATGAATGTGTATATTCCTGAATTTAACCAAATATTAATGTGTAATTAATAATACCTTAATAAAGTAATAAGAACGTATTAATAAATATTCTTTATAATTGAATTAAGCATTTACAGAACTTGTGTTAAGATTATATTTTACAGTGCATTTCAATTAACTGTCACATTGTTAGATAATAAAAATAATATATTTATAATTAATTTAACATGCATAAGTGGCATTTTTAAATAAAAAATAAACTAATAAAGAAGGTGAAATTATGTTATCTACTATATTTGGAATAGGCATGTTTTTCATATTTTTAGCAATAGCTTTTAAAGTAGGATTTGTTTTATTAAAAGTTTTTTTCGGACTCTTAGGAATAGTATTATTAGTTGTGTTGACTCCTTTATTTATACCTTTAGCTGCATTAGGTGTCGGAGTGCTTTTTGTCGCTGCAATACCAATATTAATTATTGGTATAATAGTAATGATTTTTAAAGGATTATTTTTCTTTATATAAATTAACTTTTAATATTATCAATTCTTTTCTTGACAAATATGGATATTTTATGTATAGTTTTTATTGAAATTCAAATATTAATATAAAGACTATGAAAGAAAGAGTAAGTTTAAAGTCATATTTAATAGAGAGCCAGATAAGGTGAAAGCTGGTATATGACGTTAAATTGAAGATGGTTCTTGAGTTGTATGCCTGAAACAAGAGTAAGGTATAACGGTTTTATATCCGTTAAATATATAAAGGTTAAGTTAAATGCAAAACTTAGAATTTAAAATTAGATTTAGATGATTTAACCTCGTGAGATATAAATTGTGAGATTTATATAAAAAAGAGTGGTAACACGGAATACTTCGTCTCTTGGCATGATGCTAAGAGGCGTTTTTTTATGAAATGAGAAATGAGTAACGAGAAACTAGTAACATGGTAGTTTTGCTTACACAAAACAAAAATAATATAATAAATTTTTAAAAAAACTATTAATTAATAAGTATCATCTTGAGCGCTAGTCGAAGGATCTTGTGTTTGATTAGAAAAAAGCTAATTAGTTGGACTTTATGAAATGAAAATTTAAACCTTGTTACTAGTTAATCGTTTCTAATTACTCGTTTTTTCAGGGTGCGAAGCACATTTCCGTGTCATTCTGTGTAATTCCGTGGTTAATTAAAAAAGATTTACGAAGTATGAGTAAATCAACATTGTTACTAGTTACTAGTTATTCGTTACTCGTTTATCAAAAAAAGGAAGGAAGTTTTAGTATGAACAAAGGTAAGTATTATATTACTACAGCAATAGCATATACTTCTGGAAAACCTCATATAGGAAACACTTATGAGATTGTTTTGACTGACAGTATTGCTAGATTTAAAAGATTAGTTGGATATGATGTGTTTTTTCAAACAGGAACTGATGAACATGGACAAAAAATACAAATAAAAGCAGATGAAGTAGGCAAAAAGCCGCAAGAATTTGTTGATGAAATAGCTTCTGAAATAAAGAGCATATGGGATTTAATGAATACAAGCTATGATCAATTTGTTAGAACAACAAATAAGGATCATAAAGCTGTAGTTCAAAAAATATTTAAAAAATTATATGAGCAGGGAGATATTTATAAAGGCGAGTATGAAGGATGGTACTGTACACCTTGCGAATCTTTCTTTACTGAATCACAATTAGTTGATGGTAAATGTCCTGACTGTAATGGAGAAGTAAAGAAAGCAAAAGAAGAAGCATACTTTTTTAAACTAAGCAAATATGCGGATAGGCTTATAAAACATATAGAAGAGCATCCAGAATTTATTCAGCCAGAGTCAAGAAAAAATGAAATGATCAATAACTTTTTGAAACCCGGTCTTCAAGATTTATGTGTTTCAAGAACATCCTTTAATTGGGGTGTACCTGTAACATTTGATGAAGGGCATGTTGTATATGTTTGGATAGATGCACTTAGCAACTATATTACATTCTTAGGATATGACCCTTATGGTGACAATGGAGAACTTTATAAAAAATATTGGCCAGCGGATGTTCACCTTATAGGAAAAGATATATTGAGATTCCACACAATTTATTGGCCTATTTTATTAATGGCTTTAGGCGAAGAACTTCCAAAACAAGTATTTGGTCACCCCTGGCTTCTAGTTGGCGAAGGTAAGATGAGTAAATCAAAAGGCAATGTTATTTATGCTGATGATCTTGTAAAACATTTTGGAGTAGATGCAATAAGATATTATCTACTACATGAGATGCCATTTGCACAAGACGGAACAATAACTTATGAGCTATTAATAGAAAGAATAAATTCTGATCTTGTAAATATTCTAGGGAATCTTGTAAACAGAACAATTACTATGATTAATAAATATTTCGACGGTGAAATTTTAGAACCAAAAGAAAAGGAATTAATTGATGATGAATTAATAAAATTAGCACTTGAAACACCTACTAAAGTAGAAGCTAAAATGGATCAATTAAAAGTAACAGATGCAATAGATGAAATATTTACTTTATTACGAAGAAGTAATAAATATATTGATGAAACAATGCCTTGGGTTCTAGGAAAAGATGAAAGTAAAAAAGACAGACTTGCAGCGGTCTTGTATAATTTAGTTGAGGCAATAAGATTTTCAGGTGTTTTAATTTCACCATTTTTACCTGAAACAGCTGAAAAAATATTTAAACAAATAAATACAGAAAAAACTACTTGGGATACTTTAAAAGAGTTTAATGGAATAAAAGTAGGAAGTAAAGTAGGAAATCAAGAAATATTATTTGGAAGAATAGACGCCAAGAAAAAGCTTGCAGAAATGAATAGCAAACCACAAGGTAAAGAAGAAAAAAAAGAAAATAAATCTAATAAGAAAGAGAAAGATATAATATCTATTGATGATTTTGATAAACTTGATTTTAGACTTGCTGAAATTGTTGAAGCGAAGAAACATCCTGATGCTGATAAATTATTAGTAATGCAGCTGATGGTTGGTAAAGAAAAACGTCAAGTAGTTTCAGGAATAGCTAAATATTATGAACCACAAGACCTTATAGGTAAAAAAGTGATACTTGTGTATAACCTTAAGCCTGTAAAATTGAGAGGTATAGAATCACAAGGAATGATATTAGCTGCTACAAAAGGTAAAAAGCTAAGCTTAGTTACAACTTTGGAAGAATTAAATAGCGGAGCTAAAATAAGCTAGTAAAATTAAAGTTATAATTATTAGGTGGTGAAATTTTGAATAATATTAATTTCTATGATGTCATTTTAATAATAAGTATTATTTTGGTTATAACAAATATTAAATCTATGGCACAATTAAAGAAAGAGAAATTCACAACACTTTACACTATTAATGATGATAATAAGGGAATAAGAACATTAGGATTAGTATTTTTTGGTATAATGGCTGCTTCTATTGTTTTAATAATAATAAGTGCTATTAGCAGCCAAGGATTAACTTCAAATGAACTTACACAAGTTGCATCTGTTATACTTTTATTTGTAGGAGTATATTTACCTTTAATTAGAAAAACAAAGATAACCGATAAGGGTATTGTTAAGAATGGTTCACTAATTAAATGGGAAGATATAAAATTTATAGAATATCCTAAAAATAAAGTTGATGCTAAGGGTAAAGTAAAAGCTAAAATTAATTACAATACTAAATATAATAAGCCTATAAATGTTGAAATAGCATTTAAACAAGATGGAGAAGATATATTAAAATTTAAAGAAATAACTAAGCAATGCAGAAAAAAAGGTAAGAAATCTAAAACAAAAAGTAAATAACTACATAATATTATAAGGAGAAAAGATTATGCTTATAGATAGTCATGCACATCTTGATGACAGTAGTTTTGATAATGATAGAGAAGAAATAATACGTGATTTAAAAAATAATGATATAGATATTGTGTTAAATCCAGGTTCAGATATGGCTTCGTCAATAAAGTCTGTATCTTTGTCACAAAAATATGATTTTATATATTCAGCAGTTGGATATCATCCTCATGATTCTAAAGATATGACAGAAGAAACTTTAGATGTATTAAAATCTTTAACTAAAAAAGAAAAAGTTGTAGCTATAGGAGAAATAGGTCTTGATTATCATTACGATAATTCGCCAAGAGATGTTCAAAAAAAATGGTTTAGAGAACAGATTCGATTAGCAAAAGAATTAAATCTTCCCTACATAGTTCACGATAGAGAAGCACATGAGGATATATTAAATATAATGAAAGAAGAATCATATGATGGTATGACTGGTATTTTACATTGTTTTTCAGGTAGTGTAGAACTTGCTAAAGAGTTTATAAAAATGGGATTTTATATTTCTCTTGGTGGTCCTATAACCTTTAAAAATGCTAAAAAGCCTAAGCTAGTTGCTAAAGAAATACCATTAAGGCATCTATTGATAGAGACTGATTCTCCATATCTTACTCCTGTCCCTAATAGAGGCAAAAGGAATGAACCAACATATGTAAGATACGTAGCTGCTGAAATTGCAGCAATAAAAGAAATTCCTTTTAATGAAGTAGCTGTAAAAACAGGAGAAAATTTTAAAAAACTTTTTAAATTATAATTCCTAAAAAAATAACTAGAAACTAGTAATTAGAAATTAGTAACATGGTAGTTTTACTGACGTAAAATATAATATAATTATTAACTATAAAATCGATTATTAATTGTAATAAAAGGTCTTTGGAAGATTAATCCCAAAGACCTTTTTACAAATATTAGTCAAATAAACAAAAATTCAACATTATAATGGCTTGAATAAAATTATAGAATATATGTATACTTAAACAGTTAAAAAAGTTAAACTAAAAATATAAAACTAGTAATACAGTAATATAAAAGATAAAAATTAAGGTTAAGAGTGAAAAACTATGGTAAATTAATAACATAAATTAGTCTTTACTCGTTTATTCATTACTAGTTTATTTGAAAGGAATGAAATAAAGTGAAAAAGAACAAAATAGTGTATGTTTCTGTAATAATTTTTATGATAGCCATATATTTTATTGCTAATAATAAGAATGTTGAATCATATCAAGAAAAGGTTAGTACATACAATCAGAAAGAGGTACAATTAATAAAGCATAATTATCCTAAGATTGAAAAAAAATATATTCCTATAAAAGAAGCAATACCATTTTCTACAATAATAGAAGAAAGCTCAGAACTTTATGAAGGTGAAGAAGAATTATTAGCTGAAGGTAAAGATGGTGCAATTGAAACTATTTGTTTAGAAGAATATCTAAATGGAAAACTTATTGATAAAACATACTGTATAGAGTATAGTATAATAAGACCTGAAAATAGGGTAGTGAAAGTTGGCACAAAACAAAAGGTTGCAGAGTCAAAAGGCGATTTAAATTATTCTAGTAGTATGATAATGTCAGCAACAGCTTATGATTTATCATTTGAAAGTACTGGAAAAAATCCTGGAGATAAAGGTTACGGTATAACATATTCAGGTACACAGGCAGGACCGGGAACTGTTGCGGTAGACCCTAATGTAATACCATTAGGAACTAAATTATATGTAGAATCATTAGATGGTTCTGAAGATTATGGTTATGCTGTAGCTGAAGATACTGGCGGAGCAATTAAAGGAAATAAAATAGATCTGTTCATAGGAGACAGTAAAGAAGTTAAAAAGTTTGGAATTAAAGAAGTTAAAGTTTATATCTTAAATTAATAAGAATAATATTGTAGAACAATATTAAACGAGAAACGAGTAACTAGCAACGAATAATATGGTAGTTTTGCTTTTGCAAAACATTAAAATATATAAATTTTCTCAAGAAAATTTAAACCATTAATTATCAACTATCAACTATAAAATAATAAGAGTATTTATTAATGATAGTCAAAGGATATTGTGTTTTATTTGTTTGTAAATTAAAAGTTGATAGTTTGAAATTTTAAATTAAAATCGTATTGAAAGGAATATTACTAAACATGATAAAAGAAGTCATCGTAGTAGAAGGGAAAAATGATATTTCTGCCGTTAAACAAGCTGTGGATGCTGAAGTTATTGCAACAAGCGGATTTGGCTTAAAACGTGAAGTGCTTGATAGAATAAAGCAAATTTCTAAAACAAGAGGAATAATAATATTGACAGATCCTGATTATGCTGGAAAGAAAATTCGACAAGGTATTTCCCGGGAAATCGACAATTGCAAACATGCTTTCATTCCACAAAAAAAAGCAACTAAAGATGGTGATATAGGCATTGAAAATGCTAGTCCTGAGCAAATACGTGAAGCTCTAAAAAATGCAAGAGCAGAAATAATTAAAGAACGACAAGAATTTAGTCAGGATGATATGATAAAAAATAATCTTATAGGAAATGATAATGCATCTAGAAGAAGAAATGTAATTGGACAAAGTCTTGGAATAGGTCACTGTAGTGCAAAACAGTTTTTAAAAAGATTGAATAACTATGGAATAACAAGAAAAGAATTTGAACAGTCAATATTAAAGGTGAAATAAATATGGAAGAAAAAAAACTATATTCTCCCAAAGTAATGAAAGAGATACTAGAAAAATATGGGTTTAAGTTTAGTAAAGGTTTAGGACAAAATTTTATAATAGATAAAAATGTTATTGATAATATATGTGATTCTGCTCAAATTGATGATAAAACAGGAGTTATAGAAATTGGCCCGGGGTTAGGTACATTGACTCAAAGTTTGTGTAAAAGGGCTAAAAAAGTTATAGCTATTGAAATTGATTCAAGTTTAAAAGAAGTTCATAAAGAAACTTTACCATATAAAAATTTAGAATTAGTATACGAAGATTTTCTAAAATTAGATTTAGATAAATTAATAGATGAAAAACTTGCTGGATTAGAAGTTAAAGTAGTAGCAAATCTGCCCTACTATATAACTACTCCTATAATCATGAAGATACTTGAAGGCAGGCATAGAATAAGTACAATAGCAATAATGATACAGAAAGAAGTAGCACAGAGATTGGTTGCTGATCCCGGAACAAAAGAATATGGTGCAATTACGCTTGCAGTAAAGTATTATTCTAGCGCTAGAATCGCAATGATAGTTCCTAATACTGTTTTTATACCAAAACCAAAGGTTGATTCAGCGGTTGTAGTTTTTAATGTGCTTGAGCGTCCGGTTGTTAGTGTTGAAAATGAAAAACTTTTATTTGAAATAATAAAAGCATCCTTTGGTAAGAGAAGAAAAACACTTTTGAACTCGTTGAGCAGCGGTTTATCATACAGCAAAGATGAAATAAGAGAAGCGTTAGAAAGCTGTAAAATAGATATGTCTATAAGAGGCGAAAAACTTTCTATAGAACAATTTGCACATATTGCAAATAATTTAATTAAAAAGTAATCGTAAAACACCTCTATTATACATATACATTAATAGTAAAGTTATTAGTGTGATGTTTTGGAGGGGAATTTATGAATAAAGACTATAGAATAATGAAATTTTTTAAGCCTACAGATAAATTAAGTAAGGCTAAAGGGTACATGAGATTCGAAACTAGAGGTACAAGGGGAACTTTTAATATAACAGTTGAGAATATATCAAATCAGGATGATATTAGTGAAATTTACATACTAAAAAACAACAAAGAAAAGATTAGATTAGGCAGTATAAACAGTAAGAAGGGTACGATTACTAAAAATATTTCAATAATTAATTTAGATAATAAAAATACACCAATAGAAGATTTTGATATATGTATGGTTTCTAAAAATAATAAGCCGGTATTATGTACTACAATATTTAGCAATAAAGATGTTGATTATAGTTCATTAGTAATGAGTGAAACTAATAAAACAATAACTAAAAAAACAAGTACAGCGAAAATAGAAACTAAAAAATATGAAAATCAAAAAGTACATAAAACAGAAAATATAGAAAAAACAAAAGAAATTAAAATAAATAGTGAAGGTAAAGAAGAAAATAAGACAATAAAAATAGATAGTGTAAATAAGCAGGAAGAAGATATTAAAGAAATAGAGATAGATAGTGTAAGTAATCAAGAAAAAGATACTAAAGAAATAGAAACAGATAATGTAAGTAATCAAGAAGAAGATACTAAAGAAATAGAGATAGATATTGTAAATAATCAAGAAGAAGATACTGAAAAAATAGAGATAGATAGTGTAAGTAATCAAGAAGAAGATACTAAAAAAATAGAGATAGATAGTGTAAGTAAGGAAAAAGAAGATGCTGAAAAAGTAGAAAAAGAAAGTGTAAGTAATCAAGAAGAACATACTGAAGAAATAGAGATAGATAGTGTAAAAGATTTAGAAATTGAAAAAGCAGATGAATTGAAAAAAGAAATTGATGAAAAAGATAGAGAAGCCCAAATAGCTAGTGCAATAGCTGAAAAAATTGTAAACTTTAAAGATAAAATGGAGTTACCAAATAAACAAAAAGACATAACATTCAAAAAAGATGAAGAAATAAAAAATAGAAGAAGTAATACAAGAAAGACAGTCACCAGAGAGGAAAGAACAAAATCTAAAATAAAACAGGAAAATGAAAATGAATATACTAGAATATATGATATTTTAGATAAATTTGAAAGAATAGAACCTCTTAAAGATGATATTAAAGGACTAAAGTGGTGGAAAATAAGTTATGATGATAAAAGTATATATAGAGGATTTTTACCATTCTTTAATCAAATAATAAGTGTTTATTACCCTTATCCATTAACAAATAGAGTTACTACATGTCAAAATTTAATGAAAAAACATGGATTTTATATATTTGGTATATATGAAGAAAAAAATAGGATTGCAAAATATGTTTATGGTATACCCGGTAAATTTTTAAGAGAAGAGCAGCCTTATAGAGGTATTACAGGATTTAAAAATTGGTCTTATAAAAACAATGAAGTATTAGATGGGGATTATGGATTTTGGCTTGCATTTATTAGTGCAGTAAATGGAGATATAACAGATCCTCCAAAGATAAGCAAATAAAATCTGTACAAAATACTATAATTTTGCTATAATATTAAGACAAATTAAGTAAAAATTAGGAGATGTATAAAAAATGCCTCGGATTAGCACGCATATGCATTTTGGTAAACTGTTACTTGAAAGTTCAGATGATGATGTTGACATACATAGTTTCATTATAGGTTTAGTTGCACCAGATACTTTTACAGATGATAAAGCTTTTGAACATTACCATTATGTAGATGAAGATGGAGATATTTCCGTAAAAGAATTTTATGAAAGTTTTGAATGGGGTAAATTCAATTTAAAGCAAAAGTCATTTGTTTTAGGATATTACTGTCATTTATGGCTTGATGAATATTACAAATTTAATGCAAGTAAACTAACCTTACACAATAATAATGATTTGCCTAATGATGAGCTAGGACACGCTGTAAAGAATGTTTTATTTTATTATGATAAAAAAGTAATTAATGGTTTTTATGATAAGATAAAAGACAATTTTAAAGATTATAATTTAAGATTAGATATAGAAAAACTTAATGCAATAGACTTGAATAGAGCTAATCAATTTGTTTTAGATTTTTTAAACACAAGTGTTGCTGATTCAATAGATACAGATTTAATAGAAGAAGAAGAATACTTAAAATTTATTTATAAAAGTGTTGATAAATTTTTAAACTCACTAAATTAACCCCTTAAAAGGGGTTCTTTTATAATTTTTAAGTACTTCAAAATAATATTTTATAATGTAAAACTATATGATTTAAAAATTGATATTTAAAGTGTTAGTTATAAAAAAATACTAGAATTCTTGGAGATGATATATTGAAATATAAATACGTAATATTTGACTTTGATGGAACTCTAGCAGATACTGAAAAAATTAACTTTAACATTTTTCAACAGCTTTCTGATAAATATAACTTTAAAAAGGTAGCTATCGATGAAATTCATCAGCTAAAAAAAATGAGTGCAAAAGAAGTGATAGATTTTTTAGGTATAAAAAAGAGAAAAATTCCTCTTGCAATAAAGTACGGAAAAAAAATACTTAAGAAAGATATTCATAATGTAAAACCTTGCAAAGAAAATATTAAAACTATTTTGGGAAAATTAAAAGATAGTGGTGTTAAACTTGGGGTTTTAACTACCAATTCTCAAAACAATGTAAATATTTTTTTAGAAAATAATCAAATAGATTTTTTTGATTTTGTCGAAAGTTCTTCACTGTTTGGTAAGGAAATAAAATTTAAAAAAATAATTAAAAATAAAAAACTAAACAGTCAAGACATACTTTATGTTGGGGATGAAATAAGAGATATAAAGGCAGCACATCTTTCTCATGTAAAGATAGCATCTGTAACTTGGGGATATAACAGTATTGAAGCTTTAAAAAGACATAATCCAGATTACTTAATAAACAATCCTGAAGAACTGCTTTCGATATGTCAATATTAATTTTAAATATAGAAAGGAACACTTATTATGAATGAAAAAATCTTAAAGTTAAAGGAAATAATAGATAATAGTAATTATATAGTTTTCTTTGGAGGAGCAGGTGTTTCTACAGAAAGTAATATACCTGATTTTAGATCTGAAACGGGTTTGTATAATGCAGTTAGAAAATATAATTATTCCCCTGAAGAAATGTTAAGCAGAGAATTCTTTAATAATAATACAGATACATTCTATAAATATTATAAAGAAAATATTATGTATTTAGATGCAAAGCCAAATGATGCTCATATTGCTTTGGCTAAACTAGAAAATATTGGAAAACTTAAAGCTGTTATAACACAAAATATAGATGGACTACATCAAAAAGCTGGCAGTAAAAAAGTATATGAACTTCACGGTTCAATACTTAAAAATTATTGTATGAATTGTAAGGAAGAATATTCAGCAGAGTACATAAAAACACAAGATGGTATACCACACTGCAGTATATGTAATAGTACAATAAAGCCTGATATTGTTCTATATGGTGAAGGTCTTGATAATGACGTAATAAATAAATCAGTTGAGCACATAATAAAATCAGACACACTTATAGTAGGCGGGACATCTTTAGTAGTGTATCCAGCAGCAGGTCTTATTAATTATTTTAAAGGTAAAAACTTAGTACTTATCAATAAAACATCTACACCTTATGATAGAATGGCTAATTTAGTTATAAATGAGTCCATAGGAAGTGTATTAAGACAAATAATTTGAAGAAAAACGAATGAAAACAACTGAAAAATATATAATGTTCGTATTATGATTATTTTTCCTCGTTTTCCTATTGTTTTTTCATAAATAATATAATATTTCTTGCAACAATACGAAAATTATGCTAAAATATGTAGCATAATTTTCAAATAGGAGGGGAAAAGATGAGTAACAGAATATTTACAATCAAACCAGAGAATCACAACAAAAAAGATTTAACAGTAATTTTACAGGATCACCCAGAAATCCAATATGTATCGTTCATGGGAATAGATATAGGTGGAAATGGAACGGATGAAAAGATACCTATAAGTTTATTCTTAAAAGACATTGATGAAATGCTTAAATATGGAATTCAAACAGATGGCTCTAGTGTTGAACTTCAAGGTATAGCAACTCTATGTAATGCAAGAGTAGATTTGCTGCCTGATTTAGCAGCAAATTGGTTTGTAGATTATAATTATGACTATTATAATGATGAAAATGGACTGCCAGTAGGAACATTAAGAATACCTGCATTTCTTGTTCACGATAATAAGGAAGTATGTTCAAGATCTATACTAAAAAGAATAATTAAAAATTACAATGTTAAGATTAGAGAATTATTTAACAAAAAGCCTGAGCTAGCTAAAAAGTATGGTTTTAATACAGAAGACATAAGTGAAGTAATATTGACTTCAGCTACAGAATTGGAATTGTGGGTTCAAACACCAGAAGACAAAGCCGATCTAGAAGCATTATCAACATCACAAGCACTTAAAGAACAGTATTGGAAAAGAACTCATGGGACTGTAAGAACTGCTCTTGAAAAATGCATTGTTGAGCTTGAAAAATATGGACTTGAACCTGAAATGGCACATAAAGAGGTTGGTGGTATAGCTAATAAAATAGGAACCACTGGTAAACTTAAATATGTTATGGAGCAGTTAGAGATAGACTGGAAATATGCTGATGCACTTCAAGCAGCAGACAATGAAATTCTAGCTAGAGAAATTATTGAAGATTTATTTAGAAATCATGGATTAGAAGTTACTTTTCAAGCGAAACCATTAGAAGGAGTTGCAGGTAACGGAGAGCACACTCATATGGGTGTAGCAGTAAAACTTAAGAATGGTAGATATGTAAACTTATTTACACCACAAAACATGAAAAAAGATTTCTTAAGCGAAATAGGTTTTGGTGCATTAATGGGTTTACTAAGAAACTACGACATAATAAATCCTTTTGTTACAGCAACTAATGATGCATTTAACAGGCTTAAACCGGGATTTGAAGCACCTATTTGTGTAGTTACTTCACTGGGCATAACAAAAGAAATACCATCAAGAAACAGATCAATATTAGTTGGTGTGATTAGAGATATGTCAAATCCATTAGCAACTAGATTTGAATTAAGATCTTCAAATCCTTTGTCAAATACTTATCTTGTATTGGCAGCTTCATATCAGTGTATATTAGACGGAATTATAGCTGTAGTTGAATCAAATAAGACTACAAATGAGCTTGAAGTTGAAATATCAAAAGAAGTAGGGACAGAAAGTTTCTATCTAGAGAAAGATAGAGCGTATAGAAGTGAGTATGATGTGTTTGAACATTATACTGAAGAAGAAAGAGATAGATTATTTGGAAAAGCTCCTGCGACAGTTTGGGAAAATATCCAAGGACTAAACTGCTGTGAAGATAAACTGGAAATTTTAAAACTAGGAGAAGTATTTACTAATGCATTAGTAAATTCCTATAAACTTGTTACAATAGACAAATGGTCAGCTGAGCTTAAAGGGAGAATAATACCAAACAACATAGAAATAATAAGAAGTTTAAAAAGGCTGCATGATGAAAGTCCTACTGATTTAGATGTTGTACATTGGGAAAGAATATTGGCATTGAAACAAGAACTTATGAAGGATAGTTTAAATAAGAAATCCTTATTTACTGTTATTCGAGAGGCGTTAGATAAGTCAGATTATTCTATAGCTTCAGAAAAGCAAAAAATTATGAATGAAAAGATGACTGAAATAAGAAATCTATATGCAGAATATAAAAGAAATATATTTTAATATAAATTAATTAAAAAAGCTTCTAATTTTTTAGAAGCTTTTTTCTTGAAAAAATCTCATAATAAATTATAATAAATATAAAGGTTTTTATATAATTTCCGATATAAAACATATAAGTATAAATAGTTGCATTTAACATTTAAGAATGCAACTATATTGTTAACTGAAAATTTAAATATGGATATAGATTATTTGTTTAAATATATAAATATGCATTTCTAAACATAATACACTTCAATATTAACTTCTAAAACAAAATAAATCTATTTTGGTTATATTGTAGATTATAGCTTATAAGGGAAATTAAAGTCTTATAATATAACAAAGAGGGGAAAACATAATGAGTTCTGAAAATATAAGCTTTGATAAACATAATAAGGTAGAGAAAACGAAAGACAAAGATGATGATACTATAGATAAAATAGGGGTTAATAACATACAACAAGACATTATAGTAAATAACGAAAAAGAAGTGAAAGAATGCAATAAAGAGTCTAATTTTAAGAATTTATTTGAAAATATGCTCTATGGATTTGCTGTGCATAAAATGATATTTAATGAAAACGGAAATCCAAAAGATTTTATTTTTTTGGATATAAATTCTGCATTTACTGATATAACAGGATTAGGTAAGGATGTATTAGGAAAAAGAGTTTTGGAAGTACTGCCAAATATAGAGAAATATTGGATAAACAAATTTGGACAAGCCGTTAAAACTAATGAAATTCAGAAATTTGAAGATTATATGCAGGAATTAAATAAGATTTTTTCTGTTACGGTATTTTCACCTAAAAAAGGGTACTTTGCAACTATTATTGAAGATGTAACTGACTTCAAGAAAAGAGAAGTCGATTATAGAAATATTTTTGAAAATTCACCAATAGGTATTTTTAAAACTACATTTCAAGGAGAGTTAATAAGTTATAATACTGCTTTTGCTAAAGTGTTTGGTTTTAGAGATATTGAACAAATGTCCAGAAATGTTAAATATGTTTATGATTTATATGGAAATAAAAAAGATCTTCAAAAAACTTTAGAACTATTATCAACTAAAAAAAGAATAAAGGACAAAATTTTTAAAATAACAGATATGTACAATAAACTTATGATGTGTAAAATGAATTTAATATATTATAAGGATAAAATATTGGACAAAGATATGATAGAAGGAACTGTTGTAGATATTACTGAAGACGTAAAAAGAAAAGAAATGATTAAAATCAGTGATAAAGGTTTAAAACTAATTGTAGATGCCTCTGATATAGCTAGTTTTGATTTTAATCTTGAAACAGAAAAGTTCAATTATAGTGGTTATTTATTCAGACATTTAGGGTATACAAATAATGATATTAAATATACTAAAGATTATATTTTTTCTTTAATTCATCCAGAAGATGAGCTAGAATTTAGAAAAAGAATGTTAAATGTATATAATAATTTAGATAAAGATATAATGGAATACAGAATAAAATCGCATAATGGAGATTTTTTTTGGGTCAGGATTACTGTACAAGCAGTTAAAAGAGATAATATGGGTAGAGCTTTAAGAATATTTGGTGCTCTCAGAATAATAAATGAAGACAAAAGTAAACAAGGTAGAATCAAATATTATACAGAACATGATACATTGACTGAGTTGTATAATAGAAATCATTTTAAAAATACTATGATAAAAGTTACGGTGAATGAGCCTACAGGTATGATTATATATGACTTTGATGGATTAAAAATGTTAAATGATACGTATGGATTTCATGCAGGTGATAAAGCACTCAAAACTTTTAGTGATACTTTGAGGAGAATTTATTCTGAAAACAGCAAAATTTTTCGAATAGGTGGAGATGAATTTGCTGTAATTATTCATAATAAGGATAGAGAATATATAGAGCAAAGAATGGACTTATTGAGAACAGAGATAAGGAAAATTGATTCAATACAAGGGTTTAGTGTATCAGGAGGATACAGTTATTGTCATAACAATGAAATTATGGAAAGACTGTACAGGGAAGCAGAGGAAGCAATGTTCAGGAGAAAACTTCTTAAAGGTAAAAGCTTTAGAAGTGAGATGATAAAATCCTTGAAAGCAACACTTAACGAAAAAACTCATGAAACAGAAAAGCACAGCAGTAGAATAGAGCAAATAGCAGTTAAGATAGGATATAAACTAAATTTAGATAGTAAATCGTTGGATGATTTAAGACTTATGTCTGTTCTGCACGATATCGGAAAAATAGGAATACCTAATACAATATTAAATAAACCAGATAAATTAACAGAAGAAGAATGGAAGATAATGAAACAGCATAGTGAAATTGGTTATAGAATTGCTGTAAATATGAGAGATTTGTCAGGCATTGCAGAAGGAATATTGTATCATCATGAGAGGTGGGATGGTGGTGGATATCCTGAGGGCTTAGGAAAAGAAAAGATACCATTGATATCAAGAATCATTGCCGTTTCCGATGCGTATGATGCTATGACAAATGATAGAGCGTATAGAAAAGCTATGAGTTGTGAAGATGCACTTAAAGAGATAGAAGTAAATAGTGGAACACAATTTGATCCAGTTGTAGTAGACGCTTTTTTTAAAACTTATAAATCTTAGGAGGAAATAGTAAATCAAAAATGAAAAAATTAGTTATTAAAGGTAGCAATATATATACATCTTTAGGTAGAAAAAAAGGATTTATTTTAATAAATAATAAACACATAGAAGAAATAAATGAAAATATAGATATAAATAATGACTATGAAATATTAGATGCAGAAGATAATTATGTTATACCGGGATTTATAGATATACATATACATGGTGCTGGTGGATATTCTGCTAGCACAAATGATAGTAATGAAATTCTTCTAATGTCAAAATATTTAGCTAAAAATGGAGTAACAGGTTTTCTGCCAACTATTGGAAATGGAAATAAAGATAAGATAATTTCAGATATACGAACTATATGCAAAGCTATTGGAAATGAACAAGGTGCAAAAATACTTGGTATACATTTAGAAGGACCATTTTTAAATCCTGATATGAAAGGAGCTTTCAACAAGGAAGATTTAATAAAGCCAAGTGTTGAGATAATGAAGGAATTCATTGATGCTTCTGAAGGAAATATTAGGAGAGTATCAATGGCACCAGAGTTAGAAGGTTCAAAAGAGCTAATTGAGTTTTTAGCTAAAGAACAAATAGTTGTAGCTGGTGCACATACAAATGCTTCTTATGAAGAAACTATAAAAGGAATAGATTGGGGTATAACTTTATCTAATCATACTGCTAATGCACAAAAAGGTATTCATCATCGTGAACCGGGAGCTTTAGGAGGATATTTAATAGATGATCGTGTAAATTGTGAAGTAATTGGTGATTGTCTGCATGTTCATCCAGAAATACTTAAGTTAATAATAAAAATAAAAACTCCAAAAAGAACCTGTGTTGTGTCAGATTCAATGTTAGCTGCGGGGTTAAAACCGGGTAAATACACATTTATGGGTAATGAGGTTATAGTTGACGAAAAGGGATACTGTAGATATAAAAATGGAACAATTGCAGGAAGTTCAGCTAAAATGGATAAGATATTCATAAATCTTATTAAATTAGGATATAGTTTTGAGGAAAGCATAGTGATGAGTGCTCTAAATCCTGCATTGTTTAGCAAAATAACTTTAAAAGGTATTATACAAGAAGGAATGTATGCAGATATAATAATTTTAGATAAAAATATGAATGTAGTTAAGACAATTATTGAGGGAAATATTATTTAGTAATTTTTATATCACCAACCGTTTTAGAAAGCGGTTGGTGATATTTTTATGCTACTTGGTTTTGTGAATAATAGCTGTATTGATATTATACAGTTAATATTTTGCATTATCTTTTATTACTATTCAATTCTCAAAGCTTTTATTAAGATAACTAAAACAATAGAAAATAAAGGAATCATAATATAATTAGTAACTATCCTAGTAGGTAAAAATATTAAAAAACCCTTACTAAAAAGAATTGAGAGAAAATAAGTATTTAGTATCAAGGAAGTTATAATTTGAGTGATACAAACAGTTGAATAAATTTTATCAAATGAATATAAAATACTCCTATTTTTAAAGTTTTTAGAAATATATATTGGTAAAATAATATATCCAACAGTAACGGCTAAAAATATTATAGTTACAAATGCTGGAACTTTATTATTATTAAAATATATTCCATTATTAAAAGTTAAAACTCCTTTCATATAAAATGCTGAAGTTAATAATATTGAAATAAATATTATAAAAATAGCATTAATAATATTGAAATTAACTTTATTGTCAATTTTGCCTGAACGAATAAGTTTATAAAATAATCCGGGTATCATACCTGTCAGTGCAGTACTAAGAGTAAATGCAGGATGATAAACTCCTCCTTGAGGATTAATAAAATATCCAATAATGTCAGCTATTCCTCCAGATAAAAACCCCGCAATAGGACCATAAATAATTCCAGCTAAAATTATAGGTATATTAGAAAAATTAATTTTCAAAGCTGGGAATCCTACTATAGGTATAACAAGTCCCAAAATTCTTGCAAGTATAATACTTACAGCTGTTAAAAAACTTAAACTAGTTAATGTTTTGGTTGTAAAAAATTGTGATGAATTTAAAGTATTACTCTTCATAAAAAAACCTCCTTAAAATTGTAGTGAGTAATACTTCCGCAAATTAAAAGGAGTTTCCTAGTAAACAGCGGAAGCGATAAGATACCGCAGAATTAATATTCTTTCGTTTAAGAGCAACCTCCCATCTCTTAACACTTTACGCATCTTACCTACTCTGTTATTTAATTAAACTAAAAATTTGTTTTACTTTATATAACATAATAATATAATAATGATGAAAAGTCGATAATTTGTCGATAATAATTTTTAAAAGTTTTGTTATTAATTTCTATTAGAATAAAATGTAATTCTTGATATTTGTTATCAAATTTTATATACTATAATGTATTAGTAGTTTATTATGATAAAAAATGATATAGCAAAGAATAATTGTCATGGAATAACGCTTATTATATATGAACTATGTTAAATGTATTTGTAAATACATTTAGGTGAAGATGATACACATGAAGGATGGATATTTGAGGTACAATAGATTTTAAATTGAAATCTAATAATACTATGAAAGAAGGAAATTAAGTGGGAGAAACAAAAAGAACAAGCATTGGAGGTCAAGCCTTAATAGAGGGTATAATGATGAAAGGCCCATACAAACTTGCGACAGCAGTAAGACGTCCAGATGGAGAAATTGAATTAAAATCTCAAAAAATAAGTTCAGTTTTTAAAGGCAAGCTTTCAAAGATCCCTTTGGTAAGGGGAAGTATAATGCTTATTGATGCAATGGTTACTGGTATTAAAGAATTAATGTATTCAGCTGAATTTTATGAAGATGAATATGAAGAGGATAAATTAGACAAATTTTTAAAAAAGGTGTTTAAAGACAAAGCTGAAAAAGCCATTATATATACATCTATAGTTTTAGCGTTGGTTTTTTCTATAGGTATATTCATAATAGGTCCATCATTATTAACGAACTTTTTAGTAAATAAGATAAACAATTCAATTGTATTAAATCTTATTGAAGGTATATTAAGAGTTGCACTTTTTATTTTATATGTAGTGCTTATATCTAAAATGGATGATGTTTATAGGGTGTTTCAATATCACGGGGCAGAACATAAAACTATATACTGCTATGAGAATGGTGAAGAATTAATAGTAGAAAATGCAAGAAAATATTCAACACTTCATCCCAGATGTGGAACAAGCTTTATAGTAAATGTGCTTATTATAAGTATAATAGTATTTTCGTTTTTTGGATGGCCTGGTCCCTTAAAAAGAATACTTATCCGACTAATAGCGCTACCAGTAATTGCAGGTATTTCTTATGAAATAAATAGATTTATAGGACGAAGTGACAGTAAAATAGCTAGAATATTTGCTTATCCAGGATTCTTGATTCAAAAAATTACAACAAAAGAACCTGATGATTCTATGCTTGAAGTAGCAATTGTAGCATTATCAGATGTTATTCCAGAGAATAGGAATGACGATGTATGGTAAAAAAGACTGTAGAGCAAATTCTGAAAGAAGGCGTACAGCTTATTGAAGAAAGGGATTATAATAATCCCTTTCTTGATGTTCAAATTATTTTAGCTTATTTAATAAAAAAAGACAGAATATATTTACATATACACAAGGACGAAATAGTTAAAAAAGATGTCGAAGAAGAATATTTTGAGATGATAAAAAAGAGAAATATAGGTTATCCTTTACAATATATGATTAATAAACAAGAATTTATGGGATTAAATTTTTATGTTGAAGAAGGTATACTTATACCAAGACCTGATACTGAAATATTAGTAGAGAAAATTATTAATATAGTTAAAGATAAGTTTATTAATAAAGAAGTAAGTATTTTAGATATAGGTACAGGAAGCGGAGCAATAGCAGTAAGTTTAGCATACTACTTAAAAAACTCTAAGGTTACGGCTGTAGATATTTCAGATCAAGCAGTTAAAATAGCCGCAATAAATGCAGAAAAAAATGAAGTGAAAAATATTAAAATAATTAAAGGGGATTTATTTAATAATCTAAATTTAGAAAGTGAAAAATTTGATATAATAGTATCAAATCCACCATATATAGAAACTGATGAAATAGAAAAACTTCAAAAAGAAGTATCAGATTTTGAACCTAAAAAAGCACTCGATGGAGGAAAAGACGGTTTAAAATATTATAAAGAAATAGTTAAAAAATTTAGTCAGTTTTCTAATTCAAAAAGTATATTGTCGATGGAAATTGGGTATAACCAAGGAAAAGCAGTGAAAGATATTTTACAAAATTCTAATTTATTTGATAATATAGAAATAGATAAAGATTTATCAGTAAATGATAGGGTAATTACAGGGTATAGGAATAATTTAAGAGGTGAACAATGATAAAGAAAGGCAGATTATATGGCATTGGAGTAGGACCGGGAGATTCAGAAATGCTTACTTTAAAAGCATATAAAATACTAAATGAATCAGATATAATTTTTTGCCCTGAAAAAAATAAGGGTCAAGGTAGTTTTGCATATGATATAATTAAATCAAAGATAAAAGAAAATATAGAAATAAAGTATTTGACATTTCCAATGAAGTACAATCAAAATGAATTGAATAAATCTTGGGAAGAAAATGCTAACGAAGTGTACGAAGAAATAAAAAATGGTAAAATTGTTTCAATAATTACCATAGGTGATCCAGCAGTTTACAGTACATATATGTATCTAATTTCATTCTTAAAGGATAAAGGAGTAGATATAAATACTATATCTGGAATACCATCTTTTTGCTATATGGCTGATAGTCTAAATTTACCTATCGCAGAATGGAATGAAGCTTTTGCAGTTGTACCTTTGAGAAAGGACAATATAAAACTGCTTGAAGATACACTTGATATTATAGATAATGTTATAATAATGAAACCTACTAATAATTTAGAAGGTTTGATAAAAGTTATAAAAGAAAGAAAATTACAAGATAACTTTATTTTGATGATGAAATGTGGAACAAATGAAGAAAAAGTGATTAAGAATGTTGATAACATTAAAAATATCCCTTATCTTTCGTCAATAATAATAAAAAAGAATAGGAAAATATAAATTATGGAATCAGGTGTTAAATTATCTGTTGCTCAAACTCAGTGTGTAGTAGGTGATATACCTAAGAATTTGAATAATATAAAAAAATATGTTAAAAAAGCAGTTGAAGATAACTCTAATTTTATTATATTTGGTGAAAGTGCTTTAACAGGATATACTTCAAATAAGGAAAATATCTGTTTTATTAACAAGGAAGATAGTATATTTACTGAATTAAAACATACAGCCAAAAAAGGTAATATTAACATTTTATTTGGTGCTAATATAATAGATAACAATAATACATATAATTCATATATATGTGTAGATAATAATGGCGAAATATCATATTACAATAAAACACATTTAGGAAAAAAAGAAGAACTAATTTTTAAAAAAGGTAATGTTCTGAGGGTTTTTGAAAACAGTGTAATGAATTTTGGATGTGCTGTATGCATAGAAAGCCATATACCAGAAATATTTACTTATTATTCTGCAAAAGGTGCAGAAATAGTATTTGTACCATTCGCATCTCCTATAGTTTCAGGAAGCAGAAAAGATATATGGGAAAAATATTTAAGGGCTAGAGCTTATGATAATGGTATTTATATTGCTGCTGTTAACATTGTAGGAGATAACGGAGTAGGTTTAGAATTTTCTGGTGGTATGATGATTGTAGATCCAAAAGGCAATGTTATTGATGAATATTATGATAAAAAAGAAAAAATTATAACAGTAGAAGTATCTAGAGAATATATTAGAAAGATAAAGAGTAATAAGAAAAATTTTTTCAAGTATAGAAGATATGAATTGTATAATATTGATTATTAGGTAAGCTTAAACACAGCAATTTGCTTACAAAACAATCATGTGATATAATACAAAATCGATATACTAAATGAGGTGAAACTATGTTAGAGAAACTAGATTTTCTTGAAGAAAAATATAAAGATTTAAGCAATAAAATAGCTGATCCAGAAATTATTAGTCATACACAGAAATGGCAGAAGCTTGTTAAAGAACATTCCCAAATTGAGCCGATAGTAATAAAATATAGAGGATATAAAGAAGTAACAGATCAGCTTTCAGAAGCAAAGGAAATGCTTAAAGATAAATTAGATGATGATTTTAAAGAAATGGTTAAAGAAGAAATTAAAGAACTAACCGAAAAAGAAGAAGTATTAACTGAAGAATTAAAAATTCTCCTTGTACCGAAAGACCCTAATGATGCTAAAAATGTAATTGTAGAAATAAGAGCAGGTGTTGGTGGAGATGAAGCAGGACTATTTGCAGGTGACTTATTTAGAATGTATTCTCGTTATGCAGAGAGACAAAGATGGAAGATTGAGCTTATGAGTTTAAGCGACCAGGGAGTTGGAGGATACAAAGAAGCAATATTTATGATTAAAGGTAAAGGTGCATATTCTAGGCTTAAATATGAAAGCGGTGTTCATAGAGTTCAAAGAGTGCCATCTACTGAATCAAGCGGTAGAATACACACTTCATCTGCTACAGTTGCAGTACTACCAGAAGCAGATGATATAGACATAGAAATAAGTCCTAATGATGTTAGAGTTGATGTGTTTAGATCATCAGGTAATGGAGGACAGAGTGTAAATACGACTGACTCAGCAGTAAGACTTACACATATACCATCAGGTATAGTGATTTCATGTCAAGATGAAAAATCGCAGTTGAAGAATAAAGATAAAGCATTTAAAATATTAAAGGCTAGATTATTTGATAAATATCAGCAGGAACAAAATGCAGAAGTAGCAGAAGCAAGAAAAAGTCAAGTAGGTTCAGGAGATAGAAGCGAAAGAATTAGGACATACAATTTTCCACAGGGAAGAGTAAGCGATCACAGAATAAACCTTACTTTATATAAACTAGAAGCCTTTCTTGACGGAGATTTAGACGAAATGATAGATGCATTAACTACATCAGATCAAGCAGAAAAACTTAAAAAAATAGAAGACTAAAATTAAGATAAAGAACTAAAAGATAAAAGTTAAGAGTTATTATTAATACAACTAAACTTTTATCTTTTTTACTTTTTCGATTTTAACTGTTCACTTATATAATGCTGTACATAGTTTCAGCATCATCTTTTGGAGCATGCTCTAGAATTTTTTCAACTTTTATCTTCATTGTTTTAGCACCGAAAACAATTTCTATTTCATCGCCGACAGCTACTTCACTGCCAGCTTTTACACACTTACCATTAATTGAAACCTTTCCTAATTCACATGCTTCTTTTGCAACAGTTCTTCTTTTAATAATCCTTGAATTCTTTAAAAATTTATCTATTCTCATATTAATTCATTCCTTTCTTTTTAACCACGGAAACACACGGAAGGACACTGAATTGTGCTCCGCACTTATATAATTGATAGTGTATAGTTGATAGTTGATGAAATGAGAATGAAGAATGGAGAAATGAGAATTAATGGTTTAAATTTTCTTAAAGAAAATTTATTATATTATTTCTGTTTTGCATAAGCAAAACTACCATGTTCCTCGTTTATCGTTACTAGTTCCTCATTTAATACTGTTTTACATTAGTAAAACTACCATTAATTCTCCATTCTCAATTCATATAAATTATTATACATTTATATCCAAGAAAAGACAATACTTTTACAATAATGATTGACTTATAGAATTAATTGAAACTTTACATTTATACTATTGACATTTGAAGGAACAGGTGCTAATATTAAGCAAGACTGACCAGTCGGTCAGAGATTATATTTAGCAGGAGGAGTTAAGAATGGGCAAAAAAATTATTATCATTATTTTAACTGTTATGCTGATATTTACAATTAGTGGATGTACGTCATCAGATAATGAAGAAGCTAAAAGTGTACATAAAGATGAAGCGTATACAGCAGTTGAAATAGAAACTTTAGAACAGAGTGACATCTTTGTTGAGAACATCTTACCAGCAAAAGTTTATGCAAGTAAAGATGTTTTTGTTATGCCAAAAATAGTGGGAAAAGTTGAAAAAATAAATGTTAGTGTTGGAGATAAAGTACAAAAGGATAATATATTATTTGTATTGAATAAAGAAGATATACAAAAGCAAGTAGATCAATCTAAAATTGCATATGAAGCAGCAATAGCAAATTATGATATGACAATAGAACAAATAGACAATGCTAAAACTGCATTTGAAAGGTCTAAAAAGTTATATGAAGAAGGAGCTTTGTCACAAACTCAATATGAGCAGGCAGAACTTGCTGCATCAGATAAAACATTAGAAGTGGCTGAAAAGGGACTCAGTAAGGCAGAGATTGTTTATCAGCAGGCAATGGACGCTTTAGATAATATAGAGGTTAAAGCTCCTATAAGTGGAACAATAACTTCTATTGACATAGAAGTAGGAGAGTATGCTTCAACTGCACAACCATCTATGACAATAATGGATGTAGACGAAGTTTCAGTACAATTAGGAGTTACAGAAAATCTTATTAATAAAATAAAAAAAGGTGATACAGTAGTTCTAGAAATACCATCAGCAAATTATAAAGAGGATTCTGTAATAAATTCAGTAGGTTCATCTGTAGATGTAAGGACAGGCTTATATCCTGTTAAAATAGAAGTTGGCAATACTGGAACAATAAAACCGGGCATGTTTGCTGAAGTTAATATAAAGACAGATAAAAAAGAAAATGTATTAGCAGTAAAAAGTGAGGCAGTACTAGAAAGAGAAGGAATGTATTATGTATATACTGTAGATAAAGATAAAGCAGTAAGAAAAGAAGTGAAAATAGGGGTAGATACAGGATTAAGTATTGAAATTATAAGTGGATTAGAAGTCGGTGATAAAGTAATAATTAAAGGCCAAAATTATATAAATGATGGTAGTAAAATAAAAGTAATAAGGGGTGAATAAGAATGCTTTCAAAATTTTCAGTTAAAAGACCTATTACTATATTAATGATTATATTCATTGTTATATTAATTGGATTTGTTTCACTTACTAAACTCCCAATTGATTTACTACCTAAAATAGAAATGCCTATTGCAATAGTTCAAACATCATATTCGGGTGTTGGGCCTCAAGAAATCGAGAAGCTTGTAACTAGACCTTTAGAGGAATCTTTATCAACAGTTGATAATATAGAGAGTATCTCATCTATGTCAACAGAAGGTAGTTCAATGGTTATTTTACAATTTGATTTTGGAACTGATATGGATTTTGCATCTTTAAAAATGCGAGAAAAAATTGATGTTGTAAAAGGATATCTACCAGACGATGCAACTGATCCTATGGTCTTTAAATTTGACCCTAATGCTATGCCCATCATGGCATTATCAATATCTAGTTCAGGTGATATAGCAACTACCGGTCATATTGCAGAAGATATTGTTAAACCAAGACTAGAAAGAATTGAAGGGGCAGCTTCTGTAGACATAATTGGCGGATTAGTTAAAGAAATACAAGTAAAACTTTTAGGAGAAAAAGTTCAAGGATATGGTATCAGTTCGGATTATATAGCACAAATTCTTATGTCAGAAAATCTTAATTTACCTGGAGGATCTGTAAATAAAGGAAAAAATGAACTTACTGTAAGAACTATAGGAGAATTTCAATCATTAGAAGAAATAAGAAATTTGAATATTTCGTTACCAAATGGTGGAACTGTACGACTTAAAGATATTGCTGATGTTAATTTTGTTAATAAGAAAAAAACAACAATTTCAAGACTTAATAACAAAGATACTCTTCAATTATCAATAATGAAGCAGTCAGGCGTAAACACTGTTAACGTATCAAAAGAAATAAATAAAGAAATTGACCAATTAAGAAAAGATTATCCTAACTTACAAATAGATACAGTATTTGACCAAGCGGAGTTCATTAATCTTGCTATACAAGGAGTTGCAAATAATGCAGTTGTAGGTGGATGTTTAGCTGTACTTATATTATTTCTTTTTTTAAGAAGTATAAAATCAACAATAATAATTGGGCTGTCAATACCTATTTCAATCATAACTACATTCATATTATTGTATTTTACAGATATAACCTTGAACATGATGACACTAGGAGGATTAGCTCTTGGAATAGGTATGCTCGTAGATAATTCTATAGTTGTATTAGAAAATATTTATAGGCATAGATCTGAGGGTCTTGGAATTAAAGAGTCAGCAGTAGTAGGTGCTAATGAAGTTGCAGTAGCAGTTACAGCATCTACACTTACTACGATAGCAGTTTTCCTTCCTATAGTTTTTGTTCAAGGAATTACATCAACTATATTTAAAGAGCTGGCTATGACAGTTACATTATCACTCATAAGTTCATTAGTAGTATCTTTGACATTAATACCTATGATGTCATCAAAACTATTAACAATTAATAAAAAATTAATTACAAGAGAAGAAAATATTAAAGAAAATAGAGTTAGAAAGATATATAAGAGAATTTTAGGATGGGGATTAAAACATAGATTTATAACTGTAGCTATATGTGTATTCATATTTATAATAAGTATAACTTCTATGGCAAGTATGGGTGCAGCCTTTTTCCCACCAACTGACGAAGGACAGATAGATGTTAGTGTAAGTTTACCAGCAGGCTCAGAACTTTCAGATACAGATAATACTACAAAGGAAATTGAAAATTTAATATCCAGTATTCCTGAAATAAAGTATGTTTCTTCTAGTATTGGATCAGCAGGAACATATAGTTTTGGCGGAAGTACTGGAAACAGTGCAAGTTTAACTGTAATGTTGAAAAGCAGAGACGAAAGAGAAAAATCAACTTTTGAAGTAGCAGATACAATAAGAAATATTGTAAAAGACATTCCCGGTGCTGAAATTAATGTATCAGTATCTTCAACCATGTCAATGGGCGGTTTAGGAGGAAATGGTTTGAGTATTAGTATAGCTGGTGATGATATAGATATATTAAATACAATAAGTGAAGATTTTGAAGATTTAATTGCAAAAGTAGAGGGAACACGAGAGATAACTTCTTCTATTTCAGAAGGTATTCCAGAAGTTCAAGTATTAATAAATAGAAATAGAGCTTCTCAATATGGATTAACATCTGCTCAAATAGCTAATGGAGTAAAAAGTTCAATATCTGGTAAATCTGCAACAAAATTTAAATATGAAGGCGATGAAATAGATGTAATAATCAGAGGAGATGATATATATAATCAAAGCATATCAAGCCTTGAAATGACACCAATCACAACGCCATTAGGTACTACAGTACCTTTATCACAAGTTGCAGATGTTAAGATTTCAAAAGGGCCAATAAGCATAAATAGAGAAGATCAAACAAGAGTGGTTAGTGTAAGCTGTGACGTATTTAACAGAGATGTTCAAACTGTAGCAAACGAGGTAAGTTTACTGCTTGATGATTATGAGATGCCTAGGGGTTATTCTTATAACTTTGGCGGAGAAACTGAACTTATAAATGATGCGTTTAAAGATTTAGCGTTAGCTCTAATAATGGCTGTAATACTTGTTTATATGATTCTTGCAGCTCAATTTGAATCTCTTATTCAGCCTCTATCAATAATGTTTACTGTACCGTTAGCATTATCTGGAGGTGCTTTAGGTCTATATTTAACAGGAACAATATTAAGTGTACCTGCGCTTATTGGCTTCATTATTCTGGTTGGTATAGTTGTTAATAATGGTATTGTACTTGTTGATTACATAAATACTAGAAGAAAAAAAGATAAAGATAGAATAGAAGCTATTAAAAATGCAGGTGCTGTAAGATTAAGACCAATTATGATGACTGCATTAACAACAATATTAGCTTTAGTACCTCTTTCTTTAGGAATAGGTGAAGGTGCAGAATTAGAACAGCCACTTGCAATAGTTGTAATAGGAGGACTTCTTTTATCAACAATTTTGACATTAGTTTTTATTCCTGTTATGTATACAATATTTGATGATATTTCGAGATTCTTCAGAAAGAAATCTTTAAAAGGAGATGATGCTGAATGGAAGTCAAAACAAGCAAAAAAAGTGCAATAATAAATGCAGCTAGTTCTATGTTTCAGCAAAAAGGATATCATGAGACTAAGATGAATGAAATAGCTCAAAAAGCAGGTATAGGAAAAGGAACAGTCTATGAGTACTTTTCAAGCAAGCAAGAGCTATTTGAAGAAGTGTGTATAATAAAATTAAATGAACTTTATCTTAGTATTGAAGAAATAGCAAATAAAAAAATAAGCTTTAAAAGTAAAGTAATTGAAATATTTAAACATAAATTTAAAAATATGAATGTGCAAAAAGGCTTAGCAGAAAGCTTTTTTGCACAAGGGGATCTTATATCTGTAAGAATAAAAAAGGCGTTCTTTGAAAATATGTATAAAACATATATGAAAATAATATACATAATTCAAGAAGGTATAGATGAGAGAATAATAAAAGAAGATATAAACATAGAAATGATGGCTTCTTATATAATAGGAGTTTCCAATCAATATTTAGGAATGAAATTGTTTTATTTAGATGTGAAAGAAGAAGATATAAATTTTGAAAAAATGTTGGATTCTCTGCTAGAGGGATTCGGAAATTAGTCATTTTAAAATATAAGTATTTAATATATAATTAAACTGGAATTTTGTATTTGAATGGAGGAGGAATAAAGAATGAACAAAAGAATACTAGTTATCGTAGTATTGGTATTTATGCTTAGTTTGACACAAGCAGCAGTTGCAGATGAAGTAGTTGAAACAACAGAATTAGAAAATACAGAAAATTTACCTTTAGAATTAACGATAGATGAGGCAGTTAAATTAGCAATAGAAAACAGTAGTGAGATATGGAAAATAGATTCAGAAATAGCGGAAGCTAAAGATTTAGTAAGAGTGCAGAGCAATACAAAAAGTGATTTAAAAGATAAAATGGATAGAATGAATGAATTTGGTATAATGATTCCAAGTGATAATTATGTAAATGTTATGCTTACGGAAAAAGGTTATTATACAAAAGCAGCTAAAATGCAGTTAACATTAACTGAATATGGTAAAGAACAGTTGCTTAAAGGAATTGAAATAAATGTTAAATCTGCTTACTATAAAGTTTTATTAGCTCAGAAAGCAGTTATGTTAAATGAAAAAAAACTCAAAGAAGCAGAAGATCAATTAAAAATATTAGAAGTAAAATTTGAAAATGGTACTGCAACAAAACTCGATATACTTCAAGGAGAATTAGCTGTAAATCAAGCTAGTACAGATATAGATAATGCAGAAGACAGTTTAGCTTTAGAACTTTTATCTTTTAAAAATACTTTAGGATTACAATTGGATAAAGAAGTTATTCTTACAGAAGATATTGAATATATTCCTTTAGAAGAGACAGATATAGATAAATTAATTAATCAAGCTAAAGAACAGAGAATAGAAATACTGCAAGCTAAAGAAACTCTAGAAGTACAAAAAATTGAACATGAGGCATATACAAGTTATTATACCTCTCTAAATTGGAAATATAAGAATGCAGTGAGAAATCTAGATTATGCTGAAAAAAGTTTAGAAAACTCATATAAGGATGTAGAGTTAGACGTACGAAAAAAATACCTAGAACTTGTAAAGGCTGAAAGAGCATTAAACAATATGGATACAACTATTGAATTGTCAAAAGAAGCAGTGAGGATAACAGGTTTGTTCTATGAGTATGGAATGGCTACTGCATTGGAAGTACTGGATGCAGATACTAAGTTAACAGAAGCAGAAATAGGCAGATATCAGCTGCTAGTATCATATAATATAGCAAAAATGATGTTTAATAATGCTTGTGAATTAGGAATGCCGCAGATTAATTGATAGTTGATAATTGATATTTAATAGTTAAAGGTAGTTTTACTAATGTAAAACAATATTAAATGAGAAATGTGTAACGAGAAACTAGTAACATGGTAGTTTTGCTTACACAAAACAGAAATAATATAATAACTAGTTTATCGTCTAACATGAAAGAAAGATTTCTAGATTAAGAAATCTTTTTTTTATTTTAAAATTTAATTGACAAAATTATTCGCACAGAGTATATTGTATATATTGTTTATATACAGTATGCGCTGCTTGTGTGACAGTCTTACAAAATTGTAAGTTACTATTAAGACTATCTTAAGATAATTTTAATCCAAACTTAATAGAAAATAAAGAAGTTTTTTAATTAACTATGTTAGGATATTAAAGTAAATTATGGTAAGACAGATTTGGAGGTGAAGTATGTCTATTATTGTTAAGTTTATATTGAGAAATATAAAAGAGAAAAAGTTTAGAACATTTTTAATATTAATTTCTATAATGATGTCTAGTGCATTAGTTTTTGCATCTCTAGCAATTTCTACTACAGCAGAAGATATGATTATAGACAATTATAGGAAATTTTTCGGTAGTGCAGATATTACTGTAAATGCAGGAATGAACATGAAAAATTCTTTTATTTCTCCCTCTCTGTTAGATGATTATGACGATGGTATAAAGTATGTTGCAGGAGAGGTAGTAACAAGTGGAGAGTATAAGCACAATGATGAAACTATACGGTTAACATTAGAAGGTTATACTTTAGATGATTTAGAAAAAATGTACTCTATAGTACCAGCTAACAAGTACAATTTAGAACCTTTTAAAGGAAAGAAAGCCATAATTGGAAAGGGTATAGCGGAGAAATACGGATTAAAACTTGGTGATTCTATGGGAATAAAAATGATGGGAACTACTAAGTGGTTTACAATTTCTGCAATTTCAGAACCTAAAGGTCCTTTTGACAGTTATGGGGGAAGTGTTTATATTGTTGTTCCTAGAGAAACTTTAGCAGGTTTTTATGATGAAAGAGGAAAAGTTCAAACATTATACGTAGGTCTTGAAAATCCTGAGTTGCAAGATGTAGCAATACAGAAGCTCTCTCAAGCTTATCCTTATTATAGAGTTGATGCAACTATTCCTAAAGCTGATTTGGAGAAAGAAACAGAGCAGATTTCAACTATTTTCTTAATAATGGCAATGTTTGTTGTAATTTTGAGTGTGTTTATTATATATACTTCATATAAAGTTATTATGATGGAAAGACTTCCGATTATAGGTACGTTTAGAAGTATTGGTGCTACTAAGAAAATCACTAATAGAGTTATGAAGATAGAAAGTTTAATTTATGGTGTTATAGGAGGAATTTTAGGTATTATTTTAGGAATTGGTATTTTATATTTAATGACTAAGCAAATTATGTCTACGGAATTAAGTAGTGGAGGTACAGTTATACACTTTAAATTTAGTCAATTACTTATAGCTTTTATATTTGCAATAGTTTTAGCATATATAAGTTCAACAAGACCTATAAAAAAAGCGTCAAAGGTTCCGCTTAAAGATGTTATATTAAATAAACTAGAAGTAAAGCCTAAAAGAAAAAAATTAAAATTGATTATTGGGATTATATTTTTTAGTTTTGGATTGGGAGCACCTTTTGTTGCACCTAAAAACACAGTTATAAATGTTATAAGTATGTTTTTACTTATTCCTGCTGTAATTTTTATTGTACCTTATATAACAAATATATTTTTAAAGGTATTTGAGAAATTTTATGGATGGATTTTCGGTAATGAAGGAATAATAGCAACTCAAAATTTACGAAATAACAAAAGTAATGTTAACAATATTACCTTACTTGGAATATCAATTGCTGTTGTTCTGATGATTAATATCTTAAGTTACAGCATGGCACAAGATACTATCAGTTATTATGGTAATTATAAGTATGATATTAATGTTTACACATGGCCCTCAAATAGGACAGCGGAAAGCATTTTGTTAAGTGTAGATGGTGTTGAAGATACTTATGGTACATATTCGCAATATGATGTAGATATTGTAGATAAAGATTCTAAAATTACTGTTATAGATGGTGTAGATCCTAGTAAATATCTGAATTATATGAACATATCTACTGAAGAAGAAAATATTCAAGAAATTTTAGATAAGTTAAGTGATGAAAGAAATATTATTATTACATATTCACTTAAAGATAAGCTTGGAGTGCAAAAAGGCGATTATTTAAAACTCAAAACAAGCAGAGGTGTTTTACCTTACTGTGTAATAGGATATTTTGATTCTGAAAGATTTGGCGGAAGTCACTGCCTTATAGCTGATAGATATATTAAGTCTGATATGGCAAAAAAAGAATATGGTGAAATTTATATAAAAACGAATAAAGACCCTGAGGTGGTAGCAGAAAGCATTAGAGAAAAGTTTAAAAACAGACCTGCATATATAACTACACTTAATGAACAAGAACAGCAGAATCTTCAAGGTACAGAAAAAATCATGGGTATTTTTAAAGGCTTTAGTATCTTGGCATTGATAATTGGAGTGTTCGGTGTTTTCAATAATTTAATAATTAATTTTATACAAAGAAAGAGATCATTAGCTGTGCTAAGGTCAATTGGTATGAACAAGAAACAGTCAATCAAAATGATATTTGTTGAAGCATTTACAGGAGGATTGATTGGAAGTTTAGTAGGAATTTGTATGAGTGGATTATTGATTTATGCTGTATGTAAGGTGTTTGAATCAATGGAAGGTAGTATGAATAACTTTGTTAAGTTGTCTGGAGCTACTTTTATAGAAGCTTTATTAATTGGTATTATTATAACTATAATTGCTTCAATAATTCCAGCATTAAAATCTTCCAAACTTAATATTATTGAATCAATTAAATATGAATAGAGGTGTATAATATGGAGTCAATAATTGAAACAAAAGATTTATGTAAAACATATAAATTAGGTGATTTAGATGTACAAGTGCTTAAAGATATCAATCTAGAAGTAAAAAAGGGAGAATTTGCTTCAATAATGGGACCTTCAGGTTCTGGAAAAAGTACTCTTTTATATCTAATTGGAGGACTAGATAGACCTACATCAGGTAATATAAAAATAAATGGAAAAGATATTTCTAAAATGAAAGATAAACAAGAAAGTGAAATGAGGCGTAAAGATATAGGATTTGTATTTCAATTTTATAATTTAATTCCTAATTTAAATATAGAAGAAAATATTATGCTTCCGATATTACTGGATGGGAAAAGAGTAAAAACTTATAAGGATAATCTAGATAAAATTTTAGAAATAGTAGGACTTTCAGAAAGAAGAAAGCATACTCCAAGAGAATTATCAGGAGGTCAGCAGCAGAGAGTTGCAATTGCTAGAGCATTAATAAATGAACCGGAAATTATTCTTGCTGATGAGCCAATCGGAAATCTAGATAGTAAATCAGGAACTGAAATTATGGAGTTATTTCAAAAGATTAATTTAGAACAAAATAAAACTGTTGTACAAGTAACTCACTCAATGGAAGCATCACAATATGGCACAAGAGTCATAAAAGTAAAAGATGGAAAAGTTTATTAAGATAAAAGATAAAAGTTAAAAGATAAAAGTTATGGTATCTTTACTAACGTAAAGCAGAAAAAATGAGAAACGAGTGATTAGAAACTAGAAACATGGAAGTTTTATTAATGTAAAAACAAATATTGAATGAGAAAAGAATTTCATCAACTATCAATTATACACTATCAACTATATAAGTGCGGAACACAATTCAGTGCCATTCAGTGTGTTTCCGTGGTTAAACAAGAAAGGAATGAGTCAATTATGAAAAAACAAATATTTTTAGTGTTAGTTATGAGTATGATATTATTAGTAGTAGGGTGTGGACAAAAAGCTGAAGTTGATCAACCTACTGTAAACGAAGGAGCTCTACCTGAAGAGCCAGTGCAAAAAACAGTTCAAACATTCGGAACAGTTCAAACAAAAGATGTGCAAGGAATTATGTTAGATTTACCTGCTAATATAGAAAAAATTCATGTGCAAGAAGGAGATAAGGTTAAAAAAGGAGACGTATTAATAACACTTAATTTAAAAGAAATAGAAGGTCAAATTCAAGAAAAAGAAGATGCATTAAGAGTTTCAAAACTTGAAGTTGAAAAAATGACTGCTCAGAAAGATGATAACAGTCAAATAGTTCAAGCTGAGAATAATTTACAAAGCTTAGAAGATGAATATAATGAGCTTAATAATGAATTGAATAATAAAGCTGAATTTCTAAAAGAAGGAGCAATTTCACAAAACGATTATGACGAATTCAAAAAAACTGTAGATAATAAAGCAAAAGAAGTTGAGAATAGTAAAATATCTTTGGAAAGTTTAAAACAAAATTCAGAAGTTAATAAGAAAGTTGATGTTTTAAATCTAGAAATAAAGAAACAGAATGTTGAAGCTCTTGAACGTTCACTTGAAATACTTAACGATAAAATTAAAAAAAGTGGTTTAGAGGGAAATAAAATTATATGTGATGTTGAGAATGGCGTTATAAACAAAATTTATAATGCAGTAGGAGATAGATTAAATCCAGAAAAACAAATTATGAGTATTTTAGATATGGATACTTTAGTAGTTAAAGCTAATGTAGTTGAAGATTTTATTAAAGATGTTTCATTAGGTAATAAAGCTACAATTATACCATTAGCAGATACTTCAAAACAGTACGAAGGTAGTGTTACTAGGATAGCTAACATGGCAGTTGTTGATAACGGTGAAACGGTGATACCTGTTGAAATAACAGTTGAAAATGTTGATGAGTTTCTGCTTCCAAATTCTAATGTTAATATACAAATCATAGCAGAATAATATATTTGACTTTTTAAAATTAAATATTAAAATAAGCATAAGGAGGAAAGAAATGAATAAAAAATTATTTGTTACTATAATACTAGTTTTGATGCTCAGTTTATCTCAGATAGTGTTAGCTAATGATACTAATACAGCTGATTCGGAAAAGCTTAAAAATAGCCTATTAGAAATATCAATAGATGATGCAGTAAAAATAGCAGCAGAAAACAGCAGTGAATTAATAAAAAACAAAATACAGATGTCAGATGCAGATGATTTAATTAGAGATAGAAGTAAAGGAAAAAATTCATCAAAGAATCAATTAGAAGGAGAAGGTTTTTATAATGGTGATTATTTATCTGCTATGTTACATAAAAATGGATACTATTTAAAAGAAGCTAAAATACAAAAACTTACTTTAGAAAAAGGCAAAGATCAAATATTAAAGAGTTTAGAAATAAAAACAAAATCAGCATATTATAATGTTTTATTAGCACAGAAAACTGTTGAACTAAATGAAAAAGTATTAGCAAAAGCAAAAGAAAACTTGAAGGTACTAGAAATAAAGTTTGATAAAGGCTCTGTAACAAAACTTGATTTATTGCAAGGACAATTAGCAGTTAATCAAGCACAAACAGAACTAGACAATGCAGCGGATAGTTTATCATTAGAGATTTTGTCTTTTAACAATACTTTAGGACTTCCATTTGACCAACAAATTGTACTAACAGATGAAATAGAATATTTAGAAGGTAATGAAATAGATTTAGAAAAATCTATAAAAAAAGCAAAAGAAAATAGATTGGAAATAATAACTGCTAAAGAAAATTTAGAACTAACACAAATAAAACATGATACATATACATCATATTATACATCAGGAACAAGCTACTATAGAACTGCGGTAAAAGAATTGTCATATGCAAAGAATAATATAGAAGAAGTATATAAAAATATAGAATTAGATGTAAGGCAAAAATATTTAGAGCTTATAAAAGATGAAAGAGCGCTAAAAAATAATGACAACACTATAGAACTGTCAAAAGAAAAAGTTAGGATAACAAGTTTATTCTATGATTATGGAAAAGTTACAGCTTTAGATGTATTAGAAGCAGACACTTCACTAGCACAGACAGAAATAGCAAGATATAAACTATTAGTATCATACAACATATCAAGAATGATGTTTGACAATGCATGTAAATTGGGATGATAAATCAATTAAATTTAGAAATGAAATAAATAGGAATATGAGAAACAAATGATGCTTTTATAGGTAAGGGGCATAATCAGAGTAAGTAAAATAAGGCTGAATAAAGTAGGCCTTTTTTTTATACATAATTAACTAAAAAATGTTGTTCATGTTGTCTATTCCAATAGGGTTGTATTTAAAAATAAATATGTTATATTAAGATAGACGATATGTATATCATGTAAAAACTAACAAAATACTACATAAAAGTTACTATCAGTAATATTGATAACATAAGTAAGCTGTACAAATGTAGAAAAATAAAGTGCTTTATTATTAGTTTTTGCTACAACAATAAACATAATGTATTATCTAAAGTATCTTTATTATTAAAGAGGTAAAGAAATGAAGAAAATTAATATACTGTTATTAGTTTTATGTGTTTTTAGTGTAATAGCTTATACGAGTGCATGTAATACTAAAGAAAATGATACAATTAGTAGTTGTTTGGACAATGAATTAATTAATAATGGGCAAGATATTAACTTAATAGAAATGTCTGGCTTAATTCCTGAATTTACTATGAGAGATTTAGTTTGTGATTCTGATATTATTATTAAAGGTACAGTAAATACAAACTTAGATAGTAAATGGAGCAATGAAGATGATGTTAGAGGAAAGAACATTATAAATATAATTCAAACGGATGTTTTAATTGATATTGATAAAATATTTAAAGGAAATCCTTATAACGAAAGACAAATAGCTGTCAGACTAGATAAGGGTCAAATTGGAAATACAGTATTTAAGTCTGATAGATTCCCAGATTTTACGGAAGATGAAGAGGTAATTTTATTTTTATCAATAGATGATAGTGATATTGCTAATCCAAATGAAAATTATTATGTATTAACTGGTATGGAGCAAGGCAAATTTACAAAATCTGAAGTTGATAACACTTTTACAAGTAGGGAAAAAGAAATCAAATTGGATAAATTAGATAACATTATAAAAGAAAATTTACGAAAAGAAAAGAAAAATCCTCGTAAAAAATTTACTGAAGAAGAAATAAATAAAAATAACGAAGAATTATTCGGTCAATAATATTAGAAGGGAGCATTTATGAATTGTAGAAGCTTATAATATAAATCCTCCTTAATAAGTATAGGAATAAAAAATCAATTAATGAATTAATTATATAAAACAAGTAACCATTATGGGTTGCTTGTTTTATTTTGTTAAGTTTGCAAAAAACGACAAAAAGTTTTATAATTAAAGTAGTAAATAATTGTAAAAAAGTATATTTTATAAAATTGTAAAAGGTCTTCAGTGGAGAGATAAATGACAAATTTCAAGAACATGGTTATGATTGGTTTTATAGTATCTATAGGGACACAATTTTATCTTAATTTTTTTATAAACGGTTTTATAATTACTGCATCTGTAGTTATTTTACCTATTTTATTATATGTTTATAATTATTTATCACCTATACCCACTCTTTTAACAGTAAGTGTTATTTCTCCTCTAGTTAGATATATCATAGAATTATTTAAAATACCTGATTATAAGGCAATGTTATCATATGTAGGTCCTGATGTGACCTTTTATTTAGCGTATGCTTTTGTTTTTTATATTTTTTATGAAAGAAAAAAATATAAGACATTAAACAGATTTGTATTGACAGTTTTATTTTGTGATTTTTTATCAAATATAGTTGAATTAAGTGTACGTACAAATATAACGGGTATGAATTTTAAGATGATTCGTGGAATATTTGGCATTGCAGCTGTGAGAACTACGATAGTGTTTTTTGTTATTTTATTATTAAAAAAATACAAATCTATTTTAGAAAGAGAAGAACATGAACTTCGATATAGAAAATTATATACACTTACTGCATTTTTTAAAAGTGAAAGTTATTATATAAACAAAAACATGAACCAAATAGAAAAACTTACAAAAAAAGCTTACCAAATACATAAACTAATATCAATAAATAAATATAATAATGAATTAGAAAATAAAACTCTCGAGTTTGCTAAAGACATACATGAAGTTAAAAAAGATTACCAGCAGATTGTTCAAGGAATGAATATATTAAGTGATGAAAATTTAAACAAAGAACCTATGAGGATAAAAGATATTGTAAATATTTCTATATCTTCAATTAAAGAAAATAATAAAAACATATATATAAAATTAAACATAAGATATAACATTTTAATTAAAGATCATTATTACTTTTCTTCAATAATAAGAAATATAATCAATAATTCTGTAGAAGCATGTGATAATAAAAATAATAATTTTATACATATTTCGGTTTATAAAGAAGGTGATTATTGTACTATAATTATAAGTGATACTGGAAAGGGTATTAAGCAAGAATATATTGACAGTATTTTTACTCCAGGATTTTCAACCAAATATGATGTAAAAACAGGGGATATTTTTAGAGGACTGGGCCTGCCAATTATAAAAGATTTAGTAGAGAATCATTTTAGAGGTAGTATTAAAGTAGACTCAAAAGAGAACATAGGAACAACAGTAACTATTAAAATACCAAGAAATGAATTATGATGTCTAAAGAGGTGTGTTATGAATAGTAATTCTTTTTATATTGTAGATGATGATGAAGCAGTTATAAAAAATATTAAATATATTATAGAAGATAACAATTTGGGACAAATATTTGGGTATTCAACAAGTTCTTTACAATCAATAAACGAAATAGCTTCTTTAAAACCTGATATAGTCATAGTAGATTATTTAATGCCTGAAATAGATGGAATAAAATTAATTAATAAACTTATAAATAATAGTTGTGATAGTATTTTTATTATGCTGTCAAAAGTAAGTGATAAAGAAATGATAGCCGAAGCTTACAAAGCAGGAATAGAATTTTTTATAAATAAGCCTATAAATATTATTGAATTGAAATATGTAATAAATAAAGTAATTGAAAAATTGTATATACAAAAAAAATTAAATGCCATACAGAAAATTTTTGATGACCGTCCAATAAAGAAAAAAAGTTACAATAGAAATAAGAAACAGCTTAGCTTTATCAAAATTATATTAGGAAGAATTGGTATATACGGCAGCAAAGGCTATAATGATATTTTGAGAATTTGTCATTATGTTATAGTTAATGATATACATTATGATGACTTAGATTTAAAAAATATTAGTATGAAACTTGATATGGATTATAAAATTTCTCTTCAGAGAATTAGAAGAGCCGCTTCATTAGGGCTTAGAAATATAGCAAATCTGGGAATTGAAGATTATATGAATGAGTATTTTATTGAATATTCTAATCCTATTTTTGGATTTGAAAATGTCAAAATGGAAATGGATCATATAAGAAATAAAAAAAATAATGGTGGTAAGGTGAATGTAAAAAGTTTTTTAATAGGTTTATTGATAGTAAGTGAAAAAATATTATTTTACCAATAAAATGAAGTATATTGAAATATTATGAAGTTTCATGAAAACCTTTGCTTATAATTATAAAAAATATAAGGAAGGTGATTTTTTATGGCTGAAGCTGTTCAACATTACGGAATTTTATCATTAATACCGCCTATTGTTGCAATTATCTTAGCTTTCAAAACTAAACAAGTATTACCCGCATTATTTGCAGCAATATGGTCAGGGGCTATTATTTTATCAGGTGGTAACCCACTTACAGGTTTTGCATTGACTATAGAAAAATATATTGCAGGATCTGTAGCTGATAGTTATAACGCAGGAATTATAGTTTTTGATATTGCGCTTGGAGGTACTATAGGTATCGTTGCAAAATCAGGAGGTGCTAAAGCTATTGCTGATTGGCTAGCTAAAAAAGCTAAAGATGCTAGAAGTGGAATGTTAGCTACTTGGGCAATGGGACTTATTATCTTTTTTGACGACTACTCTAACACATTACTTGTTGGTACTACTATGAGACCATTAACTGATAAACTCAAAATTTCTAGAGAAAAACTAGCATTCATTACAGATTCTACTGCAGCACCTGTTGCAAGTATGGCATTTATAGCAACATGGACAGCATACGAAATGGGTTTATTGAGAGATGCTTTTGCGTTAATTGGTGTAAAGGCTAACATATATGGTGTTTTCTTAAAATCAATTCCATTTAGATTTTATAGTTTAATAATGATTGGGTTTGTTCTTATAATAGCACTAACGGGTAAAGATTATGGACCAATGTTAAAAGCTGAAATTAGAGCTAGAAAGACAGGAAAACTAGTGGCTGATGGTTCAGTACCTTTAGCTTCGAAAGAACTTACAGAAATGGAAATAAGGGATGATATGCCTTTAAGAAAAGTTAATGCTTTAGTTCCTATTTTAACTGTTGTTCTGTTTGTTATAATTGGTTTATATATAAATGGAAGACGTGCTGTACTTGCAAGTGATAATGTTTTATTAATTAATCAATTAAATGCTACTCCTTTTGCTTTTTCTGTTATACGTGATATTTTAGGATATGCAAATGCCGCAGTTGCAATGATGTGGGCTTCATTTGCTGGCACTTTAGTAGCTGCAATAATGGTTTTATCTCAAAAATTATTAACTTTTAGAGAAACTATAGATGCATGGGTTGATGGTGCAAAATCTTTAGTTATTGCTATTATGGTATTAGTCCTTGCATGGGGAATAGGTAGTATGTGTAAAGACTTAGGTACTGCTAAGTTTTTGATTACAATTCTAGAGGGCAAAATATCAGCTTCAATTATTCCTATAATGGTATTTTTACTTGGCTGTATAATAGCTTTTTCAACTGGAACATCATGGGGAACTACAGCGTTGTTAATGCCTATAGCTGTTCCGTTAGTATTTGAATTAAGTGGAGGGGACACAGGAGTTTTATTATATACAACAATAGGAGCTGTTTTTACAGGAGCTGTTTTGGGAGATCACTGTTCACCAATATCAGATACAACCATAATGAGTTCTATGGCTTCTGCATCAGACCATATAGATCATGTTAAGACACAAATGCCATATGCTATGACTGTTGGCTTAATAGCAATAATAGTAGGTTATCTACCTGGAGCACTGTTTGGAATTAGTCCATTTATTTCTGTACCTGTAGGTTGGATACTTTCATATCTTGTTATAAAATACAAAGGTAAAAGAGCAGAAGATTGTATTCTTGAAGAGGCAAAATAAAGATTTAGTATATCTTTTCTTTTAAATATTTTAATAAATGTGTTATACTATTTTATGAAATAATATATAAAGGAGATAGTATATGGATAGAGAACTTGCCTTAAATATTGTAAGAGTTACGGAAGCAGCAGCTTTGGGATGTGCAAGATACTTAGGAAGAGGAGATAAGGAAATAGCCGATCAAGCTGCAGTAGATGGAATGAGGAGTATGTTTCAAACACTAGATATAAACGGAACAGTAGTGATAGGTGAAGGAGAAATGGACGAGGCACCAATGTTGTATATTGGTGAAAAAATAGGAAGTTGCATTGATACAGCACCAAAAATAGATATCGCAGTAGACCCGCTTGATGGTACAAACCTAGTTGCAGAAGGTAAACCAAATGCAATTGCTGTTGTTGCAGTAGCACCGAAAGGATGTTTACTACATGCGCCAGATATGTATATGGACAAGATAGCAGTAGGTCCAAAAGCTGTTGGGGTTGTTGATATTAATGCCTCTATAGAGAAAAATATTATAGCGTTATCTAAAGCATTAAATAAAGATATTGAAGATATTACTGTAACTATGCTTGATAGAACAAGACATAAACATCTTATTGATGGAGCTAGAAAAATTGGTGCGAGAATTAAATTATTCAATGAAGGTGATGTTGCGGCTGCCATTGCAACATGTTTTGAAGATTCAGGTGTAGATATGATGGTCGGTATAGGAGGAGCTCCTGAAGGAGTAATAGCTGCGACAGCTTTAAAATGCTTAGGTGGAGAATTTCAAGGAAAACTTACTCCTATGAACAAAGATGAAGAAGTAAGATGTGGAAATATGGGTATAGATGATTGGACTAAAGTACTTTATATGGAAGATCTTGCGAAGGGCAATGACGTTTTATTTGCTGCAACAGGAGTATCCGATGGCGAACTGCTAAAGGGAGTTCTTTACTACGGAAATAATACTGCAAAAACACATTCTATGGTAACACGTTCTAAAACTGGAACTGTTAGATTTATAGATACAATACATAAACTTGATAAGAAGCCGAAATATGCATATGTAGAAAAATAATAATTATTTAATAAAAAATTCCTGCAAATTTGCAGGAATTTTTTTGTTTAAAATATTAATAATTATAAAAAAATTACAAATTTCGACATATAATATTATTAATATTATGTATCATAATAGTATATTTAGTAATTATATATAATAAAAAATAAGGAAAAATTTTCCTTAAAATAAACTAAAGGGGGACTATTATGAAAAGAGCTCGATGGGGAAATCGAATGGTGTTTGTTTTAGCAGCTGTTGGTTCAGCAGCGGGCTTAGGTAATGCATGGCGATTTCCTTATGTATGTGCAAGCAACGGAGGAGGTGCTTTCTTAATTCCATATTTTATAGCATTAATAACGGCTGGTATTCCTGTACTTATTGTCGAATTTTTGTTAGGTCATAAATATCAAAAAGGAGCACCTTCTTCATTAGGCAACTTTGGTAAAGCTAGCGAAGTAGTTGGTTGGTTTGCAGTTTTTATCAGTTTCATTATTGTTACGTATTATACTGTCATTATGGCATGGGTATTTGATTATTTATGGTATTCATTAAAGATTGCATGGGCTGGAGATTCATCAGGATTTTTCTTTAATAAACTTTTACAAGTTACAGAAGGACCATGGACAATAGGAGGATTTAGACTTCCAGTAATTATTGGGCTTATGCTAGCTTGGATTGCAATTTATTTTACTGTAAAAGATAGTGTTCATTCTATTGGTAAAATTATAAAATGGGTAGTTGGTCTTCCAATTATATTGCTAGTTGTACTTGCAATTAGTGGAATGACACTAGATGGAGCTGTAGAAGGAATTAATTATTATTTAAGTCCTGATTTTTCAAAACTAAAAGATTTTAGTGTTTGGACTGCAGCATTTACTCAAATCTTTTTCTCATTAAGTGTAGGATTTGCTGTTATGATTGCATATTCGAGTTATCTTGACAAAGAATCAGATATAACAAACAATGCCTTTATAACAGCTTTTGCAAACAGTGGTATTTCTTTTCTTGCCGGCTTTGCTATATTCAGTACATTAGGATATATGGCACAAGCTACTGGTTCTACTCTTGCAGAGATTTCAACTCAAGGAGTAGGATTAGCATTTGTAGTTTATCCTGAAGCAATAAGCTTACTACCATTTGGAGCGGTAGGTCAGGTAATATTTGCATTATTATTCTTTATAGCACTGCTTACGTTGGGTATTGATTCAGCATTCTCATTAGTGGAAGGTACATCTACAGCAATTGCTGATAAATTTGGAACAAATAAGAAGAAAACCACCGTATGGGTAATTATTGTTGGAGCAGTAATAAGTTTATTGTATGCTACAAGAGCAGGTCTTTATTGGCTGGACATCGTTGATAGATATGTAAACAATTTTGGAATATTAGTTGTTTCATTTATAGAAGTGGCTATAATTGCTAGAATTATTAAACCTAAAAAGGTTATAGAGTATATTAACAGTGTTAGTGATATAAAGGTTGGCAAATGGTTTGAAATACTACTAGGATACATTTCACCTATTATACTTGGTATAGTATTAATAATGACTATTAAAAACGAAATAAGTGATGTAATAAATAAAACAGCATATTTTGCTGATTATCCAACAAGTTCTTTAGTGGTTGGCGGCTGGGTAATGCTTGGTGTTGTTCTTTTAGTAAGTATTTTGTTTGCTAGAAAAAAAGTTATTAATAAAACTGAAAATGAATAATTATAAAGGAGGAATATAAATGTCTGTTGGAGCATGGATAATGTTGATTTTCGGAGCAGTCTTTCTTTATGGTGGATTAATTGTTTGTATAAACAAAGCAAAAAAAGCAAACAAGTAGTGAAAAAACCAGGGATTATATTTTCCCTGGTTTTGATTTATTTTTTTAAACCTTCCCAATCTTTTAAGAACTTTTCAATTCCTATATCAGTTAATGGATGTTTAACCATCTGCTTAAATATTTTATAAGGTATAGTTGCTATGTCAGCACCTAATTTTGCACATTCAAGAACATGAATAGGATGCCTAATACTGGCTGCTATAATTTCAGTTTCAAATTCATATGTATAGAAAATATCTGAAATATCTTTAATTATGTTCATTCCATTGTTACTAATATCGTCCATTCTACCTACAAAAGGACTAACATAAGAAGCTCCTGCTTTAGCAGCTAATAAAGCCTGGCTTGCAGAGAAAATTAATGTAACATTTGTTTCTATGCCTCTCTTAGTAAGTTCTTTTACTGCTATTAAACCATCTTCAGTCATAGGTATTTTAATTACTATATTTGGGTGTATTTTTGCTAATTGAACAGCCTCTTCTATCATTTTATCAGCTTCTAAACTTATTACTTCAGCACTGATTGGACCGTCAACTATATCAGTAATTTCTTCAATAACTTTCTTAAAATCTCTACCTTCTTTAGCGATTAGTGATGGATTGGTAGTTACACCATCAACTACACCCCATTCATTAATTTCTTTAATTTCGTCGACATTTGCCGTATCAATAAAAAACTTCATTTTTACTCCTTGTTTTAAAATAATTAATAGTTAATAATTAATGGTTAATTTACTCATAATAAAAATTGTTTTACGAAGTAAAGCTACCATGTTTATAGTTTCTCATTACTCGTTTCTTGTTTTTAATGTTACTTGTTTCTCGTTTTTCTGTTTTATCTCTTATCTTAATAAGCTTTTCCTGCTGATCCGAACATTATCATTTTTTCAGATATAACTTTTATCATTTCTTCACGAGCAGGACCTAATATTTTTCTTGGGTCATAAGCATCATTTGATCCAACAAAATTTCTAACAGCTCTGCTAAAAGCTTGACGTATATCAGTATCTATGTTAATTTTATTTACTCCTAAAGAAACTGCTTTTTTGATACTATCTTCGGGAACACCTGATGAACCATGAAGAACAATTGGCATATTTAATCTTTCCTTTATTATTTTAAGTCTATCAAAATCTAGTTTAGGTTCACCTTTGTATGGTCCGTGAGCAGTTCCAATAGCTATAGCTAAAGAATCAATACCGGTTTGTTTTACAAGCTGTTCCGCTTCATCAGGATCAGTAAATGAAGCTTCTCTGTCAGAAACAGTTACATTGTCTTCTGTACCACCTATTTTCCCAATTTCTGCTTCAACTGAAACATTTACAGAATGTGCAATTTCGCATATCTGTTTAGTTGTTTCTATGTTGCCTTCAAGAGGCTTTTTAGATGCATCAATCATTACAGATGTAAAACCATTTCTAATACATAACATTATTTGTTTAAAATCTGTACCATGGTCAAGATGAAGAGCTACAGGAATTTTAGTAGTGCTAGCAAGAGTTCTTACCATAGCAGCAATCATTTCTACACCAGCATATTTAAGTCCGCCTTGACTTGCTTGAATTATAACTGGTGAATTTGTTTTTTCAGCTGCTGTAATAATTGCTTGGCACTGTTCCATAGTATTTACATTAAAAGCACCTACAGCATATCCTTCTTTATGAGCTCTATCTAGAAGCTGTTTTCCTGTTAATAACATAATAATACCTCCATTTAATTATTTAATATATATGATTTATTTATATTCTATTAATAATTATATTATAGTTTTATATTAAATGCAATTTATTAAATATCTATAAATTGATCTAATGAATTTGTTTTAATTTAAACAAAAATTAGGTTTTACTTGACGTAATATAATCTTAATGTTATCATTAACTCACCTATCGATATACCCATCTTGAATTTTCCCTAATATATTTATTATATTCAGGATTTATATGTTGTAACTTGGAGGTGATGTTTTGAATATAAATGATTTGTCTAGAATGAAAGTGACAGAACTTAGGAAAATAGCTAAAGAAAAAGGTATTGCGAATATAAGCAAATATAAAAAAGAAGAATTGGTTAAGAAGATACTTGAACAAATTGAGAAAATTAAAATACTTGACGAAAAAGAAAAACATAAGAAAGAACTCCCTGAAAGGTTGACGGAAGAAATTGAACAAAGTGAGGAAATACTGACGGTAGATGGAATACTTGAAGTACATCAAGACGGTTACGGTTTTTTAAGAAGAAACAACTACCTTTCTAGTGATGAGGATGTATACATATCTCCTTCCCAAATAAGAAGATTTCGTATGAGAACTGGTGATAAAATTAGTGGTATAACTAGACCACCAAAACAAGGTGAGAAGTTTAAAGCACTATTATATGTTAAAAGAATAAATGATGAAGATCCTGAAAATGCAGTTTCAAGAAAAAACTTTGATACATTAATCCCAATATACCCAGATAATCGTATTAAACTTGAAATATCCCCTACACAGATAGCAATGCGAATAATAGATTTAGTAGCTCCGATAGGAAGAGGACAAAGAGGAATGATAGTAGCACCTCCTAAAGCTGGTAAAACTACATTATTAAAAAGTATAGCTAATAGTATAGCTGTCAATCATCCGGAAATGGAAATAATAATTTTACTTATAGATGAAAGACCAGAAGAAGTAACAGACATGAAAAGGTCTGTAAAAGGAGAAGTTGTTTATTCAACTTTTGATGAACTGCCTAGACACCATATAAAAGTAGCTGAAATGGTTTTAGAAAGAGCTAAAAGGCTTGTTGAACATGGTAAAGATGTAGTAATTTTATTAGATAGTATTACAAGACTTGCAAGAGCGTATAACCTTACCATACCGCCAACTGGCAGAACATTGTCAGGTGGACTTGATCCGGGAGCATTACACAATCCTAAAAGATTCTTTGGTGCAGCAAGAAATATTGAATTTGGTGGAAGCTTAACAATATTAGCTACAGCTCTAATAGAAACAGGTAGCAGAATGGATGATGTAATTTTTGAAGAGTTTAAAGGTACAGGCAATATGGAAATCCATTTAGATAGAAAATTATCAGAAAAAAGAGTATTCCCAGCAATAGATATAAATAAATCTGGAACGAGAAGAGAGGACTTGCTTTTAAATCAATATGAGCTTCAAACAATATGGCAGATAAGAAAAGCAATGAGTAATTTTCCTGTATCAGAAGTTACAGAGAAACTTTTAGAGGGATTAGTAAAAACTAAAACTAATATAGAATTCATTGATAGTGCATCTAAAATTTTAAGTTTAAATAAAAAGAGACGAGAACAAAATAGATATTAAAAGATAAAAAATACTATTGAAAAGTAATTTAAGCTGTGCTATAATATTTTGATGTTATATGAAATAAATAGAATTATTTATTATAGAAACTGTTCATAGGAAAGAGGTGAATACAGTGAAAAAAGGAATACATCCAGAATATAAAAAAACAATTGTTAAGTGTGCGTGTGGAAACACTTTTGAAACTGGTTCAGTAATGGACGAAATTAAAGTTGAAATTTGCTCAGAATGTCATCCGTTCTTTACAGGAAAACAAAAATTTATCGATAAAGGCGGACGAGTTGATAGATTTAAGAAAAAATATAATATGGATTAATATGAACATAAAACTGTTTCAATTTTTATTGAAACAGTTTTTTTTTATAAAGAAAAATTAAATAATTTTTAATAAAAAAATTTAAATTATAATACAATATTTAGTTTTTAAGTTTTATATGAAAAATATAATGCAATTTTGTTAAGAAAATTTAACAAATAACGCAAAAAACAGATAGTAAAAAATTATATAAAATGTTAATATAATCTCAAAGTCTAAATATAATAGGAGGAATAAATATGCAATTCTCAGAAAGAATCCAATCAATGCAGGCATCGCCTATTAGAAAATTAGTACCATATGCTGAAGAGGCCAAAAAAAATGGTAAGAAAGTATATCATTTAAATATTGGTCAACCAGACATAGAAACACCAAAAGAATTTTTCAATGCGGTCAAAGATTTTGATGACAAAGTATTGGCTTATGCATTCTCACAAGGGATACCTGAATTGAGGGATAGCTTTAAAAAATATTATAGAAATTATAATATAAATTTTGAAAGTGACGAAATCCTTATAACAAATGGAGGAAGTGAAGCAATTTTATTTACATTACTTGCTATTTGTGACTATGAAGATGAAGTAATGATTCCAGAGCCATTTTATACAAATTATAATGGTTTTGGTTCATCAGCAGGAGTAAAAGTAGTTCCTATAACAACTAAAGCTGAAGATGGATTTAAACTTCCAGACAAAGATACAATAAATAAAAAGATAACTAATAGAACAAAAGCAATTATGTTATCAAACCCTGGAAATCCAACTGGAGCAGTATACTCAAAAGAAGAAATAGACACAATTAAACAGATTGCACTTGAGAACGATTTATATATTATAGCAGATGAAGTTTACAGAGAATTTGTATATGATGGACTGGATTATATTAGTTTTGGACAGATAGAAGAAATAAAAGATAGAGTAATAATTACAGATAGTATATCAAAAAGATACAGTGCTTGTGGAGCAAGAATTGGTTGTATTGCAAGTAAGAATAAAGATTTAATTTCACAAATATTGAAATTATGTCAAAGCAGATTATGTGTTGCTACATTAGAACAAGTCGGAGCATCAAAATTAGTTGATGTATCACAAGATTATATGAAAGAAGCATTTAATGAATACAAAAAAAGAAGAGACGTAGTATATAATGCACTTCAAGAAATGGATGGAGTTATGTGCAAAAAACCAAAAGGTGCATTTTATATGATTGCTAAGTTACCTGTAGATAATGCTGAAGATTTTGTTAAATGGTTGCTTACTGATTATGATTTAAATGGTGAAACAGTTATGTTTGCTCCAGCGGAAGGATTTTATGCAACAAAAGGACTTGGAAGAGACGAAGTAAGGATATCATATGTATTAAAAGAAGAAGATTTAATAAAAGCAATGAATATCCTTAAGGAAGCATTAAAAGTATACGGAAAATAATTTATTAAAGTTGTTAAAGCTCTGCATTTATCTTTGCGCAGAGCTTTTTATTTTTTTTGTTTTCATAAGCATAATGGTCATAATAATTAAAACATAAACTAAGATACTTAAAAAAGTTATCCAATAGTATATAGGGTTTCCTGTTTTATATCCAATAATAGGCTGACCCAATACTACCATCAATGGAATAGCTAATGGAGCTGCCAAGGCACTTCCAAGTACAAGGTCTTTTGCGACATCAGATTTCAAATCTGGATCTAGTCCTCTTAATAGCGCTAAACCAGTAGATGCAGTTCCAGTAAGCATTCCAAACATAGCTAAAGAATATAGAAGATTGTTTTCTGTAAAAGCTTTTTTAGAAAAATAAGTAACAAATAGCAATGTACCAGCAGCACCAACAATACTCACAGCTATAAGAAGCTGCCAATATTCTTTCACAGTAGAAATAGATATAGCCATAACAGATGATGTTATCATAACATTAAATGAAAAAGCAGCAATGTTATTCATAAAATATCCATCTAAAAGTTCTTGTGTCCGAGCACCTTTATTTTTTAGTATTTCAAGAATCTTTTTTAATCCTAAAGCAAGTATTATACCAAATAAGTAATTAAATCCTCTAACTAGACTGCCAATAGTTGCTCCTATATCACCTAAACTAGACAAACTTTTATCAATAAAAGACATAGAATAAAAAGTTAAAAGATAAACAATAGAAACAAAAACTATTTGAGTTGTTAGCATATCAAAGAAATTAATTTCGGATATTGAAGTTATAGTTAGGTTTTTTCTATTTACTCCCTTTAACTTTCTTAGATTATATACATTAACATTATATTTGCGCGCATAGAAATTTAATAAAATAATACCAATAACCCCACCAACTAAAAAGCCGACAGTAGCAAGAGTAAGTCCGAATTGATTGACATAACCAAAAGATAAAACTGTATCCCAAGAGCTTCCAATTGCTGAAGCGAATCCAGGACCTTGGCCGTATGCCAAAGGAAGCATTAATCCTAAACCTATAAATAAATCAGGATTTATAAATTTAATAAGAAATAAAAGCGTAGTCATACCAATTAAAGCTTGGAAGCAGTATGTTGATAGAATAAATAATCCTGCATTAGCCGAGTTACCCTGCTGTTTAGTTTCTTTTTCCGATAAAGTTAAACCAATAAAACCTATTCCTAGAAAATGAAAAACTAGTGATTCATAAAATTTTAAATCAAAATTCACTATACCTAAAATTTCTGGTCCACATATTAATCCAATGATACCTGCTAATAATGAAGTAGGAATGATTATACTTCTAAAAATTCCTAATTTCTCTTTAATAATTTTCGCCACAAACATAAAAATAAAAATATAAAGAATATTGATAACAATAGTCCAATCATTCCGCACAATTAGTCCTCCTTTTTTTTAGCAGTTTGAAATATTTTATTGTATTATAAATAAGATTAATAGAAATATTCTCCTGAGGGTTTAAGATAAACCTATATTTTTCTCCACTGCTGTTATAAAATTCAAAAACATCTAGAAGAGTTACACTTATACTTTTGATATTATTAATTTGTATATATTCTATATCGTTCTGTTTAGAAATTATTAATTCGTTACTGTTAACAGTAACATCAGATAAATCATTATATATTTTTCTATTATTGCAAAATTTTTGAAGATGAATTGATTTACTTGTCAGATTGAAATTTTCTTCTTCGCAATACTTACTTAATTCTTCTTTTTGCCATTTATCCCAGTCAGCTACATTGTCATAGTCGGTGTTTCCTATTATATATCCGTATTCATTTATTTCATATGTAGTATTACAATCTTTGCAGTTGAAGTAGTTTGAATTTGATTGAAATGAATTTAAAGAGTTACAATTAGGACATAGATATAAGATTCTCTCTATAAATTCAGCTCTTTTTTTGCCAATGAATCTAATCATTTTATTACTCTGCCAACTGTAATCATTATGATACATAGAGGTTCCTATTCTATTGTATATCTCATTTGTGGTCATACTTCTTATTTCATCAGCATCTAAAGTTTTAGTTATTTTAATTTCTAATATACCCTTCTTATAGTATTGACTCCATCTAGGTTTAGATAAATAACCACCTTTATAAAGTGCAGTATAGACAGGTACTTTAGATAGTTTTATGAGTTTAGCAGTTGAAAAAATGATGTTGTCTGTTTCCCCAGTCCAGCTTCTTCCACCTTCAGGGTAGATTCCTATAGGAAATCCACTATTTAAATAAGTTAAAACCCTTTTTACTGCTTTATAATCAAAATTATTTTTTGAAAATGGAATAGCTCCTACAAGATTTAGTAATATTTTCTTCCATAATGTATCGTAATTGGTATCTGCAGCAACAAATCTTACTAAATGTTTAGTAAAACAATTTACTATTATTGGGTCTTCTGCAGTTACATGGTTGCCAATTAGTATATATGGAGTACTAACATTATCTAATTCGTTAATTAGTATTTTTATATTAAATCGTAACTTAAAAAACAATTTTACTGGATGCTTAAGTGTTAAAAAAATTCCCTCTTCGAATTTTCGCTTGAATTTCATTCTTTTACTCATTATTTTTAACATATATATCACCAGATTCTATTATTTGAAAAGCAAAATGGAAAGGATTTTAGGTCAGTAAATTTTAGAAACTTGTTTATTAAATATATTAATATGATAACATAATTATTATTAAAACTACATTATTTTATTGTAAATAATATTTAAAATAAGTTGGTAACAATTTATTTATGCAAACTATTCTTTTTATGATATAATTTATATAGTTTATTTATACATATAGGTGGTGATTTTATGTCTCATCAAGCTATTTATAGAAAATTCAGACCAAAAACATTTGATGATGTTATAGGTCAAGAACATGTAACTAATACGATCAAAAACCAAATATTAAATAATAATATAGCACATGCATATTTGTTTAGCGGCATTAGAGGTACAGGAAAGACTTCTACAGCTAAGATTTTTGCTCGTGCAGTAAATTGTATAAACAGTAAAGATGGCAATCCTTGCAATGAATGTGAAATATGTAAAAGTATTTTAGATGAAACAAATCTTGATGTTATAGAAATGGATGCTGCTTCAAATAACAGCGTAGAAGATATTAGAGATCTTAGAGAAAAAGTCAAGTTTATGCCGGTTAGAAGTAAATATAAAGTATACATAATAGACGAGGTTCATATGCTATCAAAAGGGGCATTTAACGCACTTTTGAAAACACTTGAAGAACCACCTGAACATTTATTGTTTATACTCGCAACTACTGAACCTCACAAGATTCCTGCAACTATATTGTCAAGGTGTCAAAGGTTTGATTTGAAAAGATTATTAGTAAATGATATTGTAAATAATATGAAAAAGATATGCTCAGAAATTGATATTGAAGTAGAAGAGAAAGCTTTAAAACTTATAGCAGGAAATGCAGATGGAGCAATGAGAGATGCACTGAGTATTTTGGATAGATGTATTACTTTTGGATATAAGAAAATAGACTATGAAATGGTATTAAATCTTCTTGGTACAGTTAACTATGAAACTATAATTAAAACTGCTGAAGCTATAGTAGATAAAAATATTGAAAATGTTATGAATATAATAGATGATGTATTAAATCAAGGAAAAGAACTTACACTTTTTCTAGAAGATTTAATAGTACATTTTAGAAACTTACTTATTGTAAAAACTACAAAATCTAGTAATAATATATTAAAAACCATAGATGAAGTTGTTGAATCATTAAAAAAACAAAGTTCTAAACTTGACACAGACGAAATAATCATGTATATTGAAGAACTATCGGAGACACAATTAGAATGTAAGAGAGCATTAAATCCAAGAGTTCTATTTGAAGCGAAACTCATAAAAATAATGCAGAATAAAAATATTAATGATGTAAGCAGCCTTATAAAAAGAATAGAAAAACTTGAAACAGCAATAAGAGATGGAAATGTTACATTAAGTTCAGCAAATTCAATAAATAAAAATACCCCAATAAAAAGACAAGAAGTTAAATTGAAGAAAGAAAATACTAAAAAACCAAATAAAACAACTGATGATTCTATACGAGAAATAAAGCAAGTTAGTTCTGATACAAATAATAGTGTTGAACAAATTAAAAATTCGTGGTCTCAAATACTTAAAATGATAAAAAGTGAAAAAATAAGTTTGTATGCTGTTTTAAGAGAATGTACACCAGTCAAAATAAAAGATAATACTGCATTCTTTGAATTTGATACAAAATTCAAATTTCATATGGCTGCAGCAGATAAGGATGAAAATAAAGCAGAATTTAAAAAAGTATTAAATAATTGTTTAGGTACAAATTATGAAATAAAATTTATACAAGAAAATGAGAATATTGATGATAATGAAGAACAAATAGCAGAAGAGATGGAGAAGAAAGTTATTGAAGTATTTGGCGAGGATTTAGTAGAAATTGAATAAAAAATAAGTGAAAAGTTAAAAGTTTGACTATTAGTTTTTATCTTTTATCTTAAGATCTATAAGGAGGATTTTAATTATGGCTAAAGGAAGAAGAATGCCAGGTGGTATGGGTAATATGAACAATATGATGAAACAAGTACAAAAGATGCAAAAACAAATGCAGACAATGCAAAAAGAACTTGAAGAGAAAGAAGTTGAAGCAACATCGGGTGGAGGAGCTATAGCAGTAAAAGTTACAGGAAAAAAAGACTTAGTTGATTTAAAAATAGATCCTGATGTTTTAGATCCTGATGATGTAGAAATGCTTCAAGATTTAATTATAGCTGCTGTAAATGAAGCTTTTAGAAAAGCTGATGAAATGATGGAAAAAGAAATGCAAAAAGTAACAGGAGGAATGAATATTCCGGGACTTATGTAAAAGTAAGGAGCTGATTATTATGGATCAATTTGTTGCTCCAATAGCTAAATTAATTGAAGAGTTTTCAAAACTTCCCGGTGTAGGAAGAAAGACAGCACAAAGACTAGCATTTCACGTACTTGATATGAAAAATGAAGAAGTGATTGAATTCGCAAAGGCTGTAGTCAATGCTAAAAAGTATACTAAATACTGCAGCGTATGCGGTAATTTAACTGACAATGACCCATGTTCAGTTTGCACAGATGTAAGCAGAGATAAGTCTGTTATTTGTGTAGTTGAAGATTCAAGAGATATAATGGCGATGGAAAGGACAAGAGAATTCAAAGGGTTATATCATGTACTCCATGGAAGCATTTCACCTATGGAGGGTATAGGACCAGAAGATATAAATATAAAAGAACTAATGAAAAGATTAGATAACAATGTTAAAGAAGTTATCTTAGCAACTAATCCTACAATAGAAGGGGAAGCTACAGCAATATATATTTCAAGGTTAGTAAAACCTATGGGTATTAAAGTTACACGAATTGCTCACGGTATACCTATTGGAGGAGACATAGAGTATACTGATGAAGTTACTTTGTTAAAAGCACTTGAAGGTAGGCGTGAAATATAAAAATGTTCATTACAAACATGTTCTTGAAGAAATAAAAATTCTTAAGGAACATGTTTTTTAAATGCATAAATTTAAGAATTTAATAAAAAGTCTCGTATATTCATATGTTTTATACCTTCTCTATCAGAAGTAAATTCATCCATTGTTAATACATACTTAGGGTAATTATCTTGAACTGCCATTAAAGAGCCAAATTCTCTTCTTATTGTTTCTTTAGATGCAAGAAGATATGCAACTTGTATATAAATCTTTTCCCCTTTGTTTTCACATACAAAGTCAATTTCAAGATTGTTTATTTTTCCTACAGTAACCTTATACCCACGTCTTAAGAGTTCCATAAATACAATGTTTTCTAATATAAGGTTAATATCTCTTTGATTTTTCCCATATACAGCTTCTCTAAGCCCATGATCTGCAATAAAGTATTTATCATTAACAGCTAAAATTTTTTTACCTATTAAATCATTTCTTTTAACTCTATAGAAAAGAAAAGCGTTCTCACATGCTTTTATATAATTAAGAACTGTTTCAGGTGACACATTTCTGTTTTCACTTTTGAAATATTTAGAAATGCTGGTTGCTGAAAAAGTTTGACCTATATTAGCAATGACGTAGTTGATAATTCTCTCTAGCATATCTACGTCACGAATGTTGTTTCTTTTTATAATATCTTTTAGTACAACAGAATTATATATATCAGATAAATATTGTATAGAGGCATCATAATTGTAATTCAAATTTGAGAGGAAAGGCATTCCACCTAGTGTTACATATTTCTTGAATGCTTTAGCAATATCTATAGATTTTGTTATTTCAATAAATTCTTCAAAAGAAAAAGGGTAGATAGTAAATTCTACATATCTTCCAGCTAAATATGTTGCAAGTTCACCAGAAAGAAGTCTAGCATTCGAACCAGTAATATAAATGTCGCAGTCAAGTTTAACACGAAAAGAATTTATACACTTTTCCCAGTTAGTTACTTCTTGAAGTTCATCAAAAAATAAGTAAACTATTCCATCTATTTCTTTTGCTTTTTCAAGTATGTATTGGTGAAGATTTTCTGCATTACACAAATTAGAATTACTCATATCTTCAAAGTTAATATGAATGAATTGATTTTCTGATACCTTCATATCTAAAAGTTCGTTTTTAATAAGTTTAAGCATAACTGATTTTCCAGAACGTCTAATTCCTGTTAATACTTTTACTAAATCACTATTAATAAAAGGCCTTATTTTATCTATATATAAATTTCTTTTTATCATTTAAATCATACCTTTCTTATATAGTATATTTTAATCATATCAAAGATATACTTTAAATTCAAATAAAATATTAACTTTTATAAGTTATAACTTATAATTTCAATTTAGATTTGCTAATATAATAGAATAAGTTAAGAAAATATTGTATAATATTCTTATTGTCTCAGAAGTGGTAATAAAAAAAATTTGATAAGGGCGATTTTAAAGTGATTAAGATTAAAAATATATTAGATAATGAACAGAAATCAGATATAACTAATTGCATTTTAAGAGAATTACCTGAATGGTTTGGTATTGAGGAATCGATTATTGAATATGTAGATGGAGTAAAAAATACAGATTTTTATGTAGCATATTATTATAATATACCTGTTGGTTTTTTAAGTATGAAAGCTAATAATAAATATACTTCAGAAATATATGTTATTGGAATATTAAAAAAATATCATAATAAAGGTATAGGTAAAAAAATGTTAGAAATAGCTCAAAAAGAGTTAATTGAAAATAGAATTAAATTTATTATGGTTAAAACTCTAGGAAGTTCTCATTCTGATAAGCATTATAAAAAAACAAGAAAATTTTATAAAAGTGTTGGTTTCTATCCTTTAGAAGAAATAAAAGAAATATGGGGTGAAGAAAATCCTTGCTTAATTATGGTTAAAAAACTTTAGATTGCTTATTAGTGTTATTTTATTTAGTAAATATAAATAAACCTTTTAAAAACATGGTCTATAATAATAGGTCATGTTTTTTTATAAATTATGTATTGACATTAGTCTTAGGCTAAGGTTTATACTTAAAAAAGATAATAATAGGGAGGAAATAAATTTATGACTAAAAATTTTTCGATTAATGAAACAGCAAAACTTTTTGATATAACTACAAACAAATTAAGATTTTATGAAAAAAAAGGATTAATAAAGTCTTTAAGAGATAATAAAAATAACTATAGATATTATACAAAAGAGCATTTAGTTCGAATACAGACAATACTTATGTATAGAGTATTAAATTTTTCAATAGAAGATATAAAAAATATTATGGATAAGAATTATAAGGATAATATATTAGATCATTTTTATAAGCAGTGGGAAATTCTAAATGATGAGATGCATAGAATAAGACTGCTGAAAGACTCAATTGAAGAGATAATGGATAAAATGTATGAATCTAAAGAAGAAACTTATTTAGATGAAATGATAGAATCTGTAAAGAAAATAAATGAAGTAAAAAAAATTAAAAATAATTGGAAAGATAGATGGAACTTCGACAATTGGGCTAAAACATATGATATAACAGTAAAAAAAGATATAGGAAGCCTAAAAATATTTAAGAATTATAATGAAATACTACAAACTGTTTATGAAAAATCAGTTAAAAATATTAGTAAAGGTCATAATATAAAGATACTTGATATAGGTGTTGGCACAGGTAATCTTTCCAAAAAGTACTTAAACAATGGATACAATATTATAGGTATAGATCAATCAAGACAAATGATGAATGTAGCTAAACAAAAGTTTCCTAACTTAAAAGTTAGATTAGGAGAATTTTTAAAAATACCTTTTGGCAATAGTGAGTTTGATATTATTGTTTCAACTTATGCTTTACATCATTTAAATGATGATGAAAAGGAATTAGCTGTAAAAGAAATGATAAGAGTGTTAAAAGATAATGGAAAAATTGTTATAGGAGATTTAATGTTTGAAAATAATAATGAAAAAAGAAAATTATTAAACGGTTTTACAAATGATCAAATTGAAGAAATAGAAGATGAATATTACTCGGATATAGAAAAATTAGTAATTGAGTTCAATAAATATAATAAGAAATTAGAGAGGTGTAAAATTGACGAATTAAATTTTGTAATAAGTATTGAATGATTATATATCTTATACATATATTTACAAAATAAACATATATAAGAATAAAATTAAGACTTTCTGTTTATAATATATAAAACGGGAGGTTTTTTATATGAGCGAAAATGTTAAAATTAATAATTTTTTCAAGAATGTTATTTCATACATAGAAAAAAATCCTAAAGATGAAGAAGAAAACAGTATATATGAATCAGTTAAAATAGCAAAAAAAGAATGGCAGACTGCTCAGAATATATTTAACAATGTATCGGATCCAGAGTTAGTTGATTTTGCTATATATAATATGGAAGCAGCTGAGAAAAAATATGTATATTTAATGAAAAGAGCAAAAGAAATAAAAGAAAACTCAAATCACTAAAATAATAGTTCTATATTTTAAATTCCTATATATTATTTAATATAGGGGGGTTGTACTTTTGTTTGGAACAGATATAGGTATAGTTTTAGCATATGCTGCTGGAATCATGATAATATTTATCTTAGCATGGCTTTTTATAATACCCGCTAAAATGATTGGAAAGCTTATTATAAATGCATTAATCGGTGGGTTTTTGCTTTTTATGTTTAATATTTTTGGAAGTTTTTTTGGGTTGCAGATAGGAATAAATATTGTAACTGCATTAGTTGTAGGCTTTCTTGGTGTTCCTGGATTAATAGCAATAATAATAATAAGATTATTAATATAGTAATTGTATGTCGAAAGGACAAGCATTTTGAAAAATGGTGTTGGTTTTGTACTAACCCCTTTTTTTATTGGAAATATAGATTATAATGTTATATAATAAGATAATAAAAAAATATGAAATTCTAAGGATGAATGTTGATATGATAATAAAAATTATTGTTTTATCCATATTTGTTACACTAATATCTATATTAATGATTATACTTTTTATAGAGACTATACAAACAACCAATGATATATCAAGAAAAAGAAAAGTAAAACGAGAAAAAAAACATGCAAAGAAAAATCAAGATCCATATTTTGATTTATATTTTGGCAAGAAAAAAAGATGATTTAAATTCATAATTTACAATGTAAAATAAAAATTATATATTGAGCAAAATGAAAGGAATTAAATTATCATGGAATATTTAGTAAAAGAAGTTTTAAAAAAAGAAAAAAAGTCAACCACAAGAATAATTTTGTCTGGGTTCATTGCTATAATAATTTTAAATATCTTAATAACTTTGACAAATAATTTAGGAAAAATTCAAAATGTAGTATGTATCATGCTTTTAGTCGTATTTGGTATAATAATATTTTTTATTGTTGAAAGAGTTTTTTCTACATACATTTATCTTCTAGGCGAAGATACTATTGGTTTTGCAAAGGCGTTTGGAAAAAAAGAATCTATTATTATAAAAGTTAATATAGACAGTATAAAGTTTATAAAAAAAATAGAAGAACTAGAACCTAATCCTGAAGTTTATAATACTTATTACTTTATATATAGAGATGCATTAGAAGATTGTTATTTTTGTGAGTACACTAAAAATAAAAAACTGTATAGATTTGTATTTAATCCAAGTGAGAGACTTGTTAGAATTTTAGAAAGAAAGATTAATAGGGGTAGATAACATATGGAGTTAACAGAGGGACTTCAAAAATATTCAGACGAATGTAATTTAAGGTTTCATATGCCTGGACATAAAGGTAAAAAAGAAATACTGGAAGAAATTGCAGAAAACATGCAGACTTATGACGTTACAGAAGTGGATGGAACTGATAACTTACATAATCCTGCATATATAATAAAAAATACTCAAAACAAAATAGCTGAGATTTATGGAGTAAAGAACAGCTATATGCTTGTTAATGGTACAACTAGCGGCATAATATCTGCTATATTAACTGCTACTAATCCTAAAGATTCAATTTTAGTTCAACGTGATTGTCATAAATCAGTATTTAGTGCTGCTATTTTAGGAGATTTGAGATTGGAATTTATATATCCTAGATTCAATGAAGATTTTAATTTAAATATAGGTATTGATTTAAATGAATTAGAATCTAAATTAAAACAGAACCCTAATATTAAAGCTGTAGTACTAACATATCCTACATATTACGGTATATGCTGTGATATTAAAAAAGCAGCAAAAATAATTCATAATAATAATAAAATTCTAATTGTTGATGAAGCACATGGAAGTCATTTAAATTTTGTTAATCAACTTCCAGTTTCAGCAGAAAAAGTAGGTGCTGATATTGTAATACAAAGTACACACAAAACTTTACCTGCTTTAACTCAAAGTTCAGTTTTGCATGTGTGTTCAGAAAAAATAAATAAAGATAAGTTGCAGAAAATACTTGCTATGATACAGAGTTCAAGTCCATCATATATTTTAATGAGTTCAATAGAGAATGCAGTAAATTATATGGAATCGAAAGGTAAAAATAGACTAAATAAAAATATTGATATTATAAGAAAAGAAGCTTATGAAGCAGCAAAAAGGGGTATAAAAGTAATAACAAAAGATATAGTAAACAAAATAGACGGTTTTGATTTTGACGAAACTAAAGTTCTATTAAGTTTAGATAATGTTGGTATAAGTGGTATTGAGTTAGAAAAAATTCTTAGAGAAAAATTCAAAATACAAGTTGAGATGTCTGATATTACATATATAAATGCTTTTGTAACTGCTGCTGATGAATCTGACGAAATAAAAAAGCTGTTTGATTCAGTTATAAATATATATGAATCAAATAAACAAAAAAATAAAGTCAGAAGTCAAGTAAAAATAAGTAGTTTACCAAGGCTAAATAAAAAACTATCAATTAGAGATGCGTTTTATAAAGAAAGTTACAAAAAACAGCTAAAATATAGTTATAATTGTATATCAGCAGATTTTATAATACCATATCCACCGGGAATTCCCATAGTTTGTCCGGGTGAAATAATAAGCGAAGAGATTATTGATATATTAACTAAAATGATTAAAAATGATATTAATATAATAGGAATTAATAATAACTTTATTAGTATTATAAAGTAGCATAGCAATTATTTACACAAGGAGGTACATATTGAAAGGGTTATTTATAGTTCTAGAAGGACCAGATGGTTCAGGTAAAAGCACAATGGCTCAAATGATAGCTTCATATTTAGAAGATAAAGGTCATAATATTGTTTTTACAAGAGAACCAGGTGGTACTCCTATTGGCGAGAAATTGAGAGATATCATACTTGATAATAAGAATATAGAAATGGCTGATACTACTGAAGCTTTATTATATGCCGCAGCTAGGGCACAGCTTGTTGCAGAAAAAATTAAGCCCCTTATAGAAAAAGGTAAAACAATAATAAGTGAAAGATTTGTGTATTCAAGTCTTGTATATCAAGGAATAGGTAGAAAACTTGGTGTTAATAATGTAAAAATGATAAATGATTTTGGACTGCAAGGAATAAAACCTGATATTGTTTTGTTTTTTGATATAGATCCAGAAAAAGCATTAAATAGAAAAATTGAAATAAATGGAGGTGATAGATTAGAACAAGAAGATATTTCTTTTCACAGATCAGTTTTTGAAGGATATAAAGAAATAATAAAAGATTATTCTGAAATAAAAACTATTAATGCAGAAAGAACAAAAGAAGAAATTTTTGAAGAAATTAAATTTATAATAGATGAAAATCTTAATAAGATTTTCAATTCTGAAAAATATTAAATTTTTAACTATTAGTTTTTCATTTTTATCTTACAAAAATAGGAGGTGATAGTATGAAACTTGTTATTGCTATTGTGCAAGATGATGATGTGCATAAGCTAGCTTCATCATTAAGAGACAATGGATATTCATTAACAAAACTTGCTTCAACAGGAGGTTTTTTAAGTTCTGGAAATACTACTATAATTGTTGGTATTGATGACAATCAAGTTGATGATGTGATTTCAATAATTAAAGAAGTGTGCAAGACAAAGAAAAAAGTAACAGCTTCTACTCCACCAAGTTCATGTTGTAGTGCTGGAGGATATATACCGCATACAATAGAAGTTACAGTAGGGGGAGCAGTTGTTTTTGTCGTTGATGTAGATAAATTTGAGAAAATATAACTTAAATTGATAATTCAAAATGCAAAATGCAAAATTTAAATTTTAAATTTAAATTATTTAAAGAAGGGAATTATTATGCTGTTTAGTGATGTTGCAGGTCAGGATGATATAAAGAAGTATTTAAAACATAGTGTTGCAGAAGATAATATTTCACATGGCTATATTTTTGAAGGGCCTAATTCAATAGGTAAGTTGGAACTTGCACTTGTTTTTGCCCAGTCAATCTTATGTGATAAATTTGATAATGAACCATGTAATAATTGTAATGCTTGTATTAAAATTAATTCAAGCAATCATCCTGACATTCACATATTGGATTTTAAAGATAAAACTATTAAGAAAGAATCAGTAGATGAAATAATTGAATCTATTTACATAAGACCATATGAATCTAAGAAAAAAGTTTACATTGTTAATAACAGTCAAAACATGACTTTGCAAGCTGCAAATACTTTTCTAAAAACCCTAGAAGAACCTCCAAAAGATACTGTTATAATTTTACTTACGACAAATTCAAATTTACTAATTCCTACAGTTGTTTCAAGATGTCAGCTAATAAAATTTAAGAATGTAAGTAAGAATGAAATAATTAAGAAATTAATTGACAAATATAATATAAATGAACAGAAAGCTAAAATAATATCTGATTATTCTAAAGGAATACTAAATAAAGCAATAAGGATAGTAGAAGGAAAAAATGAAATACTAAGAGAAAGAGACGAAATTATTAAAATTGTTAATAATGTACTAAACTCAAGTCAAGATATAATATATGAATATGAAAATTACTTTGAAGAAAAAAAAGATAATATAGATGATGTGTTAGAAATAATTATGATTTGGATGAGAGATTTATCATTTACAAAAGAAGGTTTAGTTAAATTAGTGGTAAATAAGGATTATTTAGAACTTTTGGAAGAACAAAGCAGAAAAATATCTTTAGAAGATATAGCAAATATGGTACAATATGTTCAGAATGTTAGCTTAGATGTTAAGAATCATGTAAATTATAAGCTAGTTATTGATAAAATGCTTACAGAAATTCAAAATTGTAAGATTTAATGTAATCACTTAACAACTTTGAATGTAAGCAAAGCAAGGTGAAAGGAGTGAGATTACCTTGATAAAAGTAGTAGGTATAAGGTTTAAAAAAGCTGGTAAGATATATTATTTTGATCCAGATAAAAAATGGATTAAAAAAGGAGACTTCGTAGTAGTTGAAACATCAAGAGGCATAGAGTTTGGGCAAGTAGTTGTAGGCCCCAAATTAGTTAAAGAAGAAGAAATAATACAGCCATTAAAAAAAGTTCTTAGAGTTGCAACTAATGAAGATATTAAAAGAAACGAAGAAAACAGGAAAAAGGAGCTTGAAGCATTTGAAATCTGCTTAGAAAAGATCGAAAAACATCAGTTGGACATGAAACTTGTAGATATAGAATATACTTTTGATAATAATAAAGTAATATTTTATTTTACAGCAGATGGAAGAGTAGATTTTAGAGAGCTTGTAAAAGATCTTGCATCAGTTTTTAGAACAAGAATAGAACTTAGACAAATAGGCGTTAGAGATGAAGCAAAGATGATTGGCGGTTTAGGACCTTGTGGAAGGCCAATGTGCTGTTCAGCTTTTCTTGGAGAATTTAGTCCTGTTTCAATTAAAATGGCTAAAGAACAAAAATTATCATTAAATCCAAGCAAGATATCTGGTATATGTTCACGATTAATGTGCTGCTTAAACTATGAACATCATATATATGAAGAAAATATGGAAGATTTACCTGAAGTAGGTGATAAAGTAAAAGCTGGTGGTAGAATTGGTGTAGTTACAGATGTAAATCCACTCTTAAAAAGAGTTAAAGTTAAACATAATAATGAAGATGGTACAGAAGAATATATAGATTACTGTTGTATACAATTAGAATTATTAGAAGAGGGAAATAGAGGCAGTAATGAAAATGAAATAGAAAATATTAAAGAACTTAAGGAATTAGAAAAATAAAATAGTACAAAATAATATAAACTTTAAAAAAAGGCTTTTAAATATATTAAAATAGTGGTAAAATAAATTCAGTTTTTAATTGCTGTTTAGGAGGTGAACTTGATGGCTTATAAAATTACAGAAGCATGTATTAGCTGTGGAGCATGCGAAGCAGAATGTCCAGTAGGAGCTATCAGTGCTGGAGATGATAAATACGTTATAGATGCTAGTGCTTGTATAGATTGCGGTGCATGTGCAAGTGTATGTCCAGTAGAAGCGCCAGTTCAAGAATAATAATATATATATAAAAAGTCCCTAATTATAGGGACTTTTTTATTTTTTTGAATATACTGATTAAAGGAATAGATATTTTCAGGAATTAAGAAAGGAGAAATAGCAAATTAAAATGTATAGAACTTTACAATACAAAGTAATTTATAATAAGAAGGTTTTATATTATGATTAATAACAAGTACAAAGAAGTAAATCCTGAAGAAACAGTTAACCGAATACGAAGTATATTAAACAACATAGGAATTATGCCTGTTGAAACAAAATGGTTTAATTCAGCAGAAAATTTTTATTCAGTTAGAATAGAAATACCTAATACTGATATAGGAACAAATGGTAAAGGTACTACTCATTTATTTGCTCTTGCTAGTGCTTATGCAGAACTAATGGAAAGAATTCAAAATATGTCACCTTTTAAATTATCAATAGATTTAGATGAAAAATCTTATGTTAAAGAAGGTTTTTATTTCCTCAATGATGAAAAAGAAATTACTACAGATGAATTTATAAATGAAAAAAATGATTGGCTACAGGAACAAATTAAATACAATGGACTAGATAATAACAAAGAAAAATTAAATGTATTAGCAGCATTGTGGGATCAAATATCTTATGATTCAAGAAAAAATACTTTTGTAGGCACACCGCTACAAAATCTAGAAACCAAAGAAATAACATACGTTCCTCAAATCATGCTTTCAAAAATGTATATGTCAAATGGGATGTGTGCAGGAAATAAAAAGGAGGAAGCATTAGTTCAAGGCATATCAGAAGTTATAGAAAGGTATGTAAATAAAAAAATAATAAAAGAAAAGATTACTCCTCCAGATGTTCCCTTAGAATATTTGATAAAATATCCAAATATCATAAAAATGATAAAAACAATACAAACAAAAGGGCCATACACATTAATGATAAAAGATTGTTCATTAGGAGAAAACCTACCTGTTATAGGAGCAATTCTACATAATAGTGTAAAACAAAGTTATTTTGTTAAATTTGGGTCATTTCCAGATTTTGAAATAGCCGTAGAACGTACATTGACTGAGATGATGCAGGGACAAAATATTGAAAACATGAGAGGAATGAGTAATTTTATCAGCAGTGATAATTCCAGCAGTGACCAAAATATTTTAGGAATACTAGTAAATGGCATAGGAGATTATCCATTAGAAGTTTTTGAAAGTCAACCAACATATGAGTTTAATCCTAATGCATTTATAAAATTTAACAGTAATTTAGAAATTATTGAATACTATAAAAAACTTTTCAAAAATAAAAATAAAACAATATATATAAGAGATGCAACATGTTTTGAATTTCCAACATATCAAGTAATAGTTCCAAACTTTAGTGAAATAGAAGAATTTAACAACGAAGAATCTTTAGTAAAGTATTTTAAATACAAGGAAATCAAAAAAAAGTTGCTTAAGTTAGATGAGCTATGCGATGAAGAGAAAAAAGATATTATTCAAATAATAATAAACAACTTTCATATTAATTCAAAACCTGCAAAACTAATAGGAATTTTGGATGAAAAAAGATATCCTTGGTATTATCATAGTACGGGTCAATTACTTACTTTGCTGTACTGTCAGATTAAAGACTATGATAATGCATACAAAATATATCATAATTGGCTTAAACTAAATGTATTTAATCAAAATAATAATGAAAGAAAATTATTTTCTTTAAACAACTATTTAAAATTAAAAAAAGAAAATAAAAGTATAGAACAAATAAAAAACTTTATGAGCAAATATTACCAGAAAGATATTGTAAATGATATAATTGAAAATTACGAAAGTAAAAATAATGCATTTATTAAAAATAAGCCAATTAAATGCTTTGATTGTAAAAATTGTATATATAAAAATGAATGTAAAAAATACAACAACAATCAATTATATTTAAATATAAAAAATAAAATTAATTCAAATAGAGTAATAGCAGAATCATTGACCTAATGATTCTGCTATTATATAATCAAAACTTATGGAAATTATAAAAATAAGTTGTAAAGAATTGGAAAGATAATATATAATTAAGTACATGCATTTTTTATTTATTATTAATGACTAAAATAATAAGTTAGTCTTTGAGCTAAAAGAAAGGAATTATTAATATGAAAGATGAATCGTATGTATTGTCTATTGATTGTGGCACGCAAAGTATAAGAGCTTTATTATTTAATTCAAAAGGTAAATTATGCTTAAAAACTCAAAAAAATTTCAACCCATACATTTCATTAGAGCCTGGGTGGGCAGAAGCAGATCCAGTAATGTTTTGGAATAATTTAGTCGATGTCATTAAAGAAGCTAATAAACTCAATAAGAATCTTTTAGAAAAAGTAGAGGCACTTTCAGTTACAGCTCAAAGAGACACTTGTGTATTAGTTGATAAAAGAGGACATCCTCTAAGAAATGCTATTATATGGGTAGATAGAAGGAGAGCATCGACAGCAAAACCCATGAAAAAAAAGTATGAAATATTAAAGAGAGTACCAAGATTAAAAGATATAATTAAAGATTATAGTAGAACATGTCATGCACATTGGATTCAAGAAAATGAAAAAGAAATCTGGGATAAAACATATAAATTCTTGCAATTATCAACATATTTAAATTATAAGTTAATAGGTGAATTCAAGGATAGCGTGGCTTCAGCAGTTGGTCATATTCCCTTTGATTATAAAACAAAACAATGGGACAAAGGATTAAAAAGTGAATTATTTCAAATAAATGAAGAAAGACTATATGAATTAGTTAAACCATGCGAGATATTAGGATTCCTAACTAAACAAGTTTCAGAAGAATTAGGATTACCTCAAGGTTTACCTGTTATAGCGTCAGGCACAGATAAAAGCTGTGAAATAATAGGCGCAGGCTGCTTAGACAATAATACAGGCAGTGTTTCTATGGGTTCACAAGCAACAATTCAAACTACAGCTAAAAAATACTATGAAGTTAAACCTATTGTATGTCCTCCTTTTCCATCAGTTATACCAGAAGCTTTCAATCCTGAAATAATAATATATAGAGGCTTTTGGATGATAAAGTGGTTTCAAAACGAATTTGCTTATAAAGAAGAACAGCAAGCTAAGATTAAAGGAGTACCAGCTATTGAATTATTGAATCAAAGATTAGAAGAAATACCTCCTGGCTCAGATGGATTAATGCTTCAGCCTTATTGGGGTAAAGAATTATTAAGACCAGAAGCTAAAGGTTCAATAATAGGCTTTGAAGATGAGCATACAAGAATACATATATATAGAGCGATAGTTGAAGGATTAGGTTATGCATTACTTGAAGGCATTGAAGAAATAGAAAATAAATCTAAATATAAATTAGAAAAAATAGCATTGACAGGGGGTGGTTCTCAAAGTGATACAATTTGTCAAATAGCTGCTAATATATTCGGTAGAGAAGTATATAAAGTACAAACTTATGAAACTTCGGGTTTAGGTGCAGCTATGGCTTCATTTGTAGGAATAGGCAAATATAAAGATATATATGATGCAGCATTACATATGGTGCATCCAAAGGTTTTTTTTAAGCCAGTAAAGAATGATGCTGATATTTACAGAAAATTATACAATAGAGTATATAAAAGAACTTATAAAAATCTCAAGAATTTGTACAAAGAAATACATGAAATAATATAAAATAATATTAAATTAATAAATTTATTTTATCTGAGGTGAGAAATTTGAGTTTAATTAAAATAGAAATTGTTACAACTAAATCACAAGAAAAAGATTTTATAAAAGTACCATGGAGTATATATCGGGATGATCAGTGCTGGGTGCCTCCATTAATATCTGATTTTAAGAAGTCAATAAGGGGAGAAAATAATATGTTGAGTAAGAGCGGTCCATTTACTCTTATAGTAGCATATAAAAATGATATTCCATGCGGTAGATTATGCGTTGGTATAAATGAACATTTGAATGAAGCTAAAAAATATAAAGAAGGATATATTTCTTTATTTGAATGTATTGCTGACAAAGAAGTAGCAGATAAATTGCTTAGTTTTGCAGAAGAATGGCTTAAGAAAAAGAATATGGAAAGGATAATAGGGCCTTTATCTTTACCCGGTGGAGATGATAATAGAGGATTTATAATAGATAACTTTGATGATCCTACTTTAGTAATGAATACATATAATAAAGAATATTATAATGATTATTTTACTGATTATGGGTTTCGTAAATATTTAGATTGCTATGCCTATAAAGTAAACATATCTGAAGGTATAAATGAAAGATACCAAAATCTTGTTCCATATGCTATGGAAAAATATAAATTTAAGTTAAATAAACTAGATTTAAATAACATAGATAAAGAAATGATGGATATTAAAAGTATAATTGAACAAGCTATGCCTGAAGAGTGGGATGATTTCATACCACCTTCTGAAGAAGAAATTAAAATAATAGCCGAACAGTTAATTCCTGTAGCTGATCCTGATCTTATTTATATAGCAAGAACTAATGAAGGTAAACCTATAGGATTTAACTTAACAGTTCCAGATTACAACCAAGTACTCAAGCATATGAATGGAAGAGTCTTTCCAACAGGATTTTTAAAATATATTTTAAATAAGAAAAAGATTAACAGAGCTAGATTTTTTGTATTATTTGTTGTTCCTGAATATAGAAAAAAAGGTGTTTCTTCTGCAATTTATCTAAATTCATTTAAATCAGTGCTAGATAAAGGTTATGAATATGCAGAAGGATCAACTATATGGGAATATAATGATATTATGATGAGAGATATAGAAAGATTTGGTGGTAAAAAATATAAAACATATAGAATTTATAAAAAAGTTATAGGATAAAATAAAAGAGACGTAATCGTCTCTTTTTTACATAAATAGTTCTATGCTTAATAGTTGTTATTATTGTTGTTATCAGGCATAGGCATTGGCATAGGCATTGGCATCTGTCCATCCATGCAGTACATATGTTGCATGCAATTCATTTGATTCATTTGGTTCATGCACATCTGATTCATGCACATGCACATACACATTTGATTCATACAATTCATTTGCATTTGGTTCATTTGGTTCATTTGATTCATCTGATTCATTTGATACATACCATTCATTTGGTTCATGTCATCCATGCTTCTCATGCCATCATGAGGTTGCATGCAGTCCATGTTATTATTTGAGTTATAACCATATATATTTTCCATAAATAACCTCCATATCTTTTACTAATAATATACGCAGAATTATTACAATAGTGAAAAGAATACTTAATAAATTTCTTTAAATTTGACAAATTTTTAGATATTAAATATAATTTTTAAACAAAAGGAGTATGAAATGAAATATATAAATACAAATTGGGATATACCATTTTACAATTTTGCTTTTGAAGAATATTTAATGTCACACATGCCACAAGATAGTTATGTGTTTTTTTATATACATAAACCTTCAATTATAGTTGGAAAACATCAAAATACTTTAGAAGAAGTAAATAAGGAATTTGTAGAAAAAAACAATATAATTGTTGCTAGAAGACTTTCTGGCGGTGGAGCTGTTTATCATGATAAAGAAAATTTAAACTTTTCTTTCATACATAAAGCTGACAAAAGTGATGTAAATAATTTTGTTAAATTTACTAAACCTGTGATTCAGGCATTAAATGAATTAGGTGTTAATGCAGAATTATCAGGAAGGAATGATATTCTAGTAGATGGAAAGAAAATATCAGGAAATGCACAGTGTTATAAAAATGGAAGGCTTTTGCATCATGGTACATTATTATTTAATACTGATATGAGCAATTTAGTTAAAGCTCTAAAAGTTAAAGAATTAAAAATAAAATCTAAAGGTATAAAATCAATAAGAAGCAGAGTAGCAAACATTAAAGATTACATAAATAAAAATATGACTATTTATGAATTTAAAGATTATTTGATTAAAAATTTTAGTAGATCTTCTGAGATCAGCGAATACTTGTTAACGGATTATGATTTAGCATATGTGAATAAGAAAGCAGAAGAAAAATTTAGTACTTGGGATTGGAACTGGGGAGAATCACCAGAGTTTGAAATACAAAAGATAAAAAAATTTCATTTTGGATTAATTGATTTAAGATTAAACATTAAAGGGGGATGTATTAAAAATTGCAAAATATATGGAGATTTCTTTGCTAAAGAGGATATTACTAGTTTGGAACAGCAATTAATTGATATACCATACAAAGAAGAAAACATAAAACTAACTTTATCAGAAATAAATTTAAATGATTATTTTTCAAACATTACAATAAATGAATTTGTTAAATTTGTTTTTGATTAAAAAAAACAAATGATTTAAGTTAATATTTTAATGAATGCTGGTCGGAAAATGCAAACCAATAGTTTGTTCATAAAAAAATGCAGGTTTACTCCTGTATTTTTTATATAATCTTACAATGAAGATTAATCAATACAACAAGCAAGCATTAAAAAATAGTAAAATACTATAGTAACAAAACAAATATTACTAAAGCAATTGATATAAGTAATATAACATAATCTATTTTTATTACAACTTTAAAAGTCAAAATATACAATGTTATTTATAAATATTAACTAATTAATAAGAAAAGAATTATATTGTTATTAAAAAGATAAAAAATGTTTATAAATAGATATTGACATACGGATAAACTTTTGTTAATGTAGTTAAAATAAATACAAATATAAGTAATATACTCTTAAGCTTTTATATAGCTAAATTAAATTAAATAAAGAAAGGAGCCAAAAATTAATGGACAAATTTACAGAAATAGGACTCACCTTTGACGATGTACTATTATTACCAGCAAAATCGGAAGTTTTACCAAGAGATGTAAATATCACAACTAACCTAACTAAAAAAATCAAACTAAGTATACCACTTATGTCAGCAAGTATGGATACCGTAACTGAAGCCAGAATGGCAATTGCTATGGCAAGAGAGGGCGGAATAGGAATTATACATAAAAATATGTCGATTGAAAAACAAGCATTAGAAGTAGACAAAGTAAAGAGGTCAGAACATGGAGTTATAACAGATCCATTTTACCTATCACAAGAACATCTTGTAGCAGATGCATTAGAGCTAATGAGTAGATATAGAATCTCAGGAGTGCCAATCGTTGATGATAATAAAAAACTTATCGGTATAATTACCAACAGAGATATAAGATTTGAAACTAATATAAATAAGAAAATATCCCAAGTTATGACAAAAGAAGGTCTGATTACAGCAAAGACAGATATTTCTATGGACAGTGCACTTGAAATAATGAAAAAAAATAAAATTGAAAAATTACCTTTAATTTTTGATGATGGAGTTCTAGCAGGATTAATTACAATAAAAGATATTGAAAAGACTATTAAATACCCTTACGCTGCAAAAGATACTAATGGTAGACTGCTTGCTGGAGCTGGTATTGGTGTTACAAAAGATATGATGGAGAGATTAAAAGCTTTAGTAGAGAAGAAAGTAGATGTAGTAGTTGTAGATACAGCACATGGACATTCACAAGGAGTAGTAAATGCAGTAAAACGAGTAAAAGAAGCATATCCAGAATTACAAGTAATAGCAGGTAATGTTGCTACGTATGATGCAGTTGTCGCATTAGCAAAAGCAGGAGCTGATTGCGTAAAAGTAGGCATAGGACCGGGATCTATTTGTACAACAAGGGTAGTAGCTGGAGTAGGAGTACCACAGCTTACAGCAATTTATAATTGTGCAAAAGCAGCAAGAGAATATAACATACCTATCATTGCTGATGGTGGAGTAAAATATTCAGGAGATATTCCAAAAGCAATAGCAGCAGGTGCAGATGTTGTAATGATGGGTTCTTTATTTGCAGGATGCGAAGAAAGCCCAGGTGAAACAGAATTATATCAAGGACGTAGATTTAAAGTATATAGAGGAATGGGCTCAGAAGGTGCGATGAACCAAGGCAGCAAGGATAGATATTTCCAAGAAGATGTTAAGAAATTTGTTCCAGAAGGTGTAGAAGGTCGTACACCTTACAAAGGACCTATATCAGATACTATTTATCAAATGATTGGTGGGCTTAGAGCAGGTATGGGATACTGCGGATGTAAAGATATTAAATCATTACAAGAAAAAGCTCAATTTGTTCAAATAACAGGAGCGGGACTTAAAGAAAGTCATCCACATGATATACAAATAACAAAAGAAGCACCTAATTACAGCATTCGAAATTAATATTAGGAAATTGGAGGCAGCGATGATATTAATACTTGATTTTGGAGCACAGTATAGTCAGTTAATAGCTAGAAGAGTTAGAGAAGCTAAAGTATACTGTGAAATAATTCCATACAACTATAATATACAGAAAATAAAAGAAAAAAATCCAGAGGGTATAATACTTTCCGGAGGACCAGCAAGTGTATATGTTGATAATGCACCAAAAGCTGACCCAGCAATATTTGAACTTGGCGTTCCTGTATTAGGTATATGCTATGGAGGTCAGTTTATAGCTCAAACCTTTGGAGGCAAAGTAACGAGAGCTGATTCAAGAGAATACGGAAGAATTAAACTAGATATTATTAACGAAAAAGAATTATTTAAAGATATAGAGCAAGACACACTTTGCTGGATGAGTCATACAGATTATATAGAAAAATGTCCTGAAGGATTTGAAATAACAGCTAAATCAAATACATGCCCTGTAGCTGCAATGAAAAACGAAGAAAAGAAAATATATGCAGTTCAATTTCATCCAGAGGTTGAGCATACGGAAAAAGGTAAAGAGATAATAAACAATTTCTTATATAATGTTTGTAAATTACAGCCAAATTGGGATATGGGAAGCTTTGCAGAAAAAACAATACAACAAATAAAACAGCAAGTTGGAAATAAAAAAGCCTTATGTGCACTTTCAGGAGGAGTAGATTCTTCTGTAGCAGCTGTATTAGTTCATAAAGCTATAGGAAAAAATCTTATATGTGTTTTCGTTGATCATGGACTATTGAGGAAAAATGAAGGCGACCAAGTTGAGAAAATATTTAAAGATAAATTTGATATGAATTTAGTAAGAGTCAATGCAGGCGAAAGATTTTTAGGAAAACTTAAAGGAGTATCTGATCCTGAAACAAAAAGAAAAATTATAGGCGAAGAATTTATAAGAGTTTTTGAAGAAGAAAAACAAAAACTTAAAGAAGAATTTGGTCACATTGATTACCTTGTGCAAGGAACAATATATCCTGATGTAATAGAAAGTGGAACAAATACAGCAGCAGTAATAAAAAGTCATCATAATGTCGGGGGATTACCAGAAGATGTAGACTTCGAACTATTAGAGCCGTTAAGACAGCTTTTCAAAGATGAAGTAAGAGAAGTAGGAAGAGAATTAGGAATACCGGCAGAAGTAGTAGAAAGACAGCCATTTCCTGGCCCGGGACTTGCTATAAGAGTATTAGGAGAAATAACAGAAGATAAGCTTGAAATAGTAAGAGAAGCTGATTATATATTTAGAGATGAAATTAGAAAAGCAGGACTCCAAAATCAAATATGGCAGTACTTTGCATGTTTGCCAAACATAAGAAGTGTAGGAGTAATGGGTGATGAAAGAACATACACTCACACAATTGCACTTAGAGCAGTTACAAGTTCAGACGGCATGACATCAGACTGGGCTAGAATACCACACGAAGTATTAGAAAAAATATCAAACCGTATAGTAAATGAAGTAGATAATGTAAATAGAATAGTTTATGATATAACAAGTAAACCACCAAGTACTATTGAGTGGGAATAGTACAAATCATTATTTATATTATTTCTATTTACTCTATAGTATAGAAGAAAGTTAACATTATTTGTATTATTCATATTAGTAACTTTTATAAATAAATTTTAATATCAGAGATTACCTGTAATAGATGGTAGTCTCTTTTTATTTAGCATTTGTAAGTTAGTTAATGGTATAATTTATTCATTGTCGCACCATTTGTGAGACAATTAAGCTGGACAAATATTTTATTAATTTATCTAAAGTTGAAACAATAGAAGAAAGAGAATTCAATATTAAAATTATAAGTTAAAATTATCTAGTTTTTAAGTTAAAATTATTGACTTTTATGCTTGTTAGTATTAATATTATAAGCATAAAAGTTAATAAATAGGTGGTGATTTGGTGAGGAAAGTAGAAAAAATAATAGAGTTAGCAAAAAAAAATAATGGAATTGTCACCAGTGCAATGATAAGCAAAAACAATATAAATAGAGGATTCCTAAATTATTTATGTGAAAAAGGGAAACTGGAAAAAACAGCAAGAGGAGTATATATATTACCGAATATATGGGAAGATGAATTTTTTAACTTACAAGCAAGATTTAAAAAAGGAATTTTTTCTCATGAAACAGCTTTGTTTTTGTTGGAATTGACAGACAGAACACCAATGAAATATGACATGACCTTTCCTTCCACATATAATTTAACAATGGCTAAAAAACACTTTGTTTTATGTCATCAAAGTAAAAAAGAAATATATGAAAAAGGAATTATTCAAACCCAAAGTCCTAGTGGAAATGAATTAAATATTTATTGTGCTGAAAAAACTTTATGTGATATACTACGTCCTCATGCTAATACAGACATACAAATCGTTTCGCAAGCCTTTAAGCAATACGGTAATTCAAGTTCAAGAAACATACCGCTTTTATCTAAATTTGCAAAAGAATTAAAGGTGATAGAAAAAGTTCGTTCTTATTTGGAGGTTTTACTATGAAAAACTCTATGCAACTAAAATCAATAATTAAAAATATTGCAAAAGAAAAATCTATTTCTGCACAATTAGTGCTTCAAAACTATATGCTTGAAAGATTGCTTGAACGTATTTCCATTTCAAAATATAAAAATAAATTTGTACTAAAAGGTGGTTTCTTAATAGCAGCTATGGTAGGTCTTGACACAAGAGCAACAATGGATATGGATGCTACGATAAAAAGGATGTCGGTAACTGAAAAGGTGATTATAGAAATGTTTATGGAAATTACTAATGTTGAAATAGATGATGACGTTATTTTTAAATTTAAAGGTATTGGAGAAATACGTGAAGGGGATGATTATACTGGATATCGTGTTTCATTATCTGCTAATTATCCTCCAATGTCTGTTCCTTTGAAATTAGATATTACTACAGGAGACAAAATAACTCCTAAAGAGATAGAATATGAGTTTAAATTATTACTGGAAGATAGAACAATTAAAATATTAGCTTATAATTTAGAAACTGTACTTGCTGAAAAACTTGAAACTGTCATCACAAGAAGTGATCAGAACACAAGACCAAGGGATTTTTACGATATATATGTTTTAGATAAACTACAAAGTAATAACATCAACAAAGATATATTAAAAAGTGCTTTTAGAGAGACTTGTATAAAGCGCAATACGCTACATATTGTCAAAAATTATAAAGAGATATTGTCTATAGTGAAAGATAGTTCTGAAATGAACAAAAGATGGGAAAATTATCAACATGATTTTGATTATGCAAAGGGAATTGATTTTTCACACATTTGCAATACGATTGGAAGAGTATTAGATAATTTAGAATAATTATTTAAAGTTAACAGCTTTGATTTGTACAGATGAAATTGATATTATTTTGATATTAAAAACTTATCAATCCTCAAATAATATAAATAAATAGGCAATAAAAGAAATAAAATTACCATTAAAACTAAACAAATAAGTTTAATACATACTATGATTTACCGAGTGGGAATAATATAAAGCTTATCTTTGCTTTTATATGTATAGAATAAAATAGATTTGTTTGTATTATTTATATTAGCAACTTTTATTAAGAAATTAAAACAGAGACTACCTGTAATAGATGGTAGTCTCTGTTTTTGTACTTGTAAGTTATAAATGTATAATTTATACAGAATGAAACAGTTTTATGAAACATATAAAGATGATGAAATTATAGCACCACTGGTACAATTAAGCTGGACATATAATTTACTAATTTTATCTAAAGCTAAAACAGTAACTAGATATTTGTAGAAAAGACGTTAATTATTGCTAAAGATATGGAAATGTACAATAAATTATGATATCATGAAAAGAACAAATATTCGATACCAGTTATTATAAAAGAAAGGGGTAGAAGGCAAATGGATAAACTTAATATCGGTCAGATAATTTCATTTGGAAGTTATAAATGGCGTATTCTTGATATAAAAAATGATAGTGTTTTGATTATTACTGAATATATTATAGAACAGCGGTCTTACCACGATGTTTATACAGATACAACATGGGCAGACTGTTCATTAAGAAAATATCTTAATGGGGAATTCTATGACCAGTTTGATGAAGCTGAAAAATCAAGAATAATTCCAGTAATAAATAAAAATACTGATAATCATTGGTATGGTTCAAAAGGAGGAATAGATACAGAAGATAGAGTATTTTTATTAGATATCGAAGATGTTGTATGCAGATATTTTGGAGATAGCAGTGAAAAACTATACAAACCAGGTAAAAATCAAAGATATTGGTTTGAGAGAAAAGATAAAAACAATAATAATAGAATAGCACTACTTAAAGATAATAAAAAAAGTGTTTGGTGGTGGTGGCTTAGGTCACCTGGTCGAGTTAGTGTAAAAACCGTGTACATCCATGGTGACGGTAATATTGGCATTCAAGGTAATAATATACTTAAAGGTAATATTAGTGATGGTAAGTGTACAGGTGGTGTTCGTCCAGCTTTATGGTTGAAGTTATAAAATTACATACGATACATTGCATTTAGACCAAGACATACGAAGAATAAATATGGCAAATTCTTTACAAATTTTTTGCCAGCAATGAGTGAAATAAAAGAGTAGCTTTTGCAATAGAAAACAAATTAATATAAAGCTAGTAATAAGGAGGAAAATTATGAGTGATTGGTTTACTATTGAACAAATCGAGGAAGATACTCACATCATTAGTGAGTATAAACATTGGGAAGAATCTCATGCATATCTTCTAAATGGTACAACTTCCAGTTTGTTAATTGATACCGGTCTTGGTATTATGAATATATATAACGAGGTTGTTAAATTAACGGACAATCCTATAATAGCTGTTGCTACTCACGTACATTGGGATCATATTGGAGGACATGAGTATTTTCCGGACTTTTATGTACATGAAGATGAGGTGAATTGGCTCACAGGTGAGTTTCCATTAACGATGGAACAAGTAAAAGCCTTTGTTGTTGAGGACTGTGAGTTGCCAGATAGTTTTAACATTGATGATTATAGGTTCTTTCAAGGTACTGCCGCAAGAGTTTTGAAGGATAATGATGTTATTAATATTGGAGGACGTACTATACAAGTGCTTCACACACCGGGACATTCACCGGGTCATATGTGCTTTTATGAAAAAGATAGGGAATATCTTTTTACTGGTGATTTAGTTTACAAAGGAACATTATTTGCTTATTTTCCATCAACCGATCCCGAAGCATATTTATCATCCATAAAGAGAGTTGCAAGTTTGCCGGTAAAAAGAGTGCTCCCAGCACACCATGATTTAAATATTAAGCCTTCTATCCTTCAAGATATGAAGAAAGCATTTACTGAATTAAAATCCCATGACAAATTACATCATGGAAGTGGTACTTTTAAATACAATAATTTTTCTATATGGTTATGATTAACTATATTCATAAAAATAATAAAGAAAATCCAGAGGCACTCAGATAAAAATCTTGATGCCTCTGTTTTTATACAAATCTAAAATACAATTTAATTAATATGATATTTATTGAGGGAAAAATATTTATGCTTTAACTTCTCCACTAGCAATTCTCTTTTCAAGCCAACCTTTTCCTTCGACCAATCGTGCAACTATCATTGAAGCTATTGTGTCTCCACTGGCATTTAAACAAGTTGCAGCAGGGTCTACTAAAAATCCCATTGTTGCAATAAGAGGAAATGCTTCAGGAGGGAAGCCAAACAAACTAACAATTAACATTTCACCGACAAGTCCCCCACCAGGAGCACCTGATAATACAAATGCACTTAAAATTGCAACAGCAATAGCCATCGCATATGTACCTATTCCAGTGAATGGTTGATTAAAAATACCGAACAAGAAGCTTATTTTTACAATAGAAGATAAAACAGATCCGTCCATATGCATTGTTGTACCCATAGGAAGAACAATTTCTCTTATATCTTTTGGCACACCAATTTTATTACAAGCTTCAATATTAACAGGTAGTGTAGCAACAGAGCTTTGAGTTGCGAAAGCTGTAACTGCTGGGCTGAGAATATTCTTCCACATACGTTTTACGCCTAATTTTCCAGCAGCAAAATAAGAATATGCAGGGAAAGCAATAAGTAGATAAACTAAACACATAGGATAGTAAATAAGCATTGCGTGACCATAATCACCAAGTAGACTTGGTCCAAACTTACCTACCAATGATGCAAAATATGCTCCTAATCCAATAGGTGCATACAGCATTATAAGACCTACCATTTTCATTATTATATTGTTTAAATTATTTAAAAACTTGCCAACAGGACTTTCTTCTCCTCCACACACACTTACACAAAATCCAAACATTATTGCAAATACAATCAATGGAAGCATATTATTTCGACTCATAAGCTCAGAAAAATCATTAACAGTTAGTGCTCCTACAATCATTTCTCCTACACTTGCTGTTTGTGCCATTTCAGCACTTGCAAATTCTATACTTGTTCCTGCAGCAGGTGGAAAAATATTTACAACCGTAAGAACCAACGCAGCTGCGAAACCTCCTGTTACGATAAAGGTCAAGACTAAGTTACCCAAGATTTTACCCAATCTTTTCATATTAACCATACTTCCTACTGCACTTGCTATTGAAGTGAAAACCATTGGTACAACTATCGTGAACATAAGATTTAAGAAAATATCCCCGAAAGGTGCAAGTACTGTTGCTTTTTCTCCTAGAACAAGACCTAAAATAGAGCCTATTGCTATTCCTGAAAGTAAAATAATTGGGAATTTATAATTTTTCCATACTGTAGATTTACTCATTTTAATAACCTTCCTCTCGAATTAATATAAATTTTATAAATTATCTACTGCTTCTTTTAGTTGGCTTAATGCTTTTTTAAGTATAATTCTTGGACAGGCAGCATTTAAACGCATGAATCCCGATAAGTTTCTTCCAAAACAGTATCCCTCATTAAGCCCAATTTTAGCTTTCTCAATCATAAATTTACGAAGTTCTTCGTTATCAAGATTTAGCTTCCTGCAATCAAGCCATACAAGATAAGTTGCATCTGGAAGATTAGGTTTAATTTGAGGTATATATTTTTCACAGTAATCTTTTATAAAGTCAAAGTTACCAGAAATATATTGTAACAGCTGTTCCAACCATTCTTCACCTTCATTAAAGGCAACTTCCATAGCTATAGAACTAAAGGCGTTGTTTCTATGTATATCTAGACTTTGCCAAAATTTATCATATTTCGATTTAATGTCAGCATTAGGGAAAACGGCTGTTGATGCTTGAAGACCTGCCAAATTAAATGTTTTTGTTCCTGAAATACAGCTAATTACTTTTTCAGATATTTCTTTTGATAGTGTAGCAGTTGGAATATGCTTTTTATTATGAAAAATTAAATCTGAGTGAATTTCATCTGAAACTATCAAAACATTATTTTTTATACATATATCAGCCATCTTCTTGAGTACATCTTTTTCCCATACAATTCCTAAAGGATTATGAGGACTGCACAAAATAAATATTTTTGCTGATTTCGCCTTTTCTTCAAAATCAGCAAAGTTTATAATCCAATCCCCATTTTTTTCTATGAGTTTATTTTCTAAAACTGTTCTTTCCCAAGCTTCTATAACTTCATAAAATTCTGGATATACAGGAGTTTGAATTAATATCCCATCATTCTTTTTTGAAAACAAATTTACTATGGTAGACAATGTAGGAACTACACCTAAACTCCAGCTAACTAATTCTTCGTTTATTTTCCACCCGTTTCTTCTAAGTTGCCAATTGCATATTGATTTAAAATATGAATCAGGGCGAGAAGTATATCCCCATATTCCTTCTTGTGCACGTTTTGTCATAGCATCAATAATTGGTTGTGCTGTTTTAAAATCCATATCAGCAACCCATAGAGGAATTACATCTTTTGTTCCAAATTTTTTTAAGCGTTCATCGTATTTTGCAGCACGATTTTCATTTCTGTCTATAATTTCATCAAAATTATATATCATTTTTTTTCTCCTTAATTTTGTATTTAAAGCTCTAAGAATATTAGAGCAAATATTATGCCAACTTTATTGGATTTATAGCGATTTATTTCATGGGTTATATACAAATGCTTAGTATTATTCTATATAAATTAAACCATATGATAACCTTTTTATATAAATATTTGGTTATATATATGTAAAATGGTTTAAACTTTAACCATTTTACATATATTAAATCCTTTTGGAGTAATTTTACTTCCTCCTCTTCCTTTGGAAACTTTCACCATACCTAAATCATCAAAGATTTTTAAAATATTCCTAACTTCACGTTGCGAAAGAGGAACGCTGTTATTTTTTGCTTCTTGAAGCAAAAATTCACGTCCTATATTAATTTTTTTCAGTGAAGCATTATATAATACTTCAAGAATGAACATATATTCAAAATCTTTGAAGCCTAATTTTGTAAATTCTACTTCCCAGTCAAAAGCATTGGTATTTTTATTTTTATCTAAGTTTGCGAATATTGGCTTTTTCTTATAATGAAATGTTGGAGGCAAATCTTCTGATGTTATTTCCGAACTTCCTGTGTAGCTTAAATATTCCACAACATTATTAAGCTCTCGTATATTTCCAGGCCATGAATATTTTTTGAACATTGTTAAAACTTCATATGATAAAGTAAAGTTACCATCTGTTTCTGTTCTGAATTTATCCATCAAAAGAAATACATCTTCTCCTCTATCTCTTAAAGGTGGAATTAATGCGGGTAAAGTATTTAAGCGATAATATAAATCTCTTCTGAAACTTCCGTTCTCTACTTTATCTTCAAGATGTTCATTCGTTGCAGAAACAATACGAACATCGACATTGATTATTTGGTTTCCTCCTACACGCATAATTTCGTGTTCCTGTAAAACTCTTAAAAGCTTTACTTGAAGTGCAGCACTCATACCTTCGACTTCATCTAAAAACAATGTACCTTTGTGTGCAAATTCAAATAGACCTGGGCGTCCACCCTTTTTAGCACCTGTGAAAGCTCCTTCTTCGTAGCCGAAGAGCTCACTTTCTAAAAGATTTTCAGGCATAGCAGCACAATTTATAGCAACAAAAGGTTCTGAGTTTCTTTTAGAAGCATTATGAACAGCATGAGCAAACAGTTCTTTTCCTGTACCTGTTTCCCCTATTAAAAGAATGGGGGAATCTGTTTTTGCCATACGTTTAAGAATTCTTTTGGTTTTTTCTATTTCGTCAGATTCTCCAACAACATCAAAAAAAGTATATTTTGCTCTGTATCCCTTGTGCATTAGCTGACTTCGTAGTTCATTTTGCTGGTTTTCAACATCACTAAATCTTTGCAATGTAGCAAAAGCTCCTATACATTCACCTTGACGCAAAACAGGAGTTACAACGACACTTATGTTTATTCCGTTGATACGTATAACCTTCGGAGAAGTTTTTTTCTTTGTTTGTAGACACTGAATAAAAGGAATTTGAGGCAATGAGGTAGTTGCTCTATGGTACAGTACAACTTGTTTTTTTACTTTTGTTATTTCTTCAGCTTTTTTATTTAATGCAAAGATTTCGCATTTTTCATTTATTCCAATAATGCCCTCATCTAAAATTTCCATTAGTATGTCAAATTGACGTTCTAATTTTCTTGACCGTGTAAACATCATATCAAAGCTATATGTACTAGTGGCAATTTTGGAAAGATATTCTTTAAAACTATCTTTTTCTAAAATATCGTCAAAACCAAGTTTTAATGCAACTTCAATCATTGTTCCTGATGTGCAGGAACGATGACCAATATTCATTATTTTTTTAATGTTTTTAGGTACATAACGTTCTTCATCAGGTGTTATTGCTAAATCTACTCCATAAACCGGTTCTGCTTCTGGGTAAAAAGGAATAAAATTAATATGGTTTACACCAAGCTGATTTAATGTAGTTGTTGCTTCTCTAACCATTTTTTCAGTCATATTTACGAAAAGTGCAGTTGTTCCGGGAGGAATTTCTTTTAGTTTTTTAATTGTATCCCAAGTATAGGTTACCAATAATTCACTTGTTTGTGCGTCGATTGGTACATATTGTGGAACATCTTCTCTGTTTTCAAAGGCATCTGTGGACATAAGATATAAATCAGAACGTTTCATATTCATTATGGTTCCTGCTGCCACGCTGTAAGAATTAGCTTCAACTAAATCTCCAAAAAGTTCTTGAATTTGTTTTGTGTAGAATTCACTTGCAATTGGGTCAAGTGCTACAACTGCTATTATTTTTTTCATTTATATTCTCCTCTTTTTGTTACTTATAACCAGTTATTTAACCAATTATCTACAATGTAACCATATAAGTCTGTTTTTTGTCAATAAGCTTTGTTCTGAAATTTATTCGCATAAAATAAATAAACAAAAAGAATTTTTCCAATTTTAATAAGAAAAGTAGTACTACTGAAAAATTAGCTGTAGGATGGAAATTGAATGTTGTCATGATTTGTAGTATAATGCAATACATCTCAATTATTTACAAGGGGGAAATTACAATTAAAGAAAAACTAGGTATGATAATATTATTTTTAATTGCAATACTATATAAACTTACTTTTTTTATATATTTAAAGTTGTTTTTAAGAAAAGATAAGTACAGAGAAATAAAAAAAATAAAAGAAATAAATGATTATATAGTTATTTGTGGGGGAAATACAATTCATATGAATCCAAAAGTAGCTAGAAAACAATTTAAATCTAGTTGTGATTTAGGTAAATTAAATGAGTTATGTGACGGTTTTGTTGATGGGTTAAAACAAATAAGCAGTGAAGTAGATACTAATTCTCTTCCTATAGGAAGTGATAATTATACAGTTATAACTCACGAAGTAATTTTTAAGAATATATCTCGTAAATATATAATTGATAAAAAATATTATAAAATTATTGGTAACAAATTTGTAAAAGAAAGATTACTATTAATAAACTTAAGGGATATTTTTAATCATAAAAAATATATGAGACTAAAGGATAATAAAAATAAATACAAAATCACAATAAATATTAAAGATATAAATTGCATTTTACAAAATAAAAGAAAAAATTATAAAAGTCTAGGCTAACAATAGTTACGTATAACCTTATGTTAATAGTAAAAGAACAAGATGTAGAAATACATAGAATTATTTATTAATATGGACTCAGCTAAGGGTGTTAATAATAAAAACTTTATAAATAAGAAAACACACTTTAAAATTAAGAAATGTGTGTTTTCTTATTATATAAAAATACTATATAAGAAGAAACAATAATAAGCAGTCCGCCTATTATACTTAAATAATCAGAAATTTCAGAAAATACTAAATATCCTAGTATTGAAGAAAATATTATATTAGAATAACTAAAAATGGATATTTCTGAAGCAGGAGCATATTTATATGCATATGTAAGTGTTATTTGACCAGTTGCAGCAAAGATGCCAATACCTAACAACAAAATAAATTCATAAAAAGTTGGCATCACAAATGTAGTTATTACAAAAGGTATACTGCAAACAACAGATACAAATGAGAAATAAAAAACTATAGTAGACGCTTCTTCCTTGTCACCAAGATACCTAACTAAAGTATAAGCAGCCCCTGCTAAAATTGCTGATAAAAGTCCACTAAAAGCAGGAATAGCTTCAAAAGTAAATTGAGGTTTTATAACAAGACAAGCACCAATAAATGCAATAATAAGTGCTGGCACTTGTACTTTAGATAATTTTTCTTTCAATAAAAAGAAAGCAAAAATAGTAACAAAAAATGGAGATAATTTATTAAGTATAGCTGCATCAGATAAAATCAAATTGTTAGTAGCATAGAAAAATGCAACTACTCCTAAAAACCCAAAAACTGAACGGCCAATTAAATATTTTTGATTTTCTTTTTTTCCAAAATAACTAAAATTGTTTTTCTTAATAATGAAAAACATAATTATTAAACTAATAAAATTTCTAAAAAGAACCTTTTCAATAACAGGTATGTTCTCTGCAAGTTTTACAGCAGTCTGCATAATTGAAAAATTAAGTGAAGATAAAAGCATAAGTAAAATTGCTAATTGTTTATTTTTCATGTCATTCTCCTAAATTTTATAATTAGTAGTAGTATAACAAATTTAGTTTATTTAGTACAGTATATTTAAAGTAAACAAACCTATATATTATTACAAAATATGGCTATTAAATATATTTATTGACAAATAAGTTAAAAATGATTAATATTAATTATTGCTATATATATAAATTACTTAAATTTCAGTAGTAGATTTATCTAAAAAGGTGAAGTAATAATAAGTCTATTGAAGGAAAGAAGTAATTGGAGGTAAAGATGAAGGATGATGATACTAAAATAGTATTTTGGAGATATTTAGCACTAGATTATAAGGTAGTGCAAGATTACCTAGAAGATATGGCACTTGAAGGTTATGAACTTATTTCTATATATTCGATTATTCCCTTTGCAAAATTTAAAAAAATTACTCCAAGAAGAATAAGATATTATACAGATGTGTTCGAATTAGATGAAAGGAAAAGTAATATTGAATTATATGAAAAATTAGGTTGGAAGTTGGTTGGATCTAGTGAAGAAATTTATATTTTTAAAGAAAAATATAATAATGCTAAAGTAATTCCAATTAAAAAAGATAAAGATATAATTATAAAATCTTTAATAAAAAAAGAATATATTTTATTATTTGAATTTTTTGTTTTGCTTATTCTTTTCTGCACTAGCATAACAATATTAGATTATGAAATATTATTATCATATGCTTCGTTCGGAAATCTGTTTTATCTAACTGTTACTATGTTATACAGTATTATCTATATTTTATATTTATTTAGTTATTTAGTAAAATTAAAAAGATCTATAAAAGAAGAAGAAATATTAAGAGTACCAACAGTTGAATCTGCAAACATAAGAGCATATTGTAATTACTTATATGTAGTTTCTTTTAAAGCAATTGTTATTTTGTTTATGCTAGGTACATTTTTTAATTTATCTAAAATAATCCCAATTGTTTTAACTATTATAGCAGTAGGTACAGTTTCAGTGATATTAATAAAAAAATCGTTAAGGAATACTGATAAAATAAGAAAAATTAGAAATACAGTGTTAGTTGTTGCTGTCATGGCAGTAATATCATTTGTATCATTAGCTCAGTTTAATTTTAATGAAGTATTAAATTTATCTTTTAGTGATTATGATTATGATGAAATAAGACAAATGGCTGTAGAATACCCTGTACTAAAGTTAGATTGTTTTTTTCAAGACAAAGATTTAGATTTTATGTATGCAATATTTAATGAAGAAAAAAGTCCATTTATTGATGCATATTACAGCTATAAAGAAGTTACAGATGGTAAAGGAATACTATCAACTGATTATTATGAAGCAAAAAATACTTATTTTGCTAAAATAGTTTTTGATGGTATATTAAATGAAAAAAGTGATACGAATATAAAATATATTAATTCCTCAATTTTTAATGCAGATAAAGTAGTTTACTTTGAAAATTTTAAGAATAAATCAAATTCTTTGCTAATATTACATAGAAATATAACCATTTTTATTTCTGGTGAAATAGATTTTTTAACAGAACAAAACTCAAAAAAAGTAATAGAAGTACTTAACTTATAGCAATATAATTATATAATAAACTATATAGAACATTAAATATGTGAAATGAGGTATTTGTATTGAAAAGAATAAGGAATTGGTTTATATCAGGAATTATTACTATCTTTCCTATAGGAGTTACATTTTATCTAATAGGAAAAGTTGTTGAGTTAACAGATCATATTTTTGTACCTATTATACAACCTTTAACAAGAATAAATATTCCCGGAATAGGACTTTTTTTAGCTTTGATACTAATTATAGGTGTGGGTGCTTTAACAAGTAATATAATAGGTAATAAATTAACATCATATGTAAACAATCTTTTTAGCCGTATACCTATTATAAAAACTGTATTTGTACCACTCAAACAAATAGTTGAAAATATGTCAAGTAAAACTAATAATGCATTTAGACAGGTAGTATTGGTAGAGTTTCCGAGAGATGATTGTTATAGTATAGGGTTTTTAACTAATGATAGTATAGAGATGATATCATCAAATAAGGTACCTGTTTTTGTGCCTACAACACCTAATCCAACTAATGGTTTTTTAATATATGTAGAACCTTCTAAATATGTACCCTTAAATATTGGAGTAGATGAAGGAATAAAAATGGTTGTTTCTATGGGTACAATATCTCCTAGTTCTATACATGAAGGAATGTATGCTAAGGATGAATAATAATTAAATATATTATTAATTTTATTAATTCATTATTATGAACTTTTTAATTCGTCAAAATATTCAATTGATAGAAATAAAAGTTAATATTATTGTGGAATAATTCAATTTTTATATTGCATTAATATTAACATTATGATATTATATCATTACAAAAAAATATACAAAAAATAACATTTTAGTTTTTGTACAAGTTTTATTATAAAAAAATAATATTTTTATGATGGAATAGGCAAAACAGTTGAAAGACTGTGACGCAAAGCTAGAAGTCTAAGGTATTGAAAATACCATGATAGTTCGGCTGCTTAATATTTAAGCAACGGACTATTTTTTTATTCTATAAATTGTACATATAAAATAATAAACCAAATAAAAGGAGAATGATATGGGTATTGAAAAGAAATTAAGGAAGATTATATCACTAACGTTAGTAATGCTTATGGTGATAACTAGTATGCCGATTAATTCATTTACGTCAGTATATGCAGATGATGACGATGAAGATTATATTTATATCAATACTAGAAGTAATCAAAATAATGGGAATAATGGACAACTCATTAGGTGTGAAATTGATGATGATTGTGAATTCAAGGTAATTAAGAGAAATATACCAACGTACGGAGATATAGCTAATTGTAAAGGAACTCTGTATGGAGTTACACTAGATGGCAAATTATATAAGAATATAAATGAAAATAATCCTGAGCTAATTAGAGATTTAAAAAGTAACATTAATTCATTAACAGCAGATACTGATGGAAATCTTTATTTTGTAAAAGATAAGAAATTGTATAGATTAAATACAAATGAAACAATAGATTTTTTATGCAATACTAACCATTCTTCTAAAGGTGATTTAGCTATATATGATGGTGATTTATTTTATTTAGGTGATAATGAATTAATAAGAATTGATGTAAGTGCTGGCTACAAAATAACTCAATTTAAAAAACTTAATTCAAATGCACATGGTCTTGCAGTATCAAATGGAAATTTGTATATATGTTATGAGAATAAAACAATCCAAAAAGTTAAAGTTAAATCAAATAGTATTCAATTAAAAAAAATATATAGAAATGAAGACGATGATGACGATGTAAATATTCATGACATTTGGGGAGCAGCTTCAGGGCAAACTCAGGTTATAGATGATGTAAGTATTCAACCAGTACAAGTAAAACCTGTACAAGCATCACCAGATGGTGGAGAAATTAAAAAAGGAACTAAAATTACATTAACAACAGAAACTGTAGGAGCAACTATATGGTATAAAATAGGAACAGGTAGCTATAAAGAATACAAAACAAATGAAGAGATAGTAATTGATTCAGCTCAGACTATAACAGCAAAAGCAACATTTTATACTATGAAGGATAGTGAAGAAAGAGAATTTAGATATACTATAAAAGAACCTGCAATTAATGATAATTATATATACATAAATGATGAACATGGTACAATTGAAAAACTTTCTTTGTCTGATAGTAATACCGAAGGTGTTTTACAATTGAACGATTATGTTAGAGAAATAGCTTATCTTGGAAATAATGAATTTTTAGGAATATGGGCAGAAAATCAAGATAGTAATGATGCTAAAATTGTAAAGATAAACTCAGAGGGTGATTTAGAAGAAATTACAAATTTAAATTATGAAGAAATAGTTACAACAGCATTGGATGTAGATGATAATGGATACTTTTATTATGCTACTAAAAATAGAGACTATTCGCAACATTTTTATTCTACAACAATAAAGCGCTGTAATATTGATACTAAGGAAGTGGAGATACTAGTTGAAAATCTTCCATTAAAAGCTTTTTCCGATATAGCTGTTTATAACGGTGATTTATACTGTTTAGGATATGAATCTTCTGAAATAACTAATCTAAATTTTAGAGCATATGTTTATAAAATTTTTGTAGATAATGATAAATATAAATATAATAAATTTAAAAAAATACACATTAAACATTATGGTTGGAATAATTATGAAGTTTATTCAGGAATTTCAGTATCAGAAGGAAAATTATATTTAACTGGTTATGTAAGCACTGAAAGTAATGATTTTTATCATGAGTTAAAATTAGATGGAAGTCTTGGTGTTAAATATTTTTATAATAATGAAGATATGAATCAACCTCTAGGTGCAGCATCATCAGAGTTACAAGAATTTAATCCTATAATTATAGCACCTCCAAACACAGCACCAGTAATAACAGTAAATCCACAACAAGTGACAATAAGTGTTGGAAGCAGTTATGATGTAATGGATGGTGTAAAAGCTATAGATGAAGAAGACGGAGATTTAACAGATGAAATAGTAATAATAGGAGAAGTAGATACAAACGAAGTAGGAACATATAAAATAATATATACAGTAACAGATTCAGCAGGAACTACAGCAACAGAAGTGAGAACAGTAAAAGTAGTAGATGATGAAGCACCAGTGATTACCATAAAAGGAGAAAATCCTGTAACAGTATCACATAGAAGTGAATATATAGATGCTGGAGCAGAAGCGCTAGATAGTGTTGATGGAGACTTAACAAGTTCTATAGTAACAACAGGTGAAGTAGATACAACAAAAGTAGGAACATATGAGATAACATATACAGTAACAGACTTAGCCGGAAATACAGCAACAGCAGTAAGGGAAGTAAAAGTAATAGATGATAAAAAACCAGAGATTACTATAAACGGAGAAAATCCAATAACAATATCACACGGAAGTGAATATGTAGATGCAGGAGCAACAGCGCTGGATAATGTTGATGGTGATTTGTCAGATAAGATAATAACAACAGGTGAAGTAGATACAATACAAGTAGGAGAATATGAAATAACATATACAGTAACAGACTTAGCAGGGAATACAACGACAGCAGTAAGAATTGTAAATGTAGTAGATGATGAAAAACCAGAAATTACTGTATTAGGTGATAATCCATCAATAGTATCGCATGGAAGTGAATATACAGATGCAGGAGCAACAGCAAGTGACAATGTAGATGGAGACTTAACAAGTTCTATAGTAACAACAGGCGAAGTAGATACAACAAAAGTAGGAACATATGAAATAACATATACAGTAACAGATGCAGCCGGAAATACAGCAACAGCAGTGAGAACAGTAAAAGTAGAAGATGATGAAAAACCAGAAATTACAGTATTAGGAGAGAATCCTTCAATAGTATCACATGGAAGCATATACGAAGATGCTGGAGCAACAGCGAGTGATAATGTAGACGGAGATTTAACAAGTTCTATAGTAACAACAGGAACTGTAGATACAAACGAAGTAGGAACATATGAAATAACATATACAGTAACAGATGCAGCCGGAAATACAGCAACAGCAGTGAGAACAGTAAAAGTAGAAGATGATGAAAAACCAGAAATTACAGTATTAGGAGAGAATCCTTCAATAGTATCGCACGGAAGTGAATATATAGATGCAGGAGCAACAGCAAGTGATAATGTAGACGGTGATTTGTCAGATAAGATAATAACAACAGGAGAAGTAGACACGACAAAAGTAGGAGAATATGAAATAACATATACAATTACAGATGCAGCTGGAAATACAGCGACAGCTAAAAGAATTGTTAAAGTAGTAGATGATGAAAAACCAGAAATTAATGTATTAGGAGATAATCCTGCAATAGTATCACATGGAAGTGAATATGTAGATGCTGGAGCAGAAGCGGTAGATAATGTAGATGGTGATTTGTCAGATCAAATAATGACAACAGGCGAAGTAGATACAACACAAGTAGGAGAATATGAAATAACATATACAATTACAGATGCAGCTGGAAATACAGCGACAGCTAAAAGAATTGTTAAAGTAGTAGATGATGAAAAACCAGAAA
>JAHDQO010000034.1 GCA_018433765.1 Tissierellales bacterium
ATTAGTACAGTTCTTGTTAGAAGCTTTTTATATAAGTATATTAGGATGTATTGTAGGTGTGTTGTTAGGAGTGTGGGCTGTAAGATTAGTAAGTTCATATGGACTTGATGCAGTTGTAAGCGTACAGTCAATTAAGATAGCCGGAGTAGTAGCACTATCGTCAGGATTACTATTCGGAGTATATCCAGCAATACATGCATCATCACTACCTCCTGTAGAGGCATTGAGAAGACAATAATAAAAAGGGCTTTTGCTGAAGCCCTTTTTTATTTTAAACTTAAATAATATTGTTGTTGAAAGCGATAAGATATGTTATTCTAATATTAAAAATATAATATAATTGAATGGAGAACATGAATGGATATTTTTAAAACATCAAGCGCAATACTTGTAAGTACAGTAACAATAGATATAATAATAAAATCTATTTTTACTTTTGGTATATTTATAGTATTAAAAAATTTCATTGCAAAAACTATAATTAAATTTTGCAAAAAAATAGCTGATAAAGGTAACATAAAAGGTATAAGCATTATATTAGATTCTATAGAACAGCCATTAAAAACATTTTTCTTATTTGCTGGTATTTATTTTGCATTAATTATATTTCCTTTAAGTAATGATTTAGTTACTTGGCTTCATAAGCTCTTTAGATGCATTATAATTATTACTGTTGCAAGATGTTTTTTAAGATTAAACAATTCTTATACAGTATGGCAGGAAAGAATTAATAAAACTGAAGAAAATTCAATAATAAAAACTATTGCACCTATTCTTAATAAGATTATAAAGGTACTTATTATAGTAATTGCATTAGCAGCAATTGCTAGTGAATTTGGTTATAAATTGAATAGTCTTTTAGCAGGTTTAGGAATAGGTGGTCTAGCAGTTGCAATGGCAGCTCAGGACGCTTTGAAAAATTTCTTTGGAGGATTTGTCATAATAACTGATCATCCCTTCAATACAGGTGATATAATAAATATAGATAATAATGAAGGTATAGTAGAAGATATAGGGTTAAGAAGTACTAAAATAAGAACATTTGAAAAAGAACTTATAACCGTGCCTAATTCAAAGATTTCAGATGGTTCAGTAGTTAATTATTCTAGAAGAGGATTAAGAAGGGTGAAGTTTCATGTTGGTGCTACATATTCAACTACATCTGATAAGCTAAAAAAAGCAGTAAATGAAATTCAAAGTATGCTGAAAGATCATAAGCAGGTAGATTCTGATTCAATTATAGTAAAATTTGATGGATTTGGAGGTAGCAGTTTAGATATACTCGTAATGTACTTCATAAAAACTCCTGATTATGCGGTATATATGGATGTAAAAGAAGAAATAAATTTTACTATTATGAAAATATTTGAAAAAGAAAATATAGAGTTTGCCTTCCCAAGCATGAGTATTTATTTTGAAAATGAATTAAATAGAAAATAATAAGGTTTCTATATAGGAACCTCAGATTGTTGACAAAGTCAACAACGATGAAATTCGGGTTTATCCTAAGGTTCCTGTATAGGAACCTTAAATTTTGTTAAAAAAATGTAATATTTGAATATTAATCAAAAATTAATGAACAAAAACATTCAAAAAACGTCTTATATACTGTATGATATTATATGGCTTTTGTATAAATTTTAAGGATTAGATATTAATTTATGTTATAACAATTGTATTGTTTATTTCTTAAATTTTGAGTTTTAAAAAGCTGTAAGTTATTAATAAAATTAAGAAAGGAGCATTTATGGATATAATTAAGATAAGAGATCTTTATAAAACATATAAAGCTGGTCAAATTAATGTACAAGCTCTAAAAAACATTAATTTAACTATTGAAGAAAAAGAATTTGTATCTATAATGGGACCGTCAGGTTCAGGTAAATCTACTTTACTTAACGTCTTAGGCTGTCTAGATAAGCCTTCAGACGGTACATATGAATTGGCTGGTAACAAGATTGAATTGTCAACAAGCTCTAAAATGTCTGAAATACGAAACGAATTTATTGGTTTTGTATTTCAGAATTTCAATCTGCTTCCTAGCTTATCGGCACTTAAAAATGTAGAGATACCTCTAATATATAGAGGAATGAATGCAAAAGATAGAAAAGAGTTATGTGCTGAAGCATTGCAGATGGTA
>JAHDQO010000019.1 GCA_018433765.1 Tissierellales bacterium
ATGTTTGAACTATTTGTCCGCCTTCTTTTTCTTTTTCTATTATTAGTGTTTTTAATCTTGCTCTTCCTGCATATAACCCTGCTGATAATCCTGCTGGTCCTGCTCCTATTATTATTACATCATATACATTACTCATCTTTTCCCTCCTTGATTTTGCAAATGCATTTTGTTATTTATTAGTTCATCGAAATTATTATGCCATATTATCAACTTTGACGGCAAGAACTTTTTTGTTTCAAAAGTTAAAAGAAATTAATATATTATAATCATATTTTTTCTAATTGTATCATATTTAGTATATTTAATCAATTTTTACTATTATGCAGTATAAAATATATTATTTTTAATATATAGTTTCTTAATCTTCAAAAACTGTTTGACCATCTACCTCAGTTGATAATGCTTTAATAGCTTTTCCAAGGAGTGTTCTTCTTATTACTTTTTCTTCTTCCATAGTTAATGATGGATTACCTAATGGATGAGGAATTGCTATAGCTGGTACTATTCTGTTTGCACCAACTGTTAAAGATATAGGTACTACTGTACAAATATGTACTACAGGAATACCAACTCTTTCAATTTCTTTTACCATAGTTGCACCGCAACGTGTACAAGTTCCTCAGGTAGAAGTTAATATAACTGCATCTACACCATCATTTTTTAATTCTTTTGAAAATTCTGCAGCATAAGCTTTAGAGTTAGCTACAGATGTACCATTTCCTGTAGTTGAATAAAAATATCTATGAAGTTCTCCAATTTTTCCTTCTTTTTCAAATTCTCTCATTATATCTACTGGTAGTACTCTATCAGCATCTTGATTTGCATAAGTAGGATCATATCCACCGTGTGCAGTCTCATGTGTTTCTGATGTTAAATCAGTATAGTTTAAGATGTCATATTTACCATACTTTGATGCACTTGATGATTCAATACGATCTGGATTTCCTTTTGGTACTATACCGCCAGAAGTAACTAAAGCTACTTTAGCTTTTGATATATCTTTTACAGCTGGATTAGGCTCAACCCTATCAAAGTCAGGCATTGGAAATTCTGTAATGAATTCTTCACCCTTTAATTTTTTTATAAGCATATCTACTGCTCTCTTTGAACCTCTATCTGCTGCAAAATAATTTTTCCTTATTCCTCGTGACAAATATCCTTCTTCAGAAGGACTTCCTATTTCTTCACCTTTAGCTAATTTCATCGCTAATGGTGCCATCTTTTTAACAGCTGCTCTCATGCCTGCTGCACTATTCTTAGTTTCTACAATATAAACAGATTTTCTAAACATATCTGCTCCAGGATTTTCACAATACATTCCTGTAAGCACAGGTATTTTCATTTCTGTTTGAACTGCTTCTGCTATTGTACCGCATGCTACTCCATATCTTCCTGCATTAAATGCTGGGCCAGCAATAAATATATCTGGATTATATTTTTTTACCATTTGTAAGATTTTCTCTTTTGCTGAATCTAAATTTTCATTAAAATATGAATCTCCGCATATTATTGTAGCAATAATTTCAGCTTCATCTTTAAATGCTGCTTTGAATGCCATTCCAGGTCCTATGATCTCTTCTCTCACTTCAGGTTTATAATCAGCTTTTTCTTCGCCACCTATTCCTGCATAAAATTGATTTATATATTGTACTACTTTTATTTTTCCCACTATTATTCCTCCTTCCTTTTTAATATTCTTTCGCTGTTAATTTATTAAAACCAAGCTCATTTGTAGCTCCAGTAATAGCTTGAAGTTCAACTACAATAGAACCGTCTTCTTTTAAACTGCCGTCAAATCCACCTGCTATTGTATTTACAGGCATTATGTCGCCAATAATTTTGTCCATTGGTTTAAGCTCAATTAATTCGTTAGCATTGCCTCCTGTTACAACTGCATCTGCTTTCTCATCTGCATCCGCTAATGACTGTGAAGCTCCATCTCTTCCAGCATATTCGTCAGTAATAATAACAGTTTTTATGCCTTTTTCTTCAATCTTTTTGCAGTTCATTATAAGATCAGTATCAGGATTTCCAAAACCTTCTTGAGATATAATTACTCCATCCAATCCAATTTGTTCTGCTAATTTTGCTGTCCAATTAGATGATCTTTCTTTATCAGCCAAATATACATTTTCATTTGTTATAATTATCCCAACAAAATTTATTTCTTTACCATGTTTCTCAAACAAGTCATGAACTACAGGATTATTCAAATGATGATATGTAGTGTTTTTATCACATGCTGAAACACAGTTTCCACTAATTATTGCTCCATCCATTAACTCTGTAGGATTTATTAATGTAGATAAAGTTCTTTTCGCATCTACTCCATACACATATGTGTCATGTAATAATCCTTGACTTTGAAGCATTTGAACATATGCAACTTTAGGTAGTTCAGGATATTTCTTTATACTGTCTACTATAGATAAAGTTTCAAAGGTTTCTACTTCATCAGGTTTTATATCTTTTGCAAGTTTACCTAAGTAAGTTGATGTTTTTAATCCAGCCATCCTTACTGATTTTTCATGTTCATGTGCTTCTATTCCATCTACAGGCTCACAAGCTAATACTAAGTTATTAAGCTTAGAGAACGGAGTGTATTCAGCACCTACACCTGCCATATCAATAATTCCTTCTTGAAATCCAACAATCTTTCCTGTTGTAACTACAGCTGAACCCTTAAGCACATTTGTTTTACCCATACCTACTGTTTCAACTTTTGAAATTATTCCAGGAAAAATGCCACCTGGTCCTTCTACTTTTACTCTTGGCTCGATTACGTCTTTTACAGGAGTTATTCTTATACTTTCACCTGGTTTTGCTATTTCAACTTTTACTGATTTAACGTTTTCATCTTCAAGTATCATAGCTTCAATTTCTTCTTTGTTGACATATAATGTACCATTTTCTACTTTTGATAAGTCAGAAAATTTAATGTCATTAATATAAATGTAACCTAATTCTAATTTCAAAATAGTTCACCTCCATGTTTTTTATGAATATATATTAAAAGTTCTCACTTTTAATTTTTACTTAATGCACTTTTTATCATTGTTAAATCTATAGTTCTAAAATCATCTAAAACAGCATCTGTCCATTCCACTTTTAGTTTTAGAAACTTTTCATATGTAGCTATACTGTTTTCAATAACCATTAGAGAATTATAATTAAGTTTTCCCTTTTTTTTAGATATTATAATAGATTTAAAAGGTGTTTCATTTGGTTTTACACTGCTTGCCAAAGGATGCGTTAGTACTTCATGCCCTTCATGCACTTTATTTCTAACTTTGATTAATATCTCCTTATATGTAATATCTTCGTACTCAACTAAATATTTGTCTTTAAACATTTCATATACTTTTTTATTATTTGTTATTATTACTATATCCATTATCTTCACCTTTTATTTTTTGCAAATAAAAAAACAGAAAGCTAATCGCCTTCTGCTCTGTTATCAACCTGAGAGATTCTTCCTATTTATAGGAGTTGCTCCTTCGGTGCATATGCTTTCCAGAGTTTTGTCAGAATACGGTCCTTTTGCCTGAGATCATCGTTGTTAAACGGCTCGTTTAACAGTTTATTCCTTCGGCGCTACATAGTAGTCTCTCCCGCAATCATCATCCAAAATACTTATTTAATTTTTAAAATATTCTTAATTTCATTTTCATTATAATATACAGAAAAACATAAATCAAGCTTTTTTTGTTAAATTATTATCAGATTATATTTTCTAGTTCCTAACCCAATTTTTTCAGAATACTCCATTATATGCTGTGCATTTATTTCACTATTTAATCCTTTAAATTTGTCTTCACCCGGTTCATAATTGCTTTCTAAATCGCTCATTTTATTACCTTGTTGTTTGTTTACTAAATCATATGACGCTTGATCTAAAGCTACAGGATCAAATGATGCTGCTATACCAACATCATTTACTATTGGTATACCACTCCAACTACAACAATCACAAAGTGGAGTAACATTCATTATAAAGTTAATATATGCAACTTTTCCTTTTTTGTTCTTAACCGCACCATATGCATATTCAGCCATTCTCTCAAGGAATTCATCTATATCTGTTTTCCAGTTCATTTTTATGGCACCATTTTTACACGCTAATATACATTCACCGCAGCCAGTACACTTATCTTTATCTATCTTCACTTTTTCTTTTACACTTATTGCGTTATGATTGCACACTTTTTCACATTGTCGACATCCTGTACATCTTGAAGGTTTAGTTAGAGGTTTTAAAGTACTGTGCTGTTCTTTCTTACCTATTTGTGGCGCACAACCCATAGCAAGGTTTTTAATTGCTCCTCCAAATCCTGCTATCTCATGACCTTTAAAATGACTCAAAACTACCATTGAATTTGAATTATAAATTTCTCCGGCTATTTTAACTTTCTTAAAATGTTTTAATTCCACTGTTTCTTCAGCATAATTCTTCCCGTTAATTCCATCAGCTATTATGATTGGCGCATTTACAACAGAATATGCAAATCCGTTTTCTATCGCTGTTCTAATATGTTTAACACTATTATTTCTTTCTCCTGAGTATAAAGTATTAGTATCCGTTAAAAATGGATAAACAGATTTTTCACTTACTTTATCTATAATTTGTTTTACATAAGTTGGATTTATATAAGCTGTATTACCTTTTTCTCCAAAATGAATTTTAACCGCTGTTATATCTCCTTCTTGAAGTATTTTATCTATACAGCATACACTATAAATCTTGTTTATTTTATTATAAATACTGTCATTATGACCTTTGGAAACAAAATTTGTAAAATATACATTACTCATCTTCTTTATCCTCTATAGTATTTTTCCTTTTATTAATAACCTCTATAATTGCTAAAGCTACATTAGATGAATGATCTCCAATACGTTCAAGATTTCCTATCGCATCTAAAAATATTATACCAGCTTTAGGAGAACATACACTATTATTTAATCTTTCTATATGATTCTTTCTTAAACTTTTCTCAAGTTCATCTATCTTTTCATCTTTTATTAATACTTCTTTACTTACATCAATATTTGCTGTCTTAAATGCTATTAATGATGTTTTATATACTTCTTTTGTTAAATTAAACATATTTATTATTTCGTTTTTAGCTTTGTCAGAAAAATTAACATCATTATCTATTTTATATTGTGCAAGTTCAGCAATGTTATCAGCGTGATCTCCAACTCTTTCAATGTCGTTTAATGTGTTCATCAAAGTAACTAGTATATCTCGTTCCTTATCTGTCAAAGATTTTTTTGTCAAATTTACTAAAAAATCTAATATACAACTTTCTAACTTATTAACATGCTTTTCCATTTCAAAAACTTCTTTTGTTAATTCCTCATCTTTTTCTATAAATGCGTGTATAGCTGTATTATATTGTCTTTCAACAAGTTTACCCATTCTTAGTAATTCTCTAGATGCTTGAGCAATTGCTATTGGAGGAGTTGCCATAAGTCTATTATCTATATATTTTACTTCACTAATTTCTTGTTTTTCTTCTCCCTTAACAATTTTCTCTGCTGCATTTACTATCATATTAGCAAATGGAAATAATACTATTACATTAATAATATTAAATAACGTATGAGCATTAGCTATTTGTCTTTCTATAAGTTGAGGTGATATTTTTAGTACGAGAAATTCTATTGGTTCTTTTAAGATAATTAAAAATATTAATGTTCCAATAACATTAAAAAGCATGTGCATAACTGCCGCTCTTTTTGCCGCTTGATTTGCTCCTATACTTGATATCATAGCAGTTACACAAGTACCAATATTTTGTCCAAAGATAATAGGAAATGCCATGTCAATAGAAATCATTCCACTACTGGCTACTGAGATAAGAAGTGCTGTTGTAGCACTACTGCTTTGAAGTATTGCAGTAATTGCAAATCCTGCAAATATACCCACATATGGATTGTTAAAGTTTGTTAAAGCTTCCCTGAAAATAGGTGACTCTCTTAATGGCTGCATAGCCTCTTTCATTAAAGACATACCCAAAAAAAGTATTCCAAATCCAATAAGTATTTGAGCTGTATCTTTAACTTTCTTTTTTTTACTAGAAAAATACAAAAATACTCCTAATCCAATTATTAACGGAGCAATGTCAGTAAGTTCAAATGCTACTAATTGAGCCGTAACTGTTGTACCTATATTAGCTCCCATAATTATTCCTATAGCTTGTTGTAAATTCATAAGTCCAGCATTTACGAATCCAACAGTCATAACTGTAGTAGCACTACTACTTTGAATTATCATTGTTACTACTGCACCTATAAGAACACCCATAAGCTTATTTTTAGTAAGTACAGCTAGTAAATTTTTTAATTTGTCTCCAGCAGCTCTTTGAAGTCCATCTCCCATATACGACATACCAAAAAGAAATAAACCTAGCCCTCCAACGATATCTATTACAATACCCATATTTAAAATAACCTCCATATAAATTAAACTAAATTAGGAAAATCTAATTGTCTTAATGCTTCATATAAAATAATGTTAACTGAATTTGCCAAATTTAAAGATCTTGCTTTTTCCTTGTTAATCATAGGAATTTTAATTATTTGCTCTTTATAACTTTCATGTATTTCTTTTGGTAAACCTGCTGTCTCTTTTCCAAATACTATGTAACAATCGTCAAAGTATTTTGCTTTGCTGTAAGTCTTTCCTCCTTTTGTAGATGCAAAATAAAACTTTTTACTCCCTACTTGTCCTATTAGTTCAAAAATATTATCATAGTATTTAATATTAACTAAATCCCAATAATCTAAACCTGCTCTTTTTAGATATTTGTTACTTACAGAAAACCCCAGTGGTCTAATCAAATGTAAATTTGTATCTGTTGCAGCACATGTTCTTGCTATATTACCTGTATTTTGTGGTATTTCAGGTTCAAAAAGAACAACATTAAGCGCCATAAATTCACCTTCTCTCTTTAACACAAATGTCATTATAACATCGAAAGCTATGAACTATCAACTACCAATTTAAGTATTGAACATAAATATTTATTAATTCATATATATAGTATTTAATTGCTAATAATATTATCATTTTTTATGTCAACATACCATTTATTGTTCAACATATAAGGTATATGTCCTTCATGTTTTAAAATATCTACTTTATATTGTATGCCTGGAGCAAATCCTGTTAATGCACCCTTAGAACCTATAATCCTATGACATGGAACAACTATAACTATTGGATTTTTATTATTTGCATTCCCTACAGCTCTGTATCCTTTTTCACAACCAACAGCTTCTGCTATTTGCTTATATGTTTTCAATTCTCCAAATGGTACATTCATTAACTCTTTCCAAACTTTTTTATTGAATTCTGTACCTATTAATGACACTGGTAAATCTAAATCTTTTTTATCACTATTTAAATATGCTTCTAATTCCTTACCATAATCACTTTTACTATTTTCTTTAATTATTTTTTCAAAATGCTTTTTCAAATATTCAAAAAACTCTATTTCACTATCTTTAACATTAAATTTAACTCTGGTTAATCCTTCTTTTGTATATGCTACAAGCAAATTACATAAACTTGAATTTACTTTTTCATAATAAACTGTATCCACTGCTTAACCTCCTTTCCATTGACTTATGTTTCTACACATAGATGTTAATTATTATTTAGCTTATAATAATTACAATGTTTTGTAATACTGCAATTATCACATTTTGGATTTTTGGCTAGACAGGTTTGTCTTCCATGAAATATTAAAATATGATGTGCATCTATCCACATATCTCTAGGTAACTTTTGCATTACTTCATCTGACACTTTATCTGGAGTATTGCTTTTTGCTATTCCAATCCTTTTTGTAATTCTAAAAACATGTGTATCAACTGGGAAAGCTGGAATGTTATAAGCAACAGCTAAAACTACACTAGCTGTTTTTCTTCCTACTCCCGGTAATTTTACTAGCTCGTCCATTGTTTTAGGTACTTGTCCATTAAAATTTTCTTCTAAATGTCTACAAAGATTATATATGCTTTTTGATTTATTTCTATATAACCCTATTTTTTTTATTTTTTCTTCTATTTGTTCTTGACTCAGTTTTAAAAAACTATCTAAATCAGGAAATTGTTTAAAAAGAGTTGATGTAACCTTATTAACACTTCTATCTGTTGTTTGTGCACTTAAAACTGTTGCTATTAAAAGTTGAAATGGAGTATCATGATTCAGTTCACAATGTGCTTCAGGATAATCTTTCTTAAGTATTTCAATTATTTTTTCTGCTTTATTCATTTATATTTTTGTATTCCTTTCATAATAGTTAGTTTTAGATGGTTATTAAATATTTCTGGTCCTTACTTTGTTTTCATTATTATCTAACTTCAACATTATAGTTTGTTATTTCTGCTCTTGGGTCATTATCAATAAATCCTATAACTTTATTTATAGTATTCTCGGCATGTTTTTTACTATTGGACACTACTACTGCTGCTATAACGCTTCTATTCCATTTATCTTGATATTCTATTTCAGCAATTGATACATTATATCTTGATTTTATTCTTTCAATTATACTTTTTAAGACATGTCTTTTTTCTTTTAAGGAATTTACTTCATAAATTATTATTTCTATATCTACACTACAAATAATCATTTCATCACCTTACGATAATTTTTCAAGTAATAATTCATACTCTTTTTTTACGTTGTTTTCTTCATATTTTAGCTTGCTTTTCAATATATCTTTACCATTTTTTCTGTCAAGCTTCATTATAGACCAAGCAGCATATATCTTTATCATTTGGCTTTGATTGTCCAATTCATTTGATATAAGTTGTTTGAGTTCTGTGCATTCTTGATTAGCTGCAGCTATAATTGCATTTCTTTTCCAAATGTTTTTTCCTCTCCAACTTCCTGCAGTATGTCCATATTTAATGTTGAATTGTTTATTAGTAATTGTAATTAATTCTTTTAAATCTACCGATAAATCTGAGTAATCCAAATTAGTGTCAGCTTCTACAATATGACTGTTTTTAGGACATACTATTTGACATACGTCACAACCATAAATTGAATTACCCATTTTAGGCCTATATTCTATAGGTATATAATCCTTAGTTTGAGTTAAATAGGATATACACCTCTTTGTATCTATTTCATTATTTTCTTTTATAGCATTATTAGGACAGCTATTTATACATATACTACAATCTTTACATAAATCCACATTTTCTAAATGATTTCTTATATTATCAATCTTTTTATCAAGTAGTATGTATCCTAAGAAAATAAAGGAACCATATTTTTCATTAATAAGCAAACTGTTTTTACCGTAATTACCTATACCGGAGTTTTTACATATTTCTCTATCTAATAGGGGTGAAGTATCTACACATATTTTGTAATTTATTTGATTATAGTTGTTAATTTCCTCTGCTAATAGTTCTAATTTATTATAAATCTTCTTATGATAATCATTGCCAAAAGAAGATACACTAATCAAACCTGTATTATTACTTCTTTTATATTTATAACCCTTTGCATAAGGAAAACATGCTGTGATTATAGATTTACAACTAGGAAAATATTCTTTTACATTTAGTCTTTTTGATAAATCATTATTTTCAAATTCACAATCATAGTTTTTTAATATTCTATTTTTTAAGTATTTATTTAAATATGCAAATTGTAATATATCGGTAAAACCTATTAAATCAATGCCTAATCTTTTTGAACGTTCCTTAATAAATTCTTTCATCTTAATTCCTCACTTACTGAATATAACATATAGAAAGACGTAAGTATTATAACATATTTTTTAATAATATTTTAATATTTAATTATATTTATATAATACTATTATTTTTTATTATTAATAATGACTCACATTTTAATTTTATATTATTATCATTTTAAATATTATCATTAATATAAATCCACCAATAAATCCATATGTTGCATATATTTCATTTCCTCTACAATGACTGTCCGGTATTAATTCATGAGAAACAACATATAATATTGACCCTGCTGCTATTGAAAGTATTAAATTAAGATAGTTATTAACCAGTTTAATAAGCAATACACCGATTGCAGCTGAAATAGGTTCTCCTAAGCTGCTAAAGAAACTCCATAAAAGTATTTTTGATTTACTTATTCCTAGTTCCTTTAGATATTGACAGAAAATTATTCCTTCAGGAATATTTTGAATACCAATTGCTAATGCTAGGCCTATACCTAAGTCTTTTCTACCAGCAGCATAACCAGTACCTATTGCAAATCCCTCAGGAATACTATGAATAATCATAGTTGATGTAAATAATATTAATTTTATCTTTAATGGATCATCGTCTGATTCCTTACATTCTTTGTTATGACTGTGAGGAACAGTTCTCTCTATAATTGTTAATATTATTGTACCTATTATTAGTCCAAGAATTATTGTTGTATATTGCTTTTTTTCCATTGCTGGCTGTATAAGTTGAAATGCAGCTGCAAAAACCATTACTCCTCCTGCAAAACCCATAAGCAAATCAAGTATTTTATTAGAAATTTTTTTAAACAATAGTATTGGAATTGCTCCAATAATAGAGCAAATTCCAGCTATTAACGCTGCTATTATTCCTTGCAATTAAATATCCTCCTGTTAATGTACTTATATTATCAGTATAATAAACATTAAATATTCATAAAAAAATTGTCTGTAATTTTGGTTACAGACAATTTAAAATATTAATTAAGGATTAATTACCATATTATTAATTAAGTTTTAATAAGTTTTAAATATGTTTTTCTTATTTTGTAATTTAGTATGTTGTTTTTTTCTTCTTTTATTCCTCTCAAAGATATAATAATAAATGAAAATTTTAATATATTTGGATTTTGAAACATCATTATGCAAATTATTAATATAAATACATAATTAACACATATCATAATTTTACTAGCTCTTAATTTATTATTAAATATCTCAAATACAGATTTTAATATATTTCCACCATCTAAAGGTATAATTGGGAAAATGTTCAAAACTGCAATATAAAAATTAATTATAGCAAAAATTTCAAAATTATATATTTTTGCTATCTTATATGTAAAGACATTTATAATAGGACCAGAGGCATACAAGATTATTTTTTCATAAAATGCCATATCTATTGTATCAATGTTCATATTAAAACCTAATAATGTTACTCTTATTTTTTTGTACCTTCTTTGAAGTAGTTTTACAACTAAGATATGTCCGCTTTCATGTATAGCAAGTGATACTATTAATATTAATATAATATTTACATATCTTTTTCATTCATCAACATTAAAGAATTTTTCTGGGTTAATTGATTCACCACCTTCCCATATCTCTATATGTAATATTTGATTATTAATATCTAGAGTACCTATAACATCTCCTTTTTTTAATTTGTCTCCTACTTCAACAAAAAATTGATCTAATTTTCCATATATGATCTTTTTATCTTCTGATTCAACAACTATATAATTAGCTAAGCTTTCATTATTATCAGCTATAATAACTTTACCATTAGAAATAGCTCTTACAGTTTCTGTATTAGAAGCAATATCTAGTCCATGATTGTAATACGCATTATCACCAGCTTCTGCTATTCCATATCCATTACTTATTGTCCCATTTACAGGAGCTGCATATTCTTTTTCCCCTTTAAAAAATGATGATATATTTTCCATACTTCTATCTAGTCCACTACTTATAACTTCAACTACAGGAGATAAGTCTAAATTATTAGATACTTTTTCTTCAGTAAACTCTACTATTTTCTTAGCAATAACATTATCAAATTGCTTAGTACAGATAACTACAACAACAAGAAGTATACTAAACATTACTTGAAATACTAATTTCCTATTAATATTATCTCTTTTTTTAAAATCATGTTTCTTTTTATTCACAATACCACCTTTTTCCCTTTTTATTATTATTTTATTTATTTATTAATTCATTATTACAATATTATGATATAAATATTAAATGTTGGTTTAAGCATTTTTAATAAGTAATAAAAATGTCATAAAATAAAAAAAAATTGATACTTAATAAGTATCAATTAATTCACTATCTTATATTTTTTATCAGTTAATTCAAATTTGTCTTTTATTCCATCCGATAGATATATTTTATTGTCTTTAGTAACAAATACTGCTTCTACATCATCAAGATTATTTACTTTCGACAAACCTTTTTCTAATCCTAATAGCAGTGTTGTTGTTGATAATGCATCACTTTCAAATGAAGTTGATGATATTATAGATACACTTTTTAAATTATTATCCGAAGGAAAACCAGTGAATGGATTTATTATATGATGGTACCTCTTATCATCTTTCTCAAAATATCTTTCGTAATCTCCTGATGTTACAACAGATAAGTTTGATGCCTTAATAATACCAAGATATCCTCCTCTAGCTTCTTCAGGATTTTGTATACCAACACTAAAATCACTATTATCAGATTTTGTACCTAATAATAAAACATTTCCTCCTAGATTTACAATAGCATTATCTATTCCCAGTTCTTTAATCTTGTCTGCAGTTTTATCAGCTATATAACCTTTTGCTATTGCTCCAAAATCTATAAACATACCTTCTTTTTCAAGCATTATTTGTTTTTGTTCTTCATCAATTTTAACTTTTTTATAATCTACCAATAATAATGCTTTTTCTATTTCTTCCTTACTAGGAACTCTTTCTTCTGGAGTACCAATTCCCCATAATTCAATTATAGGACCCAAAGATACATCAAACAGCCCTTCTGAAAGTTCTGAATATTCAATAGACTTTTTCGTAACTTCTATAGTCTCATCAGAGACTTTAGTGTATTCTTTACCTGCATTTTCTCTTAATTTGTAAAGATCACTCGTTTTTATATGGATACTTAATATATTTTCTAATTGTTTAATATAATCAAATATTGGTTCAAATAAAGTTTCATCTTCAGTATCATAAAGCGTTATTGTTATATAAGTATTTAACATAAAATCACTTTTTGATATTTTTTTATCTGCCCCATTATTCTGTTTATATGAACATGATGTAATATATAAAATCATACTCATAATAACTATTAAAATAATTTTTTTCTTCATCTAAATAATCCTCATTAAAGTTGTAAAGCTATAGTAATATAAGTTAAAGCACCTTACCAACTAACTTTTGTATAACATCATTAAATTTCTTAATTTGATTGTCAAAAAAGAAATCTTTATTTAAATCTATAAAAACTTCATCATAATCAATAAATCCTAAAACCTCACCAGGTAACATAGTTTTTATATCTTTAAATGAAAATTCTACGCCATGCTTAACATTCTCTTTTTTATATTTATTTATTATGACATAAGTTTTTTTCTTAATTTTTCTGTTAAATAAATTAAATATTTTATATATGTTTCTAATAGATGAAACATTTGAGTCATCAATAATTAAAACGCAATTAACTGATTCATAATCAATATAATTTTGATTAAATATTACTGGACCATCTACAATAATGCATTCATATTCTAACTTTAATATTGCTAATAACTTATTGAATTGTTTTTCTTCTGTAATATTTAACTTTTCCTTTAATCTAGGAGCAGGAAGTATATGCAGAAAATCTTCTATTTCAATTGTAGCTTGCTCTAAACTGCATGTTTCTTCAATAACATCCTGAACATCATATATTATCTGCTCTTCTACCTCTGCATATCTTGCTATACTTCTTTTGTCATTTGATATATCTACTAAGATTGTTTTAACATTTTTTGAAAATTCTACAGCAGTTTTTAATGCTACAACACTCCTACCAATTTCGTTTTTACTTGAAGTAACAAGTATTACGTTTTTCATAAAACCACTCCTTTCAATATACGCTACTCACTCTCTGTATTAGTATCTAATTTAAGATATTCTGCAATAACATCTCTAACTGCTGGAGCTGGATATCTTCCAGAACCTCCTTGAAATATTACAGAGGCTACTGCAATTTGAGGGTCATCATATGGAGCAAATGCAACATACCAACCAAAATCATCATAAGGTTCACCTGTTTCTGGATTTAATCCATCTTTCTCTGCAGTACCTGTTTTTGAGCCTACTTCAACAGGAAAATTAGCATATAATCCATGAGTATCACTTTCAGACACCAGTTTCATACCCTTTCGTACATAGCCTAAGTAATCATAATTACTTAAATCGACTCTTTCCGATTCTCTTTTAGGAGTATACACTACTTCTCTTCCATCATAGCTTACTCCTTTCTTTATTACACTTACATTATGTCTATACCCATCGTTAGCTACTGTTGCTATATAATTTGCCATCTGTATTGGGGTATAAGAATTACTTCCTTGTCCAATACTAATATTCATTGTATCACCCAAAGTCCATACTGCTTGATTTAAGTAACTATATTTAATTATATCTGTAATTGGTGTACCGGCATCATTTGTTTTCATAGGATCGATATTTAAGTCTGATAATCTTCGGTATACTTCATTTCTTGTTAATGACTCATCTAAATTAACCCAACTTATAATATTATCAATGATATCATTTTTCTCATTGACATCTATTTCTACATCCTTTTTAAAGTATTTATCAATATTTTGTTCTAGATACAATCTTAAATACATTTTTGTACTTTCTATTTTATCATTTGGATTAGGTAATCCTCCTGAATATTCTCTAGGAATATCTATTTCAATACCTGTTTTATCATTTAATCCAAATTCCTCAGCCATATAAAGTATATCGTCTAAAGTTACTCTATGACTTGTTTTTTCATGCGTAACTTGATTTTCTCCTAAAACTATTGTGTAGAAATAAAAATTGCAGGAATCTCTTATCGCTTCATATAAATTTTCATATCCATGTGTTCCTCTATACATATTCCAAATCCAACACCCATATGGATGTCCGCCCATTTCCATAACACCTGCACAGTACACTCTTTCTTCTGGTGGAATTCCCTTTTCTAATGCAGCTAAAGAAGTAATTATCTTAAATGTTGACCCCGGCTGAATAGCTGTAAGTAATGATATATTAAGCAACGGCTTAGGAGCTAAAGGATCTTTTGAATCATTTAACAACCCTTCATAGTCTTCATTTGAAATACCAGTAGAAAATAAATTCAAATCATAAGATGGATAATTCACGAGAGCTAAAACTTCTCCTGTTTTAACATCTATAGCTACTAGTGCACCTGAGTTAGCATTCTTATAAGCTTCATCATAAGGATAATTACCCCATTTACTTTCATAAACTCCACCTATTTGTATCTGCTCAAGTGCTTTCTTTAAAGCTGCTTCAGCTTTTTCTTGTAATTCAATATCTAAAGTTAAATATAAATCACCACCGGGTATAGGCGTTACTTCATCCACTGATTTCATTGTATTTCCTAATGCATTTATTTCAACTGTCTTTTTACCCTTTTTACCATTTAGTAAATCTTCGAATTTTTCTTCTACTCCCGTTTTTCCTATTATATCATCTGGACTATAGTCTTTTTCCTTAATATACTCTTCTATCTCATAATCTTGAGATATTTTTCCTAAATATCCTATTACATGAGCTGCAGTTTCACCCATAGGATAATAACGCTGAGGCTCGACTTCTACATTAACACCTATTAATTCATAATTCATTTCAGAAATCATTGCAACTGTTTTTTCAGAAGCACCATAGCAAATATCAATTGGATGAAATGCTAAATATCCTTGTTTTATATACCTTTCTCTAATTACAAAAATATTTCTTGCATCATAATCATTTATACTTTCATCTATTTCAGTCTCTTCTCTTAACATTTTAAATACATTTTCAGCACCTTCAATATCGCCATGTATGTTTTTCTCTATCCAACTATCTTTTTCAATGATTGGTCTGTACTCCCACTCTTTGACCGAAATAGATGGATTAACATATCCTAATAATTCACTTTGAGCATAAAATCTAACACCATTATCCTCTTCTGTAATTATCTCATATAGAATATTATCTTCACCAGCTATATGTTTTACTAACTCATACGCAGTAGTGTCATCAGTTAATCCAAAATCACTAAGTGCTTTGTTTTTAGATTTTATTTCAGTATAAGTAAACTTAACTACATTATCTTCGATGCTGTATACCACAGGTAAATCAGGGTATATCTTTGCAACTTTTTCAAACATAGTTATACCTGGTACAATTTGTTCAGTATCAGAATGATACACAGTAGTTAATAGCTTATCTATAGAATATTTTAAAACTAAGTTAACAAAATCATCTTTAGCTTGTGATTCAAGAGTAACTTTATCACACTCCATAGATAATGAATTCTTTAGCTCTTCATATTCATTATCATAGCTAAAAACATAAGGAACTAGATTTATTTTATCTGTTAATCCTTTGCTACTGAGAAGATTATATACAGCTTTTCTAACTTTAGAATTAGAAAATAATCTTCTTGTGTATTTCTTTTCATTTGTGTATAAATCAGCTATCACTGATTGTGGCAATGCATCTAGAGAAAAATCATTATTGTCTAACCATTGTGCCACTACTTCACTATCACTATTGTATATGTAACTATCTTCCTTAAATGAAACAGGTAAATCATCTATCTCTTTTTTTAACAACAGTAATGCACGTTCTTTAATATTATATTCCTCATCATAAATTACAGTTTTATATTCTAATATTTCATCCATTAAATTATTTGAAACAACTATATCTATGACTTCTTCTAACGCAGACGATAAATTTGTATCAGCATTATCTTTAAACTCAAATGAATCCATAATTATTGGAAACTCATCAATGACTTTTTCACAATTTAAATCTAATATTTTAGATAAAGTATATCCTAATTCATTAAACTGTTTTTTATCAATCTGATCCTTAAGTATTTGAATTGTAAAACTTGATACATTATCTGCTAAAATAATTCCATTTCTATCGTAAATTTTCCCTCTTGGAGCTTTTATTGGTATATCCTTAATCGTTTTGCTATCTGATTTAACTCTATAATCTTCTCCATGTATTATAGTTAAAACTGCTAATTTAAAAATAAGTACTAACATTAATAACAGCATCAGATAATAAAAAATATTTTGTCTGTTCTTAAAAAATTTCTGTATTCTAATAATAATCACCTCATATAACAGTTGATAATTAATTGATAGTTTATACTTTACTAACATAAAGTCTTTGTAATTTACATTTTTAATTTATAATTTTAAATTTATTTATTGTCGTGATAATAATTTTATATTGAATTTGTTAAAAAGATAAAGCATAAACTTTGACAAAGCTGCTGCAAGTGCTGCATCAACAATAATTTCAAATATTATATTACCTGTAATCAATGTTATTTCTTTATACTCGAGTCCAAGGAAAAATAATATAATGTACATTAACAAATGCCATACTACAGCTGAAATTAATGTAATCCAAAAAAAAGAAAAAGCATTTTCTTTATTAACATCTTCATTTATTAAACCTACAATTGAGCCTACTAAAAAAAACAGTAAAGTATATATTCCAAAAACATCTATCATCATAATGTCGTAAAGCAATCCTGTTATTATTCCTAGAAAGGCACCTGTAATACTATCAGAATATAACGCAAACACAACTACCAGAGCAAGAGATACATTTGGAATTATTCCAAAACAACCAATGAAATGATATAATGATGTTTGCAATATAAAATTCAAAATAACTATTACTATCATAATTACTTTTTTCATACTAATTTCAGTCCCTTTATTCTTTATCTTCCAGCTTTTAGAACAAATACTTTATAAAGTTTTGAAAAATCTACAGCAGGATCAACATATAATTTAAAATTCTTAGCATCATTAGTATTTTCTACTTTTTCAACTGAACCAATGTATATATTTTGTAAATATATTTCACCTAATCCTGAAGTTACTAGCTTGTCTCCTTCATTTGCACTACTATGATTATTGAAAAAATATCCTGATATTGTACTATCAATGTTTCCTTCTGCTATTCCTGCTTCATTATTTTCCAATACTCTAAAACTTACTTTGCTGCTTTCATCTATTATTGTTATTATTTTAGCCCAATTATAACCAACATCTACAACTCTACCTACTAATCCAGTTTCAACAATATTATCATCAGAGACAGATGCCTGAACGACAATATCATTTTTTTTGATACCGTCTTTTTCTCCCTTATCTATTACAAGTCTGTCAAACCAGTTGCCATCGAGTTTACTAACTACTTGTGCCTCTGTATATTCATATTCTAAATTCATTCGTAATTTATATTCAGCTTTTAATATTTGTGAATTATAAACTATATCACTTAATGTTCTATTTTCTTGCTGTAGCTCAGAAATTTTATTCCTTAATGCATTATTTTCTTCTCTAGCTTTAGCTATACTTTGTATTGAAATAAAAGCATTATCAAAAGTTTGTCCTATGTTGTACACAAATTTTTGAGTTCTTGATAACAATACCCCTGCTATATTTTCTGTTCCTGATATATTTTCTCTTTCATTAGAAGTAATACCAATTAAAAATAGTAAGAATATTATTATACCAGTAAATAAAACTTTTTTTATATTTTTTCTAATAAATTTCAATTTTATCACCACTTACATTTCTTCACATACTTTACCAGTTCCTATTGCAACACAATCTAAAGGATTCTGAGCAATTTTTACTAATAATCCTGTTTCTTTTTCTATATGCAAATCTATACCTTTAAGAAGAGCACCTCCACCTGTCAATGTAATACCATTCTGCATAAGGTCAGAAGCTAATTCAGGTGGTGCTTTCTCTAATGTTCTCTTTATTGAATTAATTACGTTATTAATAGTTTCACTTAAAGCTACTCTAATTTCATCACTAGAAACTTTTATTTTTTTAGGGAGTCCAGAGACAATGTCTCTACCTCTTACCTCTATTTCCTTTACATATTTCATAGAATTTTCATCTGTTTTATTATCTTCTATTCTATTTTGGTCAATGTCTTTATTTTCTTCATTAACTTCTTCAACAGTTTCAGTACTATCTTCTTCAGCGGCAACTTGTTCTATATTGTTATTTTCATAATATTTTGCTGAAGCATTTCCTACTGTTTTCTTTATAGTCTCTGCTGTTGTCAGACCTATATCAAGTTTGTATTTCCACTTAATATAGTTTTTTATATCAGCGTCCATATCATCACCAGCAGTTCTTAATGACTCACTGACTACAATACCTCCTAAAGATATAATAGCTATCTCTGTTGTACCTCCACCTATATCTACTACCATACTTCCTATGGCTTCTTCTACAGGTAATCCTGCACCTATTCCTGCAGCCATTGGTTCTTCTACTAGCTTCACTTTTTTTGCTCCAGCATTAAGCGCCGCTTCTTCAACTGCCCTTTTTTCTACAGACGTAACACCAGCAGGAACACAGATTACTATTTTAGGCTTAAAAAATTTCTTTCCTTCTAATGTTCTTTCTATAAAATATTTAAGCATTATTTGGGTAACTTCAAAATCTGCAATAACTCCATCCTTTAAAGGTCTTATTGCTTTTATTATTTTAGGTGTCCTTTCAAACATTTCTTTAGCTCTTAATCCAACTGCTGTAACTTTATTGTTCTTTGTATTTATTGCAACTACAGATGGTTCTCTAGTTATTATTCCTTTGTCCTTAACATATACTAATGTATTTGCTGTACCTAAATCTATTCCTATATTTTGTGAAAACAAATCTACTGCCATCTTGTTTATATCCTCCTATGTCAATATATAAAACTAATTCTTAATTTTTTGAATTTAATTTTGAATTTTCAATTTAATCTTGCAATTTGAATTTTAAATTTTGCATATACTAAATAATTCCCTGTTCTTTGAAGCTAGTATATACTCCATCTCCAATAATAATATGATCTAAAATTTCTATTCCTAAAATTTTTCCTGATTCAGTAAGTCTCTTTGTAATATTTATATCCTCTTTACTCGGCTTAACTTCACCACTAGGATGGTTATGAACTAATATCATAGATGCACTACTTCTTTTAATCGCTTCAATAAACACTTCTCTTGGATGTACAATAGATGAATTCAAATTTCCAACAGAAATATTTACTACTTCAATAATCTTATTTTTAGTGTCTAATAATATTATTTTAAAGTACTCCTTTTTCAAGTACCTCATTTCTTCCATCAAAAGCATTGATACATCCTGAGGTGACGTTATTTTTATTCTTTCTTCAGCTTGCAGTGCACTTATTCTTTTACTTAATTCTGTTACTGCTAATATCTGGGCTGCTTTTGCATCACTAATTCCATGAAATTTTTTTAATTCCATTATGTTAGCCTCTGCAATGTTCTTTAAACCTTTATTATTTGTATTTAATATCTTTTGTGCTAATGTTACTGCTGTATCTTTTGTACTGCCTACTCTTAATATAATTGCCAACAGTTCAGAATTAGTGAGTGTATGTGCACCATATTTTATAAGTTTTTCTCTAGGTCTTTCATTTTCTGGAATATTTTTAATTGTATAATTATTATTATCCATTTTGTCCTCCGTTATACTATAATTGACCTATTAATAAATTAAAGTCAAAATGTCTAATTAATAATTCATTTAGTTTATTTATAGGCAATCCTTTTACGTTATTATAACACCCATTTATTTTATAAACTAATAATTCTCCAAACCCTTGAATACCATAAGCACCTGCTTTATCAGCATACTCATTTGTAGCAAGATATGCTTTAATAACATCATCTGACAATTGCTTAAATGTTACTTCAGTTACTTCATAATCAATAATTTTTTTATTATTTGCAGCTTGAATTAAGCAAATACCTGAATAAACATAATGCGTTTTGCCACTTAATATTTTTAACATTCTGTATCCATCTTCTAAGTTATTTGGTTTTCCTAACACTTTATCTAAATACACAATAGTATCTGCTGCAATAACTATACTGTTTGCATTACATCTATTACTAACATCAAGAGCTTTTTGAAAAGCTAAAGACATAACTATAGTTTCAGGTTTTTCATTATTTTGTACTTTTTCCTCAATATTTGAATGAACCACACTTAAATCTAAATTATATTTGCTTAGCATTTCTAATCTTCTAGGAGACTGAGAAGCTAATATAAATTTTTCCATCAATAACTCCTATAACTTTTTGTATATGATTATTGCTATTATTATACCGATAACTCCAGCTAAATTAAGAGATGCTTCAAATCCTATAGTTATAGAAATAAAATTCAAATCTAGCACTGTAGGACTAAAACCAATAGTTTCTCCTATATTTAAAATTGGTATTTTATCAGATAAAATATCACCAATAATATTTCCAATAATAGTTGCTACAAGTATCAGTAAAATTAATATTAACAAATTTCCACTCTTTTTCATTATTACCCTCTTTTATTATTTTTAACAATATCTTTTAAATATCTAACAATAAAAATTGATACATAACCAATAAAACATCCTGTAAAAAGACTCATAATACTCATAACAGGTAAATAAGTGAATATGTTTAAATTCTCTAAAATTATGCTTGCTGCCGCTATTTGTGCTGTGTTGTAAGTAATAGCTCCAAAAACACTGACACCTATCAAACTAAAAAATTTAGATAAATGTTTAAAAACAACAAACATAACTATAACACTAGATATTCCACCAGATAAACTATATATAAATCCAATAGGATTTCCTGCTATCATTAAAAACAAAAAGCACCTTAAAATAGAAACATATAAAGCACTTCTAAAACCAAAAACTACAAGAACAGATAATATAACCATATTTGCAAGTCCAAGTTTTGCTCCCGGAGCAATAAATGGTAAAGGGATCATACTCTCTATAGCACTCAATGCTAAAGCTCCTGTAGTAAGCAAGGCTAAAAATGTATATTTTTTAGTTCTATCCATAATATCACCATTAATAACTAATAGTGTCTAAATCACTACTAGAGTTTTTACCTATTATTTGTACTACTACTTTATTAGGAAGACATACTATTAATTGTCCCTGCTTATGGATCGTTCCCTGCTTTATACATAGTTTATTTATACAACTGCTTTCTATCATTCTAACGTTATATCCTTCAATTTCAATAATATTTTTTCCATGTTTAGTTTCTATTGTAACTACTTCATTTAAATTTTTATCTAATGAATATTTTTTATATAAATTTCCATCAACATATATTTCTGCATAAGTTGTATCATAATTCGATGTTGCCTTACCTATTATTATAATAGATATTATACTCACTATTAAAACTAAAATAATTAAAAATTTATCACATTTCGTCATTTTATCACCATATTATACTTTATTTAAGTTTACCATTTATTTTGTCAATTTACAAGCTTGTAACTTTTGTCATTTTATTGTTTTTTATACTTGACTATTTAGAAAAATATGTTAAAATATATTTAGCTGACATTTGTGTCTATAAAAACATCAATGTTTATATAAACATTGATGTCATATTAGAAAGGAGGAGGAGATGCCTAAAATTGTAGATGTTGAACAAAAAAAACTTGACATAGCTGACAAATCAATAGCTGTATTTGCTGAAAATGGGTATTATAACACTAATTTGAGTGATATAGCAAAGGCTTGTTCAATGGGCAGAACTACCTTATACCAATACTTCAAAAACAAAGATGAAATTTATATGTATATTTTAGAATTAGGCATGTCTTTTTTTCAATTAAGATTTGACGAATTAAAAAAAGACAAAAGCTTAACTAATATCGATAAATTAAAAGAACTTACAAGTTATCTACTTGTAAATATTGAAGGTCAAAGAGTTGCAAAGGGTTTTGTTGATTTTTGGCTAATGGTAAGACATAACAATTCTAGTGTAGAAGATAAATTGTTTAAGCTATCTCAAAGCTTAGAGAACGCTTTTAAAGAAATTTTAGAGAATGCTGTTGCTACAGAAGAAATTATTAAAATAGATACTACTTCTATGGCCTCATTAATTATTGGAGCACTAGAATCTCTCACTATGCAAGATATTGTATATGGGGAAATACAATATGAAAATCTTTATAAATCAATGAATATTTTAATTGATGGACTTAAATGTCTGAAAAAGGAGGAGTGTTAATGAGTACTTTAAAACAATTTGCCAGTCAAATAGCTATTAAGCAAATTTTAACCTATATTGGTAAAGACCCAATGAATAATTTATCTAAAATTATACCTTTAGCTAAAAAAGTTGCGAAAAATGAAAGAGATACGAAAGTATTAGAAGGAATTGAAAAAGCTCAAAGAGATCCTAATAATCCATGGATGAAATTACTTGATAATTTCTTTAAAAATGTAAATGAAAATATGCAGAAAAAATTTATTCAAAATTTCTTCTTAAACTCTGTAGTTTTTTGGGAATCAAGAAGAAAGGAATTACAAGAAAAGTATGGTATTGGTTCTATACCTTGGACAATACTCATAGACCCTACTTCAAGATGTAATCTTAAATGTACAGGATGTTGGGCCGCTGAATATAATAAAACTGATGAGTTAGATTATGATACAATTGATAGAATAATAACTGAAGGTAAAGAATTAGGTATATATATGTATATTTATTCTGGTGGTGAACCTACAGTTAGAATGAAAGACTTAATAAAACTAGCTGAAAAACACAATGACTGCTTTTTTACATGTTTTACAAATGGGACTTTAATAACAGAAGAAGTTGCTAAAGAATTAGCTAGAGTGGGCAATTTTGCTCCAGGATTTAGCATAGAAGGATTTGAAGAAGCAACAGATTTTAGAAGAGGAAAAGGAACCTACAATAAAATAATCAGAGGAATGGAATACCTAAAAAAAGAAGGGGTAATGTTTGGTGCATCTGCATGCTATCATCATTATAACTATAAAGACATTGGTTCTGAGGAATTTATTGACTTTTTAATTGAAATGGGTACATATTTTATGTGGTTATTTACTTATATACCAATAGGCAAAGATGCTGACGTAGATTTATGCTGTCGTGCTGACGAAAGAGAATATATGTATCACAAAATAAGAGGCTATAGAAAAAATAAATCTTTATTTACTATGGACTTCTGGAATGATGGTGAATATGTTAATGGATGTATAGCTGGCGGTAGAAATTATTTTCATATCAACGCAAATGGAGACGTAGAACCATGTGCTTTTGTTCATTATTCAGATGTTAATATAAAAGATGTAAGTCTTAAAGAAGCTTTAAAATCTCCATTATTTAAAGCTTATCAAGAAAATCAACCATTTAACTGTAATCATTTAAGACCGTGTCCAATACTTGATAACCCTGAAATGATAAAGAAAATGGTTGAAGAAACAAAAGCTGAATCTACTCAACCTCTTGACAAAGAACCAGCTGGAGCATTAACTGAAAAATGTACTCCTATAGCTGAAGATTGGGCTTACAATGCTGATAATCTTTGGGAAGAGTCTCATCCATGTACTTGCAAAAAAGAATGCGGAGCTACTTGCACTTGCGACTAATTTATATTAGTCGCATTCTTTGTTTACAATAAAAAAAGGGCTAATGCCCTTTTTTATTTAATTACTTCATTTCAATTGCGTCCTTCGGACATTTTTCAGCACATATGCCGCATCCGATACATTTATCTTGGTCTACTTTATGAACTTTTTTTAACTCTCCTTCAATAGCATCTTTTGGACAGTTCTTAGCACATATTGTACATCCAATACATTTATCCTCATCTATAAAAGCTTTTTTCCTTTTATCTAAATCAGCAGTTATAGCTTTAGTTGGACATTTTATAACACATTCCATACATTCTTTACATTTATCATAATCAATTTTAGCTACATTATTTTCAACTTTTATAGCATCAAATGGACAGCTTTTCTCGCACAGCTTACATCCTATACATCCAACTTTACAGTCTACCTTAACACTTTTACCAAAATCTTGGTTCTTACAATCAACAAATACTTCTTGATCATATGGAACTAGCTCTATAACACCTTTTGGACATACATCCACGCATTTACCACAAGCTGTACATTTTTCTTTATCAATAACAGCAACTCCATCAACAAGACTTATTGCGCCAAATGGACATACATCTACACATGTACCATATCCTAAACAACCATAGTCACATGACTTGCTGCCACCAGATATCATACTTGCTGCTTTACAATCAGTTATACCTTCATATTTATATTTTTCAATTGTATTGGTCTTACATCCTTTACATAATACTCTTGCAACTTTCTTATCTCCAACGGTAGCTTCCACACCCATAATTTTTCCTATTTTCAAAGCTGCTTCTGAACTTGAAACAGGACAACCATTGGCAGGTGCTTTACCTTGTGCTATAGCTTTCGCAAGCCCATCACATCCCGGATAACCACATGCACCACAGTTTGCACCCGGTAAATTTTCTCTAATCTGTACTATCTTAGGATCTACATCAACATGAAATTTTTTCGAAGCAATAGCTAGAACTATTCCAAATAATAATCCTAATCCGCCTAATGCTAATACAGCAATTAATATATTATTCATTCTATGCACCTCCTATATTGATAATCCTGCGAATCCCATAAAAGCAATTGACATTAATCCAGCTGTAATCAATGCTATTGGAAATCCTTTTAAACTTTCAGGCACATCTGCCAAATCTAATCTTTCTCTTATACCGGCAAATAGTACTATTGCTAAAGTAAATCCTAAAGCTGCGCCTAAAGAATTAACTATAGTTTGTATTAAATTATATTCACTTTGAATATTCAATATAGCCAGTCCAAGTACGGCACAGTTAGTAGTTATAAGAGGTAAGTAAACTCCCAATGCCTCATACAACCCCGGACTTGATTTCTTCAAGAACATTTCTACAAATTGGACTAAAGCAGCTATTACAAGAATAAAAGCTATTGTCTGTAAGTACTCCAATCCGAATCTGTTTAAAATAGCAATTTGTACTAAATAAGTTATAATTGAAGATAAAGTCATAACAAATGTTACAGCAATTCCCATACCAAGAGCAGTCTCTACTTTTTTAGAAACACCGAGGAATGGACAAATACCTAAAAATTTAGCGAGTACAAAGTTATTAACAAGTATCGCTCCAACGAAAATACTAAATAAATTCATTTCCAAACCTCCTCATTTAAGCTGCTTTCTTTCTTGATATATAATTTACTAAACCAATTAATAAACCTAAAGCAATAAATGCTCCAGGTGGTAAAATCATAATTAATGCTGGTTTATAAGCTCCACCAATTATTGTATATCCAAATATACTTCCTGCACCAATTAATTCTCTAACAGAACCTAAAATAGTTAATGCTATAGTAAATCCTAATCCCATTCCTATCGCATCTAGTATAGAAGCTCCTACACTATTTTTAGAAGCAAATGCTTCAGCTCTACCTAAGATTAAACAGTTTACAACAATTAATGGAATAAACAATCCTAGTGATTTATAAAGATCTAGGGCATATGCATGCATAAACATATCAATTATAGTAACAAAAGTTGCAATTACAACAACAAAAGCTGGTATACGAATTTTATCTGGTATAACTTTTCTAAGCAGTGATATAGCTATATTAGAACCAATTAAAACGGCTGTAGTAGCTAAACCCATACCCATGCCGTTTTCTGCTGATGTTGTAACAGCAAGAGTAGGACACATACCAAGAAGCTGAACAAAAGTTGGATTTTCATTAATTAAGCCGTTTTTTAGATACTTAAATCCGTTCATCATAACCTCCTATATATTTTTATCTCTTATCTTAAATTTCTGACTAACTTAAAGGTTTTGCACTAGCAAAACTTCTATACTTATAACTTTTATTTATTTCAAGTATTCATTATATATATCTAGTGCATTATTAACAGCACTTGTTATTGAACGTGATGAATATGTTGCACCAGAAAGTGCAACTATTTCATTTTCTTCAGGAGTTCCTTTAGAAACTCCTATTTGCATATCTGCACTTTTGCCAAAATATTGTTCTTGAAAATCTGCATTTTGAACATTTGACCCAAGCCCAGCTGTTTCAGATAATGAAAGAACTTTCATTCCAACAATTTCTCCGTCTAAAGAAACACCAAGATATATTTCTATATCTCCAGCATAGCCTTTAATAGGACTTGATGTTCTAATAGCATATCCTGTAGTATCTCCATTTTCATCTTTTCCAACTTTCAAGTCAATAAATTTCTCATTTTTTTCTTTAATCTTATCTACTAAACTTTCATCATCTATTTTCTCAAAACCAATTGAACCAGGAATTACAGCATTTGCTACTTCAGGACCTGAACTAGCCGCTTCTTCTGCTTCAATTATCTTGTCTTTAGTTACATCATTTGAAAAAGCTAAAACCCCTGCTGAAATGGCTGCTATTAAAAATAGTATACCACCTAACTTTACAATTTCTCTCATTTTTTTACACCTCCAAATACTTTTGGACTAGTGTATTTATCTATCAATGGAGCAGCAACATTCATAAGCAATATTGAATATGACACACCTTCAGGTAAAGTACTAGCTTTCCTTATAAGCATTGTTACAAGACCTGCACCTATACCGTAAATAATTTTACCTTTCGGTGTAACAGGACTAGACGAATAATCTGTTGCCATATAAATAGCACCTAACATTAATCCACCAGCAAATAAATGATATGTCATACCAGTAATACTTCCTTCTGTAATTAGTGATATCACTGCAACTGTACCAATATAAGCTACTGGAATTCTCCATGTGATTACACCTCTATATACTAGATAAATTCCTCCAATTATTAATAATATTGCAGATGTTTCTCCTAAACAGCCCGGAATTCTACCTAAAAATAAATCTGATAAAGGTGGTAAACTAGCAGTTGTTTCTTTCATTATAGCTAACGGAGTTGCTGTTGAAACTGCATCCACTCCTGCTGGATTAACCCAATTAGTCATTATTACTGGCCAAGATGTTGCAAGCATTGCTCTTCCAGCTAATGCAGGGTTGATAAAATTGTGTCCAATTCCTCCAAATACTTGTTTTCCTATTATTATAGCAAAAGCTGAACCAACTATTGGTATCCACCAAGGAACACTAGGTGGCAAGTTAAAAGCTAAAAGAATACCTGTAACTACTGCACTAAGATCTCTAATTGTTACAGGTCTTTTCATAGCTTTCTGACATGCAACTTCTGCTATTACTGCAGTTAATACTGATAGTATTGTTATTTTAACGGAAGCTAATCCAAAATAATATACACTTGCTATAAAAGCAGGTATCAATGCTATTATAACATCAAGCATAATTCTAGATACAGTTTCATCAGACCTAATGTGAGGTGATGATGAAGCTATTAATCTATTTTCCATTATTATTTCCTCCTATTTACTTGCTTTTCTTCTCTTGGCTATTATTTCTCTCTTTGCCACTCTTATTGAATCAACAAGTGGTCTCTTAGAAGGACATACAAATGAACATGACCCACATTCTATACAATCTAATGCATTATATCCTTCTGCTTCATCAAATCTACCAAGAAGTGATAATCTACTAATCATCAACGGTTGTAAGTTAACCGGACATATATTTACACATTTTCCACATCTGATACAGTTTTCAGGTTCAGGTCTTTCAGCATCTTTTTTATTTAAAACGAGTATACCTGAGGTTCCTTTTATAACGGGAACATCTGTAGTATATTGAGCTATTCCCATCATAGGGCCACCACTTATTATTTTACCCGGTTCTTCTGAAAAGCCGCCACACTGTTCAATAATTTCTTCAAAACTTGTTCCAATTTTAACCAATAAATTCTTTGGCTCTTTTATTGCACTACCTGTAACTGTAAGTACCCTTTCCACTACAGGCATACCAGTTTTTATAACTTTACCTATTGTCGCAGCTGTACCTACATTGTTTACTACAACACCAACATCCATAGGTAAGCCGCCAGAAGGAACTTCTCTACCTGTCACAGCATTAATTAATCTTTTCTCATCGCCTTGAGGATATTTTGTTACCAATGTAGCTACTTCAATATCTTTTTCATTAGCAATATTATTATTGATAACTTCAATAGCATCAGGTTTATTTTCCTCAATAGCTATATAACATTTACTTACTCCTACAGCCTTCATTATTGCCTTTGCACCTGTCACAACTAAATCAGGATTCTCTATCATCATCCTATGGTCAGCTGTTAAGTAAGGCTCACACTCAGCACCATTTAAAATTATAGTATCCATAGGCTTGTCTTTAGGCGGACTTAATTTAACATGAGTAGGAAAACCTGCTCCTCCCATACCTGTAAGACCAGCTTCTTTAATAATCCCTAAAATCTCTTCTTTAGTCAAACTTTCAATTTGACCTTTAGGCTTAACTGATTCATGAACTTCAAATCTGTCATCTGATTCAATAACAATACATTTTGCTTTCATGCCATTACTTGATTGTCTAGTTTCAATTTTTTTAACTGTACCTGATACACTTGAGTGTATAGGTGCTGAAACAAAAGCTTTTGCTTCACCAATTTTTTGTCCAACTTTAACATAATCCCTTATTTTAACTAATGGATCGCAGGGAGCACCAATGTGCTGTTGCAGAGGTATTACAACCACCTTAGGTTTCTTAGCTTCTTCTATAGAAAGATGCTCAGTTTGCTTTTTGAAATGAGGTGGATGTATCCCTCCCTTAAAAGTAAGACCTTTATTTGCCATAAAAAATCACCTCTTATATAAGATAAAAAAACATGTTTTATAAACATTACAATTATAACAGATATTTAGAATTTTTAAATACTAAATATTATTTTTTGCTTATATTATATAAATTTTCATTGATAAACTCTTTTATCCACAAAAGAACTTCATTACCTGTAATTTGAACATCACCAAGTATTTCTTTTATTTGTACAGTATTAAAGGCGAAACCGTTTTCGTTATACTTGTGTACATACTTCAAGTCACATTCTTGTAAAGAACTTACTATAACCATAATTGTATCACCCATATCTCCTAAAGGAGCTCTGTCTATATGGTCTTTCTGAAAAGAACACTCTACTATAGTACCAACCTTTTCAGTAGATTCTATCTTAAAGCTGCCATTACATCTTTCAACTGCAGCTTTTAAAAGTGGTATACCTAAGCCAACATTTCTTACATCTCTTGTAGTAAAAAATGGATTCACAACTTTATTTAGTGTTCCTTTGTCCATACCATTTCCATTGTCTTTTATACATATACTTATTACATTTTTTATATCATTTTCTTCAATAAAAATTTCTATAAGTGTCGCATTCGCTCTTATAGAATTTCTTGCTATATCAAGTATATGTAATGACAATTCCTTCATATTTGTCTACCCCTATACAAAAAAATTTATATAATAATAGCTACACATAGTTTATACTTGTTACAACTAGTTTGTCAATTTTTTTCATAAAAAAAAAGATTATTATTTTATAATTAATAATAGCCTTAAACAATTTAATAATAAAACTAAAATTATAAACCTAATTTATTCATAAAATCACTTGAACTATCTGCATTTATATAATTAATAGGTTCTGAAATATCAGCCAACCTATGTGCGTCAGAATTTTGTATGATTTTATAATTTTTATATATTTTATCATTTATAAAATGTTTATCAGCTATTTCAATATAATTAATATCTAAATTATTAGGAATAAATCCTAAGACACCTACCATACCATATGCCTGCCTGTTTACATGTGCTGGTATAACTATTCCGTTATTTTTTTTCACAATATTAAATATTTCATCTATAGAATATTTAGAAGAATTTAATAATAATTTTTCTATTTGACCAACAATTTCATCTTTTTCATTATATATATTTTGCTCACCAAAAATTGTAGCATTGTTATTAATATTAGGAAGAGATTCATAAATTATCTTATCTACTTTTAATGCATCTAAATATTCTCTAAAAAAGCATAATAAGTGAACTTCTTCTCTTGAAGAAACTTCCATTCCTGGTATAACTTCAATATTTTTTTTAAGTGCTACTTTTTTAACTGCTGGATAGTTTCTAACCGTATTATGATCAGTAACCGAAAGAACGTTAAGCCTCTTAATACAAGACATATTTACTATATTATTAGGTGTCATATCTTTACTTCCACATGGTGATAGATCTGAATGTATATGCAAATCATAATAATATTTCATTATATTCCCATTTCATTTAATCTGCATGCTATTTTATAAGCATCTTCTTTTGATTTTAACAAAGGCATACCTATTTCTTTAGCTTTATTGATAGTATCATCACTTATTTCCATATCTTCTGCAATTATTATGACACTTATATCTATCAATTCTGCTACTGCTAATATGTTTAAATGAGTTTGAATTGTTATCCATACATTTTTTTCTTTCGCTTTACCCATTACAATACTTAACAAGTCTCCTACATAAGCACCATTAATATCTAACTCTATATCTTCATCTTTTTCTGTCATTATTTCAAGCTGTAACTTTTCGGCAAAATCTAATAGTTTCATTTATTTTACTCCTCCTTTTTATTTGCTTTTAATACAACACAATCTTCTAAAACTGCTGTACCATTTAAAATATCTTCAGCAAGAGCATGACACGTAGGGGCTCCACAAGAACCACAGTCAAGATTAGGTAATAGTTTCTCAAGCTCTTCTATTTTTTTCATTTTATTAACAGCTTCTGTTAAACTCTCTCCTGTATTTTCGCTTCCTTCTTCAATATAAGGTATTTCTATGTTAAAAACACCGCTTTCCATAAATTCATCGAATTTATCTAAATCATCATTTAATAAGAGTGTCTCATTTGTATTTCTTACTATGTGTATTATATTGTTCTTAGCCACAAAAGGATTTTCAATATTTAAAGACCCGCCTACACATCCTGAAACACAAGCTAATGCTTCGACAAAGTCTATATTGTTCAATTTGCCATTTTCAATTTCTTCAAATATATTAACTACATTTTCCATGCCGTGTACTGCTATATAGTTTTCAATTTCTGCTGCTTTACTCTGACCACCTGACACTGCCCATTTCAAACCTGTTAATGATGGATTTGAAAAGCAATGGTCTGATTTCATTTTAACTTCTCTATATAAATCTCCATATACAGTTTTTAAAGGAATTACACCATCAATACCTGATTTTTTTAAACCTATAGGATTCGTTATGCTAAGCATCTTAGCAGGACAAGGTGAAATATAATATACTCCAATATCAGAATTTTTAATATCTTTAGTTTTTATTATTCTCATTCTTGCAAGTTTAGCTGCTATTTCCATAGGAGCTTCTATAGATATTAAATGTTCAAGCAATGAAGGATATCTAGTCTTAATTAATCTCAATGTTGCAGGACAATTTGTTGATATAAGAGGCTTTATAGTTTTGTTTTCATTTACTTTTTGTTTTATTGCTTTAGATACAAGTTCTGCCGCCCAGCTCTCATCATAAACATAATCAAATCCAAGTGCCATGATTGCATCATGTATCTTGCAAATTTGTGTTCCTTTAGGAAATTGTCCATACATTGTAACAGAAGGTACTGCTATTCTATATTTAAAATCTTTTTCTTTATTTATGTCAATGCCCACAGCAGAATATGCCTGATAAGGGCATGCTTTTATACATTCACCACAATGTATACATTTGTCATTATCTATAACTGCTTTTCCATTTTTAATTCTTATAGCTTGAGTAGGACATCTTCTCATACAGTTTGTACAACCTACGCATTTACTCTTATCAAGCATTATTGAAAATTTCATACAAACACCTTCTTTATTTATAAAAAAACTTTTGAAGTTATAAATTATAAGAAAATAGTCATTTTAATCAAAGTACCTTTGCTACTAGATTCAATCCTAAATTCATCTGCCCACCTATTCATATTAGGAAGACCCATTCCTGCACCAAAACCTAATTCACGTACTTCATTTGTAGCAGTTGAATATCCTTCCTTCATAGCAAGTTCAATATCTGATATACCCGGACCCCTATCTTCAGAATTAATTACAATTCTATCTTCGTATAATTCAAAAACTATTTTGCCCCCTATAGAGTGAATAATTATATTTATTTCAGACTCATAACACACTATAGCTGTTCTTCTAATTATTTTAGGATGTATACCTAATTTTTTTAAGTCTTTCTTTATGTCGCTTGATACTTTTCCAGCTACGCTAAAATCATTTGCGTTAATGATATAAGTATCACTTTTTATAGGTATATTTATCATTGCTCATCAAGACCCCTTAATCCATTGCTGTAAAGTAAGCCGCATGCAGTAAACATAATATGATCTGTAGCTAAAATAGTAATATCGTTTTCTTCTGCTAATTTTATAATTTCTTTAGTAGGCTGTTTGCCTCTTACAAATACAATTACTGATACATCAACCATTTCAGCTGTTCTTATAACTTGTGGATTGTTAAGACCAGTTAGTAAAACCGTTTCCTCGTTTATATACGCAAGCACATCACTCATTAAGTCACTACCAAATGCATATGAGATACATTTATCAATATTATTACATGTTAAAACATTTGCATCAAGAATATTTTTAATATCACTTACTTTCATCTCTATCTTCTCCCCACGTTTTGTACATTATTATTATATCAAATAAATAAAATAGTTCCAATAGAAATAAAAAAAATAATAAATATAAATAAAGGAAAATTTGTTTTAAAATACAATATTAAAATGTATAATAGTTATATATAAGTGTAACATTATTAATTTGACACTGTCTAAAGTAATTTAATAAATGGAGGTGTTTTTATGAAATCAATATTAGGATTAATAATAGCACTATGTTTTGTATTATTTTATATAATAGCAATATTATCCCCTGCACAGTTTATAAACACAAACTTTGACAACTTATTTTCTATTATATTACTTATAGTTTTTATTTGTGCAGTATTAATAATTATTGTACTTATATATGAAAGAATAAAAGATAGAAAGGGTGAAAAAAATGATATTGACAAATACAGATAACTTACCAAAGAAAGAAATAACAGAAATATTAGGTCTAGTAAAAGGAAGTACTATTAGAGCAAAACATGTAGGCAAAGATATTGTTTCAGGTTTTAGGATGCTCGTAGGTGGAGAAATGAAAGAATATTCACAAATGTTAGAAGAAGCTCGAAGTATAGCTTTAGCAAATATGGTAACTCAAGGTGAAAATTTAGGTGCTGATGCTATAATAAATATTAGATTTTCTACATCTGCAATTATGCAGGGAGCTGCTGAAATACTAGTTTATGGAACAGCAGTTAAAATTAAATAGATTTATATTACCATATAAATACATCTTTTTCATGTTTTTGTTAATTTTATTTGTATTATTTTTCTAAATATAGTATAATATATTTAATTGGAGAATATGGGGATGTAAAGGGCAATATATTTATTAATTTAGTATATAACAAAAATCCCATAATATCTATGGGATTTTAATTTTAAACTAAAGAGGGTAATATTTATGGGAGTAGTTTTTTTATTATATAATATATGTACAAGCTATTTAACATTAATGAAGAAAACAACTAAATATGCCTAGCTTTTTGGCTAAAGTACTCTCCCCTCAATTAATAAATACCTATATTAGTGTTATATTAGGAGCTCTCTTAGGTTTTATTTTTACATTAATATCACAAAAAAGAGAACATAATAAATTTTTTAACAGTTATATAAATAAGGAAATAATACATAATCTGCTAAAGTATAAAAAAGAAATTGATAAGAGAATGAAAAATGATAGTATAGAAAAAGCTCTAAATTCATATTATATATTAAAAATCGAAAATCTGATTACCGAAAATTTCTATTATATATACAATTTTAATAACAAAAAACAAAAAAAACAATTACTAGAACTGCATAAATACTGTATTGAAAATAATGTTGTTAAAATTAATGAAACTTTAACCGATTTAATGAATATATTAATTAAGGATGGTTAAAATATATGTGCCAAAGCAACGATAGGATTATAGATTCTAGAAACGATAAAATTTGCAGTAAAATATTATTGTATGGTAAAGTACTTAATGATATAAAAAGCAACTCAACTGAAGAAGATTTTTCAAAGATATTTGTAATAGTCGGTCAATGTATGCAAAAATTGGATAATTACTTAGATAAAGAAAATATAAATAAATTCGACACAATTTTCTATGAAATTGATTTGCTAAAAAAAACTGGAGACAGAATAAAAAATGCTATTAATAAAAATGAAACTCAAACACTTAATCAAAAAGTGCAAGTCATAGATGATTTCAATAGATTTTATTTTAAATTTAATAATATTATAAATTAGACAGAAAGGTGCATTTATGGAAACAATTAAATTTGAATTTAACACAAACTCTCTGCTTTATAACATCGATTTTATAAAGCTAAAAAAATATCTTAATAAAAATAACTTCAAAAAAATATATGAAGAAGGCAACGAATTTTTAGTATATAAAAAATCAACTTCTGAGATATTTACTTTTGTTGATTCAGGATTAATAATATTAGAAAAGAAATTTGACAGTAAAAATATAAATTTGAATTTAATTAACAATTATCTAACAACCTTAGTTTCATTAATGGTAGGCTTTAGTAAAATCTACAGTCATAATATACTTAGAGACCCTGTACGAATATATTGGCCTGATAATTTCAATTTAAAATCTAATAAAAATATGATGAAAAACTTAGGATACGATGTACCTAATACGTCAAAGATAATGATGCCTAAGCATATAAAAAGCAGAAACAATTATTTCTTAGCAACTTAAACACTTCTATTTTGCTTAATCTATGTATAAACTGAATGCTTTCTTTTGAAAGTGTTTTTTTTATTAAAATTATTAAGTAATAAAAGTATTCAAATATTCATGTTAGGATATACTAATCCTGAGGTGATTCATTTGCATAGAAAACAAATAAAATATACTAAATTATATAAAATACTATTTATAATATTAACAATTTTCTTATTATCTTCTTGTCAGCAAAAAGAAGATGAAGAACAGCAAAATAGTGATAGAGAAATAATTCCACAAGAATTAGCATCTATCGGCAAAAATACAGAAGATGTTATTGAAGAAATAGAAAAATTACAGATTATTATAGAAAAGCCAGAAAAGTTGGAAGAATATAAGGATAGTCAACAAGAAAAAGATGATAAACAACAAGGTGAGCAGGAAAAGCAGCAGGGCGAACAAGATAAGCAACAGAGCGGTGAAGAGCAACAGCAAGGCGAACAAGATAAGCAGCAGAGCGGTGAAGAACAACAGCAAGACGAGCAAGATAAGCAGCAAGGTGAAAAAGATCAAGATGATAAAGAAGAAGGCGAAGAAAAAAATAATCAAGATAAAGAAAAAGAGGAAACAATTGATGATGAAGTAAATAAAATATGGGAGACAATAGAAAATAAAGTAAAAGAAATTCATATAGAATGGAATAATTTTGAGGTTAAGTCAACAGAAAATGGTATTAATCAAGATGAAATAAGTAAGTTTGAAGAAAGTCTAAATGAACTTACTATTGCTGCTAATGATAAAAACGATATGCAGTCTTTAATTATGGCAAATGAAGTAATCTTTGCAACCTCTAGATTTTTAAATTATTACAAAGGAAATATTGACAGCGAAATGTACAAAATCAAATACTATGTAAGAATGTCTCTTATACATGGACAATTAGGGGAATGGGAAAAGACAGAAAATGATCTAGCAGAAACACAATCTATTCTAGAATTACTTCGTCAGAAAATTAAAATTGAAGAAGAAGATAAAGAATTATTAGAAAAATTAAATCTTTCTCTAAAAGATATGGAAAATGTAACAAAACACGAAAATAAAGAACTACTTAAAATTAAAAGAGATATAGTTCTTGATAATCTCAATAAGCTAGATGAAGCTGCTAATTAGTGCTAACCCTATCTAATAAAGCAAATAATTCACCTCTAGTAATTGGGTCATCAAATCGTCTTTCGTAGATTGTAATTCCTTTTCTATTCAAATTAATAAAATGCTTTTCGGCCCAGTGTTCTTTCAAAAGTAATGACTCTGGGTCTACTGCTTTGATGTATTTTCCACTTATGTCTTTTTTCCAATAATCTTTATCGTCAAATTTACAGGTCTTAATTTCCAAATGAAGATGTGGACCTGTACTAATTCCTGTACTGCCCATGTATCCAATAATATTTCCAACCTTTATTTTCTGTCCCACTGATACAGTTGTTTTCTGCATATGTAAATATCTTGCAGTATATTTTTCACACTCTAATATTATATAATTACCAGCAGTCGAACTGTTTAATCTCACAGATTTAATAATGCCATCATCTACAGCATAAAGCTCATCTCCCTCTACCCCCGGAGTTAACGCTCCTATGTCTAGTCCATTATGAAAACTATCATTTATATAGTCTTTATCGTAACCAAATTTTACAGTAATTCTTTCGCTATTACATGGATTATGCCTAAATCTAATCATTTGATGACTTTCCCTTTCCTGTTATAAAACCCGCTAATGCTCCTACAGCACCTGTAACTATTTCAGTCTGCTTTGTATAAGTTCCTATTATTAATGCTGTACCTATAGCTATTATAGCTATCGTATTGTTATCAAATTTATCAAACATACTATTACTCCTATTATTATTTTAAAAAATAATAGCCGACCAAGCCGGCTATTAAATATTTTATTATTTTTTTGATAATATCTGTTATTATTTCACGTCTAGTCAACCTTATGTCTTTAGTTTCATTTTCTTCGGCTTTTATTCTAATTTCTAAAAGCTCTATTTGTTTTTGTGATACATGTTTATAATCATTCATTACCTCTTTTAGATCATTCACAGCCTTTGTATTTTCTTTTAAACTTTCACTCAACCCATCCATGTTCTTTTCTATATTGTCAAGACGTGTTTCTGCTTTAGCTACCCTTTCCCTTATGTTTTGTAATTCACTCATGTATATGTTCCCCTTTCGATGATTAGATTGATTTATCTATATATATTTTAAATTTTAAATCTTTAATATTAATTATAACTTTGCTAAATTAAAGTAATTTATTAACCACTTAAAAACACGTAATAACATAGAAAAAATGCTTTCACCTAAAATATCGGAGTAAAAGCACTTTAAATTTTTCGTTAAGGAATATCGCTATAAGTCATAATTTGAACTTTAGCAGTTCTTTATAGACTTGAATAATTGATGGTGGCTTATGTTCTTTGAATAATATATGTCTCAAATAGTCATCTAGCCATATGATTAACGGACTAAATATAAAGAACCATATTAAAGCAAAACGTAGGCAAATCTGCCCATGTAAGTTACACAGCATATCGCTGTAATCCCATACATTTAAACCTAATCTTTTATTGACTATACATCCTGTTATATATTCAAGAGCTAATATTACAATTGTTATAATTAACGCCTGTTTTTTTACACTTAATTTGGATGTTTTTTCATTTAATAATCCGCCTATTAAGAATGATAATCCACCTACTATAGCCATACTGTAATGACTTGAACCATCATATAATATCTCAATTAAATAATATGCAGAACCACCAATTATAAAAATTATTAAATTTTTTAATATTTTCACTATCTACCACATTCCTTTAACCATTTGCATTTTAAATATTATATTGAATTTTGAATTATTTATTATTATACTCAGTTATTATCTAATCTATGTTTATTTATTTATTATTTGTATTTTATCTTATAAATATAAACTAATATTCAAAATTACACTACTTCTTCGTAAGTTTCAAATTCATCCCAAGTTAGATTGAGATTATCCCACTCATCCCATGTTTTATTGTAAGTATCAAATTGATTCCAAGTTAAGTAAACATAGTCAAACTCATAATCTAAATGAGCAGGCTTAATTTCTTCAATAGCTTCCTTCAAATCGTCCATATTCTTAGGAATTCCCATAGTTCCAACAAACTTAATAGTAAATGTGTAGTTTGAGTTGTCTTCTATTACTTCAACTTTTCCATTCGAATAACTTTCTGCTACATTTTTAATTAAGTTTACAGTTATTGTACCCATACCTCTAAGTTTTGATATTATTCTGCTTCTTCTTTGATCTTCAGGTTTTCCAGAATAGCTTTCTAAATTTAACTCTTCTTCCCATTTATCTAAACCCCAAGTAGCAGTAGGTACAAAAAACTGATTTAGAACTTCATCTATGCCTTTTTTAAATTCTTCTACTTCAGGACTCACAGCGTCTAAATATGAATTAAATACTCTTGAGGTTTCATAATACTTTGGACAGTTTGAAAGCATATCATTCATTTAAAGTCACCGTCCCTTTAACCGCCACTTGTCCATTATTTAAAATGATATTTCCTGTTTCATTATTTATAAGTAAATTACTATAATCTGTAATACCATTAGTATCTAAAAGCAAAGTTCCTAAAAGCGAATAACGTACCTTTGTATCATCAGAAAACGCAATATTCTTCAAATGATTTGTCAATACTGTTTCAAAGTCTTTTTGAACCTCTGATAATGTTCTACTGCCGTCAAGTACAACTTTTGCTGTAATATTAATATCAATAGATTCAGCAGGTACCACTGTAACAGATGCACCTATAGGAGCTTTACCTACTTTGGTTTCATCATTAGGTTTTAAATATTCTTGTACTTTATTTACAATATTGGGATTTGCAGGCTGCATACTATCATCTAACAAAATAACTTTTACAGTACCTGCTCCATTCCATAAAGGTACTATTTGAGCATTTCCTACTCCTTCAACTTCCATAGTCCAATTGTAATAATCCGCTTGATTACCAGATGTACTTGGTAACTGCACTTTATTAAAATATCTTCTAAGCAGGCTTTCATCAGTTTCTATCTCTTTACCTCCCGATGCTGCTGATTCATTTGTTATTGATACTATTCCATTTATTGGAGTAACCATTAAATTAACTGCACCAGCAGGTACATTACCTATACTTCCGGGGTCAACAGCTTCAATATCAACAAATGCTCTCCCTTCATTAGAAATTACTGCATTTGACAGTGTTTTAAATTCTACTGATTGAGTATCTGCTATTTCATCAATTGTAGTGCTGATTATTGTACCTGCTGGTATAAGAGTACCTGTTTTTCCTGTAAATTTTTCTTTACATACTGCTTTTTTTGCTTCTCCCCTTTTAAGTCCATGTTCTTCACATCTTAAATCTAAATATCTTCCAAATGACGTTGAAGCAAAACCTCTTTTTAAATATTCATTCATATCTTTTTTCATCTGCGCTATTTCATATGCAACTGGTGCTAATGCATCCCATATATAACTGCCTTCTGTTTTGTCTATGTCATCGGAAATTCTTTTTAGCATCCTCTGCATAATATTTTCTTCTGTCTCTTGTTTAAGGTATTCTGGTAGTTCCAATTACTCACACCTCCCCATTTTTTTAGTTGATAGTTGATAGTTGATAGTTGCTTTACTAACGTAAAGCTTCATTAACTTTTCACTTTTATCTTTTATTTTATCTTAGTAAGTCTTATTTACTAACTGTTAGTTTACTTTTCAATATGCTTGTCTCTCCTAGAGTTGTAGTAACTTCAAAGGTATAGTATACAGAATCTTTGTCCCATTTATATGTAAAATTATCAATACTTTTGGTATAACTGTTAATCATTAATGATTCTGTTACCATCCTCTTTATTTCACTTTCGATTGCCTTATTAGTATAGTCTTTACCTATCAATACATCTAATTCATTTCCATAATTTCTTGAATATATTACATGTCTGTACCTTGGAGTTTGCAGTGTTTTGTAGCACCACTCGATATATGAATCTAACTCATTTAACTTTTTCATTTGCCCTATTGGAGATATTATAAAATCACCTTTATCAAAATCAAATTTCCAAGAACGACCATAAGGTCTATTATTGTTTAATGTGTTTTTTGTATTAACATTTACTTCTTCATACAAATTTTCTACAGGAAGTAAGTTGTTCATTATTTATTCACCACCCTTGCAATAACTACAAAATCTCTTCCTCCGTTAACTGGAAGTGAAAGGACTCTGTCTCCTGCTGCTAATGGTTTCAACTGCTGAGGTGTTACTATTTTATGATTATGAATACCATTACCTGTATATTGGCTGTGACTTCCGCTATTCTCCTCAGCATTAGTAAAAAAGTCACTTTTCATATTTAAATAATCAGCTATGAAATAATCTTGTATTTCGTATTTAAAATTATCCAGCTTAAGTCCTGTATTTGTTATCGTTCCTAATTCTGGAGAAACGGAAATAGTTGATGCGTTGACATATTTTTTTGTACGGTTATCAAATAGTCTTACTAGTTCTTTATAAGGATTAGACATAATACTTATTCTTCACCACCTCTAGCGGGGTCATTTCCATGCTCATATGACCGGGGTATCCTAACTCATGATCAATACTTGTAATTATCAATTCTCTATTGTCAAATTTTACTTTGTCACCTACTCCTACAGTAACAATATCAATACCTGTATAAGAATAAGTTTCTACAGGACTCGATAATAATTTTTCTCCTGCCTTTTTAGCTTGAGCTGTGTTTTCAGTCTTACTGCTGCTGTATATTTTTTGTACAGTTCCATATTTTTGCGTGTCTTTTTCAACTACAGCTAATACAGGTGATAACTTATTGTCACTATCAGTATTGCCAAGCACTTTAACTTTTGTTACTACTCCTTGCATAGTTTTATTTTTTTCTCCACTTTCTAAGTTTTGTAAAGTTAATATATTTTCATTGCAACCTATAGCCTTAAGTTCAAGCTTTCCAAATCTCATAGTAGGCAAATACATTTGTCCACCTTTTTCTACTGTTTCTTTTAATGAATCTTGAATCATTATGTATAAGTTTCTACCCCCTCTAAACAGCTGCTTAGAAAGTTTAACTTTCGTATTATCTATACTGCCGCATGGAATATTCCAGTCATTTACTATTATTTTTATTATGCTGTCAGCAGTAATTCCTGATGAAAATAAATATTCATCCTCACTTTCAGCTAAATATTTTATTCGGTCATAAGCCGTTACATCTATAGGTTTAGTACCTTTTAAATCGCAATTCAAATCCCATATTATTCCATCAAACAAAGTAATATTGTCATATTTTAATGAAATCGGCATGATAGTATCAATTTTTGGTAGTCCTGATATATTAACAATACTGCATTTAAATTTTACTGCTATATCATCTACTGCATCTGATAAAGTCATACTTTTACAGGTTTGTGAAATATCATATTTATTATCCAATATAACTTGATAACTCATGCAGGCATCACCAACCGCTGTCCAGCATATATTAAGTTTGGATTTTTACCTATCGTTTTAGTGTTATTGTTATAAATGTCTTTCCATCGGCTTCCGCTTCCTAACATGATTTTTGCTATTTTCCAAAGAGAATCTCCCTGCTTTACTACATAAACTTTAGGAATTGGTTTTGTATCAGGTCTTTTGTATTGATTTGAATTAGAGTTAACAGCATCGAAGCTTAAATTACTTACTTTTATTTCCTGCCATGATCTAAATGACACATTGTAGTATATATCTCCTGTTTCTCCACCTTTTATCGTATAGTCTAAATTAGGCATTATAACTAAAGTATTAACCGGTGACTGCGTAATAATTAATCTAAGAGGAGCTCCTGCTTTCCTCCAACTGTCTAGTTTGAATACAGCTTGTATAGGATTTGGTATATCAAAATATTGACAGAATGTATCGTATTTGGCAGGTAAAAAAGAAGAGAAGGAAATGTTCCCTCTCTTCTCTCCTAAAGGCAAATCTATTTCACCTATTTTAATTATATCTATTGTTTCAATCTTTTTTTCATTTTGTACCTGTATTTCCTCCGGATTAACCGGAAAATGAAACACCTCATTTGTCTGGGTGTTCGTCAGAAAGAAGTCCATATTTATCACTTCCTTATATAATATATTTTTGCTAAGTTAACAAATTTGGTATACAGCCTTGTTTTCCATTGCTTCATATACTGCTCTGCCTATTTTATAAATTAAATTTTCTTCATCTAATTCATTGGTATTCATGTTTAAGGTTACCCCATTAACATTAACAGTACCTAATCCACCTGAACCTGCACGAATATATTTAGAATCCACTGTTTCATAAGATTTTACTTTATTCTTAGACTCTTCATCTTTTTCTTTTCTTTTTCTAAATAAGTTCACACCTAAACCAGCTAACTTTTTACCAATAAACCCACCTGCAATACTTCCAACAGCACCACCTATAGCAGTACCTACAACAGGCACTATAGCAGAACCTATGGCAGCTCCTGCTTTACCTCCAATGGCAGCTCCTGCCATGCTACCTGCTTCTTCTGCTGAAGTTTTTACTTTATCATCAGAAGTAGCAATATTTGCGGCAGACACAGCTAGATTTAGCGGACCGCTAATTTTCTTGAATCCTTTCGACACTTTACCAAAAAGTTTAGAATCTTTAAATTTGTTAAAACCTTTTGATAATTTACTTACAGTTTTACTATCTTTAACTTTACTAAATCCAGCTGATACTATTTTTCCTGCTTTACTGTCTTTAATTTTACTAGCTAACTCAGGGATTTTTCCTGCTATATTTGTTCGTGCTGATTTAACTTTGCCAATTCCATCCATCATTTTACCTACAGATTTACTATCTTTAATTTTATCATATCCTTTTGAAACTATTGCTACAGGTTTACTACCTTTAATTTTGTTATATCCTTTTGAAAATATATCTCCAGCTTTACTTCCCTTAATTTTACTATATCCTTTTGAAACTTTTTCTGTAACCTTTTCCATTGCTTTAGAATTATTAATTTTTATAAACCATTTTTTATTTTTAAATATAGATCTGTCAGTAACGTTATTCGTTTTTATATCTTTATATGCAGTGTTAATTTCTTTTAAGTTACCATTAATACTCTTTATTTTATCAGCAAATTTTACAAATGGACTAATATTGAATGTATCTTCTGACAATTTATTTTTCTTAATTTCAATAGAACTATCGGTTGTTTTTGATAATTTTGTACTAAAATTAATATGTTTTCCTTTATCAAATGCATTTTCTGAAAGTTTATTTTCTTTTCCTTTAAGGAAACTACCTCCAGTTTTTGCAAGTTTTATAATAGGACTAACATAAAAATCTCTTTTACTAGGTATATCTTTTGATAATTTATTTCTCTTCTCTTCAAGAGAATTACTTTTGATTTTTTCAAATTCAATAATAGGTTTAATATATAAATCTTTTTTACTAAACATATTTTTTAATATTTTATTTCCTTCAAAAGCATCTAATGTTTTATCAGCAATTTTTTCTGAATTAATAGAGTCTAAAAGCGACTCATAAAAAGTTTGCCCAGCCATATATCCAGCTTTTTTAAATATAGCAGAATCAAGATTTTTTACAATTTTTTTATCATTATTTGAGGTGAGCTTGTCATTTCCCAGACCTTTTGCAATTTTATCTGCTCTATTCATAGAACGAGTAAAGCTCTTTTCAAATTTATTTACACTTTTAATTGCCTTTTTTTCATCAACATCAATGATTACATCATATGCCTTATTATCTGACATTTTTACTCACCTCCTTCCTTTGCTGTTCTTCTATTTCAAGTTGTAAAGACATGCTTGCCATTATTAAATTTTGAGTATTATGTGGTTTAGACCAAAACTCATCTGGTGCAAGCCCTGTCCTTTGGAAGATATGATGAAGGAGCGTAAGTTTCCTACGCTCCTTTATTAGTTTTTTAAATTTTCAATCTCTTCAAACTCATCTTCATAACCGCAGAGTTCATATGCTACTTCAGATAATTGTTCTAATTCCCCTGGTAAAAATATTCTTGATATTAATTCTACTGGTCCGCTTACCTTATACTTGTTAAATAATTCTTCATTGTTAAAATTAGGTTTAATAGTACTTTCTACTATTAAAGCCAGTACGAATTCTTCACTATCTACTTCTTTTGTATCAGGAGCACCTTTCCTTCCTTTTACAGTTCTTGTATATCTGTTTCTAAGCTTAGCTATTTTCTTTTGTGATATACCTTTCAAAGTAATAGGTATCCCTAATCTTTTAATTAATACTGTTTTCTCAGGTATAGGTGCTTCATCAGCATTTAACAGCTTATCTAATATTTGATTATCTGTCATATTTGCATATTGCTTAATGTCTAAACTCACGATAAGTGTCCTCCTTTATTTTTCTATTGGGTCTAATAATTCTGGTTCTTCATCAAAAATGAATTGAACTTCTTCTGTAACTTGCTCTCCAGCAGTCCAATTCGCCCATTGTTTTTGGCTTAATTTACACGCTCTAAATCTTATTCTTTCATAGCCATATGCTTCTGGGTCAGCTAATTTAGATATTATCTCAAATCTTTGATTACCCATTTGAAGTATTTTACTAGTTGTTTTAAAACCACTCATTGTACCAGTACCTTCCATAGGTCCTGTTTTGTGTTGTGTATATGGTTTACCTGCTGCATTAAATGAAATAAGATTATAATTAGTTGTTGCTTCAAGGTGATTGAAATTTTCTTGGAATTCACCTTCTATAAATATTTCTCCATAAGTACCTAGTATCGTTCTATCTGCTTCTAAATATGCCATTCTCTATTCCTCCTATCTTACTGTAAAAGTACCATAAATTTTTTCCATACTGTCAGTTATCGATGCATTCCAGTAGATGTATACCTCGTCTGGTTCTGCACTAGGCTGATACTGAGGATCTATCATAACTGCAAAATCAGATGCTATAATACCCTCATTTGCAAGCTTCTCCATATACTGCTTACACGCAGCTATTAAAGATGCTTGTCCATCTTCATTATTTGTAACTTTTCCTATGTATCCATCTCTAGCTGATTTAAGCATATCATCACTTATTGAATCCATTACACGTACAGCTCTTGTTTTTTTCCACTGATTATTTTGTCCTTCCTTAAGTGAAGTAAGAGTATTAATACCCTGCTCAATTATTACCTTTTCTCCATCGTTAACTAAAACCAATGAACCAGCTTGTAGTAAAGCAATTACTTCGCTGTTTGAAAGCTTATTAGTTACATCTTCAAAAGGTGTAACATGATATGTTATACTTTCATTTAATTTCTGACCCGCAATTAATCCTGCAATGTAAGGTGCTATTTCAGCACTACAATATTCATTACCGCCAAGTACTCCACCGACTGTTACGTTGTGTACTGCTTCATTATTAAAGCCTCTTGATCTAGTACTGCTGACAGCTACATCTTGGTCTTCTTCCTTTGAGCCGCCCATAACTACCAGTACTTTTTTACCTTCTTTTCTTACTCTTTCAACCCATGCTGCTATACTAGCTTGCAGTTCTGCATTACATATACCGTCAAGGGCTAAAACATTAAATACTGCAGATTCAAATACATCAAGTGCCTCCATATAATCAGCATTTGTTATACCCTCTATACCTGCATTTCCACCTGTTAAGTCTTTTGATGTAACTGCTTCTAATGTTCCATTACCATCAGCCTTTTTAATCATCTGTATCCATTTATTACCTTTGTCTTCGTTCACTGCTTTTACTGCATTGTCTATTGCTGCTGCACCTTTATCAAAAGTAAATGTATACAATAATTTTGAACCTTCGTAAAGTACAATATCATACTTGTTATCATCAATAATATTGTCTCTAACTGTAACTTTAAAAGGTCTGTCTGTTTCATATTTTGTGCTAAGTGTCAAAACATCAGTAGATTCTTCATCTTTTAATGTTACCAATGCTTTTTTTGCATCAGCATCTGCTAATCTATAAGCTAACACTTTTTTAGGTGCTCCCATTAATGCAAATTTGATTTCTTTATAAGCTGTAGCTCCTCCTTCTAAGTTATCTGTATAAGCATCAATTAAGTCCTTTTCATTAGATATTTCAACTAATTTTTTGATTGGACCCCAATTTGCTCTTACAGGAATAGCTACTATTCCTCTTGCTGCTCCACTTATCTGTGCTGCTGCTGCTGCTTTAAAGTTCATATATAATCCTGGTCTTACTTTTAACTCTGTTGTACTCCATGTTCCTCCTGCCATTATTTGTTACCTCCTATTAATTTTGTTTTTAGAAATTTTTCAACTGCATTTTTTACATCTAATTTAGTAAACTTATCTTTTGCAATACCATGCAGTGCGCCAACCACTATTTCCGGTTTAACGCTCAATATTGTTTGAGAATCTTTAATGAATACTTCTTTTGGATATTCATTAACCAAAACATCACCTCCATGTTCCATTTGTGTAAATGCTATTCATAATAGGTTTATTTTCTTTCTCTTTTTTAACTTTTCCTCTCAAGGTAAGTTTAATCTGCCCCTCTTTGAATCCATCTACACTTAAATTTGTATTTGAATTAATAATAGTTAAATACCCAATGTCTTGAGGTATTTTTACTAGTAATTCCAATTTTCTAATTGTGTCAGACACTATTTTATTCTGCTCATTTGTTGTTCTACCAATAACATGTCCTATTACATCTGCATACCTCCATACACTTCTTGAATTAATAGCTTCAAATCTATCTTCTGCTACTCTCCAAAGTACAGCAGGTCTTATATACTCAACAGGCCATATTTGTCTGTACACATGTAAATCATGATATTTTGTTTCAGTCCATTTTGCTATTGTTTCAATAAATGGGTCTGATTGAATATCAAGTTTATTTTCATCTGGCTGTAAAGCCATAATAGAAAAAACTAATCCTCTAGAAATTGCATTTTTTTCTTTATCAGCAGTATCTTTGCTTACACTACCGTCATATATACATGTAAAAGGCATAGCTTCTTCAGTTTGCAGCTGCTGTTTATTCAGCACACTAACCACTTTCTTTGACAGCTCATCAGCACTACTGAATGTATCTTTACTTACATACAAAAATACTTCAAAAGTCTGCTTAAATCCTGTCCATAAGCTATCTTTACTTTCAATGCCTTTTATAAGCACGATATAAGGTTTTTGTGTTTCTGCACTTGTTTCATGCAGTTCAAATACTCTGTTTTCTATTTCAGGTATATTTTCCTTTAATTTTTGTTTTATAGCTTTTCTCATATACTATTCACTCCAATAGTTATAAAATTTTTAATCTATACTACTTTCTACTCCAGTTATTATAATTAGTTTGTATGCAAGACAATACACAAGATGCTTCGACTGCACTTCGTTTCGCTCAGCATGACAAAATCTGATCTCCCTGAGTTTAGCCGAAAGACCTCATAATGACTGCATTAAGTCATCTTGAGCTTGTCGAAGAATCTTGCACAATCTTCACATATAAAATTTAATGTTAGTCACTGACGTATGTCGGCATTAGGTCATCCTGAGCTTGTCGAAGGATCTTGTACTAATTAATTGAACTAAAATATAATTTTTAAATTGTATTTATAATACTGTTTTTCCCATCTACACTTATCCATCCCTTGCCAACTGCTGTTTCAAGCATAGCTTCATTTATTTCTCCATCTTTATATAATCGAAATAGTCTATTATACATAACTTCCATATTAATTCCCTCCTAAACTATCTTTTATAAGAACATCTATAACTTTATTTTGCTCTTCTAGCCTTTGAGTTAACAAAAGGTTATCAACAATCAAATTGTCAATAACCTTGCTAAACTGTTCCTTTTCCGTTAATGGAACATCGATATTTTCTTCATCTATCTCTAATTCTTCAATCACAAGTAATCTTTCATCTTCTTCAATTTTTAAACTATTAAGCACTTGGAAAACTTTTATTTCATCAATATTTCCTTTATTATATTGATTTTTTAGTGCTTTTAATCTATCACGCACTGTAAAATTTACCATATCACACCTCCAACATTAAAAGTTCTACTGTATCCTGCATATCCGCCAATTTTTCATTTGTAGTTTTAATACTTGTAGTATTGCTGTCAATCTGCGTATTTTTATTACCAACTGTTTTTCCTTCTATCTGAGCCATAATTTGATTTTTAGCTTTGCCTATGATGTGGTATTTTGTATTAGCATTAAGTCCAGTTATGCTTATACCATCACTGCTTAAATTGAAGTTCGTCTCAATAACTTTATCGCCCTCATTATCAAAATAGAAAATTTCGTCAATTTCTTTAATAGGATAATTTAAAGTTATTTTACCGCTGGCGTCCGCTGTATGAGCTTGGTTATAGCCGTTCCATTGAAGAAGTCTACCGCCTGTGAAGGATGATAGTGAACCGTTGACTTGGATGTCTTCTATAGTGGGTTCTGCTAACTGATAAATTAGCGTAGTTCCTTTTAAGATTTGGCGTGCTTGTTCAAGAGTAGTACCTTTAGTAAATACAAAATCTAAAAATCCACCTCCTGTAGAATGAGCAACCATATTAATATGTTCGGTAGTTAATTGACCTATTCTTGTATTACTAGGAATTTTGTTATACCCTTCAACAATATATTTTTCGCTATGATATTTAAAATACCCATCTGGCAGATTTAAAACTGAGGATATATCAAGTCTAGCAACGGTTACATCAAGAGACCCAGTATAAACACTTGAAATATCGCTTTCTTTTAAGTTGATATTATTAACATTGTTAACCATGTTTTGTGATAAAATGTCAATTTCGTCTCGTACCCCATTTGGTAAACTATGCAACGCACAATCATCTCCATCTGCCATTTTTATTGAGGTTTGACTAGATTGATATGGTTCGTATGGTGTTGCTGTTGGGCCTTCTTCAAGTTGAAAATTACTATAAGTATAATTACTAATATCTATTTTTGTAAGATTGAAGCTTATACTGTAATCAGTATTAGGCTTTACTCTAAACAACTGTTTATCACGTATTTTATCGTCTCTTACATCACCATTAATACCTATTCTCATAGATATTAATTTATATTTACCTGTATTGAAGGTAAATTTTGCAGTACCGCTTCCGGAAGATGCAAATGTGGTACCTATCGGTGTAACTGTATTTGGTATTGTTGGGTAAGAATGAAATGAAATAACTGTATTATATTTTGTTGAAAATTTATTTCTCCATAAAGACTCATCAAACAAGTTCTTCCCCTCAGTCTTAAATGTTGGATTTACAACTGACTGCATACCTTCAAAATAACCATTTCTAACTAAGTTTAGCATTTGTTCTTCGGTGTAATCTTCTATACCTAAAGCGGTCATGTTGATTGCAAATACTCCTGCGTTGCCGTCTACTTCCATAACTTTATTGTTAGCAATTGAAGCGTTATCATAATAATGATATCCTCTTATATCTCCATTTCCACCTTTGGTCAAAGTGCATTTTCCATGAAGTTCATACCATTCATTTTGATTTGGATTATCTATATAAAATATTGGTGAAGAATTTGAATTGTTTCCGTCTCGCATATACATATATAAATGCTTGCACTCCGAATTTGTAACTTTTACTTTCGAATAGAAGTAAAATATATTTCCATCATTCATTGGTATAGTATTATGCTGTATAAAAGCTGCCGAGGGACTACTTCCATCTGATTTTATAGTTAAAATTTTATCAGTTGCTGATAATATACTATCGTCATTTATCCACTCATTAGTTCCATCACTAAAATCACCGTTCTTAACTGAATTAACTAATGTCTGTCCTTTTACATTCAGCTCATTGAACCCACCGTACTTAGCTCCAACAGGCATATCTATAATACCTGCCTGTCCTTTGATACTTGGTAACTTCTGACTATTTAAATCAGTCATTAAATTACTAACTTGATTATTAAGAGTTTTAATACTATTGGAATTTAGCGTAGCACTTTTTGCATTACTATCTATCAAGGCTTTTGTATTAATTGGATATGATATAACTTTTTCGGCGTTTGTGCTTTCATTCTCATAATAGTAATCCCATTCAACTAAGTCATTATTAACTAAGTCAGGATGGCTAAAACCTATCTTATTGCTATCTTCTAAAACAAATCCTGCTTTTGTTACATCTAAACTTGTTTCTTCTCCTGTTTCTTTATTAACTTTTTTAATGAAATCAATACTTTTGATATGATAATCTCTATGCTTCACTATACAACCTTTTGCGTCATTGTAAATTGACATTTGATGAATTATATTATCAAATTGTATAGTACCGTTTTTGTATGTGTGTAATGGTTGAATATTTGGTAATTCTGTTATTTTAGGTTCTGCTAACTGGTAAATTAGTGTTATTGGGTGTGCATTTAAGTAATTTTTTAAATCATTAATAGTTGTTATACCTTCTATACGTATATAAAAACCATAGCTTCCACCTATTGTAAATGCTGTTTTTTCAGGTGCAGGACTTAAAGGGAATACAAATGGTAAGTTTGGGCTATATGCAAATCCACCTAAATCTATTGTTAACATATTTAAATCGATTGGATGTAAATCTGTTCTATAAAAATAATTATATTGCGAATTATAATTCCAAATACCAGTCTCATCTAAAGTATACCAATCACTTATTATTTTATGTAATTTACCGTCTTTAAATTCATCTTTAACGCCATTCGGTAAACTTCTTAATTCTTCTATATTACCGTCATCGTCTGTACATGAAATGTATGTTTTATTGCTTTGATGTGGTTCGTATGGTGTTTCTGTTGTGCCTTCTTCAAGTTGACCATCTTCAAACAAACCATCAAAACCAGTATCGGTTCTATATCGAATATACGCTGTATCATTAAGAGTTTTTATTGATATGTGTATTCTACCATTATTTTTAATTCCGTTTAAAAGTGTCATTTTCAAAAATACTTTATTTACATTGTATTCATAAATTCTCATAACATTAACCCTACCAACTTTATGACTAAATGTAATATTAGTATTCCCTTTAACATGAGAATAACTTTCTGTTCTACTACCAGTACCAATTACACCATTGCCGCCATTATTATTAATAAATCCTAAACCAACATTTCCATCAAACAAATTTTTTCCTGTTGACTTAATTCTTTGTGCGAGAATTGTAGAGTTAGTGTTGTCGATGTATGGATATTTATTGTATAATTTTTGTAAATCTGTTTCAGTGTCTCCCAATTCAGTCAAATTAACGATTAAAGCATTTTCAAAAATTAAATCTCCAGCACCACTTTCTCTTAATTTTAAATTAACATTTTCTGTAGAAGTTGCAGTTACAATACCTATAGCAGATTTATTTAAAACCAAATACTCTACTACACTTGTTGAAACTTCAACAGTAGATGAATTATAAAAAGCTATTACATCTTGGATACTGCCTTTACTTGTATTTTTAAAATTAACAACTATAAAATATTTATTATTATTTGTTACGTGGAATACTTTTTCGTTTTCGCTGTAACCATTGCTTAAAATTGCCATACCAGTATTAGTTAAACCTATCCTTGTTCCAGTATTGTCACTTAATATAGTATTTTCAGTGTTAGCTTTACCAAGTATATTAGTATATGTTAATCCATTTAATCCTACGTTAACTTGCCCATTAATGACACTCTCTGAATAATCTAATTCACTCCCAGCTTCTGCATAACCCTTACCTGTAGTAAAAATACTTGATGTATTATAAATTTCAGGAGTATAATCGGAAGAATAAATTTCATCTTCAATTGTCTTAGTTCTTGCTTCCCAAGCATCATTTCTTTCTTTTAAAGTTGTATATACAGTGTCTTCACTGTCGACCAAAGCTTGTGAAACTCTTGCATCTGACTCTGTTCCGCTATTTACAACTTGATTGAGCTGTGTTTGTAAGTTATCTATAGCTCCCTTTACATTAGTTTGATTATTGACATTCCCCTCATAATCAATATCAGGTGCTTTATGCTTATCTGATTCACCTGAAACATGGCTGTCATAATTTGATATATGTTTATCAATATACTGTTTAATTTCAACCAATAAATCTTTTAAATTAGTAGATTTCCAGCTACCCTTTAAATCTGTAACCTTAACTCTATCATCATAAAGTAATTTAATACCTTTACCATAATAAGAATTGATAGTTATTGATTTACCTTCTAAACTAGGATAAAAATAAACAACTCCATGCTTATAGTTAACTTTAAAATCAGAACTATTTTTTAATGTTTCTGTTATAGTTCTTTCTATTTTACCTGTAATATTTACTTTATAAAATTCATCTGGAATTTGTGCCAGCTGTATCTGTGAATCATAAATAATATGTCGTTCACTGTGAACTGCAATAGATACTGGTTCACCATTAATTGTATTCAAATTTATTTCATAAGGTGTATTAAAAGTTTGTATCGCCATATTGTGTCCTCCTTTCGAAATATAAAATAGCCGATTTTGCAACTTGTTAGCATTGAGTTCTGTTGTTTATAGTTAAGATCTTTCGACTTTGCTCAAGATGACCTATATCCATCATTCTGTGATATTAGTCACTTACCAAGGTGTAAAACACTTTATACACTCATTAAAGCTTGTATAAATAAAGATGCATCTATTCTTCCTAAACCATTATCATCATTTTTTACGCTTTCAAGTTCTATCTTATTCCATTTTCCTATATTGAGATAAGGCGTTATATTTAAATTATCTTGTCCTGTTGTAAAACCTGAACTGCCACCTAAAGAAGAAGTTCTATCAGTTCCATTTATTTTGATTTTTACTTTTGTAGGTTTTAACATTCCTTTTGTATTTTCATAAATTCCATAATTAATCTGATGTGTATGAGCTGGTAATTTAACATCATGTCTATGATCCATTTTATGAAAGTGACTTGGCATATTAATCTTATGATGATGCTTTGGTATTTCAATTTTATGATAATGATCTCCACTAGCACCATATGTATATATATTATTAGAACCCCAATGAGATTTTTCTGTTTTTAAAACAATTTCATTATAAACATCTGCAAACATTGAATCTGCAATTTTATATTTTTTTTCAGTAAAACTATTTTCATAAAAATTACCAGAAACATATGAAGCCATTAAATGTCTATGATTTCCACCATCTTCTGTAGTTGAGAGATCAATATCTCCATCCTCAGTACTAGTAAGATTAATGGTTTTACTTTCAGTAGTAGTTTTAGTAGAAGACTCACTAGTTGGAGTGCTACTACCTCCATTTTTAGCCCCCTTAGAATAAGCTCTAAACTCCTCCAACTGAAATCTTAAATTAACAACATTTATATGTTTAGTGCTTGATGGAATATATACATTTAATTTTAGTGGGTGATCGCTGTCAACATTATCTACATTACCTTCCTGCCATGTTTGAAGTATGCCGTCTTCGTCTAATATTGTTTTTTTTCCTGTAGAATCTTTAAGCAATAAACCATATTTGCCAGAAGTATAATTCCCTAGTTTTACTCTTTCTCTATTCGAACTATCCAATACTTGAATACCATTTGTAGGAGTAATTTTAATACTATTATATAAAGTATCTTTTTTTACAGCATTATTATCTGTATAATCTTTAGCATTTGTTTCAGCATTATTTATTTTATCTTGTACCGTACTTTCCGTTCCATCGCCCTGTACAAGTATTTGATTAGCATTAATCTTGCAGAAGTTACCCAGCAATCCATTTACAGCTTGTGCGTTAACTCCACTTGGTGTAATAGCTACAGTTGCAGTATTAAAAGCATTAGGAGTTATAACAATTGCATTATTTACTAGTTTTATTTGTTCTGGACTGATAGTACCATCTGATAATTTTTTCTTTAAATGTATACCATACTTGTCCATTATAGGTTCTTGACCATTTGAAGTTATTACTGCTTTGGTACTTAAATCTAATTTACTATTTATATATTTCTCTAATTGTGTCTTAGTTGAAGTAGCAGTATTCCAATCATATTTACTAAAATTAACCGAAGAGTTTGTAGTGCTTAATTGTTTTAATAAATCTATTTCATAATTATACGGATCATTAATATTATTTCTATTACTAAATTCTAAATCCAATTTATTATCATCAATATTGTGTACATATGAAATTAATCTTACTTCAGTATCAATACCTAATCTATCATGTTTAATATTTATAATATCTCCAACAACAAGCTTTTCCCAATCATACTGACATTCTATAATGTTTAAGAAATTGACCGAGTCTATTGTAAATTTAATGGGTGGTTGACTTATACGTACTAAATATTTAATACCATATTCTAATAGTTCATTCTTATTTTCCACTACATAACTAGAATCTGAAAATGTTTCATCTTTTATAAAAGGGTCCAGCTGTTCTATTTGGCTGCTAGTTAAGTGACTAGACATTTTTATTTCTTCTCGCAAAGTATTAATATTTATGTTCACATTATCAATATTATTTTGAATAGTTTGTTTTTCATTTTCTTTTATGTCTATTTCTCTTTCTTTATACTCTATCTGTTGATTATATGTTGTTAAATTTTTTCCACTTGCCATAGCTAAGTCTTTATTTTGCTTTAATGAATCTAAATCCGTTTCTAAGCTATTTATCTCATTTTTTTTAGAAGTAAGTTGAGCATTCAAATCATCTAGTTGTGTTAAATAATCTTGAAACACACCATCTTTATTAGATATAAACTCTTCATAATTATTTAAGGCATCAATTAAATCCTGTTCCATAAAAGGCTCTCGTTTAAAGTAGTTTAGATTCATAATATAATTTTGTCCTGTAATATTTATATCTTCAACGGAAATATTATTTTTACCATAAAGATATAATCTAGTTTTAATCATATTATCATCAATATTCTTAGTTATGTCTTTTATATAATTTTCATCTGATATATATAAGCCTTTATTCTGTCCTAATTCATTTAATTTATATATTTTAAACTGCTTATTTACAGTATCAAATTGAAATAAACATTCAAAAATTTTTTGTATATCTTGAATAACTGCAATTAAATTATCGTTTGCAATATCAAATCCACGATATACATCATACAATTCAGGACTTACATACTCTACAGTCCAAGAAGTTAAAGTTTCAATGTAATTCATTATTCCTTTAGAAAAGCCATCCTCGTCCAACTCATTTGATGTACTGTAAATTTTTCTAGAATCAAATTTATATCCTCTAAGTTTTTTATCTGACAGTTCATATTCTCTGCTGTAGCAGTGTATTTCTTTATAGGTTTTACCTTTACAATCGTGAATAGTAATATCATCAATAACAAAATACTGATAGTTACCTAATTTTATTAATAAATTACCTTTAATTAAATCATAATTTGGATTTTTCATAGCTTCATGATTTTTAGTTCCTTGATTTATATAATAAGGAACATTAAAAGTAAATTCATCTATATCAGCAAAATTATGCTTATATACTTTGTTGTATGAACTACCTAATTCACACATTTCTTTACCATTTCTTTTGCATAAAACTAATGTATATTTTGGCAGTTTCATATTCGGATTAATGTCTATTAGCAATATATCACCTCTTTACTGAATTATTGGAAACTGCATTCTAATCTTTAAATCACATTTTCCTGTTACTTCAATTTGATTTACTCCGTACACTAACCTAAACCAATTTTTATTAAAATTAGCAAATCTATAAACTAAAGGATTATCACTTATAATATATTTATTTTTATTATCAATTGATATAATTTCACCTGTTTGCAATCCATTAAAAGAAAAAATCCTTCCACAGTCAGAAAGATTTTTTAATGATATTCCTGTAGATTTTCCTATTAATTGAAATTCAACATCAGGATAATAATATTCATTTATGTTGCTTTTATTTGCTATTTGTATAATTTCCTTAGTTGTGTTATAACTCAAATTATAATGGTCTATGTAAGGTGGTGCCCATGCAAAAGGAGCGTTATTCCTAAAAGTTAATTCAACATAACCTTTTTTACCTACTGTATATAAATTACCTTGGTCTACACAAATTACATAATAGAATTTACCTAAATCATCTCCTGTTTGAAATGATTTATATGTATCATGAAACAGCCATCTAGCAATTTCATATCTTTTTTTTTGTGTCCATTCTTCATCTAATAATGATAACTTCAATTTAAATTCAAGTGGTGATTGTTCAACCCCATAAAAAAAAGGCATATTACGCCTAAATATTTGTTCTTCTATTATACTTTTGTTTGCTAAATATGGTGATTCTACAAAGTCAGTATCAAGTCTAATTATGCTTAAACCCATTTCAGCAGAACTTATTCCATCAAATATAAAATGTTGAGATTCTATTGTAGTCACCTCCTATGATTTTTTATATAAAAAAAGACCCTTGTCCATATTTTCATACCCCTTCTATGAAAAGTAACTACAACTTTTATTTGATTAGTCTTTTTCATAAAGAGGGATATTACACATGGACTGAGCATACTTTCCTTAAACAAAAGTATACCATATATATTTAATTAGTCAATAATTTTGATATTTTGTATTATATTGTCATACGTATAATTTATCTATATAGCCCATTACTTCTAGCTTTACGAAACTTTTCAATTTCTACTTCTTTAATAACTTTTTTCATAGTTGCATTTAAATTTGGCAATATTGTTCTATCTAAATTACCTGCTACATTGATATTAATATCGTAATTACTACCAGAAGTAAAAGTTTGAAGTTCTTTAAATTGAGGCATTCTTAAATTCAATGAATGCTGCATAAATCCTTGATATTTGGAAGCATTTAAATTAATAAAAGGATTATTTGCTTTCGGTATGATAGCTTCTCCTTCATGTATAATAGCTTTACCAGTTCTAGGAACATAAGTTGTACCTCTATCATAAATACCTACTAAATTACTTTCTACATAACCTTTTACTGGTGTTTCACTTCCCATTATATTTGATGATCTTTTTGTAGAAGATGTAGCTTTATTTATCTTTGATGAAGATTCTCTTAATTTGTTGACCATATCTAAAGCATCTTCAATCTTGTCAATGAATTCTGATTTAATTTGGCTTCCTAAAAAAGACATTCCATCACCAAATTCATTTTCAAATTTATTATAGGCGTCTGTTAATGTCAGCATTTGTCCGTCTATATATTCTACCTGACCTGCAATTAATGCTTGTTGAGCTTCAAAATATATGGATTGGTCACTGTATTTTGAGTCTAAATATTGTTTTTCCTTTTCATATTTATTATTTAATCTTAATTTTTCTCCTTCATAACGCAAGTTCTCTTCATTTTCTAAAAATTGATAGTATTCTTCTTGTTTGCAAAGCTGTTCATCTAGACCGCTTAATAATAATTCTTTTTCTCTGTCTCTTTGGTATTCAGCTATTTCTTGATGTTTATCGGAAAGTTGTTTTTCTAGCTCAATAGTTTTTGTTTTGGCTTCTATATCATCACGTAGTTTTAATTCATTTATTTGCTTTTGTATTATACTTTCTTCATCATTTAATTTACTTAAGCCTTCTTGGTATTCCTCTTCTTCATATTGTTTATTTAGAGCATCTTTTTTGTCATTTATCATGTTTTTATATTTGTCAAGCTCTTCTTTATAGCCATTTAATATAGTTTTATGCTCATCTTCTAAATTATCAATCTTCTCATTATGCGTTTTTTCCAGCTCATCACGTTCTATTTCTTCTCGTTTTTTTATTATTTCTATAATTTTGTTCTCTACTTCTGATACGTTATCTAATCTGTTTTGATATGCTTCTTTATTTAATTCGCTTAATTCTTTCTCAGTATCTTTTATACTATTATTATATTGAATCCATTCAAGCGAGGCATCTGAAATAGCACTTGTTGTGTCTTGGATGGTATTAAACATATCTTGCAACTGTGAAGCTAGTTCTGGATTTTTTTCACTTATGCTCTTAAGCTTTTGATTAATTTTATCTGTATCAAATATAATATTTTTTAACTGCCCATTTTCATCATATTCAATTTTCATATCAGATTGAGATAAACCCAGACCGCTTATTAAATCTTGTGCTTTTTGACTAGCAACTTCACGTCTTTTCTCGTTTATATTGTGTAATTCGTCTTGATATTCTTTCATTAGATCTATTTGTTTAATTAAAAAGTCTGCTTTATCAGTACCTTTTGATTGTTCAGATAATAGTTTTTGTCTTTCTAGCTGATAATTAATTTCTTCAAGTTTTTCTTCTATAGACAAATATGTATCATCTATTTGAATTAAATCATTACTGTTACTAGTTTTTGTACTGCTTTTATTTTCTGCTATTAAATCATCAAAATTCATAGATTTAATCAAATCTATTTGAGAAGTAAGTGCATCTATTTGAGTATTATCAAATTTAGGAGCTTTGTTCATTAAAGAATTAAAAATACTGCTAGTTATAAATCCATTCTCTAATTGTGATTGTAAACTATTTATTTGAAAATCATATAATTTTTTTTCTTCTTCTAACTGCTGTTTCTTTATTTCAAGGTTTTTAACAGCACTATTTCGTTCTGCTTCAAATAACAATTTTGCTAGTTTTATACCATTTTCTTTAGATGTATTTGCATTAAGTATCTGTTGAGTATACTGAGGATACTGCTCAATCAAGCTAGATAAAGTGCTTGCTGATAACTTGTTACCATTGTTTAAATCATTATAAATACTTGATAAAGATTTTGTATTTGAATAAAAATCATTAAAAATTTCTGAAGCTTGAGTATAAATTTGATTTAGCTCTTTTTGTGATTTATATGAATTTTCAGTTCCTTTTTCAGACTCTAGTTGTGACTGCTTAAGTTTACGCATTTCTTCATTATACGCTTCTAGTGTTATCTTTCTACTATTGTATTCGTATGTCAGTTTCTCTTCTGCTTTAGCCAATCCTAGAGTATCTCTTATTAAATACTCTAATCCATCTGATTGATCTATCATATTTTGTAAGTCTTCAGGTATATCTTCTCCTATTATTGAATAGGATTGTGTATCTTCAATTATCTGTTTTTGCTGTTTGCTAAATTCTATTAATTTAGTCTTTGCTTTATTTACTTGATTATCAATAGAATCTTTAATTAATGGGTCTTTAATTGCTGAAATATCTAAATTATTATATGTATCAAGAGTTTTTATAGTTTTTTTAATATCATTTTGGACTCTTCCCAATTTATTAGGCAAGTCATCATATGTAAGTATGCTGCTGTTTCCTTCAATTTTCTTTTTTGCTAATTTCTTATTTTCTATATCAAGTAATATTTTCTGATATTCAATTTCAGTTTCCAAATCAGAAATTCTATTTTTATCGGCTTCTGTTGGTGATTGTATTTCCTTTAATCTGCTTAATTCATCATTTAATTTATTATAGCTGCCTTCTAATTCATCAACTTTTTCTTGTTGTTCTTGTATACTAACATGAAGTTTTTCAAAAACGGCAATTCCACCTATTATAACTGCTACTGGAATAATAGCAGATAACGCTACACCTAAGCTAAATGCAGCTTCACTGGCTATACCTAATGACTCTGCAAATATACCTATGTCTAAAGCAAAACTTTCAAATAAGGTTAGTTTTCCGCAAATGCTGCTTATTTGGTTGAACAGTTTTACACCTGCAGAAATATCTTTACATACATTAACTATTTGTCCACCTAACTCAAAAGTACTGTTAGTTAGTTGATTATTAGAGTTATTTGTTTCATCAGTTATATTATTTAACTCTGACATTTTAGTTCTGAACTCTTCTACTGCACTTAAATTATATGTTATATCTATATTGCTTTTTAGGTTTATTTGATTTTTATTTATATCATTAATAATCTTTTGATAATTTAATTTTATATCTTGAAATTCTTTCATTAATACTTGCGAATTTGTTATTATATTTAGCTTATTTTCAGATGCTAATTTTTTTAGTAAAGGTTTTAATTTAGAATTTACTTTATTATATTTCTCAAAATTAATTTCAATATCTAATGTTCCACTAGACATTTATTCACCACCTCTAAATTAATTAAGGTATTAGATTTGTTTTTATATATTATTGTACTGTATAATTTCATCTAATTTTTCTTTTGGCAGTTTTGACATATTGTTTATGTTTGTCATCATTTGATTTGATAAAAACTGTATAATATCTGTTATTTCGTTTACTGTTTCTGTTAATTCTTGTGATGGATCTTCAAGTATTTCATCAACTAATTTATCATCATCTTTTAAATCTAGTTTTATGTTAGTTAATTCAGGTATAAGTTGCAACAGTACATCTTTACCGCTTATTTCAATTTTATCTGTTTCATTATCTATACTTTCTGATATTAGTTTAATAATTTTTTCTTTTTGCTTAGGTGATGGATTATATACTTCTATACCATTATCAAATCTTTTTCGTATTTTACTTCTTTTTAATTCACTAAAATTTATAGACATTAATTACCTCCTTAAGTTCTATCACATCAGTTAATTATCAAAAATTCTTCTTTTATACGATACACAAGATTCTTCAATTCCGCTACGCTCCGTTAAGAATGACTATATTGGGTAATCCTGCACTTTTATCTTAAAATGGTCACATCCTAACAATAGCCTATTATTTAGTTGGAAAAGAGGATATCAAACATCTAATATCCTCTCTTTATATTTATTTGCAAACTACACTAATTACATCTTTTAAACCTGTTGAGCTTGTTATAGTTATTTCAGCCGTACCACTTCCTACATATTCTACAACACCGGTATTTGATACTGCTGCTATACTTTCATTGTCACTAACAAATGTTAATTCTGCATTTTTAAGCACTGTAGGTGAATAAATACCACCTCGTAAGCCGTATATTGTCAATGCATGATTTGTACCTGATGCTAATTCTACTTTTGAAGTATCTGCTGTAATTGCAGTATAAGTTGCACCTTTTTTTAATGGTATTGTCTTTTTGTAACCATAAATATCGTCTTCTGTACTTAATATTTTTCCTGACATTGATGAAGTTGCAGGAGCTTCTGAAGTAAGTGCCATTTCAAAATTACCAGATGGTTTAAATTTAGGGAATATCCATTGAACTTTTTCTTTTAGTCCTGCGTCATCAAACACTTTAATTTCTAATACTAATTCATATGTTTTTGAAAAACTATTGCCGTCAATTGTTATTACATCTACATCTTCATTATATTGATATGTAACTTTAACTGTTTGATTAGCAAAACTGTCTCCCATTGAAAAGTCACTGCCATTAAAGCTTTTTGTTGTAATTAAACCATCAGAAGTTTGAACATATGCTTTAACTCCTGCAATTGGTGTCTGTTCTGCAACTGTTCCATTTCCTAAATTATCTAATTCAACTGTTTCTTCAAATACGTACACGTTTGATACTTGATTTTGAATTGTTGTTCCACAGTTTAATGCTATCATGGCTGGTTCATATCTGGCGTCTTCTAGTTTAACTTCTCCTGTTCTGCCGTAATTGTAAGCATAAAGTAATTTATTTAGTTCTCCTCCACGTATTTCTTTTTCTTCAACATTAAATGTTATAGTACTGTTTAGCAATGTTTTACTTCTCATTACTATCATATCTGATTCTGTATCCCTTAACATTGCATTTGCTACTGTTGTAATATATTGTTTTTCTCCCATTTTATTTCCTCCTAGTTAATAAAGTTATTTATTTTGTTTTCAAATTCTTTTTTATCCATTAATATACCATCATATTTGTCATTGCTAATATGAGATGTCCAATGAGGTATTGGATGGTTAAAACTAACAAAACCGCTTAATTCAGCGGTTTTATAAATTCTATAATCTTGTATTAAGTTTAATCTTTGTATTTCTTTTCTAAACTGGTATATTGTTAGTTGTTTAATATCATCATATTTTTCATGAGTAATACAACGATAGCTAATTATTTGATCTTCTATTGTTCCTTCATTATTCATTTGTCTTTTAGCTAAAAATTCCATAGATTCTTTGATAGCTGCTCTTAAATCTGGATGTAATTTATCATCTATTTCAGGTATTGCATTTTGATTTAGTATTATCTTTTTTATTTTATCAAAATCTTCTTCATTAAATATTCTATTATTAATATTCAAAGAAATTTGATTATTTTTAAATTGAAGAAAACATTTCTCAGTTTTAAAAATATATTTGCAGAAATTTTTAAATTTATTAAATACATCCTTGAAAACTATCTTATCTTTATTATCTTTAATTTCAGGTAGTACAAACAGCAGAAATTTTAAATAACTCATTTTAATAATATTAATATTAGGTATACTGTTCTTATCAATTAATAATAATGATATTAAGTCTTCAAACATTTCATAATCTTTCATTAAAAAAGGATATATTTTAATATTTTTATATTCTCTGGCATCGCCCCATGTATCAATTAATCTTAACATGTTATTATCCTTAGTTTATATCTTCAAAACTAAATATGATTCTATATCCTTCATATCCAGTTGGAGAACTTATTTTTGAACCTGATTTGAAATATATCTTTCCTATCTTCATAATATCTTTATTAAATATTAATTTGTTTAGTCTGTCACATATCCAGCTTAACCTAAAATCTACATCGTTAATATTTATATGAGTATAAATATCAAATATTATGTCTTGACTTGAAATTAAATAATTTTGTTTTTTGTTTCTTGCACCTGAATAAAAACATATTCTACATTTTTCTAGTGAATTTTCTAAATCATTAACTGAAGAATCTTTTTTAATTACATCCTCTATTATATTCCATCTATCTACATCATCTTTATCTAAAATATTTCCTTTTGATTCATCTAATGGATTGTCCTTATCGTTCTTCGACTTGTAATATAATAATCTTAACAAAACTTCATCGGTAGTAAGAACTTTATAAATAGCTTTTAAGCTTTCTCTCATATTTACATCAATCACCTTCCTCATACTTATCTATCAGTAACAACTAGACATATAACTTGTCCTAGACTATCTATTTAAATTTATATGTAATAAATAAAAAGTCAGTTTGTATGCAGCTGCTGCTAATACTAATATTAGTTTTATAAGAGTCAAATCTATTTTAGTATAATTATCATTTATTTGACCCTTATATAATATATAGTGATTGTGTGAAGAATTAATTAACCATATTTGACCAAGATACACAAAATATTTTTTATATTAAACCCCTAACTCACCCTTATATAATATATAGTAGTTATATAAAGAATAAATTAACCACATTTGACCAAAATCTATAAACTATTACTTCTACATGATTTACATTCGTTTCTGTAGCCATCTCTGCTGTTTGGATTTTTATCAAATCTTTGTATTAATTTTATTTGACCGCAAATGTTGCATCTTTTATACGTACCTCGGCAAACATCTAGGTAATAAAAATTTTCTTCAAAATCTTCTTCATACTGCTTTATTATTCTATCTACTATAGTATCTATATTCTTATGTATATTTGGACTGCTTGTCCCAAGTATAGAGGCAATATCTTTAAGAGACTTATCTTTTCTTAATAACTTTATAATACTTATTTTAAAATTATCAAATCTGCATAATTCTATATATTTATATATATCATTAAGTATATCTAAAAGATTTTTATTTTGAACTAATTTTTTATCAACTTTTATCAATTCTTTTACATGTTTTCGATTAAGAAGGTCAATTTGATTTATTAAATTAATTTCATCTAATGGTATTGAATAATTTTTTTTACTGTGTTTAAAAGTAATTATCTTATCTACAAAATCCTTTATTTCAACTGCATCATTTTTATTAAATCCAATCCACTTACTTAGCATAATTGTGAGATTATTTTTTTGATTATATAGTCGGCTAATTATTTTCTTCTTATCTGTATAACTTATGCTTTTATTACTTTTAACTTTCTTTATTGCCAAATCTATATTTGATTCTATATTTTTTTTTACACTAGTATAATATTTATTTTTTTTTACCAGAATTTTTATTTGTAATTTTTTTTCTTCATTACTTAAGTTTTTATTACTATAAATTTTCTTTAACTTAATTCCTATTTTCCTTGTTCCATAATTAATTATAGATTTTAAATGTTTATTATAATTATTATAATCTTCTATAAACTCTTTTTTATAATCATTTTTGTTTAATTTTAAATCTGTAGAAACATAATAATTATAATTTTGGTTAAGTAAAAAATTTAATATTTTATTTTCTTTGCAAGTTTCTCTGCATGCCTTTTTAAATTCTTCTTCATTCTTATAAATATTATATTGTGTTTTTTTATAAATCCTTTCAGCATCTGGAGCATATAAAATATAGTTGGCCATTTTTTCAAGATTCTTTACAACTAAATTATTAGTGTTCAACGCTTCATCTTGAGTTATGTTTACTTTTATATAATTGTTAATTTTGCTCCAATATTCGTCTTGTAGCAATTCCTCTATTACTTCAATTCTATAGTTTTGTTTTTCTATATTTAAATCTAACTTTTTTAAAAAGCCGTTAGAATTTTTATTATTTATTGTTATATCCCTTTGCATCTTCATTAGATTTGCACATCTCCTAGATAGTTGTTTAGGGTTTTGTATTCATTAGGGGTTTGTATTAATATATTCTGTTCTCTATTGTATACGGTACGGTTAAAACAAGCTCATCTCTTTGATTTAATTTAAGTTACAAATATTCCCACTTTTTACACTGTTTGTCCTATATGTATTACTCGATTATCAATATTTACTAGTTGATAATCAAATCTCAAATTATAAAAAGTAATTATATTCTGTAAACTTTTTATAATTTTATTAGGATTTTTATATTTATTTAATGAATCATTGTAATACTGACCAATGAAATCAACTATATCATAGAAAAATTTATCGTATATTACATTAACGTTTTCAATACTAAATTCCAAATCTAATATGATAATACCGTTATTTTGCATTATTAGATATTTAATATTTTCTAATATTTCATCTGAATAATCATCATATAACAACAAATTTATTATTGATTTTTCTGAATTTTGATAGCTGATTATTTTATCCATATAAAATGCATCCTTTCTATTTAGATACCATATTTTTGCATTGTTTACTATTTTTTTGTTTCTTTTTGTATTCGTTTTGAATATTAATATTCACTTTTGTACATCTATTTCTCATAAAATAACTGTAGTAGATACCAATATTCATTGAATGTAAAATTCTTTTTTCCTTCTTCCTTTAAGATATAGTCTTCTTTAGTAATTTTTAATATACTAGCAACATCCTGTTGTTTCAAGCCCTTAGCTTCTCTAATTTTATTAATACTATTTTTCATTTAGACCACCTCTTAGCAATTTTGTTATATTTTGTATTATATCTATATTGTTCTCTTTTGTCAACACCCATTTTTGATGATTTATTATTAAATGTTTACAAAACAATATAAAAAATATATAATAGAAATAGAATTTACTAGGAGGTATGCAATGAATGAAATTGGTGACAGATTAAGACAACTAAGATTGAGTAAAAACTTATCTCTGTCTGAATTGGCACAGCAAATAAGTGTAGCCAAGTCCACGTTAAGCAAATATGAACATAATGAAAGAATACCAGGTGGTGATATATTAAAAAAATTAGCTAATTATTATAATGTAGATACAGATTATATATTAGGATTACATAAAAATGATAATGTTAAAATGCATATTTTTGAAATTCTTAAAAAAAGAGGTATTGTAAATAGTTTGGATGAAGAAATAAGTGGAGAGCAGCTTGAAAAAATAAAAGAAATCCTAGATAAGGCTTTAGAAATTTATAATCTAGCTTATAAAAATGATGATAAATAAGCTGCTTTATATAAAAGCAGCTTATTTATAGTTTTTTGGTGCAAGTGGTGGGACTCGAACCCACACGGTAATATTACCACAGCCCCCTCAAGACTGCGTGTCTGCCTGTTCCACCACACTTGCATATATTTAGTTGTCTTTAATTCTATTTTTGCGTGCTTATATATTATAATAGTATTGTTTATGTTTGTAAAGAACAAAATTATATTTTTTAAAAATTTATCTTTATTAATTGCAATCCTCCATCATATATAAAAAATAGTTGATGATGGAGGATTATATTTGTGTAGGTACAATTCCTTATTATATACTTCTTCCTATACTGTAAGCTGCCTTGACTGCTTCAAAAACTTTTGCCATTTTCAATGAATCTCCTATATTATATATTTCAAGTGCAGTATGTTCTTTTATACACTGATAATATAGTTCATCATTAGGTTTTCCACCTGCTGCAATTACTACAAGATCAGCATCAAGTTCTTTTTCTTTTTCTGCTACCTTTATTTCTTTTGCTAAAGGATTTTTTACATTTTCGGGTAATATTGGTGCCCATGTAATGTAAGGGTTAGGCACAGTATTTGATATATTTCTTATTACTGTCACAGTATCTTTATTTATTGATTTTAATTTAGTGCAGTTTAAAAGTTCTACTCCTTTTTTTTCAAGATAATGAATTATAAATCCTCTATTTGCAGTACAAACATGATTCATGAAATACGGCATCATTTCAACGACTTTAACATTCTTATTCTTTTCATAAGAAAGCAAGTATGCAGTTTCACATCCTACAACTCCACCGCCTAATATTACTATGTTTTCAGCTTTATCTGCAATTTCAGGATTCATTAAAAGATCAACTGCAAGAACAACATTGGTGTTATTTATTCCTTCTATTTTAGGAATTATCTGCTTTGTACCTGAGGCATTTACAATTACATCATATTTCTGTTCTTTTAAATAATCTAAATCTACTTCAAAATTATTTATAAACTTTATTTTATTTTCTTTAATATATCTATTTAATAACAACTCTAAGTAGTTTAAATAATTAATAAGGTCAAATTTAATTTTAGGTTGTGAACCGGGTCTTAGTAATCCTCCTATTTTTTTATTCTTTTCAAAAAGTTCAACATCATGACCTCTATCAGCTGCAATTACCGCACACATTACACCAGCTGGGCCTCCTCCTACAACTGCAACTTTCTTAACTTTTTCTGCTTTAGAAATACTATCCCCATAAACATATTCAAAAGCTGATAATGGATTTACTGCACACTGCGGATGTCCTCCTTCAACAAACTCATTAATGCATCCTTCTTGACATCCTATACAAGGTCTTATATCTTTAATTCTTCCTTCATACACTTTTTGAGGCCAATATGGATCTGCTAATAAAGGTCTTCCAAGCATAACCATATCGCATTTTTCTTCAGCCAAGGTTTTTTCTGCAATGTCTGGATAACCAAGCTTACCTACTGCCACTACTGGCACTTCTATTCCTGCATTAGAAACAATGTTGTTTTCTTTTAAAAATTTTTTAACTAATTCTGCTATTTCTATAAAACAGGCAGGAGGCATTGAAGCTGGAGGATGAGGCAGCCACCAATTATCATAACATCCTAAGTCTACATCAAAAATATCCACTCCTGCTTTTACAAGATTTTTCATATATTCTAATGTCATATCAACAGTTCTTTCTTTTTTGAACTTTTTAAGGCTTTTTACTTCATCCATTTTTTCGCCATATGTTTCATTAAGTGCTAATGATAAGTCTATTCTATACATGATAGGGTAACTTTCACCGCACCTTTTTCTTATTTCTTTAACTAAATCTAAGCCAAACTGCTGCCAATTCGAGTATCTTCCTACTTTTCTTCTATTAAATGCAGTATTTGTCATCTGCTCAAGAAAATATCCTTCATGTCCGTGAAGATAGACTCCGTCTATTTGAGCAGATTTAGCATCAGCAGAGGCTTGTCCTGCATTTTTAACTATTTTTCTAAGTTTTCTATCTGACAGGCGTTTACAAGGTATTTGAGAGATGTAAAAATTAGGATTCCATGAAGCTGATATAGGAAATTTAAATGAATTTACTAAACATTGAGGGTTGCCTACACGTCCTAATCCGGGAGTTAATTGAATGAAAAATTTTGCTCCATATGAATGAATGTTGGATGCTAATTCACGCCATCCTGAAAAAACTGTTCTTGATCTGTCTATTCTAGGAAAGTACGTTAAATCACCTTTTTCTGTAAGAGAAGGGTCAATACCGTAGCTGATTGGAATAAGTCCTGATGTTATTAGTCCTACTCCTCCTTTAGCTCTCTGAGTAAAGTACTGTATCATTTGTTCATTAGGTCTTCCTGTTTCTTCTGCCATTTGAATATTACCCATTGGTGCCATAACAAGTCTGTTTTTAACTTTAACTTTGTTAATTTGTATAGGTTTAAAAATGTTGTTATAAGGATAAAGGTCTGATGTCATTCTGCCATAATCCAACTGTTTTTCATCTTCAAACCAACTTCCATAGCTGTCTATAAGATTTTTAACAATTTGTTGATTATCTTTCGGCATAATTAACCTCCATTAATTATTAATATCTATTTATTCAATTTTACAGCTTACATAATTAGAAATCAAGTTCACATATATGTATAGATCTATTCATCTTTTAATATTATTGAATATTTAGGAACATATTTAAGTATACCTTCTATTCTTGTACTTTCCATAAGTGAAATCTTATTAATCTTAACTCTCTTGCATACATTAATTTCATTATTTATTTCATTAAAATCTTTATTAAATGTAACTTTACGTCCAATAGTTATATGAGGTTTATATGGCCTTTTTTCAGTCTTAAATCCTGCATTATGCAAATTTTCGTTAAGATTATTATATATTGATTTAAGCTCTTCAATCTTATCAACTCCAAACCAAACTATATCTCCTCCTTTTCTTTCAAATTTGCCAATACTGTTTATTTCTATAGTAAAACTAGTTTTATCTTTCAAAGTATTTTTTAAAGCTTTGGAAAGTTTTTCTATTTTTCAAATTTTATTTCACCTATAAATTGCATTGTAAGATGTATATTTTCTTTTCTTGCATAATTACCTTTAGTACTGTATTTCTTAATTATCTGCTGCTTTCTATATATATAGTTTTTAATATAATCTTCAAATTCAACTGCATAAAAAACTCTTATTGCAACCACCTCTTAAAATGAAAGTTTATTTTTACTAGATTATAACATATTTTTACTTATCTATAACATGCAATTACCAAATTTTTTATTAATTTTACAATATAATTTATAGTATAATTGGTACATATGATGTATAATAATAAACAAAATTAATTTACTAAAGGAGTTTTAGTATGGGTAATATAGCTGCATTTTTTGATATTGATGGTACACTGTATAGGCAAGGTCTTATAACTGCTATGTTTAAAAAATTAATTACTTCTGAAATTATAGATGAAAAAAGATGGTATAATGAAGTTAGAGATAAGTTTATAAGATGGGATAGAAGAGTAGGAAACTATGACGATTATCTTTTAAAAATAGCTGAAATATATATTGATGCTGTTAAGGGACTTCATAAGTGTCAAATTGAATTCATTGCAAAAAAAGTAATACAGCAAAATGGAGACCGTGTATACACATATACAAGAGATAAAATTAGGTGGCATAAAGAACAAGGTCACAAAACTATTACAATCTCTGGTTCTCCTTATGAATTAGTTAGTGAAATGTCAATAAAACATGGTTTTGATGATTATATTGGTTCAGAATATATTACTAAAGATAATATATATACAGGTGAAGTAAAACCTATGTGGGACAGCATTCATAAACAGATAGCTATAAATAATTTTGCAGAAAAGTATAATATTGACCTTTCTAAATCTTATTCTTATGGCGATACATCTGGTGATTTCACTATATTGAAATCAGTTGGTAATCCTGTTGCTATCAACCCTACAAAAGAACTTCTTTCGAAACTTAAGCATGATGAAGATACTGCCAACAAGATAAAGGTAATTGTTGAACGTAAAGATATGGTATACAAACTAAAACTTGATTATATAGATTTAGAATAGATAAGAATTAGTTTATACACCTATTATTAATTATTCCTCAGACTTCTTCCAAAAATTGTTCTGCACATTAATTAATTGTTTTGAAGAATTTATAACGTTAAATTTATGCCAGTGTTCAGGGAATAGTTTACAATATCTAGATTGATTAAATCTAGAATCTATTAATACTAATGTTCCTACATCCAGCTCGGTTCTTATAACACGTCCAGAAGCCTGTAATACTTTATTAAACCCGGGATACATGTATGCAAATTGAAAACCCATATTATGTTTTTTATCAAATAATTCTTTTATAAGATTTCTTTCTAAGCAAATTTGAGGAATTCCCGTTCCAATAATTGCAACACCTATTAATTTATCATATGTTAAATCTATTCCTTCTGAAAAAGCTCCACCTATTACTGTGAAAGCAGTAATATTTTTATTATCTTCAAATTTATTTATAAAATCTATATGCTCACTTTCAGACATGTTTTGTTCTTGAATAACAATGTTTTCAGCATTATATAAATCTATATATTCTTCATAAACTTTATGCATATATTTATAAGAAGGAAAGAAAATCATGTAATTCCCTTCTTTTCTATTTACTATAGTATTTATATAGTTGCAAACTTGATTGATATTGGCATCTCTTACACTATATTTAAGCGATATGTTATTGATTATGCTTATATTTAAATTATCTTCATTAAATGGTGATGTAAGTTTAAGTAAATGATCGCTGTCATCTCCACCTAAGATATATCTAAAATATTTAAGTGGTGTTAATGTTGCTGAAAAAAATATAACTGAACCAGTATCTTTTGTTGTTTCAGCTAATATGTCGGCAGGATTAATGCAATAAAGCTTTATTCTAAATTTATTATTTAATTTCTCTATGTAATAACAAAAATTCTCGTCAATAATTTCTGAAATTCTAATAAAAGATACTGTTTGAAAATATAAATCTAGAATTTCTTTAAATTCTTTATGATTTTTATTACTTTCCAGCCATTCATCACCAAATGAAATGAACTTCCTAAGTTTTTTTAATAATTCTTCGGGTTTCTCTTCAAGAACTTTATGTCTTTCTTTTTCATTTAAAGTTTTTCTCAAGCTGAGCATCTCAGTGTTAATTGTTTTTAAAATCTTATATAATTTCTTTTCATTTTCTTTTAAAGGTTTAGAAGCTTTTAAAAAATCCTCTTTCCATAATTCTGTAGAATACATGCTCCTAGTTCTATCTACTAGATTGTGTGCTTCATCAATTAATATAATATTGTTATTAGTAAATTCTCTCTTCAATGCAACTCTAGGATCAAAATAATAATTATAATCACATATAGTTACATCACTCATTAAACTGAGCTCTAAACAAAATTCAAAGGGACATACTTTATACTTTTTACTTATTTTCTCAATAAATTCTCTATCATACAAATCTTGTTCTAAAGCCTCAAGTAGAGCATCATTAACTCTATCAAAATATCCGTCAGCATACTCACAGTGTTCAGGCTCACAAATACATTCTTCTTTAAAGCAAATTTTTTCTTTAGCAGTAATAACAATAGTCTTTAATCTTAACCCTTGTTTAGACATCATTTCTATAGTATCAAATGCGACCTGTTTAGTTAAAGATTTTGCAGTTAAATAGTATATCTTTGAATTACTTGTTTTAGAAATTGCCTTTATTGATGGAAATAAAGTTGAAACTGTCTTTCCAACACCTGTTGGTGCTTGAGCAAATAGTTTTTTGTTTTTTAGTATTGTTTTATACACACTAACAGCAAACTCTCTTTGACCTTTTCTATAATCTTTAAATGGAAACTGCATATTTTCTATTGAATTATCTCTTATTTCTTCCCAACTAATAAATCTTTCCGCCCAATTAAAATATCTTTCGATTAGTTCATTAAAAAACTTGCCAAGTTCATCTTTAGTATGTACTTGTGTGATAGTTTTTTCTTTTGATGTATTTAAATTATAATATCTTAGTTGAATATTAATATTATCTATATCATTTTTAACACAATATATGTATCCATAACATTTTGCTTGAGCCCAATGAGTTTGATTGTAATTTTCATCTATTTGTTCTATATCTTTATACGTAGATTTTATTTCATCTATAATTATTTCATCTTCATTTTCAATAATTCCATCAGCTCTTCCTTCTACTATAAATATAATATCCTTATATTCAAATTCATGTTTTAAAAACACTTCAGAAAGATAATTTTCTCCCATATTAGATTGCAGAATTTTATGAGCCTTTATACCTTTTAACGCCCTTGTATTACTTCTATAAGTTGAATCCAAGTCTCCACTTCTATAAACAAATTCAACTAATTGTCTTACTGGAATTGTTATATTTCTCATATGAGTTACTTCCTTTTAATGGTACTTTGTTTTTATAAAATCTACTATAGTATATCATAAAGTTTTACTATATTTATAAAAATAATTTAATTCTAAGAAAATAAAAAACAGCCTCTTTTTCAATTGCATATAGTAATTAAAAAGAGGTTAATTCAATTTATCTTATAATTTAGTATTAACTGAATTTAACTTTTGCTCCATAGAAGCATGTATGTCACGTCTATCATCAACTCTTATTGTAGTATAAACTCTTAATGCTCCCATTTCAAATTGTTTTTCCTGCATCTGTCTGATAATATCAAAGATTTGGTCTAGATCTCCTTCTATTATTGTACTCATTGGTGTTAGTATATGTTTAAGTCCTGAAGCCTTTAGTATTTTATGACACTCTGCTACATATTTGCTCAGTCCGCCTGCTCCTTCTGTCCTAGGTGCTATTGTTACATCAACAATTGCCATTTTCATACCTCCTTAATTTTAAATATTTTTATTTCCTTGTCAATATCAAAATTATGACCTTTTTCGACTAAAATAATTTCAACTGCCTTTGTCTATAACTTTGCATCTTTTTAACATATATCTTTTGACTTTTACCTAATTCACCTGTTATCAATGGCGAATTAGCATTATGTTTTTCAATATTATTTTTTACTATATTTTGGTTTAAGTTTGCATAGCAGTATATACAATTATGCAAACAAGTATTGTATGCACCTATATCAATACTGCTTACACAGCCACATGATAATCTCTGATTTTTGTCTTTATCTATTTCTAATTTTTCTCCAACTATTTTAGAGATTAATTCATCATCAATGCATTTACAATGCTTAATTCCAAACTCATCTAAATCAATTTCTTCACTGCATGTACATAATTCAAAATCATAATTTCTTTTAATATTAGATAATGTTTTAGCAATCCTCATCATATCTTCATTATCTAATTGTATAATATACAATTCATCTATATTCTTCTTAATCTTTTGGTATAAATCTATAAAACTAAATATACATTTGTTAGTGTATAATCCTAAACGACTGCTAAGATATTCGAAGTTTTTATAGTGATATTTTTCATTGTATTTATTAGATAATAAGATTGGATCATACCTCCATATAACTTTGTGCTTACCAATCTTTTCAGATAATTGTATAAAATCATCAATTATTCTTTCTTTATCCCGTATATTTTTTTCAATAAAGTTATCATAAGGATTTATTGTTATCTGAAAGTAATATTTATATCCTCTTGCATCTAATTCATCTAAATATTTAATAATATTTTTAGGATTCTTAGTCCAAAATACTATGCAGTCTACTACACTGCTATCAAGTTTGATTTTACTAATTTGATTATAATTCATTGGGTTTCGTACATACACAAAACCCTCTCTAATTCTATTCATAAACCATTTGCTATAGAAAGCTGGTATATCAGTTCGTCTGCTTGCACTTATTATCATATAAATACTCCATTTTTTGCATCTTTATCATTACAACTTGATTTTTAATTTTATAACTAATTTGTAAATTAAAAACCCTATTGTTCCACCTAAAGTATTTAATATAACATCGTCAATGTCTAAAGCCCCAACTTGAAATATATATTGTATAATCTCAGCTATTGTACTAGTTAGCATTGTAATTAATAACATTGATGATAATTTATTAATTCTTTTAAATATAATTGGTACAAAAAATCCTAATGGTGCAAATGCTGCAATATTACCTAAAAGATTAATTACTAAGCTGTGCAAATTATAATGTTCATAATTATTTATATACATCATTATTGTTTTAAAAGGAGTTAAGTTATAGTTTCTCACTAATCCAAAACTTCTATATTTACCTAAAAATAATTCCCACATTAATATTAGTAAATATAATGAAAATAAAGTAATAACTGTAGGCTTAAAAAATCGGTTTAAAGCAGTGTTAGTTTTGCTTTTGTTTATCATAGTTTTGTCTCCTAATTTGAATCAAAAGTTATTGTTAAGTCTAGAATAATACATAAGGTTATTGTCTATCATTTGATATGCTAACGTAATTGAAATTATAATTATTTATAAGCTTACATAACATTATTATTATATCAGTTAATTATTGGGGATTCAAATATTTTACATTTTAAAAAGAACATAGTCATTGTAATTTTATGATAAATTCAATTCATCATTTCATTAATTAATTCTTTAACAGTAATAATGATTTCATCAAATCCTACTTTTTTCTGAATATTTTTGTCTCTTGTTACAATTTCCACACATTCATTTTTAAGGTTCCTTGGACTAACAATTATTCGGATTGGTACACCTAATAGGTCTGCATCTGAAAACATAACACCAGCACGAACTTCTCTGTCATCATAAATAACTTCAATATTCTCATTTAACAAATTTTCATACAAATTGTCAGCAGTAGTTTTTGTATCCTTATCATCTGCACGTAAACAACATACATGAACTTGCCATGGTGCTATAGACATAGGCCATATTGGTCCATATTCGTCATGATGGGCTTCACAAACAGAAGCTGCTAAACGGCCAACGCCAATACCATAACATCCCATTATTGGATATTTCTCTTCTCCTTTGTCATCAATATATGTCATATTCATAGCTTTTGTATATTTAGTTCCCAGTTGAAAGATATTTCCTACTTCTATACCTCTACAAATTGAAATAGACTTTTTACCGCAATGAGGGCAAACACCTCCATTTTGTATCTTGGATAAATCTACATATTTAACTTTACCATAGTCCCTTTCTATGTTAAAACCTGTATAGTGATAATCCTTTTGGTTAGCACCACATACGAGACTATTAATATTCTTAAGAGATGAATCAAATAGTAAAGTAGCTTTTCCAGTAAAATGGTAAGGACCTATAAATCCAGCAATAATACCAGATTCTTCTGTAATTGTAGCTGGATACACTTCATCTCCCACCTGCTTAGCAAGTTTAGTTTCATTGATATCCATATCGCCTCTAGTAAATACGACAACATAAGTAGCATCTTTCATTCTTTGATAAACCACCGCTTTACATGAATACTCAACTTTTGAATTTAAATAATTAACTACACTTTCTATCGTTGAAGCATTTGGTGTATGTTCTATTTTAAGTTCTTCAAGTTGACCTACAGCTTCATTATGTATAATATTTTCGGCAGTATCAAGATTAGCACTATAACCACACTCATTACATATTGCCAATGAATCTTCACCTACTGGCGTAAGTAGCATATATTCATGAGAAATACTTCCACCCATCATTCCTGAATCTGACGCAACGGTGATAACTTCTTCAATACCTACTCGTTTAAAAATACGATTATACGCTGATAAACATTCTTCATAATATTGTTGTAAGTCTTCTTGAGTAGTATGAAATGAATAAGCATCCTTCATGGTAAACTCTCTTACACGTATAAGCCCACCTCTTGGTCTAGCTTCATCTCTAAATTTAGTCTGTATCTGATATATCATGAATGGGTATTTTGTATAACTAGTTCCATAATCTCTTACTAGATGCACTGCCGCTTCTTCATGAGTCATGCCAAGAACCATCGGTATATTATTTCTATCTTTGAATCTTAAAAGTTCATTACCAACGCTTTCAAATCTCCCAGATTCTTCCCAGAGTGAACCTGGTAATATCACTGGAAATTGAACCTCTTGACCATCAATTGCATCCATTTCTTCACGAATAATATTTTCAATTTTTCTTGTTATTCGCTTAAGTGGTGGATTCTTAGAATAAATACCGTTTGTAACATATTTCATATAACCCCCTTTAATCATCAAAGCATGGCTGTCAATTACACAATCTGATGGTCTTTCTTTAAAGCGATTTCCTATTAGATTTGCTAGTTTCATTGTTTTTCCTCCCTATATAGTCTTTAAATACCTTTGTAATTCTCGTTCTTTATATATATGAGAATAAATTTTGTTAATATATAAAAAGCCCTAAGCTAATAATAATCAGCTTAGGGCGAACTTTCTATCCGTGGTACCACCTAATTTCAGAGCTTTCTCTGCACTCATAGATACGAAACCAATGTTTGATATCTTTCCCTTATAACGGTGGAATTCCGATGGAGCTTACTCACTATGTTTTCGGTCCATAGCTCAAAGATAGGTTCAATACTCTTTCATGAAGATTTTCACCACCCATCTTCTCTCTTTAAATCCAAAATATTTACTATTTCTTATCATAGCTTTTTATTTTAATTTATTTTATCATAATTATGTGTTCCTATCAATTAGAAAAATACATTATTCTACTATCTCTTACTGTACTTTTTTGTATTATTGCCTCTAAAGTTTATTCGTTTCCATACACTGCATTCTACTATTTTTGATATACTAGATTTAATAACTGGACTATAATTTAAATCCCATTCTTTAGAAAATGCGTATATTGCTGAAATAGCTCTTGTCCTATTTGTAGTTTCTGTAGTACCTGAAGCAGCTATTACTATACAACCCAATGCTAGTGTATTAGCCATTGATGCACCCCCAGTACCACAAACTGGAATTTTTCTATCAGCTGCTGCAGTTAAAGCTTTATTATTAACTCCTTTTGGATCACAGCTCATTAAAATAATGCCATCTATCTCGCCATTATTAACTAATTTAGCTAATTTTTTATCTACTTCTTGTGCCATTCTATTAATTTCTTTAAGTGGTTTAGTTTCACTTACGTCAAGTTGTTCTTTACTGCTTAAAGTATAAAGTTTAGCTTTTGCATCCATAGAAGCATTATACATATATCTTGTTGTTCCAATAAATTGAACAAAAGCTACTTCTATCCCAGCAGAATTTGCTTGAACAAAAATTTCTTTCATCATTCTTTTTGGGTTTTTTCCACCTTGTTTGTATAGATTTCCGCCACTGCTTCCAACAACTGCTAATTTCTTCATTTTATCCTCCTTTGCTTTGTTTTGTTAGCAAAATACCATAAAGATAAGTATAAATATAATAAGCAAGGGAATCATATGCACAAATGGTATTTTTATATTCTTATTAAACAAACTGCAATTATATTAGCATGCCATTTGTTAATATGTCAAGTACTATTTATATTATTGGCAACTTTGCTGTTTATAACTTTTTTTTAGATTATAATTATAAAAAGATATAAGTTAAGTATTATTTAGGAGGAATTATTAGTTGATAAGTATTGGTGATAGAATATTATGTTTAAGAAAAGAACTTAATTTAAATCAAAAACAATTAGCAGATTTAATTGGCATAACAGAAACTAGCTTGTCACGATATGAAAATAATTTAAGAGAGCCAAAGGCAGAAATAATATCAAGGTTATCTAAAGCTCTAGAATGTTCAACTGATTATCTTCTAGCTCGAACAAATAATAAAACTCCTTATTATAAATCAGAAAACGAATCATTTGATTATGATATTAGTTTTAAGAATTATGAAAAAGTTAATACAAAGATTACAAACAGACTTATTGCTGAAAATATTATAGATAAAAAAGAACTTATTCCTGATGAAGCACTTGATAAAATATTAAAATATGGTATAGAAGCAACTATTGAAATATTAAAATTAGAAAAAAATAAAGCTTAGCATTAATATAATAAATACAAATAAAGGATTATCAACATACATAATATGCAATAATCCTTTTTGATAAAGAACACTTATTTTTTTATTGGTTTTTTCTTAATAGTAATTAATTCTTTGATATCATTTAATTCCGATTCATTCATTATTCTATAGTGAATCCATCCTCCCTCACCGCATGGATATCTATTATCCCATAATTCTTTAGTTTTTGGTAAAAAAGTAGGAAGTTTTTCGTATAACTTATGTAATTCATTCTTACCTATTTGAATTGAAACAGTAAAAGATCCTTTTTCATAAAAAACATAGCATATATGCTTACTTTTATGACTGTATTTTGTTCCCCATCCATAATTATTACCGAAAGGAAACTTGAGTTCAGATAAAATATCATAATTGCTAAATAAAAAATGTTCTAATTCTTTAAGTAATTTAACTCCACTCATTCCAACAGTATCATATATTTCCTCCATTGTTGGTGTTTTACTCTTGTCTAGCAAACGTTCATACATACCTTTTCCTCCTTAAAAGAAATAAATTTTTCATTACTGATACCTTTTCTTAATTTCAGAAAATAAATTCTAATTTAACTAAACATTTTTAGAAAATTAAATGCTAACAACATAAATATAAATATCTAAAATTAACTTTTATAATCTCTTGTATTTTAGCAAATATTACTATTATTTTCAACTTATTATGGCAAGGATGTTAGCTCTTTGAAAATCTTTATTAGAAAAACTTCATAACATACAAAAAACTCCTGCATTTGCAGAAGTTCTTTGTATGTTTTTGCTATTTCATTTTTACTAATCTATCATTTTCTACTATACCCGGTAGTCTACCTCTTTTAGCTACCGGTTTACCGTCTACTTCTTTTAAATCCATAGTCATGTCTATTGCTGGTGCTCCTGAAATATAGCTTCCAACTCCAAAGGCATCTGCCCCTGCTTCACTTAGGATTTTAATTTTTTCTGGATGCAGACCACCAGAAACAAATATCTTAACCCAATCATATCCTTTTAATTCAAGATTGACTTTAACTTCTTTTACTAGCTCAGGTCGTACTCCTCCTCTTTCACTAGGAGTATCTAGTCTTATTGCATATAAGTTTTTACCTAATGCTTCTGCAACTCTAAGTGCTTCTTCTACTTCATCTTTATATGTATCAATTAAAACTATACGTTTATGCTCTGGGGGCATAATATCATCGTACACTTTTGCAAGTTTTACTGTGTCTCCAGCTATTAAAAATGACGAATGAGGTAAAGTTCCCATAGGTTTCATATCCATTTTCTTAGCCGCTAAAATGTTACTTACTGAACCTGCTCCACCTAAAAGTGCAGCTCTTTCCATTACTGGTGAAACTGAAGGATGTAAATGTCTTGTTCCAAAGCATGAAAATGGCTTTCCTTCACATGCTTCTTTTATTTCTTTTGCAGCTGTAGCCCATCCACTAGGACTCGCTAAACATCCAAGTATTACAGCTTCAAATATTGCAAATTCACTATATTTTCCTGTTATTCTTACTAATGTTTCTTTAGGCTTAAATTCTTTTCCTTCTTCTAATGCCCAAACTTCTACATCTTTGTCTTTTAGTATTTCCATTACTTCTTTAATACCAACAAAAATACCTTCTTTTCTAGCAAATATTTCTGCTGTTACAACAGTATCTGCTAATCCCATATGGTTTAAAATATCTAATGTCCTTACAAAGTATACATCAGTTGTTAGACCGGACATTATTTCCTCATGATTTGCAGAAAATAGCCTTTTATCCTTTTCACTAACTTTGTAATTTTCAACATCTTTTAAACTTTTTATAGTTTCCATTTTTTCCTCCGATTTTATCAGTTGAGAGTTGTGAGTGTATTATAACATTATTTTATAAATTTTTCTAAAATATTTTTATAAATTTATTATTTAATTATTATTTTGTTTTTTAATAAACGGTCAATTTTACTTCGTAATTGTTCTAAAGTTTCCTCGTTATTTATTATAACATCAGCATATTTTACCTTTTCTTCTATATCCATTTGAGAATTGATTATTTTTATAGATTCTTCGTATCCTCTTTTATCTCTTTGTAATAACCTACTGATTTGTACCTCTTTGCTAACATATACAAGCCAAATTTCATCATAAATAACACCATGTTTTTTAATTTTGTCTTTCTGTTCTAAAAGAAGTGGTATATCTAGAAATATAATACTATCTTTACAGTTTTTAATCCCTTCTAGTAATACTTGTGATACTTCTTTATGAACAATTTCATTTAAGTTAAGTAATTTCTCTTCGTTATTAAAAACAATTTTACCTAATCTTTTTCTATCTATTTTACCGCTATTATCTAATATCTCTTTACCAAAATTATCTATTAATTCATTATATATCTTTTCTCCTTTTTGATAAAGATTATGTACTATTCTATCTGAATCAAGAACCTCATATCCATATTCACTAATAATTTTAGAAACAGTACTTTTACCTGTAGCTATACCGCCTGTTAATGCAATAACATATGGTCTATTTTGCTTCATACCAACTTGCTCCAGTATTCATATCTATATCTAGATGAACTTTTAGATTAATTACATTCTCCATTTCTTCTTTTAAAAGCTTTTTAACTTCTTCTATTTCACTTGTATGAGCTTCTATTATAAGTTCATCGTGTATTTGCAGAATAAGTCTTGACTTCATTTTCTGCTCTTTTAGTCTATTATATACATTAACCATTGCCTTTTTTATTATATCAGCTGCAGTGCCTTGTACAGGTGTATTAAGTGCTATTCTTTCACCAAAGGATCTAATATTGTAGTTTCTAGATTCAAGTTCAGGTATATATCTTCTTCTTTGAAAATATGTTTCAACATATCCGTCTTTTTTCCCTCTTTTTATAATATTTTTCATATAGTCATCTACTTTTTGGTAGTATGCAAGATAATTTTCTATATATACCTTTGCCTCTTTTCTTGGTATATTTAAATCTCTGCCTAACCCATAGTCACTAATTCCATATACTATGCCAAAATTAACTGCTTTAGCTCTGCTTCTCATAAGTGATGTAACTTCTTCTTGATTTACTTTGAATACTTCAGATGCTGTTTTAGTGTGAATGTCATCATTATTTTTAAAAGCAGTTATTAAATTTTCATCATCTGCTAGATGTGCTAATACTCTCAGTTCAATTTGAGAATAGTCTGCATCTATTAATATATAATCTTCGTCTTCTGCAACAAATACTTTTCTAAGTTCTCTTCCTTCATCTGTACGTGTGGGTATGTTTTGAAGGTTAGGTTCTGTACTGCTTATTCTACCTGTAGTTGTTATAGTTTGATTGAAGCTTGAATGTACTTTTTTTGTTTCTTTATCAATTACATTAAATAGTCCATCAACATAGGTTGATTTAAGCTTCATAAGCTGTCTGTATTCAATTATTTTATTTATTATAGGGTGTTTAGTTCTTAATTTCTCTAATACTTCTATATTTGTAGAATATCCTGTTTTTGTTTTTTTAACTACAGGAAGCTCTAACTTTTCAAACAATATAACTCCTAACTGCTTTGGAGAATTAATATTAAACTTTTCTTCTGCATGTTCATAAATTACTTGTTCCAAGATTTCTAATTTTTCTTCTAAATGATGTCCAATTTTTTCAAGTACATCTGTATCTATCTCGAACCCTAAGTACTCCATTGATGCTAATACCGTAATTAATGGTATTTCTATTTCGTTGTACAGTTTATCCATTTTCAATTCTTTTATTGTGCTAACTAAAATATCTTCTGTGTTTATTACACAGTTTAAACAGTTCAAAAGATATTCTTTTCTTTTTTCAAGATCAATATCTCTAAAAGAAAGTCTCTTTTTACCTGTCCCCAAATAATCATTCTCTGAAGGAATATCTATTTCAAGATATTCATATGATAACTTATCTATTCTATAAGAAGTTTCAGAAGGATTAAGTAAATATTTTGCTATCATGCTGTCAAATGATATACCATTAAATTCAATATCGTATTTCATTAAAGTTATTATTTCATTTTTTAAATGATGTCCTTTTTTTTCTATGTTTTCATCTTCAAATATATCTTTTAATAAAGTCATTACTTCATTTATATTTATTTTTTCAAAATCTATATAGTAAGTAATATTTCCTGATGTTATACCCAATGCTATTGGGTTACTATAAAGTGCTCTATCTCCATCTAAAAGAAATTTTACTGCTGTTTTCTTATTTTCTTTAATTTCTTCAATAACTTTATTTACTTCCTCAATACTTTCTATATAGGTTAAATCTACTTTAATTTTTGGTTTTTGTGCTGTTTGTTTATCTGCTTCATTTTTATCATTATCATTTAATGCCATGTTAAAAGATATTTGCTTATTTACTTCTTCCTTTTCTTCTGCTTTTATTCTCTTTTTAAAATTTCTAAATTCTAGTTCATTGTAAAGTTCTAATAATTTATCTGTTTTAGGTGCAACATATTTATATTGTTCAAAGTCATCGTCTATAGGTATATTGGTTACTATTTCACCTAGTGTTCTGCTCATAAAAGCTTGCATTTTGTCTGCTTCAAGTTTTTCTTTAAGCTTTCCTTTTACATTTTCTATATTGTTATATAGGTTATCTATATCTTTATATTCTTTTATTAATTTTAAGGCAGTTTTTTCACCTACACCCATAACCCCCGGAATGTTATCTGAAGAATCGCCCATTAGTGCCTTCAAATCAATAAACTGTTCAGGTGTTATACCATAATCATCAACTATCTTTTGATAGTCCATTTCAACTATATTTGTTACACCTTTTTTAGTGAGCAGTACTTTTACATCTTCACTTACTAGCTGCAAATAATCTCGATCACTTGTTACAAGAAACACTTCCATCTCTTGGTCTTTGGCTTTTACGGCTAGTGAACCTGCTACATCATCTGCTTCAAAACCATCTATTTCAATATGTTTAATTTCATGAATATCTAATACTTCTCTAATAAGTCCAAATTGTGATATAAGTTCGTTGGGTGCTTTTGCTCTTCCTGCTTTATATTCTTTGTACTGCTCATGTCTAAAAGTAGGTTTTTGAGGATCAAAAGCAGTACATATGTAGTCAGGTTTATAATTGTCTATTAACTTATACAGCATATTAAGGAAACCATATACTGCATTTGTATATTGTCCTTTTTTCGTCTTTAATGGAGGCATAGCATAAAACGCTCTAAACAACAGGCTATTTCCATCTAGTATAATAAATTTCTTTTTATTCATGATTAAATTCTTTTTTCCTTTCTCTTTTTTCACTATAATTTATAAATATTATAACATTAGTTATATTTATAGTAAATACAACTAAGTTTTCATTTATATCATATATAATTTTAATAATTGAGTCAATATATAAGAGTTTTCCTATTTATTCTTCTAAAATACTATACTCAAGATTCACTACGTTTAGTTCAGAATGACATTAAAGAGTTATTAATAATTTTATTAATATAGTCAATAAAAAAGAGCTCCTATCTTTTAAGGCAGCTCTTATGCATTTATGATTAATATGAATTATATGATTACTTCATATATATCTTTTTACACCTGCATCTACTATTTTTTTTATTTGCTTTAGTTTATTACTTATATCTACCATATAATGCATATTAGGTACACAACTAGCTGCAATATTAAATTTTTTCATCCTATCACCCGGCTATTATAATTAACAATTGATAGTTGATAATTAATATTTGATAGTTGATAATTAATATTTGATAGTTAAATGATGATTTACTTATTTTTCGTAAATCTTTTTTAAAATCTATATGGTTAGTATATATTAAATGATTTTGTATATCAAGGTTATAACTAACTTTATGCTCACTTCTTAAACTTAGCATTTCTTAATATTATATTGAATATTTATTTATATACAATTACTATTATAGCATAATTTTCTATTATATCCATATACAGCATTGAAATGTAAGTAAATATAAAAAATCCCGGATTTAATCCGGGATAAGTCTATTTTTGTGTTATTTTGTGTTTCTCCGTGTTTATATTTTTTATTTTTTCTTTCTATTTTTAACAATAAGTATTGCTATTAAAGTTATAATTCCTACTATAATTAGTACAGGTAATACAGATACCATTAATATAATCAAATATTCAATAAAATTTATAATTCCATTAATAGTTTTTATAAATCCTTCTTTAGATTTTTGCCATAATGTTTTATCAACAGATGATATATTTTGGTTTAATGTTTCTACTTCTTTAATTTCAATGTTTATTGTAGACATGTATACTCTATCATCAATATTGCTTAAATCAATATTAAGATTATCTATTTCAGTTCTTGTTCTGCTTAATTCATTTTCTATTTGCAGTATTTCTGTAACATTTTCTGCATCATTAACAAGTTCTAATAATCTTTCCTCTTGAACCTTTAAATTCTTGACTTTGTTATCTTTCTCATAATATGATTTTGTTACATCTGTTTCATTTGTGCTTTCATTTCTTATTGCTCCATTATTGCTAATGTATTCCATAGTATCATAAAATTTATCTTGTGGTACTCTTATTATCATACTACCATTTTTAAGTTCTTTTCCATTATGAGATTTATACGAATTAGTATAATTTTCTTGATTTTGTACGTACCCATTAAAAGTCCTAATAACAACAATTAAATTCTCTGTAAAAGTATTATAATCCTCAGTTTCTATATAGACATATCCATCTTTTATAATTTTTAATTCTTTATAACTTTCTGTTCTTTTATCAGTATTTTGCAAACTTGTTTTGCTGTAATTTTGAGACTTATTGTCTTCTTCTAAAACATAAGATAATTCATAACTACCCTCAGAAATTCCATCATCACTAGATTTGTCATTTTCATATGTTGCTTCAGGTTCTGATGCTGGTGGAGGTGCTGGTGCTAGGTCATATTTCAGCTCACTTCCCGCTCTATTCATGCTTTCATCTAATATGTTTTGATTAGCTCCCATGTAAATAAACCCAGCAACAAACACAAGTACAACGGTTGCAGCTACTATAGTATATCTTCTCCAATTAAATTTTATTTTAGATTTTTTATGAACCTGTTTTAATTTATTATGCAGATTTTTACAATAACCTTCTGGTAACTGTTCTTGCGGTACAGCATTTAATTCATCGACAATTTTTTTTAGAATTACATACTGTTTTCTACAATTGTTACAGTCTTTAATATGCTCTTCAATTTGTTTTTTTTCTTCATTATTAAGTTCGTCATCAATAAATAAGGATAGTTTATCATTGAATTCTTTACAGTTCATATTATTCACCAACCTATATATTCTATTTAATCATCATATTTGGTATTCATATTCTTGTATCTTTATCTCCAGTACTGTTTTTAATTTCTTCCGGGCCCTATTAAGTCTTGACTTGACTGTACCCGGGTTGCAAGAAAGTATTTCTGAAATTTCTTGATAAGAAAATCCCTGTATATCTCTAAGAATAATTATTGTTTTAAAATCATATTCTAATTGATTAACAGCTTCAAGAACCATTTTAGAGTTTAATTCTCTTTCAAAGATAACATCCGGATTACTTTTATTATCTTGTATTTGCATTTTAATTTCACTTGTTTCTGTTTTTATAGGTTCATCAAGAGAGTATGTAATTAAAGTTTTTTTTCGTTTGAAATCTAAACATGTATTTACTACAATTCTGTAAAGCCATGTTTTAAAAGTTGATTTCATATTAAATCTATCGATAGAACTATATGCCTTTATTAAAGCCTCTTGAGATATGTCTTCGGCGTCCTCCTTGTTTTTCAATATTCGAAGTGCAATATTAAATGCAATTTTTTTATAATCTCTAATCAATTCTTCAAAAGCTTCTACATCACCTTTTTGACTTCTTTTGATCAATAATATTTCACTATCTTTCATCTTTTTACCACCCTGTTTGTCTATATAGACGGATTAATTATTATTTTGTTCCTTGTATTATTTTGATTATTTAAAAAAATTGCGGATCTAAATCCGCAATTAGTCTTCGAATCTTTTATTTAGAAAGAAAATAGCTAATGTTCCCGGCCCAGAATGTGCACTTACTACGGATCCTACATATTCTGTTATTATTTGTTTACACCCATATTCTTCTATCAATCTGTTCTTAATAGTTTCCATAAATTCATAGTTATCACTATGCCCTATTGATACTATTTGATTTTTTATGTCATCTTGCCTTTGGTCTATATAGTCCATTATTTTATTTGCTAATTTTTTTGTTCCTCTTACTTTATCTAAAGCTCTAATCTTTCCATCTTCAAAATCCAAAATAGGTTTTATGTGCAGCAAACCTCCAATAAAAGCACTAGTTCTACTTACTCTTCCACCTTTGTAGAGATATTCTATATCATCTACAGTAAAGATATGTTCTCCATGATTCTTATAGTGATCTAGCATTCTGTATAATTCTTCTTTACTTTTTCCTGCTTCTATTATTTCAGCTGCCTTTAGAACCATTAATCCAAGCATACCACATGTACTTTTAGTATCATAGACTTCTATATCAAAATCAGGATATTCTTCCTTTATTTCATCTTTTGCTATGACTGAAGATTGGTATGTACTTGATAATCCAGAAGAAAAGCTTAGATATATACATGGCTCATTTTTTTTAGCATATTCTTCAAATTTCTGTTTAAAAATTTGAGGAGGTATCTGAGCTGTTCTAAAAAGATCTCCATTTTTTAATCTTTGGTGTACTTCTAATGGTGCTATATCTATCTTGTCCAAATATTCTTCTTCTTCGCAATATAAATAAATAGGTACAACGTCAATATTATGTTTTTTAATTAAGTCTTTTGGTAAATCACAAGCCGAATCTGTAATTATTTTATAAGGCATGATATACCCCCTTCATTTCTTCTTTTAATAAAATTATAAATTATTTTTACATATAAATCAAATAAATATTGTAAAATTTATTCTATGAACTTCTTATTTAGAAAAAATACTGCCAATATGCCTGGTCCTGTATGAGCACTAACAGCAGCACCAAAATAATCAATTACTATTTCTTGACAACCATATTTTTCAACTAATTTATTTTTGACAATTTCAACTGCTTCAAGATTGTCACTATGTCCAATGCCTATTGTTTGGTTTTTAATATCATCTTGTCTTTCATCAATGTAGTGAAACATCTTACTAATTAATTTTTTTGAACCTCTAACTTTATTAATTGGTCTAATTACACCATCTTTAATATCAAATACAGGTTTTATATTCAGCAATCCTCCAACAAAAGCACTTGTCCTACTTACTCTTCCACCTTTATATAAGTACTCAATATTATCTACAGTAAAAATATGTTCTCCATGCTTTTTATAATGTTCTAACATTCTGAATATTGCTTCTTTACTTTGACCATTCTTAACCATTTTACCAGCTTTTAATACCATTAATCCAAGCATACCACTGGTTAACTTTGAATCAAAAACTTCAATATCAAAATCAGGAAACTTTTCTATTATTTCACTTTTTGCAATTAATGCGGACTGATATGTATTTGACAATCCTGATGAAAAACTAATATATATACATGACTCATTCTTTTCTGCGTATTCTGTAAATTTATTTTTAAATACATGTGGTGGTATTTGTGCTGTCTTGAAATAATCGCCATCATTCATTCTTTTAAACATCTCTTCTGGCATTATATCTACTTTATCTTTATATTCTTTATCACCACAAAAAACATATATAGGTAAAATATCAATTTCGTATTTATCAACTAATTCTTTTGGAAGATCACAAGCTGAATCAGTAATTATTTTATATGACATTTTAACCCCCTTTTACCTTTTTTTTATTATTATAATATAATTCTATATTAGATTCAAATTAAAGAAAAATTAATTTTAGTTGCTATTATGTATCAATTATGTTAATATTACATTGTTTTGAAGTTCTTTTCTGTATTTTCCCTACACATTGTCAGGAGTTGATTACATGAAAAAAATAATAATCTTAATATTGTACTATTTATTATGGATAATATTTGCTGAAAAACTTACAATACAATCAGGAATAATAGGGATTTTATTTGTTATTTTATTAATTAAATACAACAATGATTTATTATCAGACTATAAGTTTGTTAAATTTGGTAGAAAATTAAAATATTATATACTTTACATAGCAGTTCTTGTTTACGAGGTTATAAAGGCTAATATACAAGTTGCAGTTATTGTGTTAAGCAAAAACCCAAATTTAAGTCCTTGTATCGTTGAACATAAAACTAAACTGAATAATAATTTTTATAAAATGATATTGGCAAATTCTATTACTTTGACACCCGGAACTTTAACAATATCTGTAAATGATGATGTCTTTAAAGTACATTGTTTAAGAAAAAGCTTTAAAGAAGGCGTTTATAATTCAAGATTTGAAAAAATACTTTTTAAAATAGAGGAGTTAAACAATGCTATTTAAAATATCTATTATTGTTTTATCAATAACAATAATATTATGTATGTATAGGGCAATAAAAGGCCCTACTATCGCTGATAGAATCATAGCAATTAACGTTATAGGAACAAAAGTTATAGTTATAATATTACTAGTTTCATTTATATTTCATGAAACTTATTTTATTGATACAGCTTTAGTTTATGCATTGATAAGTTTTATAGCTTCTATTATTATTTCAAAAGTATTGATAGAACAGTAAGAATTTATAATGAATTGAGAAATGAGAATTACAAGAAAATTTACACCATAAATTATCAACTATTAACTATCAATTATCAACTTCAAAGGGTGCGGAGCACAATTCAGTGTCATTCCGTGTTCTTCCGTGGTTAATTTAATTTAAAGGAATGTATATATTATGAACATATTAATTTCGGCTTTATTGATATCGGGTCTTTTTTTCTTTATTGTTGGAACTATTGGAATTTTAAGGTTTCCAGATATATATACTCGAGCTCATAGTACTGCTAAATGTGATACTTTAGGCACTGTATTAATATTACTAGCTCTCATTATTTATAATGGAATAAATTTTGTTTCTTTAAAAATATTATTAATCATTATATTTATTTGGATTACATCGCCTACTTCAACACATCTGATTGCAAAGGCTAATTATATACAAGAAAATAAAGATAAAAAATTATAGTAAAAAGTTAAAAGTTATTGAATAAATTTTCTTTTAGAAAATTTAACTATATTTTTCGTTATTCGTTACTAGTTTCACGTTTAACAAAATTTGGTAGGAGTTTTATATGGAATTGTTTAGTATAATTATGCTTATTTCTTTAATAATTTTTTCAATTGCTGTCTCTGTTGTAAAAGATCTACTTGCTAGTGTAATAGTTTTTATGGTCTACAGCCTTATAATGGCGATATTATGGCAGCAGCTAAATGCACCTGATTTAGCAATTACAGAAGCTGCGGTTGGAGCAGGTATTACTACACTTCTATTTATTATTGCCATAAAGAAAATAAGAGGTGATAAGAAATGAGAAAGATAGGTGCTATACTTATTGCCAGTTTATTAATATTACTTCTTCTTTTAGGTGTTAATGAACTTCCTGAATTTGGCAATCCCTACAATCCAGATAATAACGAATTAAGTCATGGTTATATCGAAAATTCGCTTAAAGATACAGGTGCTAAGAATATTGTAGCAAGTATTATTTTAGACTATAGAGCTTTAGATACTTTTATAGAAGCAGCAGTTTTATTTACCGCAGCAGTTACGGTAATAGTAATACTTAAAAAGAACAGTTGATATTTTATAGTTGATAATTAATATTTAATGGAAGTTTTACTCCGTAAAGCAACAAATATAATAAATTTTCATATAGAAAATTTAAACCATTAACTATCAATTATACACTATCAACTATTAACTATTTAACTGTGTGTTTATGTGGTTAATTATAAAGAGGGTTAATTATATGAAAAATGATATTGTTTTGAGAGAAGTTTGTAAATTTATGATACCTGCAATTCAGCTTTATGCTGTATATATTATACTTCATGGTCATATCTCACCTGGTGGAGGTTTCGCAGGTGGTACTATTTTGAGTTGTAGTTTCATTATTGCTCATTTGGTATTTGGTAGAGATTATGTAAAAAGCAAGTTCAACTTTAATTTACTAATTAAAATAATGAGTATTTGTTTGATAATATATGGAATTATTAAAATGTATAGTTTTTTAACATCAGGTACACATCTTCCTCATCCTCCAATAGGAGTCCCTGGAAATATATTAAGTGGCGGATTTATACTTCCCTTAAATATTTTAGTAGGTATAATAGTAGCCTGTGTTATGTACATTGTCTTTGATCTTTTTATGGAAGGCGGTAAATAATAATGGGAATAGTAACAAATTATTTCGAAACTTGTTCTATTATTTTATTTGGTGTAGGATTTGCAACTTTGATGTTTCATAGAAACTTAATAAAAAAAATAATAGGTATGAATATAATGGACACAGCAGTATTTTTATTTTTTATAGCTAAAGGTTACATATCAGGTAAAGAAGCACCTATAATAACTAATAGTTATAAAGGTATTGAAGGTTATGTCAATCCCGTTCCTACTGCTCTTATGCTTACAGGCATTGTAGTAGCAGTAAGTACTACTGCTTTTGCTTTAGCTTTAACAATAAAACTACATGAAAAATATGGAACTATAGACCTTGATGAAATAATTAGAATGAAAGGAGATTAATTATGTATAAATATTTTCCCCTTATAAATGTATTTGTTTTAATGATAACAGCTTTTACAATACCTATCGTCCGGAAAAAGAAAATTGCTAGAGAATTAAGCATATTTTCAAATGCTGTTATTTTAATTTTATCTATTTTTATATTAGTAAATGTAATAAGTATTGGTGACTTTCATTATAAAGCAGGTTATCCTAATACTTTTTTTGGAATTGATTGGTATATTGGTTCTATTGAAAGTGTTTTAAGTGTTTTGTTTGCCTTTGTATCTTTACTTATAGTCATATATTCTTATAAAAGTATTGAACACGAAGTTCCAAATGAAAAAATTGATTTTTATTATATTTTACTTAATCTTCTTTTAGCCTCTTTACTAGGTATAATATACACAAATGATCTTTTTAACAGTTACGTATTTATAGAAGTTTCTACTCTTGCTTCCTGCGGAATTATAGTTATTAAGGATAAAAAAGCTAACATAAAAGCTACTATAAAATATCTTATAATGAGTACAGTCGGTTCTGGACTTATTCTTATGGCTATAGCCTATATCTATTCTTTAACTGGACATTTAAACATGTCCTTAATACATGAAGTTATAATCAAAAACTACACACAGTATCCTAATTCAGTACTAATAATACTTGTTTTGTTTACAGTTGGTTTAGGCGTAAAAAGTGCTATGTTTCCTTTACACGGTTGGCTTCCTGATGCACACTCAAGCGCACCAACTCCATCAAGTGCATTATTATCTGGTTTAGTTATTAAAGTATACGCTTTTACTTTAATTAAAATATTGTATAGAGTATTTTCATTTTCAATAGTTAATGAGACTATAATTTTAAATGTTATTATTTTACTTGGAAGTTGTGGAATGATTTTTGGTTCAATCATGGCTATTACACAGAAAGAGTTGAAAAGAATGGTAGCCTATTCAAGTATAGCTCAAATGGGTTATGTTTTTTTTGGTATAGGATTAGGTACACCAGCAGGAGTAGCAACTGCCGTATTTCATATAGTTGGTCATGCAGTTACTAAATCAGCATTGTTTCTCTGCTCTGGTCTTATGATTGAAAAAGTTGGAAGTAAAAAAATATCAGACTTGAAAGGTATAGGTAAAGAAATGCCTTTAGCTCTTGTACTTTTTACACTGGGAGCTTTTTCTATGATAGGTATACCTATACTTCCCGGCTTCATAAGTAAATGGTATTTATCCTTAGCATGTATAGAAATAAATAGATTGTCTTTAGTTATTATCATATTAACAAGTAGTATTCTTAATGTTATTTACTATTTTCCAATAATTATAAATGGATTTTTTGGACATGAAAATCTTGAAGGAAAAGTTTATAAATCAAAGAGTGTTTCTATTGATAGAATGTTACCAATTATATTTCTTATGACTGCAATGGTTTTAGTAGGTGGATTTTCAAAGAATATACTTAATTTTATATCTACAGCCTTTTAAAAAAATAATAATGACAGCAATGAATTGAAAGGACTGAATTTATGTTTGATTTTATTTTAATATTACCTATTTTAATACCTTTTATCACAGGTTTATTAATACTATTAATAAAGCCAAATGTTAAGAAAACTGAAAAATATATTATGTTTACTGTTATAGTAAACTTTATTATTACAGCATACACATCCTTTATTTATAAAGGTTTATCTTTTCATATTTTAAAATTTAATAATTTGCTAGATATATATTTAGCACCAGACACATTAGGTTCAATATTTGCTATGTTAGTGTCTGTACTTTGGATTTTTACAACTTTTTATTCTTTTGACTATATGAGTCATGAACATAATCTAAATAGATTTTATGCTTTTTTTATTATGACTTTAGGTATTACTTTAGGTATTGCTTTCTCAGGTAATTTAATAACATTATACATTTTTTATGAAATGTTAACATTGTGTACATTCCCTTTAGTTATACATTCAGATACTGAAGAAGCTCTTAAATGCGGAAGAAAATATTTGTTATACTCATTTATTGGTGCTGCGTTTGTTCTTTTTGGAATTATAATATTCTTTAGTCAAACAGGAAATCTTGATTTCACAGCTGGTGGAATAGTTAAATTATTTAATAACAGCAATAAGAATTATTTCCTAATGTCTTATATATTCTTTTTTATAGGTTTTGGAGTTAAAGCTGCTTTGGTACCATTTCATTCATGGCTTCCATCTGCTATGGTAGCTCCTACCCCTGTAAGTTCACTACTCCATGCTGTTGCTGTAGTTAAGTCAGGTGTTTTTTCACTCACACGTATGACTTATTATATATTTGGATGGAAAATAATTGAGCAGACAGGTGGAAATGATTATATGCTTGTTTTTGTTCTTTTAACAATATTAATGGGATCTTTTTTAGCTTTACATCAGCAAAATTTAAAAAAGAGATTAGCGTATTCTACTATCAGCCAATTAGGTTATATTATGTTAGGATTGGTAGTTTTCTCAGAGAATGCTTTCATAGGCGGTATGCTGCATATGCTTTTTCATGCAATGATAAAAATAACATTATTCTTCTGTGTAGGAGCAATAATGCATTACTATCATAAAACTGAGATAAGTGAAATTGAAGGCATTGGAAAGAGTATGCCTAAAACAATGATATGCTTTACTATCGCTTCAATTTCATTAATTGGTATACCGCCAGCAAATGGGTTTGTCAGCAAATGGTACTTAGCAATTGGAGGACTTGAACTTGGAGCTTATTTTGTACCAATAATTCTTTTATTGAGTGCTTTATTAACAGCTGGTTACTTAATACCTGTGATTACAACTGCATTCTTTAAAGGCCCTCCATCTTCAGAAGTTGATATAAAAGAACCGGGAAATCTGATGTTAATGCCAATTATAGTTTTAACATGCATAAGTGTTATAACAGGATTTTTCCCTAATTTATTAATATCTGTATTACAAAAAGCATCAAGTGTGTTGTTCTAAAAGGCGGTGATTATAATGTCAGCAGAAAATTTATTAGCATTTATTATTCTTTTTCCATCTTTATGTACTGCTATTGCCTATTTTTTAGGTAACAAAGATGAAAAAATTAGAAATATCTTTTTAATATTCGTTACTTTGATTAATTTTGTAGCTGTATTATGCTTATTTAAATATATAAAAACTGATACTGTAGAAATATCTGTTCCCTATATAATGGGTTCTGGTCTTCATTTAAAGCTTAATAGTTTTAGATATATCTTTGTATTTATTACTAGTTTTGTTTGGTTTATTATTACTGTATATTCGTCTCAATACCTAATAAACTATATTCACAGAAATAGATACTACTTATTTTTTATGATTACTTATGTCAGTACCATTGGTATATTTATATCTGAAAATTTACTTAATTTATTTACCTTTTTTGAAATTATGTCTTTTGCTTCTTATCCTTTGATTATACATGATGAAGATGAGAAAGCTCATTCTGCCGGCAGAACATATATAATTATGGCAACAGCAGGCGGATTGGTATTATTGATGGGTATATTCATATTATTCTCATATACGAATACTTTAGATATAAATGAACTTTCTGATATATTACCTTATTTAGGTAACATTAAATACGTTATTAGTTCACTATTTATTATAGGATTTGGAGTAAAAGCTGGTATGGTGCCTCTGCATATTTGGCTTCCAAAAGCTCACCCTGCTGCTCCAACACCTGCTAGTGCAATACTTTCTGGTATTCTCGTTAAAACAGGTATATTTGGAATAATCTTGACAGTTGTCTTTATGATGAAATGTGATATTTATCTCTCAATATTTTTAGTTATAGTAGGGTTTTTAAATATGTTTACAGGAGGCTTTTTAGCAATTTTTCAAAACAATATTAAGAAAAATCTTGCTTACAGCAGTATGAGTCAAATGGGTTATCTTTTATTAGGAATAGGATGTATAGGTTTATTAAAAGATCATCAAGCAATAGCTGTTTATGGTACTTTATTTCACGTATTTAATCATGCTATATTTAAAGTTATGCTTTTTATGGGTATAGGAATAATTTATATGGTTACTCACAAACTTGATATAAATGACATACAAGGTTTTGGTAGATTTAAGCCTGTATTAAAGCTTACATTTTTTATTGGATTTTGTGCTATCATCGGTATGCCCGGTTTCAATGGTTTTGCAAGTAAAACTATGATTCATCATGCTTTAACTGAAGCTGGTCATCTTAATCACAGCAACCTTGCTATTATAGGAGATATTTTGTTTTACGTATGCGGTGCATTTACTACAGCATATTTATTTAAATTATATACTGCTATTTTTGTTGAGAATAACAGCAGATATTATGCTTCTTACAAAAAAGATATAAATTCAAGAGCATTGTTTCCTATGGTTGCATCTGCAATTTTAATTGTAATATTTGGACTTAAGCCAAATTGGTTTTTATATCAATTTGAAGGTATAAATGAAATTTTTAATCTTCATAATACAGGTGTATTTGATATTAATTTTTATTCTTTTTCAAATATTGTATCAGCATTAATAACCATTGGTTTAGGAATCTTAATATATGTATTTTTCATTAATAAAAAACTTATAACAATAGTTGATAATAAAAAAGTCTATGTAAATCCTTCAATAAATTGGTTTAATTTAGAACAAGATTTATATAAACCTATATTGATTATTTTATTTAAAATTAGTACTGTAGTTTTACATGTAGTAGATAATATAATTCTTACATTTTATAATTTTATATATACTTTGATAAAATATATTTCAAACATTGAATTTATTGAGTTTTCTTCTTTGATTAATTCAATAAATAATAATAAAAAAGAAACTAATGAAAGTAAATTTGATTATAGTACTTTAGAAAAAAATATAGAAAACAGAACAGAATTTATAAAAACAACTGTTAAAGAAGATTTAAAAGATGCTAGATATAAAATGAACAGTATAACTTACTCAATATTCTTATTAGGAGCTGTACTGGTATTTATACTTCTTGCTGTTATCATATTTAAATAAACATTAAAAAAGGTTCATATTGTACATCATTAATATGAACCTATCTTATTTAGTTTTTAAAGAAACTTAATTTTAATACTCATAGTCAGTATACCTATTTGATGCTATATAATTTACTTTATCACTAAAAGCTAAATACAGTTGGAATATTTTGCCTGCCAATGAGCCTGTTAAAAAATTTAATATTAGAATTAATGCAGCTACTCCCGTTTCTATTCCAAATCGTAAGTATAAATCATAAGACCAAACGATTATTAGGATAAAATTTACAAAAGGTATTAATAATAAAAGCATATGCCAAGCTGATTTATCTATCATGTGAAAAAATAAAATAAATTGTAGTATAGGTATAAAAGCTATCCATGCATTTCTGACATTTGCTTTTTGTGCCATTGTATAAAATGAAAAAGCATCAAGAAAATAAAATAAAAAAGAGATAGATAAAATTCTTCCTCCTGTATAATATGCCATTAATGATTCTAACATGATAACCTCCATTGATATTAAATATTTATTTGATAATCTCTAATTTATATTTTATATATTAATATAATTTTTTACAAGGAAAAGATTAGCCCTGTAATTTGTAAATTATTACAATAGTATATTATCTATCTAATAAATTACTTCATAAGGAAGCATCATTTCGTGATCTTCATGTTCTAATATGTGGCAATGCCATGGATATAATCCTGTATAAGGAACAAATTTCATTATTATTCTAGTTAGTTCTCCAGGATTAGCTCGAACTGTGTCTTTCCATCCTCTTTCATTTAGATCTGGAAGCTTAACTGGACCAGTCGTGATTATTTTACCAGTTTCCTTATAATGTTCAACATCAAAAGACTGCCTATCTAAAACTAAAAAATCTACCAAATGTATATGTATTGGATGAGTAGCATTTGAAAGATTAACAAATTTCCAAACTTCAATACTTCCAAGTTGAGGTTTTATAAGAATTTTATCCATCCATCTTCTATTATCAAGTAACATCAATCCACGACCATACTGGTCTTCACTCCTATCAAGTGTTAAATCTCTTTTTACCTTAGCATCATTTTCATTCCAAGGTGTTATACACGTTAATCTATGCGGTATTAAACTATAATCCATTCTATTAAGATGCTTGACTACTCTAAACTGCATAATTTGTCCTGTAGTATCTTCATCTACTTCTTCTCCTCTAGGATACGGTGAAACCGCATTGTTTAAAAGGACAATGTTCTGTCCCCAGCATCTAGAAAAATCCAATATTACTTCAGCACGTTCAGCAGGTGCAAGTAATATTTCTTTAGTTAAGACAGGTGATTTAAGAAGACCTTGGTCAGTTCCAATTTGATAAAATGGTTGTTTATTAGAAAGATAAATGTTATAAAATCGTGAATTAGATCCATTAATAATTCTAAACCTATATTTTCTTGGTTCAACTTCTAAATACGGCCAAACCATACCATTTACCAAAATAGTATCTCCAAAGAAATCATGAACTATTGATGGGTTTACATGAGGATTTGGTGGATCAGTTTGAGATGGATAGAATAGTGAACCATCATCATTAAAGGAACGATCTTGAATAAAAAGTGGTATATCGTAATCTCCTTTTGGAAGGCATAAAAAATTTTCTGCTGGATCTCGAATAATATAAATTCCTGCAAGACCTGCATAAATATTTAGTCTTGTTATGCCTATTGCATGATCATGATACCAAAGGGTTGCTGCTCTTTGACGGTTAGGGTATTCATATACTTCTCTAGTAAATTTAGGACCTACAACCTTATAATCATTTGTATACCATGCATCAGGATATCCATCACTTTCAGGCTGTACTACTGCTCCATGAAGATGTGTGACTGTTCTAACTCTTGGAACATCTTTTTCAGCACCATGTATTGTTGTATCTACGGGTAATAGATGCTTAGAAGGTAAATTGTTTATCCATTTTACACTAATATTTTGGTTTCTCTTTACATCAATTATAGGTCCCGGATAATTTCCATTGAATCCCCACACTGTTGTTGGTAATAGATCTCTATGAAGTTTCTGTTTAAATTGCTGCATATTCATTTTATAATAATAGAAACCATCTATTTTATCACTAGGTTGTTGTGTTGGTATAATTGGCAATTTATCTACATATTTAGTTAGTAACATATAATCCTCCCATAACAAATTACACTGCAAATGAGTCTATCTTAGCTATTACTAATATATGGTGCAAATTTCTAAATATGTATCTCAGAATTAATTAACTATTAATCTTACTATTGATTATTAACAATATTAATTATGTGTTTTTAGAAATATTCTTTTCTATGTTTATCTTTTCAATTGTTAATCCTGTTTGAGCATAAATTAATGAAACTATTGGGTTAACAATATTTAATATACAGTATGAAATATATGCAAATGGAGATATTCCTAATGCTCCCATCAAAAAAGCTCCGTCTGTACTCCATGGTATTAAAGGTGCTACTAGAGTACCAGTATCTTCTAACGCCCTTGAAAGATTTTTCGGGTGCAAATTTCGTTCTCTATATACATCTTTATACATTCTTCCTGGAATAATTAAAGCAACATATTGCACACCAGTAGCCAAATTAACAAATATTGTTGTGAACAAAGTAGCTGTTATAACTGATTTATCACTTTTTGCATAAGTTAATATTTTTTCAACTATCACCTTTATCATTCCTGATTTTTCTACTATTCCTGCAAAAGATAGTGCTATAAGAATTAATGAAACAGTTCCCATCATGCTTTGAATACCTCCTCTATTTAAGAGAGTATCAATTACGTCTACTTCTGTACTTATTGAAAATCCATGATTTGCTGAAGATATCATTTGGGATATACTTGCTTTTTGAAATATTGCTGCAAATATACATCCTAAAATCGAACTACCTATAAGTCCCGGTAAAGCTGGAACTTTCTTTATTACCATAAAAATAACTAGTATTGGTGGAATCAGCATTACTGGAGATACATTAAAATTATTGCTAAGAGTTTCAGTATATAATGTTATTGTACTATAATCTATACTTTTATCAGCAAATTTCATTCCTAAAATACCATAAACAATAATTGCAATAACATAACTAGGTCCAGTAGTATATAACATATGTTTTATATGATCGAATAAATCAGCTCCAGCCATAGCAGGAGCAAGATTTGTAGTATCTGAAAGTGGTGACATTTTATCACCGAAATAGGCACCTGATATTATAGCTCCAGCAGTCATTCCTGATGGCACACCTAGACCAACTCCAACTCCCATCAGAGCTACTCCAACAGTTCCAGCAGTTGACCAAGAACTTCCAGTTGCAAGTGAAATAATTGAGCAAATAAAACAAGTAGCTACTAAGAACATTCCAGGTGATAAAACTTTCAATCCATAATAAATCATCGTAGGTACTATTCCACCTAATATCCATGTTCCAATTATTGATCCAATTATTAACATAATTATTATTGCTTGCGAAGACATTTTTATTGTTTCTTTAATACCTTCTTCTATAAAACTCCATTTGTATCCTGACTGTACAGCAAAAACTCCAGCTATAATAGCTGATACTAGTAAAGGAATATGAGGTGAACCTTCATAAATTTTTATTGTAACGAATAATGAAACAAATAAAAAGACAAATACTATCATAGATTTTGTAAAAGTAATACTTTTTTTCTTACTTTCTTTATTATTCATATTTTTTCTCCTATACAATATTTACTACTTTTGCTTATCAGTAAATTTAGCAGCAATTAGTCACTAATTAATTGTATTTTAACTATATAAAATAAATATAAAAAAGATATCATTTCAATAATGATATCTTTTCTATATTTTTTATAATTTTTTTATTCTATGGGAAGTAAAACTTACATTACTTTTTCAACTGTTTTTACTAATTCTTCACTTGCTATTAGCTTTTCACATTTTCTTATATCTTCATATAATTCTCTATCTTCTTCTAATTTATGAACTTCTTTTCTTACTAAGTTATATGCAATTTCAGTTCCTTTACCAAGTTGTTCTTTACCTCTTAGGTCTATTGCTTGGCATGCTGCCATTATTTCCATTGCTACAACATTTCTTGAGTTTTTAAGTATTTCTCTTGCTTTTCTTGCTCCAATTGTACCCATAGATACATGATCTTCTTGATTTGCTGATGAAGGTATGCTATCAACGCTTGATGGGTGTGCAAGAATTTTATTTTCAGAAACTAAAGATGCTGCTGAATATTGAACTATCATAAATCCTGAGTTAATCCCACCTTTTTCAACTAAGAAAGCAGGTAACCCACTTAATGCAGGATTTACTAATCTTTCAAGCCTTCTTTCTGATATGTTTGCTATTTCAGCCAATGCTATACTCATAAAGTCAAAACTCAATGCCATAGGCTGTCCATGAAAGTTACCACCTGAAATAGCTTCTAATGTATCTCCAAATATTAGAGGATTGTCTGTAGCAGAATTCATTTCTATTTCTACTTTTTCTTTTACATAATTTATTGCATCTTTGCTTGCTCCGTGAACTTGAGGAGTACACCTTAATGAATAAGCATCTTGAACTCTTAATTCACCTTGTTTAGTTGTCATTTTGCTTCCTTCAAGAATCTTAAGCATATTTACTGCTGCATCTATTTGTCCTTTATGAGGTCTAACTTCATTAACTTTTTTATCTAGTGCTGTTACTATACCGTTTTGTGCTTCAAATGACAGACATGCTGCTATATCAGCAGCTTTTAATAATTCTACTGCATCATATACTGTTAAAGCTCCTATAGCAGTCATCACTTGTGTACCATTAATTAAAGCTAATCCTTCTTTTGAAGTTAATTCAACAGTTTCTATGCCAGCCTTTTTCATAGCTTCTTTACCAGACATTCTTTCGCCTTTATACCAAGCTTTTCCTAAACCAATCATTACTAATACCATATGAGATAACGGTGCTAAATCACCACTAGCACCCAAAGAACCTTTTTCAGGTATCACAGGATGTACTCCTTTATTAAGCATCTCTATAAGTGTTTCTAATGTTGATAACCTTATACCTGAATATCCTTTAGATAATGCATTTGCTCTTAATAGTATAACCGCTCTTACTATTTCTACATCTAGTGGATTGCCTACACCAACTGCATGAGTCATTATTAAATTTTTTTGTAATTGTTTTGTTTCTTCTTTAGAAATAGTTACATCGCTAAATTTACCAAAACCTGTTGTTATACCGTATACTGTTTTTTGTTGATCAACAAATTTATCAACTATTTTTCTAGATTTTATAACTTTTTCTTTTGCCTGCTTACTTAATTCTACTTCTACGTTCTCTCTACATACTTTTACTAATTGCTCTAGTGTTAAGCTATTACCATCAATAATTACTTTATCCATTTATGTTCCTCCTTTTCTAATTTTAGAAACAAAAAAGACGAACTTTAACAATAACATGTTAAAATTCGCCTCCTATTTTCTAATATCTTTAGGCATAATTTATTTTATTAATTTAATTTTAATATATTTTTTATATTTAGTCAATATTATTTTACAAATCAAGTAGTTTACCTGATTTTATTATATTATAAGCTTTATTAATATCAACACTTAAACACCTGTCTTTGTCTACAAACGGTATTTTTTCTCTTATGACTTCATATACTTTCTTAGTATATTCACCTAAGTTCTTTTCACCACACAAATCTATAGCCTGCACCGCATGCATTAATTCAATCCCTATTATATATCTCAAATTATCTACTATTTTGATTAGTTTATCAACTACTAGTGGTGAATTATTAGCGTGATCTTCTATATTTCCAGCTAGAGAAAAATAGTCCATAGAAGATGGATTTGCCATCATTCTATTTTCTGTATCTAAAGAAGTGAAACATTTTTGTATTGTTCCATACGCTATTACATTACCTTCAGATGGAGTTAGAAATCTTGATAATTTAGTGAATGATGGATCAGCAAGTTTAATTGTTCTATGACATGCTGTTTTAGACATATGATTTAGTGCTATATTCAGCATTTCAATTCCAATTACCCAAGTTATTGGTTCATAATTCGTACTCACAGATAACCTCTCTTCATCAACAAGAACGCATGGATTATCATCTGGTGTATTAATTTGTATTAAAAGATTATGCTTAACATAGTTTAAAGCATCTAATACAGCTCCATTAATAGCAAACGCTCCTCTATATGCTAATGAATCCTGTAATGCTCTTCCTTCATGAGGTTTGTGCAAATAACTTCCTTTTAAGTATTTTCTGCATTGAGCTGCACACTCGATCTGACCATTAAATTTTCTCGCTGCATTGACACTTTTATCTAAAGATTCTATATTACCATTAAGTCCTTCCATACCTAAACAGTATGCAATATTAGACACTTTAATTATATCCTCTACTTCTTTTACCATTAAGGTAGCTAATCCAGCAGAATGAGCATTAGATGAAACTATTCCTAATCCATCCTTAGGTCCAAGTACAGCTATCTCTAACCCTGCTTTAGATATAGCTTCACATGCAGACATTCTTTTACCTTTATAAAAAACTTCTCCTTTACCTATCATAGCTAACCCAATATGAGATAATGTTGCTATGTCTGCTTCTCCGACAGAACCTCTCCTAGGCACAACTGGTACAATATCATTATTTAAGAAATCTTTGTATAAATGAAGTATTTTGGGATCTATCCCAGCTGAACCGTGTAATGCTGTATTTAATCTCACAATCATCATAGCTCTCACTTCTTCTATATCTGCTTCTGGTCCCACAGCTACACAGTGTGCATTTATAAGGTTCTCATTATATCTTTGAAAGAATTCTGAAAAAACATATTTATCCTTATTCCAACCAACTCCTCTGTTAAGTCCATATACAGGATATCCATCATTCGCTAACTTAAATATTATTTTTCTTGATTTTTTTATTCTAATTTCTGCATCCTCTGAAATCTCTATCTTTGCTTCATTATGAGCTACTTTATATACATTTTCAAAACTCAATTCTCTTCCATTTAGTATAATTGTTTTCATCAAAAATCCTCTTTTCTTGAGAAAATTAAATTTAATATAATCATTTATTTAAAATTGTTATTCTAGAGCTTCTGTATCAATTATAGCTGTCTCAGGTCTATTTACTATATCGTAATCTTTTTCTTTTACCATCATTTTTACAACTGAGAATGCTATTGCCAGCATTAAGAATAATGTAGGAAAGCCAGCAACAGTAGCAATCTGCTTAGTTGCATCTATACCGCTAATTTCTCCTGCCTTTCCAGCTAAAAGATTAATAATGGCAATTGATGACATTATCAGCCCCCAGAATATTTTAACATTATTAGGCGGTTCAATACTTGCATTTTTGTATGCGGATGTAGACAGTGAAGATATTGTAGTCGTCATAGAGTCACATAATGTTACAACAGATACATAAACTGCTACTATAAACAAAAGGCTCATTATTTTAAATAGTGGAAAATTCTTTAAAAATGCAAATACAGAAACTTCTAGCCCATTATTTTGAATTGCATTCCATATACCTGCTCCATTTAATTCAAGATGTATAGCCGAACCTCCAAATACAGCAAACCATATAAAACCAAATGCTGCTGGTATTATAAGATTCATTAGCATAAATTGTCTTAACGTTCTACCTTTTGAAATTTTTGCTAAAAACATACCTGTTAATGGAGCATAAGCTAACCAAATTGCCCAATAATATATAGGCCACCATCTAGGCCAAGCTGAACCATCAATTGGACTTAAATAATGAGTTCTTACAAAGAAATCTTGTATAAAATGTCCAACTGATTGAGTCCCAAATGATAATATAAATTTAGTAGGTCCAAATATAAATATAAATACCATTAGTGCTAAAAATAATTTAGAATTTTTGTCTGATAACCACTTTATTCCCCTATTTAATCCTGTATATGATGAAACAATATATGTAACAACTATTACAGCAAGAATTGCTACCCATACTATTTTCCCAGAAGTTATACCAAATAGAATATTTAGTCCACTGCTAATTTGCATCGCTGCAACTCCTAAAACAGCTGCAACTCCTCCTGCCATAGCCAATAAACAAGTATTATCTACAATATTTCCAATAGTCCCTTTAATTTTTTTACCAAATATAGGATAAAGAATTGAACTTACATGATAGGGTAATTTCATATTGAATGTTGCAAACGCTATCCCCACACCAGCAATAGAATACATAGCATAAGGAATAAATGTCCAGTGAATATTTGTTTGAGTCATAGCAAACATTGCCGCTGATTCAGTTCCTGCTTCAATACCTAGCTCAGCAGGTGGAGACATAAAGTGCGTGATTGGCTCAGCAATACCCCAGAATAATATACCTGTTGCTATACCTGCACAAAGAGATATAGCAAACCAATTCCACCAACTCATTATTGGTTGTGCATCTTTTCCTCCAAGTAAGATATCTCCTTTCTTTGATACCATTATCCAAAGGCATATAAATAAGAAAATATTACCTGCTATCTGAAATAGCCATCCAAACCAATCAAAAGCAAAACCTACTATAGCATTTTCTACATCATAAAATGCTTTTGGCGCAATAATTCCAACAATAATAACTAATACAAATAAAATGGACATAGGTAAAAAAATACTTTTTCTAAGCGTAGCTTTTTGATTTCCTGATTTTTTATCAGACATACTCATTTCTTTTGACATATGTTTCCTCCTTGCATGATATATTTATGATGATAAATTTCAAAATTTACTATGTAATCTTTGAAATGAACATCCATTAAAAATGACTGTAGACGCTTAAACATATTATATAAATGAATAGTCCATAAAAAGTCAAAAAATCTCGATAGGTATAAATATCACAAAGTTGACGGGATATTATAATGAGCCGATTTAGCTGCTTGGTATAAGCACATTACTTACTTTTTCATTTTTAATCAATTTTTTTATTATTGTTTTTTCATATGTCATAGCACAATTTTCAAAGCACTTTATTTTCCCTTGAAAACAATTGTTAATGTTACTTTTAATTAACTCTATAAAATCTTCATGATTTTTAAATTTCTGCGTTATTAGAATTATTTCTGCTTCGATTCTACACATAACTCCTTTTTCATATATATTCTTTGTTTTGTTAATACAGTTAAATGCCTCATTGAAATGTTTATAACTTAATTTTTCATTTTTTTCTCTAGCATATATAAGTGACAGATATCCATGTGTTATAAATCTTCCCCATATAAACACAATTTTGTTATAATATTTCAACGATTTTACTAAAAGCTCTTTAGATTTATCAATTTTTTCATTTTCATAGTATGTCCTACCTATATTTGAAAGTACTATTGCCATACCTGTTATGAGTCTTTTTTCTTTAAATATATTATATGATTTATCATAATATAACAGTGCTTCTTCAAACTTTTCTTGAAGTCTCCTGCTTTCTCCAATATATAAATAGGAGGCTGCAACATTAAGAATATACTTTTCTATATATTCAGGTTCTACAAAAATACCTATTGCCTCTTCTAAAAGTCTCTCTCCCTCGCAATAATTTCCATTTAATATCTTCATATAACCGTTTAATCTCATTAATTTTGCTTTTAACCCTCTATCATCTATTAAATGTAATTTGTTTTCTGCATGTGAAATTGAATCTTGCATCATATTTAGATTAAATGTATTTATACTTAAATGTATTAAATTAAAACATCCTTTTAAAATATAATTATGATTATATATTTTTTCAGAAGTTTTAATCATATTACGTGTAAGTTCTTCCCCCTCTTTTTCATTACCCATACCTATATGCATTCTTCCAATAATATGTAAATAGATTATTTTTAACTCCTCAAAATATTCATCATTTCCATTATTTTTTAATTCATTATACATTTTCTTTAATTTATTTATTTCTATGTTAATTTCATTTTTATCTAAATATACTGCAACTCCATCATTTATGTTATATTCTTCTATATTAGGAAACATTTCATGGTTCATCATGACCAACCTTGTAAATCTTTTTAACCTATATTCAAAATGTTTTATTTTATTGTCGCATGCTTGATAATGATAAATAAGTTTTGGAAAATAAGTACTACGATTATTATTATCATTAAGAAGTAATTCATAATATTCAGCAAATCTACTATGTAATAATGACTTTTTAGATTCTGACATTGAATTATATAAATAAGTTTTTATTTTACTATGTGAAAAATATAATACAATCTCACCTTTTAAATTACTATCTTCATTTATTAATTTTCTGCTCATTAATTCATCTAATATATCAATTATATCAATCTTAGACATTTTAGTAATATTCTCTAATGCTTCTAAATGAATGAATTCTACAAAAACAGAACATATTTCTAATAGTTTTCTACATTTTAATGGTATATTTACAATTCTACTCTTAATTACATCTCCAGCTCTTGAATTCAATATATTAAAATCTTTATTTTGTTGAATATTATTAATATATTCCATGATGAATAAAGGATTTCCTTCACTCTCTTTATAGATAATATCTTGTGATTTTTTATCTATTTTTATAAAATGATTTATTAATTCTTTTGTCTCCTTTTCACTAAATCTTTTTAAATTAATAATATTAATTAATTTTCTATTCTTCAAATAGTATAAGAATTTATCAATCTTTTCTTTATTAATATTTCTACAAGACATTAATATAAAAATATTGCTTATTTTATTAGAAATTAAAGCTCTAAGTATTTCTAAACTTGTTTTATCAATCCAATGAATATCTTCAACTACTAATATTATTTTTTTTATTTTATTAATAATTGAAAAAATATTTAATATAGATTTTTGTATGAGTTTATAATTTCTCTCCTCATCTATATAATTATCCATATCATCTTTAGATACAAAAGAAGGAAATAAAGAATTTATATTCTTAGTTATAATACAAGGGATTTCAATGTTATAATTTTTAATTATTTCAGATATCTGATCTAGTGGTGTTTTCCAAGACTCATAGCTATAATCTTCTTCAAATTGATAGCAATTCATTTTTAGAATAAAACAATTATCGACATTACTAATTAAAGTATTTATAAGATTAGTTTTTCCAATTCCTGCTTCTCCATATAAAAGGTAATTACTAAATTCATTATTTTGTAAAAACAAATTATAATTTTTATTTATTAGTTCTATTTCTTTTTCCCTTCCAAAGCAAATTTCGCTACTCTTTTTTTGATTTACAAATTTAATTTGTCTCTTAATTAAGATTTTTTCTACCATATCAATTACTTCTTTAGATGGAGTTATTGATAATTCTTCGCTCAACTTCTTTTCTAATTTATTATAAACATCTATGCACTTTTTATAATTGCCTTCAATCTTATATAAATCTATTAGTTTTATATAGCTTTTCTCATCAAATTGATCAACTTCTATTAGTTTTTGACAAATTAATATTTTTAAAGCATTATTAATATTGCTTTTTAGAAGGTTATTTAAAAATTCATTATATTTATTTATAAATTCACTTCTTTTCATATATAACCAGTTTTCAAATTCATATAAATTTCCAATATAAAAGCCCTCTAAAAGCTCTTGAGTGCTCATTTTTATTATTGATTTTAAATCTTTATCTTTATTAATATCTTTACTAATAAAATTGTCTATATCAATTTCAGTAATAATTTCTTTATTTATTTTGAGTATAGAACGTTTAGGAGATAATATTATATCATCCCCTAGTTTTTTTCGTAAATTATATACAGCATTCCTTAAATTTTTCTTTGCAGTTTGAGAATTAGTATCTGGCCAAAAATAATTACAAATTTTCTCTCTTTCCATTTGTTCTTCAATTAAAAGCATGTACAATATTCCTTCTGCTTTTTTATATGGAAAGAAAACTACTTCACTATTTTTCTTGATTTCAGGATACCCAATTAACTTAATTCTTAAATCAAACATGATTTCACCATTTCTCTTTTAGATAATGATATTTAATTATTATATTGATTGTATACCTAATCCTATAGCTTCATGCTCGAATCCCCTTCTTGGGGATCCTATTTGACCATATAATACTACTGCCAGCCATTCGCCTGATGATTTATCGCCTGCAATGAGATTACCTCTTACAATCGTAAATACTAGACCTGCTGACCTAAGCACTTCTCCTAATACTACTTGTCCTCGGCAGTATCCACTAAACGCTTCCATTATAGCATGATAGAGCGCATGTTCTTCATGGTAATTTTCTCTAACTATATCTTCCCTAAGTGCAGAAGTCTCTATTGCTGCTACTATTTTTTTAGCATCCATAGCTCCAGCTTGACCTTTATACAACATATATCCTTGTTTCTCATATTTTTCTATAAATTCTTCTTTCTCATCATTAATAGCAAAAAGTAGTGATATTTTACCTATACCTATATTATTTTCCATATTTAACACCTTACTTCTATTTTTTATAATTGATAGTTGATAATTAGTTGGAAATTTGATACAATTCACAAATTTTTATTTTTACTATTTATTAAAAATAAAAGACTCATTTTGATTTGAGTCTTTCATATTATATCATTAAAATGGTGATTTATTTAATATTTTTTGTTCATATTCTATGGCTTTCTGCTCTGCCTTTTTAACTTTTTCTGTCATTTCTTTTACATATTCTTCATCTTTTATAGAAGAAAGGTTTATTTTTACATTTAACAACGCTGATAAAACAGCAGTTCTTGCCATCATAGCTGAAACCAAACCATCTGTAACAGCATTTGAATTTCCTTTTTCAACTACTACTTCTGCTAAAGGCAAAATGCTTAATGCTTCTTCCGCTATTTCATAAGGTACTTCTGCTGCTAATTTTAATCCTGATTGGATAGCATTTTTTCTTTTTGACTTTTCTTCATCTGTTTCTTTTGGAAGTTTAAATGTTGCCATTACTTTATTAAATGCTTGACAATCTCTTTCTATATCATTTAGAAGTTTTTCTCTTATTTTTTTTGCTTTCTGCTGAATTTCTTTCATTTCTTCTTCAACTTCTGCATATTTCTTTTTCCCTACAGTTAAGTTTGCAACCATCTCAGCTAAAGCAGCACTTAGTGAACCGCTTACTGCTGCTATGCTTCCACCACCTGGCACAGGCGCATTTGAAGCAGTTTCTTGTACAAATTCTGTTAGTTTTAAGTTCTTCATAGTAATACATCCTTTCGTTATATAACCACAAAATTACACAGAATAACATTGAATTATAATTTAATGCGGTCTTAATTTTGAATTTATAGGTTTTCTACAATTAATGAAACTATCATATTTCTAGTTAATAGTTACTCATTTTATTGTTTTTTTGCTTTACGTAAGTAAAGCTTACATAATTTTTCACTTTTAACTTTTATCTATTATATTATTATTTTTCCGTCTTTTATAACTGTCTCTACAATATTCACTCCTGCATGATATGGTAAAAAGTTAATAGATGGATACTCAAGAATTATTATATCAGCTTTTTTTCCTTTTTCAATGCTGCCAATAGTATCAACTCTATTTACTGCTGCTGCTGCATTTATTGTAAGAGCTGTTATTATTTCTTCTATATTCATTCGCATGTATAAAGCTGCTAGAGAAATAATAAGAGGTATAGAATTTGTAAAGCAACTTCCCGGATTTAAATCAGTTGCAAGTGCAACAGCACAACCTTTATCTATCATATATCTTCCTCTAGCATACTCTTCTTTTAGACAAAATGCAGTAGCAGGTAACAATGTTGAAATAACACCGCTTTCAGCCATAGCTTTTATCCCCTTATCAGAAGCTTGAAGTAAATGATCCGCTGATACAGCACCCAACTCTGCCGCTAACTCAGCACCACCTAATTGTACTATTTCATCAGCATGAATTTTTGACTTCAATCCATATTCTGCTGCCTTTTTTAAGAATTTTCTTGACTGCCCTATTGAAAATACATTTTTTTCACAGAATATATCAGCAAATTCAGCTAGATTTTTTTCTGCTACAACCGGAAGAACCTTTTCTATTTGAAAATCTATAAATTCATCTTCTCTTCCTTTATATTCTTTTGGAACTGCGTGAGGGCCAAGAAAAGTAGGTGCTATATCCACTGGATGTGTTTTTTGCAAACTAGCCATTGCTTCAAGCTGTTTGATTTCTGTATCTAAATCAAGTCCATATCCACTTTTTCCTTCGACAGTAGTTACACCAAAACCAATCATCGAATCAAGACGTTTTTTACCGTTTGATATCAACTCTTCCAAGGAAGCTTCTTTTGTTGATTTTACTGTGCTTACTATACCGCCACCTCTATTCATGATATCCATGTAGCTATCTCCTCTGAGTCTCCATGAAAATTCGTCTGCTCTATATCCTCCAAAAATAAAATGAGTATGAGAATCAATAAAGCCCGGTAATACAGCTTTATTTGATGCATCAAGAATTTTAAAATCATTCTCTTTATATCTTTGTAATATATCTTCTGTTGTTCCTACATCAGTTATTCTTCCATCCTCTATTACTACTGCACCATTTTTAACAATACCTATATCCGACATTTCTTTTCCATGTTTAGGACTTTTCCCTTTACATGTTACAAGTTCAGATGCATTTTTTATAATCATTTTACTCATTAACTCACCTCCAATTTTATACAATTAATAATTGATAGTTGATAATTTTGGGTTGATTTACTCATTACTTCGTAAATCTTATCATTTATATACAAAATAATACAGCACTAAATCTACAAACTATTATGTCTCTTTAATATTAGATTCTTCGACAATCTCAAGATGACTAGTGTACATCATTCTGTATAGTCGAAGAATCTATTTTGATTTTAATAAGATTTACTATTTTACGTTAGTAAAACTTCCATAGTTTTTCACTTTTATCTTTTAACTTTTATCTTAGGAAATCTTTTATCTTTTTATAGTCTTGTTTCTAATACTTGGTCAATTGAAAAATCTTCTAGACCAAGATAATATTCTGCTGTATCTACAAGTGCTTGCATAGGAACTAATCCAATTATTTCACTTCCTATTACATTAACTCCATATCTTTTACATTCCATTTTAACTGTTTCAAAAGCTCTGTAAACAGCTGTTTTTGTATAATCTGTAAGGTTCATAGAAACTTGAACTATTCCCCTATCTTCTAATTCTATTCCTATTGCTTTGCAATATCTGAATCCACCACTTATATGTCTTATTTGTCTAGCTATTTTGTTAGCTATTTCTAGATTGTTTGTATCAAGGTTTATATTATAAGCTACTAAAGGCATTCTAGCTCCTATTGCAGTAACACCTGCTGTAGGATGAATAGTTTTTGGACCAAAATCAGGCTTCCACATTTCATCTTGCATTTTTTCTGCCATTCCTTCAAATTGTCCTTTTCTTATTTTAGCAAGATTTTCTCTATGTGGTGCTGTTGCTGATTTTTCATATAAGAAAAATGGAAGGTCAAATTTATCTGATGCTTCTTTAGCAACAGTTTTAGCTAATTCATCAGCTTCTTCTACTGTTACATTTTTTATAGGAATAAAAGGTATAACATCAACTGCTCCCATTCTTGGATGCTGTCCCTCGTGCTTTGTTAAATCAATAAGTTCTACTGCTTTTCCTATAGCTTCTATAACAGCTTCTTTTAATGGTTCAGGTTCTCCTACTACTGTAACAACACATCTGTTGTGATTCTCATCATTGCTGTAATCAAGTAATTTGACTTCTTTCTTACCTCTAAATGCTTCAACAATTTTTTCAATTTTATTTAAGTCTCTGCCTTCACTAAAATTAGGCACACATTCTACTATTTTATTCATGAAAATTCTCCTTTATTTTTCTGTCTATTTTATTATCATAAAAGTTATAATTTTGCATTTTTAATTTATTTCAATTTATTCTTGTATATTTTTTCTATTAAATCATCATCTGCTACATAAGCTATTGTTATATGATCTTCACCTTTGTTTTGTTTGTTGTATTCAACAGCAGTTTCTATTGAGTTTTCACATCTTGCCCAATTCCTTCTTGATACTCCTACCATTGTATCCCAAGGTATAGATTTTTTAAGTATTTCATCTACTTTTTTACTTCCATCAAGAACCATACCAAAACCACCATTAATTGATTTACTAATTCCAACTCCTCCACCATTGTGAAGTGCTACTAAGCTCATTCCTCTAGCTGCATTACCTGCAAAACAGTGAACTGCCATATCTGCAGTAATATTACTTCCATCTTTTATATTAGAAGTTTCTCTGTATGGTGAATCTGTTCCACCTGTATCATGATGATCTCTTCCTAACATAACAGGTCCAATTTCACCGTTTCTAACCATTTCATTAAATTTAAGTGCAATATCTCTTCTGCCTAAAGCATCTTGATATAAAATTCTTGCTTGAGTACCTACTACTAATTGATTTTTTTCTGCATCTCTAATCCATACATAATTATCTCTATCTTGTCCTCTCCTATTAGGATCTATAACTTCCATAGCTGCATGGTCAGTCTTAACTAAATCGTCATGTTTTCCGCTTAAACATACCCATCTAAATGGTCCATATCCATAATCAAATAACATAGGTCCCATAATGTCTTCAACATATGATGGGAATATAAAACCTTCACTTGTATCTACGCCATTCTTTGATATTTCTTTTGCACCAGCATCAAAAACTGCTCTCATAAATGCGTTACCATAATCAAAGAAATATGTTCCTCTATTTACTAATTCTTTAACAAGTTTAAAATGTTTAATTAATGATTCATCAACTAGTTTTCTAAACTTTTCTTTGTCTTTGACTAGCATTTCTGTTCTCTCTTCAAAAGTTAGACCTTGAGGACAATATCCTCCATCATATGGAACATGACATGATGTTTGATCTGATAATAACTCTACACTAACATTATTATCTACTGCATACTGTAATAAGTCAACAATATTTCCATGGTATGCTATAGACATAGGTTCTTTTTTTTCTATATATTCATTTGCTATCTTAAACGCTTCTTCTATATTATCTGTCATTTTTGAAACCCAGCCTTGTTCATGTCTGTCAACTATTCTAGAATAATCTACTTCAGCTATTATACCAACTCCACGTGAAATTTCTACTGCCTTTGCTTGTGCTCCACTCATACCGCCCAAGCCAGATGTTACAAATAAATGTCCGCTTAAATCACCGTCTGAAGGTATACCTAATTTCATTCTTCCTGCGTTTAATAGTGTATTAAATGTTCCATGTACTATTCCTTGAGGTCCTATATACATCCATCCACCAGCTGTCATTTGTCCATAACTTGATACTCCCATAGCTGTAGCTTTTGCCCAATCTTCTGGATTATCAAACATTCCAATCATTAAACCATTTGTTAATATTACTCTAGGACTTGTTTTATGTGATTTGAATAATCCTAATGGATGTCCTGACATAACTACTAATGTTTGATCATCAGTAAGTTCTTCAAGATATTTTTTAATAAGTCTGTACTGCATCCAGTTTTGGCAAACTTGACCTGTTTCTCCATATGTAACTAATTCATAAGGATATAAAGCAATATCAAAATCAAGGTTATTGTCAATCATTACTTGAAAAGCTTTTCCCTCAACACATTTCCCTTTGTATTCGTCAATAGGTCTGCCATAAATTTTACCTTCTGGTCTAAATCTATATCCATAAATTCTGCCCATTGTCAAAAGTTCATCTAAAAATTCTGGCGCTAATTCTTCATGAAATTTTTCGGGTATATAACGAAGTGCATTTTTAAGTGCTAATTTAATTTCTCTTTCATTTAACGTAAGTTCTCTTTTCGGAGCTCTTCTATATCCTTCTTCAAACTTAGGATATGCTGGTAATTCATCGTCAAGCTTAATTGTCATTGCATTAGAAATATCAATATTATTTATCATTCCAAGTACCTCCTACTATAATATTAGTTTTATTGTATTTTATTCACGTCGAAAAAACGTCTATTTTATTAATAGAGAGTAGATATCTCAATATAATAAGTTACAAAAAAGCTATCTTAGTCAGATAGCTCAGATTGTTGACAAAGTCAACAAGATGGCAGGCTTTTGAGAAACTCGAAGTTCGAGGCGTGCCGAAAGCGAGTAAGCGGAGCGTATATAGAAATACGTGAGCATTCTCGATTGAGGCAACAACGATGAAATTCGGGTTTG
>JAHDQO010000037.1 GCA_018433765.1 Tissierellales bacterium
ACTTAATACTTATAATTGAAAGAGAGGTGAAATTATGCGAACTTGCATGTATTTGAGAAAATCTCGTGCTGATTTGGAGAAGGAGCAGTGCGGTATTGATACTCTTTCTGCTCATAAAAAGATACTTTTAGAGCATGCAAATAAGGAAAATCTTAATGTTATTGATATTAAAGAAGAAATAGTATCAGGTGGACAGCTTTTTAATAGAATTGAAATGTTGAAGCTTTTGGCAGAAGCTGAGGATAATAAATTTGATGCTGTTCTGTGCATGGATATAGATAGACTTGGAAGGTCTGGCATGAAGGATCAAGGAATAATTCTTGATACTTTTAAGGATAATGACATTAAAATAATTACTCCTCAAAAGGTCTATGACCTTAACGATGAAACAGATATGCTTCATACTGATGTTAAATCTTTTATCGCTAGGCAGGAGCTCAATCTTATTAAAAACCGTTTGTACAGAGGAAGAGTATCTTCTGCTGAGGATGGATATTATGTACACGGTACAGCTCCTTTTGGGTATAAGAAAATAAAATCAGGTAGAAATTATACTCTTGAAATTGTTCCTGAAGAAGCTAAAATAATAAAAATAATATTTGATATGTATGTAAATGAAGACAAAGGTGCTGTACAAATTTGCAATGAATTATCTAGATTAGGTCTTAAAAATGCATCTAGTAATACAAATTGGTCTGTTAGAACTATAAAAAAGATTGTACACAACGAAACATATGCTGGCAAGATAACTTTCGGTAAAAGGACATATAAAGCTTCGAAGGAAGGAACTAAATCTAAACTCAACCCTAATTATCTGGCTGTTGATGGGAAACATGAAGGTATCATATCTTATGATTTATGGCAGCAGGCGCAGAAAAAAGCTAAGGCTAGATATAATCCACCAGCAAGAACTAATACTGGTATAAGGAATCCTCTTGCTGGTATTATTAAATGCAGCTGCGGTTATGCTATGGTTCTAAAGGAGGATAATAAAGCACTTAGATTAGTATGCAGTAAAAGGTGCGGTACTGTTGGAACTAACATTATTAGAGTTGAAAAAAGATTGATTCATGACCTTAAGGAACATTTGAACAGTCTTCTTGCTGAGGTTAAAGGAAAAGCAGTTGAAAGTAAAACAGATGCACTGCTGTATAAAAAATCTATATTGGAAGAAAATCTTAAAAAAAAGCAGCAGCAGATTAATAAAACGTATGAACTTCTTGAGCAGGAAATTTATGATACTGATACTTTTCTTAAAAGAAATGGAGTATTATCTAGTGAGCTTGAAACTTTAAAGAAGAATTTTAAAAGTATAGATGATGAAATAAAAGAGGAAGAAGAAAACATTGATAATGAAGTTCTTATTCCTCAAATTAAAAACATACTTGATGTTTATGATAATCTGACTCCTGATAAAAAAAACAAGCTGTTAAAATCGACTATATCTAGGATAACATATTATAAAAAACATGGTGCAAAGCCAGATGATTTTAAGTTAAAAATAGACATGAAAATATCAAAATAAAAAATTTCTGGATTTTTTTGAATTTACGAGGTATAATAAGTATTGAAATTTCAATGAATCTTAGCCCGGTCATCATTGATGTAGTGACTGAAAACCGTGTCCACCTTCCCATATTCTTTTAAAGGCATATCCAACATATAAAGGTTTGTTCCATGCACTTCTTAATGTATTCCAGCATTCCATTACTCTTTTATCTGTCCATAAAGTAGGAGAATTTGAGCTTCCCATAAATTCACCAACAGTTAATGTATTACCTTCTACATAAGGCATAGCCTCCCACTCGTTTAAATAATAGGTTTCTATGCTATTTTTATCATTATTATATACAAATACCTTTTTTGCCATATAACCACTCCAATAATTTCAAAAATATTGTCAAATATATAAACATTATATGAAAATTAGGATTGTTATGTGTCAGTAGGACATTGCATAAATCTAGAGTCCTAATAAATTACCAATAATAATTCCTAAATAGTTACCTATAATGTAACCCCATAAACCTACTAGCAGTCCGGGAACTATTAGTTTTTTCCAACCTTTTGCTATAGCCATTGCCGCTGCACTTGTCGGCCCTCCTAATGTTGCATTACATGCTAAGCATAATTCTTCAATATTAAGTTTAAACAGTTTTCCAAATATTAATAAACTGCCTAAATTACAGCTTGCTATTATACCTATAAAGACGAAGAGTAATGGTGCTTTTGTAACTAATTGAACAATATCGGCTGGTATTGCAATTACAGTAAAGAATATATATATTAAATATGTTCCAATTTCATCGGTACCTCTAATATTACCTAAAAAGTTTGGAAATGCTGTAGCACAGATTAAAGATAAAGTAGTTAAAATTACAAAAGTATTGCCAAAGAAGACTTGAATAATTCCAGTTGTATGAACACTTATAAAGCCAGCTATTTTAACTGAAACTGCTGAAATTATAAATGCTGCTGCTATTGCTAACGCTATATCTATTAATGATATTTCTTTAGCTTTCCAATAATCTGCTTGCAGATTTTTTCCTTCTTCTAATTTTACGCTGTTTTCTAATTCAAGTTCATGTGGATGGTTGTAATGTTTCCTAAAAAATTTAGTTCCGGGAAGATACATAGACAACATAAAAAATACAGCCATTATAATATTATCTGCAACTAATGTTGCACCTACTACTGATGAATCTGGTTTAAAAGTATCTATCATAGCAAAAAAGTTTACTCCACCACCAGAATAACTGCCAACCATTACAGGTGCCATTTGAACAATGTCTTTATTTATACCTTTAAAGACTAGATAAGCAATTATCGCTCCAATGCAGGTACCTAATGCTCCAATGTGGAAAGCCCCTAACGCTTGTCCTGTTTGTTTGAAAATTTTTCGTGCATCTGATTTAAATAACAGCAGTGCAACTGAGACTGGAATTAAATATTCAGAAACTGAATCATATACTGGTGACTGTGTTGGTATAATTTTTAGGTTAGCTACTATAAGTGATATGATTAAAGCAATAATTGGTCCAGTTAACTTTCCTCCAAATTTTGTTTTTTGCTCTAACACTATTGATAAGCTAGTAATAGCTATGATTATAGTCCATAGCATCCAAATATCATCTGATTTAATTAATGACATGCTTTACCTCCTTTATTTAATTTTGCTGCTCCATAAATGGCATAATCACCAGTATATGAAGCCCAAAATTGGTTTCCAAAATCGTAATGCCACCATTCCTCGCTAAAGTTTTTAAATCCCGAATCTAACATTATATAATATAATAATCGTCTATTTTGTAATATTTTCTGCTCTTCTTTAGTCAGCCTTTCTCCCTTTTCTAATTTTTCTTCATAATACCTTGTGTGAGCAGTACTTTTGAACTCATCAAAGTCTGTTCCCATTTTCATTAGTTTTCCATTTTCATCTAATATTGATAAATCAACTGCACCACCTGTATTATGCGGAGCTGGACAGTACGGATTGATAGATGGTAATGAGCAGCAGTTTTCTTCAATATAATGTTTAAGATCTTCATCATTGTAGTTACTCCATTTATTAATATCTGTTCTAAAACCATCAAATATCTTTTTAAATAAACTTTCTTGAACAGCAGTAGGCCTATAGCAATCCCAAATGACTAATTTATAACCTTTAGGAAGCATCATAGCTGCTTTTAACAGTTTAGAATATACTTGAACTCTTGCATATATATCATTAATTGCACCCTTATGACCATCTTTATAGTATCTAGGATCAAGTACAATTCTTTTGCTTTTACTTGCATACTTTTTAAGTGAGACTAATTCTTCACCATTCTCTTTGATGGGTATGGTTTTCCAATTAATCAGTCTTTTCTTTTTTTCTATAAACAGATTCTCGTACATATGACTTTTTACCTCCTTGCTTTTATTTGATACATAAGTTTTAATTTATTTACACATCATCTCCTTTAAGCTGAATAATTTAGTTCACCTCCTTTCAATCAAATTAGATATATGGAATTTAAATATAAATTTGATAATGTATATATTGTTATCCCGTCTTTATTTGATTTGTAACCGTTATGTTAACTTTGTTTCCAAAAAAAATTTCATCAATTGAATCTCCTAATATTAGAGATATCACTTTAGCTTCATTCAAAGAAATTTTTCTCTCTCCTCTTTCCTTCATACTATATGCATTTTTACTTTTTAAGCCTAACTTCAATGCCATATCTTTCTGTGTTAGACCTTTTTCTTCTCTTATTTTTTTTAACTTATTATACATTGCTCACCTCTGCATTTGTTAACAATTTGGTTATTGAATATAATAACAAACATCTTGGTTACTGTCAATAGCTTTTGAATAATAAATATTCTTTTTGGTTACAATGTTTACGGTCACCAATTTGTGTACTATAATAAAGTGAGGTGGTAAGATGAATGATTTTGGTTCTCGCCTAAGACAATTAAGAATAGAAAAACAAATGACACAAGAAGAACTAGGTAAAATTTTAGGGAAATCAAAAAATAACATTTCTCAATATGAAACAAATAAAAGACAAGCAGATGATGAAACTAAAAAACAATTAGCCTATTTTTTTAATGTTTCTATTGACTACCTTTTAGGTCGTTCTGACATAAAAAATCCAGACGAATTACTAGATCATAATAATAAATTAGTTACTGTATTATATGATGAAGAAATGCAAGCTGCATTTAAAGACTATGACAGTTGGACTGTTGAAGATAAAAAAGAACTTATTGCTTATTTAAATGCGAAAAGAGTAATGAGAGAAAATAAAGATAAATAAAAGAGAGTAAAAAATGAAATTTAATATTAAAAATATGGATAAATTAACAGCAGAAGAAATTTCACAATGGCAGTATAAGGAACCATACTCTATATACAGTATGGATAGATGTGAAGATACAATAAATGAATTCTTGAATGGATCATATTTCTCTGTTCTTGAAAATAATAAGCTGACTGGATATTTTTGTTTTGGACAATCAGCACAAGTACCTATTGGAAATAAAGTTGGTGCTTATAATGATAAAAATTATACTGATATAGGATTAGGATTGAAACCTGAATTATGCGGTAAAGGTTATGGATATATTTTTCTTAAAGCTGGTTTAAATTTTGCTATTAATACTTTTTCAAAGAATAATTTTCGTTTAACAGTTGCACAATTTAATGAGCGTGCCATCAAAGTATATGAAAAAATAGGTTTTACTAAGACAAAGGTAAAATTTAATAAGATGAATGGAAAGGACAGTATAGAATTTATTATTATGACTTTAGAAAATTTTTAAATAATATTTAGTAAATAGAATATTTTTACATAAATTATGCGATATATACTTATATCGTTTATTTTTCGCTAAAAATCAGAATTAGTTTATTTAATTAAATTAGTTAACTAAATCTGTATTTTAAATGCTTTTTTTATAATTAATTAGGTTATTGAGTTAACTGATTAGCGATTATTTTAATAAATAAATGTAATTTAATGCCGCAAAAGGTAATTAAAGTTAACAAAAAAATACAGCTCAAGCTAGTGCTTTTGCTGAATTTTAATTCACATATATTTACATGTTTATTTTTCGTTTATTAATTTTGCTGCCTCTTTATCTACAATTATTGTTACATCAGGGTGCAGTTGTAGTATAGATACAGGAGTTTCCGGCATAATGGAACCCTGAACTGCTTGTTTTATTGCTTCGGCTTTTTCTTCTCCATTGGCTAGCAGTATAATTTTTCTCGAATTCATTATTGTTTTCATACCCATGCTTAATGCTTTTGTAGGTACTTCTTCTTTGTTATTAAAAAATCTTGAATTTGCTTCTATAGTTTCTTCGTCTAATTCGACAAGGTGTGTTATAGCTTCAAATTTAAAATCTGGTTCATTAAATCCTATATGTCCGTTTTTTCCAACTCCTAAAACTTGAAGATCTATTCCACCGCATTTTGATATTTTTTCTTCATAACTTTTACATTCGTGTTCTATGTTATTAGTCATTCCATTAAGCATATTAATATTTTCAGGTAGAACATTTACAGAGTTAAATAGTTTTTCGTGCATAAAGTAATTATAGCTTTGCTTGTTATTTGGGTTTATCATATAGTATTCGTCTAGATTAAATGTGGTTATATTACTAAAATCAAGTCCTTCCTCTTGGTACATTTTCACCAAAATTTCGTACATACCTTCTGGTGTACTTCCTGTAGCAAGTCCTAGAACACTGTTTGGTTTTAATATAATCTGGCTTGATAATATTTGTGCTGCTTTTTTGCTCATAAATTCATAGTTATCAACTATTATTAGTTTCACGTAATCACCCCTTGTTAGTAATATTCTAATAAATGTTTTAAATACATATTCATTGATTTTATCTGTGTTAGCATAGATGTTTAGATCAACTACGCTTAGCTTCATTCAGAGTATCAATATTTCAGGTTGTCCTTTTTACTTTTATTTTAATAGTTCCAGTGCTTGTGATACTCTTCCGCCGCTCTTTTCTAGTACTTTTTCTGCTTTTTCTTTGTCTACCTTACCTTTTATCATTACTAATGATAGTTTTACATTATAGTTTGTATCCTCAAGAATTTTTACAGCTTCTTCTTTACTTATTCCAGTAAGTTCGTTTAATATGTTTGAAGCTCTTATCCTAAGTTTTTCATTTGTCGGCTGTACATCTATCATATAGTTCTTATATGTTTTACCTAGTTTTATCATAGCTGATGTTGTCAACATATTCAATACCATTTTTTGAGCTGTTCCAGATTTCATTCGTGTAGATCCCGTTACAGCTTCTGCTCCAACAATAACTTCAATTGGTATATCTGCATATTGAGATATTAATGAATCTTTATTACATGCTAAACTTATAGTTTTTGCTCCAATGCTCTGTGCATATTTCAAGGCTCCTATTACGTAAGGGGTTCTGCCGCTAGATGCAATGCCAACTAATACATCACTACTGCTGAACTGTATTTCTTTTAGATCTAGTTCTCCGTTTTTTTCTATGTCTTCTGAATGCTCTACTGCGTTTCTTAGAGCATAATCTCCTCCTGCTATTAAACCTTGTACCATTCCCTTAGGAGTATTAAATGTTGGCGGACATTCCGATGCATCTAATACTCCTAATCTACCGCTGGTACCTGCACCTATATATATTAATCTTCCTTTTTTGCCTTCTAATTTATTAACTATAACATCTACGGCTTTTGATATGGTTGAAAGCTCTTTTTCAACTGCAGTAGCTACTTTCTTATCTTCTTCGTTTATTAACTTTACTATTTCTAATGTTTCAAGTTTATCTATTTTTAATGTGTTTTGATTTACTTTCTCAGTTGTGAGTTCTGAAAGTTTTTTATCCATTATGGGTACATATTCCTTTCATTATATTAAATGGCATGCAACTGTATGGCCTTTGCTTACCTCTTTATTAATTGGAACTTCATGCTTGCATTTTTCCATCGCATATTTACATCTTAAGTGGAAATGACATCCATCCGGGGGATTAGCGGGACTTGGCACATCTCCACTTAAAATTATTCTATCTTTTTTCTTGTTTGGTTTCAATGATGGTACAGCAGATAACAATGCTTTAGTGTACGGATGACAAGGGTTTGAGAATAATTCTTCTGTTTCTGCTTTTTCTACTATTTTTCCTAAATACATAACTCCAACGTTTGTGCTTATGTGTTTTACTACATTTAAATCATGTGATATAAATATATATGTTAATTCCAACTCATCTTGCAATTTCATCAGTAGATTGATAATTTGAGACTGTATTGAAACGTCTAAAGCACTAACTGGCTCATCTGCAACTACGAGGCTAGGATTTGTTATTAAAGCTCTTGCAATGCTTATCCTTTGACGCTGACCTCCACTGAATTGATGAGCATATCTTTCTTTATATTTAACTGACAATCCTACTTTTTCAAGCATATTGTTTACTTTCTCATCTACTTCTTTCTTTGAATATGCTTCATGTGTATATATAGGCTCGCTTAATAATTTTGCTATTTTCATTCTTGGATTTAATGAGTTATATGGATTTTGAAATACCATTTGAAGATTTTTTCTCATTTTTCTCATTTGTTCTTTATCATAGTCTAGTATATTTTGACCATTAAATAATACACTGCCTTCTGTAGGTTCATATAGTCTTAGTATTGTTCTTCCAGTTGTAGATTTTCCGCATCCTGATTCTCCAACTAACGAAAATGTTTCTTTTTTATTTACTTCAAAGTCTACTTGTTCAACTGCTTTAACATATCCTACAGTCTTATTAAATACTCCTCCTTTAATTGGAAAGTATTTTTTTAAGTTTTCTACTTTTAGTAATGCACTGCTCATCTAATTTACCTCCTCATATAGCCAGCATCTACACTGGTGGCCTTTGGAGTATTCTTTTAATGGTGGTACTTTATTTTTGCATATATCCATTTTCTTTACGCATCTATCATAAAATCTACATCCTATTCCCATTTGGTCATATGTTGGAACCACACCTGGAATAGTGTAGAGTTCTTTTCTTTTTTGTCCTAAAGAACTGACTGACTTTACAAGCCCCAAAGTATATGGATGCATGGAATTTTCAAATATATTTTCTACATCACTTATTTCAACAACATGTCCTCCATAGAATACAGCTACTCTATCACATGTTTCTGATATTACTCCTAAATCGTGAGTAATCATAATTATTGATGTACCAAATTTCTCTTTTAGTCCATTCATCAAATCTAATATTTGTGCTTGTATTGTAACATCAAGTGCTGTCGTTGGTTCATCAGCTATAAGGAGTTTTGGATTGTTTATCATTGATATAGCAATCATAACTCTTTGAAGCATACCACCGGACAGTTGATGTGGATAATCATTTACTATTTGTTCAGCTCTAGGTATTTCTACTTTTTTTAGAGTTTCTATTACTTTATTATCCATTTCTTTATCTGTCAATTTCGTGTGTATTTGCATAACTTCTTTGAGTTGTTCTCCAATAGTAAATAACGGGTCTAAAGCTGTCATAGGTTCTTGAAATATCATAGATATCTCATTGCCACGAATTTTTCTCATTTCTTTACTGCTTAAATTTGTTAATTCTTTTCCTTTAAAATTGATACTTCCTTTTTTTATATATAAAGGTGGAGTACTTAAAAGATTAATAATTGAATAGGCAGTTATACTTTTACCGCAGCCTGATTCTCCTACTATGCCAAATGCTTCTTTTTCATTAACTGTAAAATCTATGTTTTCTACTAAATTATATCTAGCTTTTTTAGTTCTTAATTCTATTGTTAAATCATGTATCTTTAATAGTTCTTCCATTGTTCATACATTCCTTTCGGCTAATCTTTCTATTTATTTACTCCACGTTCTTAAGTTTTGGATCTAAGATATCTCTTAAGCTATCTCCTAGTAGATTAAAAGATAAAATTGTTAATATTATTGCTACTGCTGGATAGATAGCTGTCCATGGTGCTAATTCCATAATTTTTCTGCTTTCGTTAAGCATTGAGCCCCACGATGGGTCTGGAGGCTGTATTCCTAATCCTAAAAAACTTAGTGAAGCTTCTACTAGTATTGCACTTGAAAGTGAAAGTGTTGCTTGAACTATGAATGGTGATAGTATATTAGGAAGTATATGCCTTACAATAATCTTATTATCTTTTACTCCTATTGACCTAGCACTAGTTACATATTCTTGAGATTTTACTGAAAGCACTTCTGCTCTTACGGTCCTTGTAAATACAGGTATACGCACAACTCCTATGGCAATAATAGTATTCTTTAAATCTGGTCCTAATACAGAAACTATGGCTAATGCAAGTAATATAGAAGGAAATGCAAACAATATATCCATTATTCTCATAATAATATTATCTATCCATCCTTCAAAATAACCAGCTAATAATCCTAGTATGATCCCTAATGATGCACCAATACCTACTGATATAAGTCCAACTATTATAGATACTCTTGCTCCATATACTATCCTTGAAAAAACATCTCTTCCGTAATTGTCAGTACCCATTATGAATTGTTTTACTGGTTCATTACGTATTTGAGGAAACATTTCTGTTGGATTATAAGGAGCTATAACGGGCGCAAAGAGTGCTATTAAAATAACTATACATACTCCAATTAGTCCTATTCTACCTATTTTATCTTTTAATAATTCAATAATAATATTTTTCATAAAGCTACCTCTTTGTAAAATTATTTGTAACTTATTCTTGGATCAATACATGCATATAATATATCTACTATTAGGTTAATAATTACAAACACCAGTGCGAAAAATAATATACTTCCTTGTACAACAGGATAATCTCTTTGATTTATACCCGTCAATATGAATAACCCTAAACCCGGTAAAGAGAATATTTGTTCAGTAATAACTGTACCGCCAAGTAAGTATCCTATTTGCATCCCTATAATTGTTATAATTGGTGAAAATGAATTTTTCAATGCATGCTTGAATATTACAACTTTTTCTTTTGCACCTTTTGCCCTTATGGTTCTTATAAAATCCTGTCTTAGTACTTCCAACATTGATGATCTTGTCATTCTCATAACAGAACCTGCCATGATTGCTCCTAATACTAATGCAGGAAAAATTAATGTCTTTAGATTTTGTACAGGATTATCAAAAAATGCTGTATATTGTAATGCTGGATAATAGTTGAATTGTAATGATAAAAATAGTAACAATAATGTTACTAAAGCAAAGTTTGGTATTGAAACCCAGAAAAGAGCTACAACTCTTGCCAAACCATCTGCCCAAGTGTTTCTTTTTACTGCTGCTAATATCCCTAGAGGTATGGCTATTATCCACGAGATAATAGAAGATAATATTGATAATTCAAATGTTACTTTAAATCTGCTTAATATTTCTGGTAATATTGCTTTCCCAGTTCTTATTGAATATCCAAAATCGCCTTTTAGAACACCTGATATCCAATTAAAATACTGCTCATACCAAGGTAAATCAAGTCCAAATTGCTTTGTAAGCTGTTCTCTCAACTCATCTGTCGCTTCTACTCCTAATAAGCTGTCAACAGCATCACCTGGTATTAAGTGCATAAGAAGAAAAACAGCTAATGATATACCTATCAATACAGGAATAAACAGTAATAGTCTTCTAGTAATGTATGATCGCATTTTTTCACATCCTTTGTAAATAAATGAGTGCAGCCAGCAACTCTATGCTTACACAGCTGCACTCGTAATACCTAATTGTTATCAAGACGATTAATTATAAACAAATTATTACTTTATGTTAGTAAAGTTTCCATAACTATTCACTTTACACTTTTATCTTTTTACTTTAATGTAAATTGATCAGTTAAGTTACGCCTTAATTAACATTTTTTTATACTACTATGTTTATTTGTATATTTGGATATATCTTAAATCTTCTGAATTGAATACATTTGGATTGAATCCTTCTACATTGCTTCTTACGAAATAATATTTCATAGGTGCATTGAAGAATAAGTTTGGACTTAATTCAAATAATTTTTCTTGAGCATCTAAGTATAATGATACTCTTTCATCAGTGTCTACTGTTATTTTTCCTTCATTTACTAAACCATCAAATGTTTCATCAGAGAATCCCCAAACATTTGCAGAACCGTCAGTGTTAAAGAAGAATGATAACGCTCTATCTGGGTCTGTTCCTGATCCATTTTTACCTGCCATTACTTGATGATCTAATGTTTTCCATGCTTCAACATATTGACCAATTTCTAATTGTTTTATTGTTGCTGTTATTCCTATTTTCTCAAACTGCTGAATTAATACTTGAGCAGTACTTACAACTTCAGGATATGCACTTGGTACTGTTATTTCAACTTCAAATCCATTTTCATATCCAGCTTCTTTTAGTAATTCTTTTGCTCTCTCTATATCTTGATTAAAATATTCATTTTTTTCAACATTTAATGCCCACTTACCGAATGCTGGAGGCACAGGTCCTGATACTACAGCATCACCGTTGAAAACTATTTTAGCAATTTCATTTCTATCAACTGCTAATGACATTGCTTGTCTTACTCTAGCGTCATTAAAAGGTTCAATTGTTGTGTTAAATCCTAGGTATGTATAATCCTTTGATTGATAACTTTTTATTACTATATCTTCATTGTTCTTAACAAGCTCTAAATTTTGTGAACCAAGAGTTGTTAAATGTACTGCACCTGTTCTTAAAGCTGCTAATCTTGATGATTCATCAGTCATTACCATAAGTTTTACACTATCAAGTTTTGGAAGTCCTTCTATATGGTATTCAGGATTTTTTACAAGTGTCATTTGATTATCTGGCACCCATTCACCTAAAGTAAAAGGTCCTGTTCCACATTCAACCTGCATTAAATCTCCATTTTCTTCAACAACTTCTTTAGGTACTATTGAAGCGTATACACTAGTCAAGTATGACATAAATGGTGCATATGGCTCACTTAATTTAAACTCAACAGTATATTCATCTTTAACATTAATTTCAGACAAAGTTTTGAAGTAAGACTTAGCTATACATGCATTATCAGGATTTAATATCCTTTCAAATGAATACTTAACGTCATCTGCTTTCATTTCTCTTCCATTATGGAATTTTACACCTTCTTTTAATTTAAATACATAAGTAGTGTTGTCTGGAATTTCCCATGATTCTGCTAAACTAGGCACTATGTTCATATTTTCATCTGTCTGTACAAGACTTTCATACAATTTATTTGTAATTCTTACTGATGAAAAAGCTGTGCTTTTGTGAGGATCTATTCCTGCTGGCTCTGCATCTGTACCTACAATTAATGTTTGGTCATCTGCTAAAACTTTTTCAGGCTCTGCATCTGGTGCTTCTCCTTTTGGCTGTTCTGCCGCTGGTTTTTCTGCAGGAGCACTTCCATTACCGCATCCTGCTAATACAGTTGTTAAAACCAAAACTAAAACTAATAATAAATTTAATTTTTTCATGTTTCCCTCCTGATTTTTCAATTTAAGTTTTGTATAAATTAATTATCTAGTGGTGGAAATGTTAATTTCCCCATTATTACATCTTTTACAGCTCCAGTAACATGTTTTAAATTGTTTACATGTCCTGCTAAAAATTCATTTCCTAACACAGCGAAAGCCACTGCTTCTTTAGCATCAGAGTCGAAATTTATATCTTCCATGGTATAAACTTTTAAGCCAGTTGACTTACTTATACCATTTAATATTGCTGCGTTTTTAGCACCGCCTCCTCCTACATAAATTTCATAATCTTTGCTGTCTTTAACTATATAATTTTCTAAATTTATTGCAATTGATTTATATGTATATGCTGTAATAGTAGCTATAAAATCTTCAAAACTAATATTGTTTTCTTCTTTATATTTTAATAAATGATTTACAAATTCTTCATTGTATTTTTCTCTACCTGTACTTTTAGGCGGTTTCTTATATATGAAATCATCTTCTTTTATTAGCTGATTGAGAAATACTTCGTTAACTTTACCTTTTGAAGCAATTTTTCCAGATTCATCATATTTTAACTCACCATTTGTAATTTTTGATACAGCTCTATCTATTAACATGTTTCCAGGCCCACAGTCAAAAGCTGCAACATTTTCTATGCTTTTTCCAGCCTCAAGAACTGTTAAATTACTTATCCCTCCAATGTTAAGCATTATGCGATTTTTATTGTCATCTGAGAATAAAATATAATCAACCAATGGAACTAATGGTGCTCCTTGTCCATCAACACACACATCAGATGGTCTATAGTCTCCTATTGTTAAGCAACCTGTTATAGATGCTATTTCTGATAACTCTCCAATTTGCAGCGTTGCATTTTCATTAGGCATGTGATATATGGTTTGCCCATGACTGCTAATAAAATCAACATCTTTTGAATTGAAGTTATTCTTTTCTATTATTTTTTTTGCAGCTAATCCAAACTTTCTACCTAAATACACATTCATTCTACATATATCTGATACATCTGATGTCTTAGGAGAGCACAAACTTAATATCTCCTGTCTCTCTTCTTCGCTGTAATCTTCTGTAATAAAATCAATAATTTCTACTTTTGTGTCTTTGCCACTGCCTTCAATAGACAAAAGACATGTATCAACACCATCTATTGATGTTCCTGACATCAGCCCTACCGCAATTTTTTTCTTTTTGTCTATACAGTCTAATAATTTATTCATTTTATGCACATCCTTTTTACTATTGCCAATATACGGTATTTTGTATATTAATAGTATAATTATTTAAAAAGTTGGAATAATTTCCTTGTTTATTACCTTTTGCTGTATTTCTTCTATCTTTTCCATGTTTATTAATTTACCTAAAACTTTATTAAAATCATAATTTTCTTTTCTTCCTACAATAACTGCACTAGTATAGTTTTTAATTAAATCTTTTGCTTTTTCATTTCTTAATTTAGCTATTTGGAACTTAGTATGTGTAATCTGTAATTCATCTAATTTCCATATTGTTGCATCTATATTACCCTGTTCCATCTGGTTAGGTATTTGGTTATAAGGGATGTCCACAATATGAACATTCTTATCTTTAAATTCATATTGAGTAAGTATAACTTGATCAACTGAAGAACTATCTACAGCTATCCTTAAGCCATTTTCAATAGATTTATATGACTTGTTTAATAGTATCACATGTTCACCAGAATATGTCTTGTTCGTAAATTCACCTATTATTTCTATCTTACCGCTTTCTTTCATTCTTTCATTAGCAGCAATTTTGGATACTATTGCAAAACTATATAAATTGTTTTCAAGAGCATTCATTCTGTTTACAGCACCACGCATATAAGCTAGGTTGAAGAAAATATTTATTTCATCAAAAACTTTATATAATCCTGTAGCAAGTCCTTCATATCTATTGGAATAAGGTAGCGGCATTACTCCTGTTATAATACCTATGTCAGCAATTTCCCATAATTTTTCGTAATTTATGTAAGTAATATATGTTCCTAAATGACCTCTAGATTCAAGTTTTAAAGCACCCATTGACTGTATCTTTTTGAGAGCTGACTGTACTGTTCCTCTCCCTATTTTATGTTTTTCACTTAATTGTTCAACAGTCAATATTCTGTCCCCTTCTTCCATGGACATAAATACCTTAGCTAATTCAATTGCTACTTTGCCATTTTTAGACAATAATTCATCCTTAAATCTATTCATTTAAACACCTTTATTATTTTAATTTATATTTTGTCTGCGAAATTCAAGAGATTTTGGGAATGTTTTCAATATACACTTATCTGTATATTGAATTAATGATACCATATTTTTTGAATAGTTTCAAGAAAAATCCTTTATCATTATTATTTCATTCATATCTTGCTTTACAAATGAAGGTATAATACCTGATTTTTTATATCCCCTTTTTTCATAAAATTTAATGGCAGGTAGATTGAATTCTGATACTAAAAGGAAATAATGTTTGTTCAATTTGCTGCACTTCTTTTCGTAAAAATCTAGTAAAAATGAGCCAATGTTCATGCCCTTATACTTTTCATCTACTACAATTAGTTTTAAGTATGGTGCTATAGTAAATGCACCTTTTGGATCAAACCATATCAGTCCTACTACATTTTTATCTATATGAGCTGTAAAAAATTTCTCTTCTTTCTTCGATGCATTTAACAGCATACTTTTTGTATTTTCTTTAACGTAACCATATTCTTTTCCAAGTACTGAATCACAAATTATTTCAGTGCAAATATCTACATTTTCTTTTTTTAACTCTTTAATTTCAATATTCATACTGCTCTCCTATTTAAGTTTCTAAAATTATAACACATTTTTTTATATATCATAACGATAAATAAATTTTTGAAAGTTGTATTTAAACGAATTTTGCTGTTATAATAAATATTAAATTATAGGCGATTATGAAATGAAAGTGTAAATAAATAATAAATATTTTAGCTTTGAAAGTTATTATAATATCCTTCGACTACCGCTCAGGATGACTCAATTTAATCATTCTGAACGTAATAAAGCGAAGTTGAAGAATCTTGTTTTTACAACTTGTAATAGTTTATTGATTATCAATTGGAGTAATAAATGGTTACACATTTCACTACAGTCTAAATTATAACTAGGAGGTATTTTTACTATGATTATAGATAAAAAGGTAAAATGTTTAAATGATTATTTAGAAAAATGTACTATAGATGGAGTATTTCCGGGTTGCGTATATGCACTAATAGACAATAATGACATAATCATTAAAGAATTTGGTTATGCACAACTAATAGATAAAAAAAGACCTATGAAAAAAGATACCATGTTTGACATTGCTTCTCTAACTAAAGTAGTAGCAACAACTACAACAGTTATGATGCTGATTGAAAAAGGTGAATTAACACTTAATACATTTGTAAAAGATATTTTTCCTAATTATACATATGACAATATTAATATTAAACATTTGCTTACACATACAGCTGGATATCCTCCTGAGCCAAAATATGACGGTTCTATGAATAAAGATGATATAATTAATCTGCTGTTAAATACTGAATCGTCTCCTGAAACTTTTGAAAAATCAGTAGTTTATTCTGATGTTGGTTTTATGATTTTAGGAATTATTATTGATAAAATAACAGGTTCTTTTAAGGATTTTGCTCAAGAAAATATATTTAAACCTTTAGATATGGGTTCTACTTGTTTTGAACCTAATAATTTAAGCCCTGATAAATTTGCTTCTACTGAATTATGCCCTATGAGAAAGCGTATTATAACTGGAACTGTTCACGATGAAAAATCATATCTCATGGGCGGAACAGCTGGACATGCAGGTTTATTTTCAACAGCAGAAGATTTATCAAAATTTGTAATCATGCTTTTAAATAATGGTATCTATAATTCTAATGTTATCATAAATGAAAAAACTATTGAGCTTATGAGTAAATGCTATACACAAGAATTGAATGAGTCTAGAGGATTAGGTTGGATAACAAAAGGAACGTATAAAGCAATGGGAGATTTATCAAGTAATGAATCTATTTTTCATACTGGTTTCACTGGTACTTCGATATTAATAGATAGAAAATACAAGACAGGATTTGTTCTTCTTACTAACAGAGTTCATCCCTCAAGAGAAAATAGAAAACTAGTTAAATTGAGATGCAATATTAATAATATTGCTATGTCTTGTGTAACAAATAATCTAGTTTAATGTTTCCATTGGTTGTCTGAATTTCTATATTTTGTTATAATGGTAGGAGAGAATATTTTATTCCATTGCTGTTGATAATAAATTTATTATTTATCAAATCAACGTGTATTTTAAAATTTCTTAATGGGAATTCAGAATAATTTTTATTGTTTAATGAAAAAAGAGGTATGAAGATGGATGAAAATATTAAAAGGATATTAAAAGATAGTTATAATAATAATACTAACTTAAGAGATAAGAGCGTAATTGATTTGTGGAAATTGGAAGAGCTAAAGAAAGTATTATCCATGATAAAAGACAAGAAAAATACTAATTTATTGGACCTAGGTGCTGGTTCAGGTATTTATGCTAAATATTTTGCAGATAATGGACTAAAGGTAACTTGTATTGATTTATCTTCTAACCTCATAGAATTATGTAAGAAAAAAGGATTAAATTCACATATTATGGATTTTTATAATCTAACTTTTGAAGAAAATTGTTTTGATGTAGTTTGGTCTCTTAACTCACTTCTTCATGTACCTAAGAATAGTATTGAACAAATCTTAGTAGGAGTTAAGAAAATTTTAAAGTTTAATGGCTTATTTTATTTAGGTTTGTATGGTGGAGAAGATTTTCAAGGCATATGGCATGATGATTTTTATGAGCCAAAAAGATTTTTTTCTTTCTACACTGATGAATCTATAAAAAGATTAGTTGAAAAATATTTTGAAATCGTAAGCTTTGAAACCATTAGAGTTAAAAATAAACAAAAAAACTTTCAATCTATAATTGCTAAGAAAATATCTTAGAACAATTTGATTTAATAGATCTTAAAATCAAACTATAAAAGTATATTTTTTAGAAAATCAAGATAAGCATAAGCCCCTGAATTAAATTCAAGGGCTTTATTTTTAATATATTGCTTTATCCAGTCTGTCTATTAAATTTTTTACTGCTGGGATAGATACAAGAACTATCGTCATTACTCCCTCTACACCTAAGTATGTAATATTGTATACTATTGACCATGTAACTCCATTAAAGCCTTCTGGTGCTGACGAACCGAAGAAGATAACACCTGAAAGAAATGAACAAATAAACCTTCCTAAAATTCCTACTATACATCCTATTTGAAGTCCATATTTTCTATTTCTAAATAAACCAGAAAGTCCTAATGCTCCAAATGCTAAAGGATAATCAAGTAATATTTGTACTGGATGTATTGCATATGGATTAATTAATAAATCCAATAATCCAAATACCATACCTGCCATAATTCCTTGTCTAGGTCCAAAGTAAAATGCAATTAGAATCAATACAAGCATACTAAATGGTGTTATTGACCCACCTTGAGGCATCCTAAATAGTGTAATTTGATTTAAAGCAAATGCTATAGCTATCATTATAGCTGAAAAAGTAAGTGCTTTAGTTTTTGACCTCTTTTCATCTTTTCCAGTAATAATCATAATACCAAATAAAAGAAGTACAATAATTGCGGTTACAATAATTTGACCTTTTAATGAATCAAAAAAACTTTGTAATATTTCTTCTGACATAATAAAACCTCCCTATTTTCGCGGGAGGGTAGCTTTACTGAACAAAAAACACATGAGTTTACAACCGCTTCCCTCCGCCGGCATTATCCGGTTCAGGTTATAAGGGTATAATCTCAGCATAAGCTCCCCTAGCGAATTTATTCGAGAGTAAGTATAACACTTTTTTCATTTTTTATCAATAGGTATCTGGAAATTTATACTAAGTAAATATCGCATTACAAAATATTTATATACTAAAAAATTTTACACTTCAACAACTAACCATCCGTTGTTTTCAAGTTTTTCTCAACTTTTTGTTGTATCTTTCTTCTTTCATCAGCATTTATTATATAATTAAATACCAAGCTTTAGGAATTTTATAAACTATATTGGTTAAAATTAAATAGAAAAATTGGAATAATTCATTATTATTTTTTTACTAGAGGTGGTAATTTGATAAATGAAAGGCTTAAAAAGCTAAGAAAAGAAAGAAATTTGCTTCAAAAAGATTTAGCAAAATATTTAAATATTTCAACTAGTGCTTATGGATATTATGAACAAGGAAAAAGAGATCCTGATACTGAAACTATTAAAAAACTAGCTGATTATTTTGATATATCTGCGGATTATCTTCTTGGAAGAACTGATAACAAAAACAATTATACAAAATCAGATAATAGTATAGATAGCACTAAATACAACGCCTACTTGGAAATGAATGATAAAATACATAAAAACTTAATTGATAAAGGTGTTGTTATAGAAGATGAAAAAGATTCAAAATACGTCTTTGATAAAGTAATAAAATATGGAATAGACACAGCTATTGAAATCATCAAATTGGAGAAAAAGCTAGAAGGGCATTAATCAACTAGCTTTTTCAGAAGTATTTTTATTACAAGCACTTAATTGCTATTTAAATTCTCTTACTATAAATCACAACTTAATATTTATACATTTTATAACTATCGACATTCTTTAGGCTTTTGAATTTTTTTATACTTTACTAATATTTTTGCTCTACAATTAACTAGAGCAGTATTTTTATGTCTAATACTTAACTGAACATTTGAAGCTTTTCCGACCTTTTTATAAGCTTCATTACCGCAACTTTTAAATTTACTTAAGTTCATACTTGTAAAACTTAAGCTAAGCATCCGTTTTTTTATAGTTAGTCATATACTAAAATTTCTTCTGTTTTCAATTGTTATCTTTTATCTTATCATCTATAGTATTATCTATACACCAATATTACTCTCTAATTTTTTGACATCTTTAAATAGTTTTTTTTAAGTTTTGTAGAAATATAAAGTTTGTTATGCTGTTATTTGTTATATTTTTTTACTTTTTGTTAAAAATTATTTTTATTTAGATAACTTGATTTTTGAAGAAAGCACTGTAAATAATTTACGTTATTCCACTTTTCATTAAAATTACCTCCTTTTGTAAAACAAAGAACAGCTTAATACTATATTAACCAACTTTTTGTTGTTTGTCAACAATTGTTTACAACATTTCGTGAATTTTGTATTATTTCACTTTTTTTCAAAATTCTAAAATAAAGTAATTAAAACATTCATACAATTATATATATAAAATATTTTTTATGAAGGATGGTTGTATGAAACGTAAATCGTTATTAATTTCTTTAGTTTTAATTATTTTTGTTATATTTTGTACAATATATTTTCCAAATGTGAAACTAAAATGTTTTAATGACTCAGAGCAAGATGAAGAAATGAATATTTCTAAAAAAATAGATAAAATTAAATATGAGATGGTTACAGGTACTATTAAAGAAATAAATGAAGAAGACGGTAAAAGATCTTTACTAATTGAAGATGAAGAAGGTTCAGAATATATTTTCAGAATAAACGAACATACAATTGTTTTAACTTTTGAAAAGTTAAAGGAGGGTCAAAAAGTAGATATTATTTTTAATGGCATTTTGACAAAAAGTATACCACCTCAAGGAAATGCTATTATAGTAGACGGGTTAAAATTATAATTGTGTTATAATAATAAAAAAGCCAACAGGCTTTTTTATTTAGGCTATTGACAAACCCGAATTTCATCGTTGTTGCCTCAATCGAGAATGCTCACGTATTTCTATATACGCTCCGCTTACTCGCTTTCGGCACGCCTCGAACTTCGAGTTTCTCAAAAGCCTATCATCTTGTTGACTTTG
>JAHDQO010000013.1 GCA_018433765.1 Tissierellales bacterium
AATGAACGGAGAATCAAAGAGAAACTATGCTGGATGAGTCCTGTGGAATACAGGCTTAACTGCTTAGTAGCATAAAAAGAAAACGCGTAGTAGAAAAATCTACTACGCGACAAAGTCTAACTTTATGGGGTCACATCATTAGCTTAAAAAGCTAATCTTTTTTTATTTAATATAAATTTTCTACATTTGTTAAAACTTGTTGAAATTACAAATATGAAAAGGTATAATTTGTATATATAACATGCTGAACAGAAGTAATGCTTCTGTTTATTGTTATTTATGAGTCAGCCTAATGGTATATGACAGAAATATATTGGTTATAAAATATTTATACATAGGAGATAAACATGATTAATGTAGAATTAATTAAACCAGAAGATTGTCAATACATTGTTGATTGGAATAAGGATAAAGACGAAGATTTTCTTTTTCAATGGGCAGGACTTAAAGCGTATTCATATCCTATAACATTAGAACAAGTTGGAAAAAGAATAAATATGGAAGGTATATCTATTTATAAGATTATTGAGGGTGATGAAATTATAGGAACAGTTGAATTAAATAGTCTTAATACAGAGGAATTGTCTATAAAAGTAAGTCGTTTTTTAATAAAAAAAGATAAACGAGGAAAAGGTTATGGAAAACAAATATTAGAAATAGTTGCTGATAAAGTTTTTCATGAAATGAATTTTAAAAAACTTACACTTAATGTATATAAATTTAATATAGGTGCAATAAAGTGCTATGAAAAAGCGGGATTTATAGTTGATACATTAAACCAAAATCTTAGAAGCCCTAAATGGGATTCATATGTTATGATATTAGAAAATAAATGATTTAAAGATATGAAGTTTAAAAGTTTTGCATAAGGAACTATATAAAAGATTATATTAGCTAGAGCTTTTAACATATAATAGATTGGAGAATAATTAAATGAAAAACGCTGAAGAATTTTAAGACAGCAGTTCAATCTTTGCTAAGCAAAATGGGAGTAATTCCATATATGAGAAACATTAAAACATCTGAGTTGAAAGGTATTATAGAAGCTAGTAATTTTTCTATAATTGAAACTAATACTTTATATAATTCTCCCCCCAATTATTATATAGCTGCACGAAAAAAATAAAAGTACATTTTATTAGAAGAAGCTTAAACCAATGCTCAATATGACTGTAAAAAAGAATATATTAGATGATTGGATGTATAGATAAAACTTAATTTCAACTATTAGGAAGGAGAACAAGATGATAGAAGATACTGCATTAACCCTGAAAAGATTATTTGAAAAAGGTGAAAGTGTAAGCATAGAGAAAGCTCAGGAGATGTTAAATAAGTCTGAATTGATAGATAAACTTATAACAGAACCAAAGCAGAAGACTAATACATTTGTAGGATTGCGTGCTTATGAGTGGAGGCTGTTAGAACTATGTGAAATACCTTATACATATACTATTGAAAAAGTTCAAGAATGGCTTAATTTACTTATAGATAAAACATTTATACAGGAAGGATTTTCTTTGACAGGAAAGAAAGATGGATTGCTTGCGTGCCATAATGCTATAATTACTAGTATCCTTATAAAGATGAAATACAGTGATAAAAATAAGATAAATGCAGGTATAAACTGGATATTGGATTATCAAAATGTTGAAAGAGGGAAAAAATGCAGTTGGACTGGAAAGGATTTATTTAATAAGTACGGTGGTTGTATGAAGAAAACCCCTTGCTTTTATGGTGTAGTTAAATCTATGGCTGCACTTACTGAATACAAAGACAAGTTTGGTGAATCTAAAGATATTAATGATAAACTAAGCCAAGGATTAGAATATATTCTTAATCATAATGTATATAAAAAGCTTTCAACGGGTGATCCTATAGAACCTTCAATTATTACTAATTTTTATCCATATACGTATAAGACAAATATTATAGAAATTCTATCTCTATTGAAAAAGAATGATTTGCTTTCTGATGCTAGATGTAAAAATGCTTTAGATATTTTAAGACAAAAACAAAGAAGTGATGGAACTTGGCAGGCAGATATAACTTATATGAAAACAGCTTGGGTAGAGTTTGATAAACCTAAGAAATCTGGACAGTGGATAAGTTATGTTATAAGCAATTTAATAAATGATTAAAGAAGGTGTTATCAAGAAGAAGGAGTGTAGTTTATGAGTTTTTGGTGCTCTAAATTGAGTTGGATGCTATTAATAATAGCGATAATAGGTGATTTTGCTGTTGCATATGTTTTGGCTTTTTTTTATTCTGATTATAGTCATGTTAAACAAGTTATGAGTGTTCTTGGAAATCCTAAAAGTCCAGTAGCTTTTCTATATAATCTTTGGTTAATTATTTTAGGAATTTTAATGTGCATTTCAGCAGTAAACTTTTATATTACTTATTCTAATGTATCAAAAAGCTATGCAAATGCAGGTTTAATAATATTATTAATCTTTGGAATAGGTGCAGGAATTTTATCGGGCATATTTAGTGTTAATGAAGGAAAAGAGATTGAAACAATATCATCTAAAATTCATGGAATTGGAGCTGGGGTAGGATTTATAGCTTTAACTTTTATTCCTTTAGTGGTTGGTGTCATATCCTTTAAAGAATATGACAGCATTATGGGTATAGTTTCAATTGTTTTATTCATATTAAGTATAGTATTTTTTGCATTATTTATTATGTCTGAAAAAGAAGGTTTTCAGAATTCTATAATTGGCTATACTGGGCTTTGGCAGCGATTACTGCTAGCAAGTATGTATATGCCATTGTTATTGATAGCCTTTAAACAAATTATGACGATACAAAAATAAAATGAGATGCTGATTTCAGCATCTCATTTATCTTATTTATTATTCTTCATAGGTAATTTCATTAATACGATAATTACCGTCTAAATTTGCAATATTTAAAATTTGAGTGTATGTTTCGCTGCTGCTTTCAATTTTAACATAAGCAGTATATTTACTATTTTTAGATGCTGGTTCTATTCTTACACTTTCTATGGCAACAATGTCAGAGTCAGTTTTATAGAAAGTATCATCAATGCTTTCTATAAAATCTTTAGTGTATATATCTTCGAGATTTGCGTTTATTCCTCTATATTGATATAAAACTGATTGATATATCAATGTTTTTAATTGTATCTTACACATTCGTGACTCTATATCACTAGAATCAAAAGATAAATCATCAAATTTTAATTCAGTATTAGAAAAGTCACTTAAAGTGTTATTATCAAGTGATTTATCATTATGATGATTACATCCTGTCAAAATTAATATATAAATCAATAAAATTACTAAATAAATTTTTTTATTATATAATGCTTTTATTACCATAGCTTAAGTACCTTTCATGTATTTTTATTAGAATTTCACATTTATTTGTTTGTTACTTGTATTTTTTGTATTGATCCATCTTTTAAAAAAATAATCTTATCTGCATATTGTGCGGCATCATAATCGTGAGTTACCATAATTATAGTTTTACTATATTTGTCGCAAAGATGTCTTAATAGTTTCAATATTTCTTGCGAACTCTTTGAATCTAAGTTTCCAGTTGGTTCATCTGCAAGAATTATCTTGGGATCATTAATTAAAGACCTAGCTATTGCAACTCTTTGCTGCTGACCTCCTGAAAGTTGATTTGGAAGATGATTACGTCTATCATCTAATCCTACGATATTTATTAATTCATTCAGTTTATTTTTATAATTAGTTATCTTTTTATTATCTAATATTATAGGTAATAATATATTTTCTTCTGCATTTAGTATAGGAAGTAGGTTATTAAATTGAAAGACAAATCCAATTTTCTGCCTTCTTATTCTGCTTAGTTTATAATCACTTAACGATTTTAAATTTTCACCATCAATTATTATATTTCCACAGGTGTTTTTATCTAAGGCACCTAATAAGTTCAAAAGTGTGCTTTTTCCTGAGCCTGAAGGTCCCATGACAGCAATAAATTCACCTTTTTTAATTTTTAAATCTATTTCTATTAAAGCCGGCACATTAATATTATTAAGTTTATAAGATTTTGAAAGTCTATTTGTTTTTAAAATATACATATTTAATCTCCTTTAACATTTCCTATAACCTTCAATTAGTCATTATGAAGAAGTGACTAAGCTTTTATTAAGTATTAATTATAGGAGTTCTCGAAGCCTTTAATGAAGGATATATTGTGGCTATCATTGAAAATATAACTACAATAAAAACTATTTGGATTAAAAAACCAAAGGGAATGTAAAATTTAATTGATGAATAATTAACACTTTCCATAATAGCTTTTGTTTTCCATGCAAGTGCTGTACCTAAAATAATTCCCGTTATTGTTCCGTACACAATCATAATTATACTTTCATGAAAAATCATCTTTTGTATGAATCTTTGCGTTGAACCTATAGACCTTAACATAGATATTTCACTCTTTCGTCTTAATATGCTGATTAGTATAGCATTCATAAGACCTAATACAGCAATCAATAATACAATAATATTAATAATGTCAAAGATAAATGAACTGCTTGAAATTTCATTTTCTAATTCTTTTTTATAATCAAGGCTAGAACTAATACTTGATGAATCATTTTGTATTATTTTAGAGTCAATTGTATTTATAAGCAAATTAACGTCAGTATTCTTGTTAGATTTTATATAGATATTATTACATAGTTTATTTTCCATCATGTTATCCAGCATATCACGATGAATGTATACAATTTTACCATTATAAATAAAATCGTTTACAATACCTACTATCTCAAATTCAAATGTTTTATTTTTACCGGGTAAAGAAATTTTGTCTCCAATTTTGTAGCCATTTTTTATATAGTATTTTCCTACTAGAGCAGTTCTTTTATTATTTAAAGATTCATTAAAAAAATATTCAGCTGATCCTTGCAATATCTCTATATTACCAAACTCACGAATTTTCTTCTTATCTATTCCTATTATTGTATGTGACTCGTTATTATTATCTTTAAAGAACTCATTTCTGGTATAATAAATCCAATCAATTTCAGAAATATTTTCAAGCCTATTATACTTGTCAAAAGACTCCTTGTTATCTAAATTCCAGTTTGTATTTATTATAATATCACTGTTAATAGAATTACTAAGATGAAATTGCATAGACTGCTTAAGGCTGTTAAACATGCCATTAAACCCTATAGATACAGCAACACTTATAACAATGAAAGAAATTATAACATTTGTACGGCTGCTGTTTCTAGCCAGATTACGAGTTGATAGAATGACTTCTCGTCTAAAAAATTTTTTTATTACTGCATTAGTTATAGCTAGAAATCTACCCATTAGTATAGGATTTATTATTATAAAACTAATAAAAATTAAAACATATCCTATTGGTAGTAAAAAATTTCTAATAGCAGTATCAGAAGTAATGTTATACTCTACTATATTAAAATAGAAAAAACTTAATACCATCATACTTAAACCAATAATAAGCCGCAGTTTTGGGAATACGTGAACTTTTTTTTGCATATTGTATTGCTCATTCTGCTTCAGAGCTTTTACAGGAGAATATTTACCGGCCTTTATCGCTGGAATAATGCATGCAAAAATTGACATTAGCAATCCTACAGCTATTGAAGTAAAAAATATGCTAGGAGAGATGTCAAATCCACTTAAATTTGTATATACTGCTGCTTTTATTATTTTCAATACAACAAAGCTGCCAAATATACCTATTACAGCTCCTACAGCTGATCCAAATATACCTAACAAAAGTCCTTCTGTAAGAAACATTTTTATCATCTGACGTTTGTTCATTCCCAAAGCTTTTAGCATACCTATAGTATTAATTCGTTCATATATAATAATTATAAATGTTTCATAAATAAATAGCATTCCTGACAATATTACTATAATTAATATGGCATATAATCCCATCTTAATGTTATCTAAAGATTTCTTAGCAACTTTTAAATTTTCTGTTAGAGTTTGTGTACTAACAATATTTCCAAACTTATTCTTAATTTTATAAGCTACCTCATCTATTAGTTCATCTTTACTTACATCTATATTTAAAATATAATACCAACCAGCAAATCCAGAATCAGAAGTGATAGCTGTTAAAGGTGTATACATTTCCAATTTTTGAGATGATCCTAAATTTTTATCTTCGACTATACCTATTACTTTATAGTTGAAAGCTCCCGATCTTGTATGAACTTTAATATCATCATTATATTTAATGCCTAATGATTCAGCTGATTGTTTATTAATAATTATTTCTCTACTATTTTTAGATGAGAACCAATTTCCTTCAATAAATAAATAATCTCGTAAATTTCTATCAGTGTCTACAGATATACCTTTAGTCCATACTTTTTCTTTCTTGCCATTGTTATAAATTGATACATCAAGAGAACATTTAGGAGTTAAGGCTGCTACACCGTCAATTTTCTGTATAAACTGGATATCTTGTTCAGAAAATCCATTGTTCTTTTTAACTATAATATCTGTATTGTCGCTTTCATTTGTATAAATGTTTTTAAATGTTTTGTACATTGACAGGTTTAGAACACCTATAATAATCATTAAAGATACACTAAGAATTATTCCTATAGATGTAAATAATGTTCTAATCTTGTCAGTTTTTAAGAATTTCAAAGCTAAACCAAACAATATAATTCTCCTATCTATTTTTCTATATGTTTACGCATTCCTGTAATAAAAAATAGTATAAAACCTACTGCAATTAATACTAATCTACTGATTAGAAATGAACTTGAAATATTAGGTAAAATATTAGATGATGCAAGCATAGGATCAATTGTATAACTAAACCTGTTTATGTAACAAGTACCGCTTAAATCAAGCAAATAAGGCTGATTAAAATTAAAAGAGGTGAAAAAAAAGATAACAGGAATAAGAATATACAGTAATTTATTACTTATGCTTCCAACTAGAAAAAACAGTCCTATAGCTAAAAACACTGGCGGTAGAAAAAATAAAATAATAGGAACTATAAAGTTTAAAAAATTATGATAGTTAAAAGTTATTGAATAAAATATAAAGCTCATGATAATTGGTACTAAAGCAGTAATTAAAAATGCAACCAATATAGAAGCTGCTTTTATAGCATAGTACTTTGTTTGTTTCAGCGGTGATGAAAATATTATTTTACGAGCACCAATTTCTTTACGTGAAGAAACAGTAGTGCAGAGTAAAAATAATACAATAAGGCTGAAAGGTACCATCATTGACATAAATAGCGAATAACTTAACTGAGAAAATGGTGCTGAATAACCATATCCTCCAATAACAAGTCTTGTTAAAAAATCATAAGACAATACTCCAATTATTAAAACTATGTAGAAAAATTTTTTGTTAAATACTAATCTTTTTATTTCATATTTTAATATAGTTTTATTCAAGACCAATATCCTCCTTACTTAAGTTAGCTGTATTTAGAAATTCATTAAAAGAAATATTTTTGTTTGTATAATTTGTATATATGTTATATAAAACATTTAAAAAGTTTTCTTCACCAAGTTTCTTTTCACCTTCTATTAAGCAAAGAGGCATTTTGTAGTACAATGCTGCTTTTTTCATCTCCATTTCTAACCCATATTTAAGATCAGATTTTAAATTATTTAATTCATCTTGGTGATTAAAGTAATAACCTTTTTCAATCTTATTTACGTACCACTGCCATGAAGATACTGTAAATCCGAAAACAATTTCTTCAGGGAAATCTTTGCATAGATATTTATATGCAGAATAATTAGCTAAACCTTCATTAGACCAAGGACATTCACTAGCTGCGTTTACACCAGTTCCCCACCACTGATGTGATATTTCATGTGCTATAATCTCAATATCGTGCATAAAAGTATCAAGAGTATAAGGATTTTCATAATTATCTATATTGCATACTTCATTACGATTAAACATATACTCAGAAACTGTCACTACATTAGCTGAAGAATGACCGCCAGTTTTATAAATAGATGTTTCAACTATTTTTAGAGGATATTCGGTAGTATAATATGATCCAAAACTTTCTTCGTAAAAACTTACAATATCACAAATATAATTCTGCATATTTGTATCATTTATATACTTTTCATGTTTTGGGCTGTAATAAAATTCAACATTAACATCACCTGCATTTAGCACTTCTTTTTTATACTTTCCTGCAAAAACACCTAACTCAATGGAATTAGTTTTGATGCTGTATTGCCATGTTTTTGTGTCACCTGACTTAGTTACATTTTCAAGTTTACCGGGAGGTACTACACATAAATCAGCAGGTGCTGTGATTTTTCCATAGCTGTAAATGAAATCATTAGGTGTAGTTACAGGAGCTATCAGCCAATAGGAATTTTCTAATAAATAAATACTTTCTTTGTCAATATAACCTGCAAAAGAACCAGCTGATAAATTTTTGATATTACCTTCGTAACATATTTGGATAGAAATATCTTTATCTTTAGGTACAGGTACTTTCAGCATATCATTTTCATCTTTAAAAGGTGTGTCGTAACCATTTACTTTAATTTTTAAAACTTTCAATCCATCATTCTTAATAAAATTAATGCTGTCTTCTTTTCCTGTGGATGAAAATTTATAATTAACTGTTGCTGTTAAGCTCGACTTGACAGTATCAAAACTAATTTCTGGATTTATTTCATATAGAGCGAACTCTTCATTATTTATTAAATTATTATCTGCAAGCAGACTACTATTAGATATGTATGGTTCTTTTGTATATAAGACTATAGAACCGGTTAAGCATATAATTAATACAAGTACAGTTAGTTTATTTAAAGATGTTTTAGTGTTAAGTCTAAAAGATTTTAATAATCCTTCAGAACATTTTCTTTTAAACAATATTCCTATTATGAAGATAGAAATAGAAATTACTGTCCATAATAACTTACTGTATACTATAAATTTGCCAGAAGGAGAAAAGCCTCCAAAATCTGAAAAAACTGTAGCACTAGGCGTTACCCATTTTAATAAATAGTTAGAAGAACTAATACTTGTGAAAAATATAATAATTGATATTAAGAAACTAATATCAAAGCTGTCAATTATCAGATACAAACCAGCACTTAATAAGACACTTATTGCAGAAGTCCAAAGCATCATTAAACTAAACGTATATAAATATACTGAAAAATTAGGTTCAATACCAATTATAAGTTTTTGTGTAAAGAAAACTAATAACATAGAAACAAAACTTACAATAACGGCAAGAATAATAATAGATATTAATCTTACTGATATTAATGTAGTACTGTTTGTACACGAATTAATAATTTCTTCAGATTTTTTCCTTTTATCTTTATTTAAAGTAAAAATAGTCAAAAAAGATAATACAAACGCTCCAATCATTGAGCCGTACTTAGCTGAGCCAAACGCTACAGTAACAGAGCTTTTCATCAATCCATGAAGAGACATTTCGTTTGAATTTTCTATTGAATTAATACCTGCAATTGTTACTAATATAATTAAAAAAATTGATGCTAATACAATTTTATTTTTAAAGAAAATACGGAGTTCGTTTTTTAATAACAAAATTCCCTTTTTCATTTTAACATTACTCCTTTCTTTTTTAATTAACCACGGAAGAACACGGAAAGACACTGGAAAATGCTGCTCACTTTATAAGATAAAAACTAAAAGTTAATAGTTAATAGTTATGGTTAATTTACTCATAATAATTCGTAAATTTATTTATTAATAATTGTTTTACTTTAGTAAAACTTCCTTAACTTTTCACTTTTATCTTTACACTTTTATCTTTTTTCTGCATGCTGTAAATGTAGGCATCTTCTAGAGATGGACTTACTTTTTCAAAATTATCGGGTATATTTTCTGCGACAACTCTGTATTGGTAGCCATTTTCGGTTAATTTAGCTGAGATAATTTTAAATTTACTTTCATCTATCTTGTCTTCAAAAGGTATTTCTATTATTCCAACATGATTAACTGCTTCTTTAATGAGTTTAGTCGGATTGCCTGCATAAATAACTTTACCTTTATTTAATACAATAATTTTATTGCATATTGATTCTACATCATCAATAATATGTGTGGATAAAATAACAATTTTTTTATTAGCTTGTTGAGAAAATATATTTCTAAACTTTATTCTTTCTTCAGGGTCAAGTCCAGCAGTTGGTTCATCAACAATAAGAATTTCTGGATCATTAAGAAGAGCCTGAGCTATTCCTACTCTCTGCTTTTGACCTCCTGATAAAGATTTAATTTTTGCCTTTCTTTTATTAGTTATGTTAGTTTTTTCAATACATTCATTTACTATAGACTTTCTATTTGTATGTATTCCTTTTAAACATGCCATATAATCAATAAATTCTTCAACATTTAACTCATTATAAAGCTCGTAATCTTGTGGAAGATATCCAAGTTTTTTCTTAAAATTGTTGATATCTTTTAAAATATCTTTTTTATCAACAGTAATACTTCCACATTCAAATAAAAGCTGTCCAACTAGAATTCTCATAAGAGTAGTTTTACCAGCACCATTAGGGCCAATAAGACCAACAATTGATGGAGTTTCAAACTCTAAGTTAATATCTTCAAGTGCCTTAACATTCTTATAAGATTTGTTCAAATTATTTATTTCTATTCTCATATATATCACCTCAAATTTTTAAGTTAATAACTAAAAGATAAAAGATAAAAACTTTGGTAGATTTACTCATTCTTCGTAAATCTAATTTTTAAATGAGTAACTAGTAACGAATAACAAAAATACAGTTAATAGTTGATAGTGTATAATTAATAATTAATAGTTTAAATTTTCTTATAGAAAATTTATTTTGATTATTTATTTTGGTTTTATATTTTTACGTAAATAAAATTTCCATAACTCTTAACTTTTATCTTTACACTTTTATTATTTATTTCTCGTTACTCATTTATCAAATGTTTTACGTAAGTAAAACTTCCATAACTTTAAACTTTTCACTTTAAACTTTTATCTTATCTACATTCCAATTATAGCATTATTTAACATTTATATAATTAATTGTTTATGAAATAATTATTAAAATTTTATTAAATATAAAAAAACCCTTGAAATATTTCATTTCAAAGGCTTTTTAATTATATATATAAATTTTATAGTCCGAATTTACCTACATTTTCAGGGATGATAAGTTCAGCGCCGGTTGCTGCCTTAACATCTTCTATAGAAGCTTCAGGACCGAGTTCTTTGAGAACTAAACCCTTATCAGTGACTTCCATAACAGCCATTTCAGTAATAATTAAATTCACCTGACTTTTTGCAGTTAATGGAAGTGTACATTCTTTTAATATTTTGTGATTACCTTTTTGAGTATGCTGCATAGCTATAATTACTCTATTTGCACCAACTACAAGGTCCATTGCTCCTCCCATACCAGGAACCATTTTACCAGGTATCTTCCAGTTAGCAAGGTTTCCTTTTTCATCAACTTGGAGTGCTCCTAAAACAGTTGCATCTACGTGTCCACCTCTGATGATACCAAAAGAAACTGCACTGTCAAAGAAACTTCCTCCTTCTAAAATAGTAACTGGCATTCCTCCTGCATTTACTAAATCAGGATCTTCTTTACCAGCTTCAGGAGCAGGTCCTAAACCTAAGAAGCCGTTTTCTGATTGGAAAGTAACATCTATATCATTAGGTATATAATTAGCAACTAATGTTGGAAGTCCTATTCCAAGATTAACTACGTCACCATCATTTAATTCTTGAGCAACTCTCTTAGCAATAACTGCTTTTATTTGCTTTTTATCCATAGCCATTACTTGTCACCTCCTACTATATAATCAACAAATATAGCCGAACTCATAACATTATTAGGATCAATATCACCTATTTCTACTACTTCATCTGCCTCAACTATTACAGTATCAGCAGCCATAGCCATTATAGGATTAAAGTTTTTAGATGATTTGTTATAAAAAACATTACCTTTTTTATCTACTTTATTACCTCTAATTAGAGCTATATCTGCTCTTAAAGGTAATTCAAGAAGATATTCTTTACCGTCAACAGTAATTTTTTGTTTTTCATTTTCGACTTCAGTACCAATGCCAGTTGGAGTTAGAACACCACCAAGTCCACAACCGCCGCATCTTACTCTTTCAGCTAATGTACCTTGAGGCACAAGGTCAACTTCAGCTTCACCTTCGTTCATTTGTCTACCTGTTTCAGGATTTGTTCCTATGTGAGAAACAATCATTTTTTTGAACTGTTTATTTACAACCATCTTTCCTACACCCTTGTCAGGAAAAGATGTATCATTACAAATCAATGTTAAATTTTTAACGCCTTTCTCAACTAAAGCATCTAATAACTTATCTGGTGCTCCAGCTCCTAAAAATCCACCTACCATAATTGTCATTCCGTCTTGAATCTTATCTATAGCTTGTTGAACAGAAATTAATTTATTCAAAATTAACACCTACCTTTTATTCTTATTTCATTTCAACTAATAAAGCAGTTCCCATTCCACCGCCTATACAAAGTGTAGCAAGGCCTTTCTTAGAATCTCTCTTCATCATTTCATATAACAATGTTACTAATATTCTTGCTCCAGACGCTCCTATTGGATGACCTAAAGCTATAGCTCCACCATTAACATTTACTATATCTGTATTTAATCCTAAATCTTTTACAACAGCTAATGACTGAGCTGCAAATGCTTCATTTGCTTCAATTAAATCAAGATCATCAACAGTCCATCCTATTTTCTTCAAAACTCTTTTAGTAGCTGGAACAGGTCCATAACCCATTATTGAAGGATCTACACCTGCTGAAGCGTAAGCTTTTATTACTGCTAAGTATTCCAATCCAAGTTCGTCTGCTTTTTCTTTACTCATAACTATGAATGCAGCTGCACCATCATTTATTCCAGAGGCATTTCCTGCTGTTACAGTACCATCTTTTTTGAAAGCAGGTCTTAATTTAGCTAATTTTTCTAATGTTGTTCCATGTCTAGGAAATTCATCTGTATCTACAACTATAGGATCTCCTTTTCTTTGAGGAACTTCAACAGGAACTATTTCATCTTTAAATCTTCCTGATTTTTGAGCAGCTTCTGCTCTATTTTGACTTACTACAGAAAATTCATCTTGATCTTCTCTAGAAATATTCCACTGCTCAGCTATATTTTCAGCAGTAATTCCCATATGATATTTGTTAAAGATATCATATAATCCATCATATACCATACCATCAATAAGTTTACCGTCTCCCATTCTTTGTCCCCATCTAGCTTTAGGAACATAGTAAGGAGCATTGCTCATACTTTCAGTACCACCGCAGAGAATAATGTCTGCATCGCCATTTTGAATGAATTGATAAGCTATACTAACACTTCTTAAACCAGAACCGCAAACTTTATTAATAGTCATAGCAGGAACCTCTACAGGAACTCCTGATCCTACAGATACTTGTCTAGTAACATTTTGTCCAATACCAGCACCTAAAACGTTACCCATGATAACTTCTTGAACCATTTCAGGTTTAATACCTGCTCTTTTCATTGCTTCTTTTGCCGCAGCAATACCTAAGTCAACCGCTGGTACTGAGGATAAGCTTCCTCCAAAAGAACCAACAGGAGTTCTAACAGCTGATACTATTACTACATCTCTCATAACAAAACCTCCTAATATTTAATTTTTAACAAGTTATATAAAAATATACAAGCAATTTATATGCCAATAAAATAATGCAAAAAAACATATTGATATTCCAGTATCTATACATAAAAAACCATAAGTTAGGTAAAAACTATATGCAAGAATGCATATTTTAAAATGAAAACATTTGCATTTTTGCATAAGATATGTTAGATTAAAAACATACGAGGAATGAGTAACTGTAAAGGAATGGAGAAAACTGACTTAGTGATATTCTGAGCATAGTAAAAATGAGTCTAAGAATCTTGTGTTAATTAGATTCTTAAAAGTTAAAAGTTATTTATTTATAAAGTTGGAGAGAATTTTGCAGTGATTTTCTGAGGCTAATTGAAGATTTAAAGGTAAGCAAATCTTTAATTAATTATCAATTTTATACTATAAACTATTAACTATTATGAAGGGTGTGATGATATGAGCAATAAAAAATTAATAGAAAAGCCTAATTTAAATATTACATACTTTGGATATGTAATAACTGATACAAAATATAATATCAAATATCACAGTAAAACTTTTTTACATTTTATAAAAGATTCTAAATATAAGGACATTATAAACAAAAAAATCACTGTCTTTTTTTCTAACATTAAGCCTGACAAAATAGATGAATTATATGAAATAAAATCTGTTAACAATGCTAAGTATTATGTTATTAAAAACTATATAAAGCTTTATGATAATAAATTGTATTTAATGTTTTTTTATGATTTTTCTATAAGCGATGAGTTGGAAAAACAATTAGATTATTTGAGTAGACAACAGTATTTATATAATGAAATGCTCAATAAACTAGAAGAAGGTATATATATAACAAATGAAGAAGGAAAAACATTATTTGTCAATGATGCATTTGTTAATTTATCAGGACTAAATAGAGACTTATTGATTGGAAAAACAGTTTATAATCTTAGAAAAGATAAAATACTTCCTAACTCTTGTTGTGCAAAAGTTATTGAAACAAAAAATTCTGTTTCAACAATAAATAACTATTATGAAGGACAAAAATGTTTAGTTTCTGGTTCTCCTATAATTGATGAGCAGGGTAATTTTAAAAGAACAATTGCTGTTATTAGAGATGTATCAGAACTTGACATGTTAATGAAAAATATAGCTAAAGAAGATTCACTTTCAATCAGTTATACTAGAAAAATTGATGTAAATAAAAACAATACTAAACAAAAAGAATTAATAGTATCCAACAATGCAATAATGAAATCTATTTACAAAAAAGTTAAGAAAGTTGCTAATGTGGACAGTACTATACTCATACTTGGAGAAACTGGTGTTGGTAAAGATTTTCTTGCTTCATATATTCACAGTATGAGTGAGAGAAGTGTACAAGGTAATTTAATAAAAATAAATTGCGGAGCCATTCCAGAACCATTAATGGAATCTGAATTATTTGGATATGAAGAAGGAGCTTTTACAGGAGCACAAAAAGGTGGAAAAAAAGGTTTATTTGAGGAAGCAAATAAAGGAACAGTATTTCTAGATGAAATAGGCGATATGCCTTATACTTTGCAGGTAAAACTTTTAAATGCTATAAATGATAGAATTTATTACCGTATTGGAGGCAATAAACAAATTCAATTTGATGCTAGAATTATAGCAGCTACAAATGCTGATTTAAATAAGCTTGTTGTTGAAAAAAAATTTAGAGCAGATTTATATTATAGATTAAATGTTGTTAAATTAATAATTCCTCCGTTGAGACAGAGAAAAGAAGATATTTTACCATTAATACAGCAGTTCTTAGAATATTATAACAACAAATATAGAAGAAATTGTTTTTTCTCATCAAATTGCTTGGAAAACTTTTTGATGTATAATTGGCCGGGAAATATAAGAGAAATGAAAAATCTTATAGAGAGATTAGTACTTATGTCTGATGATGCATGTATAGATTCAGATTTATTTAAAGAACAAATAGTATCTAATGAAGGAGATATGAATGCTGATGAGATATTCATTCAAAACAATGATCAATCACTAAAAAAGAGAATGGAAATATACGAAAAAGCAGTAATTGAAAAAACAATATTTACAACCAAAACGCTAAAAGAAGCAGCCGATAAACTAGAAATTGACATATCTACTCTAGTTAGAAAAAAACAAAAATATAATATAAATTAAAATAAAATAGAAAAAATGGTAAAAAAAACTTTTTTTTTAATTTAAAATATGATATTATAAAATCAAAGTCAAACAACTGCACTTTTATAAATCTCCTTTTTTAGCCTTCACTAATTATTAAGTGGAGGTTTTTTCTTTGGAGATAATGCCCTGAATAAGATAAAAGTTAAAAGATAAAAGTGAAAAGTTAAGGAAGTTTTACTAACGTAAAACATTAAGTAAACGAGAGATGAGAAACAAGAAAATAGTAAACATGTAAAGTTTTACTTTCGTAAAAAACTTAAAGACATGTCATCCTGAGCGAGCAAAGCGAGTCGAAGGATCTTAGTTAAGATAAAAGTTAAGAGTTAAAAGTGAAAAGTTATGGAAATTTCCCTTACGTAAAGATGTAAAAGTAAAAAATAAATAATAATAAAATTTCTGTTAAGAAATTTTAAACGATAAATTTTATCTCTTAACTATTAGTTTTTAACTTAATAAAGTGCGTAGCACTACCAGTGTCCTTCTGTGTTTTTCCGTGGTTAATTTTTTTTAGGTTAAAAGGAGAGTAATATGAAATTACAAAGAAGTTTTTACAATAGAAATACTATAGAGGTAGCTAAAGAATTACTTGGTAAAATATTAGTTCATGAAACTAATGGAAAAATTTTATCAGGAATGATAATAGAAGATGAAGCGTATATAGGAGAGATAGATAAAGCATGCCATTGCTATGATGGTAAAATTACAAAAAGAACAGAAGTAATGTTTGGACAGCCCGGTATATCTTATGTTTATTTGATATACGGTATGTATGACTGTATGAATGTAGTTACAGAAGAAGAAGGAAAAGGTTCGGCAGTATTAATAAGAGGGCTAAAACCTTTAGATGGGATAAATGATATGTGTTTAAACAGATACGGTAAGTCAAAAGATAAATTAACAAAAAAACAAATTAAAAACTTATCAAACGGACCGGGAAAACTTTGCAAAGCACTAAACATAACTAAAAATGAAAACAAACTTGATTTAACAAAAGATAAATTATACATTATAGATGATAATTATATTGATTTCACAATAAAAGAATCAAAAAGAATAAACATAGATTACGCCGAAGAAGCAAAAGACTTTATGTGGCGATTTGTTTTAGAAAAAGAGTAACGAGAAACTAGTAACTAGTAACATGGAGAGTTTTACTAATGTAAAACAATTTTAAATTATTGGTTGGTTAGTTGGAAAAGACGAAAAAGATATCAAGAGACATGTCATCCTGAGCGAGCTTAATTAAGATAAAAGTTAAGAGTTAAAAGTTAAAAGTTATGGAAGTTTTACTTACGTAAAAATATAAAATAAAAAATAAATAATAATAAAATTTCTGTTAAGAAATTTTAAACCATTAATTATTAATTATACACTATCAACTATTAACTGTATTTTTGTTACTCGTTTCTCGTTACTAATTACTCGTTTTTAACTAGAAACATGGTAGCTGTACTATCGTAAAGTATTAAATAAAATAAATAGATTTACGAAGAATGAGTAAATCATCATTGTTCCTCGTTTTTCGTTCCTCATCACTCGTTTAAATAAAGTTCTATATGAACTTTATTTTTTATGTAATAAAAATTCCTCTTTTTGTTAATAATAATAAAAATATACTTATTTGCATTATTAAATAGTTTATTTAGAATTATTTTTAAAAATTTCAAAAAACTATATGCATAAAGGAGGATAAAATGAAATACAAAAACAAAACAATCATAGCAATTGTACTAGTTGCAGTAGCTTTATGTACATCTTATGCTGCTGATGCGTATCAAAATCTACTGCATATAAAGGACAAAGTAATAAGATTACATGTTATAGCTAATTCAGACACAGTAGAGGATCAAGACTTAAAACTTAAGGTAAGAAATAGGATAATAACAGATATGAACAAAGAATTTGAGGATATTTCTTCAAAATCTGAAAGTGAAGAAATAATCATATCAAATTTACAGCAAATTAAAGAAAAAGCAGAAGAAGTAATAAAAGAAAATAATTTTGACTATGAAGTCAAAGTATATTATGGAAACTTTGAATTTCCTACAAAACAGTATGAAAATATAATTCTTCCATCTGGAAATTATGATGCGGTAAGATTAGTAATAGGAGAAGGAGAAGGTAAAAATTGGTGGTGTGTAATGTTTCCGCCTCTTTGTTTTGTAGATTTTGGTAAAGTTGAAAATGAAGAAGAAACTTTTGATGTAGATACTGAAGAAAAATTAAGTGAAATTCTTACAGAACAAGAAATAGCAATGATAAAAACAAGCAGAGGACTTTCAAATATTAAGCTTAAATCTAAAATAGCTGAAATAGTAGAAAGAGGCAAAATTGAGAATGCAGGTATAGATGCTGATAAACAAGAAATAGAAGTCTATGCAGCAGTAAAGTCTATAACATGGGGAGCAAAGGGAGAAACAGTCAGACAAATACAAACAAAGCTGAAAAATTGGGGTTATTACGATGGAGCAGTAGATGGAGACTTCGGTCAAAAAACATTTGATGCAGTAAAGAAATTCCAGCGAAAAAATGGAATAACAGTAGATGGTATAGTTGGTCCCAGTACTGCTAAAGCATTAGGTATATCTTTAGAAAAAGCGCAAGTAACATATGAAGATACTAAAACAGCTTCAGTAGATGCAATAACATGGGGAGCAAAAGGAGAAACAGTCAGACAAATACAAACAAAGCTGAAAAATTGGGGATATTATAATGGTTCAGTAGACGGAGACTTTGGTCAACAAACATTTGACGCAGTGAAGAAATTCCAGCAGAAAAATGGTATAGCAGTAGATGGTATTGTAGGACCAGAAACGGCAAAAGCGCTAGGCATATCTTTACAAAATGCACAAGTAACTTATGATAAGGAGCAAGGCAGCAGCAAAGACCAATCTATTTCAAGAGATGACAATATATATTTACTTGCAAAAGCAATAAATGGAGAATCAAGAGGAGAACCATATATAGGTCAAGTAGCAGTTGCATCTGTTATTTTAAATAGAGTTGAACATCCTGATTTTCCTAATACAATTGCAGGAGTTATATATCAGCCGGGAGCATTTACAGCAGTATCTGATGGACAAATAAATTTACAGCCTAATGATTCATCTATTAAAGCAGCAAATGATGCACTAAATGGATGGGATCCTACATATGGTTGCAGATACTACTGGAATCCTTCTACAGCAACAAGTAAATGGATTTGGTCAAGAGATGTAGTAGTTAAAATCGGTAAACACTGGTTTGGAAATTGATATATGAAAGGATAGTAAAATGGGAAGACAATATAAAATTTTATCACTTTTATTAGTCGCAGCTTTGATAGGAACAGGAGTTTGGGGGAATATGGAGCGTAATTTGAGGGAACAGTACGAATTAGCGCTAAATAACGAATATCAGAGAATGTTTTATGATATGAAGGATCATATTGAAACAGTGCAAGTTTCATTATCAAAAGTAATTCTTTCAGCTTCAAAAGAGCAGAACATTTTACTTTTATCTCAGATATGGCAGCAAGCACTAAATGCTCAAGAAAAACTTACACAATTACCGATACAGCACGAAAATGTAAAAAAGACAGAGAAATTTTTAAATCAAGTTGGAGATTTCTGTTATGCACTTATAATTGGCGAACTTAACGATATTCCAATGAAGGAAGATAAAATTAACAGCCTAACGGAGCTTGAAGGATATACAACAATGCTGACGCAAGAGCTAAAAACAGCAGAAGATAAGTTGAAAGAAGGAACAGCAACTTTACAAATGCTGAAACAGAGTACAGGTGAAGAAATGCAGGAAGCAGATGAGAGCATGATAGATGTTAATATTGCTAATTTTGAAGAAAGCATGTCAGAATATCCTGAACTAATTTACGATGGACCTTTTTCTGATCAAACAATGAATATAAAACCTAAAGGATTAACAGGCGATGAAATAACAGGAGAAAAAGCAGAAGAACTGATCAGACTTTTACTAGGTGAAGAAAATATAACAGAAATAACAATGTATGAAGCAGGTGAAAATTCAGATACAGTTCTAATTCCTTCATATACATTTAATATCAAATTAGGTGAGCAGGAAATGTATATGGGAATAAGTAAAGTAGGAGGCCACATAGTATGGATGGAAAAACCAAGAGAAGTAGGGGAACCAACTATGGAGGAAAGTCAAGCTCAGCAGATAGCAGTAGATTATTTAAACAATCTCGGTTATAATTCAATGGAACCTAATTATTCACTTATATATAACAATACAATTTTATTTAACTTTGCCTATACAGAAAATGGTGTAACAATATATACGGATTTGATAAAAGTAAAAGTAGCACTTGATAATGGCGAAATAGTAGGAATGGATACAGCAGCATACTTAAAAAGCCATCATCAACGAGAACAAGATTTCTTAACAGCAGATATTTCAGCAGAAGAAGCAAGAAATAATGTAAAAGTAGATTTTGACATACAAAATACAAGATTATCTGTTATACCAAAGCATGGGAAAATAGAAGCATTGTGTTATGAATTCAGTGGAAAATATCAAGATTCAGACTTTCTAGTATACATAAATGCTAAAACAGGAAAACAAGAAGAAATTCTAAAAATAATCAAGAACGAAAACGGAACATTAATGATATAATTAAAAATCTCCTCTCTGGAATAAACCAGAAAGGAGATTTTTTTATGAAAATATATTTTTATTAATCTTGTATTGTTACTTCAATCCAGTCCGTAGATGGTATTACTTTACCAGCTTTATCACATAATGAATATCTGTAACTAGCAGATGGTAATTTAGGTTGTAGTCTTAACTTAACTTTATCATTCTCATTTATTTTAAATCTAATTTCATCATTTAAGTAGCTAAAATCAACGTCATCTATTTTAGTTTCTCCACCATTATAAAGTCTATATACTTCATCATTAATCATTATTTGAAAATTACCTATTATGCATTCTGAATAATCATCGTCATAATCACTTGCATAAATATCTAATTTCTTATCTGATAGATCGTATACAGCATTATCTAGTGTTGGAATAGGTGCATTAATTTCTTCATTTTTATATGTTTCTTCTATTTTTATAATAGATCCATCATATAACTTCATATTAGTTATTTTTATATTTAGATCACCTGATTTTGGTAAGTCTTTACCATTATTGATAATATACCAATTTTTTTGACGTTTAAATTGTGACGAATTATTTCTAGTAATAGAATTATTAAATTCTATTTCTTTATTGCCATATGTCGCAAGTTTTTCAAAGTTACTATTTAATAGTGAATTATTGAATGAAATCATCATATGAGTTTTATCTTCTGAAAAATATATTTTATCAATACCTAATTCAGATGAACGAATATTTTGGTATTCATAATTCATCATTATATTTCCACTTTCATCTTTAATATTAGTTCCTTTATATTCAACAACTAGATTATTAATATCTGAATCAGAAACACTTGATAAGCCACTAACATTTAAAACTATTCTTTGACAATTTCCAACAGTCTCTACTATTACATCACCAGTAACTGATACTCCTTCAATATTTTTTATAATAAATTCATCCGAATTTGCAGTAGAATTCATATCTAAATCATATGCATTTGATAAATAGCAATATATCTTAGTTTTGTCGTTATTTATTACTAAATCATCTATATAAGGTGCATCTTCATCAGAATCTAATTCAGCAGATAATGTTGGCGTAACATCTACTATTGTAGGAAATTCAGATATCCTATCATTTTGCTCAATAACGAAGCCTGCAAATGCATATTCATATTTGTAGCCACCTATTTCTACGCAATGCTCTTCAGTATCATTAATTTTTATTCTTTGTGCTTTACCATTAAGAACAGTTGTAATTCCAACATGTCCATCTAGTATTGAATCCACACTTAAAACAGAATAATAATTACCTTCTGAAAAGACCATTGATACTACTGCTTCACTTGAGTCTTTAAGCTTAATATAAAGCTTGGGTTTTTGATTTTCAAATTTTAGTTTAGGATATCCGTCTGCAAATCTATCATCTTTGTAGCTAAGAATTTCTTCAGCTTTCTCTTCATCAATTCCTTTTTGCAGTTCCCACTTCCAATATAAAGTCAAATCGCTTGTAACTTTGCTACCATAAAATTCTTCTTTATAGCTACTATCTTTATACCAATGGTTATATGCATCGTATCCATATTTATACATATAAGGGCAATCAAGTGTTTCGCCAGCTGGAACTTCAATATCATCTATAATATAATTATCGTCTCCAGTATCAAAACTAACAGTATAAGTTTCACCTGTAACTTCTTCAAGTACAGTAACTTTTAAATTTATTATTGTGCTTATATCATTGTTATTAGCTACATCGCTTGGCAATGGTAATTCAGCTGTAAATGTATAATTTTCAGGTTTTGAAGAGTCATATTCACCATCACAACTCCATTTAACTTCACTAATATCAACATTTTTTGTATTATCATTATTTAATACAATTTGTATTTCTTTAGGAAATGGAATATCACTTTCTTCTGTTCCGTATTTTACTGAGATATCATCTAATGAATCAATTGATTTGAGTTCATATGCATTTATAACGCTAACAGTAACTGATAAACTTCCCTTATATACATCATCTTTGTCTTTTATATGAGATGGTAATTTAAAATCTGATGTTGTAAATGTGTAGTCGTTGTTAGTGTTGGCATCATAGTTTTCACAAATCCAAGAGCATTTACCAATACTAGTATTTTCTATCATGCCACTTGCTAAATTAAGTTCTACATTTTTTGGGAAATTTATTGTATCTATTTCAGTTCCATTTATAACTGATATAGTCTTAAATGGATTAATACTTTCAAGCTGATCATATACAGTAACTTTTCTAGTAATTTCAGCTTTATTTCCTGCAGAGTCTGTGACACTATAAGTTATAGTGAAATCTTCACCTCTAGATGTATCTATATTTTCTAATTTATCATTAATTGAATTAGTAATAGTTACTACTACATCATCAGAAGTTAAAGTATCGTCATTAATTGTTACACCTTTATCTATATATGTACTTCCAACAGCAATTTCTATTTCATCTTCTCCAATAAGAGTAAGCTCTGGTGCTGTATTATCTATTGTTAAGCTGTTAGTACTTTTAACTGCAAAGTCAATTTCGTTTAAGTCTTTATTTACTATATAAGCGTATATCTTATCGCCTTCTTCAAACTTAGATAAATCAACTGTAGTTTCTTCTTCGTTTACACATACTGCATTATCTAAATTTTCTAGTTCATCAGTACTAAAATATACTATATATCCTTTAGGAACTGCTTTTATTTCAGTAGCTGTTGTATTAGTAGTTCCTTTATTTTCAGAAATTATAGAGTCTGCAAGTTCTTGAGAAGGAATAAAATTATACTCAAGATCAAATGTACATTTTACATTTTCTTTGGCTTTATTTGCTGTAAAAGTTATAGCAGATCCAGTTGGATTATCTATAGTAAACTCTTCAACTGTCATTTCCTCAGCTATTTGTTCTGCTAAGTATTTTGCAGATTTATCATCCTTAAGAATTATTTTACTACTTCTTGAGTCATTGAATACTGCTGTAACAACTACTGTATCTTCAGCTGTACCTTCAAGAGTAACAGTATATACTTGAGGAACTCCAAAAGTAGGTTCAGCACCTTCTACACAGCTATCTGCATTTCTTTCAGCAGTAAGTCCGTCAGTTTCTGCTAAGTTACCTTCACAAGTTATATTTGCTTCCATTTTAATCTTTTTAAAAGTTATAGCAGATCCGCTAGCAGTAACAGTCCAATCAGCTATTTCTGTGTTAGCTAAGCCTTTAGCTATAGTCTCTGCTGTTTCATTTTCTTCAGAAGTTGTATAATTTAATTCTTTATCTTCACCGTCATTAAAAGTAAATGTAATTGTTTTATCAGTAGTAACAACTGACCCCTTAAGGTTATAAACTTCAACTTGTACTGCTCCGCCTGTACAGCTAACACCATCAGTAGTATTTAAACCCTTATAAGTTATTCCAAGAGGTTTAGCATCTTCTGCTATAACAGTTACTTCAAAAGTTTTAGTATCACTTGCATCACCACAGGTTAATGCTGCAGTAAGTGTAACAACAGCATTATCTAGTCCTGCTATTGGTCTTGTTACTTTACCATCTATACTGATAACATCTTCGTTATTTGAAGTCCAAGTAACTGATACTCCATCTTGTTTTGTAACTAAAACAAGGTCATCTGTAACCTTTGATAAATCACCTGCTATTTTTAAGTTAGATTTAGCAGTAGCTACTTTTTCAGTATTAGTTGGTCTTGAAGGAGTTGAGTGTCCACCACTTGAATGACCTGAATCACCGCTTGATGGTTTATCAGCAACACTTGTATCTCCTGTTGAAGGTTTTCCTGATGTAGTTGATGTTTTGCCATCTTTTAAATCTTTTCCACCAGCTTTTGTTCCTTCAATACCTTTAGATACTGAAACTTCTGTACCTTTAGTATCTATTGTTACATTATCTGCTTTAACACTTACAGTTCCAGTAGTTCCTGTACCTTTAAGTGTAAATCCTTCAGAACTTTTTTCTGCTGTAACTTTATTAATTGTACCTACACAATTTACAGTTACATTCTTAGACTGTATGCTTAAATCAGAAATTGAAACATCTTCTTCAACATTTAAAGTAGAGTTTTTTGATTCAACATCAAAACTTGTTACTGTACCTTTACCTTGAAGGTTTAACTCATCTACACCTGATTTAAGAGTAACTGATTTAATCTTACCATCTGCAACTAAATTAATGTTAGTAGATACGTCCATATTATCAATATTAGATTTTTTATCAACTAATACATTAACATCTTCAGCAGAAACATCTAAATTAGCAAAGCTTCCTTTTATAAGGATATCTGAGTCTTTAGCAACTTCTGGTGATATAACTACACTTTCAAAACCAGTTCCTTTTAGTTGTTGTTCTACTAATATAGCACCTGAGTTAAGCTTAGCAACTTTAACTTCTGTTTTTCCGCTAGCTACTATTCTTACTTTACCATCTTTCTTTTGTACAACTAATCCGCCTTCTACTGTACAGTTATTAAAGTAAACAGAGTTTTCTCCACCACCACGTACTTTAACATCTCCTGTAACAGTTACATTATCAAGATTAACTTCACCATTGCCAACTCCTTCTGCAATGATTAAATCACCTTTAACTGTTGATCCTTTTAGTTTTACATCAGCTGTATTTATTATGACATTTCCATCAAAATCTTTAGTAACTGTACCTGCTGTATTTATCCATTCTGCAATCATGTTATCTACTATTCTAACAACTGCAGCTCTGGTAATAGATTTTTCAGGTGCAAAAGATCCATCAGGCATACCGTCAATATATCCTTTTTTACTAAAAGCGTTTACATATCCCTTAGCCCAACTTGCAATTTTATCATCATCGTTAAATGATGTTTTGCCATTTACTTCAACAATACCCATTGCTCTTGACAGCATAACAACAGCTTCTTGTCTTGTAATACTGTCCATTGGTCTAACTAAACCATTAGAACCATTAATTACACCGGCATTACTATTCTTTAGTATTGCTTCTGTGTACCAATCATTACCTAAATCTTTAAATACGTTTTTGCCAGTCTCTTGATAATCCATTAGTCTATCAATTACTACTGACATTTCAGCTCTTGTGATGTTGTCTTCTGGTTTAAACATTCCATCACTACCTTGTAGAAGACCTTTTTCTGACCACTTGTTAATTTCACTGCTTGCCCAATGTCCATCAATATCGCCATAACTTACGGCAAATACTGCTGCTTGTCCAAAAGTAAGCATAAAAATAAGAAGTGCACAAATAAAGGTACTTACACTTTTTTTACCTTTCATTTTGTCCTCCTAAATATAGATTATTGAAAAAAGTGTTACATAATGCAGTATACTCTTCGAGGTTAATTTTGTCAATTTAGAAAATAGGGACAGTTTTTATTTTGCTAAAATTATAATATACTAGATAAAAAACCTAATATTTGCTTAATATATTACAAAATACAGCAAAATTTTCAATTAATTGGTCTTATATTTTGCTATATTTAGGTAGTAAATTATTTGAATGTTTTTTTTTATCATGTATAATAATTACAATAATATTTCAAAAATAAGTAATGTTTTATGAGGTGCATTATGAAACAACAAGAAATTTTAATTATAGAAGATGACGATACTATTGCTTTTGGAATAAAAGTTTTTTTAGAGAAAAAAGGCTTTAGGGTTTATCATGCTGAAAACATAACAGAAGCTGAAAAAATTTATGTTAATAAAGATTTGATTATTTTAGATTTAAATCTTCCAGATGGAAATGGTTATGATTTCTGTACATACATAAAAAGTAAAACGGATATACCTATAATAATTCTAACTGTGCGAGACGAAGAAGAAGATATAGTAAAAGGTCTTGATATAGGAGCCGATGATTATATAACAAAACCTTTTAAACTAAGCATATTATTTTCAAGGATAAATGCGGTTTTACGCCGAACTAACAAATCAGAACAAAGAGATATATTGAAATGTGGAAATATTACATTAAATAAATCTAAAACTACTGCTTATATAAAAGGTAAAGAAATAAATTTAACTGCTGGTGAATATAGGCTACTGCTTATGTTTATAGAGAATAAAAATCGAACTTTAGCAAGAAATATTTTAATAGAAAAGTTATGGGATACATATGGCAACTTTATAAGTGATAATACTTTAACTGTTACTATTAAGCGGCTGCGTGAGAAATTAGACAACACAACTCAAATAAAAACTATACGTGGTATTGGTTACAGATTGGAGAATTAATATGGAAAAAAAATCAAGAATATTATTAATTAGTAGTATAGCTTTGTTAATTGTTTTTATACTTTTCAGTATAGTTTTATCAAACTTAATTGCATACAACAACTATAATTATAATGCTAAAATTATTGGAGCTGTAATAAAGATTGATACTAATAATGAAGAAAAGATAATGATGAATATTAAAAATTCACAAGAACAAGACTTAGGAAGCGAAATCCTAAATAAATACGGATATAGTAAAAGGGATTTTTTAAATTACAATGATTTGTACAGTAAAATTACTTTGTTATTTTTAATTGTATTGGGTGTATTTCTTTCTATTTTTATTTTAATAGATAGACAAAATAAAAAGAAAATAAATGAACTGACTAATTATCTTTCCTCCATTAATAGTGGAAAGGAAAGTGTACTGCCTAAAAGCAATGAAGATAGTTTCTCATTATTACAAGATGAAATATATAAAACAGTAATTGAACTCAAACAGTCTAAACAAAGAGCTGTGACTGCAAATAATTCATATTCTAAAAATCTTGCTGATATTTCGCACCAACTTAAAACGCCCATTACATCTATGTCTTTAATGAATGAACTATTAAGTGAAAATAATGAAAATAAAGTATATACTCAAAAACTACAAAATCAAATAAAACGTCTTGAATATTTAGTAACTTCGCTTCTTACTTTATCTAAAATAGATGCGGGTACACTTCAGTTAAAAAGAGAAAAAGTTGATGTTTATACTTTACTTTTAAGTGCCATAGAACCTATAGAAGATGTTATTAAACAGAAAAATCAAACTATTGAAATCAAATCTGACAAGGAAGTTATATATATAGGTGATGAAAATCAAAGCAGAGAAGCGATTTTAAACATATTAAATAATTGTTCTGAGCATACACCTGTGAATGGTAAGATAACCTTGTCTTATGATCAAAATTCTATTTATACACAAATTATAATTGAAGATAACGGAGAAGGATTTGCAAAGGGAGATATACCACATATATTTAAGAGATTCTATAAAGGTAAGAACAGCGGTAAGGACAGCATTGGAATAGGACTAGCTCTATCAAAATCAATTATAGAAAAACAAAATGGATTTATTACTGCTGAAAACAAAAAAACAAGAGGAGTAAAATTTATTATAAAGTTTTATGCTAATTAATTTTCAAATGTCACTAAATTGTCATTTTACTTTAGTAAGATGTAATCATCAAAGGAGGAATATATATGGAAATTTTAAGATGTGAAAATCTTACTAAAACTTATGGTACAGGACAGCGTATGGTAACTGCTCTTAATAATGTAAGTTTATCAATTGACAAAGGCGAATTTGTTGCAGTTGTTGGAGCATCAGGAAGTGGAAAATCAACACTTCTGCATATGTTTGGTGGAGTTGATACACCTACTGAAGGAAAAATATTTATTGAAGATACTGATATTGCATCATTGAATGAAACTTCTTTAGCCGTATTTAGACGTAGAAAAGTTGGACTCATATATCAGTTCTATAATCTAATCCCATCATTAAATGTAAAAAAGAACATTCTTTTACCTATACTTTTAGACGGTAGAAAACCTAATGAAGATCGATTTAACAGCATTGTTAAAACTTTGGGTTTAGGAAATAGGTTAACTCATTTACCTAATGAACTTTCTGGAGGGCAGCAGCAAAGAGTTGCAATAGGACGATCTCTTATATATAGACCTGCAATTCTATTGGCGGATGAACCTACGGGTAATTTGGATAAAAAAAATTCAAGAGAAATAGTAGAATTTTTAAAAATATCAAATAGACAATATAAGCAAACTGTTGTACTTATTACTCATGAAGAAGAAATTGCTTTAGAAGCTGATAGAATTATTACAATAGAAGACGGAGAAATCATCTCAGATGAGGTGAGAGAATTATGAATATATTGAAAGAGTACACACTAGATTATATTAAGAAAAACAGAAAATCAAGTATTTCAATCATGATAGCTGTTTTTGTAGCTACTACTTTAATTTTTAGTATAGCTATATTTTTATATACGATGTATATGGATAATCTTGAAATAGCTATAGAAACTAGAGGAAACTGGCATGGAGAACTTTTTGATGATACAAAAGGTAAAGACTTAAAGTATGTAACTGCACATCAAAATGTAGATAAATTGATGATAAAAGGACAGTGGAAGGCAGCAAAGATAAATGAAATCACGGAAAGTAAATATCCATACATTATATATAGAGGTGCAAATAAAGATTATTGGTTAGATATGCCGGATAAAGACTTAATTATTGAAGGAAGAGTACCTCAAAATAGTAATGAAATTGTTTTATCAAAACAATACTTTGAGGCTAATCCACATATAAGAATTAATGATAAAATAACATTACCTGTTGGAAATAGAATAGATAATGGCATAATTTTAGAACCTCGTTCAACATATCGAGATGGAGAAAAATTTGTAACAAAAGAAGAAAAAACATTTACTGTTGTAGGTAAACTTGATGTTTCCAATTCGTCAGCATATCCTGCATTTACAGGAATGGTGTATTTAGACGAAAGTGAAATACTTCCAGAAGATGACTTGACAGTATATTTAAGATTTAAAAACCCTAGAAAAATTTATACTGATTTACCTAAAATAGCAGAACAAGTTGGATTTGAAAAAGATGAATATGGAAATTATTTTATTAAATATAATGAAAGATTACTTTCTAAATATTTTATATTTCCGCCTCGCGATGAGCTTATAAAGCTTGAACAGTTAGCAGTACCTATTGTGTATCTTCTTATAGCTGTGCTTGTAGTAAGCGTTTTTGTCTTCATTATACATAATGCTTTTGCTTTATCATTAAACTCTCGTATAAAACAGCTGGGAATGTTTAAAAGTGTAGGTGCTACACCTAAACAAATAAAAAAATCTGTAATATATGAAGGATTAATACTTTCTATTATTCCAATTCTATTGGGACTTTTATCGGGATATGGATTTAGCTTTTTAATTTTTGATAAGATTAATAATATAATTAGAAGTATGGAAGAAATGAATGATTATTACCTATACAATTTAGAAGCTGGAGTTCCTGTGATTATTATTACAGTAATTTTAGTTTTGATTACTGTATGGCTTTCAGCATTAATACCAGTAAAAAAAATAGCTAAAAAAACACCCATTTCTGCTATAAGACAGACTAATGCTGCTAAAACTAAGAAATCAAAAGATTATCCTTTTATAACAAAATTGTTTGGATTTGAAGGACAGCTTGCTATGAATTTCTTAAATTCTTATAAGAAGTCATTTAGAACAGCATTAGTTTCTCTAACTTTGTCTTTTTTACTGTTTACTATATTTTTAAATATTATTGAACTTAGTAATGCTGCAAAAGAAATCTTTCCAATGACTAAAAAGAATAATGATATTTCACTGCACATAAAAGATGGAACAGCTTTAGAAAGAGATGCTATTGATGAATTTAGTAATATTAAAAATATTGATGAAATTACTTTTAGTTATGAAAAGATACTGGCAACATATTTTTTAGACACAGACGAGTCTAAAGAAATTAAACAGAGCGGCGGTTTTAAAAGAATTGCAGAAGAAAACAAATATAGTTTAGTAAAAAAGAATGAAGCATATCGAATAAACACACAGATAGTAGCCATTGATGATAAAAGTTTTACTGAATACTGTAATAATCTAAATATAGATCCAAAAGAGTATTATGATATAAATAATAAAAAAGCAATAATCATAAATGATGTGGTGGACGTTTATAACAGTACTCCTAGAGATATCACCAGAATTAAATTTCTTAATATAGAAAAGGGAGATGAACTTACTATAAGTGAAAAAGCATATGACAGCAGTGTAGGAGATTATGAATTTAATATCGCAGTAGGAACTGTAACAAACAAATATCCAGAGTTTCACCAATACAATTATTTTGATCACTATACACTACCTGTTATTATGCCTATAAGTGTATATGAAAACATTGTTTCAAATTTTCATCCTGAAAATAAAACTAGAAGTCTTTGCAGTTGGGTATACATAAATTCAGATAGGGATAAAATTCCACAGATACTTAGTGATATGAACAAAATAACAGATAAATATTATGGAATCGGAGACATTCATTATTGGAATACAATAAAAGCTGAAGAAGACAATAAAAACTCTGATTCTATAATAAAACTAATTGTATATAGCATAGCTGGATTATTTGCTTTAATAGGTATTGTCAATGCATTTACAACAGTAAGTACAAGTATAAAACAAAGAAAAAGAGAGTTTGCAATGCTTCGAAGTATTGGAATATCTCCAAAAGGCATGAATAAAATGTTATTGCTTGAAGGTGCTTTTTTCGGTCTTAAGCCAATTATAAACTCCTTACCAGTAATATGCATAGTTATACTTATATCTCTAAAATTTACAGGAATATATTTGAGTGAATTTATTGCAGTAATGCCAGCTATTCCGATTATTGGTTTTGCAGTGCTAATTTTAGCCTTCATTTCTTTGGCGTACTTTGTATCTCTAAATGATATAAAGAGAGAAACAATTGTAGAAGCTGTGAAAGAAGAAATTATATAAAAAAAATCACTTATTTCTATTACATGAAGGAGCTCCAACTAATATAATTTATTTTATTAGTTGGAGCTATTAAGTATTATCAGTAGTTTTATGCTTTCTTGGATGCTTCTTAATTTCTCTTTTCAACAATTTTATGAGCAGCTTTTTCCTGCAATAAAAATTCATAGACAACTTCTGGTGGGAAAGAAACTTCTTCTGAAATATCTCTCAATGTTTTAAAATCTGTAATTGCATCTAGTATTTTTATACCTTCAATAGTGTATTCAGTATTTAAGCCTAAATTAGGATAGAAAACTTCATACCTATCTTTAGATTTTATTATTGAATAAGGTTTATCTAGTTTAAATTCAGCATCTAATGGCAGTGTTAAGTCATTATTTCTTTTCATAACTTCAGTACAAATTGATGGAACCTTAAAGTTTGTTCTAAGAGGACAAGGCATGCAAATCTCTTTATGCTTACACATACTGCATGTAGTATTTTTATTTTTTTCATGTAAAATCTCTAAGAATGGTTCAAACTGGCTAAAATCATCTTTCCAGCTACTCGTATCTGTTATTTTTAAAATTATATCATTATTATTGTAGCAAGTCTTAATGTTTCCATAAGGATCAGCATAAATTGAATTAGTCATTACATCACATGCTTTTTCTTGTATTTTGTAATTAGTTCCATACTTTCTATTTAAATATTCATTCAAAATAGGATAATTGTCTAAAAAATTTATTTTAAGATTGGAATTATTAATATGATATTCAGCAATTTTTTCAAAAAAGTCTAACAGTTCATAAGATTTCATTTCAAACATTTCTTTATTTATTTTAGCATTTCCATCTATAGCTAAATTATTTAGCTGATATATTATATCAAGATTTTTTGTTGCTTCAATAAAATTAATTATTTCATTACTGTTTAATTTGTTTATAACAATGTTTACACCTAATAATGTTTTTCTTACCTTATTTTTGTTGATGTTTACTAGATGATTCAATGAATTCATTGATTTTTTCCATGATCCTATACCTCTTATCTTATCATTAGTTTCTTCTAGTCCATCAATACTAACCATAATTGAGGATATATCGTGTTTCATAATATTATCTAGTTTTTTTATGTCAGATTGACCGTTTGTGATTAAAAAAACATCCATTCCATTTAAGTTTGCATATTCTATTACTTTTTCAATTTCTGGGTATAAAAGAGGCTCTCCTCCTAATAATGATATACAATCTACAAAATCTTTACAATAATCTATAATTTTTCTCCAATCTTTGTTTATTGTTTCATTTTCATTAGTTAATTTTACTGCGCCGCAGTGCTTACATTTTAAATTGCACTTATTAGTAATATCCCATACTAATTTCACATTATCACCTCTAATATCTATATAAAAATCTTAGTCTTTATTTATGTAAGGTATTATGAAAGCTCCAACTAATTAAAGTTAATCAACTTTATTAGTTGGAGCTAGAAGTAGTACCAGTCTTTATTTCTTTAGTTATTTTTCGCTTTTCTGGTCTCTTCTTCTAATTATAGTAGACGTTATAAGCTTTAACTACATTGACAACAAACTTCCCATGGGTATACATTCTTTCTGTCTTTTTTTACTTGTTTTTCTTTAACTATAAACATTAAAAACCCTCCTTTATATAAATTTAAATGACTATTTATATAATCATTTATTTTCTTAGTAAAAAAGAAGTAAAATACAAAATTTATAATTAATAATAAATATAGAGAAAAATGTCAATTTTACCTTTATTGTACACATAAATATACAGCTTGTCAATAAATTGTTAAAAATATGAAAAAAATAGGAAATTTATTACTACCTTTTTTTTGTTCATTAATAATTAATACATTTTTATTTCTATGCTTTACCTTTTGATGTATAATGAGTTCATTAATATATAAAAAATATTTATATTTAATAAAATATTATAAAATATTTAAATAAAGGTGGTGTAAAGCATGTTTCTCAAGCTGCACAATATTATTTCAGAAAATGTTATGTCTAAAGAATATTTCTCAGTTGAAAAAACCTGCAAAATGGACATGGTTATAAAGATCTTGTTAAATAATAGAGGTAAAGAGGTATTTGTTACTGATAATAATACTAATAAATTTATCGGTGTAGTGACTTTATCAGATGTAATAAAAGTACTAAATCATAAGTCGATTAAAAATCTGTTACTAGAAGAAATTATGACTAAAAATATATTAACTGTTAATACAGATAAAAAATTAACAGAATGCTATGATATTATGACTTCAAATAAAGTCAAAAGACTGCCAGTTTTAAAAGATGATAAATTAGTAGGGGTAGTAAGAAAAGAAGATTTAGCAAATATTTTGTATGAAAAAATTAATAGTTCAAATGTAGTTTTAAAATACATATTTAATAACATACATGAGGCAATATGTGTAGTTGATGCTGAAGGAAAAGTTGTTATTTGGAACAAGAATGCTGAAAAATTATATGGAGTTAGTCAAGAGATAATAAGAGGTAAATATTTAAAAGATTTTTTTCCTAATGCAATAGATGTAAAGATTCTTAAAACAAGAAAATCAGTTAAAAATATTTATCATACACCAAAAGAAGGATGCCCAATAATAATAAGTGCATCACCACTAATAGTTGATGGAGAACTTTATGGAGCTGTAAGCACAGATAAAGATATTTCGGACATGCAGAGCTTATATAGTGAATTAAAAAAGGCTAATAAAAAAGTTGAGTTCTTAAAAGATGAAATGAAAAAAATCACCTCTAACAATTTTGGCGATATAATTGGAAAAAGTAAAAAAATTAGAGATAAAATAGAAATGTCTAAACAAGTTTCTAAAACCAATGCAACTATATTAATTTCTGGTGAAAGCGGTACTGGCAAGGAAGTTTTTGCAAGAGCTATATACGAGTATAGCGGTGTCAAAGGATGCTTTATTCCTGTTAACTGTAGTGCAATTCCAAATGAGTTATTTGAAAGAGAATTCTTTGGATATGAGAAGGGTGCTTTTACTGGAGCTAAAAAAGATGGTAAAATAGGGCTATTTGAATTAGCTGATGAAGGAGTACTTTTTTTAGATGAAATAGGAGATTTGCCGTTGTTTATGCAGGTTAAATTATTAAGAGTTCTTCAAGAAAAAAGGTTAAGAAGAGTTGGTGGCGAAAAATATGTAGACTTAAATATTAGGATTATTTCAGCTACAAACAAGGATTTAGGAGAATTAGTTAATAAAGGTGAATTTCGAGAAGACTTATATTATAGATTAAATGTTATAAAAATTGAGCTTCCTCCATTACGAGAAAGAGGAGAAGATGTATTTTTACTAACTAATTACTTTTTAAATGAATTATCTATAGCAAATAATAAAAAAGTTCCTAAAATAAGCAGAGAAGTTGTGGACATGTTTATGGAATACGATTGGCGTGGGAACATTCGAGAATTAAAGAATACTGTTGAACATTTAGTCGTTTTATGCAGTGATAATGTTATTACAGCAGATATGATACCTAAATATATAATTAATAGAATTTGTACAAAAAAAATAAAAGAAGAGAATTACACAAATGATAACTTAGATTTAAATAAATCAGTAGAGAATCTAGAAAAAGAGTATATTAAAAAAGCTCTGGAAATATCAAATGGTAGTAAAGTTAAGGCAGCAATGCTTTTAAATATTCCAAGAACCACATTGCATTCAAAGTTAGAAAAATATACTATTAAATGACGATATATCGACTGGTGACGATATAAAGTCATAACAAGCAATTTGTTAAATTAATAACGAATATATGTGTTTTAGAGTAAGGTTTGTTTAATGAAATGACGACAAATAGTCTTTTTCTTAAATGCCTATAAAAATGTTTTATTATAGATAAAACTCATAGACAGCTTATATCAAGCTTCTTGAGTTTTTTTATTTTTTGGCACAGATTTTGCTCTGATCAAGTATATGTATGATATTAGATAAAATAGTTAATAATTTAACAAACTGACGATTGGAAGGAGGTGTAGATATGAAGTTGAGTGGATGTTTTACAAAAGGATAAAAGAAGTAAATGTAAGATTTAGATACGATAAACCTGGAGTATGCTCGGGGCAAATTAAAAAATAATTGTAAATAATAAAAGGAGGGAAAACAATATGAAAACTTTCAATGTCATAGATTCTCATACAATGGGAGAACCAACAAGAATTGTAGTTGGAGGAGTTCCGAATATACCGGGAAAAACTATGCCTAGTAAGAAAGAATATTTAGAAAAAAATATGGATTATATAAGAACATCTTTGATGTTTGAACCTAGAGGACATAAAGATATGTTTGGAGCAATTATAACTCCACCTACAATTGATGAGGCAGATTTTGGTATAGTCTTTATGGATTGTGGAGGATATCTTAACATGTGTGGACATGGCTCAATAGGTGCTACTACTGTTGCAATTGAAACGGAAATGGTACCAATTAGAGAGCCTATAACCGAAGTAACGATGGAAGCTCCTGCAGGAATAATAAAGGGCAAAGGAATAGTTAAAGATAACAAAGTACAATCAGTATCAATAGTAAATGTACCATCATTTTTATATAAAAGAGATGTAGAAATAGAAGTACCTGAAATAGGAAAAGTTGTTCTTGATATTTCTTTTGGTGGAAGTTTTTTTGCATTAGTTGATGCGAAACAATTAAATATTTCAGTTGATATAAAGAATATAGAAAAACTAACTAAAGTCGGATTAAAAATAAGGGATATAGTAAACAAATCAGTAAAAATACGACATCCTTATCTTAAATATATAAAAACTGTAGATTTAGTTGAAATTTACGATGAAACTACAAATCCTAATGCTGATAAAAAAAATGTTGTTATTTTTGGAAAAGGACAAGTAGACAGATCACCTTGTGGAACAGGTACAAGTGCTAAAATGGCAACTTTGTATGAAAAAGGTCAATTAAAAAAAGGGGAAGAATTTATTTATGAAAGTATAGTAGGCACTACATTTAATGGCAAAATTATAGGAACTACTAAAGTAGGTGAATATTCAGCAGTGATTCCTGAAATTACTGGTAAAGCATATATTACTGGATTTAATCAATATATAATTGTTCCAGAAGATCCAGTAAAATATGGTTTTATAGTTAAATGATATTTTAAGTGACATGGTAAGTATAATTAAAATTATCAAAACTTTAAAACATATAATTATCTTTAAAAGGTTGTTTATACAATTTTATCTAGAGCAGAATTTTCAATTAAGAGCATAACATATAGTTTCTTAATATTAGGCTATTAAGAAGCACTTATTTGTTATTTATAATATTAAACTTGGTAGAGTTTAAATACTTAATATTTCTGCTCTAGATGTTGTTAAAAATACTTATGTCGATGGGACAAGAAAGTATTTTAAGGCATCAAACAATTTTAAAACTTTGATTAAAACCCTAAAATAACAAGTTTTGATCGAGTTAAAATTAATGATGCCATTTATATGATTATTATATAATTAAACAACCCTAAAGTAAATAGGAAAGTTGTTCTGACCTCCTTTAAGATAATCTAAATGTTAAATATTTTTTTAAAAATAAGGAGGAACATTATGATATTAAATATTTTGTTAGGAACTTTAAGCTTGTTAGGTATCGGATTTTCAATAATATTTATAAAGGATTATGTTAAGCATAAGAATGAGCTAGAAAATAATTCATTTGCTAAGCTTTCAGGTATTGGATTTTTAGTAAACTTTTTTGATGCATTAGGTATTGGATCGTTTGCCCCTGCTACAGCTTTATTAAGAATATTTAAACAAACAGAAGATAGAGTTATACCAGGAACGTTAAATGTTTCCTGTACTATTCCTGTTATATGTGAAGCTATAATTTTTATAAAAGTAATAGATGTAGAAATTATAACTTTAATAGTAATGCTTGGTGCAGCTACAATAGGCTCGTGGATAGGAGCAGGATATGTTGCTAAATTACCCGAAAAATCAGTTCAAAAATTAATGGGAACAGCGTTATTAATAACAGCGGTAGTTATGATTATGAGTAAAGTGGGATTAATGCCTTTAGGAGGAGAAGCTATAGGATTAACGGGTTGGAAATTAATATTAGCTGGATTTGTTAATCTCATACTTGGAGCATTGATGTCTGCTGGTATTGGGTTATACGCACCATGTATGGCGATTGTTTTTGTATTAGGTATGTCACCTAGAGTTGCGTTTCCTATTATGATGGGATCATGTGCATTTTTAATGCCAGTTGGTTCAATTAAGTTCATAAAAGAAGGATCGTATAATAGAAAAGCTTCTTTAGCAATTACTATATTTGGGACAGTAGGAGTATTTATTGCAGCGTTTTTAGTTAAATCATTGTCACTAAATATTTTGACTTGGTTAGTGATACTAGTAGTAACTTATACTTCATATACATTGATTAAAGCATCAAATCAAAATAAGAATGTTAGTACTACTGGTCTTAAAAAAGAATGTATTACAAATTAAATTGTTTAAAATGTAATGGGAAAAGATTGTAATACCATATTTTAGTATGCATTTTGGATATGCAACTGTCAAAAATAAAAAGATATCATACTAAATGACGATATATCGACTAATGACGATATTAAGTCATAATAAGTATTTTGTTAAATTAATAACAAATAAACATATTTTGCAGCAAAAGTTTGTTTGAAAAATGACGATAAATAGTCTTTTACTTAGATATTTATAAAAATGTTTTACACAAAAAAACTCAAGAATAGCTTGTATCAAGCTTCTTGAGTTTTCTTTATGTTTTGGCACAGATTTTGCTTTAATTATGTAAATATACGACAGAAGATAAATAGTGAATAATTTAACAAAATTTACTATTTTGAAAGGAGGTGTAGATGTGAAGGTATCAATATTATTGAAACAGCATGTAGGAGGAACTTGCATACCTATAATTAAAGAAAATGAAGTAGTTAAGAAAGGTCAGCTTATTGCTATACCTGATGGATTAGGAGCAAATATTCACTCAAGCGTATATGGTAAAGTTGCATCTATTGAAAAAGACAGAATTATCATTCAACTTGACGATAATCAGTCTGATGAATATATAAAAATAAAAGATAATGATAATTATTTAGAATTAATAAAAGAAGCAGGAATAGTTGGAGCAGGAGGCGCAGGTTTTCCTACTCATGTAAAGTTGAATGTTGATTTAAACGGAGGCTGTGTAATAGCCAATGCTGCAGAATGTGAACCAACTTTAAATCATAATATAGAAATGATAAAAAAGAGTTCAGAATATGTAATTAAAGGACTCAAATATGTCATGAAAATTACTAATGCACAAAGCGGTTATATAGCAATAAAACCAAAACATAAAGATGCTGTAAAAGTACTGCTAAATGCATGTAAAAATGAAGAAAATATAGAGGTTAAATATTTACCTAATATGTATCCAGCTGGTGATGAAAGAGTCATAGTTAGAGAGATTTTAGGTGTGTTATTAAAACCCGGTCAGCTTCCAGTTGAAGCTAATACAGTAATTTCTAATGTTGAAACTTTAAAAAACATCGTTTTAGCAATTGAAGAAAGAAAACCTGTCATTACCAAGGATATAACAGTAGGGGGAAGATTAACAGAAGCTAAAAAAGGAAAAGTATTTTTAGATGTACCTATTGGTATTTCTGCAAAATATTTTATTAAAAAATGTGGTGGCTATGTGGAACCTCATGGAGAAATAGTCATTGGAGGACCTTTTACTGGTAGACATGGAGAAGAAGATTCACCAATTATGAAAACAACTGGTGGAGTTCTAGTAAGTATGCCTTTTCCAAATACTCATAAGAAAGTTGGGGTATTAGCTTGTGAGTGTGGTGCTCAAGAAGAAAGATTAAAAGAAATTGCTTCAAAAATGGGTGCAGAAGTAGTAGTTACTGCTAAATGCAAAAGGATGAAAGAAGTAAATGGAAGATTTAGATGCGATAAACCTGGAGTGTGTCCAGGGCAAGCTGAAACTGTTATATATTTAAAAAAACATGGAGCTGAAGCAATTTTAACTGGAAGCTGTGAAGGCTGAACTGACACAGTAATGAATATAGCTCCTAGGTTAGGAGTTCCAGTATATCACAGTACAGATCATGTTTTGAGGGCTTTTGGTCATCGACTTTACCGAAAGAAGGATGAATAAGTAGAAACATTAGAACGAAAGACGAGTAACTATTAATGAGTAACATTGTAACTTTACTAACGTAAAGGTTTAATGAAATGAGAAATGAGAATGGAGAATTAAAGGAAGTTTTACTAACGTAAAACGATTATAAATAAAAAAGAAAATTTAACCATTAACTTTTAGTTTTTATAATTCGTAGAGTTACTAAGTTTAGTGAAGAATCACATTTTAAATCATAAAGGAGTGAAAACATATGTCAATTAGTAAGGAAACAGCTATGGAGCATATTAATGATTATGCTGTTACATGCTGTAGATTTGAAGCAGGAACAGTCATTGAGCCGTCAAATTTGGAAGACCCTAATATAATTCCAGATTTAGAAGTATCAGGGCTGTTAGAAATACCAGAAAATTGTTTAAGAATTGGTGAAGTTTTAGGATCTAAGCTAAAAAAGACAATAGATTCACTAACTCCTCTAACAGAAGAATTTTTAGATGGAGTTAAGAAAATTAATAATGAAAAAGAAAAAGAAAATTTACAAGATAAAGCAGAAGAGATTGAAGTTACACAAAATGAAGTTCAAGAACAACCAGCTGTATCATCTAATTTAGTTAGCAGTGTAATAGCAGATAAAGTTAAAATTCATATTGGAGAGGGAAAAGATATTAATCTTGAAATTCCTTTAATAATATCAAACAATAATTTAAGAACAGTAGCAGAGCAAGAACCTAGCATTGATAATCAACAATCTTCATTTAATAATGAACAAACAGATTTACAAGAAAATAAAGAAAAAATTGTAAGAAAATTAGTAAGAAAACACTTTAAAATAGACGACGTAAAATTTGGAGCAGAAACTAAGATTGAAGGAACTACTCTTTATATAAGAGAAGATATATGTAAAGATGCGGTTGCTTCACAGGATTTAGTTGTAGATATGAAAATTGAAATTATAACTCCTGATAAATACGGTGAATACAGCAATACCATCATGGACGTTCAGCCTATAGCAGTAAAAGAAGAAGGCGAACTAGGAGAAGGAATCACTAGAGTAATTGACGGCACAATAATGATGGTTACAGGTGTTGACGAAAGAGGAGTTCAAATAGGTGAATTTGGATCTTCAGAAGGTATATTAGAAAGAAATATTATGTGGGGAAGACCTGGGTCTCCAGAAAAAGGAGAAATATTCATTAAGTCTGAAGTAATAATCAAATCACATAAAAACATGGAAAGACCGGGACCTATGGCTGCACATAGAGCTACTGATGTAATTACCCAAGAAATTAGAGAAGCATTGAAAAAAGTGGACGAAGAATTAGCAGTTAACACAGAAGAATTTGCACAGAAACGCCATCCAGGTAAGAAAAAGGTTGCCATAATAAAAGAAATAATGGGACAGGGAGCAATGCATGATAATTTCTTGATTCCAGTAGAACCTGTAGGGACTTTAGGAGCAAAAGCTAATGTTGACCTTGGAAATGTTCCAGTTGTAGTATCTCCACTTCAAATATTAGATGGATGTATCCATGCTTTAACATGTATTGGACCAGCTTCTAAGGAAACATCCAGACATTATTGGAGAGAACCGCTTGTACTTGAAGCTATGAAAGATGAAGAAATTGATTTAGCAGCAGTAATACTCGTAGGTTCTCCTCAAGTTAATTCAGAAAAATTCTATGTATCAAGATTATTAGGAATGGCAGTTGAAGCAATGGATTTAGATGGAGCTGTAATTACTACTGAAGGATTTGGAAATAATCATGTTGATTTTGCAAGTCATGTTGAACAAGTTGGTAAAAGAGATGTTCCAGTTGTTGCAATGACATATGCGGCTGTACAAGGACAGCTAGTTGTTGGAAATAAGTATATGGATGCTTTAATAGACTTAAATAAATCAGAGCAGGGAATAGAAAATGAAATACTAGAAAACAACTGTCTAGCTCCGGAAGATGCAGTAAGAGCAATATATATGCTTAAAGCTAAGATGGCAGGCGAAGAAATTAAGTCACCAGAAAGAAAATGGAATCCAAATGTAAAATTAAACAATATAGACTTAATTGAACAATCAACTGGTAAGAAAATAGAACTTGAGCCAAATGAAACATCACTTAAGAAGAGTAAAAAAAGACGAGAAATTTACGAAAAAGATGAAGCAGATGAGTAGGTATCAAGATGAATAAATTAAAATATGTATCTTCAGAAAGATATTTTGAAGGAATAATTGTTGAAATTAGTGATTGTGCAATTTCAATAGATTTAAAGGGCAGAATGGGACAATTGAAACTTCCTAGAAGAATGGTTATTAGTGAAAATGCCCTCGAACTTGGTCAAGAAGTAGGCATGTTGATGTCTTATCCAGAAGTTTTAAGTGGTGAAATTGACACAGAATATGCTAAAAATGCACAAAGACAATTAAAATTAGAAAAATAATATAAAAAGATCAATTTAAAAGGAGGTTAATATTTATGAGTTTAACAGTAATAAAAGGTTTACAGTCTGAAATATATGTTCCTATTACTCCACCAGTAGTTTGGACTCCTGTGGAAAAACCATTAAAAGACATGACGGTAGCGATAGCAACTGCTGCTGGCGTGCATTTAAAATCAGATAAAACATTTAATCTTGCAGGGGATACAAGTTATAGAGTAATTCCCGGCGATTCTGACAGCAAAGATTTAATGGTATCTCATGGAGGCTATGACAATAGTGATGTGAACAAAGATATAAATTGTATGTTTCCAATAGATAGGTTAAGAGAGTTAGCAGAAGAAGGATTTATTAAAGGAATTGCACCTAAACATGTTGGTTTTATGGGTGGAGGAGGAGACGTACAAGTCTTCAAAGAAAAAACAGGCCCTGAAATTGCAGAAATATTATTGAATGAAGGAGTTGACGCAGTTTTACTAACTGCAGGCTGAGGCACCTGCCACCGCTCTGCCGTGATTGTGCAGAGAGCGATTGAAGCAGCTGGAATTCCTACTATTGTAATAGCTGCATTACCTCCAGTTGTTAGACAAAATGGTGCACCAAGAGTTTCTGCTCCATTAGTTCCTATGGGTGCTAATGCTGGTGAACCTAATAATCCTGAAATGCAAAGAGCTATAGTTAGAGATACATTAGAACAATTAGTTAAAATAGAAACGCCCGGAAGAATAGTATCTCTTCCTTATCAATATATTGCTAAAATTTAGAGCTTATCCTTCTACTTCTTTTTGAAGTAGAAGGTATTTTGGTGCAAAAGGGTGGTATAAATGAATAAAAAAATGTCAAGTAGATTAGTAATTAAATGCTACCATATAAACAAAGTAGAATTTGGAGATAAAAATGATATTATAGACGGAAAACTTTTAATAAATGAAAAAGTTGAAAGTGAATTAGTTAAATTAAATGATTTAATAGAAGAAATATCTATAAGTATTATTAAGCCAAGAGAACATAAAAAATATGTAAATAGCATTATGGATATTATTCCTATATCAACTAAAGCTTTAGGGTGTATTGGAAATGGAATTACACATACTTTAACTGGTGTATATGTAATGCTTACAGGAAAAACTGGTGATGGACGTCAAATGGCTGAATTTGGGTCATCTAACGGTATACTAGAAGAAAAAATGATATTAGGAAGAGCAGGTACTCCATCAATTGATGATCACATTATTCATTTTGATGTAGTAGTTAAAGGTGGAGTTCCTCTTGGAAGAAATCTTGCAATGGCAGCACATAAAGTATGTGATATTTTCATACAGCAAATTAGAGATGTTCTTAGACAATTGGACGGAAGAAAAGCTGACGAAATTCATGAATATGTCGATAGAATTGTATATAACAAGACAAAGGTAGTAATAATAAAACAAATAGCTGGTCAAGGAGCTATGTACGATAATCAGCTGCTTTCAAATGAACCAAGCGGAATTGAAGGTGGTAGAAGCATTATAGATATAGGTAATGTACCTATTATACTATCTCCAAATGAATATAGAGATGGTGCTATCAGAGCTATGACATAAAAATGAGGAGTGATAATTATGGGAATAGGTCCTTCTACTAAAGAAACTTCATTACATCACTTTAGAGATCCGTTGTTGGATGTTATTTCAAATGATAATGATATTGATTTATTAGGGGTAATGGTAGTCGGAACACCTCAAGATAATAATGATAAATGCTTTGTTGGAAAAAGAGCTGCTTATTGGGCAGAGGCTATGCGAGCAGATGGTGTAATTATATCTGTTGATGGCTGGGGAAATTCTCATGTTGATTTTGCAAATACTATTGAAGAAATAGGGAAAAAAGATATTCCCGTAGTAGGATTAAGTTTTATAGGGACTCAAGCTAGCTTTGTTGTAACCAATAAATATATGGATACAATAGTAGACTTTAATAAGTCTGAAAAAGGAATAGAAACTGAAATAGTAGGCGAAAACAATGTAAATAAATTGGATGCTAAGAAGGCATTAGCATTATTAAAATTAAGAATAAAAAAAGCTAAAAATAGATATTAAAAATTAATGAATGGAGGCGTTATTAAATGATTACTGTTCTTTTATCCGTATTAGCCATACTAGGCGTTTTGTTTTTGATTAGGTTTATAAGTGATTTTATAAAGAATAAACTTCAGCTAGAGGATAATTCATGGACAAAGGTTTCTATCATAGGATTTGTAACAAACTTTTTTGATGCGTTAGGAATAGGTTCATTTGCAACAGGGGCTGCACTGCTTAGAATAATGAAACAATGTAGTGATAGAGTAATACCGGGAACATTAAATGTTGGCTATACAATACCTGTTATGTTAGAAGCATTTATTTTCATAAAAGTTATACAAGTTGAAGCCTTAACTTTAATTCCAATGATATTTTCTGCTATCATAGGAGCGTGGATAGGAGCAGGAGTTGTTTCTAAACTTTCAGAGAAAAAAGTACAAAAAGTTATGGGAACAGCATTACTGCTTACAGGATTTTTAATGATAGCAAGTCAGCTAGGTTTAATTCCAAGCGGCGGAGATTCAATAGGTTTAGCAGGATGGAAATTAGGACTTGCTGTAGCAGTTAACTTTATTTTAGGTGCTTTAATGACAGCAGGAATTGGTCTTTATGCTCCTTGTATGGTACTAGTGTATTTCTTAGGAATGTCTCCTAAGGTTGCATTTCCTATAATGTTTGGTTCATGTGCTTTTCTTATGCCAATAGCTTCTATCAAATTCATAAAAGAAGGTGCATATAACAGAAAGGCATCAATGGCATTTACTACTATAGGTGCTGTTGGTGTTGTAATAGCAGTGTATTTAGTAAAATCACTACCTACAAATATATTAACATGGGTAGTTGTAGGAGTAGTATTATACACAGCAATATCTTTATTAAAAGATGCAAGAAAAGAATCTGCAAGAAAAGAAACAAAACTAGATGGAAAGCTGATACAAGAAATTGAGGCATAAAATAATATGCTAAACCAATAAATCTTATCATACCATACCCTTCTATAATACAATAGAATAACAATAAAGGGAGCAGCTTTTACCGCTCCCAATTTTATGTCTTAATAATTTTTTGCCTTATAATAAAATTAATATTAGCTATTTCCATCATTACATTACATAAAAAATTCCTTATTGTTCTAATATGCACACAAAATATATAAAGTATTCTAATCCTTTTATCCATATATTATTTTTAATAGTAAAAACTCCAACTAACAAAGTTTCCTTTATTAGTTGGAGCTGAAAGTAGTACCAGCGTATATATACCTAAGGGTATGTTTCAGTTTTTTCTGGTTTACTTTCACTATCCTTTTATGTTTAATAAAACAGGAACAAAATTAATATTTTAAGAACAGTATTTACTTGTCTAGTAGTTATCTTAAACTTTTTAACTACAAATATTCAAGAATTCACCTTAATTTTGGCTTTAAATAGACGGTTGCTAACATATTATTTAAATTTCGCAATCGTCTATTTTAAAATATAAGTAATAATATATAATAGAATAAGATCAATCAAAAGTAATAATCAAGAAAAACAACTAAATAATATTAAAAATGCATTAAATTGTAAATAACAATTTAATTATATACATAAAAAAACAGCTTGTCAACAAAATCAACAAATAATTATAATATTGTTTATAAAAAAACTAATATTAATTAAATTATTTTAATTTTTATGTTTTCTCTTTTGATGTATAATAATTACATAAAAATAGCTAACTTATAATAATCTATGTATAAGGAGATATATATGACTGATAGAGAAAATGAAAATTTAGTAGGGGATATAGATGGTTTAATTGGATACATTTCCTTTGAAGGAAAAGAATATATTGATATTCGTTATAAGAAAGAAGTTGTACCAGTTCCTAAACGAGAGAGACACCATGTTATTTATAAGCTTCTGGAAGATAATTGTGATGTTATATTTTGCACAGATCAAAAAAATGATGATTTTATGTTTGAATGTAGAGAACAATTTGTAATTTTTGCAGTTGATGGTGGTGGAAATTGTTTTGGTACTATTGGTGGTATGGGTGATATAAATGATGATAATTATCCAGTAGGTTATGTTTGCCACGAAGGGCTAAGTGGAAGAATTGCCAACAATTTCAGAGAATTTATGGAGCTGGTTAATTTTTATCCATTTTGGTATGACATATTAAAGTTTGAAAAAATGGGAATAAATTATTCAATCTCCGAATTAGAAAATGAAAGAATTGAATTTAACAGTAAATATTTAGAGCAGCAGGAGGAAATTGCAAAAATACTTAATCTTAATAAAAACAATGATTCAATAAAATTACTTATATCAAACTTAAAAGATAAGCCTAAGTTTACTGTGTATGGCTTAGACGAAGAGCATAATCCTTATCAAAATTTGTTATAAAAAAAATATATAGAAGGTGAGAGTTATGAAAAAAATAATTATTGTTTTAACCATTATAATTTGTTTAAGTGCTAATGTTGTATCTGCAGGAGAAAAACAAGAACCTATAGAAAGTATTCAAATAAAAGGATGTAACGAATATATAGAAGATGATCCAGAACAAATACAAATCTATATAGATTATGAACCTACAACTATTTATCTTATAGATGACAAAAGTGTAACACAAATTTTTACTAATAGCTTTTCTAATCTAAACAATTATGGCTTTACAGTAGAATGTGATGATTGGTTATACTATACAAATTTCAATAAAAATGAGTCTTTATATAGAAAAAAAGGAAAATACAATGAGCTTATTTTAGATAGAAAACAAGTATATGGGATAAATTACAATTACTATAAAAAGAAACTTTACTTTGGATGCTTTAATGAAGAAAAAGAATGTATGCAGTTATGCTGTATTAATAAAGATGGTTATGAGTTTGAAGAATTAATAGATAACATTGGAAATGACATTTATTCTATAGATAAATATATTTATTATACAATACAGCCGTATTATAAACTGTATAGATTAGACTTGTCAACTGGAGAAATTGAGCAGTTAACACGAAAACGAACAGAATATATAAATATATATAATAAAAAGCTGTACTATGTTAATAGGAATAATATAAAAGAACTTGACTTAGATACTGGAGAAGAAAAATTACTTAAATCAGAAAAAGGTATTAAACATTTACAATATTTTGACAATTGTTTATATTACAGCTGTGATGAAGGTATTAAAAAAATAAATTTAGATACATATGAAATTGAAACATTGCTTGAAAACAAAGCTGAACTTCAAGTAAAAGGATTAGCAGTATCATATAATTGTATACTTTTCTTAGGTTATAATTTTGATGAAGAAAATGAAAAAGAAAATCAATTTGTTTATAAAATAGACCATGATGGTAGTAATTTAACTCAGATATACGATAAAGAAAACATAAGTAAGATAAATGTATATATAGATAAGATTTTTATAACTAATGATAAATTTGCAGAAAGTGAAGAAGACAAATTCATTAAAATTATAGACTATGAAGGAAATGAAATTTACTTTCAGCTAGAGGAAAACGGTGCTTGTGATATAGGTATGTGTAAAATGGAATGGTCTACTCCGTATTCACCTATATGTTATGGTATTCCTTGCTTTTTACGTGATATTTTGGGGAATGAAAAAGTTGATGAATGGCTGTTTCAATTTGAGAGTTTAGATAATCCAGATGGACGAGATAAATTCGAACTAAATGTAATAAATGCTGTAAAAGAAATGAATGTACCAAAAGATGGTTTTATAAAAGAAAGTGGTGAAATTTTCACAGAAGAACAAATTGAAGCTATGTTTTTAGGTGACCAAAAGCTTATAAACAGAGCTTTTATAAACGAGGGTGCAATTCTTATAGATGATGAAATATATAGTGCAGACTGGATTGTTAATCACTCTGTTGATGATTATAAAAAAGTAGGTATTACAGAAGAAGTATTAAATAAATATCTTGAAAAAATAATAAATACTCCATTGAAAGAAAATTATGAAATATTAAAAGAAAGATATAAAAAACTTCTATAGTTTTAAATTAGTTTTTTAAATAAATTAAATTAGCTAATTGTTTTACATATTTACAATAATTTAAAGAATAATTTAAGCTTTAGGACTGTAGTATATATGGTAATGTATCATGTAATACTAAATATCCAAAAGCTTAAATTATTGTTCATTTAAATATTTTATCTATTTCTGATTTAATACTGTCCTCTCCTGCAAAATGTCCCATCTTAGCGCCTACTAAAGCATAGCAGTTTAAAACTTTTCCATTCTTCTGTTCAACTTTTTTCTTAATATAATTATGTACTTTTTCGCTACCCTTTAATTCTCTAGATTGTTGAAATGTTATTATTGTTACCTCCTTATTTGACAAATCAGCATTATTTAAGAAAGCGTTTATGGCAGGAGAACTATTACTTGCCCATATTGGTGTCATGATAAAAATTTCATTATCATTTTTAATTTTGTTCCATGGTTCTTCTTCAAGAGTAGAACCTTTTTTTCTTATTGCTTGAAAAACATTTCCATTTTTTGCTTCTTTCAACTCAATTACTTTTGCACCCAATCTTTCTCCTAAGTTTTCTGCACCTACTCTAGTGTTATTATTTTTAGAGTAATATACAACTGCTGTTGACATATTATACCTCCTCACGATATATTATAATTTTTCACTAATTATACATTATTTACTAAACTATTACAAATTATAGAATTAGGGGACGGTACTTTTTTGCTCATTATATGAGCAAAAAAGTACCGTCCCCTAATTCTAACCGATAAAAAGCTGAATATTTATGGTATAATATAGAAAAAGTATTTTTGGAGGTTCAGAATGAAAAAAATAGGTGTAAATGGATTTTCTGAGTTTAATTATTTATCACAACTAAAAGTTAGTAAAAAAGGTAAAATAGCATTTATTAAGAGTAATGCAGTAGTTAAAGATAATAAATATATTTCAGATTTATATCTTTTAGATGAAAATAATAATGCTAAAAAAATGACTTCTAGTGGAGATGTAAGTAATTTTATATGGCTTGATGATAATACATTAATTTTTCCAGCTGTTAGAAAAGAAAAAGACAAAAAAGAAAAGAAAAAGAATATACCATTAACTGTATTTCAAAAATTACTAATTAATGGTGGTGAAGCTGAAGAATTTTTAAGATTTAATATGGAAGTAACATCTTTATATCCTATTTGTGAAAATAAATATTTATTTATTGCCAAATACAATAAAGAGCATGAAAATCTTATGAAATGTGAAGATAAAGAAAAAAGAACAGAAAAAATTAATGAGGAGAAAGATTATATAGTATTAGATGAAATACCATTTTGGTCAAATGGAGCTGGTATAACAAACAAGATAAGGAATAGACTATATATTTATGATAATGGAGAAATTACTCCATTAACTAATGAGTATACAAATGTAGGAAATTTTGAATTATACGATAATTATGCAGTATTTACTGGTAGAGAATTTAAAGATAAAATGGAAACAAAAGAAAATTTATATTATATACCTTTTGATACATTAAAAATTGAAAATATAACTCATGAAGATACATATTATTATAACTGTATAGTTCCAATATCAGAGAGTGAATTAATTACGTATGGAACAAATGGTAAAAAACACGGAATTAATGAAGACGGCGAATTTTTATTATATAATTTCAAAACAAAAAAAATCGAGACATTAGGTAATGTAGGAGAATACAGTGTAGGAAACAGAATGAACAGTGATGTTAAATATAAATCTGCTGATAATAAATTTTTATATGATGGTAAAGGATTTTATTTTACAGCAACTTTGAATGATAATGTTAAAATAATGTACTTAAATATAGATAATAGAGAGTTAAAAGAGATTACAAAAGAAAAATGTGTAATTAATGAGATTGCATTTGTTAATGAATCTATTTATTTTATTGGAATGAGGGGCATGTTAGGAAGTGAAATCCATAGACTATCCAGTAATAATTCAATTGAAACATTAACAAGTTTCAACAAAAATGCTCAAGAATATGAAATTTCAGAACCTCAAGAATTTACTTTTGCAAATAAAGATGGGGTAAAAATATATGGATGGGTAATAAAACCGATTGGATTTGAAGAAGGAAAGAAATATCCTACTATATTAGAAGTACACGGAGGACCAAAAACAACATATGGACCAAACTATATACATGAAATTCAATATTTAGCTTCTGAAGGTTATGCTGTTATATACTGCAATCCAACAGGTTCAGCAGGTAGAGGTAATGAGTTTGCTGATTTAAGGAGAAAATATGGAACTATAGACTATGATGACTTAATGATGTTTGCAGATGAATGTATTAAAGCTTTTAATTGGATAGATGAAGAGAGAATGGGAGTAACAGGTGGGTCTTATGGAGGATTTATGACTAACTGGATAATAGGTCATACTTCTAGGTTTAAAGCAGCTGTTTCACAAAGAAGTATATCAAATTGGATATCTAAGTCCAATACTACAGATATAGGGTACTATTTTAATAAAGATCAAATAGGAGAAACTGCATGGACTGATTACGAAGAATTATGGGATAAATCACCTCTTAAATATGCAGATAAAGCATCAACACCTACTCTTTTTATACATTCAGAAGAAGATTACAGATGCTGGCTTGTTGAAGGACTCCAAATGTTCACAGCATTAAAATTCTTTGGAGTTGAATCAAGAATGGTTAGATTCAAAGGAGAAAACCATGAACTTAGCAGAAGCGGGCTTCCTAAACATAGAATAAGAAGATTAAAAGAAATGAAGGATTGGTTTGATAAATATTTAAAGTAATAAAAAAAAGCCCTTGAAATAGGGCTTCAGATTGTTGACAAAGTCAACAAGATGACAGGCTTTTGAGAAACTTGAAGTTCGAGGCGTGCCGAAAACGAGTAAGCGGAGCGTATATAGAAATACGTGAGCATTCTCGATTGAGGCAACAACGATGAAATTTGGGTTTGTCAATAGCCTGAAGCCCTTGAAATAGGGCTTTTTTTAGTTTCAAATTTATAAGTTATAATAAAGTTATTTTTATGTAGTTGACATTATAGATATAAAGTGATACATTAGAAATGGAAAGCTTGCTTTCCATGCGGAGGTGTTTTATTGAAAAATAAGCTTGAAGAATTAAGAAAACAGCGTGGTATAAGGCAGGAAGAACTAGCTGCTAGTCTGAAAGTATCACGTCAAACAATAGGTTCACTTGAAAATGGCAGATATAATCCATCAATTTTATTAGCTTTCAAAATTGCAAGGTATTTTAATATGAGTATTGAAGATATTTTTATTTATGAGGAGGAATAGCAATGAAAAAAAGAGAAAATATAAAATATATTTCTTTATTAGCTGTAGGCATAGCTTTATTATTATCATCTTATTTTATAGAAAATATGCCAAAAAGAGTATTTGCATTGTGTATTAGTATAGGAATTTCATTTACTATAATAAGTCTTGTAAATATTTTTTTAGTTATTTATTTGAATAAAAGACCTATGATAAAAATTCAAAAAGATATTGATGAAAATGATGAGCGTAATGTTTACATAGAAAAATCGGCAAAAGCTAAATCACTAGATTTAATAAGACCTATAATGGTATTAATGACATTTTTATTAATATATGAAGATGCTAGTATTTTAGTTATTTTAACATCTTTGATTATTTACTTATTAGGATATATAATTCAACTATTTTATATTAAGAAACTCCATAAGGAAATTTAGATAAAAAGGAGTTAAATTATGATTAATAAATTAAAACATAGAATTACATCAGATAAATTAAGTGAGAGAATAATATCAGCGTATATTGCTTTTATAATAGTATTTTTTTTAGTAATGACAATATCATATTTTATTTTACCTGAAGGACTGCTGAAAAATAAAAATCCACTTCAAAGTTGGGAAGTATCTAGCAATGTACTAATAGGCACATTACAAATATTTTTTTATAATATGATATCTGTTATACTTATATTATTTGGCAATCTGTTTACATCAAGACGAAAAGAAAATCAACCATTTATTCCTATAGGATATAATGGTTTCTTAATACTAATTATAATAAATGGAATAGTATTAGGCACATGGTCTTTTTCAGAAGTAGAAATATCAGCTCCTCCTTTAATCAACCGCTATTTTAGAACTTTTGACTTGCTTAATAGGTCGGGTTTATGGGAAATGACAGGTCAACTGATGATAACAACTGCAACAGCAAAGATTTCTATTATAATTACAGATTGTAAGAATACTACAGCAAAAAAGCTCAAAGATATACATCTTTCACGTAATGAAATCTTATTATTTATCTTTGGAATTATATTAATGTTTATAGGAGCTTTTATAGAGAGTAATAGCATAATATATTAAATATATAGGTTATCCTTATTTTGAAAGGAATGAATTATAATTATGAAAAGAATATTATTAGTTGAAGATGATTTAAGTTTAATTGAAGGATTGAAATTTTCTCTTACTAAACATGATTTTGATGTAACAGTTGCTAGAACTGTAAAAGAAGCAAAAACTTACTTTAAAAATAATCTGTATGATTTGATAATACTAGACTTAATGCTTCCAGACGGAAGCGGTTTTAATATATGTAAAACTATTAGACGAACTTCTAACATACCTATTATTTTCCTTACAGCTTTTGACGAAGAGGTAAATGTGGTTATGGGATTAGATATAGGTGGAGATGATTATATAACAAAGCCTTTTAAGTTAAATGAACTTATATCAAGAATAAATGCTGCATTGAGACGTTCAGATTCATTTAAAGAACAGTTAAAGGAATTAAGCTCAAATGGTATAACAGTAAAGTTGCTGGAAGGAAGAGTAATAAAGAATGGCGTAGATATTGAGCTTACATCTGCTGAATACAGACTATTATGCTTATTTATGCAAAATCCAAATATAATATTATCAAAAGATCAAATAATGCAGAGATTATGGAACTGTAATGAAAGTTTTGTTGATGATAATACTTTAGCAGTTTATATAAGCAGACTGCGTGAGAAAATAGAAGATAACCCAAAAGAACATATATTTTTAACAACTATAAGGGGCAGGGGTTATAAATGGAATGTGGTGTAAGGAGTTAGAAATGAATTTATTTATAGATAAGGATATAAGAAAATTTATAGTAAGCCTGATATTAACTTTATTCATAGGAATTATATTAATTCAAATTATTACGTATGTTAATACTATTCATTTTAAAAATGAAATAATAAGACATGACTATGAACTTGCAGGATATCTTATTGATAAATACCCAAACATGGATGTAGAAATACAATCTTTGTTTACAAAAGAAAAAACTAACGACAATTATCAAAAAGGAAAAAAATTGCTTGAAAAGTCAGGTTTTAATGAGAATATGGAAATGTTCTTAATCCCACAAATAGATAATTACTATAACACAAATAGATTTATCAGTTTTGTATTTTCTATAGTTTTTAGCCTTATAGTAGTATTTATAGTGTATATTTTTTTGAAAGCTTATACTGATAAAATTAATAAGTACAGCAGAGATGTAAACAAAATTATGAATGGTGAAATAGCAACAAGGCTTGCAGATAACGACGAAGGTAATCTTGCTAAACTGGCAACATCTATAAACTTAATGGCTACTTCACTGCATACTCATATTGAAAAAGAAAAGGGAAATCGAATTTTCTTAAAGAATATTATAACTAATATATCACACCAGCTTAAAACTCCTCTTTCTGCTCTTACAATGTATAATGAAATTATGAAGGATGAAAATGTTAATAATGAAGTAATAAACGATTTCTTAAATAAAAGTGAAAATGAACTTAACCGTATACAAATACTTATTTCTAATTTATTAAAATTAGCAAAATTGGATGCGGGCATTATTGTACTAAACAAGAACAGTCATGTTTTAAATGATATTATAAATAAGGTAGTTAAAAGCTTTGAAACAAGAGCAATTATAGAGCAGAAGACTATTGAAATTAAATCTAAAAGTTCTGTAACATACTTTTGTGATAGAGTATGGATGCTTGAAGTTTTAAGCAATCTGGTTAAAAATGCATTGGAGCATACTACTGAGGGTAATAACATATTACTTGAAATTGAAGAAACTCCTTTAATGATTAAAATAATAGTTAGTGATAATGGTAAAGGAATTCATCCTGATGATATAAATCACATTTTTAAAAGATTTTACCGAAGCAGGTTTTCTCAAAACAAGCAGGGCACAGGGGTAGGACTTACTTTAGCTAAGTCAATTGTTGAAATGCACGGAGGTTTTATATCTGTCCAAAGTACAATCGAAAAAGGAACAACATTTATAGTTCATCTACCAAAGCTTACAGATTTGTAAGCTTATTTTCATATTATAGTAAGAATCTGATGTTACTATAAAAGAAGATAAAAGTTTTATGAAATGAGAATGGAGAATTAATGGTTAATAAACGAGTGACGAGAAATGAGGAACTAGTAACATGGAAAGTTTTTTATTTTAATAAAAAACTATAGAATAATCAAAAATAGTTCTCGGTTACTAGTTATTCATTATTTATTCAACTATTGATTTACGAAGTTTGAGTAAATTAACATTGTTACTTGTTCCTCATTACTAGTTTTTGTTTAAATGAATTGCGGAGCACTTTTACAGTGTACTTCCGTGTTATTCCGTGGTTAATATTATCAATTATTTAAAACTTTGGAGGTATAAAATGAAGATACTTAAAACAGTAAATCTTTCTAAAACATATGGAAAAGGTAATATAAAGGTAGAAGCTTTGAAGAATGTTTCTTTTTCGGTTAATAAAGGTGAATTTGTTTCAATAGTTGGACCATCAGGTTCAGGAAAAAGCACACTTCTTAATCTGCTTGGTGGATTAGATACACCAACAAAAGGAAAAGTATATTTAGATGATAGAGACTTGTTTTCTATGAAAGAAAAGGAACTGTCAGTATTTAGAAGGCGTAATATAGGGTTTGTTTTTCAAGCATATAACTTAGTTCCTGAATTAAACGTTGAAGAAAATATAGCATTACCAATACTGCTAGACTATAAAAAGCCTGATATGAAGCATATCAATGAATTACTAGATATACTAGGGCTAAGCGAAAGAAAACACCACTTACCGAATCAGCTTTCTGGAGGACAGCAGCAGCGTTTAGCGATAGGCAGAGCACTTGCTACAAAACCATCAATTATTTTAGCAGATGAGCCAACAGGAAACCTTGACAGCAAGAACAGTAAAGATGTAATTAATTTAATGAGAATGTCTGTTGATAAATATAATCAAACTCTTATAATGATAACTCATGACCAAAATTATGCTTCCTATGCAGACAGAATACTAAATGTCGAAGATGGAGTTGTAACTGAACTTGGAGGTGCAAGATAATGAACAGTTATCTATCAATTGTCAATAGGTATTTGGCAGCTCATAAAAAAAAGACTAGGCTGACAATGATTAGCATTGCTATATCTGTTGCACTTGTCACAGGTATTTTTTCTATGCTTGATGTTTTCTTACAATATGAAAAAATGCAGGTTATAAAAGACATAGGCAACTATCATATTCTTGTACAAAATCCTTCTGAAAAAGAAATGCAGTCAATAAGCAGCCGTATAGATGTACAAAATGCAGGTAGATGGATAGATTATGGAAGAGGTAGTATAAATAATATAAAATGCAGGCTTGGAGCTCTTGAAGAAAAAATTGCAGATAATTTTGATTTAAAAGTCTTAGAAGGCAAATATCCAACTAATAAAAACGAGATCATGATTGAGAAGTGGACAGCAGAAAGCTTATACTTGGATAAAAAAGTTAATGATACTATTAAAATTACTTTTAATGAAGATGATACTGAAAGAGAGTTTGTTATAAGCGGCATATACAATGATTTTGCATATATGAAAGCAGAAGGTATACCTGCTTTGCTTTTATCTAGCGATAGTAATAATGAGATTAATAAATATAAAGACTTATATATGGTAGAATTTAAAAATAGAGTAAATATAAACAAAGCAGTTGAAGACATCAAGAATCAACTTAATATTGAAGGTGACAGAGTTGTTCTAAATGAACGCTTACTTGCTGTTATAGGACAAAGTAAGAATAGTTCTGCTTTGTGGCTGTATTCTACAGGAGCTGTTTTATTTTTTATTGTTCTTCTAGCTGGAGTTGTTATGATATATAATACTTTTAATATTTCAGTTATGGATAGAATAAGGCAGTTTGGACTTTTAAGGTGTATAGGAGCTTCACAGTCACAGATAAAGAAAATAGTAAAAAGACAAGGGCTTATTATAACTTTAAAGGCTATTCCAATAGGTATATTTGCAGGTGTGATTATAACTTTTGCATGTTCCGCAATACTAAAGTTTTATAATAATAATTTATTTGGAAACATATCAGTATTTAATTTTAGCCCAATAGGTATAGCAGCAGGGATTCTTGTTGGCTTTTTAACTGTTTTTATAGCATCTTCACTACCTGCAAAAAAGGCAGCTAGTGTTTCTCCAGTCAATGCTGTGACTGGAAGTAATGAAACAAAAACAAAAAAAACTAAGAAAAAAGGTCTTTTAACAAAGATTTTTCATGCTGATATTGCTATGGGAATAAATAATGCTACTATTAAAAAGAAAACACTTATATTGATGTCGTGTTCAATAGCAATAAGTATTATTATGTTTTTAGGATTCAATGTGTTTATTGATTTCATGCATAAAGCTTTAAAAACTACTAAACCTTACACACCAGATATTTCTTTAATATCAGAGGAAGGATTGAGCAATGATTTATATAAAGATCTATCAGATATAGAAGGTGTTAAAAATGTTTATGGTAGAATGTTTGGTTATGTTGATGCTACTTTTGATGCGGAAAAGCTGACAGATAATTATAAAGAAATGATGGAGGATATTGAAGTAACTGATAACGGTTTATTTATTCCTCCTGAAAAATCTTGGATAATATCTTATGATACAAACCAGCTTAAATGGGCAAAAACAGACTTGTTAGAAGGAGAATTATCCGAAGATAAAATGAATGAAAAAAATGGAGTTATAGTAGTTGCTAGGCAGTTTAGAAACAATATTGCAACGCATACCACTAATCTACAATTAGGAGATAGTGTTTATATAAAAACACCTAATGGAACAAAGGAATTAACTGTTATGGGTATACTTCGAACAGTACCTTTTAGTGATTCAGAGTTAAATTTAACTACATTCATAACTACAGAAAAGTTGTTTACTGAATTAACTAATAAGTCACGATTTGAGGCAATTGACATACAGCTTAACAGTAGGAAAGATGAAAAAACTGTAGACGTTATCAAAAATAAGGTAGATGATTCTATTACCTATCTAGACGCAAGACAGAAGAATAGTGATATTAATCAAACATTTTTTACTATGGCACTATTTGTTTACGGCTTTGTAGCTGTTATAGCTTTGATTAGTATTTTAAACATAATAAATACTATGAACACAAGTATTACTAATAAAACTAGGTATTTAGGGGTAATGAGAGCAGTAGGAATGACAGGTAAACAACTTGATAAGATGGTTTTAGCTGAAGCATTTACCTATAGCGTAGTTGGATGCATTGCAGGGTGCATACTAGGCGTTTTACTTCAAAAATTCTTAATTGAAAGCTTAGCCGAAACAATGACTATATTTTGGAAGTTTCCTTTAACACAGGTAATTTTTATAGTCATTATTACATCTGCTGTAACACTTTTATCAGTTATTAGTCCTTTGAAACGAATAAAAGCTAAGGCAGTATCAGAGGTTGTAAACTCATTGTAATATATGATATTAATTAAAAAGTTAATTGTAATGAAAAGAATCTGGGGACGGCATTTTTTTGACTATTTCAAATAGTTAAAAAGTTGCCGTCCCCAGATTCTTAAACTTAGTTGTGATATAATAATTAATATTTTAATAAAATATTAATAAAACAATTATAAAATTGTGTGTTAAAATAAGTGAAGACAATTACAGTCCTAAGTAGGAGGGAAATACATGAAAACAAATATATATGTATTATGTGGAGGACGATCAGTAGAGCACGAAGTATCTCTAAAAAGTGCTTCTGCAATATTAAATGCGCTTGATAGAGAAAAATACAATGTTTACCCAATATTTATAACAAAAGAAGGAATTTGGTGCAATTTAGGATTACTAGAACATAAAATAGAAAATGTAAAACAATTACAGAGAACATCAACGAATACTATATCTAATTCTATAGGAGAATTTTTAACTAACCAATTTAAACAAGATGAAAGAAATATAATATTTCCAGCTTTACATGGGAAAAATGGAGAAGATGGAACTATACAAGGACTCTTGGAATTAATTGATGTACCTTATGTAGGAAATGAAGTTTTATCTTCAGCAGTAGGCATGGATAAGGTTGTTATGAAAGATATATTTAAAAAATACAGCATTCCTCAAGTAAAGTATACACATATTAAAAGAAACATATGGGAAGAAAATGAAGAGTTAGCTTATGAACAAATAGAAAAAGAAATAGGTTATCCTTGCTACGTTAAACCAGCTAATTCTGGCTCTAGTGTTGGAATTAATAAAGTTGATAATAGAGAACAAGTTATTAAAGCAGTTAAAGAAGCCTTTTTATATGATGTAAAAATAATAGTAGAGCAAGAAATAACTGCTAGAGAGATGCAGTTATCAGTAGTAGGGAATGAACATCCTAAATCTTCTGTGGCTGGAGAATTTATATTGGAAAGACCTTTCTTTGATTACAATGCTAAATATATAGATGGAACATTAATACCTGTTGTTCCTGCAAGATTAAAGCCTGAAGTAAGTGATAAAGTACGTGAAATGGCTGTAAAAGCATTCAAGGTATTAAATTGCTATGGTTTAGCAAGAGTTGATATATTTGTTACTGATAATGATGAAATTTATGTTAATGAAGTTAATACAATGCCTGGATTTACAAGTGTAAGCATGACACCTGTTTTATGGGGAGCTACAGATGGAACTACATATGCTGAGTTAGTTGAAAGATTAATTGATTTAGCATTTAATAGATATGATCAAAAGAAATCTATATTAAATTCGAGGTGTATAAAGTGATAAAATATTCATTAAAAGAGCTGCAAACAATAGTAAAAGGTTCAAATTTAAAAAAAGAATATGAATCTTTATCTATTAAAGGAATTTCTATAGATTCAAGACAAATAGAAAAAGGTCAGCTCTTTGTACCTATAATAGGAGAAAATTTTGATGGTCATACATTTATTGATGGAGCAATTAAAAATGGTGCAGCAGCAGCTTTGTGGAATGAAGACACGCCAGTTCCTAATATTGATTTTCCTTTTATATTAGTTAAAGATACATTAGAAGCAATGCAGATGATTGCTAAAGAGTATAGAAGTAGTTTAAAAGTAAAAATAGTAGGGATTACAGGCAGTAATGGCAAAACATCAACTAAAGATATCTTAGCAGGGCTTTTAAGTACTAAGTACAAAACTAAAAAAACTTTAGGTAACTTTAATAATGAAATAGGAGTGCCGCTTACTATTTTTAATTTAGAAGAAGATACAGAAATAGCTGTTATAGAAATGGGTACCATGAAATTTGGTGATATAAGTCAGTTAACAAACTTTGTAAAACCAGATGTAGCCATTATAACAAGTATTGGAGAGGCTCATTTAGAAGATTTAAAAACATTGGAAAATGTAGCTGTAGCAAAACTTGAAATTTTAGAGGGATTAAACCCAAATGGATTATTTATTTATTATGGTGACGATCCGTATTTAAAAGAAAAAGTTCCAACATATAATATAAAACAAAAAGTTATTACATATGGAGAAGATAATCACAATGATTATCAACCTAATTTAGATGACTATGATGGAAAAGGAATAACCTTTAAATTCAATAAACCTGAGTCGTCTAGTTTTACTCTATCTATGATAGGTAAGCATCAAATGTATAATGCAACAGCAGCAATTATAGCTGCTCAACATTTTGGCATAACTTTAGAAAACGTGCAAAAAGGTTTTGAAAAAATAGATAAAACAGGAATGAGAAACGAGTTAATAAAAGCTAATGGATTTTCAATCTTAAATGATTGCTATAAATCAAACCCAGCTAGTGTTGTTACATCATTAGAAACTCTATACAGTTTAAAACAATATGATCAAAAGATTGTTGTTTTAGGCGATATGCAGGGACTAGGAACTTCAGAAATAGAATTGCATGAAGAAATAGGTGAAAGTATAGATCCAAATCAAATAGAGTATATTTTTACTTTAGGTCCTATTTCAGAATTTTTAGTTAAGAAAGCTAGGAGAAGATTTGATGAAAATAAAGCACTTTCATATTTAAATAAACCTGATTTAATTAAAGACTTGAAAAAAGTCATAAAGCCTAATGCTCTTGTATTGATAAAAGGTTCTAGAGGATTAGAATTAGAAGAAATTGTAGAGGCATTAGTAAAGTAAAATATCAATAATATACTAAGCAAAAGGTTATACTATAATATGATATAGTTGGCAAATACAAATAAAGCATTAATATTATAGGAGGTAATAAAATGACATTAAAAGCTTTTAAAATACCTAAAGACATAGTTTTTGGAGAAGGGGCTTTAGAACATTTATCTAAACTTGAAGGTAAAAAAGCTACAATAGTTACAGGTGGAAGGTCGATGAAGAGATTTGGCTTTCTAGATGAAGCTAAATCTCAATTAGAAAAAGCAGGTATGGAAGTATCAATAGTAGATGGTGTAGAACCTAATCCATCAATTGAAACAGTAATTCGAGGCGGGAAAGAAATGGAAGAATTCGGACCTGATTGGATTGTTGCTATAGGTGGAGGATCTGCACTAGACGCAGCTAAGATTATGTGGGTTTATTATGAATACCCTGATACAAAATTTGAAGATTTAATTGCTGGAAAATTTCCTAAATTAAGAACAAAGGCGAAATTTATCGCCTGCCCATCAACAAGTGGTACAGCTTCTGAGATTACAGCATTTTCTGTTATAACAGATGTAAAAAATCATATAAAATATCCATTAGTTTCATATGAAATGACACCAGATATTGCTTTATTGGATGCTAATATTCCATCAAAAATGCCTAAAAATATTACAGCAAATACTGGTATGGATGTTATGACTCATGCTATCGAAGCTTATGTATCTACAGCTGCTTCCAGTTATACTGATCCGTTAGCACTAGAAGCTATTAAGTTAGTATTTAAACAAATAGTTAATGCATATGAAGATGGAGATAATATTAAGGCTAGAGAAGATATGCACAACGCTTCAGCATTAGCAGGTATGGCTTTTACAAATGCTTCTCTAGGTTTAGTTCACAGCCTTGCACACAAAATAGGTGGAGAATTTGGTATTACTCATGGATTAGCAAATGCTGTATTACTGCCTTATATTATAGAATATAACAGTAAGGCAACTGATAAATTCAAAGAAATAGAAAAACAGCTTGAGATAAGTGATTTAGTATCTGCATTAAAGGAATTAAATGTTAAAGTAGGTATACCAAAGACACTTAAAGATGTTACAGAAGTTGAAATAACAGAAGAAAAATTAAATGAAGTTTTAGATAGAATGAGTAAAAACGCATTTGAAGACCCATGTACATTGACAAATCCTAGAGATTCATCACCAGAAGATGTTAAAGAAATTTATAAATGCGCATTCTACGGCGAATCAGCCTTAAAAATATAAATTTAAAATGAATATTTATTTTAGTAAAAACGAAGTTAGAATAGAAATATTCTTCTTCGTTTTTATATGTATGCATAATAGACAAAATATGAGTATATATTATTAAATTTGACAAAGTATTAAATAAAATTTATACTATATTTAATTAGTTTTACTTTAACTAATTAAATGGAGGTAAGTATGAATAATAATGCTTTAGAACAAATTTATAATAAATGGGATTGCTGCATAAGCGGTGCATTAAAAGATATATTAGAAAATAAAGATTTTCTTAAACTGTCAATTAACGATTTAAAGTATTTAGATTTGATTAGGTTAAATCCTAAGATTACTCCTGTCGAAATATCTAAAAAATTAAATATTAGTAAACCATCTGTTACATATATGATAGAAAAACTTGAAAGGATAGGAGCTGTAAAAAAAATAAAATCTGCTCGGGATAAAAGGTCATATTGCATAGTTATTACAGAAGAATCTAAAAAAATAATGGAACTTGAAAAAAATATATTTATTGAACATGCAGTTAGGCTAGTAAAAAAGCTTGATTTTAAAGAAAGAGAACAACTGTATAAATTATTTTGCAAAATGGAACTCATATGAATAAATTCAAATTATAAATTCAAAATGCAAAAGATTTGATTTTTAATCTAAAAGGAAAGGAAAGATGTGACATGATTGCATTATATATTATACTGTTTGTTGTTATTATATATATGTTAATACCTTCTATTTGGGGCAGACATATATCTCAAAATGTTATCAGAAAGGTTAATGGTGGAAAAAATATAGCATTAACTTTTGATGATGGACCTGATAAAATATATACTATGCATTTACTAGAAGTTTTAAATAAATATAATGTTAAAGTGACATTTTTTATGTTAGCAAAAAAAGCACAAGAGAATCCAAACATTGTCAAAGCAATAAAAGATAATGGACATGAAATTGAAATACATTCTTATAATCATAGATGTCAATTACTTCATTTGCCATTATCATCAGGGAAAGATATTAGTAGAAGTATAAAAACAATGAGCAGTTTGGGGATAAAAATTAACTTATTTCGTCCACCTTGGGGATTATTTAATTTATTTACTATATACTACATTAATAAATTTAATCTTAAGGGAGTTTTTTGGACAAGACATGCATTTGATTGGAGTAAATTTATGACTCTTGATAAAATAAAGAATATCTTGTTAAATAATATTAAGGCAGGAGATATTATTCTTTTACACGATAGTAATGAAAATGAAAAAGCACCGCCACGAACTATAGAGGCGTTAGATGACATTATCCCAAAATTGCAAAGTAAAGGTTTCAAATTCATAACTTTAAAAGAAAGTATGGGTATAAGTGATGAAAAAGGATACATATCGTAATTTTTTTATAAGATTTGAAAAAGTATTTTCTAAATTTAATAGATGGATACATATTCCTATGTCTCAACATAAGATGCTTTTAGTCGATATTAAAAAGTATAAAGGAAAAACTTTCAAGTTAAAAGATGGAACTGTAATAAAAAAAGGGGACCAAATAGGAGAATTTCATATTGATAATTTACAAGTTTTAGACTTAGATAATTCATTTAAAAATGTTAATAGACTTTTAGTTGATGAGCTAAACAGTGTTTGCTTAGCATGTAAAGAAGATGATAAATTTAAGAATATTAAAGCTTTCTATTGTTTTACGGTTTTATATCCATTGATAGGTAGAAAAGGATTCGAAATTTATGAAATGAAAAAAAATGCAGTAACTTACTTTTTAGGTTTTTGGGACAGCACATTAAAGAATGTTTTTTCATCAAATAAGAATTTTAAAAAGGTTAGAAAGCCCAGGAAGTGTTGGATTTCTAAAAATAAGCTGTTAACTTTAAATTATAAAAAGTAATAAGAAATTTGAAACCTAACATTAAAGTTAAAACATAAAGAAAGGAAGGAATGCTATTTACGGCAGGAATTTATGAAAAAGATAATTATATTTACCATGTCAACAGGTGGAGGTCACAATCAAGTAGCTAACACCTTAAAAGATGAACTAGAAGGGCAGGGTCATAAGGTCTATATAATTAATATGCTAAGTGACATTAATAAAATAATTAATTTTATTGTAATAAAGGGATATAAAATTCTATATTCTCTTTTTCCTAGATTTTTTGGATGGCTTTATAAAAAGTCGGACAATAAAAAAACTAGTGATAATATATCTGGAGTCTTAACTTTTATTTTAGAAAGAAAAACCTGTGGCTTTGTAGGGAGAGTTAAACCTGATATCATAATAGGAGTTCATCCATTTGTTCCGGGAATTATTGGACGTTTAAGAAGAAAAAATCTTATAAATGTACCATTTGTTTCATTTGTAACTGATTTTAAAGCACATCAATGTTATGCAGATGATAGTGTTGATATTTATATAACTGGTTCTGAATATACTAAAGAAACATTAGCAGAAAAAGGTGTTGAAAGCAGCAAGATATATCCTGTTGGTATTCCTTTAAGAAAAGACTTTTTTAATTCTGAAAAAACAAAAGACGATAATAGTATATTTACTGTCTTATTAATGGGAGGCAGTGAAGGCTTTAACTTTATAAAAAAAGCGGTTGAATCTATAGTAGAAATGAATAAAAATATTAAATGTGTTGTTGTATGCGGTAAAAATAAATGGCTTAAAAGTTATCTTATACATAAATATAAGAAGAAAAAATACAATGAAATTGTTGAAATATATGGCTACACAGATCAAATTTGTAAATTGATGAATGAAGCTGATATTATTATAACTAAACCCGGCGGTATTACTATTACAGAAGCATGCTCGCAAAACAAACCAATAATAATACCATATTATATTCCAGGACATGAAGAAGAAAATGCAGAGTTTGTAACTAAGTTAGGAATAGCTTATAAGATAAACAGATTGGACAAGTTAGGTGTGTTTGTAGATTCAATATGTAAACAACCTGAAAAAGTAAATGAAATGAAGGAAAGAATAAGTAAAAAGCCTATAACATATTATAATGATGAAATTGTTAAACTTATTAATAATGTATCTTAAAAAGATGACCACTCTTTGTGAGCGGTCATTTTTATTTGTCGTTATTCGTTTAAAAAATCTAAAGCAAATTGCACATATAATGCTGCTCCATGTACCAAGCTGTCTTCATCAATATTAAAATTGCCACTGTGATGAGGGTAATCAGTATTTTTTTCTTTATTGCTTATTCCAACAAAAGCAATAATACCTGGAACTTTTTCTAGGTAATAAGATAAATCTTCTCCACCTGTAGTTTTTTCTAGTTCAATTACAGCATCTTTAGAAAGAATTTTTTCAACCGATTTTTTTGCAATAGCTGAGCAGTATGCATCATTTATTGTTGGAGGAACTCCTTCAGTATATTCTAACTCAGCTTCTGCATTGTAACTACTAGCTATACTTTTGGAAATTCTTTTTAACATTTTTGGAAAATCATCTCTTAACATATAGCTATAGCATCTTACTGTTCCTTCTAATATAACATTTTTTTCACTAGTATTTTGATTGGTGTCAGAATTAAAAATACCTACACTTACAACTGAAGGGTCTAGAGGACTTGTTTCTCTACTTACAATAGACTGTAAATCTCTAACTATTGCTGCTCCTGCTGTAATAAGATCTACTGAATCTTGCCCTTTTTTTTCAGATAATGTTATTTTAAAACTATCACCTGATGCCATACGAGGACCCTCCTCAACAGATATAGTTCCTGTTTTTATGACACTCCAAAGATGAATGCCTAAAAGACCATCAATGCCTTCTAATACACCTTCTTTAATTAAAGCTTTAGCGCCTTCAACAACTTCTTCAGCTGGTTGAAATATTAAACGTACACTGCCGTTTATATGTTCTCTATTTTCAGAAAGTACTTTTGCTGCTCCTAAAAGCATTGCTGCATGTCCATCATGTCCGCATGCATGCATGATTCCCCTATTTATTGACTTATATTCAACTTCATTTTTTTCAATTACTTCTAAAGCATCAATGTCAGCTCTTAATGCAACTGTTTTACAGCTAGAGTTGCTTCCGTTTATATAAGCAATTACACCTGTATTAGCAACTGTTTTATAAGGTATTGACATTTTATCAAGTTCTTCTTTTATTCTCTGCGAAGTTCTAAATTCTTTCCAACTTGGTTCAGCGTATTTATGGAATTCTCTTCGCATTTTAACAATATAATCATTCTGTTTTTTTATTAAACTTATAATATCCATTTAAAAACTCTTTTCATTTATTAATTTAGATAATCTAAAGCAAATTGAGCATATAAACTTGATGAAACTTCTAAACAATCTTCATCAATATCAAATTTTGGATGATGATGTGGATAGTAAGTAACTTTTTCATCATTTCTTGAACCTACAAAAGCAAATGCACCCGGTATGTCTTTCATGTAAAATGAAAAATCTTCTCCTCCTGTAGTCATAGGAAATTTAGCAACAGCTTCTTTTCCAAACAATTTTTCAGCGGCATCTTCTGCTATCTTTGAACATGCTTCATCATTAATAGTTGGGATTACAAGCTGATCATATTCTAATTCAGCAGTAGCTCTATATGCAGATGCTGTATTTTCGCATACTCTTCTAATTCTTTCTTCAAATGCGTCATTAATTTCATTGCTAAAGCATCTTGTTGTACCTTCTATTAATGCATCATTAGCTATAACATTGAATCTTGTTCCTGATTGAAATTTGCCTACAGTGATTACAGCAGAATCTAGTGGGCTAATTTCTCTACTAATGATTGATTGAAGATCTAAAACAATAGCCGATGATGCAACTATTGGATCAATAGTTTGATGTGGCAGTGAACCATGTCCGCCTTTACCCTGAACTTTAATTTTAAATACTCCTGCAGATGCCATTCTAGGTCCTGCTTCTGCTGAAACCTTACCGCACTCTAAATCGTTCCAAATATGGATACCAAATATAGCGTCGACATTTTCCAGTGCACCTTCTTCAATCATTTTTTTAGCACCTTGAGCAACTTCTTCTCCCGGTTGGAAAAGTAATTTGATACTGCCTTTGATTTCATCTTTAACTTCATTAAGAATCATTGCAGCACCTAATAAAGAAGCAGCATGACCATCATGACCACATGCGTGCATTAATCCTTCGTTCTTTGATTTGTAAGGAACATCATTGCTTTCGTTTACATCAAGTGCATCTATATCAGCCCTCAAAGCGACAGTTTTTCCTTCTTTATTACCTTTTATAGTTGCAATTACTCCTGTACCAGCAATAGGTCTGCATTCTATACCGGCTTTCTCGAGTTCCTCAATAATTCTCTTTTGAGTTCTCACTTCATTCATGCTCTTTTCAGGATACATGTGAAATTCTCTTCTTAAATCAATAACATATTGTTTGTACTTTTTAGTTAATTCCTTAACCATTTATTTCACTTCCTTTAATAAAATTAATTATATTAACTACTCAATATACAATTGATAATTGATAGTTGATAATGTATAGTTAAATGATGCTTTACATAAGTAAAGCTCAGGCTATTGATAAACTTTAATTTCATCGTTGTTGCCTCAACCGAGAATGCTCACGTATTTATATATACGTGAGCTTACTCGATTTCGGCACGCTTCAAACTTACTCAGCGGCCAAAAGGAGTCGAGCTACCACGCAACAGTTTCTCAAAAGCCCGTCATTTTCATTGATTTTATCAACAAGTTGTGCTTTACAAAAGTAAATTTTTTATCTCTTTAATTATTCGTTCATGTTCTTTTTATTAATCATTTTTGTTTTACGAAAGTAAAACTACCATGTTACTAGTTTCTCGTTACTCATTCAACTTGCTTTACGTTAGTAAAGCCTATGTCTCTAGTTATTCGTTTTTGTTTTTTTACTAATCATTTTTGTTTTACAAAAGTAAAACTACCATATTACTAGTTACTAGTTATTCGTTACTCGTTCAACTTACTTTACGCCAGTAAAGTAAGTTGCTTACAGTAACTTAACAAATATTCCAGCTATAATAACTGAAGATATTGTTACTGTCATAAAGCCTCCTACTAGCATTTTAGGCAGCATTTGATTAATAGCATACTCATATTCTTTTTCATTATTAGTTGTTGATTTTACAGCTTCAAGAGTTAAAATATAATCAGCTGGGAAACCATACAATGCTGTCATAGCTATTGAAAAAGCCATTTCTTTTGTATAACCAAATAACTTTCCTGCTATTGTTGAAAAGACACCCATACCAAATACACCTAACACTATAATTCCAAATAATGGTACAACTATTTCTTTTAACATCGCTGGTGTTGCTTTAGAAAGACTAGCAAAAATAAAAGCCATTAATACCGTCATTAAGAATCCAAAGGCATTAGCTTTTACCAAAGCTTTTTCTTCTAAGAAACCTATTTCACGGCCAATTACACCAAATAATAAGCAGACAACAAATTGATTTAAATGAAGATGAGGTGCTGCTAATACAGCTAAATATGCAACAATACCAAGTTTTAAGAGAATTACATAAGTAGTTTGATATTTCTCTGGTAATTCAGGAAATATTCTAAATCTACTTTTCTTAACTTGTTTTGTTTCTTTAGCAGCGTTTTGGCTCACATCATTACCACCGTTTTTATTAAATTCGGTAACCAATCTTTTAGCTTCCTTTTTTAGCATTAGTGCAGTTATAGGGTATCCAAAGAATCCCTGCATTATATACATAGTAGTTGCAAGTACAGCTATAGAAGTTAATCCTAACTCAGTAGCAGCACCGGACATAAGTATTGATGCAACAACACCTCCTGTTAATGGTGGAGTAGCTGCAACAACTGTTTGCCATCCAAATAGCAACTTACCTACAGTAAGAGTCATAGCTATAATTCCTGCTATTCCTGCTACAGCAATCAAAATTGTTTTCCACTGACCTAATAATTCACCTAGGCTCATCAAAGTTCCCATATGTGTTAATAATAAATACATAGATAAATATACTACGGGTGTTGAAAATGAACTTTGAGTTATAATATCAGCGGGTAGAATAGTCCAAAATCCAATTAAAAATATTACTGCTGATACAAATACAGATGGTATAAATGCTTTTGTTTTTGTTGATACGAATTCACCGATTGCTAGAACACCTAACACAATCGAAAATGCTGCAACAACATTTAATGTCATAAAAAATTCCTCCTAATATTTTGTTTTTACATATAATTTAATATTTTCCTAAAATAAAAAAAAATATATTGATAAAAATATTAAATATATGTAATGAATGTTTCTTATTCTAGAACATATCAACATATTTTAGAATAGTGCTAACAACAAAAATATTTAATTATATTTGTGGTTGTGGTACAATTGATGAAAATTTAAAACTCAAAATTTAAAATTCAGAATATTATAGCTTTATGATTGTAAAGCTATAGTATTGAACGAGAGACGAGAAACTAGAAACGAGTAACATGGAAGTTTTACTTATAAAACATAAAAAAACGAAAGATGAGAAACGATTAACGAGTAACATGGAAGTTTTACTTACGTAAAACATAAAAAAACGAAAGATAAGAAACGATTAACGAGTAACATGGTGGTTTTACTTACGTAAAACAGAATAAGATAAAATAAAATTTATTGATTTACGAAGCATGAGTAAATCTTCAATGTTCTTCGTTCCTCGTTCCTCATTTCTCATTTCTCATTCCTCATTTCTCATTCCTCGTTCAAAAATGAAAGGACAGATATTATTGGAATCAAAAAAATTGTTAGAAAATAAAATAAAGAAACTTGAAGCACTTCTGAATTCTTCTAAGCTGCTTAATTCAACTCATGATACAGAATACATTTTAAATTCTCTTATAGAGGAATCAATATCTTATATAAAAAATGCTAATGCAGGAATAATATTTTTATATAATGAAAGAAATGGTTATCTTGAACCAAAAGCATATTATGGGTTTAATGAAGAAGTTGAAAACGTAAAATTGAAACCAGGTGAATCTATATCTGGAGTAAGCTTTCAAAGAAGAAAATCTTTTTTGTTAAAAAATACAGAAGAAATAGCACATTTTACAAGAACAATGAGACCTAACAATATATCAGCAATGCAAAACACTTATTCAAAAATTTTTCCTACAATAAGTTCGACAATAAGCTGTCCACTTATATTTCAAAATAAGTGTTTTGGTGTAGTTGTAGTTGATAGTTTTATGCAAGATGGATCATTAACAGAAAATGATTTAAGTTTTCTAGAGGGGATTTCTATACAAGCTTCAATTGCTATAAATAATGCCATTAATTATGAAAGAGAATTAGCTAGTTTTGCTAATCTTGAAAAATACAGCAAGATAATAGAAACTCAAAAAGAGAATTTAAGCTATACTATTGAACTTCACAATAAGTTAACAGATATGATTCTTCAAGGTAGTACTGTTCAAGACATAATAGAAGTTCTTTCTAATTTACTGCATAAAGACGTTATTGTTATAGATTTATTATATAATATAAAAAATTATATATTAGTAAGTGACATATCTTTCTCCTTAATAAAAAAGTCAAGAGCTAAATTTTCACAAATATTATCTAGTAAACGGTCAAGTAAATTTTATTTTAATAAAACTGAAGACACTATCTCATTTTTTCCTATTATAGTAAACAAAGATAATTTGGGTTGGCTTGGAATAGTAAATAAAAAAGAAAAAGATTCTGAAATTGAAAAAATTACTATAGAAAGAGTGACAACAATTCTATCAATAGAGCTTTTAAAATCAAATGAAATAGATGAGATTGAAAGAAAATTAAAAGGAGATTTTTTTGATAGTCTTTTTGAATACAAAAACCTAGATTATATTAATAAATGTGTTACTATGTATGGATATAATACAAATAAGCAGCATAGAGTTTTAGTTTTGAAAATAGAGAGCAGCAAAGACATTAACTCTGATTTTTTACAGAAAAGATTATTTATTCCATTTACTAATGCTTATTACGGTAAATTATCAAAATCACTATTGCAGTATTTTCCTAATACTATTTCGTTTTTAAAAGGAAACGAGTTAATCTTTATAATTGAATTAAATAAAATATCAATTAAACATTTTAATAACAATGCAGTTAAAAAAATAATGAATACTCATAATTATTTATATGATCTTTATAAAAGCAAATTCAAATACGAAATAGGTGTTAGTAATACATATACAAAATTACGTGATTTTAGGCAGGCATATCTAAATGCAAATCAAGCAATAAAAATAGGTAGACAAATAAATAATGATTCATTTATTGTTCTTTATGATGAATTAAAAGTAAAAAAGTTTTTACTTAATAATGATGTTAACGACTTAAAAATGTTTGTATCTGAAACATTAGGACCATTAATAGATTATAAAGGAAATTCAAACAATGATTTTCTTGAAACATTAAAAGTTTATATAAAAAGCAACAATAATTGGTCATTCACGAAAGATAAATTATATATTCATGGTAATACATTAACTTATAGGCTTAAAAGAATTGAAGATATATTGAAGATAAAACTTGACAATTATGATCAAAAGTTAAACATTCAAATTGCTTTAGAAATACTCGAATTATTTGAGTTGTATAAAGAAAAACTATAAAAAGAAGGAAAAAATATTTTTCCTTCTCAAAATTTCAAATTTCTTAAGAACAGTTATTTTCTAGGTTTAACTTTAAGTTGAGTAATTATTTAATATTTAGTTTATTTATTTCTTTATTGGATTATTTTACAGATTGGTATGCTAGACTGAATCAATGCTTACATTCATAATTATTCCCCCTTAAAATATACTCTAATATTTTTATCGGAAGATATAATGAAATCTTGAAGTAAAATTTTAAAATCCATACTTTTTAATTTTATATTGTAGAGTTTGTCTTGGTATATCTATAAGTTCTGCCGTTTTAGTTATATTGTGATTAGTTTGTTTTAAAGCTGCTAAAATTATTTCTTTTTCTAATTTTTCGACAGATTCATTTAATGGTTTAATAATTTTTAAATTATTATCAGAAGTTAGTTTAGTTTTATTAAATTGATATGGCAAATGTTCTTCTCTGATTATAGCACTATCGTATAAGCTTATTACGCTTTCTATAGTGTGTTCGAGTTCTCTTACATTTCCGGGCCAACTGTAACTTATAAAGATGTTGAAAACGTTTTTAGAAACACTTGTAAAATATTTATTATATTTTTTATTAAATTTATCAATGAAAAAATCTATTAATAGAGGCATATCATCTAATCTATCAACTAAATCAGGTATTATTAGTGATATTACATTCAGTCTATAAAACAAATCTCTTCGTATCAGTCCTGCTTCAACAACTTCTTCAATATTTGTATTCATAGCAGTTATTATTCTTACATCAACATCTATAGTACTTGTAGATCCTACACGTCTAATTCTCTTGTCTTGAATAACTCTTAATAATTTAGCTTGTAGTTCAAGAGGCATAGAATTAATTTCATCTAGAAAAAGTGTTCCACCATCAGCAAGTTCAAATAATCCCGCTCTATTCTCTGCACCTGTAAAACTACCTTTTACAGAACCAAAAAGTATGCTTTCTAATAAATTTGAAGGCAAAGCAGCACAATTTTGTGCTATAAAAGGTTTGTTTTTTCTACTACTAGAGTTGTGTATAGATTGAACAAAAAGCTCTTTACCTGTTCCTGTATTTCCGCATACCAAAACAGGAGCGTTTGATAAAGATGCTTTTGTAGATAGAGTTTTTAATTTAAGCATTTCGTTATTTTGGCCAATAATATCCACAAAGGTATAATCAGCTGTTCTCTTCGATTTTTTCTTGGAGGTATTGTTTTTAAAAAGTTCGGTTTGTAAATCAACTATTTTTTCTGATAATTCTTTTACTGTAGTTATATTTTTAGAAATTTCTATAGCTCCAATAATTTTATTATTAGATACAATAGGTAATGATGTATTGATTGTAGAAATTTTATCTCCTTTATAATTTATAAAATTCTGTTCTTTATTAAGTATAGGTTTACAAGTCTGCATTACTTGAAGAAGAGTACTTGTTTCAAAAGTAAGAGAAGGATATATTTCTAGTATATGACGACCTATAGTTTTGTCAATTTCAATCTCATCTAAACTTTTGGTTGATTTATTAGAATACATAATTTTACCATTATTATCAATGATTTGTATACCTTCATCAATATAGTCTAAAGTTTTAATTAAAATATCGAAATATCTTTCTTTCATTTACTTCACTCACTTTCTTCTGCATATTTAAATATAAGCTTAAAATTCGGCAGTTGATGCCTAAAATTAAGCGTTTGAAAAATTATCCTTTTAAATCTATGTGAAGCTTGTTTAAACTCTCTTCAAATCCTGATAAATTGACTTTATATTCAATATCTATGGATCCAATACCTTCGTTATTTATATTAGTTTCATAATTTGTAGTTAGTATTTCCATGTCTAAAAGTCCTAAAGATGTAAGATATCCTGTTTTATATCTTTTTCCAACAATAAACTCAATGTTAGATGAAACAGTTCCAAACTTAGTCATGATAAGTTTATCATCTAAAATTTTCAGCTTAGTTTTAGAACCTTCCATACCTGTTAAATCGCTTTCATCATATGTTATAACATAGCAATCATCTTTTTTATTAAAAGAAGCATCAGTTACTAATTCTATCTGTTCTTCTTTTTTTGAATATCTTGATTGTGAACCTACCACTCTTATTTTAATGTTTTTCATAATATCAGTCATTCCTTTCGTTTTTAAAAAATTAATTAACCACGGAAGAACACGGAACTATACCGAAAAATGCTCCGCACCTTTATTAAAGTTAGAAGATAAGAACTCTGTGTAAACGATTAACATCAATTAAAATTTGGGTTTCCTACTTAAAATTTCTGTTCACTTTTTAAAACTACCATTAATTTTCTATTCCTTATTTTTTTCAGTGTTCTTCCGTGTCCTTCAGTGGTTAATTTTAGTTAGTATTTCTCAATGTCAATCTTTTCGAGACTTTCAATTTCCATCTTTAATATATTACCGCCTATACGTCTGAATTTTTCAGGAGCATCGCTCACATAAAATTCATGAGAAGGCTTTTTATAATCTTCATTTAGCATATTATTTTCTTTTAACAGTTTTTTTAGACTTTTAGCTGTTTCATAAGCGGGGTTAACTAATTTAACATTGTCTCCCATTACTTTCTTTAAAATATATCTTAATAATGGATAATGAGTACAGCCCATAACTAGTGTATCTATTTCATGTTCCTTTAATTCAATAAGGTATTTTTCAGCTGTTAACTCAGCAACATTAGAATATTCCCAGCCTTCTTCTACTATCTGAACAAACAAAGGACATGGAACTCCCACTACTTCAGCCTTGTTGTTGTATTCTCTAATTTTTCTTTGGTACGAATCACTTCTTATAGTTCCAGAAGTTCCAATAACACCTATTTTATTGTTATTAGTAGCAGTAACTGCTCCCAGAGCACCGGGATCAATAACTCCTATAATAGGAACATCATAATTATCTTTTAAGTTTGTCAAAGCTATTGCACTTGCAGTATTACAAGCAATAACTATTGTTTTTATATTTTTACTTAATAAAAATTTTGTACATTGATTAGCAAATTTAATAACTGTCTGAGGAGATTTTGAGCCATATGGAATTCTAGCTGTGTCTCCAAAGTAAACAATATCTTCATAAGGAAGCTGTTCAATAATTTCTCTTAAAACAGTTAATCCTCCAACACCCGAATCAAATACACCAATAGCTCTTTTATCCATTAAAACCCTCCAAATATTTTTAATTAACAGTTGATAATTGATAGTTAATAATTAAAGGTCAAATTTTCATACGAAAATTTTTTCATTAATTTTTATCTTTTCACTTTTCACTTTTATCTTATTCCTGTTTTACGTAAGTAAAACTACCATGTTACTAGTTACTAGTTTCTAGTCTCTCGTTTTTTTATTCATTTCATATTATTATATCAAAAATGAATTATATTTAAAACTGCAATATATACAAATTATATTATAACTTGCGAAAAAGTGTTATTAAGATGTAGAATAATAAATAATACTAGCTATAAATAAATAGTTAATTTTTTTATACAAGTCATCTTAAGCTAAATCGTTAGATTTCAATTAAAAAGAGTAAATATAATAATTAACAATAAAAAAATAGGAGGTAAAATGTGAAAGAAAAGATTATATCTGTAATTAATAGCATAGAAGATGAATTGATTAATTTAAGCAGTAAAATATATCAAAACCCTGAGCTTGGAAATAAAGAATATAAAGCATGTAAGTTTCATACTGAACTGCTGAGAAAACATGGGTTTGACATAGAAAATAAATATCTAGGTATAGAAACAGCTTTTAAGGCAGAATACAAAAGCAGTAAAAAAGGTCCGAACATTGCTTTTTTAGCAGAATATGATGCTTTACCCGGTATTGGTCATGGATGCGGGCATAACATTTTGGGAACTACTAGTACAGGTGCTGGAATAGTACTTAAAAATATAATTGATGAGATTGGAGGAAAAGTTATAGTATTTGGTACACCAGCAGAAGAAACAAGTGGAGCAAAGGTTGTATTTTCAGAAAAAGGAGCATTTGACAATGTAGATATAGCACTAATTGCACATCCTGCCAATGCGTACAGCAAAAGCGGAACATCACTAGCTATGGAAGCAATACAGTTTGCTTTTACAGGTAAAACTGCACATGCTGCATCAAGCCCGCAAAAGGGTATAAATGCGTTAGATGCAGTTATAAATACATTCAACAATATTAATGCATTAAGAGAACACATAAGAAGTGATGCAAGAATACACGGTATTATTACAGAAGGTGGGAAGGCAGCAAATATAGTACCTGAATATGCTGTTGCTCAATTTTATGTAAGAGCAACAACAAAAAAATATCTACGACAATTAGTTGAAAAAGTTAAGAATTGTGCAAGAGGTTCATCACTTGCAGCAGGTACACAATTAGATATCTCAAATTTTGAATACAGTTATGATGATCTTGTAACTAATGAGAAATTATCATCAGTATTTTGTGAAAATTTGAAAAGACTAGGATGTTTAAATATAGAAGAGTCTGAAGATTCTCTTGGTTCCATAGATGCTGGAAATGTTAGTCACTGCTGCCCAACTATACACCCTTACTTTGATATAACAGGTAATAAAGAAATAATTGGACATACTAGAGAATTTGCTGAAGTTACATTAACAAAATATGCATATGAACAAATGAAAATTACTGTAGCAGCTTTAGTAATGACAGCAGTTGAAGTTATAAAAAATGAAAAGTTATTAAATGAGATAAAAGAAGAATTTGAAAATATAGAGAAATAAAAATAATTTAATGAAATGATGAATTTGATAGTATCAAATTCATCATTTTTTTATGTGTTAAAACTTAAACATATGTATTACTGCCCAAAATTAGGCATAATTTATACTTAAAGCAGTTTTTTAGAATAATATTTATTATTTAGAAAAACATAAAAGTAGTTGAAAAACTGGAAAAATCAAGGTTAGTAAAAATTTTTTCAAAATATGGCATAGAAATTGCATTTAATATTCATATATAAAAATATTTGGCAACCATTAAAAAAATTAGGAGGTATACATAATGAAAAAAGGAAACCCATTTGGAACACACAGAGTTATAGAACCTAAAGGAGTATTACCACAACCAGCATTAAAAATTGACAATACTATGGAGATATATGATAACGAAATATTAATAGACGTTCAAACATTAAATGTTGATTCAGCTAGTTTTACACAAATTTCTGATCAAGCAAATGGAGATGTAGAAAAAATTAAAGAAATAATGAAAGGTATCGTAGCAGAAAGAGGAAAGCATCAAAATCCTGTAACCGGATCAGGTGGCATGCTTATTGGAACAGTAGCAGAGGTCGGTCCTGCACTTGAAGGAAAAACTGACTTAAAAGTTGGTGATAAAATAGCTACCTTAGTTTCATTATCATTAACACCATTAGTTATAGATGAGATTATTGATGTAAGAAAAGATATTGATCAAGTAGATATCAAAGGAAAAGCAATATTATTTGAAAGCGGTATATATGCAAAAATACCTACAGATTTACCTGAAAATTTAGCTTTATCAGTACTAGATGTAGCAGGAGCACCAGCTCAAACAGCAAAACTTGTTAAACCTGGAGATACAGTAGTAGTTATAGGTGGAGCAGGAAAATCAGGAATGCTTTGTTTATATGAAGCAAAAAAAAGAGCAGGAATTTCAGGAAAAGTTATTTGTATAGCTCATAGAGAAAGTTCTTTAGAGAAAGTTAAGAAATTAAATTTAGCAGATGTATATCTTGTTGGTGAAGCTACAGATGCAGTTGGAATATATGAAGATATAATGAAAGAAACTGATGGAGAATTAGCAGATATAGTTATTAACTGCGTAAGCAGACAAAATACAGAGATGTCAAGTATATTGGCAACTAAAGATAGAGGAACAGTATATTTCTTTAGCATGGCTACAAGCTTTACAAAAGCAGCTTTAGGAGCTGAAGGAGTAGGAAAAGATGTTAATATGATTATTGGAAACGGTTACACAAAAGATCATGCTGACATTGCACTTCAAATAATGAGAGAAAGTAAAGGGCTTAAAGAATTATATCAAAAATTATACGCATAATAAAAATTCAAAATTTTAAATTCAGAATGTAAAATAAATTAATATTTAAAATAAAAATTTAAAATTTAAACGAGAAAAGAGTGAATAGAAACGAAAAACATGGAAGCGTTACTAACTTAAAGTATAGTGAACGAAAAACGAGAAATATGGATAATTTTTAAATATAAGAACTTCAAGAAATTTTATAAAATAAAATTTATTCCATGTTACTCGTTACTCGTTTCTAATTACTCGTTTTTAATTACTAGTTTAAAAGTAGCGAAGCACAATTCAGTTTTTTCCGTGTGCTGCCGTGGATAATTCAAGGAGGGTTTTTAATGAGTTATAAAGACGTTGAAATTTGGAAAGATGTAACAGAAGAAGAATGGAATGACTGGCATTGGCAAGTAAGAAATAGAATTGACACAGTAGATAAACTAAGAAAAATAATAAATTTAACAGAGCAAGAAGAAAAAGACATAGAAAAAGTTCTTGAAAAATTCAGGATGGGTATTACTCCATATTATGCTTCTCTTATGGACAAAGATGATCATAGATGTCCTATAAGAATGCAAGCAGTGCCAACAATAGCAGAAACTCACGTAGGTAATGCTGACATGGTAGACCCACTGCACGAAGATACTGATTCTCCAGTACCTGGACTAACACACAGATATCCTGACAGAGTACTTTTGTTAATAACAGACCAATGTTCTATGTACTGTAGACACTGTACAAGAAGAAGATTCGCAGGACATGAAGATCATGCTATGCCTATGGAACGAATAGAAAAATCAATAGAGTATATAAAGAATACTCCACAAGTTAGAGATGTACTGCTTTCTGGTGGAGATGCATTATTAGTATCAGACGATAAATTAGAATATATAATTAAAAAATTAAGAGAAATACCACATGTAGAAATAGTAAGAATAGGCTCAAGAACACCTGTTGTTTGTCCTCAAAGGATAACAGATGACTTAGTAAATATGCTTAAAAAATATCATCCAATATGGTTAAATACACATTTTAATCATCCGAAAGAAATTACTCCAGAAACAGAAGAAGCTTTAAGAAAACTTGCTGATGCTGGTATTCCTTTAGGCAATCAATCAGTTTTATTAAGAGGAGTAAATGACTGTGTTCATATAATGAAAGATTTGGTGCATAAACTTGTTCTAAACAGAGTTAGACCATACTATATTTATCAATGTGACCTTTCATTAGGCATCGAACATTTTAGAACATCAGTAGGAAAAGGTATAGAGATTATAGAAGGCTTAAGAGGACATACTTCTGGATTTGCAGTACCAACATTTGTTGTAGATGCACCGGGAGGAGGAGGAAAAACTCCTGTAATGCCAAACTATGTTATATCAAGAACAGCACATAGAGTTGTCTTAAGAAACTATGAAGGTGTAATAACAACATATACAGAACCTAAAAATGTTGATATGGAATGTATGTGCGATGTGTGTCAAGGTAAGAAAGAATCACATCTTTCAGGAGTTGCAAGCTTGCTAGCAGGAGAAAAATTAGCACTAGAACCAACAGATTTAGAAAGAAAGAACAGAGGAAAATAAATAAGATAAAAGTGAAGAGTTAAAAGTTATGGAAGTTTTACTGACGTAAAACATTTAATAATAAGATAAAAGTTAAGAATGAAGAAGGAAAAATGAAAAGTTCGAATTATGGGTAATTTTACTTGTTTTAAATATTAAATAAAAAATTTACGAATTTAAAAATGAGTAAATTATCCACAACTATTAACTTTTAACTATTAGTTTTTAACTAATACAGAATAAGCTAGACCCTAAAGTGAAGGAGTTTACTATGAGATTAATTGAAGAAATTAAAGAAAACTACAATACAGTTTCAATCATTGGACTTGCAAAAAATGCCGGCAAGACAGTTACTCTTAATTATCTTATAGAAGAATCCTTTGAAAATAATATTAACATAGGAATAACATCTACAGGAAGAGATGGAGAAACAACAGATGTAGTTACAAACACAGAAAAACCCATGATATTTGTAGAGGAAGGTATGATTATAGCTACTGCTGCATCTAGATTAAAAATATCAGATGCAAAGTTAGAAATACTCGAAACGACTAGTTGCCATACTCCTATGGGAGAAATAATTATATGTAAAATAAAAGGGAGCGGAAGTGTCCAATTAGCTGGACCAGTAAATTTAAAAGATACAGCTATTATATGCAGTAAATTAAAATCGTACGGAGCAGAACTAGTGATTATTGATGGGGCTGTTGATAGAAGAGCAGCTTCATCTCCACTTATATCTGATGCTTGCATATTGTCAACCGGAGCGGTATTAAGCAGAGATATTAACAAAGTTGTAGAGAAAACAGCACATGCTATAAAATGTTATTCTTTAAAAGAAATTGAGGATATAAAATTAAGAGATATTGTAAAAAAAGTTGAAACTACGGCCTTGATAAACAAAGATTACGAAGTTTATGTACCTGAAATAAAAACATCAATTAACAGTGGTAAAATAATTAGAAATTACATAGATGAAAATACAAGATACATATTAATAAGAGGTGCTTTTACTTCATCTTTAGCTAAGGAGTTATCAGATAGCAAAAATTTTAAAAATATTAAGATAATTATAGAGAACGGAACAAAGATTTTCATAGACCCTTATATATTTAATAATTTATTAAAAAAAGGTATGAAATTAGAAGTAGTAAAAAAAATAAATGTTGCTGCAATTACAGTTAATCCCGTTTCGCCCTATGGGTATACGTTCGAAAGCAGCAAACTTATTAATGAAATTAAGAAATCAACTAAATATGATAAAGTAATTGATGTATTATCGGGTGGTGAGTAAATGGAATTTATAACAGAAAAAACAATAAAACAAATAAACTTTGATTACATATTAGAAAAATTAAATCCAGTATCATCATATGGTAAGAAATATAAGAAAAAACTCAAACCGTTCCTTCCAAGCATGGAAAAAGAGCTAATGGAGGAATTGAATAAAATAGAAGATACATTAAAGACAAGGAACAGATTAGATTTAATAAGTGTAATAGCTCATATTAAAGATTTGTCAGAAACTTTTGAAAGAGCTAAGAATGATGATATATTAGATGTTGTAGAATTTTTTGAAATAAAAAATTTTATTTTTCAAATAGAAAAATTGGCAAAAAACTTAAGAGGTAGTTCTTTAATAGAATATAATGATTTGCAAATTGTCCCGATAAATACGTTAATGAAGAAACTAGACCCAAGAAACGATAAATTAAAAACATTTTACATTTACGATGAATATTCAGAAAAACTAAGTAATATTAGGCAGGAAAAAAAAGAAACAGAAAGCAAAATTAAAATTGAAAAAAAACAAATTAAAAGAAATGTTAAAGATAAATATGATGTAAAAATTAATTTAAGAAATGAAATTCTGGTAAACAAAAATAACGAAGAACTTATATTGCAAATTAAAAAAGACAATCTTCTTGTTATGTCGGGAGAAAACTATCTCAATTTAATATATACAATACGCAACACTCAAGAAATAGATTTATTAGAAAATAAATTAGAAAAAATTAAAATAGAAGAAGAAGAAGAAGAATTAGAAGTAAGAAGAATATTGACAAATGCAGTAAAAGAAGAATATGAAAATATAGTAAAAAATATTAAAGCTATAAGTAAGATAGATATTTTACTTGCAAAAGCTATATATGCAGAAAGAACAAACTCAGTTAAACCTATTATAACTACTAAACATATTTTGAAAATTGAAGAAGGCAGACATCTAAAAGTAGAAAACATGGTAAAAAAATCAGGCAAAGATTACATACCTATTACTATAGACCTTGAAAATAGAGTAACATGTATTACTGGAGCTAACATGGGAGGTAAAACAGTTGCTTTAAAAATGATAGCACAAATAGCTGCTGCTGCACAGTATGGTTTATATGTACCGTGCAAATATGCAGAGATAGGTCTATCTGATTTTATTTATATTTCTACTGGTGACAGCCAATCTATAGAAGAGGGACTAAGTACCTTTGGAGCAGAAATATTTGGATTAAAAGAAATATTAGAAAATACTAAGCACAAAGGTTTAGTTCTAATAGATGAATTAGCAAGAGGAACAAATCCATCAGAAGGATATGCCATCACTAAAGCAGTAATAAACTATTTAACAAAAGAGCAGTCTATTTCAGTTATAACAACACATTATGACAATACTGCATCAGACAAAAGCATACAGAAACTGCAAGTAGCAGGGTTGAAAAATATTGATAATGAAAAAATAAAAGATCAATTATTATCCAGTCCCAACAAAGGAATGGAAATAGTATCCCAATACATGGATTATAGACTTATAAAAGTACAAAACACAAAACAAGTGCCCAAAGATGCAATAAGAATTGCAAAACTAATGGGATTAAACGAACAAATAATAGAAGAAGCAGTCAGACTTCTTATAAAAGATAAAAATACAATTGATAGTTGATAATTGACAGTTGATAGTTAAAGGAAGTTTTACTAATGTAAAACACATAATATAAGATTTACGAAGTATGAGTAAATCATCAATTAACTATTAATTATACACTATCAACTATCAACTGACGAAGAAAGGGAGGTATATATGAAAAGTAAATTAAATCTTGATCCTAATGTAATAGAGAGTGCAAGAAGTGCGGCGGGTCAAATAGCTGAAGATGTACAAAAATTTATAGATAAGCATACAACAGTAACTGTTGAAAGAACAGTAGCTAGATTACTTGGAATAGATGGAGTAGATGATATAGATAAACCTCTTCCTAATGTAGTCATTGACAATATATTAGAAGGTGGTGGACTTCCTAGAGGTGCTGCTTTTTGGATAGGAAATGCGGTTGTACAAACTGGAGAAACTCCTCAAGAAATAGCAAAAAAAATAAGTACAGGAGAAATAGATATAACAAAACTTCCTTTATCAGAAGAATCAGAAATTAAAGAAGCAGTAGAAAAAATTGCAGTGCAAACAGTTAAAAAAATAAAAGCAAACAGAGAAAAAAGAGATGAATACATTAAAAACATCGGAGAGGGAAATAAGCCTTATCTGTATGTTATAGTAGCAACAGGAAATATACATGAAGATATAATTCAAGCACAAGCAGCAGCACGACAAGGTGCAGATGTTATAGCAGTTATAAGAACAACAGCACAAAGCCTTTTAGACTATGTTCCTTATGGAGCTACAACAGAAGGATTTGGAGGAACATATGCTACACAAGAGAACTTTAGACTAATGCGTAAGGCGTTGGATGAAGTTGGAGAAGAAGTAGGAAGATATATCAGACTCTGTAATTACTGCTCAGGATTATGTATGCCTGAAATTGCAGCAATGGGAGCATTAGAACGATTAGATGTAATGCTAAACGATGCGCTCTATGGAATACTTTTTAGAGATATAAATATGCAGAGAACACTTATAGACCAGTATTTTTCTAGAATTATAAACGGTTATGCAGGAATAATAATAAATACTGGAGAAGATAATTATCTTACTACATCAGATGCTTATCAAGAAGCTCATACAGTACTTGCATCACAACTTATTAACGAACAATTTGCGTTAAAAGCAGGTATACCAGAAGAACAAATGGGACTTGGTCACGCATTTGAAATGGATCCAAGTATAGAAAATGGATTTTTATATGAACTTTCACAAGCATTGATGGCAAGAGAGATATTCCCTAAAGCACCATTAAAATATATGCCTCCAACAAAATTCATGACAGGTAATATATTTAGAGGTCATATACAAGACGCATTGTTTAATTTAATATCTATTTGGAGCAAACAGGGTATTCAGCTATTAGGTATGCTTACAGAAGCAATACATACTCCTCATTTGCAGGATAGAATGCTGTCAATTGAAAATGCAGAATACATTTTTAATAATGCAAGAAACTTAGGAGATGAAATAGAATACAAAAAGGATGGAATCATCCAAACAAGAGCTAAAGAAGTACTTTCAAAAGCAGAAGATCTTCTTAAAAATATAGAAAAAGAAGGAATTTTCCAAACAATAGAACAAGGAAAATTTGCCGATGTTAAAAGACCATTTACAGGTGGAAAAGGACTTGAAGGAGTAACAGAAAAAGATGAAAAATATTATAATCCATTTATAAAATTAATGCTTGGAGGTGAAAGATAATGGCAGTACAAAAAGTAGATTTAACAAAAGTTAAGCCTTATGGAGACACTTTAAACGATGGTATGATGCAGCTAAGCTTTACATTACCAGTTCCTTATGGAGACGAAGCAAGCGAAGCAGCTAAAATATTAGCTAAGAAGATGGGACTAAATGAACCAAGCGTTGTTTATTCAAAAGATTTGGGTATAGGATATACCTATTTTGTACTTTATGGAAAATGTACTCATACAGTTGATTATACAGACATAGAAGTACCTAAAGTAGATATGGAGTTTATGGATAAATATGAGGTAGAAGATTTTATAAAAGAAAACATAAAGAGAGATATTGTAATAGTAGGAGCATGTACAGGTACAGATGCCCATACTGTAGGTATTGATGCTATTATAAACATGAAAGGATTTGCTGGACACTATGGATTAGAAAGATACAAAGGAATAAAAGCATATAATTTAGGGAGTCAAGTTGCAAATGAAGATTTAGTTGCAAAAGCCATAGAACTAAATGCAGATGCAATACTAGTATCTCAAGTAGTAACACAAAAAGACGTCCATATACCAAATCTAACAGAATTAGTTGAACTATTAGAAGCAGAAGGAATAAGAGACAAAATAGTACTTGTTTGTGGCGGACCTAGATTGTCTCACGAATTAGCACAAGAACTAGGATACGATGCAGGATTTACTACAGGATCTTTTGCCAATCATGTTGCAACATTCGTAGTAAATCAAATGGTTGATAGAAAACTGATATAAAAATAAACGAGAAATTAGAAACTAGAAATGAGCAACAAAGAAGTTTTACTGACGTAAAGCTAGAACGTGTCATTTTGAGCCAGTAAAACGAGTCGAAGGATCTTGTAATTGATTAATAGTTGGTAAGTTGGATAGCAGAAAGTTGGAAAACTTATTAACTAAATCAAAGAAGTGCGAAGCACAGTTCAGTGTATTTCCGTGTGCTTCCGTGGTTAATATAAAGATAAAAACTTTATGAATGGAGAAATGAGAAATGAGAATGGAGAATTAATGGTAGTTTTACTAACGTAAAAAATAATAAAATAAATTTTCTTTTAGAAAATTTTAAACCATTAATTTTTCATTATCAACTATCAACTCTAAATTATAAAAAAAGGGAGGATAAATTGTGGAAAAGTTAATTATTACCGCAGCTATCTGTGGAGCAGAAGTGACAAAAGAACATAATCCAAATGTTCCTTATACAGTAGAAGAAATAGCGAGAGAAGCAAAAAGTGCTTATGATGCTGGTGCAAGTATTATTCATTTACATGTTAGAGAAGATGATGGTACACCTACTCAAGATAAGAATCGTTTTAAAGAATGTATAGATGCAATAAGAAAGGTTTGTCCGGATGTTATTATTCAGCCTTCAACAGGTGGTGCAGTAGGCATGACTGACATGGAAAGACTCCAGTCAACAGAAGTCGAAGAAGAAAGTCTAAAACATCCAGAAATGGCAACACTAGACTGCGGAACATGTAACTTTGGTGGAGACGAAATATTTATAAATACTGATAATACTATAAAGACCTTTGGCAAAACAATGATGGAAAGAGGAGTAAAACCTGAAATTGAAGTGTTTGACAAAGGTATGGTAGATATAGCAATAAGAATGAATAAAAAGGGATATATAGCTAGTCCTATGCATTTTGACTTCGTGTTAGGAGTTCAAATGTCAGCGTCAGTAAGAGATTTAGTTTTTATCTCAGAAAGCATTCCTCATGGTTCAACTTGGACTGTTGCAGGTATAGGTAGACATGAAATACCAATGGCAGCGGCAGCAATAGTCATGGGTGGACATGTTAGAGTTGGATTTGAAGATAATATATATATTGAAAAAGGTGTTGTAGCAAAATCAAATGGTGAATTGGTTGAAAAAGTTGTTCGTATAGCAAAAGAACTAGGAAGAGAAATTGCTACACCTGCTGAAGCTAGACAAATATTAGGTTTAAAACCTTTCCTTAATAAATAGCCCTATTAAATAGAAAAAGGCAGTACTTATACCCATTGTAGGTAAAAAGTACTGTCTTTTTTATTTTTTTGAAAAAGGTTATAATTTGATAAACTTTTTAAGAATCTAATCAGTCTATAGAGTGTAAGGAGGAACAAAATTATGTCGACATACAACTACAACAAGATAGTAGAATACATTGAAACCTCTCAAAATGATTTTTATCTATTGGCCTATGGATATGTTAAAAATAGAGAAGCTGCTTTAGATATAGTACAGGATTCTATTTATAAAGCTTTGTCTTCTGCAAATAAATTAAGGAATATCGAATATGTAAAAACTTGGTTCTATAGAATTTTAGTGAACACAAGCATATCATATTTAAGAAAAAATAAAAGGATTATATTATCTGATAAAGTACCTGAAATGGTATCACCGGAAAATAAAAATTTGGCTGAAATATATGATTTATATGATGCTATAGATAAGCTAGATCCAAAATTTAAAACAATTGTAATGCTTAGATATTTTGAAGATATGAAAATAGATGAAATTGCAAAAGTTTTAGATTGTAATATAAATACTACTAAGTCAAGATTATATGCATCTTTAGGTAAGCTAAAAAGTATTATTGAAGGTGAGGGTTAAAAAATGGAGAAAAAATTAAAGGAAGTAAAAAAACTATATATAAATCAAGAGATACCGGAGGAGTTAAAAATCATGGTAAATAAAACAATTAAGGATTCAAAAGATAGAAAAACAAGATCATTTAGATATAAAGCTGCAAGTGTAGCTGCTGTTGTAGCAATATCAGGAAGTTTTATTGTAGGATTAAATACAAATGAAGCTTTTGCAAAAACGATTGATGAAATACCAATACTAAAAAATATTGCTGATGTATTTACTTTTAAAGATTATGAAATGCATAGTGAGCTAATAAATGAAGATATAAACATACCTGCAGTAGTAGGTCTAGGAGATGAAAAATTTGAACAGAAAATAAATGATGAAATTTATGAAAAAATGACTGCTCATATATCAGAAGCAGAACAAAGAGCAGCGGAATATAAAGAAGCATATATTGCAACAGGTGGTACAGAAGAAGACTACAGACCTATAGATGTTGTTGTTGATTATAAACTATATCATGCTGATGAAAATTATTTATCATTTGCAGTATATCAAACAGAATCACTTGCAAGTGCATATTTTGAAATTTATTATTATAATATCAATTTAAAAACTAATGAAACTATGACTTTAGAAAGTATTTTTGGTAAAGATTATAAAAATATAATAAACAAACAAATAGCAGATCAAATACAAGAAAGAATACAGAACCAAGATTGTGGATATTTTAAAGGAGACGCAGGATTTAAGAGTATAGCTGATAATCAGAACTTTTATCTAAATGAAGATGGAAAAGTAGTAATAATATTTGACAAATATGAGATTGCAAGTGGAGGTACTGGAAGACCAGAATTTGTAATAGAACAAGTAAAATGATAATTGCAAAGGATTTCGATTAAAAAAATCGAAATCCTTTCTTAGCTTATTTAATTAGAGACTCAAGCTCATCTTTATTAAAACCAACTATTTCAGTTCCTTTTATTATAGTAACTGGAACACCCATGTGTCCCATTTTCATCAATTCTTTTCTAGCTTCTATATCTACTGAAATGTTTTTTTCTATATAATTGACTCCTTTAGAATCTAAAAAATCTTTAACTAAAGTGCAATACGGACAAGTACTGCTAGAATAAACAACTACATTATTCATAATTAATACCTCCTGATAAATTTTATTTACATTTATATAATACCCTATAGGGGTATAATTGTCAAGCCTTTTTATGGAAATTTTCTAAAAAAATTTTTTAAACCAAAGAATTTTAATTTATTATTGATAAATACAGCATGAAGTGATATAGTATCTTACATGTAAATACACTTGACAAGACAGCAAAAACTGTTGAAAACTACAACTAAATTGTATAGAAAGGATTGCAATATATTATGAAAACTAATATAAAAAGAGATATTATAAAACTAAAAAAAGAAAAAAATGCTGTAATTCTGGCTCATTACTATCAGCCGCAAGAAGTACAGAAAATAGCTGACTATGTTGGTGACTCATATTATTTAAGTAAAATAGGACTTGATTGTGAGGAAAATAATATAGTTTTTTGCGGTGTTAAATTTATGGCTGAAAGTGCAAAGATATTAGCTCCAAATAAAAGAGTTTTCATTCCAAATAAAGAAGCAGTTTGCAGCATGGTCAACTTTGCTGCAAAAGAAGAAGTTTTAAGAGAAAAAGAAAAACACCCAAATGCTAAAGTGGTAAGCTATATCAATTCTTTGACAGAGCTTAAAACAATATCAGAAGCATGCTGTACATCTTCATCTGCTGTAGATATTATAAAAAATATTGATGCTGATAAAATTTTATTTGTTCCTGATAAAAATTTAGGATCTTATGTAAGTGAACAAATTACTGATAAAAAGATTATATTGTGGAATGGACACTGCTATGTTCATAATCAAATAAAAGCACAAGACATTATTAATATGAAAGAAAAACACGGACAAGATATAAAAGTTGCAGTTCATCCAGAATGTACAAAAGAAGTTAGAGACTTAGCAGATTTTATTGGAAGTACAGGTCAGATAATAGAATATATTACTTGTGATAATTCAGAAAAATTTTTAATAGTAACTGAACAAGGCATTAATTACGAACTTAAAAAGAGAAATCCGAATAAGAAGTTTTATTATTTAGATATGGTATGTAAATCAATGAAAAAGACTAGTTTACAAGACATATATTATTGCTTAAAAAACGAAACAAATGAAATAATTATAGATGATGAAATTAGAGAATTAGCATACAATGCACTTCATAATATGCATATATTAAGTGAAAAATGTAAAAATGCAAGTGTAAATTAATTAGAATAGAAGGATTATAAAATGAAAAAATATAAAGTCGATGTTCTAATAGTAGGTACAGGAGTAGCAGGTTTATACAGCGCTATTAATTTAAGAAGTGATTTAAACATAATGATTATAACTAAAACTTCTGCTAAGACGTGTAACACATACCTAGCACAAGGAGGCATATCAAAAGCAAAAGATTTGTCCGATATGAAGCTTTTCATAGAAGATACAATAAAAGCAGGAATGTATAAAAATAATGAACAAGCAGTAAAAGTACTAGCAGAAGAATCCATAGAAAACATACAAAATCTAACTAAACTTGGCGTCAATTTTGATAATAAAGGTAGTGGATTTTCGTATACAAAAGAAGGAGCTCACAGAATTAGCAGAATTGTACACTGTACGGATGAAACGGGAAAGGCAGTTTTTGAGAGTCTTTATAATAGGGTAAAAGAGAGACAAAACATAAAAATATTAGAAAATACCTGTTTGATAGACATTATCAATGATGAAGGAACATGTACAGGTGGAGTAGCGTTATATAAGAATAATGTAATAAATATAAGTTCAAAAGTAACAATATTAGCATGTGGAGGAATAGGAAAATTATTTAAAAATTCTACTAATCAAGAAACAATTGAAGGTAATGGTATAGCCATTGCTTTAAGAAACAATGTATATATACAAGATCTAAATTACATACAATTCCACCCTACAGCTCTATATGATAAAAATTCTACTTTCAAAAGATTCCTAATATCAGAATCAGTCAGGGGAGAAGGTGGAAAACTAATAAATATAAACGGAGAAAGATTTGTTGATGAGCTTTTACCTAGAAATGTAGTGACTCAAGCTATAAAAAAAGAATTAATAAAAACAAATTCTGATTATGTTTATTTGGATGTAACACATTTAGATAAAAAATTTATTAAAAAGAGGTTCCCGTTAATATATAGTGAATGTTTAAAAAGAAGGTTAGATATTACAAAAGAAAAAATACCTGTAATACCAACACAGCATTATTTGATGGGAGGAATTAAAGTAGACTTATTTTCTAAAACATCTATGGAAAATTTATATGCTTGTGGTGAGACAAGCTGTACCGGGGTGCATGGCGCAAACAGACTTGCAAGCAATTCTTTATTAGAAGGATTAGTATTTTCAAAAAGAGCAGCTGATCAAATAAATAAGAACATAGATAATATAAAAGTAAAAGAAATTTATAACCAAATGAGTTATGAAGAAGGATTAAAGCTGTGTAAAGAAAACATAGATATTGTTATTAGAGAACTTACGAAAGTTGGAGGAGATATAATAAATGAATTGGATAATAGTAGATAGAATTATTAAAAATACATTAGAAGAAGATTCAACATATGGCGATATAACTACAAGCTCTATAGTAACTGAAAACAAAAAATGTACAGTAAATTTAATAGCTAAAGAAAAAGGAATAATAGCGGGTCTTGAAGTATTTAAGAGAGTTTTTGAAATATTAGGAGAGACTAATGTAATTACGTATGTTAAAGATGGTGACATTGTAAAAAAAGGATATGTTATTGGTAAAATTAATGGAAATGTGTATAATATTCTTGTAGGAGAAAGAACAGCTTTAAACTTTCTTCAAAGAATGAGTGGTATAGCTACATTAACAAGGAGGTTTGTATGCGAGCTAAACGGAACTAAAGCTAAATTGTTAGATACTAGAAAGACAACACCGAATTTAAGAATATTGGAAAAATATGCAGTTAAAATAGGCGGTGCAGTTAACCATAGATTTAATCTTTCAGATGGCGTTTTGATAAAAGACAATCACATTAATGCTGCTGGAAGCATAAGAAATGCAGTAGAACTTGTCAAAAAAAATGTTTCTTTTGTTAGAAAGATAGAAGTAGAAGTAGAAAGTTTACAGCAGGTAAAAGAGGCATTAGAAGCAAAAGCAGATATTATAATGCTGGACAATATGGACATAGATACCATGAAGAAAGCAGTTGAGATAATAAATCAAAAAGCAGTAATTGAAGCATCAGGAAACGTAAGTATTGATACAATAAGAACAATAGCTGAAACAGGTGTTGACTATATATCAGTAGGCAAAATAACTAATTCATTTCATTCACTTGATATAAGTATGAAAAATTTAACATTTGTTTAAATAATAAGACCAGAAAAAACAAAACGAAAAGTTCAAGATGACCTAAATAAAAGACAATCACATTGTGTCAGAAAATAAACAAATAAGGGAGGATCACATGTTAAAAGGAAAAACAATTGTTATCGGTGTAAGTGGAGGTATAGCTGTATATAAAATTTGTGAAGTTGTGAGCAGACTTAGAAAATTAAATGCAAATGTGAAAGTAATAATGACAAAATCAGCAGTAGAATTTGTTGCTCCACTAACATTTCAAACTTTAAGTAACAATGAAGTATATACAGAAATGTTTAATAAAATATCAGACTGGAATACGGAGCATATTTCACTTGCTAAAGAAGCAGATATATTCTTAATAGCTCCTGCAACAGCAAATATAATTGGTAAAATTGCTAATGGTATAGCCGATGATATGTTGACAACAACTGTCATGGCTACAAAAAGTCCTGTAATAATAGCTCCAGCAATGAACACTAATATGTACACAAACCCTATTGTACAAAATAACATTGAAAAGTTAAAGCAATTAGGATATATATTTATAGAACCAGAAGAAGGAATTCTGGCATGTGGTGATAAAGGAGTAGGAAGACTTGCACCGCCTAGTGATATAGTAGAAACATTAATAAACAACTTAGTATTTAAGAAAGACTTAAAAAATAAGAAAATTTTAATAACTGCTGGTCCAACTATGGAAGAGATAGATCCTGTTAGATATATAACAAACCATTCTACAGGAAAAATGGGATATGCAGTAGCTAGAGCTTCAATAGCAAGAGGAGCAGACGTAACACTTATATCAGGAACAGTTACTTTAGAAAAACCAAAAGGATTAAAAAAATATATACAAATACAAACAGCTTTAGAAATGTATGATGCTGTAATGAAAGAACTTGATAATAACGACATAGTAATAAAAACAGCAGCAGTTGCAGATTACAGACCTATAAAAAAAGAAGAAGATAAAATTAAAAAGAAACAAGATAATTTAGTATTGAGCTTGACAAAAAATCATGACATTTTAAAAGCAGTTGGTGAAAAAAAAGGAAGTAAAATACTTGTAGGGTTTGCAGCAGAAACTACAGATATTTTAAACAATGCAAAAGAAAAATTAAAAAAGAAAAACTTAGATTTTATAGTATTAAATGATTTAAAGAAAGAAGGAGCGGGTTTTGGTTCAGATACAAACATTGTATCAATAATAAATAAAAAGGGTGATATTACACATTACGAAAAAATGGATAAAATTAATCTTGCCAATATAATACTGGATATGGTAAAATTTAAAAGTAGTAGTTTAGATGATATCAATTAGAATCATACTTTAAATTACTTATCATTTATAATTGAATATGTGTTATTAGTACTGCTTTGATCTATTAAGACAGAGACAGGAAACACGAAGAAAAATCAGGTAATTATATACCTTCTTGTTGTGCTGTCTCAAGAAGGTATTTTTTATTACAAAAAAATCATCCTTTAGTTTTTAACTTTTATTTTTTAGTTTTTATCTTATTTAGGGAGGTTATATTTATGAAAATAGGTTTTATTGGTGCAGGAAAAGTAGGAACTTCTTTTGGATTATTCCTTAATAAAAAAGGAATAGATATTTCTGGATTTTCAAGCAGAAAATATAGTTCTGCTGAGTATTCAGCTGGTTTAACTAATAGTAAAGCGTATAGAGACAAAAAGGACTTAATTAAAGATTCAGATATTATATTTATAACAACTAACGATGACTGTATAAAGAAAGTTGCAGATGAAATTAGCAGCAGTGATTTGATTCTTGACAAAAAAGTTATATGCCACATGAGCGGAGCTCTGGATTCGACTATATTTATAAAATTAAAAGAGAAGGGAGCAACTACAGCTTCACTTCACCCAATGTATTCTTTTTCAAATGTAGAACAATCATCTAAGCAGTTACATAATGCAAATTTTTCATTAGAAGGAAATGGAGAATATTTAGAGAAGATAACAAGACTATTAGAAAAAACATCAATAAATTTTCAGCAGATAGAAACTGATAAGAAAACGCTTTATCATGCTTCTGCCTGTATTGCATCTAATTATCTAGTTTCATTATTAAATACAAGCGTTGATATGCTTAAATATGTTGGTTTTGATGAGAAAAAAGCTTTATCAATGCTTAAACCATTAGTTATACAAACAATAAACGATATATTTGAATTTGGTCCTCAAGATGCTTTGACAGGTCCAATATCAAGAGGAGATGTAGATACTGTTTACAGGCATCTTGAAAAATTGAAAAAAACAGATAATAAAAATTGGATGGAAATTTATCAATTACTTGGATTAAGAACTTTAGATATGACAAAAAATAAGGGCAAAATAGATGAAAATATTCTAAATAAATTAGAAAGGGAGTTAAAATAATATGAAAAAGGTAACTACTACAGTATTAAAGAAAATGAAAAGAGAAAATGAAAAGATATCAATGCTTACAGCATATGATTGTCCAACTGCTAAAATAATGGATGATGCTGAAGTTGATGTAATATTAGTTGGCGATTCATTAGGCATGGTAGTTCTAGGATATAACGATACAATAAAAGTTACAGTTGAAGATATAATTCACCATACGAGTGCTGTAAGTAGAGGTGCTAAAAGATGTATGATTGTTGCAGATATGCCGTTCTTATCATATCATCAAGGAAAATATAATAGTGTAAAAAATGCTGGAAGACTAATACAAGAAGGAAATGCTAATGCGGTTAAACTAGAAGGTGGAGTAGAAATTATAGAAGATATTAAAGCAATAATAAATGCAGGAATACCTGTTATGGGTCATTTAGGCTTAACACCTCAATCAGTAAACAAAATAGGAGGATATTATATTCAAGGTAAATCTGTTGAAGAAGCAGAAAAAATTATAGCAGATGCAGTAGCACTAGAGAAAGCAGGAGTATTTTCAATAGTACTTGAATGTGTACCTTGTGAACTGTCAAAAGCAATAACAGACAGATTATCTATTCCTACTATTGGTATTGGAGCAGGGAAATGCTGTGATGGCCAGGTGCTTGTTACAAATGATTTATTAGGCAGCTATCAGGGACATATACCTAAATTTGTAAAGCAATATGAAAATATAGGAGAAAAAACAAAAAATGCAGTAGAAGAGTATATAAAAGAAGTTAAAAACGGACAGTTTCCTGAAGAATGCCATGAATTTCATTCAAAAGAACTAGAAAAAATAGAATAAAGAATTCAGAATTAAACTAGAGACGAAAGGAATAATATTAGCATGAAAGTATTTAAGAAAATAGATGAGATAAGAAAATATATAAAAGAACAGCAAAAAGAAGGTAAGACTATAGGATTAGTTCCAACTATGGGATATCTTCATGAAGGACATTTATCACTAATAAAAAAATCAAGTGAAGAAAATAATATTACTGTGGTTAGTATTTTTGTAAATCCTACTCAATTTGGCGAAAATGAAGACTTAGATCAATATCCAAGAGACTTAGAAAGAGATGTAAAACTCGCTGAAAAAGCAAATGCAACTGCAATTTTTGCATCAGAAGCTGAAGAAATATATCCAAAAGGATATCAAACTTATGTAAATGTGAAACATTTAACTAAGCACTTATGTGGTTTAAGGAGGCCGGGTCATTTTAAAGGAGTAACAACTATAGTTACAAAATTATTTAATATTATAAACCCTGATAAAGCATATTTTGGTCAAAAAGATGCTCAGCAGGCAATTGTAATAAAACGAATGGTTAAGGATTTGAACTTAGATATAGAAATTGTAGTTTGTCCTATCGTTAGAGAGTCAGATGGATTAGCTAAAAGTTCAAGAAATACATATCTTAGTAAAGAAGAAAGAAATCAAAGTACAGTTTTATTTCTTTCATTAATGATAGCAAAACAAATGATAGAAGATGGAGAAAGACATGCAGTAGTAATAAAAAAATCGATAGAAAAGAACATCAAAAATGAATCTTTAGCAGAAATAGATTATGTTTCAATTTCTAATATTGAAACACTCAAAGAAATAGAAGTGATAAAAGGTGAAGTTTTAATTGCTTTAGCAGTTAAAATAGGAAATACAAGGCTAATAGATAATATACAATTGGAGGTAAATGATGTTAATTGAAATGATGACTTCAAAAATACACAGAGCAACTGTAACGGATGCGAATTTAAACTATATAGGCAGTATAACAATAGATAAGAAACTTCTTGAAGCTTCAGGAATACTTCCAAATCAAAAAGTACAAATAGTTAACTGCAACAATGGAGCTAGACTAGAAACCTATGTGATTGAAGGAAAAGAGGGTAAAGGAGATATATGCTTAAATGGTGCAGCAGCTCGATTAGCTCATAAAGGAGATGTAATAATAATAATAGCCTATGGATACATGGAAATACAAGAAGCAGAAAAACATAATCCTAAAGTAGTATTAGTTAATGAATGGAATGAGATAGTACAAGAAATATGTAAAGAATAAAAATATGTATTTAAATAAATAGTTCTGTGCAAAAATAGCATAGAACTATTTTTACGCCGAAAGGGTACATACATCGCTTGCGTTATTAACTTTTTTAGACCAATAATGTAGAAAATTTGTTGAAAAAATTTGAATGTTATCAAAACCTAAGCATTTATTTAGAAGAAGCAGCAAACATATGTATTTCCCGGGCAATAATTGAAAATCCAATACTTAAGATGCTATATAAACTTTTTTGAAAAATTAAGTATAAAGTAATATAATTAGAATAACGAATAACTAGAAACGAGTAAGTAGTAACATAAAAGCTTTACTAACAAAATATAAGATAAAAAATAAAAGTTAAAAGTGTAAAGTTTATGTAGTTTTACTTCGTAAAACATCATTTAATTATCAACTATTAACTATCAACTGCTTTATTGTTGCTCGTTTATAAAAGTTAGAGGAGTGAATAAGAATGATTAAAAAAATAACGAATTTAGCTGACGAAATAGAGGAAAAAATAATTAGTTACAGAAGAGATTTTCACCATTATGCTGAAAAAGGATGGACTGAATTTAGAACATCATCGCTTATTGCAAGGAGATTAACTGAGTTAGGATATGAAGTAAAAGTTGGAAGAGAAGTAATTAGTGAATTTGACCGTATGGGAGTTCCAGAAGATGAAGAACTTATAGAGCAGTGGAATCGTGCATCAGCACAAGGCGGTGATAAGGAGTTTCTAAATGAAGTAAAAGGAGGATTTACAGGAGTAGTAGGTATTATATCAAATGGAGATGGTCCTATAACAGCACTTCGCTTTGATATAGACGCACTAGAGATTAATGAGAGCAAAGAAAAAGATCATAGACCATACTTAGAAGGATTTGCTTCTGTTAATGATGGTGTAATGCATGCATGCGGACATGATTCTCATGCAGCAACAGGGTTAGGTGTAGCTGAAGTACTAATGAAACTTAAATCCGATATAAAGGGCACAGTAAAACTTATATTCCAACCTGCAGAAGAAGGAGTTAGAGGTGCAAAATCAATGGTTAAGGCTGGTGTTTTAGATGATGTTCAGTACGTAATAGGGCATCATGTATGTAATGGATTGAAAGTTGGAGAGATAGCAAGTGGAATGGGTGGATATATTGCAACTAAGAAATTTGATGCTTTAATTAAAGGAAAGCCTGCTCATGCTGGCGGAAGTCCACAAAAAGGAAATAATGCGCTTATGGCAGCAGCAACTGCAATTTTAAATCTATATGCAATTCCAAGGCATGGTGAAGGAGCTACAAGAATAAACGTAGGTAAAGTTACAGCAGGTACAGGTAGAAATGTTATTTGTGATGAGGTTAAAATGGCTATAGAAACGAGAGGATCAGATACAGAAATTAGTCAATATATGTATGATAAAGCAGTTAAAGTTCTTGAGAAATCAGCAGAGATGTACGATTGTAAAATCCATATAAAGAAAATGGGCGAAGCGCAAAGCGGAGAAAGTGATAAAGAGTTCTCTGGAATTGTAGAATATACAGCACAGCAAATTGGTGGATATACAATAATACCACAGAATGATGCAAAGGGAAGCGAAGATTTTACATATATGATGGAAAAAGTCCAGAAAAATGGAGGAAAAGCTGTAAATATTGGAGTTGGAGCGGACTTTCATGATATAAGTTATTACGACAAAAAAAATAGAGATAAAATTCTTATAGCTCATTCACATCATTTTGATATAAGTGAAAAAGTTTTTAAAAAAATAATTGTTTTACTTTGCACTTTAGTTTTTAACATAACAAAAAAATAAAGCGAGGAATTTCCTCGCTTTAAATTACTCTAAACTTTTCTAGTACGTTTACCACTTAATATACTTGGTAAAAAATAAAGTATAACTAATCCACTTGGTATTAAAATTGCTGGAGTTATATTAAAGAATCCATACAAAATGTACATCAATAAAGCCACTGCAGCTGTAGTCAACGCATAAGGTATCTGTGTTGTAACATGGTCAATATGATCAGCACCAGAGAATATTGATGCAAGTACAGTAGTATCTGATATAGGTGAACAGTGATCTCCAAAAATAGCACCAGAGAAAACAACTCCGGCCATCATAACAGATGTATTAACATCGCCAGTTATTCTATATGTTAATGGTATAGCTATAGGAGTTAGTATTGTCATAGTTCCCCAAGAAGTACCTGTAGCAAAAGATATTACCATACCTAATAAGAATATTATAATAGGTATAAATCCAAAAGACATGCTATTTCCAAGTTTAGCTACTATAAAATCAGCTAAAGCCATATCGCCGGTAATTGAACCTAATCCCCATGCTAATGTTAATATAACACATGCTAGGAGCATTAACTTCATACCATCTATTAAAGTATCCATAGTCTGCTTAATATCCATAGTTTTAGTTATTAAAGACATAACTATTCCGGTGAAAGTCATTGCAAAAGATCCCCACAGCAAGGCTGTTGCAGCATCAGCAGCTCCTAGAACTTCCATAAGTCCTTTACCTTGACTTTCAGGAGATAAACCAGTATAATAAAAACCTGTAAGAGTGACAGCAACAAGTACAATGATAGGTAAGAAGAAAGTCATAATTTTAGGTTTTGCTTCTTTTATAGGTTCACCTAATTCAGTTCCAACATCTAACATTGGACTGGCACCATCTCTAATTATTTTACCTTCTTTTTTAGCTCTTCTTTCAGCCGCTGCCATAGAACCAAAATCTTTTCCTGTAAAAGCTATAATTCCAACAAAAATAACTGTGAAAATACAGTATAAGTTCAGCGGTATACTTTTAATATAAGCTGCAAAAGGTGAGATTGTTTGCGTACTTATACCTGCAGCATCCATACCAGAACCAATCATACCAATTTGAAAAGCTATCCAATCAGAAATGAAGAAAGTTGCGACAGGAGCAGCTGTGGAGTCTAAAATATATGATAATTTTTCTGAAGACATTTTGTGTTCTTCTGATATATCTCTAAAAACATTACCTACTATTGCTGCATTACAATAGTCATTAAAAAAGATAATAATTCCTAAAAGCCACGCTCCAATAGATGCACCTTTTTTGGTTTTAATTTTAGTTCTAGCCCAATCAGTAAGTGCTTTACTACCGTTAAGTTTCCAAATGTAGGCTATTCCTGCACCCATCAATAAATTAAAAATTAACAATCTAGCATTCCAATCATCAGTTACTTGAGCTATAATTGTTTCAAGTGAATATCCTGCCGCACTTAACGGATTAAATCCACTTATTATTAAAGCGCCTGTAAAAATCCCTAAAAATAAAGAAATGAGTACTCTTTTAGTTATAAAACATAGCAGTATTGCTACTAACGGTGGAAGCACTGCTAACCATCCATATTCCATAAAATCCTCCTCTATTTTGTATATATATTTTGTTTAAACTATGCAAACCTCCTTTCTATAATATAAATTTAGACGATATAATTTTATACTTTCTTTTTACAATCGCCTAATAGGTATAAATTTTTACTATTATACTAAAGAAAAGAGAGAATTGCAAGAAATCAATACACTTATGCAGTTATTACCATGGTTGCAATTTAATTTATTTAGGATATATAAGCAAATTGAAATAATACTCACAAATTTACCATAATTTCGTGCAAACATTTACATGCATGAAACAAAAAAACACTTGCATATATAATAAAAAAAGTTGAAGGAGAGCTTTATCTCTACTTCAACCTTTATTTGCTATATTTATTCAGACTATTCAAACAATTTAAGAGCTTCTTTTAATTGCAAATCTTCAACATTGGGTTTTGCAAAATCATTTAAAGCTACAGTTAATGCATCTTGAGTAATAAAGTCCAATATTCCATAGCTAGATAGACCATTATCTTTTTGAAATTTTGCTAACTCTTCAAAAGTTTTTTCATCAAATATTCCGTCAGGTTCATTAACTTCATATCCTAATGTATGTAAAATCATTTCTGCACCTAAAACATCAAGTCCTACAACACCAACACTAGGTTTTCTTGTTTTTTTAAGTTCTGGATATTCACTTAAATCAATAGTAGACTCTCCAGTTTTATTTTTTACAATTATATCTGGAGTTATACCAATACCTTGAACTTTATTTCTATTAGGAGTAAAATATTCTGCTGTTGTAAATTTAACAGCATGTCCATTTTTTAATGGGTATAAAGTTTGAACTACACCTTTTCCATAAGTTTTTGTTCCTATAATCTTTCCTGCATCTCTGTCTTGTACAGCTCCAGCAAAAACTTCTGAAGCACTAGCGCTTCCACCATTAACAAGTACTGCAATATTATATTTTGTTTCATTTAATTTACTTCTATGTATTTCTTCCTTGTTGTCTGGCTTTTTAACGTAAACAAGATCTCCCTTAGGAACAAATAAATTTAGAACATCTACTACTTCATCTAAACTTCCACCTGGATTATTTCTTAAGTCTATCACAATATCTGTAACATTTAATTCATCAAATTTTTTCAATTCTTCTTTTACAAGTTCACATGTATTATGATTGAATTGAGATATTTTTAAATACCCCTTATTATTTTCAAGAACTTTACTTGAAACAGAGCTTAAAACAATTGTATCTCTAACTATATCGAAATATAAAACTTCTCCGTCTCTTTTAATACCTATCTTAACAGAAGTACCTTTTTCTCCTTTAATGAGCTTAGAAGCTTGTCCAGTTGTATATCCTACAACATTTGTACCATCAACAGAAACAATGATATCATTAGGTTTTATACCTGCATCTAATGCAGGAGTGCCTTGCAATGGACTTATAACAACTATTTGTCCGTTTCTTTGAACCATATGTATTCCTATTCCTATAAATTCTCCTGAAAGATCAGTATCGAATTTGTTATATTCATCAGAAGTATAATGAATACTATAATCATCAAGAACACTAAAGAATCCGTCATATAATCCATCTATAATTTTATCGTAATCTACATCATATTCATATTTACTTAAAACAAAACCTATAACTCTTTCAAGAAAATCAATTTTTTCTTGGAATAATTCTTCTTCAGTTTTTTCAGTTTCAACATCAGCAGTTTTTTCCTCTCCGTAAGCACATAAACTTAAAGAGCTAAATGCTAATAAAAAAACTAATAGCAAAGCTATCTTTCTAAAATTCTTCATATTAAACATTCCTTTCCTTTTTTATATGTAAAGAGAAAATAGACTTTCTCTTAGGCTATTGACAAACCCGAATTTCATCGTTGTAGCCTCAATCGAGAAAGCTCACGTATTTCTATATACGCTCCGCTTACTCGCTTTCGGCACGCCTCGAACTTCGAGTTTCTCAAAAGCCTGTCATCTTGTTGACTTTATCAACAATCTGAGAGAAAATAGACTTTCTCTTTATTATTTTAATTCTGTATTTTGCATTTTAAATTTTGCATTTTCTAAATTTTGAATCTCCTTTAAGTATTATATACTAATAAATTATACAATACAATTACATTACAAAAATCATTATATATTCATATAATTTTCATACCCATAACTATTAATTTTACATTTTTAATTTTATCTTAATAACTTCACGAGGTAACGAGTGAAGTTACCATAACTATTATCTTTACACTTTTAACTTTTATCTTAATCAAGTAGTTAACTTTGACTTTACTTTGAATATGAGGTAAAATAAATTAAATCATTATGACTAAAAATCAAATAACTGGTGATAATAACGGAGTGATACATAACATGAATAGAAAAAAAACAAATAGATTAACAGATGGTGCATTAATAACGGGGATAATGGTTATTTTTTCTTTAATTGGAACTTTTGTTTTACCTATAGATATCATTTATCCTTTACCTGCTATAATACTTGCTAAAAGACATGATTTCAAGATTTCATTAATGGCTATAATCTCAGCCATAGCCATTACGACTATGATTATTGGGGTACAAGCAGGATTATATTATATATGTCTTTATGCTCCAATTTCATCAGTAATGGCATTTTTAATTAGTAAAGATAAAAAGCCGTCTTTTGTTATATCAGCAGGTACTATAACATTTATACTTTCATTTATACTTATTATATTTTTGATGCAGTTAATAATGGGCGTGTCATTTACTGAACAGATGGAAGGTGTATTTAAAGAAACTTTTGGGTTACAGGAAAGTATAATATCTAAATTTGGGTCAATTCAAGGTGATACAGAATTATTAAAAGAAACTTATAATACATTAATTGAAACTATTTTTAATATTATACCAGCAATGATAATTATTTCATCCTTGGCGTTGTCAGCATTGAATTATTTAATAAGCTATAAATTCTCAAGAAGACTAAAGATTGATATAAAACCTTTAGAAGACTTTAGTAAATTTAGCCTGCCAGATAATTTTTCAATAGGCATGTTAATAATTATTGTTTGTATGTTATTATTAAGGAACACTAATTTTGTAAATTATGATATTTTATATATAAACATGGTATACTTACTTTCAATGGTATTTTTTATACAGGGATTAGCTTTAGTTAGATTTTTGTTTATAAAATATAAAGTAAGTAAAGGCATTAAAATATTAGTCGTTATTTCATTTTTCTTAATACCTATAGTTTTTACAATAATTATATTTATGGGAGTAGCAGAGATATTGTTTGATTTTAGGAAATTGAGAAGAAGAAAGATTAAATAAAAGGATAGGAATTAACCACGGAATAACACGGAAGGACACGGAAAATTCTGACAAGTATAATTCAGTGCATTTTCCTTGAAACTTAGCGGTTAATTTATAAAGAAGAGGAGGTAACAATGAAATTATTTAAATCACCTCGGTTTTTACAAGATGATAGTAATTTCTATTTTATACTAATGGTAGTTTTTATTATCATATTTGTGATTAATAAAATGTATTTTACAGCATTAGGTACAACTATAGTATTGGCTGTAACTATAGGAATGAGCTTAAGTAGACATGAAAGAAAAAAAAGAGAATTAAGAAAATATCTTATAGATTTTACAAATAATATTGACAGTTTATCAAGACACGCACTGCTGGATTTTCCTATGCCGCTTATAATAGTAAACGGAGAAGGAAATGTTTATTGGTATAATTCAAAATTTAAAGAAATTTTAGGAGATAAGCATAAACATCTTGAAAATATATTGGATTTTTATTCTAATTTTCCTTTAAAGAGTCTTAATCAAAATGAAGAATCAACAATAAACATTGACTTAAATCAAAAGAATTATAATATATTGTTTAATAAAGTAGATCAAGGAGAAAAACATGGTACTCCTACATACATATTATATTGGATTGATAATACATCTTTTTCTACATTAAAAACAATGTACAATAATGAAAGACTTATAGCAATGCTTATTCAAATTGACAATTATGATGAAATAGCAGAAAAAATGGACAAAGTTGTGAGAGCATCAATGGTTGCTGAAATTGAAAAAAAATTGAATATGTACGCAACACGTATGAACGGATTCGTTATTAAATATGAAACAGATAGATTTTTTATGACTATTGAAAACAGGTTCCTTGAAAATATAGAAGCTAAAAGGTTTGAAATATTAGAAGAAATTAAAGATATAAAGAGTGAAGAAGGAAGTTATTTTACATTAAGTATAGGTGTCGGAGCATATGCTAAAACATTAACTCAGCAGTATAATTATGCAAAAGGTGCATTAGATATAGCCCTTGGTAGAGGCGGAGACCAAGTTGTCGTGAAACGGATTAATAAAGTTAAATTTTATGGTGGAAGAAGTAAAGCTGTTGAAAAGAGAACTAAAGTAAAAGCACGAATAATTTCCTATGCATTAAGGCAGATTATAGATCAAAGCTCTAATGTAATAATTATGGGGCATAGAACAGGTGATATGGACAGTTTAGGGTCATCTATAGGCTTATATAGTATAGTTAAAAGTAGAGGTAAAAAGGGCTATATAGTTTTAAATGATATCAATCCTGCTTTGTATAATATGTTTGAAAGAATAAAAAAAGAAGAGTCTGAGATAAAAGATATAATAATAAATACTGAAACAGCTATGAGGTTGATGGATGAGGAAACTGTTTGTATAGTTCTAGATACTCATAGATTAAGCTTTGTTGAAGCTCCTGATGTTATTGATAGATCAGATAAGGTAGTCTTGATAGACCATCACAGAAGAAGTGCAGAATATATAGAGAATCCTATACTGGATTATATAGAGCCGTATGCATCATCAACATGTGAATTAGTAACAGAGATAATAGAATACATTGGAGATAATATTAAACTTTCTAAATTTGAAGCTGAAGCACTTTTATCAGGCATTATAGTTGATACTAATTCATTTACGTATAAAACAGGAGTAAGAACTTTTGAAGCAGCTTCACTGCTTAGAAGAAGGGGCGCAGATACATTAGAAGTAAAGAAACTTTTTAGCGAGAATTTAAAAACAATGAGAAAAAAATCAGAAATATTAGAAAAATCAGAAATAAAATATAAGAACATAGCAATATCTTTTATAGATGAAAATATAGAGAACGGCATGGTAATTGCCGCACAATGTGCAGATGAACTACTTACAGTTAAAGGAGTTAAAGCAAGTTTTGTATTAGTAAAACAGCAGGATTATATTCATATAAGTGGGAGATCATCAGGCTCGATAAATGTTCAAATAATTCTTGAAAGATTAGGCGGTGGAGGTCATTTGACTACAGCTGGAGCACAAATTGAAACCGATGATATACAGTTTGCAAAAACAAAACTTTATAAAGCAATACAAGAATACAAAAAGGAGAGTGAAAGGGATGAAAGTAATACTTCTGACTGATGTTAAAAAGATAGGTAAAAAAGGAGAACTAATAAATGTAAAAGATGGTTATGCTAGAAACTTTCTTTTTCCAAAAAAAGCTGCTATAGAAGCAACTCCAGCAAACCTAAAAAAATATGAAAATGAAAAAAAACATAAGCAGCAAAAAGAACAAGAAATATACGAAGAAGCAGAAAAACTAGGTGATAAATTATCAAAAATAACACTAACTATAGAAACTAAAGCTGGTGACAATGGAAAATTATTTGGTTCAATAACCACTAAAGAAATTACAGATTTAATAGAAAAACAACATAAAATAAAATTGGACAAGAGGAAAGTAGAACTATCTAATCCAATAAAAACAACCGGAGAATATAAAGCAAAAGTAAAACTTCACACAAAAGTAACAGCTGAGATAAATATAATAGTAGAAGGAAAATAATTAAATTAACCACGGAATAACACGGAAAGGCACGGAATTCTGTGTTATTCCGTGTATTTCCGTGGTTAAATATTTAAAGAGTAGGTGAAAAAATGTCGGAGGCAGCAAGCTTATTTGGAAAAGTACCACCTCATAGTTCAGAATCTGAACAGACGGTCTTAGGGGCTATGCTTATTGATAAGGTAGCTTTAGAAAAGGCATTGAACAAATTGAATCCTGAGGATTTCTATTTTGCAGCAAATAAAGAAATATTTGATGCTGCTAATGATGTTCATCGCTTAAACAGACCTGTAGATTTAATAACAATTAACGAAGAACTGCGAAGAAGAGAAAAACTTGAATTTGTAGGCGGACTAGATTATCTTACAAGTTTATCAGAAAATATTATAACAACTAAGAATATAGAAACCTACTGTAATATTATAAAAGAAAAAGCCACACTTAGGAAACTTATTAATGCTGCAAATGAGATAATAGCTAAAGGTTATCAAGACAATGAAGAGATTGAAAAAGTTATAGAACTTGCAGAAACAAGAATATTTTCAATTTCACAGCAGAGAGAACAGTCTGATTTCAGCCATATGAAAGATATAGTTATGGATGTGTTCTATCAGCTTGAAGAAAGGGCTAAAACAGAAGGAACTCTTACAGGTATAACAACAGGATTTGATAGTATAGATAGAATGACTTCTGGACTTCAAAAATCTGATTTTATTTTGCTAGCTGCTAGACCATCTATGGGAAAAACAGCATTAGCTTTAAATATAGCAATGAATGCAGCTAAAAGTGATTCTTCTGTAGCTATATTTAGTCTTGAGATGTCTAAGGCACAGTTAGTTCAAAGGATTATAAGTATGGAATCATTAGTTGAAAGTAATAAGCTTAGAACAGGACAGCTTCTTGATGAAGATTGGACAAAACTTGCTAATGCAATGAATAGCGTATCAAATACAAATATTTATATAGATGATACTCCAGCTATAACACTTTTTGAAATGATGTCTAAATGCAGAAGATTAAAAATGGAAAAAGGACTTGATCTGATTATAATTGACTATTTACAGCTTATGGAGGGAGACAGTAGATCTGAGAGCAGACAGCAGGAAATTTCATATTTGTCTAGAGGATTAAAAGCTTTAGCAAGAGAAATGGACTGTCCTATACTTTCGCTTTCTCAGCTATCACGTGCTCCAGAACAGCGTACAGACCACAGACCTATACTGTCTGACCTTAGGGAGTCAGGAGCTATAGAGCAGGATGCTGACGTTGTATTTTTGCTGTACAGAGACGAATACTACAATAAAGACACAGATCAAAAAGGTATTTCAGAAGTTATAATTGCTAAACAAAGAAACGGCCCAACAGGAACAGTAGAACTAGCCTGGATAGACAGATTTACAAAATTCTCTGATATACCTAATAGATAGGATATAGTTAATAGTTAAAAGTGAAAAGTTAAGAGTTATGGAAGCTTTACTATTGTAAAGCAGTAATTTTGTTTTCATAAATGAAAAAGGGGATTTGAAATAGTCAAATCCCTTCATTAATTATTATCTTTTAACTTTTATCTTTTATCTTATTAAAGCTCTCTTTCTATTAAAATCTTATCTCCTACTAGTACATCTGATTCTGATTCAATTTCGTTTAGTTTCATGAGGTAATTCATGGAAACATTGTAGTTTTTAGCTATATCCCATAATGTTTCACCGGGTTGAACTACGCGGAATACTAAACTAGGCATTTCTTTACTGTCAATAGATCCTAAGTCATTTACATTATTTATGACCATAAATTCTTTTTTAGATTTATATGTGATCTCGGATACAATTTCTGCATTTACTAGAACAGTACTCATGTTTTTTCTGTAGCCGCTGAACTTATAAACATTAATATCTACATCAAATTCATTTTTCTGCTGTTTCTCAGTTAAATTAACTGATACACTGAAAGGAAGATTTGTTCTCATACCATCAATTTTATCTATATCTCCATTAAGATATATCAATTCAGTATCTAAGAATCCTTCAATAACAAGTTTATCATTAAAAACTCTTTTCTCAGATATCTTTGGTACAATATCAACAGTATATACGTCTTTAACTGATCCATCTACTACATCAAAAGTTTTTTCATATTCAGTATTAACAGTTTTAATTTCGTCAATTGATTCTACTATTACGTTATTTCTTAACAATTCTATGCTTGAAATTGTTGAGTAACCATCTGTTACAACACTCTTTTCAGTATCTTTGTAAATTTTAGAACATATGTTGAAATCTGCTTTTATGTTAATAATTTTGTTTTCTAAATCTTCATTTTTATCTATCTCAAATTCTATATTTGAAAGCTCTGTACTTATTTTCCTAAGCATATCTTCACTACTGTTTTTTATTTCAGAATAGTGAGTAAATGGAAATTCTTTAGCAGTATAATTGATTGAAGAAAACTTGTTATCTTCTACATATAAAACTCCAATTTTGCACATACCTTCAATAAGCATACGTTCACTCATTATGTCTGTTTCTACAATATAAGCATTAGCATCTACTCTTAATACGTTTGATATTTCATCCATATTCATGTCAAGTTCTATGAAATCATTTAAGTAAACAGTTGAAATATCGGAACTAGCTACTTCGGTATATTTGATATTTTTAGTTTTTATTTGGAAGTCTGAAACGTTGCTTACATCTGATATATACTCTATGCTTTGTTTATTTGTTACTTCAGCATCAATTTTTATAACTGCTCTTATTTGTATTTTTCTTTCAGAAATAATTTCAGCACTTATATAATCAATATAAATATCTGAATTTCCATCCATTTTTTCTTTTGCTCCTTGAATTTCAAGATCTTCCATGAAATCTATATTTCCTGAAGTGCCAAAAGTGTTAATCTCTTCTCCATCTGAACGATATACAATATTAAAGTTCAAATCTCCATAAACAGATGCTTTATTAGTAGTAACAGCAATGTTTTTTACCTTAGCGTTTCCGTTTGCAGAAATGATTTTTTCTATATTAGGCATTTCTTCAGAAATATAAACTTCACCTTCAACAATTGTTTCAACAGAATTTGTACCAACTTTTTCTCTGTAAACAAATGTATCATTTATTAATTCAAACAATTTTATATCCCCCTTTAAGAAACCTGTTTTCTTAATATGTATATGCATGTTTAATATTAATAGTACAAATTATATTACAGAGTTTTTGACAAACTTTTATAAGACTGTGTGTTAATATACTTAGAATATTATTTTTATTAAATATCATCTGTGTAGAGGATTGATAACTAATTGAAAGTATTTAAAATATTATTAATTTTTTTAATAATAATTGTATTTATAACTATGGTATGTTTTATAGGTTTAATATTAACTAATAAAATAAATTTTTTATCAGTTTTATCAAGCAGTATGAGTCCTGTAATAGAGCAGGGAGATATGGTAATAACAATACCTATTAAAATAAGCAATATAAAATTAGGAGATATTATAACATATAACCAAGAGGATAAACTTATTACACATAGAGTTGAACAAGTATACGAAAATTATGGAAAAACTTTATTTATTACGAAAGGAGATGCAAACAAATTTCAAGATATAAATCCCGTAAAAAAAGAACAAATTGTGGGATTGTACTTAACAAAAATACCTAGAAACTTATGTTATATAGCAAAGTCAAAATGGAGTATATTTCTAATTTTAATATCTTTATTAATAATTAGAATATTAACTAATAAAAAAAGTTGATAAAATTGTAAAAAAAGAATTGACCTTTTACGTTTTTTAATATAAGATATTTGGGTGTGAAAATTATATATATTTTTTAAAAATTTGAAGAGACTAAAAAAAAAACCCCATTTTTTGTCTCTATTTTTTATTTTCTAATGAGATTTAATAAAATTATCATACTACTTTAAGGAGGAAAGTATGCCCAAATATATATTTATAACAGGCGGTGTTGTTTCATCACTTGGTAAAGGTATAACAGCAGCATCATTAGGACAATTATTAAAAGCAAGAGGATTAAAAGTAACTTTACAAAAATTTGACCCATATATTAATGTTGACCCGGGAACTATGAGTCCTTATCAACACGGTGAAGTTTATGTTACAGACGATGGAGCTGAAACAGATTTAGACTTAGGACATTATGAAAGATTTGTAGATATTAATCTTACAAAGTTTAGTAATGTTACTACTGGTAAAATATATTGGTCAGTATTAAACAAAGAGAGAAGAGGAGATTATCTTGGAGGAACAGTTCAAGTTATACCTCATATTACAAATGAAATAAAAAACAAAGTATACAGGGTTGCAAAAGAACAAGATGTAGATGTTGTAATTACTGAAATTGGTGGAACAGTAGGAGATATAGAAGCTGCACCATTTTTAGAAGCTATTAGACAGATTAAGTACGATATAGGAAAAGAAAATGTTGTATATATTCATGTTACTCTTATTCCTTATCTTTCAAAAGCTGGAGAGTTAAAAACAAAACCGACTCAGCACAGTGTTAAGGAATTGAGAAGTATAGGAATACAGCCAGATATATTAGTTTGCAGAACAGAAAAGGAGTTATCAGAAGATCTTAAAAGTAAAATTGCTTTATTCTGTAATGTAAGCCAAGGTGATGTTATACAAAACTTAGATGCAGATACATTATATGAAGTTCCTTTATTATTAGAAAACGAAGGACTTCCACAGCTAGTTTGTAAACATTTAGATCTAGAGTGCAGAGAACCTGATTTAAATAATTGGATAAACATGGTTCAAAAAGCAAAACAACCTAGAGGTAAAGTCAAAATAGCATTAGTAGGTAAATATGTTGAATTAAGAGATGCTTATCTTTCAGTAGCAGAAGCTTTAAGTCATGCAGGTATTGATAATGATGTAGAAGTTGATATAGATTGGGTTCATTCAGAACAAGTAAATAAAAAGAATTACATAGATATGCTTAAAGACTGCGATGGAATATTAGTTCCTGGAGGATTTGGAGATAGAGGTATAGAAGGAAAAATACTTGCATCAAAATATGCAAGAGAAAATAAAAAACCATTTTTAGGAATCTGTCTTGGAATGCATATGGCTGTAACAGATTTTGCATTAAATGTTATGAGCTATGAAGATGCAAATAGTTCAGAATTTGATCAAAATTCTAAATATCCAGTTATAGATTTAATGCCAGATCAAAAAGATATAGAAAATAAAGGCGGAACAATGAGATTAGGATTATATCCATGTAAGTTGATAGAAGGTTCAAAAGCTAAAACAGCTTATAATGGAGCAGATCTTATATATGAAAGACATAGACATAGATATGAATTTAATAATGAATACAGAGAAGAATTTCAGCAGAAAGGTTTGAAAATTACAGGTATGTCACCTGATGAAAGATTAGTTGAAATTGTAGAGATACAAGATCATCCATGGTTTGTAGCGGTACAGTTTCATCCAGAATTCAAATCAAGACCAACAAGAAGCCACCCACTATTCAGAGAGTTTATACGAGCTTCTAAAAAGATATAAAATGCTAAACGTAGTAAATTAAAAATTTAAAATGCAAAATTAGAAATTAAGGGAAGGATTTGGCTCAGCCAAATCCTTTTTGATATTTAACTTTTTCAACTAACGAACTTTTCAACTTTCCAACTAACCAACTTTCCAACCTTCCAACCTTCCAACTTACTATATTTTCAGTGTTCTTCCGTGTGTTTCCGTGGTTAATCTAAATCTTTTATCTTCTATGTTTTTTCCGTAATTGTTTTTTGTAATTAGAATGTAATAAACAGAATTAAAATAAGTATTATAATAAGTGTAACATGAAATATTTTTATATTATATAATAATTTTACATTTTATATTAAATTTTTGAAAAATTATTTGATTGGTGATTATATGAAAAAAATTATAACAATTGCATTAGTATTAATTTTAGTATTTACAAATACTTTAGTATATTCAGTTGAGTTTTCTGATGTAAAAGATACAAAATATGAGGAAGCGGTTAACTTTTTAGCTGCATATGAAATAGCAAACGGATTTCCGGACGGAACATTTAAACCTGAGGATTATATTACTAGAGGAGAAATGTCAAAGTTACTAACAATAGTACTTGGTTATAAAGAATATTCACAAAATATGACAAGTGAATTTGAAGATGTAAAAGGACACTGGTCAGAGCAGTACGTAGAAATAATGAGCACACTCGGTATAGTAGAGGGATATTCAAGAACTACTTTTAAACCAGATGATAATATTGCTTATTCAGAAGCAGTTACAATGATATTAAGAACTCTAGGTTATACAGACGAATCACTTCCCGGAGAATGGCCTTATGATTATTATGTAAAGGCAGGCGAGTTAGGAATAGTAGATGAAGTAGAATTTGCCTATAGCTATGCAACAAGAGGAGATATAGCAATTATGATATATAATGCTATTAATTGCAATACTGTAAGAGTAGATAAAAATGATCAAGAAATAAAAGTAAATAGAACAACTTTGTTAAGTGAGTTGGATGGAAAAAAAAGAACATGTCATATAACTTTAAGTTACTTAGATAAGCCATCTAAAGTAAATTTAGAGCAGTATCTATTTCATGAAGCTGATATTTACTATAATTCTGAAGGAGAAATAGTATATGTTAATAACATTACTACTAGTGAGTTTAAAGGAAGAATAACTAGTAAAGTATCAACATATAAAATATTTGTTAAAGATGACAATGGGAATATAAAACTATTTAACACAAGGAATTTACCTATATACTACAATGGTGCTGAAGGTAGAAAATTATCCACTTTATTAGACGGTGAAGTTACTATTATATACGATGATAAAGCTGAAACAGGTAGTGCAGAAGGAATTATAAAAACAGAAGTTACAGATGTAAAAGTTGTAGACTCAGATAATTTATATGAGCCAGACAGTGATGTATTTATGGATATATATCTGCCTAAAAACAGAGATGATACGCCTGATCATGATAATATCACTGTTACAGGTGCAGCAGTAAGTCTGCAGACAATTAAAGAAAAAGATTTACTATATTTTTATGAAACGAACGAATATGAATATTCAAAAACAAAGTTAGCTATAGATGTAGTAAGAAATCTAGTAGCAGGCAGAGTTGAAAAGAAAGATTCAGAAGCACAAACATATACAATCAGTGGTGAAACATATGAGTTGAGTCCTTATTTTGCTAAAACAGAAAAAATAGAACTTGGGTACGATGTTGAGGCTGTCCTAGATAAAGAGGGAAAAATAGTTAAATTTTATGTTACAAATTATAATTATATACCTCAAAACTATGGATTGGTGATAGGTACAGATAGTGGAAGTAGATTAGAGACTATACCTGTGGAATTAATACTTCCAAGAATTAAAATAATAGATGTAGAAGGGAATACTAATATATACGATGTAGAAGAAAATTCAAATATAGTAACTAAATCTGAAGAAGGCTTAGGACTAAAACTTTCAATAAATTTAGATGACAATGATATAGTTAAATATCAAGTAGAAGAAAATGGTAAAATAAAAACAATAGAAGAAGTTGAAACTCAAGATATTAAAAGTTCATATGATAATTCTTCGGGTTTAGTAAAAGATGAAAATAAAACTATAAATGATGAAACAATAATTTTCTATAAAGATAAAAATGAAGAATACAGTCTTTTAGAAGCAAAACAGCTTGATGAAATAATAGCAGGTAAAATAATATCTAATCAAAACAATGAAATTAGTATGATGTATTTAGAAAAAGGAGTAAAAGATCCTTATACCGGTTATGAATACGGCATCTTAAAGGAAGTAATATACACACTTGATGCAAAAGATAATGAAGTAGAAGAAGCTGTTCTATATGATACAAAGCAAACACGAATTACAATACCAAACATGGAAAAATCACTAAAAGATTATGTTAACAAACTTGTTAAACTAAGTTTAAAACAAGGGAAAATAGCAGATGTAGAAGTAGTAATAGCAGAAAATAATATTACACAAGTACAAGAAATTTATCCTAAACAGCTGCAGATAGATGGTACTTATTACGAAATATGTGAGAACGCAATAGTATATCTATGTAAAACAAATGAGGACGGAGAAATTATCAGCACATCAAAAGGAAGTATAAACGACATAGAAGTAGGTACGAAATTACAATTCTACGATATAACAGGAGAATACGAAGGGCTAATAGATATTATAATTGTGTATGAATAGTAGAAACTAAAAATAATTAATAATTAACCACGGAAAAACACGGGAGAACACGGAATAAAAATAAAGAATTCGCAAGAAATTGCGAATTTTTTTGTTGACAAAAATAAAAACACTTGATATCATGAACATATGAACAATCATTCACATATGTTTAAGATAAAAGTTAAAAGTGAAAAGTTAAAAATTATGGTAGCTTTACTTCGTAAAGCGATTATAAATAAAAATTAAAAATTTTATATAAAAAAATTTACCATTAACTATTAGTTTTTAACTCTTAACTTTTAACTACAAAAAAAGGAGTGTAAATATGAATTTGAGTGAAAATAATTGTATTCATGAGGATAAAGTTATAGAAGTAAAAAATAATATGCCTAGAGAAGAAAAATTATATGATTTAGCAGAATTATTTAAAGTGTTTGGAGATACAACAAGGGTGAAAATATTATGTACACTATTTAAAAATGAAATGTGTGTATGTGATATAGCAGCAGTATTAAATATGACACAATCAGCAGTATCACATCAGTTAAGAGTACTAAAAGCAGCACGCCTAGTAAAATACACAAAAAAAGGTAAAGCCGTATACTATTCACTAGACGACGACCACGTAAAAACAATATTCGCCCAAGGCTTCGAACACATAAACCATGGATAAAAAGATAAAAAATAAAAGTTAAAAGTTAAAAATTATGGTAGCTTTACTTACGTAAAGACAAAAAACAGATTTTAAAGGAGAAAGATATGTCTAATAAAAGTATATTAATTGATAAATCTTTTGAGTTTGCTATAAATATAGTTGAACTATATAAAAATATAATACAAGATAAGAAAGAATATCAATTATCTAAGCAATTATTAAGGGCAGGAACAAGTATAGGAGCAAATATAAGAGAAAGCATATATGCTCAGAGTAAAAAAGACTTTTTATCTAAGATGAATATAGCTTTAAAAGAGGCAAATGAAACAGAGTATTGGCTAGAACTTTTAATAAGAACATCTTTTATAACCCTAGACGAAGGAAATAAACTTTTATCAGAAAGCAGACAATTAAAAGCTATGTTAATAGCAACAGTCAAAACAACAAAAAATAATTTGTAATAATAAATATTTTGAGAAAAAACAAGCGAAATTACATAACTCTTAACTTTACATTTAACTTTTAACTTTACACTTTTAACTTAATAAATTTCACGAGTGTAACGAGTGAAAGTACCATTAACTCTTAACTTTTAACTTAATAAATTTCATGAGTGTAACGAGTGAAAGTACCATTAACTCTTAACTTTTAACTTTACACTTTTAACTTAATAACTGGGGGTCAAAATGAAAACTTTAGAGCTTATATTAGAAGGACTTGATTGTGCTCATTGCGGATTGAAAATAGAAGAAAAAGTAGGAAAACTGAGCAATGTAAAAACAAGTTCATTAAATTTTATAAAAAAGGAACTTACTATAGAGTATACAGATATACAAGAAGATGAACTTATAAATAATATAAAACAAATTGTAAAAACTACAGAACCACATGTAAAAGTAAATATTAAACATAACAAAGAAGAATTAACAGATACACACGAGCATTATCATGAACACAGCAGTCCTAATATAATAAAAAGAATAATCATAGGAGCTGTAATATTCTTATCTGCAGTATTCATAAAAATGGATGTGACATTAAATACTGCACTATTAGTATTAGCATATATGATTTTAGGTTATGATATTATTGCTAGAGCTGTAAAAAATATATTAAGAGGACAAGTATTTGATGAGAACTTCCTTATGGCAGTTGCATCGCTAGGAGCTTTATTAATAAAAGAATATCCTGAAGCAGCAGGAGTTATGCTCTTTTACCAAATTGGAGAATATTTACAAAGCAAAGCAGTTAACAAATCAAGAAAATCAATAAAAGATTTGCTAAACATAAAACCTGAATATGCAAATTTAAAACAAGGAAACAAAACTATAAAAGTATCACCAGAAAAAGTTAATAAAGATGACATAATACTTATAAAACCGGGAGAAAAAATACCACTTGACGGTATAGTTATAGAAGGAAGTTCATCACTTGATACATCAGCACTTACAGGAGAATCAATGCCTGTAGATGTAAACGAAGGAAAAGAAGTACTAAGTGGTTCTATAAACCTAAATGGAGTGCTTACAATAAGAGTAACTAAAGAATATCATGAATCAACAGTAGCTAAAATACTATATCTTGTTGAAAAAGCAAGCACAAAAAAAGCCCATACAGAGAATTTTATAACCAAGTTTGCTAAATATTATACACCTACAGTAGTTATATTAGCATTAATAATAAGTATAATACCTCCTTTATTTATTGAAGGAGCAGAATTTTATGATTGGATGTACAGAGGACTTATATTCCTTGTAGTATCATGCCCTTGTGCGTTAGTTTTATCTATACCACTAACATACTTTGGAGGAATAGGAAGTGCATCAAGACAAGGAATACTTATAAAAGGCAGTAACTATTTAGAAGCTTTATCAAATGTTGAAATAGCTGTATTTGATAAAACAGGCACCCTTACAGAGGGAACATTTAAAGTTACAGAAATAAATGCATATAACAACTTTAGCAAAGATGATATTATTAAAATCGCATCATATGCAGAATATTATTCAAATCATCCTATTGCAAATTCAATTAAAAATGAATATAAAGAAAATATAATAGAACAAAAAATTAAAAACTATAATGAAATACCAGGTTATGGAGTAATAGTAAAAATAGATAATCAAGAAGTTACAATAGGAAACAAAAAACTTATGGAAAAGCAAAAAATTGAAGTAGTTTCTCCAGATGATAAACTTGGAACTGTAATATATTTAGCAGTAAATAATGTTTTTGCTGGATGTATAATTATAAATGATAAATTAAAAAATAATACTCAAAATCTTATTAATAATTTAAAACAATTAGGTATAAACAAAACAGTGATGCTGACAGGAGATAATAAAAATTCAGCAAAATATATAAAAGATAAACTAAATATAGATGAATATTATGCGGAACTTCTTCCAAATGAAAAAGTAGAAATTGTAGAAAAACTATACAAACAGAAAAGTAAAAAAGGAAAACTTCTATTTGTAGGAGATGGAATAAATGATGCCCCTGTGCTTATGCGATCAGACATAGGTATAGCCATGGGAGGCGTAGGATCAGATGCAGCAATAGAAGCAGCAGATATTGTTATAATGACTGATGAACCTCAGAAAGTTTATGAAAGCATAAAAATAGCAAGCAAAACAAAAAGAATAGTATGGCAGAACATAATATTTGCTATAGGAATAAAAGTATTTGTATTAATACTAAGTACATTAGGTTCAGCAACAATGCCCGAAGCAGTATTCGCTGACGTAGGAGTAGCCCTTCTAGCAGTTCTAAACGCATCAAGAATACTAAAAAAGATAAAAGTGAAAAGTGAAAAGATAAAAGTTATATGAAGCTTTACTCATTACTTCGTAAAAAAAGTAGAAATTTAAAATTTTAGATAAGAGTACTTAAGCGTAACGCAGTGTAGTCGGAAAATCTTATAACTACACTCTTAACTCTTATCTTATTAACTTTTATCCTAATACATTTACATATTTTCTTCGTCCCTCCGTGTATTTTGGGGTTAATTAAAAATAAGCTATCTAAGTATAAAGTAAGTTATCCGAGCAAAAGCAATATTAAAACAAAACATAAATAAGAATATAAAAAATTTTGTAAAAAATTTTAACCATTAACTATACATTATCAATTATCAACTATCAACTGTATTAGTATTTCCGTGGTTAATCGAATTTTAAAATTTAACCCTATAACACCACAAGAAAAATGCTATGAACAAGCTTTAACTTATCTATTAAGAGATGAAAAACTATATGGGTCCCTTCAGAAAAACGGAAAACAAAAATCTAACATGTACAGCAAAGAAAAGGTTAAAAAGCAGTATTTAAAGTTTTTTAATAATATATAAGAGAATAAAAAGATTTGGTGAAAGATTAAATTAACCAAATCTTTTTATTTTGTGCTTTTCCGTGTTATTGAATTAATCACGAAAATTATAAATTTAATAAATAATATAATGTTATAATATGGAACAAATAACTAAAATCAGCAAAAATCTTGAAAACTAGTTAAATCAATACTTATAATATAAACTGTACTAACTTACTCCTATTATTATTACTAAGTATAATTACATACTAGAGTATAATTGAAACACTGTAAACCTTCATATATTAATAATATAGGAAAGATAATCGTGCCTTAGTTAAATTAATCCAAGAAAACAAAAATTATAAAAAAATCGTTTTTGTAATATTACTGTAATGTTACTGCCTGAATTAGATGTTAAAATTTAATTAGTTGTTAGGACAACACTTAAAAAAAACATAACTAACTAAAAGGAGGAAATACATTGAAAAAGGTATTATCATTAGTACTAGTTCTTACATTAGTACTTGGAAGTTTCAGCTTTGCATTTGGTTTTAATGACATAGTTGGAGAAGACTGTGAAGATGCAGTTCAAACATTAGTTGCATTAGATGTTATTAACGGATATCTTGATGGAACTTTCAGACCAGAAAAAACAATAACAAGAGCAGAATTAGCAAAAATGTTAGTTGTAACATTAGGATATGCTGACTTAGCTACACCAGGAACAACAAGTTCATTCAACGATACAGCAGGTCACTGGGCAGATCCTAGCATAGCATTAGCATCAGGACAAAAAATCGTAAATGGTTATCCAAATGGATCATTCAGACCTGACGCAGCTGTTTCATATGATGAAGCAATTACTATGATAGTTAGAGCCTTAGGATATACTGATGACTCACTAAACGGAACATGGCCTACAAATTACAAAGTTAAGGCTGTAGATCTTGAAATAACTAAAGACGTTAATATGAATTCTAATGGCGCTGATAGAGGCGGAGTTGCAATGTTACTAAACAACGCTTTAGATTGTGACACAGTATATGTTAATAATGATGGCGACATTATTAAACATACAGATGGTGATGAAACTGTAAAACTTATTGATAAAGTTGGAGAAAAAACTACTATTACAGTTACACCTGAAGTATTAGACGAAGACGATAAAGCTTATGTAGAATCAAAAGTTGATTTATCATCATACATGTATGAGAAAGTAAATGCATACAAAAATGACGATGACGAAGTAGTATATGTATCAGACACAAAAACAGCAACAATCGAAGGTACATATAAAGGATTAAACGATGACGAAGACAAAATAAAAGTAAAAGTTTCTGATAAGAAAACAGAAGAAATCGACTTAGCAAGAGTTACAGGAGCAGCTATATTCTTCAACGGAGCTACTGCTATAGACGATAAAGATGAAATAACTAAAATTGATGAAGATGCAAAAATTAAACTTGTATTCCCTAAATACAACGATAAACCTGATACAAGTGAAGATTGTGTAGGAATAGTAGTGGACGAGTTAACAGACATAGTATTTGTTGAAGATGAGTTCGATACAGATTATCCAGAAAGTTTTAATGGAATTACTATACCAACAGAAGAAAATGACGATGACGAAGAAGTTGTAGATAATTCTAAGTTAACAGTTGAAGGTGCTGTAACTTCATTAGAAGATATTGAAGAAGATGATGTAATCAATGTTTACAGTGATAAAGATTCTATAGACGAAGATCATGATGCACTTAGATTAGTAGTTACTAGAGACTCAGTTGAAGGTAAAGCTACAAAACTTAAAGATTCAGGCGAAAAAGCTGTTATAGATGGAACTACTTATGACGTTAATACTGACAAAGTAACAGTAGAGCTTGGAGATGAAGGTATATTCTTCTTTGATGAAAATGGAGATATAGTTGCTAAAGATAGTGAAGCATCAAGACTTACTGATTACGCAATGGTTATAGGAACTGACTCAGGAAAAGAAAGTGATGGATTCAACGATACAGAAGCACCTAGAATCAAACTTTTCACTGATGAAGGAGACGAAATAATATATGACTTCAAATTACATGAAGACGACGGTTCATATGATGCTGTTGGTGATGCAACATTCACAATTAGTGGAGAAGACATCAACGTATCAGGTATAGCTGACAATGCTTTAGTAAAATACAAAGTGAACAGTAAAGATGAAATCAGCAACATCGAAGTTATTTCAACTACTACTTACGCTACTGCAAAAGTTGAAGATGATATGTTAAACGGAACAGTTGATTACGACTTTGTTTCAAAAACAATAATATTCAACTTAAAAGATGGAGATTACTCAATAGTTGATTACGAAGATATCAATGAAAATGTAACAGACGTAAGATTTGTATTAGCAGAAGATAGTCTTTCAAAACTTGAAGTAGTTATTTTAACTGATGATGCAGGTATAGGCGAATCTAACAATTACGCATCAATAACTTCAGTAGCTGATGTTATTGACGAAAATGGAGATTCAGTAAAAGAAATCACAGTATTACTAAACGGTAAAAAAGTAACTTACTTAACAGATAGTGATAATGACATTGATGTAACAACAGATACATTAGTTAAATTAACTATCAACAGCGATGATATAGTAACAGCTGTAGGTTCAGCAGCAGCAGATGCTAGCGGAGAAGTAACTGACGTAGATACTTCAATGAACAGAGTTGAACTTGATGATTCACAAGTAATTAAATTAGCAGATAATTGTGCAGTATATGTTTACGATGAGTCAGATGATGAAGTAACAATTAAATCAATGGTTCATATTAGAAAAAATAAAGGATATACTTTACAAGCATTTGATTCAGATTCAGACCAAGCTGGTTACGAAGCAGTAATAGTAGTTAGACCATAGTTAAATCAATAGATTACAAGCACCCTTAACAGGGTGCTTTTTTTTTGTAATAAACTTGTAATATTATCCATGACAAATGGTGGTACAATGTAATTGTTACAAAGTGGCAATATAAGGCTAATATTACAATTATATTACAAATAACTTACCTTAGTTGACCAAAATAAGACAGGATGGTACAATAAACAACAAGTGCCAATATAGGAAGTTAAAGGGAACTTCCCTAAAAAACCCAAAAGATTATATATCAAAAGGAGGAAACAATTTTGAAAAAAGTATTATCATTAGTACTAGTATTAACATTAGTACTTGGAAGCTTTAGCTTTGCATTCGCAGCAGTCGAATTCGACGATGTAGAAGGAAAAGATTGTGAAGATGCAGTAAAAACATTAGCAGCTTTAGGAGTAGTTAATGGACGTTCAGAAAGATATTTTGAACCAGAAGGAAAGATAACTAGAGCAGAGCTAGCTAAAATGCTAATTTATGTTTTAGGTTATGATGAGTTAGTAACAAAAGGAACTAGAAGTGGTTTTTCTGATACCGTAGGACATTGGGCAGAACCTGAAATAGCATTAGCGGCAGGACAAGAAATTATAAAAGGTAAACCAGATGGAACTTTTGCACCTGAAGATTGTGTAACATATGATGAGGCTATTACAATGATAGTTAGGGCACTTGGATATAAAGATGAATCTTTAAGAGGAACTTGGCCTGCAAACTTCAAAATAAAAGCTAAGGATCTTGAAATAACAGATGATGTTGACATATCATTAGGAAATGCAGATAGAGGCGGAGTTGCTATGTTAGTAAACAATGCATTATCTTGCGAAGTAGTAACTGTTAATAGTGATGGTGATATAGAAAGAGACGAGATAGGTAAAGATGGTGACGATCCTATATATAGAAAGTTAATAGACAAAGTAGGGGATCAAGAAGATATTGAAGTAACACCAGATACAATTGATGAAGATGATAAAGCATATGAAGAAACACTTGTTGATTTAGAGTCTTATATGTATGAAACAATAGTTGCTTATAAGAACAATGATGATGAAGTAGTTTATGTTGCAGGAACTAGAACAAAAAATATTGAAGGAACATTTAAAGGTATTGCAGATGGTAAAGTAAAAGTAAAAGTTGGCGAAAAAACTAAGAAAATAGACTTAGAAAATGTTACACCAGCTTCAATATACTACAATGGTGCTGATTCAGATTTAGACATAGAAGATATTGCAGAAGATGCACATATAAAATTAGTTTTTAGTAGTTATAAAGGAAATCCAGATATAGATACTGTATGTAAAGGTATAGTTGTTGAACAAACAGGAGATATAGTATTCGTTGAAGAAACATTTGATCCAGATTATCCTGAAGATTTTAATGGTATTGCTTTACCATTAACAGAAGATGATGATGACGATATAATAGCTGACCTTTCTAGAATAACTGTTAAAGGTGCTGCTGAGTCATTAGAAGACATTGAGAAGAATGATATAATCAATGTATACACAAGTAATACTGATAATAGTATAGACGATGAACCTGATTATCTTCAACTATTTGTTACTAGAGAATCTATAGAAGGTAAAGTATCAAATGTTAAAAAAGATGCTGGTGAAGTTACAGAAGCTAAAATTGATGGCGAATATTACGACATTGGAACATATGCATTAAATAATGATGGTGGTATCGTAGTTTTAGGAGCTGAAGGTACTTTCTTCCTTGACAAAGATGGAGATATAGTAGCATGGACAGGTGATTCTATATTACTTAATGATTATGCATTTGTTATTGCTTTAGATGATGGAGAACCAGGAGACTTTGATTCAGAAGATGCTCCAAGAATAAAAATGGTTAATGAGAAAGGCAAAGATGTAATTTATGACTTCAAAGTAAGTAAAGATAGAGATGGTAACTATAGAAATGTTGGTGAAGCAACCTTAAGAGAAGTTGACGATAAAATTGTAGTAGGCAATATTGAAGTAGAGACATTAGTAAAATATAAAATTAATAATGACAATGAAATAACTGATATAAGAACTGTAACAGGTGATGAATTAGCTATAGATAAAGGTGTTAATGTTAAATTTGATGATGAGATGTTAAATAATAATTATGATTTCGTATCAAGTACAATTATTATCAACTATGATTTAAGTGATTATTCTGTAGTTAAATACGAAGATTTAACAGATGATACAATTGTTCCTACTGAAACACGTTATTGCTTAGCAGCAGTAGATCCAGACAGCTTAGGAAAGCTTGCTTTTGTATATGTAGTAAATGGAGTATCAAGTAGTCAAGATAATTTTGCAGCAATAGTTGACGTTGATTATGATTTGGATGAAAATGACAATGAAGTACCTGCATATACAGTGTTCCTTGATGGTAAAAAATTAAAACTTCCTGCTACTGATAATAGTGTTATAGCTGAGATAACTACTGATGCATTAGTAAACTTAGATATAAATTCTGATGATGAAATTTCTGATATAAGTTACGAAACACCTTCTGATGAAGATAAATATGTAGAAGGTATAGTAACAAGACGATATGATGATAGAATTTCAATTAGAGGTAAAAGTGGTTCTTTTAGACTTGATAAAGAATGTGGAATATATGAATATGATGAAGAAGATGATGAATTAAAATTAAAAACTTCAATCAGAAGTATAAGTGTAGGCGATTTTGTTAAATTATATAATCCAGATAATGATGACAAAAAGTATGATGCTGTATTAATTATAAATTATGAAGAGTAAGACTAGAAAATTAAGTATAGCTTTATAAGAACAAAAAAAACACCCTTCGGGGTGTTTTTTTATATACATATCAACAAATAATTTATTTTAATTAGTAAACGTAAAAATCATAAAATCTCTTTCCAATAACTTTATATTATGTTAAAATAAATGCTGAAAGAACCTAAAAAAAATAGAAAAACTTACGATATAATATAAAGAAGTATTTATCTACATATTATTAAAAACTATTATAGTCATCCTGACCAAAGTAGAAGGGTCTTAAGTAAAATTGAAAAGCAATAATTAAACAACACCATAAATAACATATCACACAAAACACATAAAAGATATTTTTCCGTGTACTTCTGTGTTCTTCCGTGGTTAAATTAAAGATAAACTATTAACTGTATTGTGGTTAATTATGAAAGGAAACAAACATGTCAAAGAAAAATAAAAAAAACAATAGGTCATCATCAAACGTAAAAGTAAAAATAAAAGAAAAACAGCTATCCTGGTTTTACTATATACCAATTTTATTCATAACAGCAGTCATTCCCCTTATAGTTTATGCGAAAGTTCTTCAATTAGATGGACAAGAAATGCTAAACTGGAAAGGCGGAAGTACACATGCAGATTTATTTGACTACTATAAATCTATATGGTTTATTGTAATGAGTTTTATTTCCTTTGCACTACTAATACTATTAAAACTAACAAACCAAATAGAAATAAAAAAAACAAGATACTATATACCTATAATTATCTACACAATAGCAGTAGTGTTATCAGCAGTTCTTTGCAAAAACAGTACAGTAGCTATGAGAGGTTTCATAGGAATGTTTCAAGGTGTGTGGGTACTTATAGGATATATGTTTATACTTATATGTGCAGTAAATCTTTTTAATTCGGAAAGAGAAATGAAGTGGCTGCTTATAGGACTATCAGTATCAGGTGCTATAGTATGTTTAATAGGAGTAGGACAGTTCTTTGGTTATGACTTTTTAAGTACACCCTTTGCAATAAAACTCATTCTTCCAAAAGCATATGAAGGAAGCGCAGCTTCACTTAACTTTAAAGCAACAGAAGGAACTATATATTCAACATTTGGAAATCCTAACTTCTTAGGAAGTTTTACAGCTTTGCTATTTCCTTTGTTTTTTTCTGCTTTATTAGGAGTTAAAAATAAAAAGTACAAGCTGTTATTTGGAGTTATATCAATACTAATATTTTTTAATTTGATGGGATGTAAATCTAGAGCAGGTTACTTAGGACTATTCTTTTCATTTATAATATTTATTATATTATTTAGAAAAAAGATTAAACAGCATACAAAAGGACTGTTAATATTTATTTCTTTATTAATAGTTTTAGCATTAGGAATGAACAAAGTAACCGATGGAAAAATATTAAATGAAATAAATAGATTAAATATAAAGACTGAAATGGAAAGATTAGAGAAATTAAATGAAGGAGCCAAAATTAAAGATATACAAATAGATAAGTTTAAAATGACTGTATCAACTACAGAAAATACCCTTAACATCTATTCAAATAATGAAGGTGAATTAACTTTTACAGATGAAAAAGATAATAAAATAACACATATTAGAAATGAAAACAAAATAACATTTGAAGATGAAAAATATAAAGCTAACTATTTAATAAGAGAAGAAAATGATCCTAAAATTATATTAAGAACATGCAAAAGAAATTTAACTTTTTATATCACAGAAAAAGGCTTTAAAGTATTATCAACAGGTAAACAGCTTATTAATCCTCAATTACCTGATACCTTTGGATTTAAAGGAAAAGAAAACTTTGCTTCAGGAAGAGGATATATATGGTCTAGAAGTATACCAATATTAAAAGACACATTTATTCTAGGCTATGGACCCGATATGTATACTATAAAATTTCCACAAGATGATATAGTAGGAAAGCTAAATTTTATTAGAAATCAACTCTTACTAGTAGATAAACCGCATAATATGTATCTCCAAATAGGTATAAATACTGGAGTTGTATCATTGCTAGCTGTACTAGCATTGTTCATAATGTATTTTATAGATAGTTTTAAAGTATATTTCAAACGAAATATAAACAGCTTCTACGAATATCTAGGAATAGGTGCTTTCACAGCATTCTGCGGTTACTGCTTAGCAGGTTTATTCAACGACCACTATGTAGCCATATCCCCACTATTCTGGATAATACTAGGCCTAGGAATATCAATAAATACATTATTAAAAAAACAAAAAGTAAAAACTAATAACTAGAAACTTTAACTCTTAATTACTAATTGAAAAAGCAGCAAAAAATGTATATGTAAATTAACCACCAAAGACAAAAAGGAATTTTTCCGTGTCCTTCCGTGTTCTTCCGTGGTTAAGTAACAAAAAAATGGAGGAAAAAATGGAGCAAAATAATTACACAGACTACACAGACGAAATAAGCCTAAGAGAGCTTATAGAAATAATACTGAAAGGAAAAAAAATCATAGCCATAATTATAATCATAGCTATGGTAATAAGTTTATTAGTAAGCTTTCTTGTCTTATCACCAAAATACGAAGCATCTACAACACTCATTACTTCACCAATAACTAGTAAGGAAGTAGAGGTTAGCAGCCTGAAAAATGTAGCAGACATAATAAACCAATATCCTTCAATGACAATAGAAACATATAAGGAGCAAGTAAAAACACCACAGCTACTTGAAAAGGTAATAAAAGAATTAGAGCTTAAAAACGAAGCAGGAGAGTACATATCAATCTCTAGTTTATCAAAGAAAATAACAGTTAGTAATATAAAAGATACAAACCTAATTACTATAAAAGTAAATGATACAGACCCAGAAAAAGCGACACTTATAGCTAATACAATTAGCGATAACTTTATAGATTTAATATCTGAGAATAATAGAAGAATAAGTGAACAAGCTGCAAAAACTATTGAAGAACAAATAAAAATAGAAGAAGAAAACTTAAATGAAAAATCAAAAAAATTAGCTGAATACATATCACAAAATAAAAGTGTAACAGAGTTAAAAAATGAGGTTAATTCAATAATATCTCAACTAACAAGTTATAAATCTAAACTAAATGATATAGAAAAAAGTATAAAAACAAATAAGGCAGCTTTAGTTGTTTTATTAGGTGCTAATAAAGGTGTAAGCAGTATAAATCTTAATGATATTTCAATAAACATAACAAATAACGGAAGCATAACAGAAGAGATAAAAACAGATATAAGTAAGCCAGATGAATTACAAGCAGCATTACTGAGAATAAAGACAACAGAATTAGAAACAAGCTTAGTTAAAGATGTTGCTGAAAAAGAAGCTTTAGATATAAAAATACAAGAACTTCAAACAAAATTAAAAGAAACACAAACAACATTAGCAGAAGAAGAATACAAATATAACAGTGTCAATAGAGAATACCAGCTTGCAAACCAAGCATATAATGCATATCAGCAAAGACACAAGGAAGCTATAGCTGCTGCAGCAGCTGAAATAGGAAAATCAAGCATAATTGTTTCATCATATGCAATAACTCCTGAGATTCCTGTTGGGCCAAATAAAAAGCTTAACTTAGCAATCAGTATAGTTCTAGGTCTGATGGTAGGAATATTCGTAGTATTCTTCAAAGCATACTGGAAAGACACAGCAAATGAAAGTAATAAATAAATAAAAAACAAGATACATCATCAATTAAACACAAGATTTTTCGGCTAATGTTCAGGATGAATAAAACCGTCTTGAGCGAAGTCGAATAATCTTGTCTTAAAATAAAGAATTAAAACTAAATTCTTAACTATAATAATAAAAACTAATAAATAGTAAGACTACAATTCAAACTATAATCATAAAAAACACAAGGAAATCAAAAATAGTATTTTTCTGTGTTCTTCTGTGTTTTTACGTGATTAATAAAAACTTGGAGGTGTAATTAATTATGTCTAAAAAACACACCATAAAAAAAAATGAACTAAAATGGTATTATTTTCTACCTTTAATATTAATAATCGCAGTAGTACCTCTCATAACATTTGCAAAAGTTATAACAATAGAAGGAGCTGAACTTCAGAACTGGAAAGGTGGCAGTACGCATGTAGACTTTTTTAGCTATTGGAAATCAGTATGGCTTCAAATATTTACATACATATCACTTGCATTATACTTAATTCTATTAAAATTGAAAAAACTTCCATTTAAAAAAGAAAAAAAATATTACATACCTATGATAATATACGCCGTATTTGTTATATTATCTTCTGTTATGTCAGAAAATCAAATTGTAGCTATGAGAGGTTTCATTGAACTTTTTCAAGGTATGTGGGTTCTATTATGTTATATAATAATAACATTCTTAACAATAAACTTTGTAAACAGCGAACGAGATGTCAAAATCTTATTATATGCATTTATCTTTTCAGCAGTAGCGATAGGAATTTTAGGTATAGGTCAGTATTTTGGATTTGATTTATTCAAATCATTATTTGGAAGAAAACTTATATTACCTAAAGAATTATATCCTAGTTTACTAGACTCATTAAAATTCACATTTGGTAAGTATACTATTTATGCAACATTATATAATACTAACTTTGTTGGAAGTTTTGGAGCTATGCTTTTTCCAATTTCATTAGCTTTATTTTTATTTGCAGAGAAAAATCAAACAAAAATTATAACAGGTATTTTTTCATACATTACATTTTTTACATGGTTGGGATGTAACTCAAGAGCAGGATATGTAGGATTTTTTGCAGCCTTTGTTATAGGTATTATAGTATTTAGAAAAGAAGTAATAAAAAATATTAAACCTCTAGCTTTGCTTTTAATAGTATTTATAATTACAGCAGTTGGAATGAACTCAGTATCAAATGGAAGAGTATCAGGTCAGTTTTCTAAATTAAGTATAAAGAAAGAATCCGAAAGACTTGAAAATATATCTGAACAAAAACCAAGGTTTAAAGAAATTAAAGCAGATGGATTTGATTTTATTGTAGAAACAGAAAATGAAAAACTTGTTACAATACTACAAGATAATGAAATAAGTTTTAAAGATGAAAATAATAAGCAACTAGAAGTTGAAAATGAAGAAAATATATTTACTTTTACAGATGAAAGATACAAAAACTATAAAATTGTAATAGAAGATTCTCTTATTACTTGTTTAGCTTATGGAGTAGATATTAAAGTATATATGTCAAATGAAGGATTTGATATATTATCCACAGGTGGTATTCTTGCAGAAACAGGTTATCCACCATATATTAAATTATTTGAAGGTAAAGAAAAATTTGCATCAAGTAGAGGATATATATGGTCCAGAAGTATACCAATGCTAAAAGATACATTAATTCTAGGACACGGACCGGGTAATTACTGTATATATTTCCCTCAAAACGACTTTGTTGGAAAAGCAATAGGATTAAATAATATCAGAAAAATTGTTGATAAGCCACATAATATGTATTTGCAAATAGGAATAAATACAGGAGTTATATCATTGTTAGCTTTAATTGCACTGTTTCTTATATATTTTATAGACAGTATGAGATTATACGTTAAATATAGCTTTAAGACATTGGAAGACTATTTAGGAGCAGGAATTCTTACTGCAATTATAGGTTATCTTGCAGCAGGAATGTTCAATGATCACATAGTTTCAGTATCACCAATTTTCTGGGCATTACTAGGGTTGGGAACAAGCATAAATCTAAGATTAAAAACAAAAATATCTAAACAAAATTAGTTTAGGAGTTAGTTACTAATTATTAGTTATTCGTTTATAAGGATTTGGCATAAGCCAAATCTTTTCTATTCTGTGTAATTCTGTGTTCTTCCGTGGTTAATTAAATCAATTGTCAACTATCAATTAATTTATTGTGGACAACTCTGTGGATAATGTGGGTAACTATTAAAATTAAGACAATGAATCAAATAAAAGTAAAGTATATATTGATAATATATTAACAAAATTACCCAATAATAATAGATTGATTAGAGTATATAATCGCTAGTATTTCAACAGTAATCAAAGTTATCCACAAATGTATTAACAGGTGTTGATAACTTTTTGTATATTCATATAAAATTATACATATTTATCATTTACGTATTATTCAACAGAATTATAGTATTTCTTAAAAATAATTTAAAAATATTGTAACTTACTTAATTTTCGACAAATTTCTTATTCAAAATAGATTACAATATACGTGTGCACTTATAAAACAAATGTAGAAATTGGGGAATTTATTGCATTTGATCGTTGATATCACGATACGCAATTAACTAAGAACGGACAAGTCATATATGTAATCAATATGGGGGGGAAATAGATCGGTTTTTTGAATAAAAAAACAATATAGATAATCTGTCGGCAGTTAATCTATATTAGTTAAATTAGTTACATATTTAACTAACATAGATTAATGCTCTCTTTTTTTCTCTATACTAATTCATTTTAACCCCTCAATAACCCTCGCAAGCTCATTTATACTCTCCGTCAAATTATTCAATTTTCCCTCAATCCTAACAAGCAAATAAGAAGCAACCGCAATAGGGAACCCTAAATTAGCAATTTGATTAAAAAACTCTTCCAAAATAATACCTCCCAAAAATAATTAATAGATTATATTTAAAAGTCGATAATTGAAACTATTTTATATATATTGCCTAAATATGATATTTATGGTAACATTTATTATACATTAGGATAGGATGATAATATGTGTAAATTTAAAAAATTAGATGCTTGGATATTAAGCAAAAACATTGCTATATTAACTTATAAATTAACAACTAAATTTCCTACAGTAGAAAAATATAGTTTAGTTCCTCAAATGAGAAGAGCTGCTATATCAGTACCATCAAATATTGCTGAAGGCAATAGTAGATTTAGCAACAAAGAATATGCTCATTTTATAGAAATTGCATACGGTTCATTAATGGAACTCATATGTCAATACGATATAGCACTAGAACTAAAATTTATAAACAAGAATGACTACGATAATATTATGTTAAAAATAAATCAATTATCGCCTCAGCTGTCAGGCTTAAGACGATACTTATTAAAAAATAAAAATTAATGCTTGAGGTTACTCATTTATAGGTTTTTTTACGCAGTAAAAAACATTTTTTTAATTCTCGTTTACACTAATAAATAAAAAATTTTACGTTAGTAAAATTACCATGTTACTCGTTACTAATTTTTCGTTTCTCGTTTATATAAGGAATCCGGGCAAATCACCCGGCATTCTTTATATAACACTAATTCTTTAGCTGTAGTTGTCACTACCTTAGCTCCATTAATACTAACAAGATCTCCACCATTAGTATTGAAAATATTTTTATCAATAATATTCTGTATTTAGTTATTCTTTTCTTAAGCTTTTTTACGCAGTAAAAAACATTTTTTTAATTCTTGTTACACTAATAAATAAAAAATTTTACGTTAGTAAAATTACCATGTTACTCGTTACTAATTTTTCGTTTCTCGTTTATATAAGGAATCCGGGCAAATCACCCGGCATTCTTTATATAACACTAAGTTCTTTAGCTGTAGTTGTCACTACCTTAGCTCCATTAATACTAACAAGATCTCCTCCATTAGTATTGAAAATATTCTTATCAAGAATATTCTGCATAACTGTCGCAACCTCTTCATCAGTTAGATCACTCTTAGGATTATCTACAGAAATAGTGGATTTATTATCCATAGCATTTTTAAAACTCATCTCCAGCTTAGTAGCCATAATATCACCTCCTTACCATAACTTTTCACTTTTAACTCTTAACTTTTATCTTTTTTTGTTACTCGTTACTACTTCCTTATTCTTCGTTTTAACCAGAGTTAATCACTAATAAGATCATACTCTTCAGTTTTTCTTATAGATGTTACAGGATACTCCTGAAGTCTTGCAATTTCATTAGAAACTGTATAAATATCTTCATCAGCTGCATTAGACTTAACCCTAGACAAAGTCTTAGATTTAGTAATCATCTTACCTTCTTCATCACTTCCTGCATTAAACATAAGTTTAACCTTTCCCTCTAGCTCTGTAGAAATAACTGCCATATATCTCACCTCCCTTCATTCTTTAAGACGGTAATTTACGAAAATAAAGTTTCCTTTAACTATTAACTATACATTATCAACTATCAACTGTACTTAAGTCGTCAATATCAACACTCTAATTTCCTACCGTCTACTTTATATATGACTATAAAAAACAAAAATTACTATAAAAATATTTATCCATTAATTTTTAACTTTTCACTTTTAACTCTTAACTTATTAACTGCCTTAACCTTTATATTGACAACAGTCCTATAAGCAATACCTAACTTATCTGCAATAGAATACATATTCATCTTCTTAAAATAATTCATATAAATAACTTGTCTTTCCCTATAACTCAAAAAATTAAGTGCTTTCTTTAACCAATCAATAGACTCCTTATGTTCAAAGTCTCTTTCAATATTAATACCTACATCTTCAACTAATTCTAGTAATTCTGTGCTGTCGTTATCTCCAGAAATATTCGTATTAAGAGATATACTATCTTTATAAAGTCTGTTCTTTTCAAGATATAAAAACTTTAATTTAGACTTTACATACCCTAAAAAATGAACACCTTTTTTAGGTTCAAATCCCTCTAAGCATTCAATAATTTTCAAATATCCATCCTGTACTAAATCAGAAAAATCTTCTTTATTCCTATAATAATACTTATTAATGCTACTGATAATAATAGGTCTCAACCTTTCAAGAAGCTTACAAATACTGTCAACATCACCTCCTAAACTTTCAGCAATAATCACATTAATATCCTCATCAAACTTCAAATTACTCATAATACCCTCCCATAACTTTTCATTTTAACTCTTAATTTTTATCTCTTTAATGTCATCCTGAGCGTTAGTCGAAGGATCTTGTCTTTGTGCCCTGCATGTTTTTTGCGTTTAACAATATCTCTATGCGAAGCACCTTTCCGTGTTTTTCAGTGTCTTTCCGTGGTTAATATTATCACCTAGCAACTATATTTCAAACTTCAAAAAACCATCTTTTTCTAAATCAAAAATTAACAATTCTTGACTCCGAACAAAAGTTCGATTATAATTATAAATAAGCCTTTGCAGTAAAAATATTTCAAATATAAGGGGATGTAAAAATGCAAGAAATATTACAAAATGAAGGTATAGAAGTTTTAATACCTAAATATGAAGAAAATATAGGAGATTGCACTAAAATAATAACAAACTTTAAAGAAACAATAATAAATAAAAGTATTAAAAGTTGTATCAACTCAATAGCAGATTATTATTGCATAAATTTGAAATCAAACAGAAAATATTACGGACGAGAACTAGGCATAAAAAATAAAGTACCCATAATAATAAACAGTCAAATAATTTATATACCATTTAAAGCAAGAAAACCACTTTGTAAAAATGATTCAGCTTCAGGTTATATAAATATAATGAATATATCCAAAATTGCTCAACAAAATAAAAAAGGAATATTCATTACAAAAACAAATAAAAAAATAATTACATATCAAACAGAAATAACACTAAGAAAAGAACTAAACTACGGCAAACTAGCAAAATTACTATACTACCAAAAAAACTACATCCAAACCAATATAGCCGAAACCCCAGAACCATACAAACCTGATTAACCACAGAAGTACACGGAAACACACGGAAAGGGAAAATATATAACTAATACACTTCTATTAATATGTGCGAAGCACTTTTCAGTGTTCTTCCGTGTAATTCCGTGGTTAATAAAAAAATAGTTTTTTCACGTGCGAAGCACTTTTTAGTGTTCTTCCGTGTATTTCCGTGGTTAATTATAAAATGTCAGAAAAAACCTCAAATTTTAACAGGAAAATTAGGAAAATACTTTACAATTTACAATTAAGTTGTATAATAGAGATTGATTACAAAAAATTAAATAATATAACAAATTTTTTAAGCAATAACATTCAACGAAATAATATGAAATATAGAATTATAACTATATTTTTTACTAGAAGAAATCATATTTTTTTCATCTGTTTTAGCTATTTAATTCTTATTTCATTTTATTGTTAATTAAAAAGAAGGGAGAAAAAGGATGAATAATTTAAAAAAGTTTTTATTATTTACTTTAATTGCATTCATGATAATTCCAGGAATATGTGACGTTAATGTACTTGCATTAGAAGAGCAAAAAGAAGCAAGTACAAAAGATCAAGACACAATAAGTGATGAAGACCAAAAATTAATAGAAGAATTTACAGAGGGTGTTTTTGCTCTCAAAGAAAAGGACATATTTATTGACTTAGTAGAGTTATTACATGAGATAAGTGATTCAGCAGGATTTTCTGATGCTTACTCTAAAGCTTTAGGAAAATTAACTAGTTCTCAACAAAGTCGTTTAGAAAATTATCAATTAACAGCTGATGCTGTTAAAGGATTTTCACAATTTATGAAAGATAATGAGTTTTCAGTAGAAGCATTAAAAAACTATTTAAAAGAAGATAGTGAAAATATTGATGATAATAAGGAAGCTTTTGCTGAACAAATTGCAGAAAGAGTTAATGAGTTTAAGACAGCGTTAGAAACAGCAGGGGTTGTTGATGCTAAACAAGAAGCGTTAAAATCAGGTTTTGCTCAAATGAATAAGATATTTGGTATTTTAGATGATTTTCAAGCTTTATATACTTTAGGTCTTAAACCTGCAGTTTTTGAATCAAAAAAAATAGGTGGAGATTTTACATTAAACCGTAAAAATGGTGAAACACTTATAAATTTAGCAAATAAACATCTTAAGGATGGTATTGAGGATAAAGATTCTGTATTGAATGGTTTTCAAGAATTTGTTGATTATTATAATGGACTGGAATCAGAAGATAAAAATTTAGTATATAATTATCTTAATGATTTAAAATTAGTAAAACGTGAATCAAGCTCAGAACCAAGCACTGGCGGCGGTGGCGGCGGTGGTGACCCTGAACCATCAGATGAAGAAGAACAAATACCGTCAGACAATGTACAAGATGAACTAGATTCAAAAGTAAAAGTAGAATTAAAACCTGTAATTACTTCTTCAGGAACATTAAAAGCAACTGTTTCATCTTCTAATCTTAAAGATGCATGGAAAAAGACTCAAGAAGTATTAAAAGAAATAAAAGATAAAACAGAAGATACTAATAAACAAATTAAAAATAAAATTGTTCTTGAAGTACCAAAAACAGATGATGTAGAAAAAGTAAATATTGCTTTACCAGTAAAAGACATTCAGAATCTTGAAAAAGATGGATTAGATGTTTTACAGATTAATTCACAAGTAGGTAGTGTTGAATTTGATACATCTAGCATCATAGATAAAGGTCAATCTGCTAAGAATATTACATTTTCAATAAAAGCTGTTTCAGATGTAACAAGTAAAGAAGTTCCAAAAGGCTCTATTGTAGTTGATTTCAATTTATCAATTGATGGAGATAAAGTAACAAAATTTAATTCACCTATTAAATTATCAATACCATATGAACCAAAAAAAGGCGATAATAAAGATGAAATAACTGTGTACTTATTACAAGACGATAATAAATCCATTCCTGTAGGAGGTATATATAACAAAACTACATGTAAAGTTGAATTTACAACTAATCATTTCAGTAAATATTATGCTAAAAAATCTAGAGTTTCATTCAATGATGTAGATAAAGATTATTGGGCTAAAGATTATATTGAAATTCTAGCAGGTAAAGGAATCATTACTGGAAAAGAAAAAGGATTATTTGATCCAACAGCTAGTATAACTCGTGCAGAGTTTGTTGCTTTAATAAATAGAATGCTAAATTTAGTTGAAACAGATAAAATTGTACCATTTACAGACATTGATAAATCTGAATGGTATGCAGAAGAAATTACTCCAGCATATCAAACTGGATTAATTAACGGTAGATCAAGTACTACATTTGCACCTAATGCTCCAATTACTAGACAAGAAGTGGCACTTGTTGTTGAAAATACACTTAAATATTTAGGTTATAATACTGAAAAAAGCAGTAAATTAATAAAAAATAAATTTGCAGATTATGATGATATTGACTCATGGGCTATTAAAGCAGTATCTACAGTATATAGAGAAGAAATCATAAGCGGTAAACCAAACAATATGTTTGATCCAAAAGGCAATGCATCAAGAGCAGAAGTAGCAAAAATGATGTACATATTATTTAAAAAATAAATATAGTTAGGTTGGGGGTATAATCCCCCAACTTACCTTTATAGCTTTTGTAATCTAAAGAGCGAAAGGAATACACAAATATGAGTAAAAAAAATATATTTGTATTTAGCATAGGAATTATAGTTATATTAATAACCAGTTTATTTATAGTAAATATTTTAAATAATATGAATACAGAAAAATATAAAGTAGATGATAATTATATTTCCAAAACAACAAAAGAACCAGATACAGTTAAGAATATTGATAAAATAAACGAAAACATACAAAATGAAAAAACAAAAATTGAACCAGAACTAATAAATACAGAAATAGAAAAAGAAAACATAGAAGATAAAAAAGAAGATGTAATACAAGAACAACAAGAAGAAGAATTAGTTGAAAAAGTTGAACCACAAGAAAAAATTGCAGAAAAACCAATTGAAAAGTATGAAGAATCAGAAAAATCAAAACCACAAACAATAAAAGAAGAAATAATACCAGAAGTAACACCAATAGAAGAAAAACAAAATGAAAATATAGATGAACAAATAGAACAACCGCAACAGCAAGAAGAAGAATTTGTAGAATACACTGGTAACGAATGGGCAGACGAAAAAGTCAATGAACATAAAGATGAAATAGTAGATGACGATTTAGATGAAGGTATATCAATTGGAGAAAAACTCGATAGTGATAAAATACAAGAACTATTAGAAGATGGTTTAACAGAAGAAGAAGAAAAAGAACTCAAATCATACTTACTAGAAACATTAACCACAAAAGAATACCAAGCACTAAAAGACTTGTACAGTAAATATAATCACATACTAGAAGAATAGTACATTATTGATGCATTATAAATTATTATTAAGATGTATTAAAAAACAAATATAAAATAAATATAAATAACAAATAATTAAAAACAGCTAATTATTAAATCAATAGTACATCATCGCGTCATCCTGAGCGAAGTCGAAGGATCTAGTACCTAAATAAAGCAATATACTAAAGATTCATATAATTATAAATAACAAATAAAGAATTTGAACAAAAAATTAATAGGTAGCAAGAAGAGTTATGCATGTTTTCCAACATACCAACATTACAACTCTTCCAACTTTTAACTATCACCTACAACCGCGTCATCCTGAGCGAAACAAAGTGTAGTCGAAGGATCTAGTACCTAGATAAAGCAGTATAATAAAAAACAAAAAATAAATATAAATTAATAAAAAATTTTAGTTAAAAAATTTTTAACCATTAACTATACATTATCAATTGTCAATTATCAACTAATAAAGGGGTGGTTACAATGGTAGATATACACACTCATATACTATACAACATAGACGATGGCTCAAAGTCCAAAGAAGAAACAATAGAAATGTTAAAAATCGCTGTAAAAGATGGTACAAAAACTATATTTGCAACACCTCATTATATATACGGAGTTAACAGCTATACAGCAAATCAATTAGAAAATAGATATAAAGAAATAGTTCAATATATTAAAGATGAAAAATTACCTCTACAGCTTATTTTAGGCAACGAGGTCTTTATAGATGAAAATATTGTCGATGCACTAATAACTGGTGATTGTCATGCATTAGGAGACAGCAATTATGTACTAACTGAATGTTATAACAATGCTAAAATAGAATTTATTAAACCGATTTTATATAAAATGATGTTAAATAATTATAAACCAATTATGGCACATGTTGAAAGACTTATACATTGTCAAGATGATATAGAAAAAATTGAAGAGTTAAAAGATATAGGATGTCTACTTCAAGTCAATGCTGGATCAATTACACATCCTAAAAGCAGAAACGATAAAAAAATAATTTATAAACTTCTTAAAGATGAAAAAATTGATTTTATTGCATCAGATGCACATAATACAAGAAGTAGAAAACCTGGATTAAAAAAAGCATATACCATTGTCAGAAAAAAATTTGGACAAACATTAGCTGATGATGTTTTTATAAATAACCCTAATATAATTATACATAACTATACAAATGCAGAGGGAGGTATAGCTTGTGGAACAAGAATATGATGAAATAGATCTTAGAGAACTCTTTGCTATTATTATGAGAAAATGGTGGTTAATAGTGGTGTTCTTTGTTTTGAGCACAACAATCACTTACTTTGTAACAGATAGATTTATGGATCCTATATATGAAGCTAAGTCTTCATTGTTCTTAGGAAAAGAGCAAAATGAAATTGGAGGCATAGGAGTTTCTTTATCAGAACTTCAAACATTTAACCAATTAATAGTTGACTATAAAGAACTAGCAGAAACAAGATTAGTTATAGATGAAGTAATAGAAAAACTTGGATTGAATATAGATATTAAAACTTTTAGAGATTCTTTACGTATAGATACAATAAAGAACTCAAGACTTTTTACAATAAGTTTTCAACATTCAAATCCACAGCTTGCAGCGGATATTACAAATGCAGTTGCAAAGGAATTACTAGTAAAAGCTACAGAAATTGTAGAAGTAAAGAATATACGTATTATTGATACTGCATTAGTACCAGAAAATCCAATTAGTCCAAAAAAACTGTTAAACACAGCTATTGCTGGAGTATTAGGCATTATGATTGCTGTATTTGCTGTCTTTATACTTGAATTCTTTAATAATACAATTAAAACCGAAGAGGATATAGAAAAGAAATTAGGATTAACAACTATTGGTTTAATACCTAGTTTTGAGGGAGAAGAAAAAAGATAGTTGAAAGGAATTATTACGATATGAAGAACAATAAAAGTTTAATTACATATTCAGATCCTAAATCGAGTGCTGCAGAAGCATATAGAATGTTGAGAACAAATTTACACTATTTAAATATAGACAAAGAAAATAGAGTAATCATGGTAACCAGTTCAAATATGGCTGAAGGTAAGACGACAACAATTTGCAACTTAGCTGTAACTATGGCACAATCAAATAAAGATGTATTATTACTTGAATGTGATTTAAGAAAGCCAAGAATACATAGAGTATTTAACATAGATAACAGTATTGGATTAACTAATGTAATAACAGAGAATAAGACTTTAGACGAAGTAGTGAAAAGTTCACCAGAATATTCTAATTTGTCTATTGTTACCTGCGGGCCTATTCCACCAGACCCAGCAGAAATATTACAGTCTATTTCTATGAGAAATTTTATTGAACAGATTAAATCAGAATTTGATATTGTTCTTATAGACGTACCTCCCGTTTGTTCCGTTGCAGATGCAAGCATATTAGGAGGTATTGTTGATGGAGTTATTTTTGTTATATCTTCACAAGAAACTAATGTAGAATCAGCCAAAACAGCAGTAAAAACACTAGAAAAAGTGGGTGCCAACATCCTAGGAGCCGTCCTAGTTAAAGTAAAACTATCAAGAAGGGGCTATTACTATTACTACAATTACTATAGCGAAGACGAAAACACAACAAAGAAAAAGCGTAAAAAACATAGAAAAAAAACAACAGATGATTAGAAGTAAAATTACTATTTTACAACACAATTTAACATAAAGAATAGCAAAAAAACTAACGCAAAACTTGACTCAATATGTTATAATATAGACTGATATAAAAGCTTTAATGTTAAAAGTTATAAATATCGTCATCCTAAACAAAGTCGAAGCATTTTGTATAGAATTGAAAAGCAGAATTTATAGTTAAAGAAAAAGTTGATATATACCGCGTGCGAAGCACTATTCCGTGTTTTTTTGTGTTTTTCCGTGGTTAATAAAGGAAATTATGTATAACAATGATAGTCGCTGGTATGCTGTTTTTGTTCAAACAGGAAAAGAAGAAACAATAAAAAACAAACTCCAAACCTGTCTTGAAAACAAAGCAAAACCAGTTATAATAAAAAGGAAACTAAAAGAAAGAAAAAAAGGTATTTGGACAGAAGTGCAAAGAAATTTATATCCTGGCTACATATTAGCATATGGTAAACTTAACAAATATGACAATATTGATATAAATAAAATACCAGGTACAATAAAAGTATTATCCGACAAAGACGGACCAATACCAATAGATGAAGAAGAAATGCAAATAATAGAAAAACTAATAGATATGGATGGTATCATTGGTTATTCTAATGTAATAATAAAAAACAGCAAAGTAATCATAACAGATGGACCACTAAAAAATTACCAAGGTCTAGTAAAAAGTATAAACAAACGAAAAGGAAGAGCAAAAGTAAAAGTACAATTTCTAGGCGAAGAGCGATTAGTAGACTTTGGTATCAACATACTAGATAAAGTAGAATGATAAAAGGACTAATTTCGAACCAACTATCAACTGTCTTCGTGTCATCCTGAACGTAACGTAGTGGAGTTGAAGGATCTTGTATTTAGATAAAGCATTTTATTTTATTAAGCCAAAAAAATTGATAATAGAAATTGGAAAGTAAATGTTTAACCAACTATTACATCACAATGTTTTTAAAATAATTATCAGGTGTTTCGGCCCTATGCTTATTTAAAAAACTACATAGTAAAAAAAATATGCGAACAAATAGACCATGTGCGCATAGCGAAGCTATGCAATTTTTTAAATAAACTAGGACAAGTATAAGTAGTACGTCACCCTTGAATACTAGTGGAAAAAATTTGAATTGAAAAAGTAATAAAATAAAGAAAACTATATTTCCGTCATCTTGAGCGAAGTGCAATGAAGTTAAAAGATCTTATATTAAATAACAAAATAAAATTTTGTATACTATTTAATATGAGTTACTATATAAATAATATAGAATAAAACAATTTTTAAAAAATAAAAAATCTATTATAAGAATACTAGCTATCATAATAAAACTAGATTTTAAGGTTCTAGTTCTATTTAAGCAAAAAAGTGTTAAAAAAAGCAGTGGGTAGTTCAATTCGCTTTTGTCTCTTTCATATAACCTTGGTTAAAGTAGATATATATTAAATATACACTGAAAGAAGTGGTTTAATTGAAATTTTTATTTAGAAACAAAGAGAGGGTTTTACATTAATTGAATGGTTGTGTGCGCAAGTTGTGTACAGGATAAATACAGTTTTGAAATGGGGGTGTTCAGATGTATCTGAAAATTAAAAGATTAATAGATATAGTACTTTCGTTTATAGGGCTTATAATTTTTTCACCTATATTTCTTATATTAGTTATTGCTATTAAGCTTGATTCAAAAGGGTCTGTGCTTTTTAAACAGAAACGTGTAGGATTACATAAGAAACATTTTTTTATTTTGAAATTTAGAACAATGAGAATAGATACACCTAAAAATACTCCAACTCATTTATTGGATAATCCAGATCAATGGATTACTAAGGTTGGTAAGTTTTTGAGGAAGACTTCGATTGATGAATTGCCTCAGATTATTAATATTTTTAAAGGTGAAATGTCTATTATTGGTCCAAGACCTGCACTTTGGAATCAGTATGATTTGATAGAAGAAAGAGATAAATATGGTGCAAATGATGTACCAGTTGGCCTTACAGGCTGGGCTCAGATTAATGGTAGAGATGAACTTGATATTGATGTGAAGGCAAGGTTAGATGGAGAGTATGCTGAGAAGATTGGGTTCATGATGGATATCATATGCTTTTTTGGAACAATTTCCAGTATTTTAAGAAGTGACGGTATTGTTGAAGGTGGGACTGGTACGAAGATTAGAACGACTCATTCTTCTGATATAGTAAATAACAAAACTGAGGAGACAGTTACTAAATGAAAATATGGTTAATAAATCAGTATAATATGCCGCCTGAGTATGGGCATCTCAATAGGCATTTTAATTTTGGTAAGTATCTGAAACGCCTGGGTCATGAGCCAACTGTATTTGTAGGGAGTTTTTTGCATAATACTAGAATTCAGATGATAAAAGATGATTCAATAATTAAAAGATATGAGGATACAGATTATCCTTACTATTTTGTGAAAACATGTGATTACTCTTCAAGCAAACTAAAAAGGATCTATGCGATGTATGAGTTCTATAAGAATCTATTTAAAGTAGTTAATTTATTTAAGAAACCAGATGTAATTCTTGGATCATCAGCTCATCCATTAGCTGCAATAGCAGCAATTAAGTTAAGTAAAAAATATGGATGCCAATCAATTGTAGAAGTTAGAGACTTATGGCCAGAGAGTTTTGTTGCGTATGGAATTATCAGTAAAAAAAATCCATTGCTTCGACTTTTGTATACAGGAGAGAAATGGATTTATAAAAATGCTGACAAACTTGTTTTCACTATGGAAGGTGGTAGGGACTACATAATAGAACAAGGGTGGGACAAAGATCATGACGGTCCAATAGATATTAGTAAAGTTCATCATATTAATAATGGCGTGGATTTAGAAGTATTTAATTACAATAAAGAACATTATCAGTTAGAGGATGAAGATTTAGATGATCCAGACACTTTTAAAGTTATTTATGCTGGATCAATTCGACTGGTTAATAAAGTTGATACAATTTTGGATGTTGCAAAATTAGTTAATGATAAAAGTATAAAATTTTTTATTTGGGGTATGGGAGATCAGCTGGATAGATTAAAAAAGCGAGTAAATGATGAGAAAATTACGAACGTATATTTTAAGGGATGGATAGATAAAAAGTATATTCCATATATATTATCTAGAGCACAGTTGAATATTTCCATGGGCGACACTATAACATTATTCAGATATGGAATATCTCCTAATAAGATGTTTGATTATTTTGCAGCTGAAAAACCTTGTTTATGGACATTTAAATCAAATTATTCTTTAGTTGAAAAATATAATACTGGAATTGATATGATAGGTAAGTGTGCTGAAGAAATAGTAGAAAAAATAATGTATTTCAAAGAATTAAGTAAAGAAGACTATATAAATTTTTGTAAGAATTCTAAAAAGGCAGCGATGGATTATGATTTCGGAAATTTAACGAACTTATTTATAAATATTATAAACAATTAATTTTAGTGATGACTAATTTAATGATGAGAAAAGAGGTAAAGAAATGAAACAAAATTTACTTAATAAAATATCAAATAAAGAGATTATTGTAGGTGTAGTGGGACTAGGCTATGTTGGACTTCCGTTAGCGGTTGAAAAGGCAAAAGCAAGATTTAAGACAATAGGATTTGATGTACAAGATAAAAAAGTAGAAATGGTTAACTGTGGAAAGAATTATATTGGGGATGTGGTTGACTCAGATTTATCTGTTCTTGTTGAAAAAGGCTTGTTGTCAGCTACTTCGGATTATTCATTTATTAAGGATGTAGATTTTATTGCAATTTGTGTACCTACGCCATTAGATAGTCATCAGCAACCGGATATATCTTATGTAGAAAAATCTGCTTCAGAGATTGCTAAATATTTAAAAAAAGAATCTATGGTAGTACTTGAGTCAACTACATATCCAGGAACCACTGAAGAAGTTTTAAAACCAATACTTGAAAAAGGTTCTAATCTTAAATGTGGAGTAGATTTTTATTTAGGATTCTCGCCAGAGAGAGTTGATCCAGGCAACCTAATTTACAAAACAAAAAATACACCAAAGGTAGTTGGTGCAATTGGTGAAGATGCTATGGAAGTTATTTCTGCAATGTACAAAGCAGTATTGGAGGGAGATGTTCATACAGTGTCTTCACCAGCTATTGCAGAAATGGAGAAGATACTAGAAAACACGTATAGAAATATAAATATAGGTTTAGTTAATGAGTTAGCTATTCTATGCAACAAAATGGGAATTAATATTTGGGAAGTAATTGATGCCGCAAAATCAAAACCCTATGGTTTTCAAGCTTTTTATCCAGGACCTGGTCTTGGTGGACATTGCATTCCATTAGATCCTTATTACTTATCATGGAAAGCAAGAGAATATGGATTCCATACATCTATGATAGAATCTTCAATGATGGTAAATGATAGAATGCCAGAGTATTGTGCTGAAAGATCAAGTAAAATCCTAAATAAATTCAAAATGGCTATGAACGGATCAAAGATATTAATTCTTGGTGTTGCATATAAACAAGATATTGATGATTATAGAGAGAGTCCTGCTATTTTAGTGATAGAAGAACTTGAAAAAGAGGGTGCAGATGTTATTTATTATGATCCGTTTGTCTCTGAATACCGTGAACATGGTACTGTTAAAAAGGGTGAGCCTGAACTTACTGTAGAACTCATAGAAAATTCAGACCTAGTTATTATAACTACTGCTCACACAAATGTTGATTATGATTTCGTTCAAAAACATGCTAAGGTAATCTTTGATACAAAAAATGCTATGAAGCATATCCAAGCGCGTGAAAATATTGAGGTGCTATAGATGATGACATCTAAGTTCACATATAGATATTTTGAAAAAATTATAGAAATTTTAGAACAAAAGGAGTATATGATTTCAAATTATCATAATTACGTCTTGTATCCGAAAGCATGCATTATGAGACATGATGTTGATTATGATGTATCAAAAGCTTTGGAATTTGCTGAATTTGAGAGTAAATATAGAATTAACTCAACGTACTTCTTATTACTATCAAGTGATTTTTATAACATTTTTTCACCGAAAATTCTTAAAAAAATAGATGAAATTATATCTTTAGGACATGAAATAGGGCTACACTTTGATGAAACAAAGTATGATTTTCAACGAGATAAGGAGAGATTTAGGTGTTTTGTTGAAGAAGAATTGGCAATTATGAGCAAGGCAATAGGGAAAGAAATCAAATCTGTTTCAATGCATAGACCTTCAAGATTTAGTTTGGAAAATGACTTTGTTTTTAGCGAAGCTATCAATAGTTATTCAAAATTATTTTTTAAAGATTTTAAATATGTATCAGATTCTCGTATGAACTGGAGAGAAGATATTATATCTGTAATTGAGAGTGGTGAGCATGACAAAATCCATTTATTGATACATCCTTTTTGGTACAGCAATTGTGAAGAGAATACAAGAGATAAAATTCTAAGCTATTTAAAAGACGGAAGTAAATTTAGGTATGAAATTATGAGTAAAAACTTTAGAGATATTGATGAATTTGTGAAAAAGGAGGATATCATATGAAGGATTTAACAGTATTAATGACTGGAGCTGGAGCTCCAGGAGCTCCAGGTATAATTTCTTGTTATAAGAACAATGGAGAAAGAACAATTAAAATTATTGGTGTAGATGTAAAGGAAAGAGTTCCAACAATACAGAAATTAGATTGCTTTGAACAGGTTCCACTAGCTAATGATTCAAAATTTATTGACTCAGTATTAAACATAGCAAAGAAGTATAATGTTGATGTTATTCAACCTTTGGTAACAAAGGAACTTGAAGTTTTTGCTAACAATATAGATTTATTTTTGGAAAATGGAATTAAAGTATGCGTATCACCAATAGATAATCTTAAGATTGCAAATGATAAGGGTAAACTAATTGATGAGTTAAAAAATGCAAATATCAAGATTCCTAATTATTATAAAATTACTGATCCATTAGAATTTAAAAATGTTGCAAAAGAGCTTAGTTATCCAGATAAACCTATATGCTTTAAGCCCACAAAAGCCAATGGCAGTAGAGGATTTAGAATAATTGATAATACAAAAGATAGGGTTAAGCTATTATTTAATGAAAAACCTAATTCTACATATATAAAATTTGAAGAAGCTAATGATATTTTAACTTCTATGACTGATATTCCTGAACTATTAGTTATGGAATATTTACCAGGTGATGAGTATAGTGTTGATTTACTTATTAATCATGGAGAGGTAAAATATTGTATGCCACGCATAAGATTAGAAATGAATGCAGGAATCAGCACAAATTGTACTGTTGTAAATAATGAAGAAGTAATTAGATATTGTACAGAAGTTGCTGAACATTTAAAATTACATGGTAATATCGGTATTCAAGTTAGATATTCTTTAGATAATAAAGTGAAGATATTAGAAATAAATCCTCGTGTTCAAGGTAGCATAGTTGCTTGTGCTGCTGCTGGAGTAAATTTACCATATTTGGGATTGAAATTAGCATTAGGTGAAGAAATTCCTGAAGTTAGTATTAACTGGAATGTTGAAATGTTTAGATTTTGGGATGAGGTGTATTTTGATGATTCAGGATCTTCATTTACATTCTAATTATTCAGATGGAGAAAATTCTCTGAGAGAAATGATAGAAACAGGTATAAATCTTGGTATAGAAGAGTTAGGTTTTACAGACCATGTTTGGAAGTCATCTGATTGGACAGACCAATATATTGAAGAGTTAGAAGCTCTAAAAGAAGAGTATACATCAAAAATTAAAATATTTACTGGAGTAGAGGCAAAATTAATAGATTTAAATGGTGAATTAGATATAGATTGTAACTTGTACGATAAAGATATTCGTATCGTAGCTGCTATTCATAGAATTCCAAAAGGAAATAGAGAATATATCAGACAAAGTGAGATTGAAAATTCTTTGGAGTTAAGTAAAAGATATTGGTTTAAAGGGTTTAAATCTCTTGTGTTAAACGATAAGATTGATTGTATAGCACATCCGTTTTCATTGTTTGAAGCAATGGGAATATCAAATAAAGATGATTTATGGTGGCAAGAGATTTCGACAATTATTGATAGTATGCCATTTAAGATTGAATATAATGTAAAGTATAACAACGAACTAGTACCTTACTGGATCTGGGAAAAATATGCGGAGAAGATTGTCTTAGGATCTGATAGTCATTCTGTTGTAGATTTAAGAAATCGATATAAAGAATTATTAGAAATAGGAATAAAAATAAACAGCTTCAAATTATAGGAGGGACTAATAATGAGCTTAAAATATGCGATTATAGGTTGTGGAAGAATTTCTCCAAATCATATGGCAGCTGCACTTGATAATAAGCTACATATTGTGGCGTTATGTGATATTGAAGAAGTTAAGATGGATTCTACTATTGAAAAATTTAATCTACCACTTGATATAAAGAAATATGTTGATTATAAAGAAATGTTAGAAAATGAAAATCCAGAACTTGTTGCAATCTGTACTGAAAGTGGTAAACATGGTCAAATAGCTCTGGATTGTATAGATGTTGGAACCAATCTTATTATTGAAAAACCGATAGCTCTTTCTTTGGAAGAAGCCGATATGATAATTGAAAAAGCTAATAAGAAGAACATAAAGGTTAGTGCATGTCATCAGAATAGATTCAATAAATCTGTACAAAAGATTAGAGAAGCAGTCGAAGCTAATCGATTTGGGAGACTGATGCATGGTACAGCCCACATCAGATGGAATAGAGGAGAAGATTACTATAAGCAGGCTTCTTGGAGAGGAACATGGGAGCAAGACGGTGGTGCGCTTATGAATCAGTGCATCCATAACATTGATCTATTAAGATGGATGATGGGTGATGGAATCACTGAAGTTGTAGGGATGACAGATAATCTAATCCATGGTTTTATAGATGCTGAAGATTTAGGTATGGCATTAATAAAGTTTGCTAATGGAAGCTACGGAATTATTGAGGGTACTACAAATATTTATCCTAAGAATCTTGAAGAAACTTTATATATCTTTGGTGAAAAAGGAACGGTTAAAGCTGGTGGTAAGTCTGTTAATCTAATCGAAGAATGGCAGTTTGAAGATAATTTAGACAATTCAGAAGAAGTAAAAGAGAAATATCATGAGAACCCACCGAATGTATATGGATTTGGTCATAATCCACTCTATACAGATGTAATTGATGCAATTATAAATGATAGAGACCCTTATGTAACAGCAGTTGATGGTAGAAATGCACTTGAGCTAGTCCTTGCTATTTACAAATCAGCAGCTGAAGGAAAGAGTGTCAAACTCCCATTTGATAAGTGTAGTACATTAGATTTTAAAGGAAGGTTTAATAGATGAGCTATTTCGTTCATGAGAGCAGTTATATAGATGAAAATGTAACAATAGGTGAAGATACAAAAATATGGCATTTCTGTCATGTGCATAAAGGTGCTCAGATTGGTGAGAAATGTTCTTTAGGACAGAATGTCAATGTGTCAAACAACGTGAAAATTGGTAATGGTGTTAAGATTCAAAACAATGTATCTGTTTATGAAGGTGTTGAACTTGAAGATTACGTATTTTGCGGCCCTTCAATGGTTTTTACTAATGATCTGACACCGAGAAGTAAATATCCCAAAGGCTCTGTTAGGTATAAGAAAACTATAGTAAAATACGGAGCATCTATAGGTGCAAATGCAACTATTGTATGTGGTAATACTATTGGTGAATGGGCTATGATTGCTTCAGGGGCGGTAGTTACAAAAGATGTTCCTGCTTATGCGCTTATGGCTGGAGTTCCAGCTAAACAAATTGGATGGGTATGCGAGTGTGGAGTTCCGTTCAAAGAAAATTTCAAGTGCAGTAAATGCGGTAGGGAGTACACATTAGAAAATAATAAATTAAATGAAAACTAATTAAAGGGAGCATTTGATATGAAATTTAGAGACTTAAAGGCTCAATATAATAAATATAAGTATGAAATTGATTCGGCGATACGAGGAGTTATAAATAGTAGTAGATTTATTGGTGGAGAAGAAGTGAATGTGTTAGAAAAAAGACTGGCTGAGTATGTAGGCGTTAAAAATTGTATTACCTGTGCAAATGGTACTGATGCAATGACTCTTCTTATGATGGCTTGGGATATAAATGAAGGGGATGCAGTTTTTGTTCCGGATTTTACATTCTTTTCAACAGGAGAAATTGTGTCATTTAGAGGCGCTACACCTGTTTTTATTGATATAGATAGAGATACATTTAACATTGACACGGTTAAACTTGAAAAAGCAATAAACAAAGTGTTGGAGGAAGGCAAGCTAACTCCAAAGGTTATTATTCCAGTAGATTTATTCGGGTTACCTGCTGATTATTTAAAAATTGAGAAAATATCGAAGAAGTATAATTTGAGAGTATTGGAAGACGCAGCTCAAGGCTTTGGTGGAAGCATTAATGGGAAAAAAGCTTGCAGTTTTGGTGATGCTGCAACAACTTCATTTTTCCCTGCAAAACCCTTAGGATGCTATGGTGATGGTGGAGCGATATTTACAGATGATGACAGTTTAGTGCAGCTTATTAAATCTTTAAAAGTTCACGGCAAAGGCGATAATAAATATGATAATGTGAGGATTGGTGTAAATTCAAGACTTGATACAATTCAAGCTGCTGTTTTAAATGTAAAAATGACTGCATTCATGGATCATGAATTAGAGGATGTGAACAGAGTATTCAAGTTATACAATGAAAAGCTTGAAGGTGTTGTTGAAACACCTGTTATCCCAGATGGATTTGTATCTAGTTTTGCTCAATACACAATTAAGCTTAGGAGTAAAGAAGAACGGGATTTACTTCAAGTTAAGCTTAAAAGACAGGGAATTCCTAGTATGATTTATTATGTTAAGCCAATGCATAAGCAAGATGCATTTTCTGAGTTAAGCTTTAATGAGGGTGATTTTAAAGTAACAAATGAATTGTGTAAGACTGTATTATCACTCCCAATGCATCCATATTTGGGTGAAGAGGATATAGATTTAGTGTGTGAAGTGATTAAAGCATATTTGGTGTAAGTTAGAATTGATAGTAATTGGAAGGATAGTTAGATATAAAAGTTAATTAAGCTATTGATGAAAGCGACTATAGTAATGTAAAGTTATATGAAAACATAACAAGTTTAAAACATTTTTACATAATATAAAACTTCAGTTAGTAATAAATGTTAAGATGACTGATAATATTTAAGAATTTTTAATGTTAATATAATAAATTTGTATGGAGTGAAATAATTTTGAAAATATTGTTTTTAGCTAATGCAGCAAGCATACATACAGTACGATGGGTAAATTCTTTATCTAAAAAAGGGCATAAAGTGCATTTAGTATACAAGAGAGATGATAGCCCAGAGGATAATGAAATATGTGATGAAGTTACATTACACTCTTTGAAGCATTCAGGAACTAAAGCATATTTTACTAGTGCATATGAATTAAATAAATTATTTAAAAAAATAAAACCAGATATTGTAAATGTTCATTATGCTAGTGGATATGGAACACTAGCAAGATTGGCTAAAATTAGACCTATTGTACTCTCTGTATGGGGAAGCGATGTATACGATTTTCCACACCAAGGTAGACTGAAAATGAAACTGATTAGAAAAAACTTATTATTTGCTAATCAAATAGCTTCAACTAGCAATTGTATGGCAGAGGTAACTAGAAAGCTTATGTATCCTATAAATGTGAATATAGCGATTACCCCATTTGGAGTAGATATAAATAAATTTTCGAGAAAAAATTGTAATAACAATTATAAAAACATAGTAATAGGTAATATCAAAACTTTATCATCAAAGTATGGCATTTCTGATTTGATAAAAGCCATTAAAATTTTAAAAGATGATTTAGTAAATGAAAATAAAAAAAATATATCAGATAAGATTAAAGTATTAATCTATGGAGATGGTGACCAAAAAGTTGACCTTATTAATCTTACTAAAGATTTGAATCTAAATGATACTATAAGTTTTATGGGAAAGATACCGAATAGTCAAGTTCCAAAGGCGTTAGAAAAATTCGACATATTTTGTGCAACAAGTGTTTTAAATAGTGAGAGTTTCGGTGTAGCTGTCGTAGAGGCAATGTCAGTAGGAATACCAGTTGTTGCTACAGATGTAGATGGTTTTAAAGAAGTAGTAAATGATAATGTAACAGGGTTTATTGTACAAAAGAAAAATCCTCTGAAAATAGCTAACGGTTTAAAAAAACTGGTATTAGATGAAAAATTAAGAGAGGACATGGGGCTAAAAAGTAGGAAAAGAGTACTAGAACTATATGATTGGAGCAAAAATGTTGATGCTATGGAATCATTGTATAATTATTGTATAGATTCAAGGAAATGATTTAAGTGATTGTATTTAAAATACAAAATAATTTTTTATTTATATATACAATAGAACTAAATCAGTTGTAACATAGTAGTGAAGCTTTAAATTACATATAGTAATAAAGAAAATCAATATTATAAATAAGGTAACAATTGTAAATATAAAGATATCAGAATTGACTAAAGTGTCTATTTGATGGATTTTTCTTTACAAACTATTTATAAGATTAATCAGTTAACGGTTCAGTATATTTATATATATTTTTTTAGATATCAAAGACATCCTGTAAATGTCTTAAGTTTTTTAAGACATTTAATTGATAATAATTGTTTGAATATGTAATATTAGTATAAATAAAAGTGGTGGGAGTAAAAAATGGAATGGTTTTTAATATTGATTTTTATATGTATAATTGTATTAATTTATATATTTAAAAAAAGTATTTTTGATGTCAATATATTAATAATGGGTCCTTATATATTAATTATTGTTATCAATAATTGGATTGCGACAAACTTTGGATATCAAGAGATTTTACCGGAAGTTATTATAATAATAGCTTCTGCGGTCTTGTTTTTTTATTTTGGTACCATAGTAGGTGGGTCACTTATTCAAAAAATAGGAATAAGAAGAAGAAAATTTAAACAATGTTCTATTCTTAATATGAAAAGAATAGAATATTATGTTGTTTTTGTGTTAGTAATTAGATTTTTTGATTTAGTTTACAAATACATAGTTAACGGATTTAATTTTATGATTTCAAATGATTTCGAGGCAATGCAGATGACGGGTATAGTAGCACATTTGTTTCTATCAATCTATCCTTTGTTGGCTGTTTTATTTTATAAAGGATTAAAGGGAAAAAATAAAACATATATTGTGCTAGTTTGTTTAGGAGTATTGCTTACATTTGCTAGTTTTATTAAATATCATACCATTTCTTTGGTATTAATTATATATTTATATACGTCCATAAAGGATAAAAAATATCTTTTGAAGGGTGCTAGGCTTGTTATGATAGGAATAATAGCTATATTCGTTTTGAATTATTTCGTTTCATTTGTATTAAGGAGTTTAGATGTTGACAATAGTTTTTACATATATCACTTGTGGACTTATATTGCTGGGGGAAGTATAAACTTCAATTGGTTAGTTCAAGGAGGAGTTTCAAATAAATATGATATTATTGATTTATTGATTAAAATATTTATGGCATTTCCTAATATGTTTATAAATAAAATTACAGGAATTTCGATAATTGGTAATGATGTTGGTATGGGTTTTCAAAATATATGTGCAAGTAATAGTGGAATGTCATTTCTCAGATCAAATGTTATAAATACTATTGCTCAAGTATATGCAATTAATAATAAATTGTTATTTGTAATTATAATGTATTGTTGGGGATTTATGAGTGAATTTATATTTAATTTAGGGATGAGACGTAAAGAAGAAAGTTATAAATTGTTTGCTGCTACCTTTATTTCTTTTAATTTATTGTCTTTTTTTGCTAACTATTTTGCATTATCTGTGCCAATGGAACTATTAATATGGAGTTGTTTTATAACTAGAATATTTAAGGTGAAAAATAAGAGACAATATAAATTGTAAAATAAACAAGCAATATATAGTGGGAGGATTATTTAGTTATGGCAAAAAATGCTATATGTATGTTGAACTATAATGGACATTATGATACTATACAATGTATAAATTCAATTATAAAACATGAAAATATAAGTGACCTTACCATGTTATTACTAGACAATGGTTCAAATGATGAGTCGGTAAGAATTTTAGAAAAATATGTAAATGAATTAAAAATTAGTATTGGATTTAATACAAAGATTTGTAATTTTTCAGAGTTACATAATATAGATTTTCAAAACTATAGAATTGTTTTAATAAAATCATCTGAAAATTATGGTTTTGCTAAAGGAAATAATTTTTTAATTAAACATGCTATTAGAAATAATTATTCTTATATAACTTTGTTAAATAACGATACTATATTTACAATGCCGAGTATTACCAAATTATCAAATTTTCTAAATAAAAATGTAGAGTATAGTGTTGCAACTTCAAATATTCTATACTATTCAAATGCAGATAAAGTATGGAATGCAGGTGGAAAACTAATATTAGGAACTCGAAAATACAATACAAATAAATTTGTGAATAAAAAATTAAAAAAGGGTGAAAATGTTGTTTCAGTAGAATTTATTACTGGTTGTTTTATGATGGTTTCCAAAAAAATATTTACTAAATATGGGATATTGTCAGATAAATTCTTTTTTGGGGAAGAAGATTATGAGTTTTGTATGAGAATGAAAGCTAATAAAGTTAAAATGTGTGTTTTATTAGATAATACTATTTTTCATAAAGTAGGAGCAACAATTAATAATGAGAATAGCGGTAATGTGAAATTAAATAAAAATTTAGTTCATCACCTTAATCGTTATATTGATATGAAATACTTTTATTCTAATCTTAAATGGAAACTATGGAAAAAAGCATCTAATTGCTATATATTTTTTTACCTCTTACTAAAAAAGAAAAATAAATTTTTTCAAGTTGTTAGATATGTTCAAATTTTAAATATACTATCTTCTAAGTATGATTGTGTAGATAAATGTTTATTTGATAAAATTAGAAAGTGTGAAAATATTAATAAGCTTCTTCAAGTAGATTGAGTAAAGTGATTGTTTACATAACTATTTTAAACAATTATAAATGTAGTAAGTTTTATAATTCCGCAACAAAATTGTTTTTAGCTAGATATTTAATTGGAGGCAATTTAATTATGAAAGGTATTATTTTAGCTGGTGGGTCAGGTACACGGTTATACCCACTAACAATGGTAATAAGCAAGCAAATTTTACCAATATATGATAAACCAATGATATATTATCCATTATCTGTACTTATGTTAGCAGGTATTAAAGATATACTAATAATATCTACACCTGTTGATCTTCCTAATTTTAAAAAGTTATTAGGTAATGGCAGTCAATTTGGAATTGATTTATCATATGCAGAACAACCTTCACCAGGAGGACTTGCTCAAGCATTTATTATTGGTGAAGAATTCATAGGAAAAGATGATTGTACTTTAATACTAGGTGACAATATTTTCTATGGCAATAATTTTAGTGGTATTTTAAAAAATGCGGTTAACAATAAAGGAAGAGCAACAGTGTTTGGATATTATGTAAATGATCCAAAGAGATTTGGAATAGTTGAATTTGATAATGATGGGAAAGTATTATCAGTAGAAGAAAAACCCAAAGCTCCTAAATCTAATTATGCTATAACAGGATTATATTTTTATGACAATAGAGTTGTAGAATATGCTAAAGTATTAAAGCCAAGTGCGAGAGGAGAACTTGAAATAACAGATTTAAATCGAATTTATCTCGAACAAGGAGACTTGGATGTAAAACTATTAGGAAGAGGTTTTGCATGGCTGGATACGGGTACAATGGATACTCTTGTAGATGCAGCAGATTTTGTTAGAATGATTGAAAAAAGGCAAGGTATAAAAATTTCAGCATTAGAAGAAATTGCTTATAATAATAAATGGATTGAAAAAGAAACATTATTAGCTTCAGCAGAGAAATATGGAAAATCACCATATGGTCAGCATTTAAGAAAAGTAGCAGAAGGTAGAATTCATTATTAAGAGTATGTACTTTGAAATGAGGTGTTATGTTGAATATCATTAAGACAGATATTGAAGGTGTTTGTATATTTGAACCAAAAGTATTTGGTGATCATAGAGGATGGTTCATGGAGACATTTTCAGATAAAGTTATAGAAGAAAATGGATTTGATATAGAATTTGTACAAGACAATCATTCTTTTTCTGCACAAAAAGAAACACTTAGAGGATTACATTTTCAATTGAATCCTAAAGCTCAAACAAAGCTTGTTAGATGCACTAAGGGAAAAATATTAGACGTTGCAGTTGATATTAGAAAAGGTTCACCAACATATAAAAAATGGATTGCAGAGGAATTAACAGAAGAGAACAAAAGACAGCTCCTTATTCCCAAAGGGTTTGCACACGGCTTTTTAACTTTGAGTGATGATGTTGAAGTACAATATAAAGTTGATGAATACTATGCACCAGAATGTGATAGAAGTATACGTTATGATGATCCAGAAATAGGGGTTGACTGGGATGTAGAGAACCCTATTATATCTGATAAAGATACAAAGGCGCCATTACTTAAAGATAGCGACAGCAATTTTAATTATTAATAAAAGTGAGGGAAAACAAATGCATGTGTTAGTAACAGGTGGAGCTGGTTTTATAGGTAGTAATTTCATATTTCATATGTTAAATAAATATCCAAATTATAGAATTGTATGTTTAGATTTGTTAACATATGCAGGTAATTTATCTACATTGAAATCTGTGATGAATAAAGAAAATTTTAGATTTGTTAAAGGTGATATTGCTGATAGAGAATTTATTTTTAATTTATTTAATAAAGAAAAATTTGATGTAGTTGTAAATTTTGCAGCAGAGTCACATGTGGATAGATCAATTTTAAATCCTGGTCTGTTTTTAAGAACGAATATAATTGGAACTCAAGTACTTTTAGATGTCTGTAAAGAATATAATGTAGCAAGATTTCATCAAGTATCAACTGATGAGGTGTATGGTGATTTACCACTAGATAGACCCGATTTATTCTTTACTGAAGATACTCCAATTAATACATCTTCACCATACTCAGCGTCAAAAGCATCAGCAGATTTATTAGTACAAGCATATCATAGGACATTTAAATTGCCTGTTACAATTTCAAGATGTTCTAATAATTATGGGCCATATCATTTTCCAGAAAAGCTTATTCCGTTAATCATTTCAAGAGCATTAAATGATGAAGCATTGCCTGTATATGGAACAGGTGAAAATGTTAGGGATTGGTTGTATGTTGAAGATCATTGTACTGCTATAGACGAAATTATTCATAATGGAAAAATAGGCGAAGTATATAATGTAGGTGGACATAATGAAAAGACTAATCTTGAAGTTGTTAAAACTATTTTAAAAGAGCTTGAAAAACCAGAATCACTGATTTCATTTGTTAACGATAGAGTTGGACATGATATGAGATATGCTATAGATCCAACTAAAATTAAAAATGAATTGAATTGGGAACCAACAACTAAGTTTGATGATGGAATTAAACAAACTGTAAAATGGTATTTAGATAATAAATCTTGGTGGGAAAGAATTATAAATGGTGACTACCAAAATTATTATCAAGAAATGTATGGTGATAGGTAAGGTGATATTGTATGAAAGTATTAATTACAGGTGCAAAGGGACAATTAGGCTATGATGTAGTTAAAAGATTAGAAAAAAGTGACATTAAATGCTTAGGGACAGATAAAGATAATTTTGATATAACAGAAGAAAAACAGACTAAAGATTTCATAGTTAAATTCAATCCAGATGTTGTGGTTCATTGTGCAGCGTATACAGCAGTAGATAAAGCGGAAGAAGAGAAAGACATATGTTATAGAATTAATGTTATAGGTACAAGCCATATTGCACAATCTTGTGAAAAAATTAATGCAAAAATGGTTTATATAAGTACAGACTATGTTTTTGATGGAGAAGGTGATAAACCTTTTGAAACTACTTGTAAACCAAATCCGATTAACTATTATGGTCGGACCAAATATGAAGGTGAATTAGAAGTTCAGAAGTACTTAGAAAAATTCTTTATAGTACGTATATCTTGGGTTTTTGGAAGCCATGGAAATAATTTTGTTAAGACAATGCTTCGTCTTGGTAAAGAAAGAAAAAAACTTTATGTTGTAGCGGATCAAGTTGGTTCACCTACTTACACATATGATTTAGCTAAATTATTAGTTGAGATGATTCAAACAGATAAGTATGGTATTTACCATGTAACAAATGATGGATATTGTAGCTGGTATGATTTTGCATGTGAGATTTTTAAGCAAGCTGATATTGATGTGAAGGTCTATCCTATTAAGACTGAGGATTATACTACGAAGGCAAAGAGACCCAAAAATTCAAGACTGCAAAAAGATTCAATATACGATTATTCAAGACTACAGAATTGGGATGCAGCATTAAGTCATTATTTTAAAAATATGAAATGAGATTGATTACATATGAGTAGATTGTATAAAAAAGCAGGCGGTACTTTTATATTGAAAACATTTGGACTTGGTATTGCCTTTATTTTTCAAATTATCTTAGGTCGTATGCTAAACCCTGAATTATATGGTGAATACACAATGTATCTAACATACTCGACAGTATTTTCAATAATATCAATTTTGGGTATGGATAGAAATCTAATAAAAGAAGTGGCAAAATATGAGGAAGACGAAAGTAAATGCAAAGATTTTTTAAAATTTTCAATCAAAATATCTTTTATAATAACAGTTTTAATTGCAGTCATACTGCTTTTGATAAGAAAATATATCTATTTAACAGGATTTGGATATTTATTATTGCTTTCAATGATTATAATAAGGTCTATTGTTGCATTATTAGATGGATATTTGCAAGGAAAAGGGTTAATTGTACAGGTAACGATTTTAAATTCAGTATTTAACAATATATTAAAAATGATACTATTCATTGTATTTGTTGTTTTTATTGATATTGATAGCTTGAATGCAGCTTTGTTCAGTTTTATTATTAGTGAGTCTATAACAATAATTTTAAGATCAAAGCAAGTTAATAAAATTGTAGTCACTAATAATAATATAAAGCATTTTTTAAATAAAACAGAAAAGACAACATTTCTAAAGTATTCAATAACGGTAGCGTTAATTTCAGGAATTGGATTGATGCTCCAAAACATTGATAAAATAATAATATCTGCATACTTAGATTTGAGTAGTGTTGGTATTTATAAGGTTGCACAGAACTATGTGAGACTGATTAGTGTATTTGTTACACCTTTCATCGCTTTTTGGCCTGTAATTTCTAAACTTTATAATGAAAACAAAACAGATCAGATAGAAGTAGAAATGAAAAAAATTGTTAGGATTGTTACATATCTCGTTATTCCTATGTTTTTTATATTTTTTATTTTAAGTGATGATTTATTGAGAATTTTTGGTGAAGCGTATGTAACAAAAGAAGCAAAGTTAGCATTAATTATTTTAGCGTTCTCGTTCCTGATAGACGCAATATCGGGTCCTATAGGTTCGATATTGACAATGACTAAGTATGCAAGGTATGCACTGTATAATAATATTATTTCGTTGTTGATTAATGTTGTTTTAAACTTGCTTTTAATTGAGAGATATGGAATTGTAGGAGTTGCAATTGCTACGGGAATAAGCATAATAGCAAATAATCTGATTTCAATAATTGAAGTGAAATTGTTATTAGGAGTATTTTCGTATGACTTTAAGAATTTGTTTCAAATACTATATTTAGCTATTTTTAATTTGGTAATAATTAAGATTTTTTTATCTTATTTGAGTTTTGATAGTATTTATTTAAATGTAATTATTAATGGTTTGGTATTATATTTTTTAAATGCAATTTTGTATTTTATACTAAATTATAAAAAGATTAGACTCCAATATGTTAGGAGGAGATTATAATAATTAAAATAGTACAAGAGATAAAAGCTACTAAAAATCTATCACTAAAAACATATTTTTTAAGTTCGTTTTTGATATCAAATAGGATATCACCATATGTATCAATGATTTATATTAAGTTAGGAGTAATCCCGAATATTATAACAATTCATATGATATTAAGTGGAATATTAGGTGCTATTCTATTTTCATTTCCATACTTGTGGTTGAAAATATTAGGTGCAGTTATGATACATTTATGGTTTATACTTGATTGCTCTGATGGAGAAGTGGCTAGATATACTAAAAAATATTCTAAATATGGTAAAGAGCTAGATTACATGGCTCATTTAATTAACCATCCATTATTTGGAATGTCTTTATTTTTTTCTCTTTTTCAAATGGGTAAATATGATTTTTATCCACTTTTGTTAATAGTAATAGCGAGTAATTTTTTAGATTATTTAAATAGAAATTTAAACACATTAAACTTAGTAGTGGATATAAAAAAACAAATTAAGAATAAAGGATTTATGCCAGTTGCTGAAAATTGGACCATGAAGAAAATTATTTTGTTTTTTACAAATATTTTTACAATATACCCAAATTTAATACTATTTGGAGTGATTATTTATTTTATAGATTATTTTGTTGGTACAAATATTTTATTCTCTTATTTAATCCTGAATGTTGCTTTAACTGCAATATTTTCAATTAGAAGTTTATTTAAGTTCACAAAGAAATTTTATAACTCATAAGGTGAAAGGATGATGAAAATGCAAGCAATTATTTTAGCGGCAGGTATGGGGAAAAGACTGAAGGAATTGACCAATGACAATACGAAATGTATGGTAAAAGTAAACGGAGTTACAATGATTGAGCGTATGCTCAGACAATTAGATGAGTTGGAACTATCTAGTATTGTAATTGTAGTTGGTTATAAAAGAAAAGAGTTGATTGACTATATATCAACATTAAACGTTAAGACTCCAGTTGTTTATGTTAATAATGAAATCTATGACAAGACTAATAATATATACTCTTTGTACTTAGCACGTAACTATTTATTAAAAGAAGACACTTTGTTATTAGAATCTGATTTGATATTTGAAGATGAGGTATTACATAGGATTGTTAAAGATCCTTATTCAAGTCTTGCCTTAGTTGCAAAATACGAAAGTTGGATGGATGGAACTGTAGTAACGATAGATGAAGATAATAATATTAGAAGTTTCCTTGGGAAGAAACAATTTAAATTTGAAGATATTAAAAACTACTATAAAACAGTAAATATTTATAAGTTTAGTCGTGAATTTTCAAATAGTCATTATGTTCCTTTCTTGGAAGCATACAGCAAAGCACTTGGTAATAATGAATATTATGAGCAAGTTCTCAAAGTGATTACTTTACTGGAGAAACCTGAAATAAAAGCATCAGTACTAGAGAGTGAACAGTGGTATGAAATTGATGACATCCAAGATTTGGACATAGCAGAATCAATTTTCACTACTTCGGTAGATGATAAACTAAAGAGATTTCAAAATCGATATGGTGGCTATTGGAGATATCCGAATTTGATTGACTTTTGTTATCTTGTTAATCCTTTTTATCCATCACAGAAGCTTTTAGATGAGATTAAAGCTAATTTTGAAAGGTTGATTACCGAGTATCCATCTGGTATGGGTGTGAATAGTCTATTAGTGGCTAAATACTTTGGATTAAAACAGGATCACATAGTTGTAGGTAATGGGGCTGCAGAGCTTATTAAATCATTGGTGGAGAATTTTGAAGGCAAAGTTGGTCTAGTATTGCCTACTTTTGAAGAATATCCAAATAGATACTCTAAAGATGATACGATAATATTTACACTGCAGAATGATAATTTTAAATATGACGAAGAAGATCTAATTAAATACTTTTCAGATAAGAATATCTCAACTATGTTGATTATTAATCCGGATAATCCTTCTGGGAATTATATTAAAAAATCTGGTGTATTAAAATTGGCTAAATGGGCTGATACAAAATCAATAAAACTTGTCATAGATGAATCGTTTGTTGATTTTGTAGATATAGAAGAAGATACAAGTCTTCTGAGCGATGAGATAATCAATGAATATGGTAATTTAATTGTTGTTAAGAGCATCTCAAAATCGTATGGTGTTCCTGGCTTGAGATTAGGTGTTTTAGCTTCAAAAAACAAAGAACTAGTTGATTTTATTAAAAAAGATGTAGCTATTTGGAACATTAATTCATTCGCTGAATTCTATTTGCAGATATTTGAAAAGTATAAAAATGATTATAAACTTGCAATAAATGATTTCTATACTGTTAGAAAAAATTATTCAGAGAAACTTTCATCTATTAATAATCTTAGAGTTATACCATCACAAGCAAACTATATTCTTTGTGAGGTACTTAATGGATATAAAGCTACTGAATTGACAAAGATATTGCTAGATCGTTATAATTTGCTAATCAAAGATTTATCAACTAAAAAAGGATTTGAAGGAGAGTTTATTAGAGTTGCAGTAAAGAGACCTAAAGAAAATGATAAGCTTGTTGAGGCTATAACGCAAGTTTTAAACTAGAATGGTATGTAAGGAGATGAAGGAATATGAAAATTTTATCACATAAAGATATTATGAGTTTGAATATAGACCCTTTAAAGTGCTATCAATGGGTTGAACATATGTTGCATGAGAAAGACAAGGTGATATTACCTGCAAAAACAAGTATTAAACCTACCGAAGAAATATTTTATAACGTGATGCCTTCAATCTTACCTGAACATAATTCTGCAGGATTGAAGGTAGTTACTAGATATCCGTCTAGAGTTCCATCCCTAGATAGTCAGATTATGATATTTGATTATAATAATGGAAAAATAAATGCGTTAATAGATGGCAACTATATAACAACCATGCGAACAGGAGCTGCTGCAGCTCATTCAATAAAACTATTAGCAAAAGAAGAGTTTGAAAAAATTGGAGTCATTGGATTAGGTAACCAAGCAAGAGCAACAGTTAAAGTCTTATCAACAATTTTTCAAGATAAAAGGATAAAGCTTAAACTTTTTAAATATAAAGATCAGCATAAGGCTTTTGAAGAATATGTGAAAAATTTTCCGAATGCTGATAATATTATAGTCGAATTTTGTGATACTTACAAAGATACTATTAAAGGTAGTGATGTTATAATATCTTCAGCAACCTATTTTGCTAATGACATCTGTGATAATAATTGTTTTGATGAAGGTTGTTTAGTCGTTCCTATTCATACAAGAGGATTCATGAATTGTGATTTAGCTTTTAATAAAGTATTTGCAGATGATACAGATCATGTTAAAGGTTTTAAGTATTTTGGTAAGTTTAAAAGTTTTGCAGAAATTTCGGACATATTAAGTGGAAAAGTTAAAGGTCGAGAAAATAATAAGGAAAGAATTCTGGTGTATAACATTGGTTTGTCAATTCATGATGTATATTTTGCTGAACAAATATATGGAATTGCAACTGAGAGAGGTATTGGGACCGAAATTGATTTATATTCTCCAACTGATAAGTTTTGGATTTGATATGTTAAGTTAAGATCAACTTTTGCATCTCACCTAACTCTACAATCGAATAACTAATCCATATGAAGCAGAGTTGTGACATGGAGAACAAAAGATAATGATAGTTAAAGTGAGTTGGGAGAGATGTAGATTAACTATATGCTTTAATTGAAGCTGGTTGAGTAATAGTTGATTCAGATTAATTTAGTGTTGCAGAGATTATAGACTGATGGATGAGTTGATATAAGACACCATTGCATGTCGGTAAGTACGAATAACAGAAATTATACAATCAGATTATTCTTTGATGAAGATGCTTTATTTAGCAACAGGAGATATAATCAAGAGATAGATTAGACCTTATGATAATTGGGATTTTGTTATAAATAAACTAATTAGAAAGTATATATCATAAGATAGATGCAATAACTACAGTAAACTTCAAAAAAAGGCAATTTAGTATTTTGAGAAAACAAAAATATCACCTCTACTTTTTATATTTTGTGTGCTTTAAATTTTATAGAAGATAGGACCCAAAAACATAATAGTATACACGAAAAATTTTACTGGATTTATAGATATAATTTAATTAGACGTTTGTTCATTTAAGCTATCTACGCAAAACAACATTAAATCTTTTAAACCTACATTTTTTAATCCATTTAATACTGATAAGCAAAATTTTGATGTTTCATTTTTAGCAATATTTATTGATAGAATTTATTTAGAACCTTCATTATTAACAACCTACTATATATGTAGTTTTTGAAACTATATGATTCTTCACGAATTTTAAAATGATAGTATCATAAATATCAAAGCATACATTTTTGCTAAAGGTTTTTTTGACAATTTGCTATCTTTGATAAAAGCTTATTTGTTATATTCCTTACCTTTTCTGTTATATATCTATTTTATATAGTTTTTTAATTTGTTTCTGAATTTTCTTTGTTGAAATACCTCTTGCATATGGTGAAATAGCTTTTTGTTATTAAACTGAAATATCTCTATTATACTTTGGTACAATGTTTGGTTTAAATTCTTTTTTCTATCTTATGTAACATCTATTTCATATTTTGAATGCTGTTTTTACATTCTTTTTTGAGAATTTATTCTCTGAATTATCAATTCTTTTTCTGATATATTATATTTTCCATATCTTGAATGTTCATTTAACTTTTACTGTAAAACATCCTTAAACATCTCTTTTAATGTAGTTGATACGTAATCTATTTTTGTAATATTACTTGTTTATGAAAAAAATACTTATTAAAAAATATTCTTTGAATTATATTCTAATTTTCATCAAAAAGGCTTTGTTTAATTAACTTTGTACAAATTTATTTATGGACTCTAAAAAATATTTGATAATTTAACTAACTTTGGATAGAATTAATTTTTATTGACAGTAACACTCGTCAATGTTTTTTATTAAACCTATAATCTCTAGTATAAATTACAAAACTAATATTCCAATCATTAATTTTTTATGATATTCTATATTATAGTTTTTAGTGATAGTGCTCGTTTTTAAGGGGGTACACTTTTATGAAAAATAAAATACAACTATCAATAAATACATTACTAATTATCTTAATGCCTTTAATGATGTATATAACGGTAAGTGATACTAAGATTAACTTTTCAATTGCTGATATTGTTCTTGTTTTAATTGGAATTTTATTTTTAATTAATATTAAAGAATTCTTTGTTAATAAAAGATGGATTTATATTCTTTATTTTGTAGGATTACTAATAAGTTTATTATTATCTCAGTTTATAGGAAAGTTTAATGATGATTTTCTTTATGTATCTAATAACGTAATGTTTATGGAAATGGTGAAAACTGTTGTAGTAGGGATGTATTTTTTTAGTGCTTTTATGTTTATTAGAAATGAAAAGACTTATAGAATATCTCTTATTACTATATCGTTAAGCAGTATTCCAGTTTTTATAATTGGTATTTCATCTTATATTTACTTTTTACTAGGTAAAGATTTTATTATTGATGCATTTGAAATTCATCAATTAAGATTTTTAGGAACTTTTGAAGATCCTAATCTTTGTGCCTTATATTTTATAGTTATAGTTTTTGTAAGTTTCTTAAATTTTAAGGTTGTAAAGAATAAGTTTCTTAAATATTTAATGTTTTGTATTAGTATAATTTCATTGATAGCTATCGTTCTTACCATGTCCAGAGGTGGGTGGTTAGCATTTGCAGGAGCTAGTATAGTTTTTGTTATATTGAATATAAGAAATTTTAAAAAGGAAAGTATATTATTTGTTATTCCTATTATCATTGTATTATTAGTTTCTTTAAATATTGATTATAGTTTGCAAGATGGTAAGATAACAAATCATATGGTAAATAGGGTACAAAATTCTTTAAGTAAAGATAATAATGAGATAGATAGAGTGCAGCTTATGAAAGCTGCTGTTAATATGGGAAATGATAATTTTTTCTTTGGTGTTGGTAAAGGCAGTTTTCCTTTGAACTCTTATAAATATTTGGGTGAGGATAGTCCCAGATATAAACAAAAAAATATTCCTCATAATACCATATTAGGATTTTATGCTCAGCAAGGAATAGTAGGAGTGTTGATGTTCATCATACTTCCTAGCTTTATTTTATATCTTATGATAAAATCTAAAAGGAGACAAAATATATATTTAATTTCTCTTTTCATTGGTTTGTTTATACACTCGATGACAATAAATGTTGAAAATGTTAGATTTCTGTGGTACATATTCGGAGTAATGCTAGCAGGAGAAAAAATAAATATTGATCTAGATTTTGTGCCTGTTGCTAAAATTAATAATAGAAAGTATGCTGTAATTGTTTCTATTTTGTTGTTATTAGCACTAGGACTTTGTTTTAAGTTATTACATTAATAAATAGTAAATCGGAGTGTGTTAAATGAGAATTCCATTAAGTAAACCTGATATTACTCAGGAAGAAATAAATGCAGTTGTTGAAGTTTTACAAAGTAATATATTAAGTATTGGACCAAAACTTTTAGAATTTGAAAAGAGTATGGCAAGTTATGTAGGAACTAAACATGCTATTGGAGTCAATAGTGGTACAAGTGGTCTTCATTTATTAATTAAAGCGATGGGTATTAGTAGTGGTGATGAAGTTATTACTACACCTTTTAGTTTTATTTCTTCTACTAATTGTTTTTTGTATGAAAGTGCAAAACCTGTTTTTACTGATATTGATGACAAAACATTTAATATAAATATTGATATGGTTGAGGATAAGATTACAGATAAAACAAAATTGTTATTACCTGTAGATGTGTTTGGGCAACCTGTAAATATTAAAGAGTATATGAATATAGCTAAGAAACATAATTTGAAGGTTATAGAGGATAGTTGTGAAGCGATAGGTAGTGAGTATGATGAAGCAAAAACTGGTTCTTTAGCAGATGGAGCTGTGTTTGCATTTTATCCAAACAAGCAGATTACAACTGCTGAGGGTGGAATTATTGTTACTAATGATGATAAGATAGCCAAAGTATGTAGAAGTCTAAGAAGTCAAGGTAGAGCTGAAACGGGAAGATGGCTGCATCATGAACAAATAGGTTATAATTATAGATTGAGTGAGCTTCATAGTGTATTGGGTGTTACGCAGCTTAGCAGAATAGAAAAGATATTGGAAAGAAGAGAAAAGGTGGCTAGTTTGTATAATAACAGGCTTAGAAATGTTGACGGTATTTCAATTCCATGGATAGATTGCAAGGTTAACAAAATGAGTTGGTTTGTTTATGTAGTTACTTTTGATGAAGGTATAGACAGAAATAAAGTGATGGAGATGCTAAGTGAGAAAAACATTGATTCTAAACCATATTTTACACCTATTCATCTACAGCCGTATATCAGGAAGATGTTTGGTTTTAAAGAAGGAGATTTTCCTGTAACAGAAAGAATCGGAAATTCAGCTCTTGCACTTCCGTTTTATACTAATATGGAAGAATGTGAAGTTGATACTGTATGCGATGTCCTAAAGGACATTGTAAGCAAGTTTTAAGGTGATAATATGGAAAAGATATTGATTATTGGAGCAGGTGGACTTGGTAAAGAGGTTGTTGATTTAATTAATGATATTGGAAGATATGAAATAGTTGGTTTTATTGATGATGATATTAAGGAAAATAGTGTGATAAATAATATACCTGTAATAGATACAGTAAAGAATATCTATAAATATAAAAATGTTCGGAATGTTGTTTGTGCGATAGCAAATCCTAAAATTAAGAATAAAATTTATGATTATATTAAGGATATGGGATTTAAGTATCCTAATTTAGTCCATCCAACAGTTTTAACTGGAAGTAATGTTGTTATTGGCATGGGTAATATTATATGCGCTTATTGTATATTATCGGCAGATGTTAGGATACATGATTTTGTTACTATTAATCCCCAATGTGGTATTGGACATGATAGTAAGGTAAACAGTTTTACTACTTTTTATTGGAGCGTTAACATTGGTGGCAATACGTGTATTGGTAAGTTATGCGAATTTGGTAACAAATCATGCGTACTACAAGGGCTTACTGTTACTGACAATGTTATAGTTGGCAGCGGGGCTGTTGTTGTGAGAGATATTAGAGAGAGTTGCACAGTGGTTGGAGTTCCAGCTAAAAGATTAGATAGAGGTTAAATAGATGATTGTAAAATATTTATTTGATAAAATATTTTCTTTATTACTAATTATACTATTATCACCATTTTTTATTATTATCTCTATCTTAATAAAGTTAGATAGTAAAGGTTCTGTTTTTTTTATACAGGAAAGAGTAGGAAAAAATCATAAATTATTTAACATCTACAAATTTAGAACAATGGTTCCTGATGCGATCAATAAAGGTAATGGTGTATATACAGAGAAAGATGATCCTAGAATAACCAGGATTGGAAAGTTTTTAAGAAATACAAGTTTAGATGAATTACCTCAATTATTGAATATTTTGAAAGGTGATATGAGTATTATAGGTCCAAGACCAACTTTGGAGTATCAAGTAAAGCAGTATGATGATTTTCAGAAAAAAAGATTACTGATGAAACCAGGGGTTACTGGACTTGCTCAGATAAGAGGAAGAAATAGTATAAGTTGGTCGGAGAGAATAAAGCATGATGTTGAGTATATTGAAAATTGGTCCATATGGCTTGATATAAAAATACTTGTTAAGACGGTTTTTGTGATTTTTAAAAAAGAGGGTATTTATGGTGGAAAAGAAAACTTTATAATAAGTGATGATAAGAAGGATAATTATGAAAACAAAAGTGTTTGAGCTTTCTGCTGTAGATATAACTTTATATAAGTTTGTATTGCCATTAATGAAAGAGTTAAGAGATAATGATTTTGATGTAATATGTGGTGCAAGAAATTTAGGATATCTTGATGAAATTAAGAAGGAAAATTTTAAGACTTATGATATAGCTTTAAGTAGAAACTTAAATCCTATATCTTTATTAAAATCATTTATTCAGTTAGTTAAAATATTTAAAGAAGAAGAAATAAATATCCTACATGTTCATACTCCTATTGCATCAATTGTAGGACGATTAGCTGCTTTTTTTACCAAAGTAGATATTAAGATATATACAGTTCATGGATTTATTACTGAGCCAAAAGTATATTATTATATTGAAAAATTTATGGCTAAGAAATTTACTGATTATATATTTACAGTAAATAAAGAGGATTTAGATTTAGCAGTTACCAATAAGTTTATATCCGAAGATAGAGCTATTAATATCAATAGTGTAGGTATAGATGTGGATAGATTTAATCCAAGTAAAATATCTGAGGCTGATAATGATAAGTTAAGAGAAGATTTAAATATTAGTAAGGATGAGAGAGTAATAGGATATGTTGGGCGTATAGTAAGGTCTAAAGGTGTATTAGATTTAGTTAATGCTTATGTAGAGATACAAAAAACATATGATTGTAAGTTATTACTCGTTGGACCTTGGGATTTGGATGAGAGAACTAATGAGGTAATAATTAATAAAATCAGAGAGACTATTAAAGAAAATGAACTAGAAAATAAGGTATTATTACTTGGCAGTAGAGAAGATATAACTAGTCTTTTAAGTATAATGGATATATTTGTATTACCTTCTTATAGAGAGGGAATGCCTGTATCACTTCTTGAAGCAATGTCCATGGAAAAGGCAGTTATAGGTACTAATATAAGAGGAATTAGAGAGGAAATAACAGCAGATAGTGGTTTGATATACGAATCAAAGGATGTTAATGAGCTTAAGAAACATATACTATATTATTTAAATAATGACGAAAAAGCTAAAATAATGGGCAAAAAGGCAAGGCAAAGAGTAATAAATTATTTTAGCATAGATAGTGTTTTAAAAAGACAAATAAAGGTATTTATGGAGTTTAATCATGCTCTCTATAAAAAATAATATAAAAAAAAGTGCTAGATTAATATTTGTAGATTTTTTTGGATTGGTTGTAGGTATATTAAATGGATTTTTTTTACCTATGGTTTTTAGTATTGAAGGATATGCACTTTTTAGGACATTTACTTTATATGCTACTTATGCAGTTGTGTTTAGCTTTGGATTGACTGATGGATTGTATTTGATTTTGGGTGGAAAAGAAGAATCTAAGATTGATGTGTCAAAGACTAAAGCATATTATTTCTTTCTTATTAAATTACAAGCTGCTATTTTTGTTGTATTGTTTATATTATCTTATTTGATATTAAAAGATACAGCTCTAATTTTCTTTAGCTTTTTTATTATGCCATTGCAATTAATACATTTCTTTAGACTTTATTATAGAGCTCTTGGTGAGTTTGATAAGTATTCTTCTTTACAGATCGTTTTAGTTGTTCTTGAATTGCTTAATACTTTATTTATAGTATTTTATTTTAAATCAGATAATCCTAATTTATTCATTACTTTTAAAATATTAAATCATATTATTGTTGCAGTATTGTTTACAATTATATTTTATAGAAATCATAAGGATGCTAAAACAGTAAAGCTAGAACGGGTAGATTACTATAAGGTAATGAAGTCAGGATTTATAGTATTAATGGCTGATATGGCAGCAGCTCTTATGTTTTCATTGGACAGATGGTTTGTTATGATATTTTTCAGTAAACAAGAGTTTGCATATTATTCGTTTGCTGTTTCTATACTTAATTTGTTTTTAGTATTTATAACGTCAATAACTAATATATTTTATTCTTATATTTCAAAAAGGATAAAGGATTGTAAATATATAAAAAATCTAAAAAATTATGTGTTAATAGTTTCTTCTTTTTTTCCTTTGGGATATTTTTTGCTTAAATTTATTATAGAAACTTATTTGCTAAAATATGTTGATGCACTTGAGGTTCTATGGATTTTAGTATTGATGCTTCCATTTATTAGTGTAGTTAATGTTTTGTATGTTAACTTATATAAGGCTTCTAAGAGCATAAAAATATATTTAAAAAGAATGATTGTCATGTTATTTATATCTTTTGTATTAAATATTTTAGCAGTTAGTATTTTTGATACAACAGCAGCTATTTCTTGGGCAACATTGATATCTTTTATAATATGGTATATATATTCTTCAAAAGATTTTGAAAGTGTTGCAGTTAAAACTAAGGAAATAGTTTATTTATCAGTTCTAATTATTAGTTTTATTTGGTTGAAAGTAGCTGATTTTAATTTGCTTTTATCTATATTTATATTTTTACTTATATTAATTATTGATGTTATAACTTTTTATAAAGATGATAGTATAAACATACTAAAGACTATAAGAAATAATTTATATAGATGATTTATACTTATGATTAAGGATGGTTGTTTATGTTTAAGAAATTTGTGTGGATAATTACAATTTTATGGATGGGTATTATATTTTATTTTTCAAGTCAACCTGCATATGTTTCTAGACAAGAATCTGGAGATATATTAGCATGGATGGATAAAATTGAAGAAAATGAAGTGCAAGATACAGATAATGCAAGAGTATCTAAACTTCAATATAATATAAGGAAGTTTGCTCATTTTATCATGTATTCTGGTTTAGGATTTTTGATTACTATATCTATTGTTTTAATAAAATACAAGTCTTTTGTAAGTTATGTATTAGCGTGGTTAGCTACGGCTGTATATGGTGTATTAGATGAATTTCATCAAAGTTTTGTTCCTGGCAGGGGAGCAACTCTAGTTGATATAAAAATTGATTGTGTAAGTGCTTTTGTAGGTGTAGTAATGGCAGTTATAGTTATTGAAATATTTAAGTTATTAAAAAAGAGAAAAAAACAAATGTACTAATTTTAAAATAAAAACATCTTTTTATAGGAAAAGAATGGGCTTGACAAATCAAGCCATGTTAGGTAGAGAGTTAACATCAAAAATAGATATACCGACGGAGTATCGGTTTTTATAAGGTGAATGACACAAAGAACGTATTGATTATTACTTTAAACAATGGTATAATTGAACTTAAATACCCGCATTGAGATTTAAATGCGGATAATGAGGTGTAATTATGATTGATAAACGAAAAATAATTGAGAAATTCACAAAACACGGAGGAATCCTAAAAACAGCAGAGTTAAATGACATGGGTTTGAGTAGTCGTCAAATTAAAAAGCTTCTTGAAGAAGGTGAAATATCAAAAATAAAGCATGGTTTTTATGAACTTGCCGATGAAGTGAATTCGGAGGAAATAATTATAGCGAGACTTTTTCCTAAAGCGGTTATATTTCTTGAAAGTGCACTTTTACATTATAACTATACTGATAGAATACCAACGGCTTGGCAGATAGCGGTGGATAGAGATAGTGAAAAAAGCCAGTATGATATAGAGTATCCACTGATAGAACCTTACTATCAAAAATCTAAGTTTCTAAGTATTGGTGTTTCAATGGTTGAAGTTCAAGGAATAGAAGTTAAAATTTTTGATAGGGATCGTACCATATGTGATATTATGCGCTATGAAAAGAAACTTGAGAAAGAAGTTTTTTCTAATGCAGTGATGCGATACTTAAAAGATCCCCAAAGGAACATTAGACATCTCTTTGAATATGCTAAAAAATTTAATATTACGAAAAAAATACAATCGCAGATAGGAAAGTGGCTATGATGAATTATTCAAGTGCATCTATACTAGCAAGATTAAAAAATAAAGCAAAAGTAGAAGGTATTGCCTTCCAGCAGCTGTTAAACTTGTTTTTTCAAGAAGAGTTTATCAGAAGACTGGCTCAGAGTAATTATAGAGAACAACTCATTCTTAAGGGCGGGTTTCTCTTATATTCAATCAGCGGCTTTACCACAAGACCTACTGTTGATGCTGATTATTTATTAAAGAGTCACTCTAATGAGCTAGGTTCAGTGGAGAAATTAGTCCGTTCAATTATAAACCAAAGCAGTAACAATGAATTGATGGAAATTGAGATCCGTAGCATTGAACCAATTAGTGAAATGAAAGAGTATCATGGAATTCGTGTAAATCTAATAGGTTATATAGGGAAAACAAAGACACCATTTAGTATTGATTTTGGCGTAGGAGATACTATTGTTCCGTCTGCATTAACAAGAACACTACCTGTTTTGCTGGAGGGGTTTGATAAACCGACTATTCTCACGTATTCCTTAGAATCAACAATTTCAGAAAAACTTGATGCTATCATTCGCTTCATGGAAGCGACAGGACGGATGAAAGACTTTTACGATATTTATTATCTCGCTACTTCCTTTGAATTTGAAGGCAGAAAAATACAAGAAGCGATTTATGAAACCTTTTCGAAAAGAGGAACACCATATGAAAAAGATTCAATCCAAGTAATAAATAGGCTGAGTACAAATGATGCTATTATTACTAGATGGAATATCTTCTGTAAAAAGGTTCTAAAATATGAACTTGAATTAAATGAAGTAATAAAATGTATCATTTCATTTTTAGATCCGCCTTTTCAAGCAATGATTAATGATGATGAGGTACTCAAAAATTGGAACTCAAACAAAAGGCAATATGAATAAGCGTTAATAAGTTGATCAACTATCCACGTTTTGATACTTGCTTAACATCCTTTTTTATTAGTATCAGGAATATACAATTTATGATATAATTACAAATAGTTCGATTAAAGTTAAATATTACTAGAAAGGATGATAAAATTATGAATATATTAGTAACTGGTGGAGCTGGATATATAGGTTCACATACTTGTGTGGCATTGATTGAAGCAGGACATACAGTTATTGTTGTTGATAATCTTTGCAATAGTAAGGCTGATACTATAGATAGAGTGAAAGAAATAACAAATAAAGAAGTTATATTTTATAAGATAGATGTGACTGACGAAGCAAAAGTGGACAAAGTTTTTTTGAACCATGATATTGATGGAATTATTCATTTTGCTGGACTGAAAGCAGTAGGTGAATCAGTTGAAAAGCCATTAGATTATTATTACAATAACTTAGTAGGTACTATGATTCTTTCTAAGCTTTGTCAGAAGTATAATGTTAATAAATTTGTATTTAGTTCATCAGCAACAGTGTATGGAAATAATACTGTACCATTTGTAGAAACTATGGAACTTTTACCTACTACAAATCCATATGGCGAAACAAAAGCTATGAGTGAGAGGATACTAACTGATGTTGTGAAAGCAAATCCAGACTTCTCAGTATCTTTACTTAGATATTTCAATCCAGTAGGAGCGCATAAGAGTGGACTAATTGGTGAAGCACCTAATGGTATACCTAATAATCTAATGCCTTATGTTGCACAGGTAGCTAAAGGGAAACTAGAGAAGTTAAGAGTATTTGGAAATGATTATCCAACTGTGGATGGTACCGGAGTAAGAGATTATATACATGTAATGGATATAGCAGAAGGTCATGTTGCAGCAATTGAAAGGCTTAATGAAGGTGTAAACATATTTAACCTTGGTACAGGTCAAGGAACTTCAGTATTACAATTAGTTAAAGCTTTTGAAGAAGCAAATGATATTAAAATATCTTATGAAATAGTAGAACGTAGATTAGGAGATATTGCTGAGTGCTATGCTGATGCAAGTAAAGCAAAAAGGGAACTTGGATGGCAAGCTAGACGAAACATAATTGATATGTGCCGTGATGCTTGGAGATTTGAAAAAAATTACGAAGGGTAAAAGACTAATAAAATGACTTTTAAAAAATTACTTTCTTGGACAGCAGTAATCCTATGGATGATACTCATCTTCAACTTATCATCTCAGGTAGCAGAGCAGTCTAATGAGTTGAGTACAGGAATAACAGAGGTTATTATAATAATAATTGAGAAAGTTAATCCAAATGCTGACTTTGATATTCATGCGTTTAATCATATAATAAGAAAAAATGCTCATTTTATTGCGTATTTTGTATTAGGTATATTGGTTATAAATGCTTTGAGAAGAAGTGGAGTATATGGATATAAGAGCATAGCTATAGCTTTATTGATATGTGTTTTTTATGCTGTATCTGATGAGGTACATCAGTATTTTGTTCCGGGTAGAGGACCGGGAGTTAAGGATGTATGTATTGATAGTTCTGGTGCTGTTGTTGGAATAATGGTGTATTTAGGTATAGCTCGTATAAGAATGAGTTATTTTAAAAAATAAAGATAACTTTTTTTAAATGGAACTGTTGATATTACTAGTTAATTTAACAAATTAAGTTCTATAACTATAGGCTTTTAATCAATATATTACTTGTAATATTATATACAAGATTCTTCGATTACGCTGCGCTTCACTCAGAATGACTGAGCGGACACAGTGAGTATTCGTTATGATCAAGATGACACAAAATGTGATGTATGTTAAGATACTGTTAATGGTGTCCTTTTTAAATTAATTCTTTTCAATAGTCACAAATAGTGTTAATATATATACTGTAAATCTTATATAAAAAGAGGGAAATTATGAAATCATTGCCTAAGAATATACGAATATTTGGATTAATAGTAGTTGATGTAGTTGCTATACTTGCATGCTACTTATTAGCCTTATTATTGAGGTTTAACTTTGATATAGATGTACATAATCAATATTTAGAGCTTTTTATTAACAATTCAGTAGCAATAGTAGTTATAAAATTAATTGTTTTTTATTTTTTTGATTTATACAAAAGTTTATGGGAGTACGCTAGCATAGATGAGTTGATTAAAATAGTTATAGCTTGTTTGGTAGCAAATATAGCTGCTATTTCTTATTTTGCTTTTATTCATGAACATTTGCCTAGAAGTGTATATATAGGAGCTTTTGCATTGGATATACTGTTTATTGGTGGTATTAGGTTATCGTATAGAATGCTAAGGCGTGTTAGAAAAAATACTATTACATTTAGTAATGATAGTAAAACAAGAAGAGTATTAATAGTAGGTGCTGGCGATGCTGGTGTTATGGTTTTAAAAGAGTATAGATATAGTAAAGAGCTTAAAAATAATGTTGTAGCTTTTGTAGATGATGATTTTCAAAAGATAGGTAAAAAAATAAATGGTGTTAAGGTAGTGGGTAATACTAAGGATATTCCTAGAGCTGTTAGGGCATACAAGGTTGACGAAATAGTTATTGCTATGCCTTCTATACCTAAGAAGGTTATAGGAAATATTGTTCAAATTTGCAGTTCTACACATTGTAACCTTAAAATACTTCCTGGTATTTATGAATTTATTGAAGGAAAATTAGATGCTGCTAAATTAAGGGAAGTAAGGATAGAGGACTTATTGGGTAGAGATGTTGTTGAACTTGATAATGAGAAGATATCATCATATATTGAAGAAAAAACTGTTTTTGTTACTGGTGGCGGAGGTTCTATAGGTTCTGAGCTTTGCAGGCAGATTATAAGGTATTATCCTAAAATGTTAGTTATTTGTGATATATATGAAAACAATGCTTTTGAAGTTAATCATCAATTAAATAGAATAATGAGCAAATTGAAAAATAGTAATAAAAAATTTGAAACTAAAGTTGTTATTGCTTCTATAAGGGATGAAAAGCGTATAGATAATTTATTTAAAGAGTACAAGCCTGATGTTGTATTTCATGCAGCAGCTCATAAGCATGTACCTTTGATGGAGGAATCTCCTAAGGAAGCTATTAAGAATAATGTTTTTGGAACTTTGAATATTGTTAGAAGCGCTGACAAGTACAATGTAGATAGGTTTATACAAATTTCTACTGATAAAGCTGTTAATCCTACTAATGTTATGGGAGCAACTAAGAGAGTATGTGAAATGATAATGCAAGCTTTTAACAAAGTTAGTAAAACAAAGTTTGCTGCTGTTAGGTTTGGTAATGTTCTTGGAAGTAATGGTAGTGTAATACCTTTATTTAAGGAACAGATAAAAAATGGCGGTCCTGTAACTGTAACTCATGAGGAAATGGAACGGTTTTTTATGACTATACCTGAGGCAAGTCAGCTTGTTCTTCAGGCTGGTTCTTTATGCAAAGGTGGAGAGATTTTTGTTCTTGACATGGGTAAACCTGTTAAAATTATTGAGCTTGCTGAGAAGTTAATTAAACTTTCTGGTTATGAACCATATGAGGATATTGATATTGTTATTAGTGGTTTAAGACCTGGTGAAAAGCTTTTTGAAGAACTGACTATATCTAATGATAATTTTGATACTACTACTCATGAAAAGATTTTTGTTGAAAAGATGGACGGTTTTACTATTGATGATATAAATAAGAAACTGGAGAAGTTAGCTGATATTGTTAAGAGTAATATTGATAATGATGAAGTTAAAGAGGGGATTAGTGAGGTTGTTAGTGAGTATAGACCTTTTAATACAGTTGATAGTTAATAATTAATAGTGTATAGTTAAAGGAAGATTTACTCATTACTTCGTAAATCTACTTAATAATCATTTCTTTATTTGGTAGAATGTTTTTTTGAAGGGTGTTTTTAATGGTTAAAGATGATATTTATGATAAGAGTTATAAATTTGCAGTAGATATTGTTAGTTTATATAAAGAAATTGTAAATGATAATAAAGAATATATTTTGTCAAAGCAGTTGTTGCGTTCTGGTACAAGCATAGGTGCTAATGTAAGGGAAGCTAGAAATGCACAGAGTAAAAAAGACTTTTTGTCTAAAATGAATATTTCACTTAAAGAATCAGTTGAAACAGAATATTGGTTAGACTTGTTATCTGATACAAAATATATTTCACCTGACAAGGCTAAAAATTACAAGAGTAAGTGTGTTGAATTAATAAAAATATTAACTAGTATAGTTAAGAGTACTAGGCATGGACTTTAAAAGGTTTTAAGAATATATATGAATTTGGGGACGGTTCTTTTTTGACCACATTTAAAAGCAATAAATACAAACTTAGTTAAAACTTGTATTATCTTGTATCTTCTAGTATAATTATAGTAGCTTAAATTATTCTAATCGAAATATTCTTTTTATTAACATTATTAACATCGTACTATATATTAAAAATATTCTTATCTAAAAGCTATACAGTTTATAGCGTATATAATTCTAATTTTTTCTGGGAAATGGACTTAATTTTATTTCAATAATTCAAATAGAATAATAGGCGATTGTTTCATGAAATTGTAGTGGTACAACTGTCTATAATAAAGAGAGGAGGGTAGTTTTAAAGTAATATATTTCTACTATAAAAACTTAGGAGGCTTTTATGGAATATGGTTGGTTAGCGGTAATCCCACCGTTAGTTGCAATTGTACTTTGTTTTATTACAAAAAGAGTACTAATTTCTTTATTTGTAGGTATTTTTACAGGGGCTTTAATTATTTGTAGATATAATCCATTAAGTGCAGTTGGTTATTCGCTTGAAACAATAGTAACACAGATGACAGATGATGGGAATGCTAGATTATTAATTTTTAATTTATTAATGGGAGCGGGTATTGCATATATTTGGAGACTTAATGGTAGTAAGGCTCTTACTGATTGGGCTAAGACTAAGATTAAATCTAAAAAGAGTGCATCTGTTGGAGCATGGTTGTTGGGTATTATAATATTTTTCAATGATTATTGTAATGCAGCTATTGTAGGTAATGTATTTAGAGATATTTGTGAAGAACACAAGATGTCTTCAGAAAAACTTTCATACATACTTGACTCCACTGCTGCACCGGTTGCAACATTTTTCATTTCTGACTGGATAGCTTTTCAAATTGGTATGATTGCTACAGGTTTGGCTGCCGCAGGTATCAGCAGTAGTATCACACCTTTTGCTGCGTATATAAAGAGTATACCTATGAATTTATACTGTATTTTTGCTGTTGCTTTTGTTGGAATCATATCATTTACAGGGAGAGACTTTGGACCTATGGCAGCTGCTGAAATAAGAGCAGAAAAAGAAGGTAAAATTATCAGAGATGGTGCTAGTCCAATGATGGATGTTGGAACTGAACTTGGAGAGCCTATTAAGAAGGCAAAACCTAGAATTATGACATTCTTTTTACCGGTTATTGCTCTGGTTGTAGTTACTTTAGTAGGATTTTACTATACAGGATTATCACCTGAGACTAAAGGTCAGGGATTAATGGTAATTTTGGGAGCTGCTGATGCTTATACTGCTCTATTATGGGGTTCTTTTGCAATGACCTTTGTAGGTATTATATTAGCATTAGGTACAAGAACAATGTCTATAAAAGAAACTATGGATAGTTTAATAGATGGTATGAAATTAATGCTTCTTGCATGTGTTATCTTAACTTTAGCATGGTCTTTAGGTGCAATTACTGGAGATATGGCTTTGGCTGACTTTATAGTAGCTAAACTCGGAGGCAGTATGCCGTTTGGATTATTACCTATAGTAATTTTCTTATTAGGTATGGGAATAGCTTTTGCGACAGGAACTTCATGGGGTACTATGACTATTTTAACACCTATTGCTATTCCATTAGCTTATAAATTGACTGGTGATGTTTCACTTTCTGCTATGATGGCTGGAGTTGTTTTCTCAGGAGCAATATTCGGAGATCACTGTTCACCAATTTCAGATACTACAGTATTGGCATCAATATTCTCAGGTGCTGATCATATTGATCACGTTTCAACACAAATGCCTTATGCGTTAACAGCTGCTGGGGTTGCTTTAGTAATGTATGTTTTATACGGATTATTTAATATAACTCCACTGGTATTAATACCTTTAGGAATAGTAATGTTATACTTAGTTTTAAGATTAGCAGGTAAGAAGGAAGTTCAGAAGGCTTAAGAATAATAGAAGGAAGAGGAGCAGATGTATATTTGCTCCTTTATTTTTTTAGTGTTATAATTATAAACGAGAGATGAGTAACTAGTAACGAGTAACATGGTTACAATTCAAGATCCTTCGACTCACTATGTTCGCTCAGGATGACTCGTCATCGTCATTCTGGACAATCAACTGGAGAGTGATAGACTTTAAATATAGGATAAAAATAAGTGGTATCAATGGTTATATATTAGATAACCGTCTATATATATTTTAAAAATGAGAGGAGGTATATTTTGGCTGAGGAAATTAAGACAAGTTGCGCTAGACCAGAATTGATGAAGAACTCATCAGAAGAATTTATTGAAAAAACTGAAGTTATTAAAAAAGAGGAGGAAATGAAAATGATAAAAGTAGGAAAACCGGCACCATTATTTACTGCACCAGCTTTTCATGAAGGGAAATTTATAAATGTAAATTTAGAAGATTATAAAGGAAAATGGGTATTATTGTGCTTTTATCCAGGTGACTTTACCTTTGTCTGAGCTACAGAAGTATCAGCAGTTGCTGAAAAGTATCCTGAGTTAAAAGAATTAGACGTACAAGTTTTATCAGTTAGCGTTGATTCTGTATTTGTACATAAAATGTGGAATGAACATGAATTATCTAAAATGGTTGGTAAAAACATACCATTCCCAATGCTATCAGACCAAGATGGAAGTATAGGCAAAATGTATGGCATCTATGATGAAGATAGTGGTGTAGAAACAAGAGGAAGATTCATAATAGATCCAGATGGTATCGTAAAAGGATTTGAAGTATTAACACCACCAGTTGGAAGAAATGTAGAAGAAACTATAAGACAATTTAAAGCTTTCCAACTAGTAAGAGAAACTAAAGGTGCAGAAGTTACTCCAGCTGGCTGGAAACCGGGTAAAAAAACTTTAAAACCTGGCCCAGACCTTGTAGGTAACGTATGGAAAGCATGGAAAGTAAAAGAGGCATTTGAAGACTAATATTTTAAGACTAAATAAATAGGATATAAAACTTATATCCTATTCTACATAAAGGGACGGTTCTTTTTTGCTCATAAATAAAAAGACATCTCTAGTTGACTTTTTAAAAATAATATAGTATTTTTTAATAAAAGCCAATATAAAGGGTGATTAAGTGGAGAACAAACCAAATTTAACTAGACTTCTTAATTTAGCTGTATATGCGGGTAAAATATTACTTGAAAATGGAGCTGAGACTTATAGAGTAGAAGATAGTATAGAGAGAATATGTAATTCAGCGAATGGAGTTTATGCAGAACCTTTTCCAATACCAACAGGTATATTCGTTTCTTTGAAATATGAAGATGAAGTTTATACATCAATAATTAGAATTAAAAAAAGAGGTATAAATCTTGATGCTATATCCAAAGTTAATGATTTTTCAAGAAACTTTATGGAAGGTAATTTAAGTATAGATGAAGGATTTAGAATACTTGAAGAAATAGATAAAAGCAAGAAATATCCTCCAATTATTAGAATGTTTGGAGGAGGTTTAATAGGTGGATTTTTTTCATTTATGTTTGGTGGAGGTAGTTTAGAGTTTACAGCAAGTTTTGTAATATGTTTTCTTAGTATTTTTGTATATGATTATTTTAATAAATATAATACTCCTATATTCATAAATACAATAGTTTGTTCAGCTATTATTAGCTTTTTATCTGTAATTTGTACATTTATTAATAATAATGTGTCTGTAAGTTTAGTAATTGTAGGATCTATTATGCCACTGGTTCCCGGTGTTGCTATAACGAATGCTGTGAGAGATATTATTTCTGGTGATTATGTTGCTGGAACTGCTAGAATATCAGAAGTTCTTATTACTGCATCAGGCATTGCTTTTGGAGTGTTTATTGTACTACAACTTTGGAGCAATATATTTGGAGGTGTTTTTTAATGCACCAATTTATATTTGCATTTTTAGGAACGCTTGGGTTTACAATATTCTTTAATTCAACAAAGAATATAATGTTGATAACATCTATTGTTGGAGGGTTAGGATGGAGTATAAATCTATTGTTTGCGAACTTGACGAATTCATCGGTCATTGGAGTTTTTTTTGGAGCTTTTTTAGTTGGAATTTTAGGCGAAATAGCTGCTAGAATATTAAAGTATCCTGTTACTACTTTTGTAATTCCTGGTATTATTACTATGGTGCCAGGTGCTGGATGTTATTATACTATACTATATATTACTAAAAGTGAATATAATACAGCTGCTTTTTATGGATTAGAAACAGTACTCATATCTATTTCTATTGCAACAGGAATTATTTTAAGTGCATATATAGGTAAAATATATAACAGATTAAAACAAAATAGAAATGACTAAAAAAGTTAGCTGAGAAGAAATAGGGGACGGTTCCAAAATGCTCATTCAATGAGCATTTTGGAACCGTCCCCTATTTCTTCCCTATTTCACTATTGACAAAACGATATTTATGTAGTAATGTCTTTAAGAAGGTGCGTAATAGTATGAAAATAGCGGTAATTGATGGAAAAGGCGGAGGCGTAGGACGGCAGATAGTTGAAAGACTGAAGTCTTTAAAAAGTGATGATTTAGAAATCATTGTATTGGGAACGAATTCTCAAGCTACAACTAATATGCTAAAGGCTGGAGCTGATGATGGAGCTACTGGAGAAAATGCTATAGTATGGATGTCAAATAAAGTAGATATTATAATTGGTCCTATAGCAATTATTACAGCCAATGCTATGATGGGAGAAGTAAGTACCAAAATTGCAGAAGCAGTAGCAAGCAGTAATGCTTTAAAATTACTACTGCCGATAAATAAATGCAATATAAATATTATTGGAGTAGAGAATAAAAAATTTAATTTACTCTTTGATGAAATTAGTGACAAGCTTAAAAAAATATTGAATGAAAAATAAACCATGAAGGTTTCCAAGTATGAAACTTTTATGGTTTTTTTATTTGAGAAGAAATTAATTATAAAAAAGAAGGGATGATAATTATTATGCAGAACATCAAAAGTAGAGAGCTAGTTATTGGAGGTTTATTTATTGCTTTAGGCATTTTAGTTCCAATTATATTTCATAGTTTCGGAATTTTAGGACAAGTATTTTTGCCTATGCATGTTCCTGTGTTAATAGGTGGCTTTTTTCTATCACCTTATTTAGCTTTAATAGTAGGTATAGTTACACCACTCATCAGCAGTGTACTTACAGGAATGCCAGCGATATATCCAATGGCTGTAATTATGATGTTTGAACTAGGTACATATGGGTTAGTTGTTTCACTAGCAGTAAGAAAAATAAAACTTTCAGTAATTCCTTCTCTTATTTTAGCAATGCTAGCTGGAAGAGTATCAGCAGGTATCGCAGTATTTATTTTGGCTAATTTGTTTGGATTAAAAATGAATTCTGTTATTTTTATTAAGGGCGTTGTATTAACAGGGCTTCCTGGCATAGCTATTCAGTTATTATTCATACCTGCACTTATATATTCATTAAATGCTTATACGAAGAAAAATTTGATAAAAGAGAGATAAAGTTTATCTCTCTTTTATCAAAATTCTGTAATACTTATTATAGAATTACCTTCTGTTTCAATCCAGAATGGAACTTTTGGTACTTCGTTTAAACAATTGCTTAAGTACTTAAACAATCCATCTTTGTTAGTAGTACTAAATTGTCTATCATTATCACCCCAATAATTGATTATATCATATACTGTTTTATCATCTAGATTACTTTCTAGGTAGCAAGGATAGGTGTTTAAGTGATTTATGAATTCATCTTTATTAGTTGTGCTGTAATTGTTATCTTTACCTTCACTAATAAAATCATTTCTCCAATCTACAAAATTATATACTGTTTTTTCGTTTAATTTAAATGGTATCGTATCTGAACTTTCGTTGTAAATATAACGCCCACAAAACATATCACTTTGTTTGTTTAATTCTAACTCTTTAATTCTATCTTTGTTCTCATAGGTTATCAATTCAACTTCATCTAAATAAAGTATGTCATTGTCGAAGTTTATGTAACCTATATGTAGATCCTTATTGTTATATTTGTTTGAATCATTACATGCAACCAAGACGTGTGTTAATAGTACAATTATTAACATGAAAATTAGTATTACTTTTCCACTTCTTTGTTTTTTATGCTCTATAAGTTTTCTAATTCTTTCTTTCATAATTTTTTTACCTCCATTAAAATTTGTAGATATCTCTACACTATTATTTTTATTTAACTTCATAGATGAAATAATTGTTTGTATGTAAATTTTTTTGTAATCTATACTTTTATTTTCTGTGACATCAGCATCACAACATAATTCAATATCATTAGATACTATTTTAGACATTAAGTGTACAAAAGGATTGAACCAGTGTATTGATTTTGCAATTAGTATGAACATTTTAAACTCTAAATCAAATCTTTTAAAATGAGTGAGTTCATGTAATAAAATGTTCTTTAATTCTATTTTAGTAAATCTATTTTTAGGAAGTAAGATGGTTGGTTTAAATAATCCTATAAGCATTGGAGAATTAATATTTGCACATATTTTTAGTTGTACATTTGATTTGATTTTCAATTCGTTTTTTATATTATTAAATAGTATATTTATATTATGGTCTTTAACCTTATAACTCCATCTATTAATACTTTTTTTATACACAAAATAAGAAACGATATTCCATAATAAAAATATAGTTCCACCAACAGCCCATATTAGCATAATAAACTGTATTGTTGTTAATGAATTGTTATGCTTCTTTGTAACAGACTGCTGATGTATTATTGATTTTGATATTTCATCTGTTTTAATATTGCCTTTATTAAGAATTACTTTTCTATCACTTTTGATATTTTGTGAATTAATTTTTATCGGTGCATCATGTGTTGAGATATCAATTGGTAGGATAAGCATTATACAAAGTATTACCCACAGCCAATAACGCCACCTATTTGAATATCTTTTCTTTGTAAATGGTGTAATTATAACAACAAGTAAAATAATAATGGACGAAATAATAGATGTTTTGATTGTATTTAAAAATAGTTGTTCCATTATTCTTTATCTCTTGTTTTTAAATTAATTAAATTTTCTAATTCTTTTATATCTTCTTCTGTTAAACCATCATCTTCGTACAGTGATGCAACAAGACTGCTAAAAGAACTTTTATGTAGCTTTTTAAAAAAGTTTTTACTTTCCCACGCTTTATAATCTTTTTCTGCTACAAGATACCAATATTTTTTTGGCCTAATTTTAGTAACTGATTCAATAAAATTTCTTTTTATAAGTCTAGACAATAACTTGTTTAAAGTAGCAATATGCCAATGCTTTTCATTAAGATTTTCTAATATTTCATTTGCTGTAAGTGGTTGTTTTGCATTCCATATAACAAGCATAATACTTAGTTCAGCATCAGGTAATTTGTTCATAATAAAACCTCCAATAAGACAATTGTAAAACTCATACCAATATTACACTTGTCTTATTTAAATGTCAAGTATTTTTTTAAGATTTTATATTAGTGAATTGAAAATTAGCAAATATATGTTAATATTAATAATAAGTCTATTAGGAGGTGTAAGATTACAAATGAATAAATTAGAATTTTTAACTATGGATTTACCAGAAGATATCAAAAGATGTGTTGAATTTGGAAATTTTAGTAAATCTAATAAGCTAATTGATATTTACTTGGACAGAAATATTTCACCTATGCTTAAAGAAAGATTAATATTTGAAAGACACAGAATTAATATACTTAAAGCACAATATGTTTATACATTTAATGAAGCATTAAGAATGGCTCAAGAGAAAATAAAAGTTTTTACTAAAGAAGAATTAGAAGATATGAAGAATCAAAGATATGCAGATTGGATATATATTGATGGCAAGATTATGTTTAATAAGAGTTTCTTAAACAATATATTAAAAGTGCATCCTAATTTAGAAGATAGATTAACAAAACCCGATGAAGAAAATGATAAAAGAAGTATGCTTTTAGATAAGACTATAAATGAAATGATAGAAAAAGGAGAAAAAAAGTATTTTATTCATGTTAAAACTGGAATTACGTTAAAAGAGGAGGGAACAAGACTTGGCGAAGTATTGAAAGTCCATTTACCTATACCTCAAGATGCTCGTCAAATAAGTAATATAGAAATAATAAACACTTCACATAAACCAAAGTACATAGCACCTGAAAACTATCCTCAAAGAACTATATATTTTGAAGAGAAGGTAAAAGGTAATGATACTTTTAGTGTTGAATATTCATATGAAAATCACGTTAAATATGTGGATTTAGATTATGATAAAGTATCAGAACTACAGCCTAATTTTTATACTAAAGAATGGCTTCCTCATATAGCTTTTACACCATTCTTAGTGAATCTAGCAAAAGAAATAGTTAGAAGTGAACAGAATCCATTAAAAAAAGCTAGATGTATATATGATTACATTACAACAAATGTACAATATTCTTTTGTAAGACCTTATGTTGCAATATTAAATATTCCTGAATACGCTGCATACAACTTAAAAGGTGACTGTGGTGTACAAGCACTTTTATTTATTACATTGTGCAGGATTGTTAATGTTCCAGCAGTTTGGCAGTCAGGCCTTTATGTAAATCCAGTTTCAATTGGATGCCATGACTGGGCACAATTTTATGTAGAACCTTATGGGTGGCTTTTTGCTGATCTATCTTTTGGAGGAAGTGCATACAGAAAAAACAACATTAAAAGATGGAATTTTTATTTTGGCAATCTTGATCCATTTAGAATGGTTGCTAATTCAGCTTTTCACTATCCATTTTTGCCTAAAAAGTATTTTCTCCGCTCTGATCCTTATGACAATCAATCAGGTGAAGTAGAATACCTTGATGAACCTTTGTACAGTGATGTTGGGTTTGAATCTAACAAACAAATTATTAATATACATGAAATTTAAATAAGAAGTTAATAAAAAGTAAAAGATAAAGATAAGGTAAAGAAATTGAACTATTCGGCAAAGCCGAATAGTTCAAGATAAAGGACATAGATATAAAAATTTAATTCACATAAAGTTTTAGTTGCAAAATAAATAAAACTATGATAATATATAAAAGTTAGTTAAATAAAGCTGATTAGTGTATAGATATTTTATTTTTACAATAATATTAATGATAGTTTAAAAATAACTGGAAGATGATTTTCATTTTGTTTCTAAGATATACAAAAATATAGATGCCTTTCTTAGTAAATTTAGATTTTTAAAAATGTCTAGTAATGAAAGTAAACTTATTCTATTCTTGAATTTTCAATATGAGTTATTAAATAAGATAAATAATCAACATTATTATAATCACAAATTTTGTACAGAATGTACGCTATTTAATTTATTAATAGTAGTTACATAGTTTTGCAATGGTTTAATTTTTATAAATGATTTCACTGATTATTAGCTTGCATACTACATGTTAGCTTTTTTGTTATGCCATAATGCAAGGAAGGAACAATATATACTAACAAATGTATTTAAATAGATTGAATATAAATAAAAAAAAGGAGGTGTCTTAATGACACAACATATAATATTAGCGATTGCGAGCTTGTTTTTAGTGACAGTATTTGCAAATATTTTAGCAACACTAAAGAGTATACTGCTTGCAAAGAAAATTATGAATCCTGTGTATCTTTTAGTTTTTGTTGATGCTGTTATTTTTGCAACAGTTATCAGTAAAGTGGCTAGTTCGGAAGGTCTTCAATTTGTAATAGCCTATGCTTTAGGAAGAACATTAGGAGTATTTATTGGCGGAAAGATTGAAGAAAGACTAGCTTTAGGTATTTTAGAAGTAGATATATTCTTTAATAATAAAAATAAAATGATTGAAGTAGCAGAAAAACTGAGAGAAGTAGGCTATACAGTTAATAATTTTTTAGCTAGAGGAAATAACGGCAATAGAAGATATAAGGTAGAAGTTGTTATAAGAAGAAAAGAATTTAAAATACTTCATAATATTATGGATGAATGCGGTGTAGTTAATCCAACTTTAAAGATTAAAAATCTTAATAAAGTAGAAGGAAAAATTACTACCGCAAGTACAAAAGCACTTTAAAAAAAATCGAGATAAAGAATTATTTTATCTCGATTTGGCTTTTACCAAATAGGGGACGGTACTTTTTTGATTCATTTTGAACAATAAATGTATTAAATAAGTCTAAATTATGGAGGAGGTATTTTATGAAGAAAATAATGATTATTATTTTAACAGCTGTGTTTATAGTTAATTTAGCTGGATGCAGTCAAGAGGTAGATAACAGAAAATTTGATAAAGATAGTATTGACTCTAATGTTACCGGTAAAAATGCTGAATTTGCATTTGATATTTTTAAAGAACTAAATAAAGAAGATGCCAATAATAATATATTTATTTCACCTTTAAGCATATCTACAGCTCTTACTATGACTTATAATGGTGCAGACGGAAAAACAAAGGAAGATATGACAGAAGCTTTGAAATATGCAGGCATAGATATAACAGAAATAAATGAAACTTACAAAAATCTACTACCATATTTATCACAAATAGATAAAAATATAGATTTAGATATTAGTAATTCTATATGGTATAGATTGGGAGAGCCAATAGAGGAAGAATTCATCAATGATAATAAAGAAATATTTAATGCGGAAGTTAATGAATTAGATTTTTCACAAGAATCAGCTGCTGATACTATTAATGAATGGATAGAAAGATCAACAAAAGGGAAAATTGAAAAAATGATAAATCCTCCGATATCTCCAGATGTCGTTATGTATTTAATCAATGCAGTATATTTTAAAGGGGATTGGACACATAAATTCAATAAAAAAGATACATACTCCACTGCTTTTAAAAACATTGATAATGAAGATGAAGATATACAAATGATGAACAGAGTGAGTACGGTTGATTATGGTGAAGGAGAAGATTACAAAGCTGTAAGGCTTCCGTATGGGGATAAAAAAATAAATATGTATTTTATATTACCAGAAGGTGATGAGGAAATAAATAATTTCATACAAGACCTTGATAATAGTAAATTTAATGAAATAAGAAAAAGCATTACAGAGAAAGATAATGTTGAATTAAATATTCCCAAATATAAATTAGAATATGGAATAAAAAATTTAAACAATGTTCTTGCAAAAATGGGAATGGGTAGTGCTTTTGAATACAATGCAGATTTTTCTAAAATTAGAGAAGGTATATTTATAAGTAAAGTACTGCATAAAGCAGTAGTAGAAGTAAATGAAGAGGGAAGCGAAGCGGCAGGAGCAACAGTAGTAGAAATAAATGAATCAGCTGTATTAGATCCATTATCATTTACAGCAGATAGACCTTTCGTATTTCTTATTATGGATGAAGAAACAGGTACTATATTATTTATGGGTAAGTATTGTAGAAAGTAATTTAACATAATATAACCAGAGAATTGATAATTATCAATTCTCTAATAAACTGGGGACGGTACTTTTTTGATCATTTATTATGAATGCTGACATTTTATTATTCCCATTTGAAAAACTTAAGAGCTACCCCTATGCATATGATTGTAATAACGCTCATTAAAACGATAGGTATTATTACACTATCTATCATTAAATTAAGAGAAGTCGATTTTAGAAGTTTTATACCTTGTGTTAAGGGTAAAATATCTGCAATTTTTTGAAGTGTTGTTGGCATAATTTCATAAGGCAGCGTTGCTCCTGAAAAAATCAGCATTGGAAAATATAAAATGCTTGCAATAACACCTGCTGTCTTGATGTTTGAAGCAATTCCACCTACCATCATACCTATACTAAACATGGATACTATTACTAAAAAGTATGAACCTAAAAATGGAAGCCATGAACCTATGAAATGAAAATCAAAGAAAAGCGTTGCTACACAGTAAATAAGTAAAAGTGAAGCAATAGAGTATATTACATAAATTACTACCTGAACTGTTAAAATCATAGCAGGACTTATTGGTGTTACCTGAAATCTTTTAAGAATTTTTTTGTGACGATAATCAGATACTACTAAAGGTAAACCCATCACACCTCCTGCACATATTGCAATCGTAGTGACAGCTCCAAATGACTGTTCTAAAAAAGTATATTCTGCACCATTAAATGCAGGTTTATTTCCATATATAATGCCAAGAAGAATGGTAACAACTACAGGCATACAAATTGCGAATATAAACATATCCATTCCTCTAAGTGATAATTTTAATTCTGTTTTTAGCATTGTTCTAAATACTTTCATAATCAAAATCCTCCTCATCAGTATACCATAAATAAGCTTCTTCTAATTTTTCAAAAGGACTTCCAGCTATTGCTTCTTTTACAGTTCCGTAGAAAATGCAAGTTCCTTTTTTCAGAATACAAATCTTATCACATAATGTTTCTACTTCATCCATAAAATGAGAAGTCAAAATAATTGTAAGCCCTTTTCTTTTTAAATTAGATAAGTATTTCCATACATCTCTCCTTGCTTTTGCATCCAATCCTGTTGTAAGTTCATCTAAAAACACAACTTCTGGATTAGGAATTAAAGCAAGTATAATGAATAGTTTTTGTTTCTGCCCTCCTGAAAGTTCACTTACTTGGCTTTTACATTTATTCAAAAGATTAAATTGCTTTAATAATTCTGTGTACTCTGAAGGTTGTTTGTAAAGAGCTTGTGTGAGTTCACATAGTTCTTCTACTGTTATCTTATCTTGATATTTTGATTCTTGAAATTGAACTCCAACTCGTTCAAATAATTTTTTCCGCTCCGTTTGAGGATTCATTCCTAAAATTGAAATCTGTCCACGGTCAAATTTCTTTGTACCTAAAATACATTCAATCGTTGTACTTTTTCCAGCTCCATTTGCTCCAAGCAATCCAAACACTTCGCCATGTTTTACTGATAGGCTAACATTATTTACAGCTTGCACATCTCCATATGCTTTGCACAGAGCATTAATCTTAATTGTTTCCATGTATATAAACCTCCTGTTTTTTACTAGATAAAATAATAACACCATAAAAAAGTCTGGTGTTAAACTGTAGGGTTTATATTAAATTTTTCCTGCATTGATTTTAATTGATTTAAAATGCAATATGCATTTGATTCTGCACTGCTTAGTGAAGTAAGAAGTTTATCACAGGCTGTTACAATATCTTCATCTTTATTGGGGGTATTAATAACTTTTCGTATATCAATTCTCATGTTTTTGGAGGTTGCATTTATCATACGTAAAATTGCTGAAAGAGAGTAATTTGCACAGCGCAAAGAACGTATAATCTTCAATTTTTGAATATCCTTTTGCGTATATATACGATATCCATTTTGTTTTCTTTTTACTGAAAGAAGTCCATTCATTTCCCAATTTCTTAATGTATCTATCGTAACTTTAAGATACTCTGCTGTTTGCTTTCTTGTCAAAGCTATATTGTTATCTTCATTTTCTATGCCGGAAAGCAGTTTTTTTGTAATTTCTATAGCTTCTTCAGCATGATTTTGTTCTATTTTGATCTGATTTATATAGCCATTTGTACATGCGATTGCATTTTGAAATTTACCTTTTGCAGATAATTTAATGATATGAATTATTTTTTTCCGAAGTCCACTCTGTAATACTTCAACTTTAAGTGCAGTCCTCGCAAGTCTAAACTGTTCAATATGAAAGTCGGTAAAAACTCTATATCCATTTGATAATCTTTGAGCTTTAGGTATTAAATCAAGTTTTTCATACAGTCGAACAGTATTAGGATGTACACCAATTATATTTGCTACTTGGGCTGTCTTGTATTTTTTTTCCATTATATTTTACCTCCATTTATATTATACTAGCACACATTTAAAGTCTGGTGCTATAGTGGAGAGTTTATTATATTGTTCATAGTATTGAAAATTTTTAAGGGAATAGTGATTATAAGAATTTTTTATGGTGGATAGACATTTATGGGTGAGTATTGTAGAAAGTGAATTAAAATATTAGCAGAGAATTTTACAGTTCTCTGCTTTTAAAATTAGTAGAGTTCTTACTTTTTACTAATTTAAATTATTTCTAGCTTTAAATATTTCTACAGCAGCATTAAGACCGTAATTAACAGTTAGCTGTAAAATATTTTTAGGTATTAAATCACCTTTTTTTATAATATCTTCTTCAATAAGTTTATTAGTAATTTCATTTATTATTTCTTTGTAAAATTCATACTTGTCTGAATCTTCTTTTATATTTGTTTGAAAACGTCCATTTTTCTTATATACTCTTTCAAAAAGAAAATCAATAGAAACCTCAAAAAAATCAGCAATTTTTTCTAAAATATTCTTGTCAGGAAATCTTTCATTGTTCTCATAGCGACCGACTGTTGCTCTTGAAACATTTAAAATATTTGACAGCTCTTCTTGGGTCATATTATTCTCTAGTCTTAATTGTTTCAATTTGTTTCCAAAAGACATTTAACTCATCCTTATAATAAATTTTTTATTTTTAAGTACTTATAAAATATCATTTTTAATATATTTATATAAGTATATGCACCGATATGACGAAATATTTATATAAAAACATTGACATGCGACATAATGGTGCTATAATATATATATACCCAAATCTTAAATAAAAAGTAAATAAATGACTAATAAGATTTCGTAATAAAGTTAAATCAAATTTTAATTATAAGGAGGAGTAGAAATGGATTTAATTTTAACAAATGGGAAAGTTGAAACAATGAATGAAAAACATCAAAGAGCACAAGCAGTAGCTATTAATGAAGGTAAGTTTGTAAAGGTTGGACTAGATGATGAGGTTTTGAAGTTGAAAACTAAAAATACTAAAATAATAGATCTCAAAGGGAAGATGTTAGTGCCGGGGTTTATTGACAGCCATATGCATTTTTTAGATTTCGGATACAGTTTGACAAAGGTTGAATTAAATGGTTCAAAGAGTATTGATGAAGTAGTTAAAAAAACAAAATCGTTTTTTAAAGATAAGAAAATAAGAGAAGGAGAATGGTTGAAGGGAAGAGGATGGAATCAAGACTTATTTAAAGAGAATAGATTTTTAAATAGATATGATTTAGATTTAGTTTCCACAGAGATACCTATATATTTGACTAGAGTATGTGGGCATATTGCAGTTGTTAACAGCAAAGCATTATCTATAATAGGAATAACAAAAAATAGCAGTCAAATAGAGGGTGGACGGTTTGATTTAGATAAAAGTGGAGAACCAACAGGTGTATTTAGAGAGAAAGCACTTGATTTAATTTATAGAAAAGTTCCTGCTCCAAGATTAGAAGATATAAAGAACATGCTTATAGATGCAACTGAAGCATATGCAGCACAAGGAATAACTTCAGTTCAAACTGATGATTTATCTACTATTCCGGGTGTTGATTATGAAGATGTTATCAAAGCCTATAAAGAACTTTTTGCAGAAGGTAAAATGAAAACTAGAGTTTATGAGCAATGCTTATTTTCTAATATTGGTCAATATAGAGAATTTCTTGCTAAGGGATATAAGACTGGATATGGTGATGAAAATTTCAAAATAGGACCTTTGAAGATACTGAGCGATGGTGCTTTAGGTGGAAGAACAGCATTTATGACTGAGCCTTATGCTGATGATCCAACTACATCAGGGATTGCATGCTATACCCAAGAAGAAATGGATGAATGGGTTCTTACAGCTCAAAATGGAAATATGACTACTGCTATTCACTGTATTGGTGATGCTGCAATGTATAGAGCATTAGAAAGTATAGAAAAAGCTCAAAAAATAGAACCTAGAAAAGATATGAGACATTCGATTGTTCACTGTCAAATAACAGATAAAAATTTAATAAAAAAATTCAGTACACTTGGAGTTATAGCACATATACAGCCTGTGTTTTTAGATTATGATCTTCGTATAGTAGAAGATAGAATAGGCAAAGATAGAGCACAATACACATACAATTTCAAAAGAATGCTTGATGAAGGTGTTCATGTAGCAGGTGGTTCTGATTATCCATATTGTGAATTTTATCAAACATTCTATAATTTGCATGAAGCAGTTAACAGGCAGGATCTTAAAGGATATCCAGAAGGAGGTTGGCTGCCTGACCAAAAGCTTACAATCGATGAAGCTATGAGTATATTTACTAAAGGCGGAGCATATGCGTCCTATGAAGAGGATGTGAAGGGAACAATAGAAGAAGGAAAATTAGCTGATTGTTTTGTTATGTCAGATGATATTTTCGAGATAAATTCTTCTGAAATAAAAAATATGAATGTTGAAATGACATTTATGGGTGGTAAATTAGTTTATAAAAAATAATATTATGTTTCTTTAATAAATTTTAAACAATTTAAGCCGTGAAGCCATGGTTTAAATTGGTATTTAGTGTACCCATTTTTAAGGTGTTAAATCTCATAAAACATCTAATGATTAGAGAAACAGGTATTTGATCATAAGTGAGGAGGTGAATTTACTTATTTATATTATAAAAATTAAAAGGAGGAATGTATATGTCTAGTTTTTTGGAGAAAGCGGTTGAAATTTTATGGGGACTGCCGCTTATTATAACAATTTTATTCGTTGGTTTATTTTTTACTATTGGATCGAGATTTTTTCAATTCAAATATTTTGGACATATTATGAAAAAGACTTTAGGAAAACTGCTTAAAGGAAGTAGTGGAGAAGGTGATGAAGGTTTATTATCTCCATTTCAAGCAGTAAGTACGGCAATCGGAGGATCAGTTGGAGTAGGTAACATAGGTGGAGTTGCAACAGCTGTTGCAGTTGGAGGTCCGGGAGCAGTTTTTTGGATGTGGATTACTTCATTAATAGGTATGCTTATAAAGAATGTTGAGGTTACATTAGCAGTGCATTATCGTTCAAAAGATGAAGAAGGGAATCCATATGGAGGACCTACTTATTATATGGAAAAAGGACTAGGAGAAGAGAAGGGGTTTAAAGGATGGGCTCCATTAGCATTAATATTTGGAGCAGGAATATTTTCTACTTTTTTTATTACTCTACAGAACTATACGGTATCAGAAGCAGTAGGTGGAACATTTAATATTAATATGATATTAGTTAGTTTTGTATATTTGGCATTAACTTATTTAATGATAATAGGAGGCATACCGGGACTGGGAAAAATAGCTGGATATTTGGTACCTTTTATGTGTTTGTTTTACGTACTATCAGGCATATTTATTATTTTAAAGAATGCTGGACAAATTGTTCCTGCTTTTGAATTAATATTTAGAAGTGCGTTTTCGGGAACAGCGGCAGTAGGAGGGTTTACTGGTGCTGCAGCAGCACAGGTCCTTAGAGTAGGTATTGCACGTTCAGTGTACAGTAATGAAGCTGGTTGGGGAACATCACCAATGATACACTCAACAGCAAAAACAGATCATCCTATAAAACAAGGTTTGTGGGGATCGTTTGAAGTATTTGTAGATACAATGGTTGTATGTACTATTACAGCGTTAGTAATAGTTATAACTGGAACATGGTCATCAGGATTAGCAGGGGCTACGCTGACATTAACTGCATTTGAAACGGGAATAGGATTTTTTGGACGTGTTATAGTTACTATAGGAGTGTTTTTGTTTGGACTAACAACAGCTGGTGGATGGTATTCTTATTATGAAATTTTGTTGAGACATTTGTTCAAAGAAAATGTAGAAGCTAAAAACAAAGTGCTAAAAGTGTATAAAGTTGTATATTCATTACCGGGGTTTTTACTAGTAGTTTATGCAGTATTAAATGGAATGCCGGGACAGGATGTGTGGAATTTTGCTGATATGACATCTGCTATACCTACATTTATCAATGTTGTAGTTATTCTTATTTTAAGTCCTCGATATTTTCAACTATTAAAAGATTATAAAGCTAGATATCTCGGCATAGGACAAGTTGATTTATCATTCCAACCGTTTTATGAGGATAGGAAAAAGATAGGAACAAAACAATAAACAAAATAAAATAAATATGATATTATAGCAAGAGATAAAGTATTACTGCTTTGTCTTTTGCTGTTCAAAAACAAAACAAGGAGATGATTACGTTGACTTGGTACGAAAAGGATAAAATTAAGGAGATTTTATTTAGGCTGGTTGCAATACCAAGCATTTCTGAAAGTGAAGGAGAAATTGAAGTAGAAAAAGAAATATATAATATATTAAATGAAATTACTTATTTTAAAGAGAATCCACAATATGTAAACATGCATCCTATAAAAGATGATAAGTTCGGAAGATATGTTGTTACATCATTAGTCAAAGGAAAAGGTAATAATACAGCTATAGTATTTGGACATCATGATATTGTAGATTTTGAGGGTTATGGAGATTATAAGGATTTGGCATTAAACCCAGAAGAATTGACTAAGAATCTTGACCCTAATATTTTACCAGAGGAAGCTAAGAAAGACTTGTTATCTGGAGAATGGCTTTTTGGAAGAGGAATTAATGATATGAAGTATGGACAAGCTCTCAGTATAGCACTTATGCAGGATTTGAGTATTAAAGCAGACGAGCTTGATGGAAATGTTTTGTTTGTTTCGGTACCTGATGAAGAAAATAACTCTGTAGGAATGCTGACAGCTGTTCCTATAATAAATGAAATAAGTGAAAAATATAATCTTGACTGCAAAGCATATGTAATAAACGAACCAGATATGGGGGTTAAAAGATATAGTTTATTTGTTGGTTGTGAAGGAAAAGTACTTCCTATTTTTTATTGTATGGGAAAAGAAACTCATTCCAGCCATATTTACGGCGGTATAAATGCAGGGAATATGATAGCAGAAATAGAAAGAGAGATGAACTTAAACACAAAGTTTGTAGATTATGCAAATGGACATTACACTGTCCCACCAACAGTTTTACAAATGAGAGATACAAAAGAGCAGTATAATGTGTCAACATGTGCTTATGCTTATTCATACTATACAATTTATACTGTCAGCAATACACCTAAACAAATAATGGAGTTGTTAAAGGAAACTGCGTATAGAGCATTTGAAAATGTTTTAGATAAATTTAAAGAATCTAGCAAACAATATGAAGAAATAACAGGTATAAGAAACGAGTGCCTTTGGAAGCCCAAAGTTTTGACTTATGAAGAATTATATAATTACAATAAGGAAGTAATTGGACAGGAATTTGTAAAAAGCATGAATGTTTACATTAAAGAAAATAAAAATAAATTTAAAGATCAAAGGCTATTTACTATAGATATTATAAAAGAAGCTGTTAGAGTATGCCCAAATAAGGAACCTAAAATAATTATAGCTTATGGACCTCCATATTACTCCCATACAACTAATAATGGAAAAACAGAGAAAGAAAGATATATGCTTGAAGTACTAGATAAAGTAAATGAATACAGTTTGGAAAAATATAATATAAAATGGAATATTGAAAATTACTTTGGTATTGCAGATTTGTGTTATACAAAGATAGACGAATATGAAGATGTTGTAAATAGTTTAAAACCTAATATGCCAGTATTAGAAAATGGATATTCAATACCTTTTGAGGATATTAAAAAATTAAGTCTACCTGTAGTTAATCTTGGACCAGTTTCAAAGGATCCACATAAATTTACTGAAAGGCTACATGTTAAGTCATCTTTTGAAATGATACCTGATTTATTTAAATATACTGTTTTAGAGATTATAAAATAATATGCAAATTTTGGGACGGCACCAATCTGGTCAATTAATTGACCAAATTGGTACCGTCTCAAATTCGCATAAAGTATCATCCATTTCCATATTTATTATGGTATATAAAACTCCTCTATAAGAGATATTTTAATCTACAATATATATATTATAGAATACATCACCATTATCAAATTGTACTATTAAATCATCAATGGTAGATATTTTGTATTTTTCTTCACTTAAGAATAACATAATTATTAAAGCATCTTCTGATAATACTAAAGTATTTTCAACTCCCTCACATATACAACTTAAATTTTATTTGTTAAGCATATTTAATTAATAATTATAATGTTTATTTAGCTTTTTCTAGTTTTGTCATTATTTTTAATTTTATATATGTAATTAATTCACTAGAAATAAAGCAGGTAATTATTAAAATCAATACTGTTTGTAAGTCAAATACTCCATGTCTAAATAATGCTGGTATTAATTTAACTATTAGAATAATTGTTGCAATATGTAATATTCTTTGTTTTCTAGTTAAATTTAAAAAAACTATTATTAGTCCTACAACAGATGTTGCTATACACTGCTTTAAAATCGTAGAAGAAATTTCTGTATCAAATATATTAAAGTCAAAAGTGGCTTTAAAATAACTAAAAGAACCGTTAGAGTAAAATGGTGCTATTCTGCTTAAATTGCTTAATATCCTGCTTACTATAAAAATACCACATAGAATATAAAGTACTATCAAAAATAATCTTTTCATATAGTTTCATTTATTTCTCCTTAAAAAAATTAATTTTCTATATATATAAACAAAAAAACTATCATTTTATCAACCATTTTTAGAAAAAAACATTATAAATGTTTCATTTAGTGCATTTTTAATAAAATATTAACACGTTTAAAAAACTTGCAACAATTGAAATTATTCATACTTCGTGTTACAATAATTCACAGTATTTACTAGAATAAAACAAAATTACAAATAAGATCAATAATATAAAAACTAATTAATGCATAATGAAAAGGAGCATGAATTTTGAGAATCATATATTTGATTATAGTTTTTATTTTTTTACTAATCTCTCCAACTTACGCTGATGTAAATACATATATAGTAACTGGTGATAACAATTTACCTCCTTATGAATATGTTGATGAGGACGGTGTCTATAAAGGATTTAATGTAGATATAATTAAAGCTATAGGATTAACAATGGGTGAAGATTTTGTATTTAATCCTATGCCTTGGGAAAACGCATACCATGCTATAGAAAACGATAAAGCTGATATAATTCAAGGATTGAAAATAAGTGAAGAGCGTAAGAAAAAATTTATATTTTCTAATAGTTTTTTAGAAAATACTCAATCAATATTTGTTTTAAAAGAAAATCAAAACATAAAAAATCTAAATGATTTAGAAAATAAGAAAGTTGGACTGCTTAAAGAAGACACATTGTATGAAACTATTAAAGACATAGATAATATAACTATTTATCAATATAATAGTTTAGAAGAAATTTTGAATCTATTATTAAATGATGAAATTGATGCACTTATAGGTAATACATTAACTGTAAACTATTTAAGCAATAAACAAAAAACAAGAGATGATATTAAAATCGTTGGTTCTGCTTTAAATAGAGCAAAATATGCAATAGCAGTGTCACCTGAAAATAAACAACTTCTTCTAATGATAAATGAAGGTATAAAAAAAATTCATAAAAACGGCATGTATGATATTATCTATAGGAAATGGTTTGGTTCTCCAGTAAATCAAACAAATAAAACTGCAAGCATTGCTATTTTTGTGTTGGTAATAATATTTTTTGTATTTTGCGGAGTAATATTAATAATAGAAAAAATAAATCTAAGATTAAAAAAAGAAGTTGAAAGTAAAACACGTGAACAAAAATTATTAGTAAATCAATTAAGATTACAAAATAGAAAATTAAATGAAGAAAAAAATTTTAGAGAGATAGTTCTAAATAATATTTTAACAGGTGTATTGGCATTAAACTTTAATAACGAAGTAATCTTTTTGAACGATGTAGGAAAAGAGATATTTTCTAATATAGAAATCAAAAATAGAATTTATGAAATAATTCAAAACAATGATTTTAAACAATCTAATGAAACTATTAAGGACAGGTATATAGAGTATGTTGTTACAAGCATAGAAGATGTAGACAAGCATAGGTTGAAAATAGTTATATTTAAAGATTATACAGAAAGTAAAATAATGGAGGATGAAATTCAGCGAAATGACAAGCTTAGATTTATGGACAAGATAATATCATCTATAGCACATGAAATTAGAAATCCTTTAACAGCTATAAAAACTTATGCAGATTTAATACCTAAAAAACTAAATAATAAAGAATTCCAGAAATCTTTAACAACTGATATACCTAGAGAGATTGACCGTGTAGATAGTTTAATAAAAGAGTTTATAGAATATACTTCTCCTAGAAAACCTTTAAAAGAAGAATTAAAATTATATGATGAATTTTCATCAGCTATAATGTTCATAAAAAATCAGTTAAAAGGCATTAGCATAAATATAGATATTGATAAAACTACAAAAATATTATTTGACCGAAACCATTTAAGGCAGATTATTATTAATATTTTATTAAACAGCAAAAGTGCTTTAGAAGATATTAAGAAACCTTATATAAATATAAATATTATAAATGAAAAAAATAATATCTTTATTATAATAAAGGACAATGGAAAAGGTATTGAAAACGACAATTTACAAAAAATATTTGATCCTTTTTATACTACAAAAGACAAAGGTAACGGACTAGGCTTGTTTGTTGTAAAAAAATTAGTAAATGAGAACAACGGTCTAATATATGCTAAATCAGCAGAGAATGAAGGAATGACATTGACAATAAAAGTAGAAAGTGTGAGTTGAAATGGAAAAAATATTAGTAATAGATGATGAAACTGCAATATTATCTTCTTTAAAATATCTTTTAGAAGATTATTACAAAGTATACACAACTGAAGATTATCAAAAAGGTATAGAATTAATAGCTAAAGAAAATATAGATATTATTCTCCTTGATTTAAGACTTGGAAATGTTAATGGTTTAGATGTTCTAGAAAAAATATTAGACAAGAAGCCAGAAGCATTGATTATCATGATGACAGCGTACAGCAGCATAAAAACATCTCTAAAAGCTATAGAAATCGGTGCATTTTATTATCTTTCAAAACCTATTGAAAATGAGGAACTTTTATTTCTATTAAACAAGGCATCAGAAAAATTAGAATTTAAAAGAAAAATTGCTAGTCTTGAAGGTTATATAAAGAAAGATATTATTGGTAAATCTAAAAAAATTAAGTCTGTTTTGTCTTTAATAAATCAAATAAAAGATTTTAACTCAAATGTTCTAATTACAGGAGAAAGCGGGACGGGTAAAGAACTTGTTGCACAAAAAATACATTATTCAAGTTTAAGAAAAGATCAGCCTTTTAATGCTATAAACTGTGCAGTAATTCCAGCAAATCTTTTTGAAAGTGAACTATTTGGTTATAAAAAAGGATCTTTTTCTGGAGCGTATAAGGATGAGATAGGTATTATTAGAAAGGCTGATAAAGGAACACTGTTTTTAGATGAAATAGGAGAAATGGATATTAATCTCCAATCTAAACTTCTAAGGTTCATACAAGAAAGAGAAGTTCGACCTATTGGTTCAGATAATACCTACAAGGTAGATGTTAGGATCATATGTGCTACTAATAAAAATTTAGAAGAAGAAATCAAACAAGGTGCTTTTAGAAAAGATCTTTTTTATAGAATTAATGTAATAAATATACATCTTCCACCTTTAAGAGAAAGAAAAGAAGATATTAAATATCTAACACTGCATTTTATACAAAAATATAATATATGTTTTAATAAAAATATTACTACAATATCTGATGAAGCATTGAAATCTTTAGAAGAACATTATTTTGATGGCAACATAAGAGAATTAGAGAACATTATTGAAAGATCGATTTTGCTAAGCACATCAGATGTAATTCAACAAGATTCTCTAAAATTAGAACCGAAAAGTAATATACATAAGAATTTTAATAATGAAAATATTTCTGATTACAGCACAAATTGTATAAATATTAATGCTAACGAGACATTAAAGGAAATTGAAAAGAAAGCTATAAAATTGAATTTAGAATATAATAATAACAATAGAAAAAGAACAGCTGAATCTTTAGGTATAAGTGAGCGGTCATTAAGATATAAAATTAAAGAATATAGTTTGAATTAGACAAAAGAGCCCTGCATATTTTTCTTAAGTGGAAAATTTTGCAGGGCTTTTTTTGATTCTGTCAATATGAGAAAAATACATTTTAACTTGTAAAAACAATATTTTAGGAAGTATGAATATTTTTGGCATAGAGTTTGCTTATTATAAGTGTGATAGTACTATCTAGGACATTTTTAATTCATTGAACTTTATAAGATAGGGAGGACTTATATGTCATTTGAAATGATTAATTCAATTTTAAACATAAATTTAGATAACGTTGGAACATTAACAGTTGCAGCTTTATTGTTTTTGTTAGGATATTTTTTAAGAAAACGTATTAATTTTTTGGAAAAATTTTGTATACCAGCTCCAGTGATTGGAGGATTAATATTTGCTTTAATGAACTTTGTATTTTGGCAGACAAATATAATTCATATAAATTTTGATGTTACTTTCCAAGACCCTATGATGATAGCATTTTTCACTACTGTCGGTATTGGAGCTAGCTTTGCTCTACTAAAAAAAGGTGGGAAATTATTAATTGTTTATTGGCTTCTATGCGGAGCTCTCGGTATTTTACAAAACAGTATAGGTGTAGTATTAGCTAAACTTACTGGAATTGCTCCAATGTTTGGATTAATGGCAGGTGCAATCTCTCTTGAAGGTGGACACGGTGGTGCAGCATCCTTTGGACAAACAGCTGAAATTATGGGATATGAAGGAGCCGTAGTTGTTGGTATGGCGGCAGCAACATTTGGGCTTGTAGCTGGAGGACTGTTAGGCGGTCCTGTAACTAAAAGACTTATTGATAAATACAACTTAAAACCTGATGAAGTTGAAGAAGCGTGCAGTCAAGAGATAGAGTCAGAAAAGAAGTTTGATGTAGACTATTTAACTATTATCAAGCATATAACTCTTATTACATTATGTATGACCATAGGTTCACTGGTAGGTAAAAAAGTATCAGGTTTATTGGATATAATTCTTCCAAGCTATGTTAGTGCTATGTTTGTTGCAGTTATTGCACGAAATGTAAACAATAAATTCAAATTTATGAATATAGATATGAAAGTCATTGAGAAAATAGGTGATGTATGTCTTGGTTTATTCTTATCTATGGCATTAATGTCATTAAAATTGTGGCAGCTTGCAGATCTTGCAGGACCGATGATTATAATATTAACTTGTCAGATAGTTGTGATATTTTTATTTGTAAACTTCATTACATTTAGACTTCTTGGGAAAACGTATGATGCGGCAGTAATGAGTGCAGGAATGCTGGGACACGGACTAGGTGCAACACCTAATGCGATAGCTAATATGGGGGCAGTAACTGAAAAGTATGGATATTCACGAAAAGCTTTCTTAATAGTGCCAGTTGTTGGAGCATTCCTTGTTGATTTAATAAACATTCCAGCAATAGTTTGGTTTATGAATTATTTTGGATAAACAAATTTAGGTAAAAATAAAGGTGGTGATTTAGATCTCCACCTTTTTAAAATACAAATAAAGCGCGTGTTTTTTTCTAAACACTTCACGAACAATATCTTTTAATAGAGTTGTGCATATATTGATATATAATGTACTTAGTGATACAATACAATTTATCACAGATTTGATTATTAACATATAGTTGATAAATTATTTAAATTTTATAGAGGTGGCAGATTGTATAATAATAAAACTAAAGCAGTTTTACTCATGCTCTTTTCATCGTTAAGTTTTGCAGCTATGGGAGCATTTGTAAAATTATCAGGAGATGTACCAACTTTTGAGAAAGCTTTCTTTAGGAATTTGGTTAGTTTGATTATATCAGTTATTGTGGTAATTAGTAGACACGAAATTCCTTGGGGGCAAAAGCAAAATAGAAAGTATCTTCTTGGAAGAGCGATTTTTGGAACTATAGGTATGCTGTTCTATTTTTATGGGATAGATAGACTTATACTTGCTGATTCTGGCATGCTTAATAAAATGCATCCTTTTTTTGTTACTATTTTTGCAGCAATATTTTTGAAAGAAAGTATAACTAAACATCAAGTAATTTCACTTTTTATAGCAATAGCTGGAGCAATTTTTATTATTAAACCAAGTTTCAATTTTCAACAGTCATTTCCAGCTGTAATATGCTTTATGTCAGCAGTATTTGCAGGATTAGCATATACATTTGTAAGTTATCTGGGTGATAAAGAAGATAAGTATACAATAGTTTTTTATTTTTCATTGATTTCAACATTGGTATCACTACCATTATCGTTATATGATTTTCATATGCCTAATACTATACAATTAATTTTTCTTATTTCGTCAGGATTGACTGCTGCTCTGGGTCAATTTTCACTTACAACTGCATATAAATATGCTTTAGCTGGAGAAGTATCTATTTATAATTATTCTAACGTAATATTTTCAAGCATTTTAGGTGTTTTTTTATTCTCAGAAATACCTGATTTATTTAGTTTTATAGGGTATGTTTTAATAATTGGTGCAGGATTTATTGTATATAAGCATAGCAGAGTAAAGAATAATAATGAGTTAATAGGTAAAGATTCTTTATGTTAAAGACTTAATTAGGAATTTTGTATTTATATTCATTGTTAATTTTAATTAACAATTTACATAATATGTCTACTATTGACAAACATATTATTTGGTACTATAATGAAAAAACACAATAATATAACAGTATAATATTGACACATCTTTAAACAACATAATGTACTCGCTTAATAAATTTTCATCATAAACTTGGTAAAAATATAATTTTACACATATAAAATATAAGTTAGCTAAAATTTTGTGCATAAAAATTAAATTATGCACCTTGAAAATTTAATATTTAGCATATATGTAATACCAGATTTTATATTTATAAACACAAAAAAAGCAGTCAACTAGGGTATGCTTTTAATTAGCTTTTATTTTAAATTGTGTTAATTTTTATTAGTGTGAACCTCCATTATTGTAATTAGTTTCTCACAATTATATTATACAAAATATAATGGTATTTCATGCTATTTTATTGCAAGAATATATTAAATTTTCTAGGTGCATAGCTTTTTATATGTACTAAATATAAATAATTTATAAACATACTAAGAAGGGAGGTTAATAATGGAAAGTGAAAAATTATTAGAAATCAAAAACTTACATACTGCCTTTAAATTACAAAATGAGTACTTCGATGCTGTAGATGGAGTTGATTTAACTTTGTACAAGAATGAAGTGCTGGCAATTGTTGGAGAATCAGGTTGTGGGAAAAGTACAATAGCAAATTCTATTGTAGGGTTGCATAACAAAAACTACACAAAGGTTAGTGGAGAAATAATTTATAATGATGAAAACTTGGTTGAATATTCAGAGAAACAATTAAATGAGATCAGAGGTAAGGAAATAGGGTTTATTTTTCAAGATCCATTAGCTTCATTAAACCCACTACAAAAAATTGGTATTCAGATAGAAGAATCGCTAATATACCATACTGATTTTGACAAGGAACAGAGGCATGAACGGATGTTACAGCTTTTAGACCAAGTGGGTATTATTAATCCAAAAAGAACAGCTAATCAGTTTCCACATCAATTATCAGGTGGGATGAGGCAAAGAGTTTTGATTGCTATTGCGCTTTCGTGTAAACCTGAAATAATTATAGCCGATGAGCCGACTACTGCATTAGATGTTACAATACAAGCTCAAATATTAGACCTTTTAACAGAACTTCAAAATGAGATTAATGCAGGAATTATACTTATTACTCATGATTTAGGCGTAGTTGCACAGACGTCGAATAGAGTTGCTGTAATGTATGCAGGTCAAATAGTTGAATGTGCAGATACAATAGAATTATTTAAAAATCCTCTTCACCCTTACACAAGGTCATTGCTACAATCAGTACCTCAAGCAGATTCACAAGAAGAGCTACATGTTATTCAGGGAATGGTTCCATCTTTGAAATACTTGGAAAGACAAGGCTGTCGCTTTGCTCCAAGAATTCCATGGATTTCAGAATCAGAACATGAAAAAAACCCTGTGCTTCATGAGGTATCAAAGGATCATTTTGTAAGATGTACTTGCTGGAAGAATTTCCACTTTAAAGATGATGGAGGTAGCAAAATATGAGTTTTTTAGAAATAAATGACCTGAAAGTTCATTTTCCTATTCGTGGAGGTGTATTTAATACTATAAAAGATTATGTTTATGCCGTTGATGGAGTTAATATGTCAATTAAAGAAGGTAAGACATATGGGCTTATAGGTGAATCTGGCTCTGGAAAAACTACAATTGGAAAAGCTATAGTTGGATTAGAAAATTCAACGGGTGGAGAAATCTTATATAAGGGACAACCAGTTAATAGTAAAAAGCATAGAAAAAAGATGAACTATAATAAAGATGTCCAAATGATATTTCAAGACGTTTTATCAAGTTTGGACCCTAAAAAAAGAATTATTGATATTATTGCAGAACCAATTAGAAATTTTGAAAATTTTACAAAAGATCAAGAATTAGAAAAAATTCTAACTTTATTAAATATAGTTGGTATGCCACCTGATACCTTATATAAATATCCACATGAGTTTTCTGGAGGACAAAGGCAAAGAATTGGTATAGCAAGAGCTGTTGCATTGAATCCAAAACTTATTGTTGCAGATGAACCTGTATCTGCTCTAGATTTATCAGTTCAAGCACAGATATTAAATTTCATGAAATCGATACAAAAGGATTTTAATTTAAGTTATCTTTTTATATCTCATGACTTAGGTGTAGTAAAGCATATGTGTGACTATATTTATATTATGTATAGGGGCAAATTTGTTGAAACAGGGACAAAAGAAGACATATATAATAATCCTCAACATATTTATACTAAAAAATTAATTGCTGCTATACCCGAGATTAATGTTCAAAAAAGAGATGAAATGCGTATGAATAGAATCAAATTTGAGAAAGGATATAAAGAATTAGAAAGTATATTCTATGACAAAAATGGGGGAGTATATGATTTGGTTAAAATCTCAGATACACATTTTGTTGCAATTAAAAATAAGGAGGATTTAAAAAATGTGGAAAACAGTATTGCGTAGATTTTTAGTGATGATACCGCAGCTTTTCATATTGAGCATAATCGTTTTTGCTTTAGGCAAGATGATGCCAGGAGATCCTTTTACAGGTTTAATAACACCAAATATTGATCCTTCAGCAATTGAAAGGTTGAGAGAGGAAGCAGGACTAAATGATCCTATACCTGTTCAATATAAGAATTGGATGGTTCGAATTTTTAGGGACGGCGATTTCGGGAAATCGTATACATACAAAATGCCAGTTACCTCATTAATTGGAGAAAGAGCTGCAAATACACTTTGGTTATCATTATTGACTTTGATAATAATGTATTTAATTGCTGTACCAATGGGTATTTATGCTGGGCGTTATCAGAATTCCCGTTTTGACAAGGCAGTAATAGTATATAATTTTATAAGTTTTGCCGTACCTTTGTTTGTTTTTGCGCTGATAGTACTACTCATTTTTGGATATAGACTGGGGTGGTGTCCAACCACAGGCTCTGTTGAATTAGGAATTGAAAAGGGAACACTAGCTTATGCTTTAAGTAAACTGCATTATATGATTGCACCTGCAATTACAGCTGCTGTTTTGAGGACAACATATACTGTACAATATTTAAGAAATGAAGTAATTGATGCAAAGAATCAGGATTATGTCAAAACAGCTAGAAGTAAAGGAGTTCCAGTGAATAAAATTTACTCTCATCATATATTTAGAAATTCATTACTTCCTATAGCTGCATTCTTTGGGTTCCAAATTACAGGACTTTTAAGCGGTTCTGTTTTCATAGAAACTATATTTGGTTATTCAGGAATGGGTGAATTATTTATTTCTTCAATTTGCAGCAGAGACTATTCGGTTATAAATGCTTTGGTTTTATTATTTGGATTTTTAACATTAGTGGGAAGCTTGCTGTCAGATATAATAATGTCAGCTGTTGACCCAAGGATTAGGATAGAATAGGAGGTAGCAAATGAGTGATAAAAATATTGATGTAAAAGCTGTTGCCTCTGAAATAGATGAAAAAGCATTAAAAGAAGCTAATGAGGTTACATCTTTTTGGGAAATAATAAAGAGAGAATTTAAAGCTGATAAAACTGCAACAGTTTGTTTAATTTTGTTGATTATCATTTTTGCAACAGTTATTATAGGGTCTTTAATATTAGATCAAAAAGCTGTTATGAAAATAAATTTAAGAAATAAGTATTTGCCGCCTAGTAAAGATTTTATTTTAGGGACTGATATTGGAGGAAGATCAATAGCAGCTCAATTATTAATAGGTGGTAGAAATTCAATTTTGATAGGATTTGCTGTAACAATGTTCACATCAATTATAGGTATAATGGTTGGATTGATTACAGGCTTCTATGGAGGAAAGGTAGATAATGGAATAATGAGAATAGCTGATTTTGTCTCAGTACTACCTGCAACCTTGCTTATTATTACATTTGTAGTTGTTATTCCTCAATATACTATGTGGCATTTTATATTTATTATGACAATATTCTATTGGGTAGGTTTTACGAGACTGGTAAGAAGTAAAGCATTATCAGAGAATAGAAAAGATTATGTAAATGCTTCGAGAATAATGGGAACAAGTGATTTGAAAATTATGCTTACAGGTATTTTACCTAATATAAGTTCAATTATTATTGTTGATTTAATTTTATCATTTGCTGGCAATATAGGTATAGAAACAGGTTTATCCTTTTTAGGATTTGGATTACCACCTTCTACACCTTCACTTGGAACTTTGGTATCTTATGCTAGAACTCCGGGTGCGATGTCAGATATGTTATGGTTATGGCTGCCTGCATCATTATTAATTTTAGTGATGATGCTGTGTATAAATTATGTCGGACAAGCAGTGAGAAGAGCGTCCGATGCAAAACAAAGATTAGGGTAATAAAAGGAGGAAAGTATGAAAAAGAATTTTAAAGTTTTAATTTCACTATTATTAGTGCTATCACTTATTTTGGTAGGTTGTGGTGCTAAACAGACTGATGTACCAGCAAATAACGATCAGAATGCTGAAGCACCAGAAAATGGGGATGGGCAAGAACCAGAAAATGAAGCTGCTCAAACACCTGTAAAGGATAATCAACCTAAAGAAGTTAAAATTGAACTGCCTTATCCATCAGTTCTAGAAAAAGATGGAGAAACAGTTGGAGGGACTCTTAATGTAGCGTTGGTTTCTGATACACCTTTCCAAGGAGTTTTTAATACATTCTTATATGAGGATGCTTACGATTCACAATTGATGAAACCAAGGAATGGTAATTTTATGATGGGTGGTACTGATCATGAAATTGTTAATGGTGGCTATTGTGATGTAGAATTTAATAGGGAAGCTAAAACAGCAACTTATAAGATTAACGAAGATTTGACTTGGAGTGATGGAGTTCCTGTAACAGCAGATGATTTAATGTTTTGTTATGAATGTATTGCACATAAGGATTACACAGGTGTTAGATATGACAGTGACTACCAAAATGTTGTAGGTATTGAAGAATATCATAAAGGTGATGCAGATACTATTTCTGGGTTAAAGAAGATTGATGAGAAGACATTGGAAGTAACATTTAAGGAATTTTATCCAGGTATCTTATGGGGCTCAGGACTTACTTACAATGTTGAGCCAAAACACTATTTGAAGGATATTCCATTAAAAGATATGGAAGCTCATGACAATGTTAGAGTAAATCCATTATCTTGTGGACCATTTGTAATTTCTAACATAGTACCGGGTGAATCAGTAGAATATATTCCAAATCCATATTGGTTTGGAGATAAACCTAAGGTTGATAAAATTGTTTACAAAAGAACAGGAAGAGATACTATTGTAGAAGCATTGAAATCAGGAACATTTGATGTTGTTGACGAAATTAATTTAGATAGTTATCCAGAGTATAAAGATTTAAGTAATATTACATTATTATCTGATATACATGATGTTTTTGGATATGTTGGATTCAAATTAGGAAAATACGATGAAGAAGCAGGTCAAGTTGTAATGAATGAAAATTGTAAGTTGGCCGATGTAAAATTAAGACAAGCTATTGCTTATGCAATGGATAATGATCAAGTTGCAGAGGTGTTCTATAATGGTTTGAGAATATCTGCAAATGCATTAATAGATCCAGGACATGCAAGATTTTGGAACAATAAGCAGGCAGGATACAATTATGATCCAGAAAAAGCAAAACAAATTCTTAATGAAGCTGGATACCTTGATGTAGATGGAGATGGAATGAGAGAAGATCCAGAAGGTAATAAATTACAAATTAATTTCCTATCAATGTCAGGTGGAGATATAGCTGAACCTTTAGCTCAATTTTATATCCAATGCTGGAATGAAGTTGGATTAGATGTACAGCTGCAAAATGGTAGATTAATGGAATTTAATGCTTTCTATGATATGGTTCAAGAAGACGATCCAGATGTTGAGTTATATATGGCAGCTTGGCAAACAGGCTCTAATCCTGATCCATCAGGATTATGGGGAAGAGAACCTGTATATAACTACACAAGATTTGCATCAGAAGAAAATGATAAATTATTAGCAGCTATTGCTTCTGAAAAAGCATTTAAACAAGACGGTGGAGTTGATGATGAATATCTTATAAATGCGTATCATGAATGGCAGCAGTATGCAAGTGATCAAGTTATAGTAGCACCAACTCATTATAGAGTTAAGCTATCAGCAGTTAATAATAGAGTTACTAACTGGGATGCAAGATCAACAAATAGTGATTGGGATTGGGATCAAGTTGGTTTACTTTCAGATACTCCTGAAAAAGCAAAATAATATAAACGTTTAGAAAACATATTATAAATTTATATATAAGAAACGAAGCTAATAATCAAATTATTATGCTTCGTTTTCTTTTGATAATCAGGGGACGGTACTTTTTTGACCATATTTCTAGTTGTTTTCACTTAACTCATTCATTACACATGAAAAAGTTACATTGATATTGTTATCAACTGCTTTCTTAACTATTTTAGGATCTCTTGTTCCTGGCTGCATCCAAATGTTTTTAATTCCTAAGTCAATAACCTCTTCAATTACAGATAGACCTACTTTGGGATTTACAATAAAACCTACTACATCTATTTCTTTACGGATATCTTTTATAGATTTGTAAGTTTTTATTCCATCAATTTCTTCATATCTAGGCGTAACAGGATATACATTGTAACCGTGATCTTTTAATGTTTTAAACATCTTATAACCAAAAGATTCCTTGTTTTGAGTTGCACCTACAACAGCCCAATTTTTTAATTTTAGCATTTCTTTTTCTTTCATAAAATTATACCTTTCTTAAAATAATGTTATAATATAGATTCTAACATAAAATATGATTCTTTATACAAAAAATAATTATAAGAAGATCAGAGGGGTGTTGTAGGTAAAATATTATTTATAATGTAATAACATATTGATAAGTAATGGAAATGAATAAAGCTTGAAAATGCTTCATATTTAATATATAATTATAAAAAAATATTAATGAAATGTGTATGAAATTTATTGCAAAATTATATAGGGTGATATTATGTGTGATAACAATACAGTTTACATCATAGGTGAATCTAGGACTAATATGGATAATGCTATAACTGTAATATACAATTCTTTTTATATAGCTTTTGAAGTGAATGCAGAAACTGATGAGATAGTAGATGTGGGATGTGTTCATACAATTAGTATTACTGAAAATTTTATTAAAAAGATTTTTATAGGTAAAAATATTATAGAATTTGAAAAAGATATTGAAAAAGAAGTTAAAAAGCGGTATCATGGAACATCTCAAAAAGCTATCTTGGTATCATACAAGGATGCATTAAAAAAATATCTTGATGTTAAAAGGAAATATTATTAATATAGCTGCTTTATTTATGTGATTTAGAACAACTATGTCGGAGTAAATGAAAACCAGCAAAACAAGTTTCTTGTTTTTGCTGGTTTTTTTGTATTATATGAATATTAATTATTAAATGTTGAGTTTAATAATGATAGCTGAAGATTCTTCGACTAACGCTCAGGATGACTCAATAAAGCTATTTCTGTGCTAAGCAAATAAGTAACTAATAACAAATTATCATTATATGTAAGTGATAAAACCAAATTATAAATTTATCTATTAATTGGAGGGATGAGTTTGGAAATACTATGTTAACACAAGTAATATCAATGGTTACACATTTATAAACTGCTACTAAAATAAAACATATGGAGGTAATAGAAATGAAAATTACAAATATTAGAATAGGTGAAATTTCAGTTCCATTAAAAACACCTTTTAAGACTGCTTTGAGAACAGTTAATAGTGTAGAGGATGTAATTGTCGAGATTCATACTGATACAGGTAACATTGGATATGGTGAAGCACCACCAACGGGTGTTATTACAGGAGATACTAAAGGAGCTATAATAGGGGCTATTCAGGATCATATAAAAAAAAGTATTATTGGAATGGATATAGAAAATTTTGAAGATATAATGCTAAGGCTTGATAAATCTTTAATAAAAAATAATAGTGCTAAGGCAGCTGTAGATATTGCTTTATATGATTTGTATGGACAATTATACAATGCACCGCTTTATAAATTATTAGGGGGACATAGAGAAGAAATAATTACAGATGTAACTATTAGTGTAAATGACCCTGAAGAAATGGCAAAAGATAGTTTGAATGCTATAAGAAAAGGATTCAAAACATTAAAAATAAAAGTAGGTAAAGATGCATCGATGGATTTAGAAAGAATGAAATCAATAAGGAATGCAGTCGGATATAATATTAATCTTAGAATTGATGCAAACCAAGGCTGGAAGCCTAAAGAAGCTGTTAAAGCTTTAAGGAAAATGGAAGATGCAGGGATAGATATTGAATTTGTAGAACAACCAGTAGAAGCACATGATATAGATGGATTAAAATATGTAACAGATAATGTTTCAATACCTGTCTTAGCAGATGAAAGTGTATTTTCACCTCAAGATGCACTAAAAATACTTCAAACAAGGGCTGCAGACTTTATAAATATAAAGCTTATGAAAACAGGTGGCTTGCACAATGCTCTCAAAATTTGTTCTATTGCAGAGGTATATGGTGTAGAATGTATGATAGGATGTATGTTAGAAGCAAAAGTAAGCGTGAATGCAGCAGTACATTTAGCGGCAGCAAAAAGCATTATAACGAAGATAGATTTAGACGGACCAGTACTTTGCAGTGAAGATCCGGTAGTAGGTGGATCAATTTTTGAAGAATATAAAATTACTTTAAATAATGAACCGGGTCTTGGAATTAAGAAGGTTAATGGAATAAAATATTTAGATTGATATTATATTAAATATTTGTATATATTATTACTGATTCTAAATGTTAAATTAAAATAAAAATATTCGAAAGAGAGGAATATTATGGATAGAAAAAGCTTAGATAGTAAGATATTAGAATTAAAAAATGAAATGATTAAAGGTGTTCAAGGAGCAATTAGGATAAAAAGTGTAGAAAAGAATGATAAATCAGGTTTTCCTTTTGGTCAAGGGGTACATAACTCTCTTTTATATTGTTTAAAGTTAAGTGAAGAGCTTGGTTTTAGAGTAAAAAATGTAGATAATATGGTTGGATATGCTGAGTATGGAGAAGGTAGTGAACTCATAGTAGTCCTTGGACATTTAGATGTAGTTCCTGAAGGTGATGGGTGGACATATCCTCCTTATGGTGGAGAGATACATGATGGTAAAATATATGGTAGAGGTGCCATTGATAATAAAGGGCCTATAATCGGAGCATTATATGCTTTGAAAGCAATAAAAGATTTAGGAATTTCACTGAAACGAAGAGTTAGAATTATTTTTGGATTGAATGAAGAAACAGGAAGTGCAGGTGTAAAGCATTATGTAAATGTAGGTGAAGATTTGCCTGTTGCAGGTTTTACTCCGGATGCAGAATATCCGATTATAAATGGTGAAAAAGGAATTGTAAACTGTAAGTATGTAAGAAAAATGAAACCACAAGGTGATAAATATATTAAGAGTATAAATGGAGGAATAGCTCCAAATGTTGTTCCTGATTATGTAAAAGCAGAAATTAGTATATCTGAAAACATAAAAAATGAAGCTGTAAAGCTTGCAGAAAAAAGGGAAAGAATTAAAGTAGAATCTACTGACTTTGGAATTATTGTTGAAGCTTTTGGAATATCAGCACATGGTAGTACTCCGGAAAAGGGTATAAATGCAATATCTGTATTGTTTGAATATTTATCTTTATTAAATTTTGATGGAACTAGTGGCGAACTAGTAGATTTTATTAATAAATATATTGGAAGAGATACTAGGGGAAAGCTTATGGATATTTATATGCACGATGATATTTCAGGCGATTTTATATTAAATATGGGTGTAATATCAGGTGATGAAAATGAAGTAGGTATTATATTTAATATGAGATATCCTGTTACTAAAAAATATGAAGATTTTATGGACAAATTTAAAGGTATTATGGAATCTAACAATATGGAAGAAAAAAGCATGAGACATTCTAATAGTCTTTATATACCAGCAGACACTGATTTTATTAAAAAGTTACGAATGGTTTATGAAGAAAAGACTGGTGACATTGGAGAGCCTATTTGCATTGGTGGAGGAACATATGCTAAATCTATGAAAAACGTAGTTGCTTTTGGACCAGTATTTAAAGGGGAACCAGAAGTCGAGCATAAACCAGATGAATATATTAAAATAAACTCATTAATTAAGAATGCTCAGATTATGGCTGCCGCAATATATGAATTAGCAAATTAAAAAGAAATTACATTATTCTGAATAATTAAAGACGTTGAAAGATTATTTAATTTATCTTTCAGCGTTTTTATATTTACATTTTTAAATAAAAAGGTTATTTTATAAAATTTGAAACAAACTATGTTATAATGAATAAAGTTTTTAGAATGATTTAGACATGGAGGTAGTTATGAAAGGTAAATTGGCTTTTGTGGCACCATATGATAAACTTAGACAAATTGTTGAAAAGATAACAAATACAATGGGTATAGACTTGTTAACATATACAGGTGATCTTGAAGAGGGAATTTTATGCGCCAAAGAAGCGGTAGAAAAAGGTGCTAAAATTATTATATCAAGAGGAGGAACTGCTAAGGAAATAAGAAAAGCTGGTTTTACTGTAGTAGAATTAAAAGTTACAGGTTATGATTTATTGAGAGTTATTTATAAATATTATAATAAAAATATTAAAATTGCAGTTATAGGATATGATAATGTAGTTTTTGGAGCAAAATCCATATGTAATATAATGAATATGGATATAAGCTTTATTCCTATTAATGATGAGCAAGATTTATTTGAAAAAATAAATTATGCAAAGGAAAAAAATATTGATGTAATAATAGGTGATACTATAGCAGTTAAAAAAGCGAAAGAAGCAGGATTTAAGTGTGATTTAATAGAATCAGGAGAAGAATCTATAATAAATGCTATAAATGAATCTATAGAATTATATAAAGCTGTAGAAAGTGAAAAAATAAAAAGGCAAAGATATCAAATCATACTTGAATCAATACAAGAAGGTGTCATAGCAGTAGATAAAGAAGACAAAATAATATTATTTAATTATGCAGCAGAAAAAATCATAGGAACGAATAAAGACAAAGTTATGAACAAAAAAACATCTGAAATAATTAAAAACAGTAGAATAAATCAAGTATTAAAAAAAGGAGAACCTGAACTTAACTGTATTCAAAACCTTGAAACTGCTATAGTCGCTACTAACAGAGTACCAATAATCGTTGATGGTCAGGTTTTTGGAGCTGTTGCAACATTTCAAGATATAACTAAAATTCAAGAATTAGAAAAAAGAATAAGGTTTGAATTATCTGAAAAAGGTTTGACTGGCAAATATACTTTTGATGAAATTCTAGGTGAAAGTTCAATAATGAAAAAAACAATAGAGATTTCAAAAAAATATTCTTTAACTGATTCTACTATTTTATTAACAGGAGAAACTGGAACAGGTAAAGAGATATTTGCTCAATCTATTCATAATTACAGCAAGAGAAGTAATGGTCCTTTTGTTGCTGTTAACTGTGCTGCTATTTCAAAGAATCTTCTTGAAAGTGAATTGTTTGGATATACTGGTGGCGCATTTACAGGGGCAAGAAAAGAAGGTAAGAAAGGTTTATTTGAACTAGCTCATAAAGGTACAATTTTTCTTGATGAAATAACTGAAATGGATTTAGATATACAGTCTAGATTGTTAAGAGTAATTCAAGAAAAAGAAATAATGAAAATAGGTTCAGATAGAGTTATACCTATAGATGTAAGAATTATAGCAGCAAGCAATAAGAATTTAAAGGAATTAGTAAGAGAAAACAAATTTAGGAGCGATTTATATTATAGAATAAATGTACTTAAAATAGATATTCCTCCTCTTAGAAGCAGAAAAGAAGATATAAAGATACTTGCAGAAAAACATTATCAGAAATATACGAAAAAATATTTGGGAGAAGCAAAAAAATTGGAAAAAAGGATATTAAAAAAACTTGAAGAATACAGCTGGCCGGGTAATGTTAGAGAATTAATAAATATTACAGAAAAAATGGCAGTAGTGGGAAATAAAAATATTTTGGATGATGATTTTTCAGAACTTATATTTAATGATTTGGATAATGACCCATGTAAAGAAAAAGAGTCTTTAGTTAAAATAATTAATTTGGGAAAACTAGAAGATATAGAGAAAGCTGTTATAGAAATAGTTTTGAAAGAAGAAGGTTATAATAAGACAAATACTGCTAAAAGATTAGGTATAACTAGAACAACATTAAATTCTAAACTGTCTAAATAATATACGCATACGTTTAAAAATTAAACAATGCAAAACGCTTATTATTCAAATTGCTTTGAAATTAGAGCGTTTTTTTATTTGGCACGAATATTGCTTATATCTAGTATCAGGAGGTGTAAAAAATGAAGAATAATTCAGTAATAGCAAATAGCAAGGATAATGTTGCTACAGTTTGCACAGTTATAAAAAAAGGAGAAAAGATTTATTCTGAAATTAACAATAAGAAATTTGAGCTTAAAGCTGTTGAAGAAATTCCTGATTTCCATAAAATAGCGCTCAAAGATATTAAACAAGGTGAAAACGTAATTAAGTATGGAGAATCAATAGGTTTAGCTACGAAAAATATTAAAGCAGGTGAATATGTACATGTTCATAATATTGAAAGCAATAGAGGTAGAGGAGACAAAATAGTAAAATAAAAGGAAGGTGTATAAAATGAAAATTTTGGGATATAAAAGGATTAACGGAACATATGGGATTAGAAATCATCTTGCAATAATACCATCATCAATATGTGCTTCAGACACAGCTGTAAAAATAAGTAATCTGGTATCTAATTCGATAGCATTACCACATCAACATGGCTGCTGTCAAGTAGGGGAAGATTATAAGCAGACATTCAAAACTTTAGTTGGGTTAGGTTCTAATCCAAACGTTGGTGCAGTACTAGTAGTTGGATTAGGATGTGAAGGTATAAAACCAGAAATTTTAGCAGAAGAAATTAGAAAAGAAAACAAAAGAGTTGAAATGATTAAAATACAAGAATGTGGAGGAACTTTAGGTGCTGTAAAAGAAGGCGCAAGGTTAGCTAGTGAGATGGCAAGAGAGCTATCAAAACAGCAAAAAGTTGAATTTGACATTTCTAACTTGATTTTAGCTCTTGAATGTGGCGGATCGGATTCAACATCAGGTATGGCATCAAATCCAGCAGTTGGAGCAGCATCTGATTTACTTATTAATCATGGTGGTACTTCTATATTATCTGAAACTACTGAATTAATTGGAGCAGAACATATTTTAGCAAAAAGATGTATAAATGAAAACGTTGCAAAGAAACTAATTGATATAGTGAATAGAACAGAAAGAAGAGCACTCAATATGGGAGAAGATTTAAGAGGAAGTCAGCCTACTCCAGGAAATATTGAAGGTGGACTTTCTACTATTGAAGAAAAATCTCTTGGATGTATATATAAGGCAGGAAATGCACCAGTGCAGGAAATTTTAGAGTATGGAGAGCAAGTACCTACAAAAGTTAAAGGTTTATATGTTATGGACACTCCTGGAGAGGATATTGATTCGATAACTGGAATGATAGCTGGTGGAGCTCAAATAGTAGTATTTACTACAGGAAGAGGTACACCAACAGGATCTCCAATAGCTCCGGTTATAAAAGTTACAGGAAATCCTTTAACTTATAAAAAAATGATAGACAATATTGATGTAAATGCAGGAAAAATAATTGATGAAGGGGTGACAGTAAATCAAGTAGGTGAAGAAATATTTAATGAAATTGTAGAAGTAGCAAATGGAAAAAGTACAAAAGCTGAAAGTATGGGGCATAATGAATTTGGTATATTTAGGATAGGGTATACATTTTAGTTAAATTACAGAAAATATATTAGATATTATTTGGAGGTAAAAAAATGAATATTAAAGGCAAAATTGAAAAAATTCCAGGCGGAATGATGGTAATTCCATTAATCTTAGGTGCATTTATTAATACATTTTTCCCACAGGTTTTAGAAATAGGAGGATTTACTACTGCATTATTTAAAAATGGTGCTAGCCCTTTAATTGGTATGTTCTTATTTTGTATGGGAGCTGGTATAAGCTTTAAAGCAGCTCCAAAAGCTTTAAAAAAGGGAGCAGCAATTACTTTATCTAAATTTATTGTTGCAGTTGGTTTAGGTTTAATAGTAGCAAAAGTATTTGGTAATAAAGGTTTCTTAGGTTTATCTTCTCTAGCAATTATATCTGCAATGTCAAACAGTAATGGTGGACTTTACGCAGCATTAACTGGAGAATTTGGAGATAAAACAGACATAGGTGCAATAGCTGTTGTATCTATAAATGATGGACCATTTCTAACTATGGTTGCATTAGGTACTGCAGGAATAGCAAACATTCCATTAATGTCATTGGTTGCTGTTATTATACCTATAGTACTTGGAATGATTCTTGGTAATTTAGATGATAATATGAGAAAGTTTTTAACAAAAGGCGGACCAGTATTAATTCCATTCTTTGCATTTGCACTAGGAGCAGGTATAGATTTTAAAATGCTTATAACAGCAGGTGCACCGGGAATTTTATTGGGACTTATGACAGTATTTATTGGTGGATTCTTTAATATTGCAGCAGATAAATTAACTGGTGGTAGTGGTGTTGCAGGTGCAGCAGTATCTTCAACTGCTGGAAATGCAGTTGCTACTCCTATGGCAGTAGCTTTAGCTGACCCTACATTAAAAGCGATGGCTACTATAGCTACACCACAAGTTGCAGCATCAACAATTACATCTGCATTATTAGCACCGTTACTTACTTCATACATTGTTAAAAGAAAAAATAAAAAGGAAAATAATAAAAAAGCATAAGTTTTTTGCAGAGGTGATTTTACATGAGAACAAAATTAGTAATAGTTGCTGATGACTTTACAGGTTCAAATGATACAGGGGTACAATTTAGTAAGAAAAATTTAAAAACTATTGTGCTTACAGATTGGAATAAGTTTAATCAAGCATCAGAAATATGCGATATTATAGTAGTTGATACAGAAAGTAGATTTGACAGCAGCAAAGCAGCATATAATAAGGTATTGGATTTAGGAACAAAACTAAAAGAGAATAATATTAAGTATGTTTATAAAAAAATAGATTCAACTTTTAGAGGAAATATAGGCAGTGAAATATCTGGAGTTATGGATGCTATAGGAACCAACAGATGCATACTAGTGCCTGCTTTGCCTTCTAATGGAAGAACAACATTAGATGGTAAAGTATATGTTAAAGGAGTTTTATTAGAAGAAACAGAAGTTTCAAAAGATCCTAAAACACCAGTTAACAAATCATATATTCCTGCTATAATATCAGAGCAAACTGATAAAAAAGTTAAAGTTATAAACATAAATGAAATAAAAAAAGGAAAAAATTATTTAAATAATAAAATTCAAGAGTTGTTTAATGCAGGTGATAACATTATCGTCATTGATGCAGTAGCTGATGATGATATGAAATTAATAGCATCTACTATTTCTGAAATAGACGGTAGTATTTTGTATTCTGGTTCTGCTGGACTTGCTGAATACTTATCAAAGCATCTAGATATTCAAAGCAAGAAGAGAAGTGGAGTAATTTTGGCGGGAAGTGTTAGTGATGTTACTAGAAAACAAATAGAATATGCGGAGAAAGAAAAAAATGTCAGTGTTATTGATATAGACTTAGCTAAGATGTTTAATGATAGTGAAAAAGAAAAAAATCGTATTGTACTTTTAGCAGAAAAATTAGTTAATGATGGTGAAGATTTTATAATAAGAAGTGCACCTTCAAGAGAATCTGTAAAATTAGGTAATGAAATAGGCAGTATGAAAAAGTTAAGTTCATATGAAGTAAGTGATACAATTGCTAATTTTATGGGTGAAATAGGTAAGGTTATTATAGAAAATTATGAAATTTCAGGTATGCTTATGACTGGTGGAGACATTGCTATAAAGACGATTAATCATCTTGGAATTACTGGAACATTTATAAAAAATGAAATAATGCCGGGTATACCATATGGATATTTTGTTGAAGAAAATTTCAAAGATATAACAATTGCATTAAAAGCAGGTGCTTTTGGAAAAGAGGATGCCATTGTTAAAACACTTGAATTTTTCAGGAAAGGAGATGAATAAAGTGAATAAAAAAGACATTATTGGAGTAACAATGGGCGATCCATCTGGAATAGGCCCAGAAATAATACTTAAAAGTTATATTCATCCTTTAATTAACAAAATGGGTATTATGGTGATAGGTGATTACAAAATACTTGAAAAATGTGCTGAAAAGTTAAAAATTAATTCTTTTACTTTAAACAAAATAGAAAAAACAGAAGATTTTATACAATCAAATACTGTTTTGAATGTACTAGATATGGACTTAATTGATCTTGATGAATTTCAACCCGGTAAAGTTCAAATAGCGTGTGGAAATGCAGCGTTTCAATATGTAAAAAAAGCAGTTGAACTTGCAAATAATAAACAAATTGCATCTATAGCAACAGCTCCATTAAACAAAGAGGCTATGCATAAAGCTGGGCACAATTTCCCTGGTCATACAGAGATACTTGCACATTATACTAATACTAAAGATTATGCGATGCTCTTATATGATGCTAAGCTGAATGTAATTCATGTATCTACCCATGTTTCTTTAAAAGGAGCAATAGAACAATTAAAGTCAGAAAGAGTTGAGAAGGTTATTCAATTAGCAGATAATTATATGAATAAGATAGTTAAGAGAAAACCTAAAATAGCTGTAGCTGGTATAAATCCTCATGCAGGAGAGAATGGGTTGTTTGGAGATGAAGAAATTAATATTATCAATCCAGCTGTGAAAAAAATGAAAGATTTAGGTATTGATGTTGAAGGTGCAGTTCCTCCAGATACTGTTTTTCTTAAAGCAATAGAGGGTAATTACGATATAGTAGTTGCTATGTATCATGATCAAGGTCATATTCCTTTAAAATTATTAGGATTTCATAGTGGTGTCAATATAACAGCAGGTTTACCTATAATAAGAACTTCTGTAGATCATGGAACAGCTTTTGAGATTGCATGGCAGGGAAAAGCTAAAGAAGACAGTATGATTGAAGCTATTAAATTAGCTGAAGCTTTAGGTAAATAATTATAATATAAATATCTATTAACCTTAATTATTAGAACAGGGCAAAAACTAGAAATGTTTTGCCCTGTTTTTGACTCCTTTTAAATTAAAATTATTTAATAATTTTACATTTTATAGTTACTTGAATAAAAATTTTATTATAATATTAAAATAAAAAATCAATAAATATAATTAAAAAGTAATATAAACGTATATTTTAGCCTGCTTTGAAACTATTTAACTATCCAAAATTTATTTATATTAACCAATTTTATGAAATAATTACATAATTCACAAAAAAGCATTTACATTTTCGACAATATATGATATCTTCACATTATACATATTACCAATAAAGTAATATATAGATAAAAAAACTAAAAAAAGAAAGTGATAAGGAGTAATGCTTGTCTATATGACAAATAAAGTTGAAATAAAAATAAAAAAATTATGAATAACAGAAAAGTTAATTAAAAGAAGAGAAAAATAACAGTTAAGTTTTTATATTCATATTTAACGATATTGTCTTATAAAAGAAATAGATTAGATTTTTTGAAAATTACTATTAAAGTGATATTGAAACACAAAAGTATTAAAGAAGTAGACAAGCATAACTGTTGTTAAAAATTTTAGTTTGCTAATATTACAAAAATACAATATTGTTTATTTAAAATTAATTTATGGCTAGTATTAGAAATGACGATTTCTAATCAATATAAAGCTAGCATATTGAACGTTCAAGAATAGTAATAAATTTTGCTTATAGTGTAGATGTTATTTCTATATTATTAGAGCAAAATGACAAAATGAAAGGAGAAAATATATGAAAAAGTTAATAGGTACTCTAATTTTAGTTCTTTTGATTACCACTATGTTAACACCTGTTTTAGCAACCGAAAATGCTATTGATTATACTAAGGAAACTAAGACAATAGCTGAAATAGATTTAAGCAACGATAGTATAAATTTTGGATTGTTTGATGACTATAATGTATATGCCGATAAATGGTGGATTATGGATGGATATGTAGGAGTTGGAGCTGAAGGTTATACAAATATAGTTGAAAAAAAAGATGGAAGCTATAGATACCATTACTCAAATGTAGTAGTTTATGCAGATTCTAAGGAAGAATTTGCGTACGAATCTGGTAGAGAATGGGGAGAAGGTAAAGTATACGCTTCAACTGGTAATGTAGGACATGGTGCAATGCATCACCATAGAATTTTTTATGGTTGGTAGTACACTGAAAATGTAAATTAAATATCTTTAATGTGTTGCTTTGTAAGAAAGTAAAAAAGTATATGGCATGGTTATTTTAAAAAAATAATTGTGCCATATGAACTATAATTTAAAGAATAGTAAGAAAGAGGAAATATGACAAAAAAATTAGTTTTGGGTTTTTCAACAATTATTTTTTTATTGCAATTATTGTTTATATCATATATTAATTATATTGATTTTATTGATCTACAAATAACTATATCAAATTCTTTAATTTCAGATAAATCGGTTTCATTTATTTTTAGAAAAAACAAAACACCATCATTATATGAATTCTCAGAATTACTTGAACCATATTCTGATATAACTTTATTATCAGAACTACATAATTTCAACAATTTAAGAGTATGGGGAATTTATGGAGATTGCCATTTAGATAATAATGCAAATTCATTGATAAATGGAGCTTTTTTTATGAAAGAAGATTTTTTAAAGGGAAACTTCAAAGCTGTGATTGGTGAAAATATATTAAATTCAGATAATTGCTTTTTAGATGAAAATGGAAAAACATATTTTAAATTTAACAATAATAATTATGAAGTAGTGGGTACTATAGATACAAATATTACTAAAATGCTTGATAATACAGCTTTTCTAAATCTTGATTCATTCAATATTGAATATCTAAGTAAATTTGTTATAGATGGCATAGATAGTAATGTTATAAATAATACAGTAAATAGAATAAAACAAAAATACAATATTGATATAATAAAAGAGGATGATAATTTCATCGAAAGATATATGTTTGATGATATTGATAAACATACATTAAATGAGTTCATAATTGTTTTTATTAGTATACTTATTATTACACTTTTAATGTTTACTTTACGATATTATAAGGAAGAAATTATGGTTAAAAGAATTGTAGGTATAAGTTTCAAAAAAATTCTGTTTGATTTGTTTAAAAACATATTTGTTTTGGCTTTGATGAATACCGCTTTTTTTGTTAGTGGTTATATAATTATTTACTACAATATCTTGCAGAAAATCCATTTAAGCTTCTATTGTGTTCACTTGATTATATTTTCATGTACTATATTTTTAATTATGGTCTTGTTTATATATCTATATATGATAATATCAAATAATTTCTTTTATAGAAATGGAGTGAAATGAAAATATGAAATATAAATTCAGTAAATATATAAATTTATTAGTATGTTTTTGTTTATTGACTGTTGGCATGACAACTTTTATGATTTCAAATAAAAACTATCTTAAAGCAAAACACAAAATAATAGATTTTGATAATAAAAATATTGAATCATTGTATTTAAGAGTAACCGATGTTTATGGGCGAGATAATCAAAAAACATTATTTCAATTTTTTTCAGAAGAAGATTCACTAGAACGAATGAAAAAATTTTGCGGTATTCTAAACAAAGAATTTAACTATTTAGAGTTTGATACACAGTCTTTGCTTGTATTAGATGATTTTAATTATAAAGATGAATTTAGAATTGATTATGGAAAAGAATTTTTTGGAGAAAACGATGAAATTGGTATATCTTTAAAATCTGTGCAAATGGGAGAAAACACTTATGATATATTTAATCTTGAAAGTCAATTAATTGATGGAAGAGGATTTGAAAATAATGACTTTATATTTGAAAATAATAGAACAGTTTCAGCTATATTAGGTCATGAATATTCAGAGTTAATTAATATAGGTGATACAGTTAACTTTGAATATTTATCAAAAAATATAACTGTAACAGTTATAGGATTTTTTGAAAAAAACACCTCAGTGACATTAAATAACAATATTTATTTTTTAGATGAATTCATTATAATTCCTTCTCTAGACTTAAATTATGATATATTAAATGAAGATGATGAAAGATTTCAAAAAATACTGTATTCATTAAAAAATTGGGGTTATATAAAAATAAACAATGGTGAAGATTTTTGCGATTATAGAAAAAGGATTGATGATATAAGTAAGGAGTTAGACTTAAAATATGTTGTAAACGAAGGTTTTGTTTATCCATATATTAGAAATATTTCAAATACAATTAACTCAAATAAAGGAATATTTTTAATAGCTTCTATAGTTTTATTTCTAATATTATCAGCGATTATTGCTTATATATATATATGGAATTACAATAAAAACAAAAAAATATATTCAATCCATTTAATTTGTGGGTGTAGTTTACTAAGATTAAAATTAAGAATATTTTTTCAAATTTTCATACAATTCATGTTATCACTAAGTATTGCTTCTTTAGTTAATAGGTTAATATTAGGGTATGATAACATTTATGTATCTGAACGTATTTTACTTAGACAAGCAGTTAGGCAAACTTCGATATTATCAATTATTATAATGATTGTAATATGCTTAATTTTGAATATTTATATTAATAAAAGTAATATTTATTCTTCTATACGAAAAGAAAATTAATTTGAAAGGAAAATATATATGATTAAACTTAATAATATCTGTAAAAATTTTAGATATAAAAATACAGAAATAAAGGCTCTTAATAATATAAATATACAGATAGATAAAAATGAAATGGTTGCAATCATGGGTCCAAGTGGCTCAGGTAAATCAACATTACTGAATATAATAGGTGGAATACTTAAACAAACTAGTGGAGAATATTTATTCAATAATAAAGTTGTGATAGGTAACGAAACTTATATGGCTAAATTCAGAAGTGACAACATTGGATTTATTCTCCAACATTTTGCATTAATTAACAACAGAAATATTTTATATAATATAGGGTTGCCACTGAAATACAAAAATATAGAAAAGAGCAAAATAAAAGAAAAAGTTATTTCGATTGCTGATTCACTTGGTATTCTAAACAAGCTTGAAATGTATCCTCATATGTTGTCTGGTGGAGAATGTCAGCGTGTAGCTATTGCTCGAGCAGTTGTTTCAAGTCCAAATATTATCTTAGCTGATGAACCAACCAACTCTCTAGGTGACTATAACAAATGTGAAGTATTAGATATACTTAAAAGATTAAACAAAGAAGGTATAACAATCATAATAGCTACTCATGATGAAAATGTAGCTAGAATATGTTATAAAAAAATAAACATCAATGACGGAAAAGTTTCTAACTAAAATATTTATACTTGGCTAATGTATAATTATAATAGATAGAAGAAAAGAGTAGACTTTAAGGATTCGTAGATTTATTCAGTGATTTACAAACATAAACTTATTATGCTATAATTAGTTAAAATATGGTAAATGTATTTAAGATTTATTTTTACGGGGATTTAGAAACAAGGTAATAAAAGGGGATAGGAGTTTTGAATACTGAGAGTATTGGGAAAAGTAGGGGGAGTGTTATACACTTTTTTCCTGTATTATTTATTGTGGGCATAGTTCCGCTAATTGTGAAAGGTAAATATTTTATTTTAAACGGAATTGAAAAGGTTTATTGGAAAGGTTGTTATCACTTTGATATTTTTACTTATTATAAAGCATTATGTTTTATTATAGCAGTATTAATATTGGGGATAATTTTTACATTTCTGAAAGTTAAAAATAAAATATTAATAAAACGTATCAAATATAACAAATTTATATTGTCTTATGCATTTCTTATAGTCTTATCTTCGTTATTTTCAGAAAATATTTTAATATCAATAAGAGGTTATACCGATACTTATCAAGGAATGATTGTTCTTTTATGTTATTTGTTTTTAGTGTTCGTAGTTTATAATATGGTTAATGATGAAAAAGAAATAAGAATTATATTTAAGACTTTGATTATATCATCATTAATTGTAGCTGTTATAGGTATTCTACAGCATCTTGGATATGATATATTTTTGTCAGAGAATTTTATAAATTTTTATCAGCCTAAGAATTTCAATCTAACCCCAGAGGATATGTCGTATATAACAGAAGGAAATAGCTATTCAACTATGTATGTATCTAACTATTTAGGAAACTATGTTATTTTAGTTTTTCCAATAATAATACCTATGATTTTATATGGTAAAAATAAGAAAACAAGAATATTTTATATTTTTGCATTAATAATTTCATTAGTCCTACTTCTTTATAGTGAATCTAGAGCAGGGTATCTTAGTATGTTTTTGGTATTAATAGTATTAACAGTATTTTTTAGAAAGCAGTTATTAGAATATAAGAAGTTTACTTTAATAGGTATAGTTATTATTCTACTACTAATTTTTGGGTTAAATTTTAAAACAAATGGTGAAATATTTAAAGAAATGTCGAGATTAAATATTTTTGAAGAAAATGAAAGGATGGAAGAAGCAAGTAAAAGGTTTAAAATTATAGATATAGTTTTAGAAAATAATAAGTGTAAAGTTGTTACTAGTGAGAATGCTTTTAGTTTAGATTTTTCAGATGGAATAAAGTTTTATAATAAAAAAAATATATCAGTTGAACTTATAAAAGAAAATAATACAATAAAAGTTAATGATGAAGCTTTTAATAAATACAAAATAGTTGAAACTAAGTTTGAGCAGTATACTGACTATATTTTGTATCGTGGTGGAACCATACTTATTATATTTAAAAATATTAATGGTAAAATTTATATAGAATCAGGCTGTAATAAATTGATAGATACTGTACCTAAAATAGAAAGCTTTGGTTTCAGAAATTGGGGTAGATTTGCATCGAGTAGAGGTTATATTTGGTCTAGATCTATACCTCTATTAAAAGATACAATTTTATTAGGATACGGCCCAGATAATTTTATAATAAATTATCCACAGGATGATATTGTAGGTAAATTTAACAATATGAATACATATAAAATTATAGTTACTAAACCTCATAATATGTTTTTACAAATTGGAACGAATACAGGGGTATTATCATTATTAATATATTTAGTATTTATATTTATGTATATAAGAGAGTGTTTTAAGCTGTATTTTAAAAGAAGTTCACATACATTTTTAACAACTTCTGGTGTTTGTATATGTGCTTGTGTTATAGGTTATCTTGCAGCAGGAATATTTAATGATAGTCTTATATATTCAGCTCCTATTTATTGGACGCTGTTGGGAATAGGGATTTCTGTTAATTATAAAATGAAGATTGAGAAAGATGTTGAAGATAAGCAGTTGAAATATATTGATTAGAATAGTATAATAGATTAATCATTATTTAAACTTAAATCAATCATTTCAAATTAAAAGAGCAATTAAAATAAATAAGGAGAAATGTATTATGATTGTAAATTCAACTGAATTCAAAACAAATTTAGGCAAATATTTAGATTTACTAAAAAAGGAAGACATATATATATTAAGAAATGGAAAACCTGCTGCAATGGTAACTAAATGCAATTATCTAACTGATGCTGACTTATTAAAAGAGAATGCAGGCATATATGATTATAAGCCAATTTATATATCTTATGAAGATTTTATTGAACGTTATGAAAAAACAGATGAGAGACTAGAGTATATAGATGGAAAAATATTTGCCATGAGTTCGCCAAGCCATGAACATCAAAGAATATCTATGATTTTAAGCAGTATACTTTTTTCTTTCTTTAGAGAAAATAAGTGCCAAGTTTTTGCAGCTCCTTATGATGTGCATTTTGAAAATACAGAAATCAAAGCTTGTGTACAGCCAGATTTATTAGTTATATGTGATAATGAAAATATAATAAACGGCAAATATTATGGTACACCAACTTTAGTTATTGAAATATTATCTCAAGCATCAAGAGCAAAAGATTCTATAAAAAAACTAAATCTTTATTGGGAGAATGGAGTATCTGAATACATTATAGTTGATCCAATAAAGAAAAATATAATGTACTGGAATTTTGAGAATGGTGAAATTATTGAACAAGGTAGTACGAATAAAAGAGAAACCTATAATTCAGTAATGTTTAAAGGGTTGAACTTTAAAGTTGATGAGCTATTTTAATATAATATTATTAATTTTACTTAAATTTTAAGATTACAAGCCCTATGAAATTAAATTCCATAGGGCTTGTAAGTAATTTGAACTATATAAACTAATCTATATCGCTTTTTTGTTCTACTTTTTTATAGTATTTATTGAAATATATCCATATGAACCCTAATGTTATGACAACTACATTAAGAACATTTTGATGGGCTGTATAGTAGTCAACTACTTTATTTAAATAAGGTCCAGCCATAAATCTCATCATTTCATATATCATATATATCACCTTTCTTTTTTATTTTAAGCTTATTTATCTAGTTCCGGTAAAATTGCATATTTTATTCCTTCTTGTCTTCCTATACTTTCTAAAGCATCTATTGTTTTAGACAAAGGATATTCACCTGTAATAAACAAACTTCCGTCTACTTGCTTTGAAGCTAAAAGTTCTAATGCCATTTTTACATGATATGGAGTATGATGGTACACAGCTTTAATTTGTATTTCTTCATAATGAAATTTTTGACAATCCATTGAAAAAGTAGTACCTTTTTTTGTTCCTCCAAAAGTAAGAACTAATCCTCTAGGTCTTACCATATTAACAGCATTTTCCCATACTTCTGGAAAACCTGTCGCTTCAATTACTGTATCAGCACCTTTTAATTCTTCTGTCAGATTTTTTACTTTATTTATATGATCTTTATCTTTAGCATTTACAGTATATAAAGCTCCAAACTTTTTAGATTCTTCTAATCTATAATCTGATAAATCTACTGCAATAACTTTTGCTCCTTTTAATGATGCTAGCTTCACAAACATAAGACCTATTGGGCCTGTTCCAATTACAACTACAGTTTCTCCGACCTTTATTGGTACTCTATCAATACCATGAAGAGCACAGGCTAATGGTTCTAGTAAAGCTGCCTCTTTATAATCTAATGTGTCTGGTATTTTATAAAAATTATAATTAACTAAGTGCTCAGGAACAGCTACATATTCTGAATAACCTCCGTTAAGGTATTGTAAATTTTCACATAAACTGTACATGTTTCTTTTGCAAAAGTAGCAGTCAAAACATGGAACAGAATTTGCCCCAACAACTCTATCTCCTACTTTAAATTTAGTTACCTTATCTCCAATCTCTACAACTTCTCCTGAAAATTCATGTCCAAAAGTAGAAGGTACACTTTTAATTATGGTTGGATGACCTCTTTTATAAGTTTTTAGGTCAGTTCCACATGTTAATGCTGCTTTTACTTTAACAAGTATTTCACCATCTTTAATAGTTGGAATATCTGCTTCTTCAAATCTCACATTTCCAGGTGCATAAAACATCTGAGCTTTCATTTTACCTATCATTAATATCACTCCTAAGAATTAATTTTATTGTCCATAATTTTCTTTTGTATCAGCTTGTAAGAATTTACACATTTCATCGTTAATAGGTTTTAATTGTCCAAGTTGTGATGCTAAATAAGTTATTTTTGCTGATTCTTCTACTATAACTGCATTAACAAATGCCTGGTCAATGTTTGCTCCAACTGCAAAAGCTCCATGTTTTTCCATTAATACTACACTATCTTGTGCTAAGCAATCTGTAGTAACATCTGCCAAATCAACTGTACCCATAGGTTTAAATGGTGCACACTTTATTTTTCCGCCAACTAATGCAGCTGCTTCAGCAGTTACACAAGGTAGATCAACACCTGCACATGCCCAAGCTGTACAATAAGTTGAATGTGTATGAACTATACCGCCGATATCATCTCTTTTTTTATAAGCAGCACAGTGAAGCGGTGCTTCTATAGAAGGTTTTCTATTTCCATCAATTTTATTGCAATCTACATCTAAAACAACTATATCTTCAGGTTGTAAACTTTCATAAGGCATGCCGCTAGGAGTTATACACACATATCCAGTTTCTTTATCTCTTAGACTGAAATTACCAAAAGTCAGAGGAACTAATTTTTCTCTTTGAACTGATAACGCAATTTCAATAACCTTTTTTCTTTGTTCATCTAATATCATAATATTATACCTCGCTTATTTTTTTTGATAAAATCTCATAAATGATTATTTATACCAAATTATAATTACAATAATATGTTATTGCTGTTGAGAAATAATCTTTTCTTTTTTACTTGTAATATTAAACACCTGCACCTGTAAAGAATTGTACAATCTTATAAATAAGATATGGAACCAAATGAGCTCCTCCATCAATAGAAGAAATAGTAGTTGCTCCTTCTGGAAAATCAAATTTTACTGCATGAGCCATTATTGTTGAAACTTCTGCAATATCAGTTGCAATATAAAGTATAGCTGTCATAAAAATAGTACCTATAATAATACCTCTAAAAACATTACCTTTAGAAGGTACTACTGCCCAAATCATAAAAAATGGTAATACTGCAAGGTCAGTAAATGGAAGTAATCTATTACCAGGTAATACTGCTGCTAAAAATAGTGTTATTGGTATCATAACAAGTCCTGTTGCAATTACAGCCGGATGTCCTACTGCTACTGCTGCGTCAAGTCCAACATATACTTCTTTTCCTGGAAATTTCTTTTGTAGGAATTCTCTTGCACTTTCTGATAAAGGCATTAAACCTTCCATTAAAATTCTAACCATTCTTGGCATTATAAACATAACTGCCGACATACTAACTCCAAGTTGAATAATTCCTTGTGCATCATATCCAGCAAGTGCTCCAATACATCCACCAAGTATAATACCCATTAACATTGGTTCTCCAAGTAATCCAAACCTTTTTTGTATAGTGTCTGTATCCAATTGTATCTTGTTTATTCCTGGTATTTTATCTAATAATTTATTAATAGCAATTCCCAGGGGAGCCCAAGATACAGTTTCAGTATGAGGTAATGATACTCCCGGTAATTCAAAGAAATTTTGTACTAATGGTGCAGAAAAATCTGCAAATTTTATTATAATAATAAATGATAATGCAGCAGCAGCTAATCCTAATGCAACACTATTTGTTAAATACTGTACTAAAGCACCCGCAAAGATAAAGTGCCAATAATTCCATAAGTCTACATTCATAGTTTTAGTCCAGTTTAATGCAAGCATAAAGAAGTTAATAGCAATACATATACCAAATACTGCTGGAACTATTGATGTACCAAAACTTATAGCTGCTGCTATGGGCCACCCAACATCTATTACATCTAGTGATAATCCCCATCTACTTACCATAGCGGTAGTTGCTGGTGCTAAGTTACTAACTAATAAACCGATTACAAGATTAATTCCTGCAAACCCTATTCCAATAGTTAGTCCTGCTCTAAAAGCTTTTGAAAACTTTTGCCTAAAAAGTAAACCTAAAAGAGTTACTATTATTGGCATCATTACGGTAGGTCCAAGATCAAGAATAAATTGAATAAATTGCATTTTCATTCCTCCCCATTAAATTTTTCTTATGTTATTAATTTAATTATTTGTTTAAGCTTTTAAGATAATCTGCTATTTCATCGGCAAGTTTGTCTCCGCCAATACCTGTCAAAAAAGGAATAGCTAAAAATCTTTTTATATCTGGAGCTATTTTGCTACTTACTGGAGTTGTGTTAACGATTGCATGAGGCATAAAAACTTGAACTTTAGATGCAAATTCAGTTACTCTGCATTCAATAACTTCAACATCTAATCCTCTTTCCTTGAGTAACTTTTTACAGTTTTCAGCCGCAACAGTTGATGTAGCAATACCTGTACCACAAACTGATAAAATTCTAAATTTCATTATTATTACTCCCTTCTATTTATTTTTTGTCACTCCTTTTACTTTTAATTTTATATTCTAATAAATATCATAGGCATATCTCCTTTCATTTTAGATTTTTGTATTTAAAAATATAAATTAGTTTATATTGATTCTTTTTTCTAACAAAGAAAGTAGTACGTCTTCGTTCTTAATTAATGCGATTTTATCTAGCAGTTCATTGTCTTGTATTACATTTATTATATTTTTTAATAATTCAAGTTGAGCAGTACTATCATTCATAGCTAGTAAGAAAACTATTTTTACGTCTATAATTTCTTCTTCGCTACCTCCCATAACTCTAAATTTAACAGGTTCTTTTAGTGTAGCTGCTGCAATCATAGGTTTATTAACATGTTTCACATCAGTGTGGGGGATAGCTACCCCAATATTTCCTGTAGGTAATCCTGTTGGAAATATTTCTTCTCTCTTTATTATTCCATCTTTATAGCTTTTCTTTACGTAACCGCAATCTTCGAGTAAATCTGCCATTTGTGCTAATACTTCTTCTTTTGTTTTTGCTTCAAGTTGAGTCTTTACTACCTTGCTGTCAAGTTTGAACTTGTTAGTCACCTGTAATTACCTCCTTATGTTGTTTTGTATTTTCTGTTCCTTTAAATTTTTAATAATGGTTTTGTTTTTTTACTCACATTTAACTATTGCAAATTACATGCCGCTTTTTTGGCTCATTTTGTGAAACCGTGTCATTTAGCCATTCTTTTCTGTGATTCATGACAATTTCCACATAATTGATACACTATTTTAAATAACCATCTACATTTTATGTCACAAAAAATATTATTCATACTAAAAAAATGACACTATTAATGAAAATTTATATTTATAAATATTATTTTAAGTAAAAACAAATAATAGTATAAATTAAATTATGTTAAATATTTTATTGTAGCATGCTATATTTGATTAATTTAAGTAAATATTGATATATTAATTTATTGTGATATAATAATGAAAAAATTTAACTAAATAGTGAGAGTTGTTGATGTTATGGAAAAGAAAATCTTAGAAATTATCAAAAATGAAAACAGGAAAATTCCTTTGACAGACAGTGAAATTGCTAAGCTCGCCAATGTTTCTAGAGAAAAAGTTAATGATGTTAGAAAGAAAAATAATATACCTAATTCAAGAGAACGTTTGAAACCTTATTTATTGAAGGATGCTAGGAAAATAGTTGAACAAAGTTATAATATTTCTCATAGAGCATTAATGACTGCCTTAAATGAAATTGGTTATAAAATTTCAAGGCAGGTAGCTTTAAATATCAGACAACAAATAGATAGTAAAATAGTAAATGTAGAAGATAATAATGAGAATGAAGATTTTATAGATAAAGATATTTTTAAGAGTATTATTGGATATAACAAATCTTTAAAAATTCAGATTAGTCAAGCACAAGCAGCTGTTTTATATCCTCCTAAGGGAATGCATACTCTTATTTTAGGAGAATCAGGAGTTGGAAAAAGTCAGTTAGCAGAAGTAATGTATAAATTTGCTGTACATACTGATAATTTTGATAATGATGCTCCATTTGTTACTTTTAACTGTGCAGATTATGCAGAAAATCCACAATTACTATTGTCACAACTTTTTGGATATGTGAAAGGAGCTTTCACAGGAGCTGAAAAAGAAAAAGAGGGGATAATAGAGTTAGTAAATGAAGGAATTTTATTTTTAGATGAAATTCATAGATTGCCAAGTGAGGGTCAAGAAATACTATTTACAATACTGGATAAAGGAAGATATAAAAAGTTAGGTGAAACTAATTCTTATAGAAATGCTAATTTGATGATTATTGGTGCTACATCTGAAAATCATAATTCAACACTTTTAACTACTTTTAGAAGAAGAATCCCAATGGTAATTGAAATGCCTAATTTAGAAAAAAGAACTCCTTCTGAAAGATATAATTTAATTAAATATTTTTTCAATGAAGAAGCTAAGAAAATAAAAAAAGAAATTATAGTAGAAAAAAATACTATTAGTATGCTTATTGCTTACGAATGTGCAGGTAATGTTGGACAATTGAGAAGTGATATACAAGTTGCCTGTGCAAGAGCTTTGCTTAATGCAATGATAAATAAGAAAGAAAATTTACTTGTGAGACCGTCTGATCTAGCTGATCATGTTAAAATAGGAATTTTAAATAAAAATTTAAGAAGCAGCGAAATTACTAAGTATTCAAATGAAGATCTTAAATTTAAAAATGATGGTGTTTTAATAGAAGAACAGGACAGCAGATATGTTATGCCTGATTGGATATATAAATTTATAGAAGATAGAACATATAAATTAGAAATTGAAGGGTTAAATCCTAGTGAAATAAATAGTGTTATAGGCAGAGAAATTGAAAAGAAATTTGAAGACTTATCTGATATTACTAATATTAAAGATAATATAACTAGGGGTGAGCTTAGAAATCTTGTAGGTTCAAAAATAACAAGGGTAGTTGATTCATGTCAAAATGTAGCTAAGAATTATTTTATAAATTTAGAAGATAGCTTTTACTATACATTAAGTATACATTTGAGTGCTACATATGAAAGATTATTAAATGGTAAAAAAATTAAAAATCCTCATTTAAGTAAGATTAAAGATAAATATGCCAATGAATATAAAGTAGCACAGATATTAGCTGAAATTATAAGCACCGAATTAGAAATTGAAATACCTGAAGAAGAAATAGGATTTATAGCAATGTATTTAAAAACTTTCTCAGGTAAATCAGTTAAGAAAACAAAAAAGGTTGGTGTAGTAATTTTAACTCATGGCAAAGTAGGAAAAGCAATAGCAGAGGTAGCTAACAAAATACTTAATACTAATCATGCAATTGGTGTTGAAATGTTATTGACTGAAAGTCCTAAAGTTGCACTCGAGAAAGCTATTAATGCTGTAAAGCAAGCAGATGAAGGAAAAGGGTGTGCACTGATTGTTGATATGGGATCACTAGTTGTTTTTGGTGATATAATTACTAAACAAACAGGTATACCTGTAAAAGTTTTGAAAAGAGTAGATACTCTAATGGCATTAGAAGTATTGAGAAGAGCATTGGTTTCGGATTCTACTCTTGATGATGTAGTTGCAGATCTTAATAAGGATAATATTAAATATTTAAATAAGTCTAATAAAAAATATCCTAATCATTTACCTAAAGCAATTGTTACTATATGTATGACAGGAGAAGGTTCTGCAGAAAAGATTAAAACATTTATTGAAGGAATAGTAAATAAATTAGGTAAAGAAGTAAAAGTAATTTCAATAGGATTGGTTTCTCCAATCAATGTTGATGTAGAAATAAAAAGAATTGAAGATAAATATCATATTTTATCTTTTGTAGGTACTATTAATCCCGAAATTGATGATATACCATATATATCTATTGGTAATTTACTTAACGGAAACGGTATAGATAAACTTAATAATATCATTAAGTATTCAGATACATGTAGTATAGAAGATATATTGGATGATAGGCTGATTATTACTGATATAGAGTATAATGACAAAAACCACGCAATTGAGTCAATGGTAAATATGTTAAAAGAATATGGGTATGTAGATGATGAATTTTTATTAAGCGTGTTTAAAAGAGAGACAATTGTTCCTACATTTATTAAAGGAAATATTGCTATACCGCATGGATTACCACAACATGTCAAGAAACCCGTGATAGTTATAGCCAAATTGAAAAACGACATATTTTGGTCTAAGGATAGTACTATTAATTTAATTTTTTTAATTGCTTATAGAAATGATTCAAAAAAATACTTTAAGAATTTTTATAAAGTAATTTTAAACAGTGATGTAATTAAAGAAATTAGAAGATGCACGAATTCTCATGAAATCAAAAATGTTATTATAGATAATTATAAGGAATAATTAAATTAATTATAAATCTATTAATTAAATAAGTATTATTTTGCACTTTAAGCATGCCATAAAATGTTGTTGGTATGCTTTTTGCTTTTACAATAAACAAATACAAAAATGGTAAAGGAGGGCAGCGAGTGTGCGATCTTTTGTTGCATTTGGTATAATAGATGAGATGGAAAACAGGATAAATTAAGGAGAAAAACATGAAAGAAGTTAAAATATTAACAGTTTGTGGGTGTGGAACAGTTAGCTCATCAATGCTATCTGAGAAGCTTAAAGATACTTTAAGTATGTATGGATATGAAGTGATTACTCAAGAAGTTAGTTTGAATAGAGTTTCTAGTGCCGTCTTACTAAAAGATTTCGATTTAATTGCATATACTAGTCCAGTACAAGGTAATTATAATATTCCTGTTTTAAATGCTGTTGGATTTTTAACTGGATTTACTGAAGAGGAATTCTTAGCAGAAGTTCTTGATATTTTGAAAGACATATAGTATAAAATGAAAATAGCTAATGAAAGTTAATTAATTTAAGAATTTGATATTTCATTATAATAATTATAAATTAAAATAAAAAAGACTATTAGTGTACTTTATAAAAATAATTTGATTAAAACTTATATTACATTTAAATTAGGAGGTTAAAATGAAAGGAATAGGTGTATCACCAGGTATTGTTTTTGGTAAGGCTTTTGTATATATTAAAAATGAAATTATAATTTCTGAAGAATTAATTTCTGAAGAATTAATAGAAGAAGAAATTAAAAAGTTTAATAATGCTATAGTTAAATCTAAAAATCAATTAAATAAACTTAAAGAAAAAACTAAATCTGAAGTAGGACAAAAAGAATCTGAAATTTTCCAAGCTCATATAATGATGCTTGATGATGTAGAATACACTGGAAAAATAAAATATGAGATAGAGAAAAATCTATATAGAAGTGAAAAGGCAGTTAAAGTAGTTTCAGAAGAATTCATAAAATTATTTGAATGTATAGATGATGAGTATATGAGAGCTAGAGCTGATGATATAAAAGACATTAGTGATAGAATTATTAAAAATATTTTAGGAATAATTGATTCTGATATATCAAATTTTGATACTGAAGTCATTGTTATAGCAAATGATTTGACACCTTCTGATACAGCTCAAATGGATAAAAAAAATGTTTTAGCATTTGTTGCAGAGATTGGAGGAAAGACTTCACATACTGCTATTATGGCTAGAAGTTTAGAAATACCTGCTGTTCTAGGTTTCAATGATGCAACTAAAGTAATATCCGATGGTGATTATTTAATAGTTGATGGACTTAAAGGTGAAGTATTTGTAAATCCTGATAACGAGACAATAGAAAGTTATAAGATTGCTAGAAGTGATTATTATAAGAAAATAAAAGAACTTAATAACATAAAAAGTTTAGAAGCTATTACTTCAGATGGTCATAAAGTTGAAATAGCAGGTAATATAGGAACTCCAGATGATTTACAAAGTGTAATAAATAATGGAGGAGAAGGAATTGGGCTGTATAGAACAGAATTTCTATATATGAATAGTGATTCTATGCCTGATGAAGACATACAGTTTAAAGCATATAAAGATGTCCTCGAAAAAATGAATCCTAATCCTGTTATTATAAGAACTTTAGATATTGGTGGAGATAAAAATTTAGAATATCTTGACATGGATAAAGAGTTGAATCCCTTCTTAGGATTAAGAGCTATAAGATTATGTTTTGAAAAAGTTGAAATGTTTAAAACACAGTTAAGAGCTATTTTGAGAGCAAGTGTTTATGGTAATACTCATATTATGTTTCCAATGATAGCTAATGTTGGTGAGGTAATAAAAGCTAAAAAATTATTAAATGAATGTAAAGAAGAATTAAAAATAGAAGGTATAAAATTTAATAATAATATAAAAATAGGAATAATGATAGAAATACCGTCAGCAGCTATGACAGCTGACATCATTGCAGATGAAGTTGACTTTTTCAGTATAGGAACAAATGACTTGTGTCAATACACCTTAGCAGCAGATAGAATGAATGAAAAAGTATCATATTTATATGACCATTTTGATATTGGTGTTTTAAGATTAATTAAAAAAGTTATTGATGCTTCTCATAAAAAAGGTATTTTTACTGGCATGTGTGGAGAAATGGCTGGTGATATTTATGCATCTGTGATTTTACTAGGTATGGGGCTGGATGAGTTTAGCATGAGTGCATCATCTATACCAAAAGTTAAAAAGCTAATTAGAGAAATTAAATTTAAAGATGCACAAGAATTATCTAATAAAGTACTAATGATGAAAAATAGTCAAGAAATTAAATCTTATATTAAACAGAGATTAAAAGAATTAAAAATTGATGTTATAGAATAAATTGGAGGTAATAATGAAAAGAGAAGAAGTACTAATTAATAATGAATCAGGCTTACATGCTAGACCAGCATCACAGTTTGTTAAAACAGCAGGAATGTTTAAATCTGATATATTTATTGAATATAATGGTAAGAAAATTAATGCTAAGAGTATTTTAGGAGTTTTATCTGGTGGAATAGTTAAGGGTTCAAAGATATTTATTCAAGCTGAGGGTGAAGATGAAGAAGAAGCAGTAAATGAATTAGTAAATTTAATAAAAGATAAACTCGTTGACTAGTAATAAAATCTCGGCTTATAATAATTAGAACATCAGGCTGCATAAAAGCAGCCTATTTTCGTGCATAAATAGGAAAATACTTCATGTTAGAGGTGGTTATCTCTATAATCCCTTAATTGTTTTTATGAATTCATTCTTTTCATCTCGATTTTCAAACATATTAAACCAATCACATATTTCAACTGCAAAATCAATAAAAGATATACCTTGAGCAGTTATAACATTTTTGTCTCTTACAACATTATCAAAAACGAAATTACTTCTTGGAAAAGGGTCATGTTCACCGAAGACTTTTTTATGTTTTTGTGTCCATTCTACAATAGGTGTAGTATATTTTACGTTCTGTAGAATTCCTGCTTTCGCCAAGAAAAATGTTCCAGCTCCACATATTCCGCCTAATAGCTTTTCTTTTGAATATAGATTATTAATTAAGTCAAGAAGCTCTTTTCTAACATTTCCATACCATCCACCACAAATTATTAAACCTTCTACATCTTTGTTTATTACATCTGCAACTAATTTATCCGGTTTGTATGATAGACCAGAGCGGCCTTTAATGATTTTATCTTCATAAGCTATAGTTATTACTTCTTTATCGCCACTTGTACTCAGTAGATGAGTAATGAATGTTATTTGGTAGTCTGTCATTTCATCAAAAACAAATACTAATATTTTATTCATCTAATTTTCCCCTTTTATTCATATTATACCATTTTAAAATTAAAATAAAAATCAAATTAGTAAAACATTTCAAGTTATCACAAGTATATCTAATAAAAATTATGATTATTTAATATATTCTTAGGTAAATATAACAACAAAATTTGCTTTGACTGGTTAATAGTGTTATAATTCTTATTAAACATATCTAATCGAGGTTATTATATGGACTATAATCAGAAAAGAGAAATGATTCTTACCGGAAACATGTCAAGAACAATAATTCAACTTTCTTTACCAATTATGTTTAACAATTTTATTCAAACAGTATACAATTTGACAGATACTTTTTGGGTTAGCAAAATAGGTGATACAGAAGTGGCCGCTATGACATTAGTTTGGCCTTTGATTTTTTTTATAATGTCACTAGCAATAGGAATATTTATGTCAAGCACTACTTTAATTTCACAATATATAGGAAATGATAATACTGCTGATGCAGCTGATGTGGCAGGACAGTCTATTTCTCTTGCAATAATAATTTCTGTTTTTGCAGGCTTATTAGGATATTTCCTTACTCCTAGTTTAGTGTCTTTTATGGGAGGTACTGGCAAGTTATACACCTGTGGAGTTGATTTCATGCAAATAATGTACCTGGGTATGCCAACTATGTTTGTATTCAACGCACATAACTGCATACGTCAAGGTTTAGGTGATACTGTAACTCCTATGAAATTTACTGTATTATCAGTAATTATGAATATTGTTTTAGATCCTATATTTATCTTTTGTTTTGATTTAGGTATAAAAGGTGCTGCATATGCAACAGTGCTTTCAAGAGGTGTATTTGCTATAATAGCAGTATATGATCTTTTTGCAAAAGATTGTGGCTTATTTTTAACAACTAAGCATTTAAAGTTAAAAAAGAATGTGGTTTCTAATTTATTTAAGATTGGGATACCTTTATCTATAGGGCAGTCTACTGCATCATTAGGATTTACAGTTTTGAATTATTTTATTATTTCATTTGGGGAAAATACAATGGCCGCTTTTGGAATAGGAAACAGAATAAATTCTTTAGTACTTATGCCTGCAATGGGTATAGGTAGTGCATTAGCTACCATAGTTGGTCAAAATATGGGAGCGGATAATATTAAAAGGGCTAAAGAGGCTGTTAAAACTAGTGTACAATTGACAACGACACTTCTTGTAATAGGTTGCATTATTATGTTTCTTATTTCTGGTAATGTTATAGGAATATTTACAAAAAATCCAGATGTTTTGGAGCAAGGAATAGCATATCTTAAGCTTATTTCACTTGGACTGCCGTTAATGGGATTTTTTCAAATATTTATTGGTACCTTTCAAGGATCAGGGCATACTATTATGGCTATGATAGTTATGATGGGAAGACTATGGTTAATTAGGATACCTATGATATTACTTCTTAAAGAATATACTAATCTTGGTTCATACTGCGTATGGTATTCTATGGTATCAAGTAATGCAATAATATGCGTTGTAGGATTGTTACTTTATAAGTCAGGAAGATGGGAAAAGAAAGTTATAAAGAAAGAAGCTATATAATAACATATCTTACCTTTTATATTTTTACATAAAATCTTTTTATTAATATTAAATTTTTTTAAGATATAGCTATTTAATTTCATATCCTTAATAATCAAAAATTATCAATTTATAACTTAATATCTAAGTTTTATTAAATATGATAATTTTTTTATTATGTTATTATATAATATAGTATCATATACTTATTTTTCAATGTAAAAATAAAATTCTAAAATATAATTATGATAGTAACTTTTATTATAAACATATAGTATAGGTATAATTATTATGTTATTATAAAGAAGTAGTAATTAAATTTAAAAATTAAAAATGCAAAATTAAATTGAGATTTAAAACTATTATGGAGTTGGAAAATTTGCTGGAAAAGAAAATTGTATATAATATTAAAAATGGTGTATTATACATAGATGTTGATTACAATATTTTGCAATCAAGTAAGTATGCAGCTGAACTTGGAGGCTATAAAGAACCTAATCAAATTATAGGACAGAAATGTTATAATGCATTTTTTGGATTAGATAAACCATGTTATGGTTGTCCAGCAGCACTTGCGATTAGTAGTAAAACATATTTTAGCAATGAAAAAATGCTCATGAATAATGGCAAATATTATTCTATAAGAGTAATGCCTGATTTTGATAAAGATGGAAATGTAATAGGTATTATAGAAACATTTGACGATGTTACATCAAAAATAAAAGAAGAAAATAGCTTGAAAAAAATAGCATATTTTGATGAACTTACTAATCTTCATAATAGAAATGCACTTTATAGAATGATAGATAAAAAAAAAGAAAGTAAATGGGCATTAATTTTAATAGATTTAGACGATTTTAGAAGTATAAATGATAAATCAGGATATGATTTTGGAGATAAATTTTTAAAAGCTTTTTCACAAAAATTAAGTGAAGAGATTGGTAATAAAGGTACTATAGGCAGGCTTGGTGGAGATGAATTTTTAATAATTTTAGATTGTGATAGAGAAGAAACAGAGATCATAATAAAGAAATTGTATAAAAAATTAGAAGATCCAATTGAATTTGAATGGAATAATATTTTTATTTCTTGCAGTATGGGTATTGCTTTATACCCTGACGATGCAAATAATAGAAGCAAATTATTAAAATATGCAGATTTAGCTTTATATCAATCAAAACAATTAGGCAAAAAAACTTATACATTTTATAGTGATGAAATACGTAAGAAATTTAATAGAAAACAAACAATTATAGAAACACTTAGAGAAGCTATTAGAAATGACAAAAGCGTAGAAATATATTATCAACCAATAGTAGATATAAAGACAGGAAAAGTAAAAAAAATTGAGGCTTTGTCAAGATTAGAAAATGAAAAGTTAAAAGATATTTCTATAAGTGAGTTTATTTGTATAGCTGAAGAAACTGGACTTATTATAGAATTAGGGGATATCATTTTTGAAAGAGTATGTGGCGATATATATGATTGGAACGAAAGAGGTTATAAAAATTTTGATGTTTCAATAAATTTGTCTATAGTTCAGTTAAAGAATAAGAATTTAATTAATAGAATATTATTATTAACTAATAAATATAAAATAGATAGAAGTAGAATTAGTTTAGAAATAACCGAAACTGCTTTTTTGGATAATTTAGATGTTATTAAAGAACCTTTATCAAAGCTTTCGGAGTTAGGATATTCTTTTTCGGTAGATGATTTGGGTTCAGGATATTCTTCTATTGATTACATAGTTAATTTACCTATAGATATAATAAAAATAGATAAAGATTATATTAATAGAATTAATGAAGATAATGTTATAGCATTCCTAAAAACTATTAGATATTTTGCTTTTCTTACAAACAAAACAATTATAATAGAAGGTGTAGAAATTAAAGAGCAGTATCAAAAACTAGAAGAGATGGGATTTAATTATATTCAGGGCTACTACTTTTATAAGCCCATGAATAAGAGGGAAATTGAAAAAATATTATCATAACTGCTTTACTAATGTAAATAAGTTAAAACGATTAATAAAAGTACGATGAACTAACAACAGTGTGTAGAATTTGTATTAATTAGTAAATGTTAAAGAATAAAAATTGGTAAGTTTGAAGTGGTTTGTGAAACAATAGTAGATAATTAATGATAAGGATAGATGATGGAATATAAAAAATATTTGAAGTTTGGCATATTAATACTTTTTATAATGTATATAATGACTGTATTATATATAGTTTTTTTAAAGCATAGATTTGTATTTGGAAGTTTAAATTATGATATACCATTTGAATTTTATTGGAAGCATAGTGTGAATTTAACACCTTTTAAAACAATAAAGGATTATATGGTATATGAAAATAATTTAAGCAATAATATTAAATATATAAATATTTTAGGAAACATATTTTTATTTGTCCCTTTTGGGATAATACTTCCTACTTTAATAGATGGAAGATTTAAGTTTATTAGAACTTTATTTTATAGTTTTGTGTTTAGCTTAACTATAGAAATGCTACAAATGATTTTTAGAATAGGTAGTTTTGATGTTGATGACATAATTTTGAATGTCTTTGGAGGTTTTGCTGGATATTTTATGTACATAATAATTATTAGAATAAGAAGACTTCTCAATTAGGAGGAGATTGTTTTGAGAAAAATTTTATTATTAATTATTATACTTATGTTAATATTGTGCAGCTGTAGTGGTAATATTAAAAATATTACAAAGATTGATTATGCAAGTCCTGTAGATTCGAGCATGCCTAAAATTAGTGAAGATAAAGATTTTATTAATCTCTTAGTTGATTCAATAAATAACAGTTCTAAATTAGAAGAATATGACGACAATAAAGTTGGATATAATTACTTAATTAATTTGTATAAAGGTAACAAATCTACATTAAATTATATTCTTCGTTTTATAAATGAAGAAAAACTAGTCTTATTTAAAGATAGCTCAGGTGAGTGGTTTAAAGTAAAAGATGAATATGCTGAAAATTTATTTCTAGATGAAAGATTTTCAGATATTTATCCTAATAGTAAGCCGCCGGGAATGTTTATGTTTCTAAATGATAATATTTTAGAAACAAATATTTCATATGATTGGAGCTATAAAAGAATTAATAATTTATTTTATAATAAGAATTATATTTTTAATACTAAAAATAATAAAATAAATTTTACTTCCAAAGATAAATTAACAATTAAATTCACACAGCAACCAGATGATTTAAAAATAAATGTTTATCATAATAATGAGATATTAAAAACAATAAAGTCTTTTGATGAGCTAAACCAATGCTTATCGAAAGATGGAGATTACAAATTTGAAGTAGAAGCTATCTGGAATCAAAATGACAATAAAGATTACTATGGTAGTTGTATATTGAGTAATTCTTTTACTGTAGATATGGATGCAAGTGTAAAAATATTATCTAAAAACAATTATCCTGGAGATATATTAATAACATTAGTTCAAAATTTAAATAAGGACGAAACTGTTAAATTAAGTACAGATGTAGTTAATGTTGAAGTACAAACTTATCCTTATGAAGACACAGATAGTCAGATAAGTTTTATGCCTATTAATATTTGGACTGCAACCGGTACTTACAAATTAACGGCTGTTTATAATGAAGGTACTGAAAAAGAACGTATAGATACTATGACATTTGCAGTATCAAATAAAGATTTTCCAGTGCAGTATTTGAAGATTTCTGATGAGGTAAGTAACAGCACGAGAAATGATAAATCTTATGAAGAGTTTGCCAAATTTGTTAAATCGGAAAGAAGTAAATCATGCAATGAAAAATTATGGGAAGGTAAGTTTATTATGCCTTTAGAAGGTAGAATGACTACAGATTTCGGAGAAATAAGATATGTTAATGATGAAATAGATTCTTCAAGACATTCCGGATTAGATATAGCAGCACCCTGCGGTACAGATGTAGCATCATCAAATTCTGGCAAGGTAGTGCTTGCGAAAGAACTTATATTAACTGGAAATACAATAATAGTTGATCACGGACTTGGAATTTTTACTACATATTATCATCTTAATAGTATGAATGTTACCAAAGGAGATATGGTAGCAAAAGGTCAAATAATAGGAACAGTAGGGTCAACTGGCTTTTCTACGGGACCACATTTACATTTTTCAGTAAGCGTTTATAATTCATATGTAAATACACACCAAATCTTAGATGGAGAATTTTTTAACTAAAAATTTTTTGCTTTTTCTATAGAAAAATGGTTAAATCATAAAATATTGGGTAAAAGAGTATTAAGGCTAAGGCTAAGATTGTGGAGCAATAAAAGAAAATTAGAGAAGACAAAGGTAGAAAAATGTAAAAAAAAAACACAATCTTAGTTTTAACCTTTTATATTTTATAGTATAATTAAAAGTATACAAATAGACAAGACTAATTGTTTATGTTAAAGGAGAAATTATGGCTGGTATAAAAACAGAAAAAGATTATAATATACACAGTTTTGATGTTAACTATAGATATGAATTGCTTCCAACTAGGTTAATAAGTTTTTTTCAAGATATAGCTATGTGGCAGTCAGAGAAGATTGGAATAGGAAATAAATTTTTGATAAAAAATAATTTATCATGGGTGATAATTAGGTATAATATTAAAATTTATAAATATCCTAAGTATATGGATACAATAAGAATGCAAACATATCCTTTATATAATAGAAAATTATATGCATATAGAAAATTTAAAACATTTGATAAATCAGGAGAAATCATTAATGAAGTAGATTCAGCATGGATACTTTTAGATAGTGAAAGTCGCAAGCCTCGTATAATGACTGATGAAATGATAAATGCTTATGAATACAATGATGAAAATGATGATAAGTTAAAGTTTGACAATATAGATATATTGACAGATTACGATATAGTAAGAAAATTTAAAGTAAGGTATAGTGACATTGATAGTAACAGACATGTTAACAATACTGTATATGTTTCATGGTCAATTGAAACAATGCCGAAAGAAAGTGTAATCAACTTTGAATTAAATAATATAGAAATCTTATTTAAAAAAGAAGCTTTGTATGAAGATAAGGTAATTGTAAAGACTAAATTATATGAAGAGAATGATGAAACTATAACAGCCGTTCATAATATTGTTAATAATCAAGACGGAAAAATGCTATGTTTGTTAAGGACTAAATGGAGAAAAATTTATTAAGATAAAAGTTAAAGGAGAACGAAAGATGATTAACTAGTAACGAGTAATGAGAAATGAGTAACGAGTAACATGGTAGTTTTACTACCGTAAAACATAGTGAAATGAGAAATGAGAATTAATGGTAGTTTTACTACCGTAAAACTTAAACCTTGTTCCTAGTTAATCGTTTTTCGTTACTCATTTATTAAAAACACTATCAACTATCAATTGTATACTAAGGGAGGTAGAACATGGAAATAACAGATTATATATGGATTATTGTAGCGATTGCTAGTGCAATAATAGAAGGAGCTACATTAGGTCTTACTACAATATGGTTTGCTTTTGGAGCTATATTTGCGTGGATTGCACAGCTAATTGGGTTAAATCAAACAATTCAAATTGTCGTGTTCTTAATTTCATCAACAATTTTAATAATTTTTACACGACCTATAGCTATAAAGTACTTAAAAATTGGCAAAGTAAGAACTAATGCTGACAAATATATAGGTGGAAGTGGAATTGTAATAGAAAAAATAGTTAATATAAATAACAAAGGACAAGTAAAAGTAAATGGACAAATATGGTCAGCTAAGTCACTTAACAATGAGGACATTGAAAAAGACACAGTTGTTTTAATTAAAGATATAAAAGGTGTAAAGCTCATTGTTGAAAAGATAAATAATTTAAATTAAGGAGGTAATTATTTATGGGAGAATTAGGTTTTATAATCTTATTTGCTGCAATAGTTATTATTGCTATTTTAAATATTAAAGTAGTACCACAAGCATATGCATATGTAGTTGAAAGATTAGGTGCATATCAAGCTACTTGGAATGTAGGTCTTCATATAAAAATTCCATTAATAGATAGGATAGCAAGAAGAGTTTCTTTAAAAGAGCAGGTAGTTGATTTTCCACCTCAGCCAGTTATAACAAAAGATAATGTTACTATGCAGATTGATACAGTAGTATTCTTTCAAATAACTGATCCTAAAGCTTTCACATACGGTGTTGATCACCCTATTGCTGCTATAGAAAATCTAACAGCAACAACACTTAGAAATATTATTGGAGACTTGGAACTTGATGAAACTCTTACTTCAAGAGAACTTATTAATACTAGAATGCGAAGTATACTTGATGAAGCTACAGATCCTTGGGGTATAAAAGTTAATAGAGTAGAACTTAAGAACATAATGCCGCCGTCTGAAATCCAAGATGCAATGGAAAAACAAATGAAAGCTGAAAGACAAAGAAGAGAATCTATTCTTAGAGCCGAAGGTGAAAAGAAATCAGCTATTCTTGTTTCAGAAGGTAAGAAGCAATCAGCAATACTTGAAGCTGAAGCTGAAAAACAAGCAGCAATACTTAGAGCTGAAGCTAAGAGAGAAGCTACTATTAAAGAAGCAGAAGGTCAAGCAGAAGCTATATTGAAAGTACAACAAGCTACAGCAGAAGGTATTAGATTAATAAGAGAATCTGAACCAAATAAAGAAGTTATTTCACTCAAGAGCCTTGAAGCATTCACAAAAGCAGCTGATGGTAAAGCTACTAAAATCATTATTCCATCAGAAATACAAGGAATTGCAGGTTTAGCAACTTCATTTAAAGAAATAATAAAAGAAGATAAGTAAAATAACCACCCGCGGGTGGTTATTTTTTTCTGTGTATTTCCGTGGTTAATTTTCAATTTTTAAACATTCCTTTAGCAAATTTTAATTTTCCTTTACCTTTTATAAATCTGTCGGACATTACAGATTGAATAAATAGGATAATTCCTAGTGCTATAACTATGTCTCCTATACTGATTATAAGATCATTTACAAAAGGCATATTAATATAAATTGTATTTCCTAAGAAGCTTAATTTAGCTTCTTCTAATGGAATGAAAAACTTAATTTCATTATTTATAAGATGTTGATAGAATTCATTGCCATAAGTTAATTTTACTGCATTACTGTTTATAGGAAATCTAAAATTGTTAGCAGCAAAACAAACAAAATTGATTGCTAAACCTGATATTATTAATATAAAATATCTAGAATGAATATTAATAATTAAACCGACTAAAATTAAAATATATGATGAAGTTAGCATAATAGTGTAGTAGTTTGTATTATATTCAAAAACTCCTAAGTTCATTATTATTATTCCTATATGCAAAATAATGGCAAGTAAAAATAAAAATGAACCCTTTAAATTAATATATTTTAATCGTGAAATCTTTCCACCTCTAACTAATCCAATTATAATTCCTAATAGTACAGCTTCAATTATCAATTGTATCCTCCTGTTTAAGATTAAAGTTATTATACCATAACTTAATCATTATTATGTACTATTATAATTCTATAGTAAAAGGTAAAATTATGCAATAAAAAATATGCTGTTTTTACAGCATATTTTTTATTTTTTATAATAATTCTGGTTCAATTAAACCATATTGATTGTCTTTTCTTTTATATAAGACATTAACCTCATCAGATTCTGAATTTAAGAATACGAAGAAATTATGTCTAAGTAGATTCATTTGCAATACTGCTTCTTCTATATTCATTGGTTTTATTGCAAATCTTTTTGTCTTTACTATTTTGGGTGAATCTTCCTCATATAAAGGTTCGATGTTTTCAAATTTTATTGATTCTTTTGAATGCTTTTTGTTTTGCAACTTAGTTTTATACTTTCTAATCTGCCTTTCTAGTACATCAACTGCTTTATCGATTGAGTAATACATATCATTAGTAATCTCTTCAGCTCTAAGTATTGTTCCGTTGAAAGGTATAGTTATTTCTACAATTTGCCTTAATTTTTCTACGTGTAAAACTACTTTTGCTTCAACATCCTTGTAAAAATATTTGTTAAGTTTGCCAATCTTTTTTTCTGCGGCTTCTTTTAATGAGTCTGTTACATTTAAGTTCTTACCATAAACATTAATTTTCATGTAATCAACTCCTTCTGAGTATTTTTTATGATTAATATATATTTATATATATATAATACCCAAATCTATGTTATTGAAACATATTTTAAGAAAGATATTAAACACTACTAATAATTATAAACTATAAATTCTCAACTATCAATTATAATTATTCCCCCCTTGCAATTGTCAGTCCATATACACTATGAGCACCATTTTCAATTAATAATTTACTACATTCATTAATGGTAGATCCAGTTGTATAAATGTCATCAATAAGAAGTATTCTCTTATTATTAATTATATGCAAATTTGTTAATAAAAAAGCATTTTTTATGTTTTGTCTCCTTTTTATTTTTGAGAGTTGGTTTTGAACGTTAGTTTTCTTTATTCTTTTAACACAATTAGAATATTTAATATTAGTTTTTACTGATAAAAATTTAGCAATTAGTTCAGATTGATTATATCCTCGAGAACGTAATTTACTTTTATGTAGGGGTATGGGTATAATCAAATCGAAGTCCATATAGTTATTGTTAACCATATAATCCAGAAGTATACTACCAAATAATTTATAATAGTATGTTTTGTCATAATATTTAAAATCGTAAATTGATTTTTTAACAAGACCTGTATATTTTAAAGGAGATTTTACAGTTTCAAAAAATTTGGTGTCTTTTTTACATTCATTACATAAATGTGTAGTATCATTGTTAATTGGTTTTGAACATTTTTTGCATAAATTGCCAGTAAGCCTTTCTAGTTTCTTATTACAATTACAACAGATATATTTATCCTTAATTTCTTTATCGTATTTATCACAAATAAAACATGTATTTTTTTCAGGATATAATATCTCCAAAAACGATTCAAAATAACTTCTTAAATTCATATAAAACACCCTTTTTATAAACGAAAAACGAGTAACTAGTAACGAGTAATAATGAAGATATACTCATACTTCGTAAATCTTTTAAATGAGTAACGAGAAACGATTAACTAGGAACAAGGTTTAAATTTTCTTTTGGAAAATTTATTTAATTATTTTAGTTTTAAGTTTTACAGTAGTAAAACTTCCATGTTTCTCATTACTCATTTTTCGTCATTCGTTTAAATTGTTTTACAGTAGTAAAACCACCATGTTACTCGTTCTTATTTCTCGTCATTCGTTCAAATTGTTTTACGGTAGTAAAACCACCATGTTACTCGTTACTCATTTCTCGTTATTCGTTTAAATTGTTTTACGGTAGTAAAACTTCCATATTACTCGTTACTTATTTCTCGTTATTCGTTCAAATTGTTTTACGGTAGTAAAACCACCATGTTACTCGTTACTTATTTCTCGTCATTCGTTTAAATTGTTTTACAGTAGTAAAACCACCATGTTACTCGTTACTTATTTCTCGTCATTCGTTTAAATTGTTTTACGGTAGTAAAACTTCCATGTTACTCGTTACTCATTTTTCGTTATTCGTTTAAATTGTCTATATTGTACAGTTCCTTTATAGAGCTTAGTCTTAAATCGAGGGCGGAGTATCTTTTAGATATTCTGTTATTTTCTATCATCGTACTTAAATATTTTTCATATCCTACTAATACTACGAGATGTTTAGCTCTTGTTATTGCAGTATATAATAAATTTCTAGTTAGTAGCATAGGTGGCCCCCAAGCTATGGGCATTATTACAGCGGGGAACTCACTTCCTTGGCTTTTATGGACAGTAGCTGCATAAGCTAGAATAAGTTCATCAAGTTGATTAAAGTTATAAACAACTTCTTTATTCTGATCAAATTCAGCCCATAACTGCTGTTCTAATTCATCGATAAATGTTATATATCCAATGTCTCCATTGTATATACCTTCTCCATCTTCTTTTGTATTGTCAGAATGAGTTATAGTCCATTTAGCTTGATAGTTGTTTTTTATCTGCATAATTTTATCACCTGTTCTAAAAACATATCCTCCTGCTTTCTTTTCTTTTTTGTGTTTAGCTGGCGGGTTAAGAACAGCTTGCAGTTTATTATTTAATTCAATTACACCTATTGTTCCTTTTTTCATAGGTGATAGAACTTGTATATCTTTTAATGGGTCTAGATTATAATGAGAAGGAAGTCTATTGGTACATAAACCAACTATTGTTTCCAATACTTTTTCATTTGTCTTTTCTCTCATAAAATAAAAATCATTATCTTTTATATTAAAAATTGGGTGCTCACCTTTATTTATCTTGTGAGCATTTACTACAATCATACTTTCTTGTGCTTGTCTAAATATTTTATTAAGTTCAACAACTTTTATTATATTGCTATCTATTATATCTTTAAGTACATTTCCCGCACCTACTGAAGGAAGCTGGTCAGTATCTCCAACAAGTATAAGTCTTGTTCCTTTGACTATAGCTTTAAGTAGACTATTCATAAGAAGTATGTCAACCATAGACATTTCATCAATTATTATAACATCGTAATCTAAAGGTGTTTCTTCATTCTTACTAAAAGATAAAGAGTTTTCTTCTTCTCCATAAGAATATTCCAAAAGACGATGTATAGTTTTTGCCTCTTTGCCTGATGTTTCTGTAATTCTTTTAGCTGCTCTTCCTGTCGGTGCACATAAACCAATTTTTTTCTTTAGTATTTCATATATTTTAATTATTGCATTTATTGTAGTAGTTTTACCTGTACCGGGGCCACCTGTAATAACAGTTACTCCGTTTGAGATTGCTTGATAAACTGCTTCTTTTTGATTATCAGCCAAGATTAACTGTGTTTCTTTTTCTATAGTTGATATTTTGTTTTTTATATCTTCTTTGTCTATATCAAAATCTACGCACGCTAATTCAATTAATTTTTTACATACATTTGTTTCAGCATAAAAGTAAGGTAAATAATATACACAGCTTTCATTATTTATAATATCTATATATAGTTTTTCTTGAAAAGCCATATTTGATATCTCAGATTGTATAATATTTTCTTGAAGATGCAGAAGGCTGCATGCATTATTAATTAATGAGTGTTTTGGTACGTACGAATGACCTTTGGAAGCATATTCCATCAATATAAATTTTATTCCTGCTGATATTCTGAATGGTGACTGCTGTTCTATACCCATAGTTTCAGCTATTTTATCAGCAAGCTTAAAACCGATACCATAAATATCTTCTGTTAATTGATATGGATTACTTCTAACTTTATTTATTGTATCTTTACCGTAGCTTTTATATATCTTTACGCCATAAGATGGACTTATACCATATTTCTGTAGGAATAACATTATTTCTTTAAGATCTATTTGTTCTAAAAAACTTTCTGCTATTACAGCAGCTTTTTTCTTACCTATTCCTTCTATTTTACAAAGTTTTTCAGGTTCGTATTGGATTGTTTTAAATGTATCTTCTTTAAATTTTTCGACAATTTTTTGGGCTGTAGCTTTACCAATTCCTTTTATTAATCCAGATGCTAAGTATTTCTCTATACCTTCAGAAGTTGATGGTAAAACCAGCTCATAAACTTCAACTTTAAATTGTTCGCCATAACGAGGATGATTTGTCATATTGCCATGTACTTCTATTGCTTCTCCTTGAATAATGGAAGAGAAAACTCCTGTTATAGTAAGCATATTATCTTCTGTTTCTAACAAAGCTACAGTATAGCCATTATCTTCATTTCTAAAAATTATTTCAAATACTGTTCCGCGAATTATTTCCATAATTAATCTCCCAAAAGTGGTAAAACTATTATAACATAAGTTGATAAAGATAAGAAGATTCTTAAGCGAAAAGCTAAAGTAAAAAAAGCAGTAGTTAGATCATTACTGCTTATATATATATCCCTATTAAATATTTAAACTTCTATAATAAAGACTTATCAGGAGTTACAAGTATTTTTACATGTTTCTTCTTGTCAGGTCCTGTTAACGTATCAAATCCTTCAGTGTTTATATCATCAAGATGAATTTTTTTAGTAATATATCCTTCTGCTTTAATTCTATTATCACTCATTTGTGCAATAGCAGCTGGAAATTCATGTCTGTAAGCAAGAGTTCCAACTAACTTCTTTTCTGTAAAAACAACTACGTTTGGATTAAAATTTATTTCATGTTCCCAAATACTGGTTATTACCATAGTTCCATCATATTTTATGCTATTGACACCTATGTCAAATCCTACTTGGGCTCCTGTTGTTTCAAAAGAAATATCTACTCCAACTCCATTAGTAAGTTTTTTGATTTCACTTACTACATCAATTTCATTTGGATCTAGAACTATATCTGCTCCAGATCTTTTGGCATACTCTTGCCTAATAGATTTTCTTTGCATTACTATTACAAGACTAGCTCCTGCTGCTTTTAATGATTCTATAGTTGCAAGACCTATAGGACCAGCTCCAAGAACTAATGCAGTTTGACCTGTTAAAAAACTGCCAACTCTTAATGAATGAATTGCTACAGTAATTGGTTCTATTAATGCTGCTTTTTCGTAAGATAAGCTATCTGGAATTTTGTGAACAAATTCTTGAGGAAAAACAGTATATTCTGCTAATCCACCACCACTTCCACATAATCCATGAAAGCCTAAATTCTCACATAAATTATATTTTCCTTCTTTACAAGCAGGACAAGTTCCACAAGCTACAATAGGTTCTACAGTAACTCTATCTCCAATTTTAAAATTATTTACTCCTTCTCCAAGCTCAACAACTTCTCCTGAAAATTCATGTCCTAAAACTACAGGTGCTTTATTTTTACTTAGAGGATGAGGATTTTCAACGGGTATGAAAATAGGTCCTCCTAAATATTCATGTAAATCTGATCCACAAATACCACACCATTTAACTTTTATTTTAACTGTTCCCTTTTCAACTTTAGGTTCTTTTATCTCTTCAACTCTAACATCATTTTTTCCATACCATAGTGCTGCTTTCATTTTTATGTTCTCCTGTCTTTTAGATTAAACTATGTTAAATATTTAACATAGTTTTTAATTAGTATAAAGAATCTGTACTAAAATGTCAACATGTTTTTTGTGGTGAAATCAATGTATTTTGTTCTAAATAAGAACTTAACAAATAATAGTTGTTAGATTTCATAAAACATTTAATGCATCAAACTGTTAATTAATTATCAAAAACTCTAATTTTATAGTTTAAACATATTGAAAATAAGATTAAAATTTTCTTAAACTTTTAAATATTGACAAATTAAATGTTTTATCATTTAAATGTTTCTGATATAATGATTTAGAGATTAGTAATTCATTATTATCAGAAGTTTAAATATGATTTTAAATCATACAATTTTCAATAGTATGTTTTATCTATATGCGTTATATTTTTTAGGAGGTTTTTATGTCAAGACAGAACTTTATAAAGGGGGCAGCTGTTCTTGGAGCTGCGGGATTAATAGTAAAGATAATAGGAGCTATATATAGAATACCTTTAACTAATTTAATAGGGACTGAAGGTATGGGTTTATATCAGCCTGCTTATAATGTTTATAATTTATTATTAACCGTTTCTCTTGCTGGTTTTCCAACTGCAATAGCGAGATTAGTATCTGAAAAAAGAGCAATTAATAACTATCAAGGTGCTTATCAAGTATTTAAAATATCAATGGTAGGCATGTTTTTAGGAGGCTTGTTAACAGCAATAATTGTTTACATAAATGCACAGCATATTGTTGATTCTTTAGGTTACTCAGGATCTTATTATTCAATGATAGCATTAACACCAGCGTTATTCTTTGTGCCTATAATGTCTACTTTTAGAGGGTATTTTCAAGGCTCACAAGATATGGTTCCAACTGCTTTCTCACAAGTTATAGAGCAGCTATTTAGAGTTAGTGTAGGATTGTTTCTAGCGTATAAATTAGTATCTGTTGGACTTGAGCAGGCAGCAGGTGGAGCAATTTTTGGAGCTTCAGCAGGAAGTATAGCAGGAACTATTTTAATAATGATAATATTTTTTGGAAGAACTAAAACAATAAAAGGTGAAATAAAAAAATCAAATAATAACAGTTTAGATAGAACTAAAACAGTAGTTAAGAGATTACTTGCAATAGCTATACCTATTACAATAGGTGCTTCTATAGTTCCAGTTATGTCACTTATAGATTCCTATTTCGTTTCAAGTAGGCTGCAAGCTATTGGATATACAGAAGCACAGGCGACTGATATGTTTGGGCAGTTAAGTGGTACCGCACAAACTCTTATAAATTTTCCGCAGGTTTTTTCTATTGCAGTTGCTATGAGTTTAGTACCAACAATAACAGAAGCTTATACAAAGAAAAATAAAAGCCGACTTAATAAAACTGCAAATCTAGGAGCAAGGACATCGTTACTTATAGGGTTACCTTCAGCTGTTGGCTTATTTATATTAGCAGAGCCTATAATAGCTCTTTTATATCCAGCTATAGGTCCTGCAAAACATGCTAGTGTAGGTTCACTTTTACAGATATTAGCTATAAGCGTAATTTTCTTAACTTTGGTGCAGGCTTTTACAGCAATTCTTCAAGCAGTAGAGAAACAAACTGTTCCTGTTAAGAATTTAGCAATAGGTGCTGTTGTAAAAATAATATTGTCATATGTATTAATAGGTAATCCTGCATTAAATGTAAAGGGTGCAGCTTTGAGTACAGTTGCTGCTTATTTAATTGCTTCTGCTTTAAATTATATTGATATTAGGAGGTATACAAATATAGATATTAATATATTTAAAATATCGATTAAGCCTTTAATATCAACATTAATTATGGGAATTATTGTATTTGTATGCTACTATGGAACTATGGGAAGAATAGGTAGTAAATTAGCCGCTGTTATAGCAATAGCAATAGGTATTGTAGTATATGTAGTTGCATTATTTGCTACAGGAGCAATTACAGAAGAAGATTTAAAAGCACTGCCAAAAGGAGAAAAATTGATTAAATTACTTAAATTAAGAAGAAAATAATAATAGATAAAAGTGAAAAGATAAAAGATAAAAGTTATAGAAGCTTTACTAGCGTAAAGCAAAATAAGATAAAAGTATAAAATTTTTTATAAAAAAATTTAATCTATTAATTTTTAACTCTTAGTTTTTAACTTTTATCTTAATAATGGAGGTTTTTTATGGATAAAATTAGGATTATTGGTTTGGGGACAGGAGGTATTGATGAATTAACCGTTAAAGCTTACAATACACTTTTGGATGGTTCTCCTGTTTTTCTTAGAACTGATAGGCATCCTGTAGTAGATGAATTACGAAACAAAGGGATAGATTTTGTAACTTTTGATAAATTTTATGAGAATATTGACGACTTTGAAGAATTATATAATAAAATAATAGCTGAAACCCTTGAAAATTCAAAAAAATATGGTACAATAAATTATTGCACCGCAGGTAGTCCATATTTTGGGGACACAATAACAGAAAAATTGCTTCAAAATAAATATGAAAATATTCAAATTGAAGTTATAGATGGTATTAGTTTTTTTGATAAAGGAATTAAATTATCTGGATTTGGTAATAATGAGAGTATTAAGATATTAGACTGTGCAGGTATAGATGAATTTTCATTTGATGTTAATTCAGTAAATATTATAAAACAAGTATACAATAAAAAAATAGCATCAGAATTAAAATTAAGTTTGTTAGAAATATATCCTGATGATTTATTAATAAAAAGTGTAGATGTTTTACATAGAGTTTTACATGAATTTCCATTGTTTGAACTGGATAGACAAAAAAAATATGATTTTTCAATATATATTTGCGTTCCAACCCTTGAAAAAGAAAATAAAAAGTTGTATAATACTAGTAATTTATGTAGAATAATGAAAGTATTAAGAGGGTTTGAAGGATGTCCTTGGGATAGAAAGCAAACACATGAGTCTTTGAGAGAATGTGTAATAGAAGAAGCTTACGAAGTAGTAGATGCTATCGAAAGTGGAAATTTCGAAAATCTTGAGGAAGAATTAGGTGATTTACTGTTACAAGTTGTATTTCACAGCCAAATAGCAAGTGAGGAAGGTTACTTCAATATAAATGATGTACTAAACCGTATTTGCAGTAAACTTTATTTTAGACACCCACATGTATTTGGCGAAAATAAAGCATCAAATGCATATGAAGCAAGGAATAGTTGGGAAGAGGCGAAATCAAAAGAGAAAAACGTTTCCAGTTATACAGAAAGATTGGAAAATGTTCCAAAATCCCTTTCTCCCTTATCTAGAAGTTACAAAATACAAAAAAGAGCAGCAGATGTTGGGTTTGATTGGCCTAACATAGAAGGTGCAGTTGAGAAAGTAAAAGAAGAACTTAGAGAGCTATTAGTTGAGTATAAAAAAATGGACATCGATAAAATAGAGGACGAGTTTGGAGATTTACTGTTTGCTCTTGTTAATTTTGTAAGATTCCTAGATATTAATCCAGATGTTGCTTTAAATAAAACTATTAAAAAATTCATTACTAGATTTAAATATATTGAAAACAATGCACCTAAAGACTTAATGTCAATGACTTTAGATGAGATGGATGCATTATGGGAAAAGTCAAAATTCCTTTTATAGGGAATTTGATATAATAATTATTTTAATTTAAGGAGGGTTTTTTTGTGAACAAAGCTGAATTAGTTGCTAGCATCGCTGAAAAAACTGGTTTTACTAAAAAAGATGCAGAGAAAGCATTAAACGCATTAATGGAGTCAGTAAAAGCTGAATTAATTGAAGGTGGAAAAGTTCAGTTAGTAGGCTTCGGAACATTTGAAGTAAGAGATAGAAAAGCAAGAAAAGGAAGAAATCCTAGAGATCCAGAGCAAACTATCGACATTCCTGCTTCAAAAGCACCTGTATTCAAAGCAGGAAAATCTCTAAAAGAAGCAGTTAACAAGTAAATATAAAAAGACCGGTTAAGCCGGTTTTTTTATTTATAGTAATATTTTTAAAAGTTCAACAAATATTTCAATAAAAATTGTTGAATCTTTTAAATTATAGGAGTAAAATGGTTAAGTTGAAAAATTAAGTTAAAAATAAACTTGAACACGAGAATGTCTTAGCTAAATTCTATAGAGTTTATAATAAACTTAATTAATTCATAACTGATTATAAGAAGGTGGACAGAATGGAAAATGGAGCAACTTTTTTATTTGATGTATCATTAATATTAATATTTGCTAATTTGGGAGGATTGTTAGCAAAAAAGTTAAAACAGCCTGGGGTGTTAGGACAGATACTAGCAGGATTATTAATAGGACCAGCTATTTTAAATATAGTTGAGCCTGGTGAATTTATAGCTAATATGGCTGAAATTGGTGTAATACTATTAATGTTTATAGCAGGTATGGAAACTGATTTAGAAGAATTAAGAAAATCAGCAGGAAGTTCTTTAGCTGTGGCTATGGGAGGTATTATATTACCTTTTATATTAGGATTTATAGCTATTAAGTTACTCTTTCCAATTGGCGGTAATAAAGAAGCTGTTTATACTGGAGTAATATTAACGGCTACAAGTATAAGTATTACAGTTCAAGCATTAAGAGAATTTGGTAAAATAAGAGAAAAAGTAGGAGTTACAACTTTAGGTGCAGCTATTATGGACGATGTATTGGGCATAGTTTTATTAACAATAGTTGTCGGGATAACGTCACCAGAGCAAGGAGAAAATCCAATGATAGTAATAGCTAAAATAGTTTTATTTTTTGTTTTAGCAATAATATTAGGAAGAATTTTTGTGACATTTATGAATAAGCACTCATCAAAAATGCTTAGAAATAGAAATGTAGCAGCACTTGCTATTATTATATGCTTTATACTTGCTTTTGCAGCTCAAGAATTTGGAGTAGCAGCAATTATAGGTGCATATTTTTCAGGGATAGTTTTTTCACTAACACCTTATAGGAATAGGATTTCCCATGATGTGCACAACATTGCTTATACTTTATTTACACCTGTATTTTTTGTAAATATTGGTTTGAGTGTAGAATTTCAAGGAAGTGTAGAAATAATTTTACCAGTAATATTTATAGTTTTAGCAGCTGTTATGGGAAAAATTTTAGGAAGTGGTATTGGTGCTAGACTTACTGGATTTAAAACTAGGGAGGCTTTACAAATTGGTATAGGAATGATTCCTAGAGCTGAAGTTGCACTTATAGTTGCAAACTTAGGTAAAAATTCAGGTATGATTAACAATACTATATTTACTAGTACAATTTTAATGGTTATTATAACTACTATAATAACACCTCCTCTTTTAAAATTAGCTTTTAAAGCCGACTAAAATTGAAAAGACAAAAAACAACCAAATATAAAACCAATTAAAAGGGAGACAGAAGTTGTTCTCCCTTTATATGTTGTTATTGCTTCAGGTATCATTTCACTACATGTAACATACAGCATTGTACTTGCAGCAGTAGAAATACAAAAACCTATGAAATAATTTGATAAATTTGCTAAGATTGAACCTAAAAAAGAACCAAAAGCAGTTGGTAAACCTGCTAAAAGAGTTAAAAAAATGATTTTATAGTTAGAAGACCCTGCCAATTTTAAAGGTATGCCAATAGATATACCTTCTGGAATATTATGCAGAGCAATTAAAAAAGCAATTTTAAATCCTATATTGTTAGAATATGCATAACTAGATCCCAATGCTAATCCTTCAGGCAAATTATGAATAGCCATACTTACAAAAATTATAACTCCCATTCTAAAATAGTTAAAATTTGTATACTTATATTTTTTAAACTTTCTTAATGGCACAATTTCTTCTACAAGAAATATAAGTATTAAACCATTTATTAGTCCTAAAACTACAACAAAAATTCCACCTATTTCATATGATTCAGGAAGTAAGTCAAAGGAAACTATAGCAAGCATTAGACCAGAAGTCAGCATGAATAATGAAGATGTTACTCTTTTACTTGGATTTTTTATTATTGAGGATATTATCCCGCCTAAACAAGTTCCAAATGAACCTATAAAAAGACCTTTTAAAAAACAATTTACAGCAAAATTCACTCTATATTATACTCTCCTATATGAATTATATATTTAATTATATTATTTAGATTTAAATAAAATTCAAGATTATAACTTTATAAAACAGTAGTGAAACTTATTTAACGCAAATTATCAATTCTTTTAGAACTTGAATAACATTATTTTGTAGTATATAATTAACTTAAATATAAATTATCTACTATAACGTAAGGAGAAGACAATGTAATAATGGACACTAAAATTGTAAAAGTTGACCCTAATAATATAGATATGAATATAATAAAAGAAGCGGCTAAAATAATAAATAATGGAGGAACCGTTGCTTTTCCTACAGAAACTGTTTATGGAATAGGAGCAGATGCTCTTAATGTAAATGCTGTAAGAAAGATATTTGAAGCTAAAGGAAGACCTCAGGATAATCCATTAATAGTTCATATAGCTGAAATAAAACAACTTGAAAATCTAGTTGAAGATATACCAAAAGAAGCAGAGAATTTAGCAAGAAGATATTGGCCTGGGCCTCTTACGATAATATTTAATAAAAAGGAAATAATACCTAATAAAATAACTGCCGGACTTGAAACTGTTGGAATTAGATTTCCTAAAAATAGTATAGCATTGGCACTGATTAAAGAAAGCGGTAAGCCAATAGCAGCTCCAAGTGCAAATTTATCAGGTAAACCAAGTACAACTCATGCATCTCATGTTATTGAGGATTTAATGGGTAAAGTAGATATGATTATAGATGGAGGTTCTTCAGCAATAGGTGTTGAATCAACTGTAGTTGATGTGATTAGTAAACCACCTATGATTTTAAGACCGGGAGGACTAACAATTGAAGAATTGTTAAAAGTTTTTGATTCAGTAGTTTATGATCCAGCAATAGAATCAAGAGACAAAAACTTAATACCAAAGTCACCCGGACAAAAATATAGACATTATTCTCCAAAAGCAGAAGTGGAGGTTTATAAAGGCGAAATAAATAATATTGTTAATAATATTAAGAAGAAATGTAAAGATTATATTGCTTTAAATAGAAAAGTTGGTATAATAGCCACAGAACAAACAAAACATTTATATGGAGAAGGAATTATAATAAATGCGGGTGATAGAACAAATTTATTGTCAATTTCGTCTAATTTATTTAGTGTATTAAGACAGTTTGATAAAATAGGAGTAGACATAATACTAGCAGAATCAGTAGAAGAACAAGGAATTGGAAAAGCAATTATGAACAGACTTGAAAAAGCAGCAAGCAGAATCATAGAAAACAATTGATAATTAACTATCAACTATATAAGCGGGGTGGATTTAGTGAAGATACTTTTTGTATGCACGGGTAATACTTGCAGAAGCAGTATGGCTGAAGGAATATTTAAGAAGATGTTAAAAGAAATGGGAAGTAAATATGAGGACATACAAGTGATATCGGCAGGTATTAGTGCAGTAAATGGTTCTCCTTCATCTGAATTTGCACTTAAAGCACTCTTGGAACAAGATGTGGATATTTCTGAACACAGTGCAACACAGTTATCTGCTAAAATGGTTGATGAAGCTGATTTGATACTTACTATGACTGTTGCTCATAAAAACATGATTCTATCTATTATTCCTGAAGCTAAAGAAAAAACATATACTTTAAAGGAGTATTCGGTAGGCGATGTAAATTTACAAGATAATCTTAATATATCTGATCCTTATGGAATGCCGTACAGCAGATATAAAGAATGTGCAAAAGAAATATCTGATTCTCTGGAAAAAATAGTAAATAAAATTCAAAACGACTAAGACTTAATAAATTTAAAATTAGAAATGCAAAATGCAAAATTAATGGATGTTTTACTACGTAAAACAATATTAAATAAATTAAAAATTTTCATAAGAAAATTTATACCATGTTATTAGTTATTCGTTACTCATTACTCGTTTAAAAAGTGCTAAGCACAATTCAATATTTGGAGGATTTTTATGAAAATAGTAATTGCATCAGATCACGGTGGATTTGATTTGAAAGAAATAATTAAGGATAGTTTAATAAAAAAGGGTTATAATGTAGTAGATTTGGGAACTAATAGTATTGAATCTGTTGATTATCCTGATTATGGATGCAAGGCAGCTCAAATGGTTGCGAGCAAAGAAGCCGATAAAGGTATTGTTGTATGTGGAACAGGTATAGGAATATCTATATCAGCTAATAAAGTTAAAGGAATAAGATGTGCTCTTTGTTCAGATGTATACTCTGCAAAAATGGCTAGAGCTCATAATGATTCTAATATGCTTGCGCTTGGAGGTAGAGTTGTTGGAAGAGATTTAGCCTTAGAAATAGTTAATGCTTGGTTAACTGGAGAATTTGAAGGCGGCAGACATGAAAGAAGAGTAAATAAAATGATGAAAATAGAAGAACTGTAGTTTGAATGAACATGTTACGAATTATTCGTTAATAGAAAAATAGATATAGAAAAGAGTGAGAAAACGAAATGAATAGTTATTATGTAGCATTTTTTTCAGCATTGGTTATTTCGTTTATATTAACACCAATAGTTAGAAAACTTGCTATCAGAGTAGGTGCATATGATATACCTAAAGATGAGAGAAGAGTACATAGTAAGCCCATGCCGTATTTAGGCGGGTTAGCTATCTATATATCAACAATAGCATGCTTGACAGTATTTATGCCTTTAACTAAGACTAATATTTGTATAATCATAGGTAGTACAATCATAGTCTTAATGGGATTATTAGATGATATGAAAGATATATCACCAAAATTGAAACTTGCTGCACAAATAATTGCTGCATCTATAGCTGTATATGGTGGTGTAAGAATACATTTTATTACTAACCCATTAACAGCTTCTGGTATAAGTTATTTGCAAAATTTAGCAATACCAATAACAATATTTTGGATAGTTGGTATAACTAATACAATAAATCTTATAGATGGACTTGATGGACTTGCTTCAGGTGTTGCAACAATTGCTGCTGCTACACTTTTGTTTGCTTCTGCACTTAAGGGTTATACATTTATAATACCGCAATATGCTATAATTGCAGGTGCATCTTTAGGTTTTTTACCATTTAATTTTAATCCTGCAAAGATATTTATGGGTGATACTGGAGCTTTATTTTTAGGTTATATGCTTGCTGTTACATCTGTTTTAGGAATGATGAAAAGTGTTGCAGTTGTTGCTTTAGCTATACCTATACTAGCATTAGGACTGCCAATATTTGATACAGCATTTGCAATATTTAGAAGGTTAATAAATAAGAAGCCTATTATGCAAGCAGATAAAGGACATTTGCATCATAGACTTTTGGAAAAAGGTTTAAGCCAAAAACAAACCGTCCTTGTACTATACTTTATTAGTATGATGTTAGGAATAACAGCAGTGTTTATAGCTGATTCAGAACCAAATACAGGTACAGTTGTAATTGGAATAGTAACAGTAGCAGTTTTATATTCAGCAAGTAAAATTGGTCTTTTAGGTAAAAAACAAAACTAACAAAAAAAGAGAAACTAGTAACTTGGTGGTTTTACTACGTAAAACAATTTAAACGAGTAACGAAAAATGAGTAACGAGTAACATGGTAGCTTTACTACCGTAAAACTTAAAACTAAAATAATTAAATAAATTTTTAGAAAAATTTAAACCTTGTTCCTAGTTATTCGTTTCTCATTACTCATTTAAAAGATTTACGAAGTATGAGTAAATTAACCATAACTCTTAGTTCTTAACTTTTAACTTAAAAAAAGTGTGAAGCACAATTCAGTGTTATTCCGTGTGTTTCGGTGGTTAATTATCAACTAATAAAGAGATTGGAGTAAAAAGATGAAAAAGACTAAGGTGCTTTCAGTTTTTGGAACGAGACCTGAAGCTGTAAAGATGGCCCCTATTGTAAAAGAGATGGAAAAACATGAAGATATATGTCATAAAGTTTGTGTTACTGCACAGCATAGAGATATGTTAGATCAAGTATTAAATTTATTTGATATAACACCAGACTTTGATTTGAATATTTTTCAACATGGTCAAACTCTTACTCAAATAACTAATAGATCTATATCAGGATTAGAAAATATCATAAAAGAATTCAAGCCGGATGTCGTATTAGTTCAGGGGGACACTACTACAGTTTTCTCAGCGGCTCTTGCGGGCTTTTATCATAAAGTAAAGATAGGACATGTTGAAGCAGGGCTAAGGAGTGGAAATCTATATTCGCCTTATCCTGAGGAAGCAAATAGAAAATTAACAGGAGTCTTAGCTGATTATCATTTTGCACCTACAGAAAAAGCAAGACAAAATTTGTTAAAAGAAGGTTATGACGATAACAAAATATACGTAACAGGCAATACTGTAATAGATGCTTTACTTACAGTAGTTGATAATAATTATAAATTTGAAAATTACGAACTTAATAAAATTGATTTTAAGAAAAAAGTTATACTTCTAACATCTCATAGAAGAGAAAACATAGGAAATCCAATGGAAAATATATTTAGTGCTGTTAAAAAGATAGTGCAAGATAATAAAGATGTAGAAGTAGTTTATCCTATGCATTTAAATCCTAAAGTTAGAGAAATAGCTAATAAGATACTAGGCAATATGGATAGGGTTTATCTAATAGAACCTTTGGACTATCTACCAATTGTTAACTTAATGTCAAAATGCTATTTAGTAGTAACTGATTCAGGAGGCATACAAGAGGAAGCACCATCTTTAGGGAAGCCTGTAATTGTTGTTAGAAAAGAAACAGAAAGACCTGAGGGAATTGAGGCGGGTACAGCTATGCTAGGTGGTATAGATGAAAATAAAATATATGATTATTTAAATATTCTTATTAATGACGAAGAACAGTACAAGAAGATGTCAAATGCTGTAAATCCTTATGGAGATGGTAAAGCAGCAGAGAAAATAGTCAATATAATAAGAGAGGATAATTGATTAACAGAAACAAAAAATTATTGAAATATAACTTAATATGTGATATTATGAATAATACATTTTCTTTAATATAATAATGACAATATTGAAAAGTGCAGTTCATGATAAAATTTTTGAGCTATTAGCAAGTTTTTGTTATTGGCTCTTTTTATAATAAAAATTTAAATAATTATTTTTTTATATAGAATATGTTAAAAAAATAACAACCATTATTTATCTTTAATATCTAATTATAATCACAAATAAAATAAAATTCTATTAATGTATATATAAAAATTTTTAAGTGTATGAATAATAGTCACAAATATATATTAAGCTTTTTAATAATCAAACATGCAACGTTTTCAATATTATACACAATAAATTATTAAACATAAAATTGTTGTAATAGAAATTAATATAATATATAATTATGGCGTATGTAATAATTACAAAAAAAATAGATTTATAATTAATGGAATGATTAGATTTGTCTAATAAAAAAATTAATATATTGGAAAATTTAGCATTAATAACTCAAATAGGCTTAATAATGATAATACCAATTATACTATCATTACATATAGGAAAGTTTCTTGATGATAGACTTGGAACAGGGAATATTTTTCTTTTTATATTCATTATAATTGGAGTTTGTGCATCGTTTATTAATTTGTATAAGGTAGCTATTAGAGGTTATAATAAAAGGAAGTGAAATATTTGAAAGAAACTGCCAAACTTCAAATTAAGATTATTAAAATTGACTTAATAATACTTAGTGTTTTAATAATTATTTCATTTGTCTTTTTAGAAAATCCTTTGATTTGGGCAAAGGGATATATTTTTGGAGGATTAATAGGTATATTAAATTTTATGCTACTTGCTAAAACTATGGAAAAATCGGTAACTATGCATCCAGCAAAAGCTAGATCGTATGCATCAGTTCATTACTTTATTAGATATGCAATAGTTGGAGTAGTTATTATCATTGCTTTAAAAGCTGATTATCTTAATGCATTAGCAGTTATAATCGGGCTTTTATTAATAAAATTTATTATTCTCTTCACAAACTTATTTAACAATAAGGAGTATTACAAAAGAATTTTCAAAAGAAAGGGGGAGAGATAATGGATGGTGGATTTGGTCCTAGAATAGTTTTTGAAATTGGTAAAGGAGTACTTGAAAATCCTATACAAATTACTGAAACTATTACTGTTACGTGGTTTATAATGGCAGTGCTTGTAATTTTATCTATAATTTTTACAAGAAATTTAGAGAAAATCCCCAATAAGATTCAAAATGTTATTGAGTTAATAGTAGATACTATTAATGGATTAACAAAGCAAACTATGGGTGAAGACAAGTTAAGTTTTGCACCTTATATAGGTACACTAATGATTTTTCTTGCCATAGCTAATCTTATAGGCTTACTCGGCTTACGACCACCAACAGCAGATGTAAATACTACAATGGCTTTAGCCATGATAACATTTACTTTAATTCATGTAAATGGTACAAGAAGGAAAGGTATAGGTAAATACCTTAAAGGTTTTACTGAACCAATGATATTAATGACACCTATAAATCTTATTGGAGAGATTGCAACGCCAATATCATTAGGTTTCCGTCTTTTTGGTAATATTGTAGGCGGTATGATCATTATGAATCTTGTATATTCTGCACTTGCAGGGTTAAGCACAATGATTTTAGGTGCATCGGCTCCACCAATATTCCAAACATTTATCCCATCGCTATTACATGGATATTTTGATGTATTTGCCGGAGTGCTTCAGTCATTTATATTTGCAATGTTAACGATGGTAAATGTATCAATGGCAATGGATTAAGAATGGAAATTACATATTTTTCATTTTGGAAAGGAGGGCATTATATTGGAAGAAAACTTTATTATGCAATTTCTTAATTGGCTAGCATCTTTTGAAACTAAAGAACTTGTTGCAGCAGCTTCTTGTATAGGAGCAGGATTAGCAATGATAGCAGGTATAGGCCCTGGAATAGGACAGGGATTTGCAGCAGGTAAAGGTGCCGAAGCAGTTAGTGTTAATGAAAAAGCTTCAAAGCAAACTACAATGGTTATGCTTTTAGGAGCAGCAGTAGCTGAAACATCAGGTATTTTGGCTTTAGTAGTTGCACTAATCTTATTATATGGTAATCCACTGATGTCCACTGAGGGAGTTAGTATAATTATTGCTGCATCAGCTATAGGAGCAGGATTATCAATGATAGCAGGTATAGGGCCCGGAATAGGTCAAGGATATGCAGCAGGTAAAAGTACTGAGTCTGTAGGTAGAAGACCTAAACTTCAATCATCAGTAGTAAGAACTATGTTCTTAGGTCAGGCAGTTGCACAAACTACAGGTATTTATGCATTAATTATAGCTTTAGTGTTAATGTTTGCAAATCCACTTATTAAGATGGTCATGTAAAAGTATACAATACTTTATAGTGATTAAATTAAAAAATAGCATATAAAAAAAGAAAATTAAGAATAAATTAATTAATATAAAAATTTTAAAGTATTAAGGAGGAAGTTATAATGGAACCAATTACAGGAAAAGCTTTAGTATTAGCATGTTCAGCTATAGGAGCAGGATTAGCAATGATAGCAGGTATAGGCCCTGGAATAGGACAGGGATATGCTGCAGGTAAGGGAGCTGAAGGAGTTGGAAGACAACCTGAAGCACAAGGAGATATTGTTAGAACTATGCTTTTAGGAGCAGCAGTAGCTGAGACAACTGGTATTTATGGGTTAATAATTGCATTAATTCTTTTATTTGCAAATCCATTAGTTGGGTTACTAGGATAGGAATAAAGCTATTAGTAGTTAATACTAACTAGTCTGTATAATAAATAGAAACCAAAAGAAGGAGGCAGTTAGATGCTCAGAGCCGGATTGGTACAGCTTGACTGGACTTTTGTATTTCAGATAATAAATACAATTATTTTATATCTTTTATTAAGACATTTTTTATTTGTACCTGTTACGAAATTTATGGCAAATAGAAAAAAAGGTATAGAAGACTCTTTAAAATTAGCTGAGAGAAAGAATTCAGAAGCTGATGGATATAAAAATGAATATTTTGCAAAACTGCAAACTGCCGAAAATGAAGGAAACAATATTATAAAGCAAGCTACTAAAAACGCAGATGCAAAAGCTGATATTCTAATCAAAGAGGCTAAAGAAGAGGTTTCACAACTCAAAGAGAAAGCTTTAAAAGATATAGAATCAGAAAGAAAAAAGGCAGTAAACGAAATAAAGGACGAAATTTCATCAATTGCTATTCTGGCAGCTTCTAAAGTACTTGAAACAGAAATTGACAAGAGCAAAAACAAACAAATAGTTGATAAATTTATTAAAGAGGTAGGGGAAGAGAAATGGCAGAATTAGTTTCTAGGACTTATTCCCAAGCCTTATTTGAAGTTGCATTAGAAAACAATAAATTTGATGAATATAACGAAGAATTAAAATTTATAGTATCTATATGTAAAGAGCAGCCTGAATTTTACGAGATACTTAAAACACCCAAAATTAATATTTCTGAGAAGAAAAAAATAATAGATGAAATATTTAAAGAAAAAATTAGTCAAGAGTTAATTAATTTTATAAAGATTATTCTTGATAAAAGAAGAGTTAAAAACCTATTTTCAATATCTAAAGAATTTGAAGAAATGGTATATGAGCACAAAGGAATAGTTAAAGCAAAAGCTATTACAACTATACCTTTAGGCAAAAGAGAAATCGAAAAACTCCAAAAAAAATTAAGCGAAATTACTAATAAAACTGTCATTTTAGAAAATGAAATAGATAAGAGCTTAATCGGTGGAGTTATGATTAAACTTGGCGATAAAGTAATTGATGGAACAATAAAAGGAAAACTAGAACAGCTAGAAAATAGTTTAACTCAAATAATAGTGTAGGTATAGAGGTGAAAAAGCTATGAATCTAAGACCAGAAGAAATAAGTTCAATAATTAAAGAACAGATAAAAAAATATGAAACAAAGTTAGATACTGTAGATATCGGAACAGTAATTCAGGTTGGAGACGGTATTGCCAGAATTCATGGTCTTGAAAGTTGTATGGCTGGGGAACTTCTTGATTTTGGAAACAATACATATGGTATGGCGCTTAACCTTGAAGAAGATAATGTTGGTTGTGTTTTACTTGGTAACGATGAAGGAATTAAAGAGGGTGACACAGTTAAAAGGACTAAGAGAATAGTTGAAGTTCCTGTTGGAGATGCTATGATAGGTAGAGTTGTAAACTCTCTTGGGCAGCCAATAGATGGGAAAGGACCTATTAACTCTGAAAAATTTAGACCAATAGAACAAAAGGCATCTGGTGTTATTGCAAGAAAATCTGTAACTGTACCTTTACAAACAGGTATAAAAGCTATAGATTCTATGATTCCTATAGGTAGAGGTCAAAGAGAACTTATAATCGGAGACAGAGAAACAGGAAAAACAGCTATAGCAACAGACACAATACTAAATCAAAAAGGAAAAGATGTAATTTGTATATATGTAGCAATAGGACAGAAGAAATCAACTGTTGCAAAAATTGTTGAAACATTTGAGCAAAATGGAGCAATGGACTATACAATAATTGTATCAGCTTCAGCAAGTGAATCAGCTCCTTTACAATATATCGCTCCATATGCTGGTGCAGCAATTGGTGAAGAATATATGTATAATGGAAAAGATGTACTCATTATATATGATGACTTGTCTAAACATGCTGTTGCATATCGTGCTATGTCACTATTACTTCGTAGACCACCTGGACGTGAAGCATATCCTGGAGACGTATTTTATTTGCATTCAAGATTACTTGAACGTGCAGCTAGACTAGATGAAGCATATGGTGGAGGCTCTATGACAGCACTTCCAATTATAGAAACTCAAGCAGGCGATATTTCTGCATATATACCAACTAATGTTATATCAATAACAGATGGTCAGATATTCCTTGAGACAGAATTATTCAATGCAGGACAAAGACCAGCAATCAATGCTGGACTATCAGTTTCTCGTGTTGGTGGTTCTGCACAAATAAAAGCTATGAAAAAACAAGCAGGTATGCTTAAACTAGAATTAGCACAATATAGAGAACTTGCTGCTTTTGCACAATTTGGTTCAGAACTTGATCAGGAAACAAGAAATACATTATCACATGGTGAAAAATTGATGGAAATAACTAAACAACCACAATATAAGCCAATGAAAGTTGAAAATCAGGTAATGATTATATATGCAGCAAATAATAAATATCTTTCAGATGTACCAGTTGAAAAGGTTAAGCAGTTTGAAAGTGAATTCTTGAATTTTATGGAAATAAACTATCCTGAAATAGGATATACTATTAAACAAAGCGGTCAGTTATCAGACGAAACTAAAGAAAAATTAAACAAAGCATTAGAAGAGTTTAAAAAGAACTTCAAGTAAGATAAAAGATAAAAGGTGAAAAGTTAATCACTCTGTGTAAGCGATAAACACCAAATTAAAATTTGGTTTTTCTGCTTAAATTATGGTTTATTTACTCATAAAATTCGTAAATATTTTCGTTAGAAAACTATCCATAACTATTAACTTTCAACTTTAAACTATTAACTTGACAGAATGAGCTAGACAGTATAAGAGATTGTAGGAGGTGATAACTTGCCGCAAGGAATGAACGATATAAAAAGACGAATGAAAAGTGTTACAAGTACCAAACAAATTACTAAAGCTATGGAGCTTGTAGCAACTGCTAAGCTTAAAAGAGCGAGAGAGAGATTAGATAAATCAAAGCCTTATTTTGATACAATATTAAGAAGTATAAATGAAGTACTTGAGAATTCAAAAGATATTAGACACACTTTTCTAGAGAAAAGAGAAGTAAAAAAATCGTTATATATTGTAATTAGTGGAGATAGAGGACTTGCAGGAGGATATAACATAAATGTTTGTAAACTTTTGCAAAATTCTATTGAAAGCAAAGAAAAAACTAAACTTATAACTATAGGTTCAAAGGGTAGAGAGTATTTTAGTAGGAGAGGCTATGATATAGCTTATCAGATTTCAGGAGTATCAGAAAAACCTGATTCTAGTAGTGCTAGAAAAGTAGGAGAAAAAGCTGTTCAAATGTATAAAGATGGTGAAATAGATGAGATAAAACTTATTTATACACATTTTAAGAGTACAATAACTTATGAGCCAAAATTGTTGCAGCTTCTTCCTGCAAAATTTGATAAACCAATAAAATCTGAAACAGAAGAAGATTTTCCTATAATAGTTAGATTTGAACCGTCACCGGGTGAAGTTCTTGATTATTTGATACCAAAATATATTAATAATGTTATATATGGTGCCATGATTGAATCTTCAGCAAGTGATAACGGTTCAAGAAGAGTAGCGATGGAAAATGCAACAGATAATGCAGAAGAGATTATAGAAAACCTACAATTGATGTACAATAGAGCACGTCAGGCATCTATTACTCAAGAAATATCAGAGATAGTAAGTGGAGCAGAAGCACTCAAGTAAATGATGAAAGGATGTGAATAAAGTGTCAAAAATGAACATAGGAAGAATCAAACAGGTAATAGGCCCTGTTGTTGACATCGAGTTTGATGAAGGAAAACTTCCCAATCTATTAAATGCAATAGAAATTAAATTTGAAGGCAAGAAAATAGTTGCTGAAGTTGCTCAACATATAGGAGACGATACTGTTAGATGTATTGCCATGGATTCAACAGATGGATTTGTGAGAGGTATGGAAGCAGTTGATACAGGTGCACCAATAAAAGTTCCAGTAGGCAGAGAAACATTAGGAAGAATGTTTAATGTTCTTGGAGAACCAATAGATGGAAAAAAATTCAAAGGTTCAAATAAGACATCATCAATTCATAGAGCAGCACCAACATTTGAAGAACAAGAAACAGCTACAGAAATATTTGAAACAGGAATAAAAGTTGTTGACCTTATTTGTCCATATGCAAAAGGTGGAAAGATAGGTCTATTTGGTGGAGCAGGAGTTGGAAAAACAGTTCTTATACAGGAACTTATTAATAATATAGCTACAGAACATGGTGGTTTGTCAGTATTTGCAGGAGTTGGAGAAAGAACAAGAGAAGGAAATGACCTTTACTATGAAATGAAAGAGTCAGGAGTTATTGAAAAAACTGCTCTTGTATTCGGTCAGATGAACGAACCTCCTGGAGCAAGAATGAGAGTTGGACTTACAGGTCTTACTATGGCAGAACACTTTAGAGATGAAGAGGGACAGGATGTTTTATTATTTATAGATAATATTTTTAGATTTACACAAGCAGGTTCAGAAGTTTCTGCACTTCTAGGACGTGTACCTAGTGCGGTTGGTTATCAGCCAACACTTGCTACAGAAATGGGTCAGCTTCAAGAAAGAATTACATCAACTAAAAAAGGATCAATAACATCAGTTCAGGCAATTTATGTACCTGCTGATGATTTAACAGATCCAGCACCAGCTACAACATTTGCCCATCTTGATGCCAGAACAGTATTATCTAGAAAAATTACTGAGATTGGTATATATCCAGCAGTTGATCCACTGGATTCATCATCAAGGATACTTGACCCAGAAATTATTGGTCAAGAACATTATGATGTTTCTAGGGGTGTACAGGAAGTACTTCAAAGATATAATGAACTTCTTGATATCATAGCAATACTTGGTATGGACGAATTATCAGAAGATGATAAGATTATTGTTGCAAGAGCTAGAAGAATTCAAAGATTCCTTTCACAGCCGTTCCATGTTGCAGAACAATTCTTAGGAACTCCTGGAGTTTATGTTCCTATAAAAGAAACAATAAGAGGTTTTAAAGAAATACTAGAAGGAAAACATGACGACCTTCCTGAACAAGCTTTCTTATTTGTAGGAACAATAGACGAAGCAGTTGAAAAAGCTAAGAAAATGAGAGAAGGAAATTAGAAAACTATAGTCAGCACATATATAAGCAGGCTAATAGTGAAAGAGGTGTGAGTAAATGTCTGAGTTTTTACTTGAAATAGTTACACCAGAGAGTAAATTTTTTGAAGAAAATGTAGAGATGATAGTTGTGAAGGGACTAAATGGTGATATAGGTATATTGAAAGATCATGAACCATATATTACACCGCTTGCAATCGGAAGAATTAAAATAAAACAAAATGGTAAATTTAAAATTGCTGCTCTTTCACAAGGATATATTGAAGTGACTGAAGAAAAAGCAACTATTTTGGCAGATACAGCTGAATGGCCTGAAGAAATAGATGTAAAAAGAGCAGAAGCTGCTAAAGAAAGAGCCGAAAAAAGATTGGAAGAGAAATCTGAAAATCTTGATATATTGAGGGCTGAAATTGCTTTGAAGAAAGCATTATTAAGGCTTAATTTAGCAAACTTAAAATAGAAATATAAAAAATTTAAAAAAAATTTTTGAATAAAAAAAATAAAATCGGAAATAATAATAAAAAAGGAGAAGCAATTGGCAATAAAGTTTAACGTCCCCCTTTACTTTTGTCAAGCTTTTCCTTTTTTGTGTAGATTTAAACAAAAATAGATCAAATAAAATAGTAGTTTTTAATGCAAACTAAATGTATAATATAATTAAACGAAAAATGAGTAAATAAATTAGTAACATGGTAGCTTTACTAGCGTAAAACAATATTAACCACGGAAAGACACGGAAAAACACTGAATTATTTTTTTCCTGGTGTTCTTCCGTGTAATTCTGTGGTTAATTATTATAAACTACAAATTATAAAATAGGGAGAGTGGAATGTCAAAAATAATAGTTAAAAAAAGTCCTCCATTGAAGGGAACCATCAGAGTAAATGGATCAAAAAATTCTATATTACCAATACTTGCAGCATCATTATTATCCAAAGAAAAATGCATATTAAATGAAATACCAGATTTAAAAGACGTAGAAGTTATGTGCGAAGTATTAACATCATTAGGAGCTGATGTTAAAAGGAAAAAAAGAGGAATTATAGAAATAAATTCTTACAATATTGATAATTATGAAGCACCTTATGAATTGATAAGAAAAATGAGAGCATCTTTTTTAGTTTTAGGTCCTCTTTTAGCAAGACTAGGAAGAGCACGTGTATCTATGCCTGGTGGATGTGCAATAGGATCAAGACCAATAGATCTTCACTTAAAAGGATTTAAAGCGTTAGGTGCACAAATAGATGCTACAGGAGGATATGTAAATGCCTACACAGAAAAGCTTACAGGAAACACAATTTATTTAGATTTTCCTAGTGTAGGAGCAACAGAAAATATAATAATGGCGGCATCATTAGCAGAAGGAGAAGCAGTTATAGAAAATGCAGCTGAAGAACCAGAAATAGTAGATCTCGCAAACTTCATAAATAACATGGGTGGAAACATAATAGGAGCAGGAACAAAAACCATTAGAATAAAAGGTGTTAAAGAATTACATGGAGCGGAACATACTGTAATTCCTGATAGAATAGAAGCAGGGACATATATGATAGCAGCTGCAATAACGAATGGTGATCTAAGAATAGAAAATGTACTAACCAGCCATATTCAACCTGTTATAGCGAAACTTAGAGAAGCTGGTGTTTATATTCATGAAAATGGTGATCATGTAAGAGTTAATGCAAATCATATTCTTAAAGCTGTAGATATAAAGACACTTCCATATCCTGGATTTCCAACAGATATGCAAGCTCAATTTATGGCATTGTTAAGCGTATCAAAAGGAACAAGTTTGATAAATGAAACAATTTTTGAAAATAGATTCATGCATGCAGATGAATTAAAAAGAATGGGTGCAGATATAAAAATAGAAGGTAATAGCGCAATAATAAAAGGTAAAAATAAATTAGCTGGAGCTCCGGTAAGTGCTACTGATTTAAGAGCAGGTGCAGCTCTTATACTTGCTGGACTTATAGCTGATGGAGAAACTGAAATTACAAATATACACCATATACAGCGAGGCTATGCAGGTATAATAAATAAATTAAAGAATGTAGGAGCTAAAATTGATTTAATTGAAGCTTAAATAAATCTCAAATAGATATAAAAGGAAACTAAAAATATAATAAAATTTAGTTTCTTTTTTTATTAAAAAAATCATTTAACATTTTGCAAAATATGTAATAATTTGTTATTATAATATAATAAAGGAAAAATAAAAAAAGGGGGGTATAAAAAATTAGAAAATACAATCAGCCAAATAATAAAGAGTAAATTTTATTTGACTGATTTTTAATTTATAGGAGGTTGATATGAATATTTTGATAGTTGAATACGATGCAATGACAGGTGAATTTCTAAGAAAATTCATAGAAAAAATAAATAAAAATATAAAAGTAATAATAACTGATAATGAGAATGAAGCATTAACCATTTTAATGTGCAGAAAGATTAATGTTTTTATATTAGATATAAAAATACAATCAGGGTCAGTTTATAGTCTTGCAAAAAAAATAAGAAACTTTAAAAAATATGAAATAACGCCTATAGTTTTTACAGTTATAAATCATGAAGAACTTGAAATATACCGAAATATACCTTTTTTTAGTTATATATTTAAACCATTTATAAAAGAAAAAGTCATTGAGGTATTAGCACCTATAATTAAAGATAATAATTTTTTTAATAATACAATTAAAATTAAATTTAACAAATGTACTTTATTATTAGATACTGATGAAATAATTTATATAGAGTCAAAATACAATGACTTGATAATAAAGAAATTCAATATAGAAAATCAAAAAATAAAAAATTATTCTTTAAAAAAAATAGAAGAGTACATACTTAAGAAGGGTTTTTTAAAATGTCATAGAAAATATATTATAAACAAGAAATATATTAAGCATATTTCCTTAGAACACAACAAGATAATATTATACAAGAGTGATAAAGAAATACCTATAGGGATAACATACAGAAAAAGGTTAAAAGATGGAGCGTGACTTAAACCTAAAAAGGGGTAAGGTTTTTTAGGAGGTGAATTATGAATATTTTGGTAGTTGAAGATGATGTAATCACAAGAAAATTACTTCATAAAATAATAGAGACTATAGATGAAAATGTTCATATAATAGCATCAGATAACGAGCATAATGCAGTAGAGTTATTAATGAAACAAGAAGTAGATTTGTTCATGCTAGATATAAAGATAAAAGAGGGCTCAGGATATAGCCTTGCACAGAAAATAAGGAATATTGAGAAATACAAGCTTACACCTATAGTTTTTATAACAGCGGTAGATCATAAAGAATTAGAAGCATATAGAAATATTCACTGCTACAGTTATATTGTTAAACCTTTTAATGAAAAGAAGGTAAAAGAAGTATTAAGCTGTATTATTAAAGGAAATAAGAAGGAAGACAATATTATAAAAATTGATAAAAGGAGTTATACATATTTAATATCTATAGATGATGTGCTATATATAGAAGCTCAGTCCAAGGATATTGTTATAAAAAAAATAAATGATAAAGAAACAATAAAAAATTATCCATTAAAAAAAATTTATATGCAGCTAGAAGATAAAGGGTTTATCAAATGCCACAGAAGCTTTATAGTAAATAAAAAATATATTAAAGAAATACTATTGAACCAAAATGAAATAGTTATGTATCAATGTAAAAATACTATACCATTAGGAAGAAAATTCAAGGATAATTTTTAAAAGAGGGAATGTTATATGATACAATTAATTGATGGAATATCTACAACTATTACTGAAATTGTTTGTGTTCTTTTAATTAGAAATAAATTAGTAAAAAGAAGCTTAAAAAATATTACTAAAGCAGATATATTGTTTATTATATTTATAAGTATTTTAACTTATATTACAGATTATTATTTACATAATTTTGAATTCATTTTAGATACTTTACTATTAACTGTTTCTATATGGATAGTTTATAAAATTAAGTTGTACAATAGTATTATTCAAATAGTAACTGCTACAATTATATTTACAGTAATAGAGTTTATTTCAGTGGTACCTTTTATTTTTGTTTATCAATTGCAAGATTCTATATTTGTTAAATACTGTTCATTACTATTAAGCATAACAATGAGTATAATATGTTATTACAAGTTTGATATTGATAAAGTATATGAATATGTCAACAGCAGCAATAATAATATTTTAAGGATTATTTTAGTAAACAGTTTTGTAGCTATTTTTTCAGTTTGGATTTATTGGAATAATAATTTTAGCAATAAGATGTCTGGTTTAATCTATTTTTTATTAATAATATTGTTAATACTGGTAATAAATGTACTTATAATATTTTATATAGATAAGTCAAGTAAGCAGCTTAAAATAATAGAATCGTATAACAAATATAATCCTTTTATTGATGAATTAATTAATGAAATTAGAAGAAAGCAGCATGAGTATGAAAATAGACTACAGGCATTTAGTGCGTTACCTGAAGTATGTGTTACATATGATGAGTTAGTAGAAAACATTAATAAACATGCTAGTGAATGGAATCAGCAGTTAAACTCTATTAATGCTAATATATTAAAACTTAAATATAAAATTTTAGCAGCATTAATATACTCTAAAATGAAAATAGCAGAGAAGAAAGATATCGAGTTTTTATGTAATATAGATAATATAAACGTAGAATATCCTATGGAAGAGTATGAATTAATAGACATTATAGGAATTCTTATAGATAATGCAATAGAGGCAGTTGAATCATATGAAAAGTCTAAAAAAATAATAATACTTTTTTTTGAAACAAATTATGAAAAACATATTGTTGTTAAAAACACATATGAAAAAGTTAAAGAAGAATGTTTCAATAAATTTTTTACAAAATCATTTAGCACAAAAGGTAGTCAAAGAGGATTTGGACTATATAACTTGAACAAAATATTGAGCAATAATAAAAATGTTAAAATCAAAGTGGCAAATGAAAAACTAGACAATCAAAATTATGTAGTTTTTGATTTAGTTTTTAGCCCTTCAAGCATTTAGGGCATTTTGGCTCTCCCCATAGTGCATAGCAAGCTGATTTAGTAGCTATTGAAGGTGCCATTGTTACTAAAATATTAGCAGTTTGTTGTAAAAGTTTGTTTTTTATATTTTTCATATACAATCCTCCCTTCAGCATAGAATAATTGTAAATTCTGTAAAAGTAGAGTCCAAATCCCACTTTTGAAATAAAAAGTATTGTAAAAAAAAGCTATCAAAACAATAAAACATACATTAGTTAATATGAAAGAAATTAATTTAAATTTTAATTTTTTCTTTTTTAAAAACTGTCTGTATTTTGAAAAAATTGGAGAACAAGTTAAAACAATAATATTACATAAAATCCAAATGCTAATAAATGTATAGTAGTTTAAAGTTATTTTAGGTAATATAATTATTGAACAAATAAAAAATAATATGCTGAATAAAAAACATTGAAATTTTTTATAAAAATGTATTCCTCCTGAAAAAGTTCGTGTTAAAATTACTAAAACGTAAGAGAAAACAAAATATTTATATAATCTAAACCCTAAAAACAATAAACTTAATCCTATAAACTTCAATGATTCAGAGCTAATAACAGACAAAGAATATTTAATTTTTTCACATTCATCTTCTGAATTAATAACATTGTTATTTTTAAGATAATTGACAAAATTATCAACATAATTATACATTACATAACAATCCTCAACATATATTTACTAAATAATACCACACCTTAAAAAAAAATCAATAGTTTTGGAACGAACAACGCTGAAACGGTATGAACAACATTTACAAATGTTATTCATACCGTTTCACTGTCGTTTATACCATTTGATAACAAAATTATGAGATGGTACTTTTTTGATTATTATATAATCAAAAAGTACGTCCTTGGTTTCATACGCTTGAAAAAAACTAGTTACAAATATAGAATAATAATATATTTTAATATTGCAATAATAATGAATTAAATATATACTTTATTCCATAAGTTGGTTTAAAATGGTAAATAAGAGGTAATAATTACATAAACTTTAACTAATAAAAGAATTTGAAGTATGCAATTTAATTAAAATAACTTGGTAATATATTTAGGTCAAATCCAATGAAACAATCGACTATGTAATCTGTAATTTTTTCATTAGTTACATATATAGTAACTGCATTAGTACCTTTATTATATTCACAAGAATCAGGTCTAAATATTAATATTTCTTCATTCTTTTCATTTATTATGGTTTTGCTTTTTTTCTGTACAACTGTATTAGGGTTACCTAAAATATCTATAATTTGTTCTTTGTTGTAATTTAAAATATTTAAAGATGCGTTAGTGTTATATTTAGGTATATAATTTTCCCAATCTGTATTTATTGGATGTTTAGTAACAGTAAAAGGTACTAACAAAGGTAATACGTTAAATGGTAGTATGGGAAACAATAAAAATAATAATAATATAACAATTAATACAGTATCAGGAGATATTAAATTGGATAAAGAATGAGAATTTGGGACGGAGTTTTTTCGCTAACAGTCGAAGCATGAGCAAAAAAGAACCGTCCCCGGCTACTCTAAGGAGGAAAATAAAAACATGAAGAGAAGAATAGTAATTATAATAATCCTTACACTTTTATTAATACTCAGCGGATGTAGTGATAGTGATACAGTAGATAATTCAGTATTAAAAGAAGACGGACAATTAACAGAGCAGGAAAAATTAGATGATTTCGAATACATGTATAAAATACTAAAAGAAAATTATCCATTTTTCGAAGTCAATAAGAGATTAAGTGGAGTAGATTGGCTGAATGATAAAGATAAATATATTAAAATGGTAAAAGCATCAAAAAATGATGAAGAATTTTATAATGCACTTAATAATATTTTAATATGCCTTAATAACAATCATACAAATATGATGAGTATGGATAACTATAGGTATTTACAAAAAGTATATACGAAAGAGCAAATGGAACCTTGGGCAGAACAATTGAATAATCCTAAAGCAATAGAAAGATACTTATACCAAGAAGAAAGTTCTAACATTTCATCAAATAATTTAGAACAATACAGAACATATAATAATGTGACTGCTGAAATATTCGAAGAAGAAAAAATAGCATATCTTAGGATAAAGGGATTTGGTACAGAGAATATAACTGAAGATTTGAAGATTATTAAACCATTTTTAGATGATATTAAAAACATTAATGCATTAGTAATTGATATAAGAGGTAATGGAGGAGGAGATTCTAGATACTGGACGGATCATTTAGTTCCTATGCTGATTAGCAAACCATTGAAAAATACTTTTTATTATGTATATAGTGGTGGAGATTTTAGTGAAGAATTTGTAAAATCTAAATTAGGAATTGGATATGATGGACTTGAAGAAATAGAAAATATATATAAAGAGAAATTAATAAATTCTCCTTCAGAACTTGAAGTTATTTTTGAGTATTATCATAAAGAGAATAGGTGCATAAAACCTAATGAGTCTGTTGGGTTTATGGGTAAAATATATTTATTAGTAGATAGAGGGGTATATTCTTCAGCAGAAATGTTTGCAGAATTTGCTAAAAGTACAGGTTTTGCTACTCTTATCGGTGAAAGAACTGGAGGAGATGGAATAGGGACAGATCCTTTGTTATGTGCACTGCCTAATAGTGGTTATATATTTAGATTTTCTGGTGAAATGGGATTAACTTCTGATGGAACTTGTAATGAAGAATTTAAAACTGAACCTGATATTAAGGTGTATGCTGGGAGAGATTCAACATTAAAAAATGATCAGGCTATGCAGAAAGTGATTGAACTTGAGAAATTAACTTATTAGTGAATAAATGTTTAACAGCAGTTTTAATATTAAAATGGATATTGAATATTGTTATACAGTGGAATATAATGGTACATAAAATAAAACAATAAACGAGGCGAGAAAATATGGACTATAAAACTAAAGTTATTAAAAAAGAACAGTTAAAGGTTGATAAATGGTCAGGGGGTACTACTACTCAGCTTGCTATTTATCCAGAGGATTCAGAGTATAGTAATAGAAATTTTATGTGGAGGATAAGCTCTGCAAAGGTAGAACTAGAGGAATCAAAATTCACTTCATTACCTGGAATAGACAGAATTATTATGATAATAAAAGGTGAATTAAAGCTTGAACACGAAGGCCATTATAAAAAAAGACTTATGCCATTCCAACAAGACACTTTTAAAGGTGATTGGAAAACTAGAAGTTATGGAAAAGTTACTGATTTCAATTTAATGACATCTAAAAATTGTTACGGTGATGTAGAAGCGTTATTTTTCAATAGTGAAGAAAAGAAAGATATTGTGTTTAGTAATAATGATAATAAGCATACAAAGATAACTCTAGCTGTTTATAATGTAGATGGTGTTTTTGAAATAAATATAAGTAATGAGGAAAATATCAATATAGAAGCAGGAGACGTTGTTTTGATCTCAGTTAATAATTTTAAGATTCCAAATATAGTAATAAGTAATAAAGATAATAAGGAGTCTATAATAATAAGTTCGTGCATATATCATGATTAATATAAAAGTAAAAATATCTCGATTTAGATCGAGATATTTTTTTATAGTTATAAATTTTTACAAGCTTTTTCGAGGTTATGCAAAATTTTTTCTATATGAGACCTTTGTTTTGCTAAATTAAAATGCATAAATCCTTTACCAGATTCACCGAATATATCTCCGCTGTCTAAAACGACTTTAACAACTTGTATGAAAAAATCTTTTAGTTCATCAACGCTCATACCTAATTTACGACAATCGAGCCATAGTAAATATGTTCCTTCTAGCTTTAGTTGCTTTTACTATCTTCATAAACCTGTTAAAACAAATAAACTTAAATAATAATAATATAGTATATTAACTATACTGTTGTTAAGCATATTTTCTACTGTTATATATAGTATTTTATATCAAAAATCCCACGTAATATTTAAATTACAAGGGATTATGTGGTTTATTCGTTATTCTTTTACATATAATCAATAGTTTTTGCGATAGCGTTCCTAATATCATTGTTCATGGTTATAAATGTTTGTAAATCATCCTCATTATATTGGCTTAGTATATTCAATATACTTGTATATTCTGCAGTATCAAGTTTTTCGTGAAATTCATATACAATTTTACCAGCTTCAGTTAATCGAAGTAATTTTCTACGGCTATCTTTAGGATCGGTAATTCTATATATTAAACCCTTTAATTCAAGTTTTTCGAGCATTTGAGAAACTGCAGCTTTAGTCCTGTTTGTTTTATCAGAGATTATTTTTGCTGTGACATTGTCAGATTTACCAATTCTGTTAATTATATGGGCTTCAGCAACTCTTATTTTATGTTGAGTTCCGTATTGTCTGGGTGTTGAATAATAGTTAGATAGTAGCTTAACTGTCGAATATAACGAGTCTATTAATTCTTCAAATATTACATATCTTTTCTTCATCTACGTATTGACTCCTCCATATAAAATAATAGACAATTTTTATATATATTACATTATAGAGTAAAATTATTACCTTGTCTACTAAATAGATTGTAAAATTTTTGAACTAAAAAGCAATAATCTATTGACAAATGTAATTGAATATTATATTATTACAATAACAATTGTCATTGAATATAGTACTTTAAAAGGAGTTGATGATGTTCGTGAATAAAAATAATAGGATACAAAGACTGCCAGATAGTGAACTTGATATAATGCTTGTGCTGTGGGATGCAGAAGAACCCTTAAGTAAAAGGGAAATTACTAAACTATTGAAAGAAAAAAAGAATTGGAGTATATCAACAGTTCAGGTTCTTCTAACTCGTCTTGTAGAAAGGGGGTATGTAGAAATAGTAAAACAAAAGCGGTTCAATTTTTATAAAGCAATTATACGTGAAGATATATATAGAAAAAATGAAACACAGTCTTTTATTGAACGTATACACGGTAATTCTTATAAAAAACTAATTGCAACTTTAGTTGAAAGTAAAACAATAGATGGAAATGATATAGATGAAATAGTAGATATTATAAAAAAAGCTAGTGTAAAGGAAAAATGAAATGGAAATAATAAATGATATTTTCTTGAATTTTGTAAATATATCTATAAAAATATCAGTTATTTTATTAGTACTGTTAATATTTTTAAAAACATTTGATAAAAAATATACTTCTAAATTTAAGTATGTAATGTGGTTAATTATATCAATAAGACTTGCTTTACCCTTTAATATCACTATACAATCACCTATTGCAAACTTAGCTTTGCCACAGCAAAGTTTGCAAAATTCTATCAACACTAATCAGGCAATTGTTAATTCAGAAGAAATCCTTCAAACTACTATACAAATGGGTAAAACTATTAATATGATAAATATCATATCTCTAGTATGGCTTATAGTAGTAGTTTTATTTATAGGAGTTTACATAAGTTCATATTTAATTAAAAAGAAAAAACTTAAACGCTGGTACAGACCGATATTATCAAAAAATATAAGGCAGATTCTTGATGACCTGTGCTGTGAGCTTAATATTAGGAGAAAAATAAAGATTTTCAAATGTGCAGAAGTAAAGAGTCCTATGCTTATTGGATTCATTAAGCCTAAGATTCTACTACCTGCTAGTGATTTTAGCGATAATGAGCTTGAATTAATTATTCATCATGAGCTAATTCACTATAAAAAGCATGATATTTGGTTTAAACTTTTACTTTTAATAGTAAATGCACTTCATTGGTTTAATCCAATTGTGTATATTATGGTTAAGCAAGCTAACTTTGATATTGAATTAGCTTGTGACGAAAAACTACTACAGAATAGCAGTATAAGAGAAAAGCAAAATTACAGCAAGATAATTTTAAAACTAGTAAGTCAAAAACCAGATATAGGTATTGTATTTTATACAAATTTTTATGGGGGTGTTAAAGGAATGAAAAAGAGATTTGAAAGAATAATGGATACAAAAAAGAAAAGTAGAGGTATACTGATTTTATCCTTTATATTGGTAATGTCTGCTTTTTCAAGTGTTATATTTGCATATAATAATCAAGGAGTAATTGAAGAAAATTTTGTAAAAGTTGATGAAGGCAAACAAAACCAAACAAATGAAGAATATAAAATTTATGAGGAGTATGGGTTGACTTATGATAAAGAGAAAGATGCATACTTTTATAAGGAAGTTAAAGTTAGAAATTTTTATGATTATTTAAGTGATGGTACTTTTGAAAATAGCTTTCGCTATTACGATGGTAAAGTAGATTTATATGCAACACGAAATAATAAAGATGAACTAACAGGAATAAGAACTGCAACAGAAGAAGAATCTAAAAGGATAACAGAAAAAATAGAACAGAATGTCTTATCTGGTATATCTGGTATAGTTGAAAATTGCAACGACAAACAAGATTTTAGTGGAGAAACAGTAGAAAAATTTTCTGGTGAAGATACATCATTAAAAGATTATATTGGAAAGGGTAACATTACTTTTAACAAAATAGAAAATAAGTACTATTTTGGAGATAAAAGAATAGCTTGCTTTTATGATGAGGGATACAAAACATTAATTTCAACAGATATTAGAAAAGGAGATGTAATTTTAAAAGTTATAAGAAATTCTAAAGATGAAATTGATAGCATTGTAGAAATTAATAAAGAAGAGTTCAAGAAATTAATCAAAAACTGAAAATATTTTTAATTATAATTCGTATTTACTATTTTCTGCATTTAATGTATAATATAGTTAAGATGAATAGAATAATTGATTTAAATTACGGATAGAGAGATGGAGAGCCGTATTAATTATTCATATTGTATTATATGACTAGTTAATTACGGTTTTTTATATTTTTAGGAAGTTATCTTCCTAGTATATAAAAAATGAGGACTGCAATAGTCAGAAGGTCAATATTATTTAAAAAATTAAGAAATATTTTGATATAATATTAATATAAGATTAAATGAGGTGATGAGAATTGAAAGATAAATTTTTAGAAAAAGTATATCTAAATCCAATAATAGCAGCGGTTAATGACATTAGTATGCTAGATAAGGCATTGAAATCACCATGTGAAGTTATTTTTTTATTAACAGGGAGTATTTTTAATTTACAAGATATAGTTGAAAAAGTTAGATTAAAGGATAAAAATGTATATATACATATAGATTTACTTGACGGTTTTTCAAGAGATGTTACAGCTTTAAGATATATATGTGAAAACGTTAAACCTGACGGAATAATTACTACAAAATCAAATTTAATTAAACACGCAAAAGAATTGAATATGTTTACTATACAAAGACTTTTTATGCTTGATTCATTATCACTACAGTCAGGAGTAAAATCTATAAGAGTTACTAGACCAGATGCTGTTGAAATCTTACCAGGTATAATGGGAAAAGTAATAAAGTTTATCCATGAAGAAACAAAAAAACCTATTATAGCAGGAGGGTTAATAGAAGACAAGGAAGATGTTATCAGTAGCCTTAAATCAGGTGCTGTTGGTATTTCAACTAGCAATGCAGAAATTTGGTATATGTAAATTTTTAAAACAAAGGAGGTAAAAGATATAATGGACAAAAAATATGTTTTAGCATTTGATCAAGGTACTACTAGTTCCAGAGCAATTATATTTGATAAGAATGGAAAAATTGCTGGCACTGCTCAAAAAGAATTTAGACAAATATATCCCAAAGCAGGTTGGGTTGAGCATGATCCGATGGAGATTTGGGGAACTCAGAGTGGTGTTGCTAGAGAAGTATTAGAGACTATGGGAGTTAGTCCTTATGAAGTTGCAGCAATTGGAATAACTAATCAAAGAGAAACAACAGTTGTTTGGGATAAAAATACAGGTAAGCCTATTTATAATGCAATAGTTTGGCAGTGCAGGAGAACGGCCTTAATATGCGATAAATTAAAAGAAAGAGGACTAGAAGCATATATAAAAGAAAATACAGGACTTGTAATAGATGCTTATTTTTCTGGAACTAAAATAAAATGGATATTAGATAATGTAGAAGGTGCTAGAGAAAAGGCAGATAAGGGTGAATTATTGTTTGGAAACATAGATACGTGGTTGATTTGGAATTTAACAAGAGGAAGGGTACACATAACAGATTATTCAAATGCATCAAGGACTATGCTATTTAATATAAAAGAGCTTAAATGGGATGAAAAGATATTAAAAGAATTAGATATACCTAAATCTATGCTTCCAAAAGTAAAACCTTCTAGTGAAATATATGGTACAACTGATCCTAATACTTTCGGAGGAGCTCAAATTCCTATAGCTGGAGCGGCAGGAGATCAACAGGCGGCTTTGTTTGGACAAGCATGTTTTAATCAAGGTATGGCTAAAAATACTTATGGAACAGGCTGCTTCATGTTAATGAATACAGGGGAAGAAATTATTAATTCTAAAAATGGGCTTTTAACAACTATTGCGTGGGGCGTAGATGGCAAAATTGAGTATGCTTTGGAAGGCAGTATATTTATGGGTGGAGCATGTGTTCAATGGTTAAGAGATGAAATGAGATTAATCAATGATGCAGCTGACAGTGAATATTTTGCTAATAAGGTTAAAGATTCAAATGGAGTATATTTAGTTCCAGCTTTTGTTGGACTTGGTGCACCATATTGGGATATGTATGCTAGAGGAACTATTGTAGGACTTACAAGAGGGGCTAATAGAAATCATGTTATAAGGGCAGCATTGGAAGCTATAGCTTATCAAACTAGAGATGTTCTTGAAGCCATGGAAGAAGATTCGGGTATTTATCTTAAGCTACTTAAGGTTGATGGTGGTGCTGTTGCTAATAATTTCTTAATGCAGTTCCAATCAGATATTCTAGGAGTATCTGTTCAAAGACCATTGGTAACAGAGACAACTGCGTTAGGTGCAGCTTATTTAGCTGGTTTAGCTGTTGGATTTTGGAAGAGCAAAGAAGAAATAGCTGATAAGTGGATTGTTGATAGAGAATTTAACAGTCATATGACAATGGAAGATAAAGAAAAACTATATTATGGATGGAAGAAGGCTGTTAAACGATCATCACAGTGGGAAGAATAAAAAATACTTTAAATAATTCCAAAATGATGATATAATGTAAATAACTTAATATTTGGCTGAGAATTAGAGAGCCGCACATTTTACCTATGTAATGATGGGTAGATTTGTGTGGTTTTTTTATTTGAAAGGAAGGTTGTAAAAATGTATGATATAGCAATTATAGGAGCAGGAGTTATTGGAACTTTTATTGCTAGAGAATTGTCAAGATATAAATTAAACATTGTTTTAATAGAAAAAGATAATGATGTTTCAAATGGCACAACAAAAGCAAACAGCGGGATTATACATGCTGGATACGATGCGGTGCCTGGAACATTAAAGGCAAAATTAAATGCTTTAGGTAATCCTATGTTTGATAAAGTGTGTGAGGAACTAGATGTCCCATTAGAAAGGATTGGTTCTTTGGTTATTGCTTCAAATAAAGAAGAAATGAAAGCTATTAAAAAACTTTATCAAAGGGGTATAGTTAATGGAGTGCCTGATATAAAAATTATAGATAAGAATGAAGTTAGAGAGTTAGAATCAAATATAAATAATAATGTAGTTGGTGCATTATACTCAAAAACTTGCAAAATTATAGGACCATTCGAACTAGCAATAGCTTTAGCTGAAAATGCAGTTGAAAATGGAGCAGAATTATTTCTAAACAGTAAGGTAAAGTCAATTGATAAAATAGATAAAGGTTATAGGATTAATATGAGTGATAAATCTTTAGTTACAAAATGTGTAATTAATTGTGCAGGTGTATATGCAGATGAAATAAATAATATGGTAGCTTCACCAAGTTTTAAAATCAATCCAAGACGAGGTCAGTATTTTATACTTGATAAAAGTGCAGGAACACTAATTAATTCAGTAGTATTTCAGTGTCCGACTAAGCTTGGCAAAGGAGTTCTTGTAACAAAAACTGTACATGGAAATTTGCTTATAGGACCAGATGCAGAAGATGTAGAGGATAAAGAAAATAACCAAACTACTGCTGAAAGATTAGAGTTAATAAAAAAGGAATCAAAGAAGACTTCAGAAATGATTCCATTTAACAAAGTTATAACTTCGTTTTCAGGACTGAGGGCTTGTGGAGATACAGGAGATTTTATTATAGAAGAGTCAAAGGAAGCAGAGAAATTTATAAATGTAGCAGCAATAGAGTCCCCCGGACTATCAGCATCACCTGCTATTGCTGAATATGTTGTTCAGAAAGTAAAAAATATTTTTGCTGAACTTCAAAATAAAGAAGACTTTAATCCTAGAAGAAAAAAAGTTATAAGGTTTATGGAATTAAGCGATGAAGAAAAAACAAAACTTATAAAAGAAGATTCGACATATGGAAGGATAATCTGTAGATGTGAAAATATTACTGAAGGTGAGATTATAGATTGTATTCATAGGAAAGCAGGAGCATCTACAGTTGATGGTGTCAAGAGAAGATGCAGACCCGGTATGGGAAGGTGTCAAGGTGGATTTTGCGGATCTAAAGTAGTAGAAATTTTAGCTAGAGAGCTAAAAAAGAAACCACAAGATATAGTAAAAGAAAGCAAAAAATCCTATATATTAACTGGAACAAATTAAGATAATAGTTAAAAGTGAAAAGATAAAAGTTATGGAAGTTTTATTAACATAAAACAAAATATATTTAATCTAAAAAATAAATTTACGAATTATTATGAGTAAATTAACCATTAATTATAAACTATCAATTGTCAACTATCAACTATAAAAAAAGGTGTGAAGCACAATCAGTGTCATTCCGTGTATTTCCGTGTATTTCCGTGGCTAAAAAAAAATTTATGAAGTATGAGTAAATTAACCATTAATTATTAATTATACACTATCAACTATCAACTATAAAAGTGCGAAGCACAATTCAGTGTCATTTCGTGTATTTCCGTGGTAAGAAAAAAGATTTACGAAGTATGAGTAAATTGACCATGTTACTCGTTATTCATTACTAGTTTTTCGTTTTAGAGTATGCGAAGCACAATTCAGTATTTTTCCGTGGTTAATATTTTATGAAAGGGTTGTTATTATGATACAGTATGAAATTGTTGTTATAGGTGGAGGGCCGGCAGGATTGGCTGCTGCGGTGGAAGCAAAGAAAAATGGTATTAATAATATATTAGTAATAGAAAGAGATAAAGAATTAGGAGGTATACTCAATCAGTGTATACACAATGGGTTTGGTCTACATGTTTTTAAGGAAGAACTTACAGGACCAGAATATGCTGAAAGGTTTATTGATGAGTTAAAAAACATGGGCATAGAATATAAAACTGATACAATGGTTCTTAATATAGATGATGAAAAAAATATAAAAGTACTTAATTCAACTGAGGGGCTATTGGAAATTAAGGCAAAAGCAGTGGTTTTATCTATGGGTTGTAGAGAAAGAACTAGAGGAGCAATAAGTATACCTGGATATAGACCAGCTGGAGTATTTACTGCAGGAGCGGCACAAAGATATATCAATATAGAAGGATATATGGTTGGTAAAAGGGTAATAATACTTGGCTCTGGAGACATAGGACTTATTATGGCAAGGAGATTGACGTTGGAAGGTGCAGAGGTACTTGCAGTTGTTGAGGTGCTTCCTTTTTCGGGCGGACTTACAAGAAATATAGTACAATGTCTAGATGATTTTAATATACCTCTTTTATTAAGTCATACAGTTACAAAGATTGAAGGCAAGGACAGAGTTAAAGGAGTAGTAATATCTAAAGTAGATGATAATAGGAGACCTATACCTGAAACTGAGAAACATTTTAATTGCGATACATTGCTTTTGTCGGTAGGATTGATTCCTGAAAATGAACTTTCAGAAAAGGCAGGTATTGAAATTGACCCTATAACTAATGGACCTATAGTAAATGAATCAATGGAAACAAATATTAGGGGTGTATTTGCTTGTGGAAATGTTGTTCATGTTCACGATCTTGTTGATTATGTAACAGAAGAGAGCAGCACAGCAGGAAAAAATGCAGCAAGGTATGTAAAAAACGAATTAATAAAAGATGCAGAACCAATTAAAACAAAACCGCTAAATGGTATAAGGTATATAGTACCTCATACAGTTAGAGTAGAAAATCTAGAAGACAGCCTAGACATGTTGATGAGAGTAGACAATGTATACAAAAATGCTAAATTAATTATTAAAGCTGATAAAAATATAATAAAGAAAGTTAATAAAAATCATTTAGCACCCGGTGAAATGGAGAGGATTAAAATTAAATTAAGTGAATTGAAGAACAAAAAAATATTTGATATTTCAGTAGAAGTTGAAAGAGAGGACGCATAACAATGGATAAAAAAGAACTAGTTTGTATTGTTTGCCCTAAAGGATGTAGATTAACTGTAATAGAAGATAAAGGATCAGAGTCAGGATATAGAGTTGAAGGAAACACTTGTCCAAGAGGAGAAAAATATGGTATAAAAGAGTTCGTTAATCCAACTAGGATAGTGACTTCAACTGTTAAATTAAAAAATAAGTATCACAAAAGGCTTCCTGTTAGGACTAATGGAGGTATACCAAAAGAAAGGATTTTTGACTGTATGAGTATAATAAAATCTATAGAGATAGAGCATAAAGTTGAGGTTGGTCAAATTATAGTTAAAAATATTTTAGGAGTTGGAGTAGATTTAATAGCTACAAGAAGTATAGAATAATGATTATAGTATAATAAGTTTTTATTGTTTGATTTATTATTTGAGTTATAATAAAAGAACTAATAAATATAAATCGAGGAAGTCATTATGAAAAAGAAATTAGGAATTGTTACTTATAGTGAAAATGCTGGTTTAGGTTATAAGAAAGAACTTTCAAAAGTTTTTGATGATGAAGTAGAAATAATAAATTATTCTTTTGAGCTTAATAATATTAAGAATATTGGAAAATTAGATGTATTGTTAGTAAGCACATATTCTCAATATGAGATTATAAAAAAGCAAATTGATAAAGATGTTAATATAGTAATTATTAAGCTTACATTATCCAAAAAAGGTTATGAAAAAATGAAAGAACTTTCTAATATTAAAACAGCTATGTTAGTAAATTTGAGCTTAGAAATGGCAATTGAAACAATAGCACTTTTAAACCAATTAGGTTTTGGTAATACAGAATTCATACCTGTATATCCTAATAGTAAAGAAATTAAAGGTGTTGATGTTGCAATTACTACAGGAGAAATGGGATATGTACCTAAAGATGTAGCACAAGTTTATGATATTGGTGATAGAGTAATAGATAAGAATACTATAGTTGAAACTGCTGTAAATCTAAACAATGAACATATTCTGAAAACTGAAAAGGTACGCAAATATTTTGATTCTTTAGTAAGCTATGATTTAGGTATTGATTTTTTATTAAACCGATCTAATATACTAAGAAATCAGTTTGATACATTGCTTAATATAATAGAAAAAGGTATTATTGGTGTTGATTATAATGGCATAATACAGTCATGTAATGGAAATGCTAAAAAAATCATTAATTTCAGAGATAAAAAATTATTAGGTGAAAATTCCAAATTAATTATGCCTCAAATAGATTTTGAATCTGTTATAAAAACAGGGTTACCTATCAATAATAAGCTTGTTATTTTAAATGATAAACGTATTAGTTTGTCCATATATCCAATTTTTGAAGAACATGAGAAATGCAGTGGAGCATATGCTGTAATAGAAAATTTTGATGTTAAAGAAAACATTCAAAATAAATTGAGATTACAATTAGAGAAAAAAGGACATATTGCAAAGTATAATATAGATGATATTATAGGTGATTCTCCTCAAATTACACAAGTTAAAAATTTAATAAGAAGAATGGCACCTTCAAAATCTACTGTCTTAATTACTGGAGAAAGTGGAACAGGAAAAGAACTAGTTGCACAAGCAATACATAATTTATCAAGTAACAAGAATAGACATTTTGTTGCAATTAATTGTGCAGCTTTCAATGCAAATCTGTTAGAAAGTGAACTCTTTGGATATGTTGAAGGTGCTTTTACAGGTGCATCAAAGGGTGGTAAAATAGGTATATTTGAAATGGCTAATAATGGAACTCTTTTTTTGGATGAAATAGGAGAAATACCTATTGAGTTGCAGTCAAGACTTTTAAGAGTCATTCAAGAGAGAGAAGTTATGCGTATTGGTGGCGATGAAATTATAAAAATTAATATTAGATTAATTACAGCTACTAATAAAGATTTGAAAGAACAAGTTGAAAAAGGCTTATTTAGAAAAGATTTATATTATAGACTTAATGTATTACCAATTAATGTACCACCATTAAGTGAGAGAAAAGAAGATATTCCACTTCTCTTAAATACTTTTAAAGTTAAAAACAATTCTAGTTTTGCTTTTAATGATAAAACAATTAATTTTTTGAAGAATTATATTTGGGATGGAAATATAAGAGAACTAATAAATTGTATGGAATATTTAGATAATCTCAATAAAGATGTTATTGATGTAGAAGATTTACCTTATTGTATGATTAATAAAAAAGATACTATTAAAGATACGAGAAATGATAATTCAAATGTAAATCTCAACGCAAAAGATAATACTGAATTTGTTTTAAGAGTGCTGTATAATGCTTTTAAGAATAAAAAAAGAGTAGGAAGACGTACTATAAGTAAGATTGCTTTTAAAGAAAATATATATCTATCAGAAAATGATATAAGGAAGATTCAGAATAATTTAGAAAGTTTGGGGTTTATAAATATATCTATAGGTAGAGGCGGAAGTACAATTAGTAAAAAAGGAATAGAATATATAGAAAAGAGTATTTAATACAATCAATGGGTTTAATGGGTTAATTGTGAAGTGCAGTCAACAATTAACCCATTTTTTAATTCTTTATTTTTAATTTATAAAAACTAAATAATATAAAAAACGTTAAAATATTAATAATATTGACTAATATATAAATTTATCTGTACTTTGGCACAAGAATTGCTTGTATATAAACACTAAATAAAACAATTAAAAATGGAGGTTTAAAATAAAATGTATGATTTTGATAAATTAGTAGACAGAAGTAATTCTAGTTCTGTAAAGTATGAAGAAACAGGATTAAAATTTGGACGTAACGATATCATGCCATTTTGGGTAGCTGATATGGATTTTAAAGCACCAGATTTTATGATAGAAACTTTAGTTAAAAGAGCAGAACATGGAATCTTTGGTTATACAAAAAGAATGCCAGATTTTTATGATTCTATTGTTAGCTGGCTAAAAACAAGACATGATTTAGAAGTTAAAAGAGAGAATATAGAATATGGACCAGGTGTAGTATTTCTGCTAAATATGATGGTAAGATTGTTTACTGAACCTAATGACAAAATAATTATTCAAACACCGGTATATTATCCATTCTTTTCAGTTGTAGAAGGAAATAACAGACGAATAATGGAAAATACATTGGTATTTAAAGATGGAAAATATACAATGGATTTTGAAGATTTGGAAGCAAAAGCAAGTGACCCAGAATGTACTATGATGATTCTTTGTTCTCCCCATAATCCAGTTGGTAGAGTTTGGACAAAAGAAGAATTAACAAAGGTATCAGAAATTTGTAATAGGAATAATGTTTTGGTTTTAGCTGATGAGATACATTTTGACCTAGTATATAGTGAAAGCAAACATATTTCTTATGCTTCAATTTCTGAAGAAGCTAAAGCTAATTCTATTACCTGCACAGCACCAAGTAAAACTTTCAATATTGCTGGACTTCATACAGCATATTGTATTATGTATAACGAAGAAAGACTTACAAAATATAGAAATGCATTAGGTCAATTAGATCTTAACCGCTCAAATTCATTTAGTAGAGAAATAACTCAATCAGTTTATGAAAACGGTTCTCAATGGGTAGATGAATTGGTTGATTATTTGGAAGGTAACAGAAATTACATATGTGATTTTATAACTAAAAACATTAAGGGTATTACTCCTCATAAGATTGAAGCTACATATCTAATGTGGTTAGACTGCAGTGGATTAGGTTTAGAAAGTGAAGAAATAGAAGATTTATTTGTAAATAAAGCTAAACTTGCTCTTGATTGTGGACGTTGGTTTGGAAAATCTGGAGATAAATTTATGAGAATAAACTTTGCTAGTCCTAGGAGCATGCTTGAAACTGCTATGAAAAATCTAGAAAGAGCAGTTAAAGAATTAAAGAAATAGTTCTTTTAATTATGAAAACGTAATGACTATATTGAAGAAAGAAAGGGAAAACTATGAAACAATTTTTGAAGACGTATCAATTTTCGTTAATATTATTAGGAAGTATGATCCTCGGAGGTATAATTGGTGCAGTATGGGGTGAAGGCGCATTGGTTCTAAAACCTGTAGCAGATACATTCATTAATTTACTGTATTGCAGCGTAGTACCATTAATATTTGTATCATTAGTGTCATCTATCTCTAGTACTAAAAACGTTAAGAAACTTGGTAAAATACTTATTGTAATGTTAATAATTTATCTTTTATCAGGTGCATTTGCAAGTATTTTTATGATAGGAGTATCAGCAATATTTGATCCTGCACAAGGTGCTGATATAGTGATGAATAAAACTGTAGATGATCTTGCAGTTAATGCTAACATACTTGAAATGTTTACAGTAAGTGACTTTACATTATTGTGGTCTAGAAATAATTTAATGGCATTAATCATAGCGGCAATATTATTTGGTATATCTCTAATATCAATAGGAGAAAAAGGAAAGCCAGTTGTAACATTTTTCAAAGCACTTTCAGAAGTAATACTGAAATTAATTAGTATAGTAATGTATGCTGCACCTATTGGATTAGGATGTTTCTTTGCTATGCTTATAGGTGAACATGGAAAAGCGATTGCAGGACCTTTATCTAGAGCATTAATAGTTTTCCTATTTGCTTCAATAGTTTATTTTGTACTATCAAATACGCTATTTGCTTTTATTGGAGGCGGAAGACTTGGAATAAGAAAATTCTGGAGAACATCAGTTACACCAGCCTTATCCGCTTTGGGTACTTGCTCAAGTGCAGCATGTATTCCTGCTAATCTTATAGCAGCTAAGGATATTGGAATATCTGATGAAGTTGCTGATATTACTATACCTATGGGTGCAAACTTGCATAAAGATGGTGCGTGCCTTATAACAATATTAAAAATAGCGTTTATGTGTTCTGTTTTCAATATAAATCTATTTACTCCATCAAATATGATAACAGCAGTTGTTATATCAGTAGTTGCTTCTACTGTAATGGGAGCTATACCGTCAGGTGGTTTCGTTGGAGAAATATTCATATTATCCGCATTTGGGTTCCCAAGCATTTCAGTACCAATTATGGTACTTATCGGTACTATAACAGATGCACCTGCAACAGCAATTAATGTAACTGGTGATACAGGAGCGGCAATGATTGTTGAAAGATTTATTGAAGGTAAAGAATGGATTAAAAATAAGAAAGAATCTAGTGTAGAAAATATTTAGTTTACTAGAAAATTTGACGAATTGTGAATTAAATGGTATAATATTGAAAAATAAATATAAAATATACAATGCACATGTGTCTTACTGAAAGGTAGGTTTATAATGTGCATTTTTTTCTTTTATGTAAGCAATATCAATAACTACATATTTAACAACCATCTAAATTTTATTATTTAAAGGAGGTTTTAATACATGAAATCTAAAGAGTTAAGCTTTAAAACCATAGATTTCAATTTTAAAGCAAAAGACGGAACAAAGATTTTTGCTAATAAGTGGACTAAAGAAGATGCTAAACCAAAAGCTGTAATTCAAATAGCACATGGTATGGCTGAACATGTACTGAGATATGAGGAATTTGCAAAAGTATTAGTTGAAGAAGATTTTATAGTGTACGGCAATGATCATAGAGGTCATGGAAGAACTGCGGGATCATTAGACAATATAGGGTATTTTGCAGATGAATATGGTTGGGATTTAGTTACAGAAGACATGAAAGAACTTACAAATATAATAAGAGATGAAAATCATGATATACCGATCTTTCTTTTAGGACACAGCATGGGTTCTTTTTTATCAAGAACATATATACAGAGATATGGAGAAGAAATAAATGGAGTTATATTGAGCGGTACAGGTGGCAGTTCTGGTATATTAGGAGATGTAGGAATTTTTATTGCAAAAAGAGAAATTAAAAAGAATAGTAAAAGAGCGAAAAGCGAGAAATTAAACAAGCTTTCCTTTGGTGGTTTTAATAAGGCTTTTGCTCCAAATAGAACAGAGTTTGATTGGTTAAGTAGAGATTACATTTCAGTTGATAAATATATAGAAGACCCATTATGTGGAGATGTTTTTACAGCAGGTTTCTTCTATGATATGTTAATAGGTCTTAAAGATTTAAATAATAAACAAAATATAAATAGAACGCCTAAAAACTTACCTATATTGTTAATATCAGGTGAAAAAGACCCAGTAGGTAAAAATACTAAAGGAGTTTTACAAGTTTACAAATCATATGAAAAAGCTGGTATAAAAGATATTACATATAAATTTTACAAAGATGCAAGACATGAAATATTAAATGAAATAAATAAAGAAGAAATATATACAGATATAATAAATTGGTTAAATGAACATATATAAATATTATTTGAATTAATATAGTAGTTTAAAAATCTTATGTACCATGATATAATGTGTAAAAAAATTATATGTAAATAAAAACTAGTGTCATGTAATGGATTACTTTTAAAATTAGACATAATAAATAAGCATCATAATCCTGTAGTATCTACTTGAGGATTTTCTAAATTTCATTTATTTATTATGTCTTATTTTGTATTATTATGTAGTATGTGTGTTAATACCTTATGAGACAGGCTAGAGATTAATATAAGCAAGAAAGTCAAAAAACAATGGTTATAATAGATAAATATCTATAAAAAATTTGGCGGTTGTGTAAAATTAACAATCGTCTATAAAAAATTAAAGGAGGTTAATTTTGAAAAAAATGAAATTAACAACTAAAATACTTCTTGCATTATTAGCCGGTATCATAGTGGGTTTATTATCAACAAGCAATCCATACATAGTAAATACATTTATTAAACCTTTTGGTACATTATTCTTAAATCTTATCAAGATGATTATTGTTCCTCTTGTGTTTTCATCATTGATAGTTGGAGCAGCAAGTGTAGGAGATGTCAAAACTCTTGGAAGAATAGGCGGGAAAACGATTGTGTATTATCTGATAACTACAGCCTTTGCAGTAACTATAGGATTAGTTTTAGGCAAGTTAATAACTCCCGGTTATGGAATTGTATTATCATTTAACTCTGAGACTGCAGTCCAAGAAACACCTGCATTAATAGATACTTTACTAAATATTATACCTAAAAATCCTTTAAAAGGACTCATCGAAGGAACAATGCTGCAAATCATTGTTTTTGCTCTTTTTCTTGGAGTAAGTGCTTCAACTCTACCTGATGACAAAGGTAAACCATTTATAAGTTTCTTTGAAAGCTTAGCAGAAATAATGTACAAAATTACAGCAGGTGTAATGAAATTTGCACCTATTGGAGTGTTTGGGCTGATTGCTCCAGTAGTAGCAACTAATGGTCCAGATGTTTTATTGCCTTTGTTTAAAGTTATTGCAGCTGTATACATAGGATGTATATTGCATGCAGGTATAGTATATTCTGCTGCTGTAAAACTATTTACTAAAATCAATCCAATGAAATTCTTTAAGAGTATAATGCCAGCTGCTGTGACAGCATTCAGTACAACGAGCAGTTCAGGTACGCTTCCAGTAACTATTAAATCAGTTAAAGAGCTAGGTGTATCAGATAAAATAGCAAGCTTTGTGCTTCCATTAGGTGCTACTATTAATATGGACGGTACCGCTTTATATCAAGGGGTATGCGCATTATTTGTTGCTCAAGCATTTGGAATTGATTTAACAATAGCCCAGATGGGTACAATTATACTTACAGCAACATTAGGGTCTATAGGTACAGCTGGAGTACCTGGTGCTGGGCTTATAATGCTTTCTATGGTTTTAACTTCAGTTGGACTACCACTTGAAGGTTTAGCTTTAGTAGCAGGTATAGACAGAATATTAGATATGGCAAGAACATCAATAAATGTCGTAGGAGATGCATCATGTGCTACTGTAGTGGCTGCTACAGAAAATGAACTAGATATTGAAGTACAAAAAGAAGCATCATAAATATATTTGAAGGACGGTATTAATACCGTCCTCAGATTATCAGAAAGGCGAAAATTAGCAATGTTTAATATAAGAATAAATGATAAAATAAAGCATACAATAATTACTGTTTTTTTAACAGTAATTCTAGGTCAGTTTTATTTTAATCCCTTTTACACAGAATTTAGAATTACATTAGGTGTTATAGCATTAACATTCTTATTGATATATTTCAATGATATTTCAATTTTAAAGACTTCTTTTATTGTTGGATTATCTGTTTTTTTGTTTAGAGGAATGGTATATTACAGTATGCATGGAGGAACAGTAAATGATATAATAGCAAATTATTTACCTGCTTTGTTTTATTATTATACTTTTGGCATAGTGTTGCATAATTTTAATATAAGAAAAAAAATGATCTATCCTCTTAACGTTTTTTTTATTTTAAGTTTTTCCGATATTGTTTCAAATATAGTAGAAATTTCAATAAGAAATGAACTATTTATTTTGAGTTTTAGTAAAATAATTTCAAATATTTTTATTACAGGAGTTATAAGAGCAGTTGCGTCTCTTATATTATATAGGACTTTTTATAGTTTAAAAGATTTAGCACTTAAAGAAGAAAAAAGGATAGAGCGTGAAAATTTGTTTGTACTTTCTTCTAAAATAGTATGTGAAAAATTTTATCTAGAAAAATCTATGCAGGATATAGAAACTGCAATGGAAACAAGTTATTCAGTTTATATGAAAGTTAAGAACAGCAAATTTGGAGAAGAAAATCCAAACATATCAAAAAAACTAATCAATTTATCTCACAAAATACATGAAATAAAAAAAGATTATAGGCGAATATTATTAGGTATTGGTGGAATAGTTCCTGATTTAAAAGTTAAAAACATTATGACTGTAGAAAATATCTTTAATATTATTATAGAAAGCAATCTTAGATATAATAAATTAATTGAAAAAAAAATCAATTTAATTGGTTCGTGCAACACCAACCTTAAAACAAAGGATTATTTATCATTAACTAGTATAATAAATAATCTAATAAATAATTCAGTAGATGCGATAAATAAAAAGGGAAAAATAATATTAGATATATGGGAAAATTCAAATTATTTATACATTAGAATTAAAGATAATGGTGAAGGAATAAAGAAAGAAGATATAGGATTAATATTTAATCCGGGATTTTCAACTAAGTATGATAAAAGTACTGGTAAAATGTCTACAGGTGTAGGGTTAAGTCATGTAAACAATATTACAAAGGATGTTTTTAACGGTAAAGTATCAGTAGAATCTGAATATAATAGAGGAGCTGTGTTTACTATATCTATACCTATAAGCAGCATGATTGGAGGGTAGAAAAATGAAACTTGATTTTTATATTATTGAAGATGATATTAGCATAATAAGAATACTAGAGAATATTATTAGTGAATATAATTTAGGATATGTAGTTGGAAATTCATGCAATTCAGATAAAATAATAAATGATATATATAATTTAAAACCTGATATAGCTTTAGTTGATTTCCTTCTGCCCTATGATGATGGACTTCAAATAATTAGAAGAATAAAAGAGACAAATTTTAAAGGTAAATTTGTAATGATTTCTGAAGTTACTACTAAAAATGTAATTAGCGAAGCTTACAAATTAGGTATAGAAAATTATATCAACAAGCCAATTAATGTAATAGAAGTAGTTAAAGTAATAGAAAAAATAATGACTAATTTAAAAAACGAGAGAATCATTAATTTATTAGGAATAGACATGAAAAACGAAAAGAACATATTAATTAACTATACATATAAAATGAATCAAATCTATAAAGACTTAGGAATCATAGGACAATCAGGAATAAAAAATTTAAATGCAATATTAAAAAAAATAATCAAAGAAAAACAAAATAATAAATATTACTCATATAATATGTACGAATTATATCAATATATTGTTGAAGAAAATATAGATCAAGGAATAGCTATTAATGTCAAGACTGTGGAGCAGAGGTTAAGAAGATTAGCAATTACATCTATAGAAAACATAGCTTCTATAGGAATTGAAGATTTTAGCAATTATAAATTTGAAAAATATTCTACTTCTCTGTTTAATTATAAAGATGTTAAAAAAGAAATGGACTATTTAAGAGGAAAAAGTAAATATAAAGGTAAAATTAATATAAAGAAGTTTATTGAAGGGATATGCATGTTTGTTTTGAATGAAAATTAAATAATTTGAATATACATAAAATTTAAATAAAAACCGAAATTATTACCTACAGACCTGTTTATAACAATCTTGAGCTGATATATTCAGTTCTTTTTTTTTGAAGAAATTTATATATTTTATGTAGTATTACGTAGTTTATAGTAGATTAATTGTAAAATAATAATATATAAATAAAATTAAAGGAGGATGAAATGAAAAGAAAAATATCATTAATTATTGTACTTTCATTAATAGTACTTGCATTTGCAGGCTGTTCAGATTCAGATAAACAGGGTACATCATTTGTGAATATAGGTACTGGAGGAACAGCAGGGACTTACTTTCCTTTAGGTGGAGCTTTTGCTGAAATTTGGAATAATAATATTGAAGGAGTAAATGCAACAGCTCAAAGTACAGGAGCATCTGTAGCTAATATTAATCTTTTACTGGACGAAAAAGTTGAGGTTGTTATAGTGCAAAACGATATAGTATGGTATGCACATAATGGTGTTAATATGTTTGATGGACAGAAATTTGAAGACTTGAGAGGATTATGTACTTTATATAGTGAACCTCTTCAAATAGTAACAACAGATCCAAATATTAAAACTTTAAGTGATTTAAAAGGTAAAAAAATAGCTGTTGGAGCAATTGGTAGTGGTGTTGAAGCTAATGCTAGACAAATAATTGCAGCAGCAGGTTTAGATTTTGATAAAGACATAGAGGCTAAATTTCTTTCTTTTTCAGAAGCTTCTTCAGGGTTGAAGGATAAGCAGGTAGATGTAGCTTTTTTAACAGCAGGAATACCTACAGCTGCTATACAAGATTTATCTGCTCAACATGATGTTTATGTAGTTCCTATAACAGGAGATTTAGCTGATGGTTTAATAGAAGAATATGATTTCTTTACTCAATTTACTATTCCAGCAGGTACATATAAAGGGCAGAAAGAAGATGTAACTACACTTACAGTAAAATCTATGCTTGCAGTATCATCAAATTTAGATGAAGAGTTAGCTTATCAATTGACAAAACAGATATATACAAATCATGAAAGAATAGAAGCAGCACATAATGTTGGTAAATATATAACAAAAGAAACAGCTGCCGAAGGTATGTCTGTACCATTACATAAAGGTTCTGAAAAATACTTTAAAGAAGAAGGAATCATAAAATAATAAAGGTTGATAACTTTGAAATTAAGCTTTGTTAAGTCAAAAACAATTTATATATCAATACTAATACTTATTACTTTAATAATAATAAATCTTACCATTATACACACTGCTAATATCTTGATAATCGAAGATGAAAAAAGTGAAATATATAAAGAATTCATATGTAATAACAATGAATTTATTTTATCATATACTCATTCTGTTTTACTGACACCTGTTGAAGAGTATTTTATCATAGGAGAAAATAATAAACTTATGCTTCGAAAGACTATATATGAGTCTTTCGGAGTTGGACTTCCTTATGAACAGCAAAAAGATGAGGATTTTGAAATTATAGGTGAAAAATTTATGCTTACCTGTAGTGAAGAATTTAGTGAGATAAATATGATAATATCGCCAATACCAAATCATGAAATTATAATTAATGGAAATGTTTACAATTTATTTGAAATGATAAACGAAGAAATAAAATCTATTAAAATATATTCAAAACAAAAGAAAATTTTAAAAATCTGGAATAAAACAATAATATTATAGAAAGGAATATATAATGAGTGAGGATTCTAATAAAACCATTGAAAACATTGACACACAAGGATCAAATTCGGACAAATTACTAAGAAAATTTGATAAAGGTTCGGATTATAGAGTTTTAAGTGGAGTTCAAAATATAATTGTTATATGTTTATTAGCTGCATTCTCAATATTTCAATTATACACTGGAATTTTTGGAGTAATGGATGCAATGCTTCAAAGATCAATACACTTAGCATTTGGATTAACACTTGTATATTTATTATATCCGTCAAGCAAGAAATTTTCTAGAACATCTCTTCATCCACTAGATATTATTTTAGCTGTTTTAGCCGCAGCAGTAACTTTATATGTATTTATTAATTACGAAGACTTAGTTTTTAGAGCAGGTAGAGTTACAACTATTGATATGATAGTTGGAGTAATTGCAATCATATTAGTATTAGAAGCTGCAAGACGTGTGATAGGCTGGCCAATGGTAATAATAGCTTTAGCATTTATTGCATATGCTTTACTTGGACCAATGATACCAGGTGAACTTGCACACAGAGGTGTAAAAATAGAAGATTTAGTACAGCACTTATTCTATACAACTGAAGGAATATTTGGGATACCGATTGGTGTATCTTCAACCTTTATATTTATGTTTTTGCTGTTTGGAGCATATTTAGAAAAAACAGGTATGGGAGAATTCTTCATAGATTTAGCTAACTCAATAGCAGGTGGTTCAGCAGGAGGACCTGCCAAAGTTGCTGTAATATCAAGCGGATGTATGGGAACTTTAACAGGGAGTTCAGTAGCCAATGTTGTTGGAACGGGTTCATTTACTATACCTATGATGAAAAAATTAGGCTACAAACCTGAATTCGCAGGAGCTGTTGAGGCAACTGCATCTACAGGAGGACAGTTAATGCCTCCTATCATGGGAGCAGCTGCATTCTTAATGGCTGAATTTACTAATACTCCATATGTAAATGTAATAGCTGCTGCAGTAATTCCAGCATTACTTTATTATTTAGGAGTTTGGTCTGGAGTTCATTTTGAGGCTAAAAAGTTAGGATTAGAAGGAATGACGAAAGATAAATTGCCTAAAGTAAGTAAGGTAATGAAAGAACGAGGTCACCTATTAGTCCCAATATTAATAGTTCTATATTTATTAATTGCAGGTTATACTCCTATTAGGGCAGCTCTTGGAGCTATAGCTTCATCAATTATAGTATCAGCAATAAAAAAAGACACAAGATTATCATTAAAAGATGTATTTGAAGGATTAGTAAATGGAGCAAGAAGTGCATTAACTGTTATTGCAGCATGTGCAACAGCAGGTATTATTATTGGAGTAGTAACACAAACAGGGTTAGGATTAAAAATGGGTTCAGTTCTTGTTAGTGTAGCTAACGGTAAACTTATATTAACATTGTTCTTTACTATGCTGACTTCATTAATATTAGGAATTGGTGTACCGACAACTGCAAATTATGTAATTACATCAACAATTGCTGCTCCAGCATTAGTACTACTTGGTGTTCCTGTAATGGCAGCTCACATGTTTGCATTTTACTTTGGAATAGTAGCGGACGTTACTCCTCCAGTATGCTTAGCAGCTGTTGCAGCATCAGGAGTAGCAAAATCTGAGCCTATGCGAACTGGCGTGCAAGCTGCTAGGCTGGCTATTGCAGCATTTTTAATACCATATATATTTGTCTATAGTCCACAGCTTCTTCTTATTGATGTTAATGCAATGCAGATTATTATTATAATTATAACATCAATCGTAGGTATAATATCGGTTGCTTCTGCACTTACAGGTTATTTTATAACTAATATGACAACTATTGAAAGATTAATTTTTCTAGTAGGTGGAGTAATGCTTGTCACAACAAACATAGCTGTTAATGGAGTGGCTATTATATTTCTAGCTGTAGGATATTTAATGCAGAAAAAGAATAAAAAAAGACTTGCTGTTCAGTAGGCAAGAAAAAATAGACTCGTTATGATTGACGAGTCTATTTTGATATCAAATCGTAATTTGACAAATCGTGATTTGAATTGTATAAGTGTTTATTTATCTTATCTCTACATATTTAATATAAAACTTCCCAAAAGATTTAACGCTACTTTAATAGTTTCTTCTTTAGGATAAAATTTATCACTGTGTAAAGGATAGTTTGAATCACAGCCTAAATGAAAATATAGTGAAGGGATGTATTTGCAAAACGAAGAAAAATCTTCACCAATTAGCGAGGCTGTAATATTTGTCATAACATTATCTTCTCCTAAAAGATTAACTGCATGTCTTACAAAATTTTGAGTTAGTTCTTTATCGTTAATAACAGAATCATATCCTCTACATATTATAATTTCACTATCTCCACCGTAGGACTTGATAATACCATCTGCAATTTGATGAATCCTCTTGTGAATTCTATTTCGTGTTTCTTCACATAAAGTTCTCAAAGTTCCTTCTATTTCTACATAATCGCAAATTATATTATATCTTCCTGTTGAGTGAAATTTACCTATAGAAATAACTGCTGGTTCAAATGGATTCATTTCTCTTTTAAGTTTAAATTCTAAAGCGTTAATAACATCTACTCCTATAGATATTGCATCAACTCCCTTATGAGGCTGAGCAGCATGAGTTTTTTTACCTTTAATGATAATTTTAAATTTATCTGAAGCAGCCATAATGGGACCATCTTTTACTGCTATTTTTCCTACCTTGTAATCTGGCCAAACATGAAATCCATAAATTTCAGATACATCAGGATTCTTTAATACACCTTTTTCAATTAGAGACTTAGCTCCTCCTTGTGGATTGCATTCTTCAGCAGGTTGAAATATCACTTTCACATTTACATTTAATTTTTCTTTTAAACAATTTAGTATAATACACATGCCTGCACCTATAGAAGTATGCACGTCATGTCCACAGGCATGCATTTTTCCTTCATTCTTAGACATGAAATCTAATCCTGTATTTTCAGTTATAGGGAGAGCGTCTATGTCTACTCTCAACCCTATAGTTTTTTCACAGCCATTGTCAATATTTACTACAGCTCCGGTTAAGTCTGAAAAGGTTTCTGCGGTCACTCCATTTTTTTTAAGAAAAGAAATAATCCTCTTAGTAGTTTCTACTTCTTCATATCCTAGTTCAGGATGCCTGTGGATATCTTTCCTAAATTCAATAACATCTGTTAATATGTTAGAAATTTTTTTGTCTAAATCATATTTATACATTATCATATTCTCGCTCTTTCTATTTAAAAATTGATTCATCAACATCAATTCCTAATCCCGGATTTTCTGGACAAATTACTTTGCCATCTACCATATCTAGTCCACCTTTAATAATATCATATTCATGTAGAGGACCGCCTAGCAGTAGATCATTAGGTAGATTTACATTTTTACTGCTTATAACAAAATGTACACTGGCAGCAGAACCGATTCCTACTTCTAAATTACTACCAGCAGTTGCAGTCATTCCTGCTGATTCTAATATAGTTGCTATTTTCTTTGCAATTGATAATCCGCCAACTTTTCCAACTTTTATATTTACAATATCTGCGGCTCTTTCATTAATAATTCTATTAACATCATGAAGTGAAGATACTGATTCATCAGCCATTATAGGTGTTTTAAGTCTATTCTTTACAAATTTTAATCCTTCAATATCCCATCTTTCTACGGGCTGTTCTATACTTTCTAGTCCAAATTCTTCAATTTTGCTGAATACTTCTACAGCTGTTTTATAATCATAACCTTGATTTGCATCTAGTCTTATTGGAACATCTTGTCCTACAGCTTCTCTAATAGTTTTTACAAGATTATAATCAATTTCAGGAGTATTTCCAACTTTTACTTTAAGAGCTTTATATCCAAGCTTTATTTTTTCTTTTGCTTCTTCAATAGCACCTTCTAAATCCTGCATACCTACAACCCAGCTCAGTTCAACATCTTGTCTGCATTTTCCACCTAACAGTTTATACACTGGTACTCCGAGGGTTTTACCCATTGCGTCATAAAGTGCAATGTCTACTGTTGATTTGGCAGCGTAGTTCCCATAAATAGAGAAGTTCATTCTTTCATGAAGTTTATCAACGCTAAATATGTCTTGTCCAATCAACACAGGTTTTAAATATTTATCAATTACAAGCTTAATAGTGTATCCTGTTTCACCCATAAAGGCAGGCGAAGGAGAAGCTTCTCCATATCCTACTATTCCATCTTCTGTTGTAATTTTTAGAACTGCATGAGCTCTTGTTTTTGCAGCGTATAATGATATTTTCCACTGCTTTTTTAACGGTAATTCTAGTACTTTTACCTCAATATCTTTAATTATGCTTTTATTCATTTCTGTCACCATCCTTATTTATTTAAAATAATCATATACAATCTTTCCAATATTATTGTTAAATTTTATACCTTCTGTATTATCTTTTAAATTTTTTGTTAGAACTACAACAATAATTTCTGTATTATTTAAAAATAAAATACCAGCATCATGTTCTACTCCCGGTAAATCTCCTGTTTTATGAGCAAAAGCTATATCTTTGTCTATTAATACAGGAAGCTTGTTATTACACTGTTGTCTTTTAAGAATATCAATTATTTTGTTTCTGCTAACATTTGATAACTCATATGAAGTTAAGAATTTTTCAAGAATGTTTGATACATCTATAGGAGATGTAAAATTATCAAGTCCTTTTTTCTTAGCTTCTCCATCCATCATTTTTCGCTGTAAAATTGTATTTTTCGTACCTATATCTTTACTAGATTGATTTATATTTTCCATTCCTAACAAATCTATCAATACATTTGTAGCAACATTATCACTTAATATAATCATTAGTGTTGCAAGGTCTTTTATAGATAAATTTAATCCATTGTGTAGTTCTTTTAATATTCCAAATCCTCCAACTTTACTGCATTCTTGTAAAGCAACTTCATTATCTAAAGATATATCTTTAGATTCTATTTTTCTAAATAGTTCCCATATTATTGGTAGTTTAATTATGCTTGCTGAAGGGAATACCATATCTTCATTGAACATAATTATTTCACCAGTTTTAACATTTTTAACAACTACTCCAGCTTCTCCGTTAAGCTTACTAATTAAACCTTCTATTTTCACTTTTAACATAATTATTCTCCCTTTTTATTCATTTGCAAGATATCATCTGGATAGCTTTGAGGTTGGCGGTCATAATACATTGGAATAATAGAACGCACCTCTTTTACTTTGTTAAAATCTACTTCTCCAGATATAATAGTTTCTTCATCATTTCCTTCATTTATAATCTCTCCCCAAGGGTCTATAATTAAAGAATGCCCGAAATAAGTACTTTTATCTGCACTTCCAACTCTATTGCAGGCAATAATATACAATTGATTTTCAATAGCTCTTGCTTGAAGCAGTATTCTCCAATGATTAACTTTTGGATTTGGGAAATTTGATACAATAATTATTGCATCAGCACCTTTTACAGCATATGTTCTTGATAATTCTACAAATCTAATATCATAACAAGTCATAAGTGCTAGCTTGCCGAATTCAGTATCAAATACAGGCATATCTACTCCGTTTTTAAATGCTACATCTTCATCCATAGCACTGTATAAATGCATCTTTCTATATTTTCCAACAATATTACCTTTTCTATCAATTAAAAATATAGTATTGTAAGTTCCTTTATCATCTTTCTCTACAATAGAACCTGATACTAACCATACATTAAATTTTTTTGCTAATCTTCTAAGCACTGTAACGGTTTCTCCATCTTCGGTTTCTGCATATTTATCTATATTGTGAAAAATTCCTTCTGAATATCCTGTTGTAAAGGTTTCAGGGAAAACTATGATATCTGGATTATCTTCTTTAACTGCTTTCTGTATCAATTGTGCTACTTTTTCTACATTTTCTTTAGGATTTCTATAAACAATATCAAGTTGAATTTGTGATACTTTAAATGACATTTTTAATTCCTCCATGCAAAATATATTTTAAAGATGTATCTCTATTTTAATTTTATAAGAAGAATTCAGGCTGTTGATAAACCCAATTTTTATCGTTGCTGCTCCAATACTTTAGGTGCTGTTCGAACTTATTCAGCGACTTAAAGGAGTCGAGTTACCACGTAAGAGTTTCTCAAAAGCCTGTCATCTTTTAATTAGAATTTATAGGTTACAGCTCTTATTACTACAAATAAACAAGTTAATGCTGTAATTAGCAGTCCATTCTTTATCATACTTTTCAAATCATTAGATCTAGCCAATCCCATCTGTCCAAGCATGTCACCAGTAGGATAAGCGAAGAAAGTAATTTGAGAACCTACTAACAATACCAATGCCCATAAATGCATAGGAATACTTAAATCTTGTACAATTGGTAAGAATAAATCGTATAAAACTTTTTCTTGTGCTACTGCTGCACCAGATACGCCAAATACACCAACAAGAGTACTTATAATCATAAATCCTGCTTCTCCACCTGCATCAATTAAAGGTTTTAAATATCCTGCAAGTGCGTCAAAAGCTCCAGATTGAGTAACAAATTTCAAGAAAGGATCATATAAAACGAATAATAAGAATAACCAATACATTCTTGCACTACCCTTAATCAAAACTTTTAGAACATCAGCAGCACTTAATCCTGATGTCCAACCAGTTACAAAAGCGACAATAAACATTACAGTTAGAGCATATGAAGCACCAGCTTTTGCAATAATTCCATAGGCTATTAAAGCTGCCATAGATAAGGCAAATGCAACAGTTGCTTTTTTAATTTTAGGTGTTACAACAAATTCTTTATTATCTACCATATCTTCCTTAGAATATGAGACTACACCTTCATATTTTTTTTGAGTTCTTTGAGCAATGAAGTAAGTAGAAATCCAGATCAATACTGAAACTGGTAAACCAACATGTAATAAATAAGTACCATAACTTATATTGGTAAGACCCATAGTAGTAACAACAGGTGGAACAAAAGGCCCAAGGAACAACCCTGTAGCGCCAGCACCATGCAACAATACGCCTAGTGCATTAGGAGTAATACCAAAACTAGCAACTATAGGAATAATTATTGGAGCTAAAATAGCATTAGAACCTGCCATAGAACCTAACAAGCCAACAAGTATTACTGATGATGCCATTGTTGCTATCATAGCTTGTCTTTTTGTTTTTACACCTGTTTTGGTAACAACAATGTGAACAATATTTTGTGCAACCTTAGTTTCACTAAGAACTTCACCAAGTCCTGCACCCATTAAAATAATAAAACCAATTAGGCCTAGAAAAGAGCCTAGAGCTTCCTGAAGAGCTACTCCAAAAGTAATAGGAGTTTGCCCAGTTAAAATAGCTCCTATAACAACACATAACATAACTACGGTTAGCATATCTTTACCTTTGAATGATAAAATAATATAGACAAGTAAAGGTAAGAAGCCAAGTATTGCGGGTAAACCAAAAATCATAAGCGTAATCCTCCTAGATTTTATTTATTTATAATAACCCGTTATGTTTATGAATATTGCAAAAATATAATATTTTTAATAACGTTCAATCATTAGTTTTAATGATTGTTCCATAAATTTCTTTTAATTAATTTAATTATTTGATAAAATATATTTGGAAGGCTCCAGCAAGTTAAATTTACAATCATTAGTGTGTGTGTTAAATGATAGTTAATATATTTGCTGGGGTTTTTGCAAATTCAATTATCATAACGTGCTAAAATAACGTAAGATAATTAATTCATTAATAGGTCATTATTTTTATCTAGTCTTATCTCGGATTATAATTTATTTTTTACTTTAGATGTAAATTCCTGTTTCAAAAGCAATTTTTTCTTGTTCTTTTAATTTTTTTAGTGTTTCATCTTTATTAACTTTACCTAACTTGACAACTAAAGCATTAAGTATTGTCATTGCTGAAACAAAAGAATAAGTATCGGTACTATTTTTAGCTATCAATGTAGTATCTGCTTTTATTGCAACAGGTGAAGAGTAACTATCTGTTATAGCAATTATTTTGCTTTGGCTATTTTTAAAATATTCTGTTATTTTAGATGTGAATTTCGTATAATGGGAAAAGCTGATTGTTATTAAAACATCCTCTTTCTTTATATAAGATAATTTTGTTGATATATCTTCTGTTCCTGCACTAAGTAGTTCAACATTTTCCATAAAACCTCTTAACATAAAATTTAAATAGTATGCAACAGTAAAAGAAGATCGTGAACCAATAATGTAAACTCTTCTACTCTTTGTTATTATGTCTATTGCTTTTTGAAACGATTCATATAATTCATCTGAATAGGTAGTTTTTAATGTGTTAATATTTAAGTCAATTGTTTTTTGTAAAACGTTATCATAGTCATTAGAACTAGATAAAAAATGCTTGAATTCTCTCATGGGTACTATTTCTTTTTTTACAACTTTTTGAATTTCTTTTTGAAAAGCAGGGTAGCCGCTAAACCCAATCTCTTGAGCAAATCTAGTGATACTTGCAGCACTTACTCCAGTTTTTTCAGTTAACTCTTTTACTGAAAGAAAAGATAGTACAGTATAATTTTCTTTAACGAAATCTGCTATAATTTTAAAAGTTTTAGATAATGAGTCATATTTTGTATCAATCTTATAAAAAATATTATTTTCCATTAAACCACCCTTGATTGTAATAATGTTTTCATGAAATGCAATTTATGTAACATTATTTTCATTATTTATATATAGCTTAATTCATAATATTAAATTTGTCAACAGTTTTTGAAAGTAATTTTACAAATTTTTAAATTTATGCAAAATTGGTTACATAATAAAAAGAATCTATTATAAATAACATAATAGATTCTTTTTCAAGTTATAATGTGAATAATTTCATCTTCCATTACAATACTCCTTAATTTTCGAAGTTATCTTTAAACATGCCATTTCCAAAGAAGTTTAAGTTTTGTTCGTATTGCTTAGATGATTCTTTTTTTAGCTCTTCATTTAAAGTTTTTTCTTTCTCATTCATTTTAAAGCTCCTTTCTTTTTTTATAAATAAAAAAACGTCCTTGAAAATATAATTCAAGGACGAGAATTAACCCGCGGTACCACCTTATTTACACAATAGTGTCACTTATTTTAAGTTCTAACAAACCTAGACCAATAACGAGGTCAACCGTTATCAATTACTATTTTCACTGATACAGCTCTAGAGTGATTTCCACTTTTTAAATATTATCGTATCTCACCATCACGACTCTCTTAAAATATTTATATAAAAAGCTTCGTCTCTTTCATCGCCTTACAAAATTTTAATTATTATAATAAATAATAATGTTGATGTCAATAATATTTGCAAAATAAAATCTGTTAATTTAAACCAGTATTTTATTTATATTATGATATAGAGTTATGTTAGTGTATATAATATATGTTGAATAAATAGAAATATTGAGTAAAATCAAACATTAATTATAGACTGCTGTTTGTTAATAAATAAATACAGTATTTAAATGTTTTTGCTTTGTTTCTTATAGATTTATTACTTGAAACATGTATAATAATGTGTTAACATATGGTTGAATTTAATAGTAGGGGTGCTGATGTTAGTCGGCTGAGATTAAGAACTGAATTCTTTGACCCTTGAACCTGAACTGGGTAATTCCAGCGTAGGGATAGGTAATAGCATATTTACCTATGTGTAATATGCTTTTTTATTTAGAAGTTCAAGGTTAGCCTCCTATTATTAATAAAGGAGGTTTTTTTATTGAAAAAAAATATAATTGCTTCACTATTAGCTGCTATAGGTATTTTGACATCTAGTGTAATATGCATACCAGTTGGTGTTGCTAAGTGCTATCCTATCCAGCATACAATAAATATAATATCAGCAGTTCTTTTAGGTCCTGTATATAGTGTGATAACAGCATTTTTAATATCACTTATTAGATTGCTATCAGGAACTGGTACCATTCTTGCTTTTCCCGGAAGTATGATAGGGGCTTTATTAGCAGGACTGCTTTACCAGAAGTTTGAGAAAGATTCTAGTGCAGTTATTGGAGAGGTAATAGGTACAGGAATAATAGGTGCAATGGTAGCAGTGCCGATATCTAACTTATTTCTAGGAACTAGTAAGGCGGCCTTTGCCTTGATAATTCCTTTTATAGTAAGCAGTTTAGGTGGAGCTGTGATATCTATAGCTTTACTGAAATCTGTATCATTGAAGAAACATTTAGATAAATTCAAGATTCAAAATGCAGAATAAGAAATTTAAATTAACCACGGAAGAACACGGAAAGACACGGAGTTTATTTTTTGCTTACGCAAAGTTTATAAAACGAGGGATGAGTAACTAATTAATAAACGAGGGATGAGTAACTAGAAACTAGTAACATGGAGGTTTTACTTTCGTAAAACATTGTCTATTTAAAATCTAAAGCTAATTAACCACGGAAGAACACGGAAAGACACGGAATTTATTCTTTACGTACGTAAAGGATATAAAACGAGGAATGAGTAATAACTAATAAACGAAGGATGAGTAACTAGAAACTAGTAACATGGAAGCTTTACGACAGTAAAGCAACCTAAATTTTTAACTTTTAATTTTTAACTTTTATCTTTGACAAGTATAACTGTCAGTATTAGGAAAAAAGGGGGCTGTTATAAATTATGAAGAAGGTATTAACAATAGCGGGTTCAGATAGCAGTGGTGGAGCAGGCATACAAGCAGACTTAAAAACATTTGCAGCAAATGGAGTATATGGTGCGAGTGTCATTACTGCGGTTACAGCACAAAATACCCAAGGAGTTTATGATATACAGAGTATTAAACCTGAAATTGTACAAAAGCAAATTGAAGCTGTTTTAGATGATATAGAAATAGAAGCTGTAAAAATAGGTATGGTTTTTAATGATAAAATAATACATGCTATAAATAATACTCTGACTAAATATAACATACAAAAAATAGTATTAGATCCTGTTATGATATCAACTAGTGGAAAAAGACTTATAGATAAAAAAGCAGAAAAATCACTTATAGATCTTTTTAAAATATCTTATGTTATTACTCCTAATATTCCAGAAGCTGAAGCTTTAACAAACAAGAATATAACAAATATAGAAGACATGAAAGAAGCATGTATTAATATAAGAAAATTAGGTGCTAGATCAGTACTTTTAAAAGGTGGACATTTAGATAGAAAAGCAGTAGATGTGCTGCTGCATAACGAAAAGTTTTATTATTTCGAAAAAGAAAAAATAAATACAAAAAATACACATGGTACAGGATGTACTTTATCATCAGCTATAGCATCAAACTTAGCTAAAGGATATGAATTACCAAATGCAGTTGAAAAAGCAAAAGAATATTTAACAAACGCAATCAGCAAGTCTTATAGTGTTGGAAAAGGCAACGGTCCTGTAAATCATTTTTATAAATAAAATTTATAAAAAAACGAGAAACGAGAAATTAGGAAACGAGAAACAAGGATAGTTTTTATAAATAAAAACTTTTTAAAATAATAATAATAATAAATTTTCTAAAAGAAAATTTAAACCATGTTCCTCGTTCCTCGTTATTAGTTACTCGTTTATAGAATAACGAGAAACGAGAAATTAGGAAACGAGAAACAAGGATAGTTTTTATAAATAAAAACTTTTTAAAATAATAATAATAAAAATAAATTTTCTAAAAGAGAATTTAAACCATATTACTCGTTACTAGTTCCTCGTTACTCGTTCAATAATGAAAGGAAGGTGTTTATATGAAACAAAATAATATAATTAAAAAAGTGAGAGAAGAGTCTCCATTAATACATCATATTACAAATTATGTTACAGTGAATGATTGTGCAAATATTACATTAGCGTTTGGGGCAAGTCCTGTTATGGCTCACTGCATTGATGAAGTAGAAGAAATGGTTAGTATTTCTTCAGCTTTAGTGTTAAACATAGGTACTATCCAATCTTCTAGTATAGAAGCATTTATTAAAGCTGGAAAGAAAGCTATTAGTTTAGGTAAACCTGTTATCTTTGACCCAGTTGGATGTGGAGCTTCTAAACTTCGTAGTGATGTATCTAAAGCAATAATAAATGAAGTTAAACCAAGTGTTATAAAAGGAAACATGGCTGAAATAAAACATTTACTTTTCAATAAAAGTAATATGAAAGGAGTAGATTCAGAAGAAAGCATGAAAGATGCAGAGAAAATTTCTGTTGAATTAGCTTTAAAGACTAATGCGGTAGTTGTTACTACAGGAAAAGTTGATTATATTACAGATGGTAAACGTATAGCAGCTGTAAGCAATGGAACAAGTATGTTATCAAAAATTACTGGAACAGGTTGTATGTTAAATTCAATTATAGCAAGCTGCTGTAGTGTTAATAATGATTATTTAGTAAGTTCAGCAGTAGCTACATCAGCAATGGGAATTTGCGGTGAAACAGCGGAAAAAAATCTAAACATCAATGAAGGTTCAGGAACTTTTAGATATAGATTAATAGATGCATTTTATTTCATAGATGATGAAAAAATTAATAAAAGTGGGAGAATAAAAATTGTATAAAATAGATTATAGTATTTATTTGGTAACAGATAGAAATTTAATCAAAGATAAGACATTAACTGAAGCAGTTGAAGAAGCAATAAAAGGTGGAGCTACAATAGTTCAACTAAGAGAAAAAGAAGCAACTTCAAGAGAATTTTATGAAGTTGCATTAAAAGTAAAAGAGATAACAAAAAAATATAATGTACCCTTAATCATTAATGATAGGATTGATATAGCTATGCTAGTAGATGCTGATGGCTTACATATTGGACAGAAGGATATTCCGCTAATAGAAGCAAGAAAAATAATAGGTAAAAATAAGATTATTGGGTTATCAGCTTCTAATCTTGAAGAAGCAGTGCAGGGAGAAAAAGAAGGTGCAGATTACTTAGGAGTAGGTGCAGTCTTTCCAACGTCAACTAAAAAAGATGCAGAGGACTGCAATTTAAAAAAATTAATACAAATTAAGCAAAAAACTAATATTCCAATAGTTGCTATTGGCGGGATTAATAAAAGTAATGTTGGTAGTGTTTCTAAGACTGGAATAGAAGGAGCAGCAATGATTTCAGCTATACTACAGAGTAAGAATATAATAGAAGTAACAAAAGAAATTAAAAATATATGGTTAAAAAACAGAATGGAGGACAAATAAATGAATTATTCAACTCAAATGGATGCAGCTAAAAAGGGTATTGTTACTAAGGAAATGGAAATAGTCTCAAAGAAAGAAAACATGGATGTAAATAAACTTATGGACTTAATGGCTAAAGGTAAAGTTGTAATTCCATGTAATAAAAATCATAAGAATATAAATCCAGAAGGTGTTGGGGAAGGATTAAGAACAAAAATCAATGTTAATTTAGGTATTTCTAAAGATTGTAACAAAATTGATATGGAGTTAGAAAAAGCAAGAACTGCTATTGATATGAAAGCAGAAGCAATTATGGATCTTTCTAATTATGGAAAAACTGAAGTGTTTAGAAAAAAACTTGTAGATATGTCACCAGCTATGATTGGAACAGTTCCTGTATACGATGCTTTAGGATTTTATGAAAAAGAGTTAAAAGATATAAAGGCTAAAGAATTCTTAGATGTAGTAGAAAAGCATGGGCAAGACGGAGTAGATTTTGTTACTATACATGCAGGGATGAATAAAGAAACAGCAAGTACATTTGTTAGAAATCCTAGACTAATGAATATAGTATCTAGAGGTGGGTCTTTAATGTTTGCTTGGATGAGGTTAAACGGAAAAGAAAACCCATTCTATGAGTACTTTGATGATTTACTAGATATTTGTTTAAAATATGATATTACGTTAAGCTTAGGCGATGCATGCAGACCAGGTGCTATAGCTGATAGCACAGATGCATGTCAAATAAAAGAACTAATTGTATTAGGTGAATTAACTAAGAGAGCTTGGAAAAAGAATGTACAGGTAATAATAGAAGGACCGGGACATGTAGCATTAGATGAAATTGAATCAAACATGTTAATAGAAAAGAGATTATGTCATGGAGCTCCATTTTATGTATTAGGACCGTTAGTAACAGACATAGCACCGGGATATGATCATATAACCGGTGCTATTGGAGGAGCATTAGCGGCAGCGAAAGGTGCAGACTTCTTATGTTATGTAACTCCGGCTGAACATTTAAGATTACCTACAGTAGAAGATATGAAAGAAGGTATAATAGCTACTAGAATAGCTGCACATGCTGGAGATATAGCTAAAAAGATACCAAAAGCAAGAAAATGGGATAATGAGATGAGTCACGCAAGACAACAGCTTGATTGGGATAAAATGCTTGAATTGGCTATTGATCCAGAAAAAGCTAAAGAATATAGAAAAGATGCAGTACCAGAAGATGAAAAAACTTGTACAATGTGCGGTAAAATGTGTGCTGTTAGAACATTAAATAAAGTTCTAGAAGGTGAAGATATTAATATATTAAGGTAATATGAATTAAACATAACAAATATATCAATATATTATAATTGATATATTGTATTCTTTGACAGGTGAGTTATGATTTCATAACTCCCTGACGAAGAAACAAATCAAATATTTTCAGACTATAAAATTTAAATTTTTAAAAAATATTTTTAATTTTTTACTGAAATTTCAAAGAAATGGTCACTGGGACATTGAGTATAAACAGTATTATTTGCACAATTTGAGTTTACATAATTTACTATTATGTCACCTTCATTTACAGTATTGCCATTTTTGTACTTTTTGTTTAATTTTGCTTTATAACCAACTTTTTTTGTTTCACAAGTCTTTAAAGTACCAAATTCCCATTTTAATACTGTATCTTCATTTAAAGGATAAATTTGATCAGGTTCTATGTTAGAAGTACCGTCTAAATAGCTAAATCCATCTCCTAAAATATTTCTAAAATACACATTTTTAACCATGTCATACTGACCTGCTTTACATTCTATATAAAATTTAACTGTATCACCGGGAGCTATATTATCAACTTCGCTGTCTATATTTATAACATATTCTAGTGCATCACATATATATTTAGCTGTAGATATATTTGAATCCCATAATAAGTTTGCACAAAAATTTAAAGTATATTTATGAGGAATTTTTTCACCTGAGTTTTCAACTGAGTTTTCAGTAAACTTATCACATAATGCAATATTAAAACTAATAGTATTTTTAGACATAGGAGATATTCTAAAGTTATTAGCAAAAAGTATTACATTATCATTACACACTTTTTTATTAGGTGATACAACTTTGATCATATCTATAATATGTTTATCAGGGCCGTCTATATGTAAATTTTCTAAAAATCTTATACCATTAGGTAAAACCATATTTAAAGATGAAATATGATAATCATTGGTGTTATTTATAATAAATAATTTTACTTCATATATCCAAGAAGGTAAAAAAGAAGATTCTAAATAGCCAGCTCCTTTAAGAATTTTTTTTGGTACTGATATTTCCACAAAACATTTGTCCATAAAAAAACACACCTCCAACAAATAAGATAATTGTTCATGGTCGAAATAACATATCTTATTTTATTCATTAATAGTGTTATATGTGCTTGTGTATTATACAAATAAAATCACAAAAATTTACAGTTGCGTTTTTTTTGTAAAAAAAAATAATAAATATAAATTTAAGCGTAATTACTCAAATGTATTTTTATGTATGCATAAAATACTAGCTATATGAAAAAATAATAGAGATTAAGTATGATCTGTGTTAAAATATTATTATAAAAAATTGTTTAAATTACAGTATTCAAAAGAAAAGTAGGAGGATAATATGCCAAAAGTTGTTGTTTTTACAAGTAATACTTGACCACATTGCTTTACGGCAAAAGATTACCTTTCGGAGAAAGGTATAGATTATGAAGAAAAAAATGTTTCTTCAGATATGAACGCTAGAAAAGAATTAATGAGTATGGGATACATGGGTGTTCCAATAATAATGGTTAATGATACTGTTGTAGAAGGTTTTAATAAATCAAAATTAGATGAATTATTACCTTAAGAATTAGAAGTGGACTAGAGAAAATGTCCACTTTTTTAATGAAATTTTTTAAAAAAATTTCATTAATTTCTATATAAAATTAAGTATTTTCATAACTCTTATGTAAAAAATAATATTAAAAGTTTATATGAAAGGTGGAATTATGGATAAAAATGCCATTGTTTATTTCAGTGATTTAATAGATGGAGAAAATTTAAAAAATGCTATGAAGCAAAAAGGAATTAATATTACTGAAAGAAATGTTTCTAATGACATTATTGCGAGAAATGAAATAATATTAAAAGGATTAAGAAAACTGCCAATTGTTAAAATGAATGGAAAATATTTAGAAGGAGTTGATGAAACTAGTTTTATATAAAACTCGGCAATTTGCCGAGTTTTTAACTTTAAATAGGTTTTTATAGAATTAATGTTGAAAAACATCATATATTGCAGTAGTATAAATTTAAACAAATAAAATATGAGGTGAATAAAAATGAAATTAGAGCAATTACAAAAAGTTCAAACTGGTTTTTTGAATACACCTATTCACGAATTAAAAAGCATAAGCCAAAAATACAAAACCAAAATATTAATAAAACGAGATGATTTAACAGGTTTTGCTTTAGGCGGTAATAAATTAAGAAAACTAGATTATCTTGTTAAAGATGCTATAAATAATAATTGTTCGGTACTTTTAACTTATGGAGGACCTCAAACTAATCATGGTAGATTAACAGCAGCTGCTGCAGTAAGATTTGGATTAAAATGTGGAATAATAATGGATGGAATACCTCCTGAAAAAGCTTCTGGCAATATAGTTCTTGATAAAATGATGGGAGCTGATTTATTTTTTATGGATGATTCTAATTTTAAATCATGTCCTAGAGATGTATATAAACAAAAATATACTGCTCTTAAGCAAAAAACTACATCAGAAGTAATAAAGATGTATGAAGAAAAAGGAGAAAAGGTTTATCCTATACCGGTTGGTGGCAGTTCTGAAATAGGTGCAGCAGGATATATTATGGCAGTTAAAGAAATTTTAAATCAGCTTAAAGAAAAAAATGAAAAAGTTGATTATGTTGTTACGGGATTTGGTTCTACTGGAACTTTTGGAGGATTATATTTAGGAGCTAAATATTATGATGCACCTTTTGAAATAGTAGGAATAAGTGTATCGGAAAAAACAGACGAAGATTTACAGGAGAAAGTTGACTATATAAATAAAGTAAGTAAATATTTTGATTTAGGTATAGATGTTAAATATGAAGATATTTGGGTTGAAGGAGGTTTTGTAGGTAATGGATATAATATACCAGATGAAGAAACTAGAAAATATATATATGAAATGGCACGAGAAGAAGCAATTATTTTAGACCCATGTTATACAGGAAAGACTTATAGAGGATTAATAGAACTTATTAAAAATAAAAAAATAAAAGAAGGAAGTACAGTCTTGTTTTTACATACTGGTGGAGTACCAGGAATTTATTCAAATGAACATTTAGAAGCAATGCAAAATGAAATTTGGAACGGTGAAAAAAAAGTGTTTAAACTTTAATAAAATTTTTAAAAATATAACTAATATCCTAAATAATTACTTAATGATTATTTTAAAAATGTAAATAATAATATTGAATATATTTATATTAAAAGAAAGGAATGATTAGTTATAAAAGCAAAAGATATAATGACTAGAAAAATTATTTGTGTTAATGAAAATGATCCGGTACTAAATGCTACTCAAAAGATGAAAGACGCTGATGTAGGATCAGTTATCGTAAACAGTAATAAAAGATTAGTTGGAATTGTAACTGATAGAGATATAGTACTAAGAAGTTCTGCAATGGGAGTTAGTCCAGCTTCTATGACTTGTGGAGAAGTTATGTCTACTAGTGTAGTTACAGCAGAACCTGATATGGAAATTGACGAAGTAGCTAGTCTTATGAGTAATAATCAAATACGTAGAATACCAGTAGCCGAAAGTGGAAGAGTTGTAGGTATGATTTCATTGGCTGATATAACACAGTCAAGAGGAAGCAGCCGAGAAGCTCATAGTGTTCTTAGGAATGTTACAAAGAAAAGCTATAGTTAATTAAAATGAATTGAGAAATGAGAATGGAGAAGTAATGGAAGCTTTACTAGGGTAAAGCAAAACAAGATAAAAGTGAAAAGTGAAAAGATAATAATTATAGTAGTTTTACTAACGTAAAAACTAGAATTTACGAATTAATTGAGTAAATTAACCATTAATTATTAACTATACACTATCAACTATCAATTATTTTTAAGAGGTGCAATGCACATTTCAGTGTCATTTTGTGTGATTCTGTGGTTAATTTTAGAGAGAGGATTGATTAATATAGCTAAAAAGGGTATGAGAAGACCTTCTCAGGAAGAAAATCATGAAAAAGACGATAAGGATAAGAAGAAGAATAATTATCCTAAGGATACAGTTGAACCTGTACCTGAATTACAAGGTAAAGCAAAGTTATCTAATAAAAAAGCAATGAATATGTCTTTTAAAAGACAAGATTATATAATGAACAGGAAAGGATAGCGAAAATGCCTAAGGACAGCCAGCCCGATAAAAAAGAAGTAAGAAAGAAAAAATGCAACTATCAAATTCCATTAACAAGAGAAAATTGTAATGATAATAGAAATGCTAAAAAGCATTCTATTAAAACAAAAAAAGAGAAATAAAAAATACAGCTGATTTATTAAAATCAGCTGTTATTTTTAAATTATTTAATAGTTGTTTCGCTTTTCAAAGCTTTATAAATACTTACACATGCTAGAAGCATTACAAAAATAAATGGGAAGGCAGCTGCTACAGAGCCTATCTGAAGAGTTTTAAGACCTCCTGCTAGCATTAGTGCCAATGCAAGCATTGCTTGAATTACACCCCAAATAATTTTTTTAGTATTTGATGGGTTTAAATCTCCACCAGATGTAAACATACCTAATACAAATGTTGCAGAATTTGCAGATGTTATAAAGAAAGTACATAGTAGTAATACTGCAATCACTGAAATAATATTTCCAAGTGGATAATTTTTCAAAACTACAAATAATGCAGTTTCAGTAACTTTGGCAGCACTAGAAGCAATATCAACACCTAAGTCAATTCCTAAAGTTCCAAAAACTGAAAACCAAATAAATGATGCTATTGAAGGTGCTATAATTACACCTAAAATAAACTCTCGAACAGTTCTTCCTCTAGAAATACGTGCAATGAAAGTACCAACAAATGGAGCCCAAGCAATCCACCAAGCCCAATAAAATATAGTCCAGTCACTAATCCAAGTATTATCACCAAAAGCTTCAATATGAAAGCTGTCACTTACAAATTGACTTATATATGTTCCAAGTCCATTAGTAAAAGAATTAACCATCTTTAGAGTTGGACCTATTAAGATAGATCCTACTAGTATAACGATTGCTAAAAGCAAATTAATATCAGATAATATCTTTATACCTTTTTCAACACCACTTACAGCAGTCCAAGTATATAATATTAGTACTATTACTATTATTATGATTTGCACAAAAGTTGTGTAAGGAATACCGAACAGATAATTTAAACCTCCATTAATCTGTAGTGTTCCTAAACCAAGAGAAGTAGCTACTCCAGCAACTGTTGCAAATACAGCTAAAATATCAATAATTTTTCCTATTGGACCATTGACTCTATCTTCACCAATTAAGGGTATAAATATTGTGCTGATAAGACCGGGCTTGTTTTTTCTGTATTGAAAATATGCTAGAGCAAGCCCTATAATACTGTAATTTGCCCAAGGGTGAAAACCCCAGTGGACGAAGGAAGATTTGATAGCAAAATTTGCAGCTTCAGCAGTTCCGCTTTCTAGACCGAAAGGCGGGGAAACAAAATGCTTAAGAGGCTCTGCGACTCCAAAGAATACAAGACCAATTCCCATACCGGCTCCAAACAACATTGCGAACCAAGAAGATGTTTTAAAATCAGGTTTTGAATCATCTGGCCCAAGTCTTATATTTCCATATTTACTAAAAGCAATAAATAAAGAAAATGCTACAAATATAAACATTGATATTAGATATAACCAGCTGAAATTAATTGTAATTAATTCATATAATCCATTAGCTGCACTTTCAAAATTTTCTGGGGAAAGTATTCCCCAGAAAACAATAGCAAAGACTACAACTAAAGAAATATATAACACACTGTTATTTTTTTTCATTTAGCCTAATCCCTTTCAATTATATTTTTACTTTAAAAACAGTTTGTTTATCAATATCAGTTTCTAATGAATCTAAAGCAACACCTACTCTATGATATCTAAGTTTCCACTGATTTTCTTGTGAAGTATTAGGATCTCCTAACGGATAAGGTATAGAGATAGTAGGTACCATTCTATTAGCTCCAACTGTTTTAGCAACAGGAATTAAGTTGGCCATTTGAACTACAGTTATTCCAGCTTTTTCAATTTCTTTTACCATTGTTGCACCGCAACGTGTACAGGTGCCTCAGGTAGATGTAAGTATAACTGCATCTACTCCAGCTGACAGCATATCTTCAACAATTTCTCTGCCCATTCTTGCTGCTTCTTTTTGAGTTGTTCCTGTTCCAACAGTTGTATAGAAATAATCGTGAACCTTACCTATTCTTCCTTCTTTTTCATATGCTCTTAAAGCATCTAAAGGAACACATACGTCTGGATTAGCATCAGCTGCTGCAGGATCATATCCAGCATGTATTGTTTTAAAAACTCCAGAAGGCAAATTATCTAATTTTGATATATCATATTTACCCCATCTTGTAGCAGATGCAGATTGAATTCTATCTGGATTTTCTACTGGCACTATACCTCCAGAAGTAGCAAGTGCGATTTTTGCCTTACTCATATCTTTGATAGCAGGAGCTATAGGTACTAAATCCAGCTCTGGAATTGGAAGTTCTGTTGTAAACTTTTCTCCTCGTATTTTTTTAAGGAGCATATCAATTACCCTATCTGTTGCATTAACAGGAGGATTTAACCATTTTTGATGTCTCTTTCCTCTTCCATAATACCCTTCTTCTTCAGCAGATAAAATTTCTTCACCTTTTAATAATTTTATACCTAGGTTTGCCATATCTTTAACATCTAATCTCATTTTAGCGGCACTTGCACCACCTTTGAGAATGTACATTTCGCTTTTAAACATTTCAACACCTGGGTTTTCATCATTCATTGAAGTAACTACAGGCACATTAAATTTTTCTTTAACAGCTTTGCATATATTACCACATGCACTACCATATCTTCCAGCTCTAAATGCAGGACCAGCAAAGAATATATCAAATTCTTTATCTTTTAAAAATTCTAGTATAGTTTCAATTGCTTCATCTTGATTAGAACCCATAAAGTTATCACCACATATAATTGTGTGAGTTACTTCTGCAACACCTTTTAATTTCTGATTAAGTGGTAAAGCAGGTCCTATCAATCCTTCTCTAATTTCAGGAGCAAAATCTGCTACATCTTCTCCTCCTATTTGACCAAAAAATTGATTTAAATATAAAATTGCTTTTTTCAACTATGACACCTCCTTAATATTCAGCCATTGTTTTTGTAGACCAACCTACAACTTGGTCTCCACAGAACATAGCGTTATTTTCCATAATAATTGAACCATCTTCTCGAACTGAAGGACCTAATAACTCATCTCCAGACCATCCTCCGGATAGACCATCACGAGCTAATGCTTCTAATTCACCAAGTACAGTTTCCATTGGTGGTAGTTCTATCAATTCAGAAACGTTACCACATGATACAATAGCATTTGCTTTCTGATCTAATGTTACTAATGGTTGTGATCCTCCATCTCTACCAGTACATTCATTTGTTAATCCTATTGTTTTTACACCTGCATCTTCTAATGCGGCAATACATGCTATAAAATCTGCATCAGGATTACCATATCCTTCTTCTGCAACAATAGCACTATCTGCACCTATAGATTTAGCCATTTGAGCTACAAATAAAGCAGCTCTTTCTTTTTGTTCTAGAGCAACATTTAAGTTAGACATAATTATTCCTAAAAAGTTAAGTGTTTTTCCATGCTCTTTGTACAAACGTTTTATCATAGGTAAATTTTGAAAATCATAAGTTGACCACTTAGATGAACATGGCATAAATGAACCTGAAATCATAGCTCCATCTAAAACTTCATTTGGATGCATGAAAGTTGGAACCATACGGTTGCAGTCCCATCCGTAAACCAAATCATTGTATCCTAGTTCTTCCATTTGTGATTGAGGTTGAAGAACTAAAACTACACTTGGTAGGTCGTTTATTTTGCTTGAACGTTTTGTAATTGGTTCTAATTCAAATTCTTCTATTTCTTCGGGTTCTATTTCAGATACACATTTTCCTATATATTCTGATAATCTCATTCCTGCCCATCTTAACGCATGATTTTTCTTTTGCTGTTCTCTTTTTTCAAATTCTTCATCAGAATCAGCTACTAGAACTATATTTTTCAATTGAGAGTAATAAGTATATTTAGCACCTTCACCACCCATATCAATTAATCCATCTTGGAATCCGCCCCAACGTTTTCCTACGACGATTACGCTACAATTCTTCAATGCTAAAGTTCTGCCATCACCAGTTTTCATTAAATCACCAGTTACTCCCGGGAAAACTGGTCCTCCGCCTATTCTGTATCTAGGTTCTATAGCTTCTTTAACAGGCACTAATCTAACCATGTCACCTGGTTTTACAATAGCAATATCTGCTTCTGTGATATGTTCATCTTCTTTGACTATTGCTAAAGCTTCTTCCTTGTTAATAGTTAAAATACCATCTTTATATGATGTTTCTTCACCAAAAACAATGTCTTTGACATAAAAATTACCAAGTTCTAATTTCAATTGTATACACTCCTTTCAATTTTTTTGTTTAATTTGTTAGCAGGTTGTGAAATTTATAACAAATAAAAATAAAAAAATTATAGTTTTATTTCACAACTAAGCTTTTATTTAAAACGGTTTACATTTAAAACACCGTCAAAATAGCTTAAATTTTAAATAAATTATAGTTTTATTAGTGAATTATAAGTATTTTTTACACATATAGCATTTAATAAAATAATAAAGATTATACATTTTAAGGAAAATGTTTAATAGAATATTTTTATAATCAAGATTATACTATAACCACGATGCATAAGTAAAGGAAAAATTTTATGTAAATTAATACAAATGTCAAAAAATTAACTTTAATCTTTAAATATAAGTAGAAAGAGTATAACTAATATAAAGTTAAATTAGTTATACTCTTTTATATTCTAGGTACGTAACAATCCAACTAATACCATAATAAATAATTTTTTATCCACTATAATCAATGATTATATGAACAGTTCACCATTTATTATGATAGTTCATCAAACTAAATGGAGTACTTTTACGGCTATTAGATAACCGTTAGTCAAAGACCTGCAGCACCCTACCTAGTCTTAGTTCAACTTTATATAATAATTTAGAGTCCTATTGGACTTTTCACCACTATATAAAATCTTATCTCAGATACTATATAGACAAATATCTATATAATATCATCGCCCAACTCATATATACTAAAATAGCATATATAAATTTTCACTAAATTATTACGTACCTTATTTATAGTGTTTGTAAAATTGAAAAAAATATTAAAAAAATAGTATTTAAAAATAATTAATTGTAAATTATAAATATATAATATAAAAAGAAAGTGTGATATGATGAAAAACATTACAGGTGATACATTATGGACAAAAATAAATGAAATACCTAAAAAATATCCTTATTTGAGTAATAATATAAGTTGTGATGTAGTAATTATTGGTGGTGGAATAACAGGTGCTATTTGTTCATATTTTTTTACAAAAGCAGGTGTTAATACTGTACTTATTGATAAAAATATTATTGGTTACGGCAGTACTAGAGGTTCAACTTCATTGTTACAATATGAAATTGACTATGATTTAACAGGTTTAAAAGGATTAATTGGGCTAGAGAATGCAGTTAAAGCCTTTAAGTATACGCAGCAGTCTATATACAAGATTAAAGAAGTTATAGAGAATGAATTAAATGATGACTGCGATTTTAGCATGAAGGACTGCTTTTATTATTCAAATAAAACAAATGATGTTAAATTTCTTGAAAATGAATATAATTTAAGAAAAAATAATGGGTTTAATGTCCAATTTTTAAATGAGAAAGAAGCTAGAAGTAAATATTCTTTTAATGTTAAAGCAGGAATATATACAAATGGAAGCGGGGGTCAGATTGATCCTTATAGATTTACTCATGCATTATTGAGTAAATCCGTTGAAAAGGGATTATCTATATTTGAAAATACAGAAATGATAGATTTTAAGCCTAAAAAAAATGAGGTTGAATTAATAACTTTAAACAATTTTAAAATAAATGCAAAGAAAGCAGTGTTTGCAACAGGTTTTGAAACAAGAAATTTATTTGATAAAAAATCTGCAATAATGACAAGAACTTTTACAATTGTAACCAAACCAGTACAAAATTTTGATGGATGGTTTAATCAAAGTTTGATTAGAGATACTGAAGATCCCTATACATACTTAAGGACTACTGGTGATAATAGAATCTTAATTGGAGGACTTGATGAAAACTTAGGAGGAGTTAGAAGTAAAATGTCTAATTTGAAGGATGATGACCCATTGTGTTTCAAGAAATATGAAACACTAAGAAAAAAGTTGATAACTATGTTTCCTAATATTAAAGATATTGAAATAGAGTATGGATTTAGTGGATTTTTTGGTGAAAGTAAAGATGGATTACCTTATGCTGGAGAATATTATAAATATCCAAATTGCTATTTTTGCTTAGGATATGGTTCTAATGGGATATTATCTTCTATGTTTAGTGCAGAAATGCTTAAAGATTTGTATTTAGGTAATAAAGATGATTTTATGGATTTATTAAAAATAGATAGATAAATTAAAATAAAAAGATGATTCATAAAAAACTGAATAATATAGTATAATTGGCAGGTATTGATGATTAAAGGGGACGTTTTATTTTTTATATGTAATAATTATGAATTTACTTGACAATTTTCCAATAATATAAAAAAATTCCCCAAAAACCTTTTTATAAAATGGAACTTTTATTAAAGAATCATATGTGCTTTTACTTCTTAATGAGCTAGACCAATATATACCATCTTGAGTTTCATATTCTGTTCCTTTTATATATCCAAGGCTCATACCTCTAAACAAATTGTATGGTATTAAAACAGCAAAAGTTGGTGAATGCATTTTTTTAGATGAAACATCTATATGAAATTGTTCCGCCAATTTCTTGCACTTCTTTTGAGTTTTGATATTAACCTTATAATCATTCCAACTGTAAGATGATATAGCTAGGTTATAGCAATAGTTAAAGCCAATTCCTTTTAGCCAACCAACAATATAGTTTACTGCACTTTTAGCACCTACTCCACCAGTCGTTGTAACAACAATCGCTTTGTTTTTAAAAAAGTGTGGTCTATGAAGCATATAACATAAGTGGTCAATCAAATTTTTAGTTAATGCGTTGGGATACATATTAAATGTTGTCATCCCAAAAATCATTCCATCACTTTCATCAATTTTATTAATTATTTTCTGCATGATTTTATGGTGTGGACAATATTCATGACCTTTTCTAAAACATAGGCTACATCCAGTACAAAAAGGCAGCTCTAAATCTGATAATTGAATTTCTTCAAAAGTTGATTCAGGCGAAATCTCCAATAATTCTTTCTGAATCAATTTAACTAATTTCCATGTATTACCTTTATAGGGGCTTCCATTAAATATTAGATATCTCAAAATAATTAACCTTCCATTTATATTAATTTAAGTAGTATTATTTAATTATATTATATATTAATTCAAGTTTCAAATATTAACAAAGTTATTCAAATATTGCTTTTCTCAATTTAAAGTCTTTGAGTGTACCAGAAATATTTTTAACATTACTCTTTAACGATCCAAAATAAAAACAAACCGGATATTAATCCGGTTTGTCAGATTGTTGACAAAGTCAACAAGATGATAGGCTATTGACAAAGTCAACAAGATGATATTTATAAAACTATTTATTTAGTGCTTCTAACAATGCAGTTAAATCTAAACTATGCACAACAGCTGCTTCTTCTAAAGTTTCCATTTGAGCTGAAGGGCATCCTACACATCCCATACCAAATTGGAATAATATTTCTGCAGCTTCTGGTTTTTCTCTAATTAATTCGCCTATAAGCGTATCTTTCGTAATTGCCATAAATATTTCCTCCTTTTACCTCTATTAGGTTATAAGTTTTTAATAAAGTTATGTTCTATTATATAGTATATTATCTAAAATTAAAATATTTTTTTAGAAAAATAAATGTGACATTTATGTGAAATTTTTTATAAAAAGCTGATAATTATAATAATTTAATTTATAATATAAAGTATAACAATATTTTAAGTGTGGTGGAGTAATTATGAGTATAAAAATATTATTTGCCGATGATGAAAAAAATATGCGTAGATTAGTTTCAGATTATTTAAAAAAGGAAGATTTCGAAGTTGTGGAAGCAGAGAATGGCAGAGAAGCTTTAGAAAAATTTGAAGAAGACAATATAAGTTTAGCTATTCTTGATGTTATGATGCCAGAACTTGATGGGTGGACTGTTTTGCGAAAAATAAGAGATACATCAAATATACCTGTCTTAATGTTAACTGCTAGAAGTGAGGAGTATGACGAATTATTTGGATTTGAATTAGGTGTAGATGATTATGTTACTAAACCGTTCAGTCCTAAAATATTAGTTGCTAGAGTAAAGAAACTCTTAGATAGAGGGATATATATAAAAAAAGATAAACTTGAATTCAAAGGACTTTTAATAGATAAGTCGGCACATAAAATATATGTTAATGGTCATCATAAAAAGATGACACCTAAAGAATATGACATGCTATTATACTTAGCCGAAAATAAAAGCAAAGCTGTATCACGTAATAAACTTTTAAATGAAGTTTGGGGATATGATTATTTTGGTGATACTAGAACAGTTGATACACATATTAAGAGACTTAGAATGAAATTGGAAGATAAAAAAATATATATACAAACAGTTAGAGGACTAGGCTATAGGTTTGAGGTGAAATAATGTTAAGTTCTATAAAAAAGAAGATGTTCATTGCATTCTCTGCATTTGTATTAATTATTGTTTTTTTTATCTGGATACTAAATTATTATTTTGTGGATGAATATTATCTAGCGAAGAAAAAGAACAATATTTTAGAAGAAATTGAAAATATTGATGAGCTATATGATGGTGATATTAATAGTATTAATAATGTATTACTAAATGCTCAAAGCATTTATGGAGGAAATTTTATTATTTTTGATGCAACAACTGGTGATATTAAATATACTTCATACTTTGGTCAAATGATGGGGCAGAATCGTGGGAATGGTTATTTTAATTCAAATAGTTTATTAAAAATGATAGGTATATCTGAACAAGCACTTAGTAATATATCATTTACAAAAGAATTTAAAGTTAGTGAAATGCTAAACGGAGATAAAAATCAAATAATAATAATGACTGGTATATTTACAAATGGAGACTATGTTATGTTTATATCTCCAGTTGAAGTAATAAGTAAACATATTAAACTAACAAGTGACTTTTATATTTATACAGGGGTAGGAGCTATAATATTAGGTTTGATTGCTGCTTATTTTATTTCTGTAAGAATGACAAAACCTGTATTAGTACTTACTAAAAAAGCAAAGCAAATGTCTAAATTGGATTTTTCAAACAACTATGAAGTCAAAAGCAATGATGAAATTGGACAGCTTAGTAAGGTTATGAGTGAATTATCAGCAAAATTAGATAATGCTATAACAGATTTAAATAATGCAAATGAAACTTTACAAGCTGATATTGATAAAGAAAAAGAACTGGAAAAAATAAGAAGAGAATTTGTATCAAATGTATCTCACGAATTAAAAACCCCAATATCTTTAATCCAAGGTTATGCAGAAGGATTGCAGGATAATATAATTCAAGATAAAGAAAGTAAGGATTATTATGTAAAAGTTATTCGAGATGAAGCTGTAAAAATGGATAAGCTAGTTAAAGATTTGTTAGAATTATCTAAATTCGAATCCGGTAAACAAAAGTTAAAAATAAAAAGTATAGATTTATTAAATATAATACCTAACAATGTTAAAAAATTTCAAACATTTGCAGAAAATAGCGGTATAAAAATAATTTTGAATTTAAATATAGATAAAAATGGCAGCAATGTAATGATTGATAAAGAAAAAATTGAACAAGTATTTAATAATTTGTTGTCTAATGCTGTTAAATATACAGAAGGTCAAATTAAAGAAGTTAAGGTTAATGTTAATAATAAAGGAAAAGATAAAATAGAAATAAGGATTTTTAATACTTCAAAAGGTATTCCAGAAGAAGATTTAAATAAAGTTTGGAGCAGATTTTATAAGCTAGATAAATCTAGAAATAGAACTGTAGGTGGTACTGGATTGGGATTAGCTATTGTTAAAAAGATTTTACAACTTCATGATAGTAGTTTTGGAGTTGTAAATGTTGAAGATGGTGTAGAATTTTATTTTGATTTAAAAAAGTCTAAATTAGATATAAAATAGTTCATCAAGTGTAAGAAACAACTAAAAAAAAGTAATTTTTATATAATGTTAGTTATAACTAGACAAATATGTAATGTTTAAGTTGATTAAAGAAAATTATGCTAATTGACATAAAAGATCATATACTGTATAATAATATTCCGATGTTATATAAAATAAATCAGCATTCGGAACGGAGAGGTGACCGAGCTAGGCTGAAGGTGCACGCCTGGAAAGCGTGTAGGCGGTTATATCGTCTCAGGGGTTCAAATCCCCTCCTCTCCGCCAGAACTAAGTTCATAATAACTTTGATAATAACAGGTTGTACCTGTTTACAAATATGCTGTGCTAGACGGGGAGGTAGCGGTGCCCTGTAACTTGCAATCCGCTATAGCAAGGTTTAATTCCCTTCATAGGCATAATATTGTTAGGTCTGCCCTAGATAAGTGGCGTTGAGGATTTGGTCCTACGCAATGAAAACTCATGAACCCCGTCAGGTCCGGAAGGAAGCAGCGGTAAGTGATTCCTTTCATGTGCCGCAGGATCGCCGAATCTGAGTTAACTGTTTAGGTAACGCTCGTAATATTATGTCAAAGAAGGGTGCACAGCTTTTATATTATTTAAAATGTTTCTTTTTAAGACTCATGAGTGCCTGTGCAAGTTGATCTGGACATGATGTTTTTCTTGATGGACACTTTATACCTTTAAACATTTTTATTACTTCATTAATATCTTTTCCTTCTACAAGTCTTCCTATTGCTGTTAAGTTACCAACACAACCTTTTTCAAATTTTAAATTTCGTATCTTACCATTCTCTATGTCAAAAGACATTTTTTTTGAGCATGTTCCTATTGGTTTATAAGTATAGTTCATAAAAAGCCTCCTTTACTAATAAAAGTTTAGACAGGTTGATTACATATCTCAGTTATATATTCTATTCATTATAATTTTAAATGTTAATAATAAATTTTCTTGAATTGGTAAATCCTTCTTGACAATCGAACAAATGTTTATATATAATTAATTGTAACTTATATCAAGGAGGTAAAAGCTGTGTTTAGATTAACTAATGATTTTGCTTTTAAAGCAGTATTTGCAAGAGAAGAAAAAGAATGTAAAGAAGTATTAATAGCATTTTTAAATGACATATTAAAATTAGATGAAAAAAATAAAATAAAGCAAATAACATATTTGAATCCTTTTAACTATAAGCAGTTTAAAGAAGATAAGCTCTCTATTGTAGATGTAAAAGTAGAAACAGAGAGAGGAGAAAGAATAAACGTAGAAATACAAATATCTAATAAAGATAATTTCAGAAAAAGAACATTATACTATTGGAGTAAATTGTATTGTGAAACTATTTCAGAATCAAAAAAATATGATACATTAAAAAAATGTGTTATAATAAATATACTAGAATATAATCTGATTAAAGAAACTAATAAATGTCACAGTATATTTAGAATAAAGGAAACAGAAGAAGAATTTGAATTATTAGAAGATTTAGAAATACACTTTATTGAATTAACTAAAATAAAGCCCGAAAAATCAATACACGATTTAACAATAGAAGAGACATGGATTAAACTACTTAAAAACTCAGGAATTGATGGAAAAGAAGAAGAAATAACAAAACTAGCGCATAAAAACCAAAAAATTAGTAAGGTGGTGGAGATGATGCGAAAACTAAGTGCAGATGAAAAAATGCGAGAAGAATATTTAGCAAGAGAAAAAGCAATTATGGATTACGAATCTTCTCAATATTATATTAAAACAGTACTTCCAAAAAAGGCTTGGGAAGAGGGTCAACAAGCAGGTAGAGAAATTGGTATAAAAGAAGGTATAAAGGAAGGTATAAAGGAAGGCATAAAAAAGGGAGAGCAAAAAGGTATTAAAGATGCAGCTAGAAAAATGTTAGCATCCGGTATGGATATAAAAAAAGTAGAGGAAATATTAGGTTTAACCGAAAAGGAAATACTTGAAAATTAATTTATTTAAATAGCTTTTGATTCTAGTTAAAATAATCACCTGGAGTATTAATTCAGGTGATTTTCTTTGAAATTCTTTTTCGATTGCATCTATTACTTTTACTATGATATAATTTTTAGATAAAAAATATATATAAGAAACCTGTATTTAGAAAAATAGGAGGACACATTTATTAAATGGATTTATTAAATAGTTTAAATGATAAACAAAGAGAAGCAGCTAGTCATGATAAAGGACCGGTTTTAGTTATAGCAGGAGCAGGAACAGGAAAAACAAGAGTATTAACTCATAGAATAGCATATCTTATTAAAACAGGAAAAGCACATCCAAGAGAAATTTTATCTATTACTTTTACTAATAAAGCAGCAAATGAAATGAAAGAAAGAATAGGACAACTTATAGATTATAATATTGATAGAATGTGGATAGGAACATTTCACTCTATATGTGTAAGGGTATTAAGAAAAAACATAGAAAAAATAGGTTATGATAAAAATTTTGTTATATATGATACAGATGACCAAAAACTTTTAGTTAAAGATTGCATTAAAGAAATGGATTTAGATGTTAAAAAATATAATGTTAATGCAATAAGGAGCCGTATAAGCAATTTAAAAAACAGTAGAATTTCACCCGATAAGTTTATTAATGATAATTATACAGATTTTTATCTTAGAAATGTTGGTGAATTATATTCTCTATATGAAAAAAAGATGAAAATATCTAATGCATTAGATTTTGATGATTTACTTATAAAAACATTATCACTTTTTGAAAACAATAAGGATGTACTTCTTGATTATCAAGATAGATTTAAATATGTTCTTGTAGATGAGTATCAAGATACTAATAGAGTTCAATATTTACTAGTTAGAATGATAGGCAAAAAAAATAACGGTGAAAGCAATGTTTTTGTTGTTGGAGATGAAGATCAATCTATCTATGGATGGAGAGGTGCAGATATACATAATATTTTGGATTTTGAAAAAGACTTTAAAGGTGCAAAAGTTATTAAGTTAGAACAAAACTATCGATCTACTGATATTATTCTAAATGCGGCAAATAGCGTAATTAAAAACAATTCTCAAAGGAAAGGCAAAAATCTTTGGACAGATTTTGAAGAAGGAGAATTAATAAGAGTTATTGAAGTAGATAACGAAAAAGAAGAAGCGTTTATGATTGCTTCTTCAATACTAAAGGAAATAAAAAACGATTTAAGTTATTCAAATATGGCTATTTTGTATAGAACTAACTCTCAATCTAGGGCGCTTGAGGAAAGGTTAATCAGGGAAGGTATTCGCTACAAAATTGTTGGTGGATTAAAGTTCTACGGTAGAAAAGAAATAAAAGATATTATAGCTTATTTAATGTTAGTACAAAATCCAAAAGATAACATTAGCTTTAGAAGAATAATAAATGTACCAAGAAGAAAAATTGGAAAGAAAACTATTGATACTATACAAACTTATGCAAATAATAACGAACTTTCTTTGTTTGAAGCTGCATACGAAGTTAGACAAATGGAATTAACAAGTTCTGCAGTTAAAAGTGTAGAAAAATTTATAAGTATAATAGAACTGTTGATGGTAAAAAAAGATGCAATGTCATTATCTGAATTTATGCAAGCTATATATGAAGATACAGGATATAAAGCAATGTTAGAATCTGAAGATACAATAGAAGGAAGAAGCAGAGTAGAGAATGTAAATGAATTTTTCTCTGCAGCAGTTGATTTTGAAGAAAGATATGAACAAAACACACTAGAAGATTTCTTAGCTCATATTTCTCTTTTATCAGATGTAGATAAAACAGATGAAAAAGCAAATGACTGCGTAACCTTACTAACAGTTCATAGTGCAAAAGGATTAGAATATGATGTAGTTTTTATTGCAGGTTTAGAAGAAAAAATGTTTCCTATAATTAGAGACAATGATGGAGACGACGAAGATATAGAAGAAGAGAGAAGACTATTTTATGTTGCAGTAACCAGAGCTAAAAAAACTTTATATTTAAGTTTTGCTAATGAAAGAATGGTTTTTGGTAATCATATGTATAGAACTAAATCTAGATTTATTAATGAAATTCCATTTGAATATTTAGATGTAGAAGAAGAAAGAACTTATGTAAGCAAAACCAAACAAAAGAAACAAGAAACTAAAGAATTGTTTAAAGGAGAAATTGATTTATTTAGTGATATAAAACCTAAATATGAAGAAAATAATAAGAAAACAGATAAATTATGTATGGGAGATAAAGTAAAGCATAAAGCATGGGGAATAGGTACAATTGTTCAAATGAAAGGTGAAGGAGAAGATACAATGGTTACGATAGCATTTGAAAACAAAGGTATTAAAACTCTAATGTTAAGTTTTGCACCAATAGAGAAAGCTTAAAAAAATAAAAGTTAAAAGATAAAAGTTAAAAATTATGGAAGTTTTACTATTGTAAAACGGTAATGTTGATAAGTAGAGAGTTGGAATGTGCTGCCATCGATATAGTCGAAGGATATTGTGTTAAAATTCAGCAAAGTTAAGAAATGAATGGAGAATGGTGAATTAATGGATAAAGAGGGAAGAATTAAAGAACTTGTTAAATTATTAAATGATTACAGCTATCATTACTATACATTGGATAATCCTAAAGTAAGCGATAAGGAATATGATAGATTATATGATGAACTTGTTGTATTGGAGGGCGAAACAGGAATCGTTCTGCCTGATTCTCCAACTGGTAGAGTTGGAGGAGAAGTGCTGGATAAATTCAAAAAGCATAAACATTTAGCTAAATTATGGAGTCTTGATAAAGCTCAAAACAAACAAGAACTTAAAAACTGGGAAATTAGGATAAATAAAATCATTAATGATTATAACAATACTCATGAAAACAAATTACCTAAACCTGAGTATGTTCTAGAATATAAGTTTGATGGATTAACAATAAATTTAACATATGATAAAGGATTACTAGTTCAAGGGGCAACTAGAGGCAATGGTACTATAGGTGAAGAAATAATATTGCAGATAAAGACTATTAAATCAATACCATTGAGTATTGATTTCAAAGGAAAAATAGAGATTCAAGGTGAAGGAGTTATGCCTCTTTCGGCACTTGAAGAATATAACAAGAAAGCCAAAGAGCCACTTAAAAATGCAAGAAATGCAGCAGCAGGAGCCTTAAGAAATCTTAATCCAAAAGTAACAGAAAACAGAAAATTATCAGCGTGCTTTTATAATTCAGGATATATAGAAGGAAAAGAATTTGTAACTCATGAAGAGATGATACAATTTTTAAAAGATAATAAACTTCCTGTCTTTAATTACATGAAGAAATTTAATGAAATAGATAGTCTAATAGAAGAAATAGATAAAGCAGGCGAAGAACGTAAAAAGCTTGATATTTTAACTGATGGTATGGTAATAAAGATTAACGACATGAGAACAAGAGAAGTATTGGGATATACACAAAAATTTCCAAGATGGGCAGTTGCTTTTAAATTTGAAGCAGAAGAAGTTACAACAAAGCTTCTTAATATTGAATGGAATGTAGGTCGAACAGGTAAAGTTACTCCTACAGCTATTTTAGAGCCAGTTGATATAGGAGGAGTAACGGTAAAAAGAGCAACATTAAATAATTATGAAGATATACTTAGAAAAAGAGTAGAAATTGGGTGCAAAGTATGGATTAGAAGGTCTAATGATGTAATACCTGAAATAATGGGAGCTGTAGAGGATGAAGAAACAGATACAGAAGAAATTAAGATGCTTGATGAATGTCCTTATTGTGGGACAGAACTCATTAAAAACGGAGTGCATTATTTCTGTCCTAATTCAATGTCCTGTAAACCACAGTTAGTTTCAAGAATAGTACACTTTGCAAGCAGAAATGCCATGAATATAGAAGGATTTAGCGAAAGAACAGCTTATCAGCTTTTTGATGAATTAGAGTTAAAAAATATACCTCAACTTTACGAAATAAAAATAGAAGATCTTATAGATTTAGAAAGGTTTGCTAAGAAAAAAGCCGAGAATTTGGTAGAAGCTATAGAAAAAAGTAAAAATTGCAACTTAGCTAATTTTATATACGCACTTGGAATACCAAATGTAGGAATAAAAACAGCAAATGATTTAGCTAATAAATATAATAGTATTGATAATCTAAAAAAAGCAAACTTTGAAGAATTGGTTGAAATACCTGATATCGGAGATATAGTAGCAACAGAAATAATTGAGTTTTTTAACGATGATGAAATTCTAGCTAATATTAACAAACTGTTGGATTTAGGGATAAACCCAACATTTGAGAGTAAAGATTTAAAAGAAGGATTTTTCACAGATAAAACAGTAGTTATAACAGGAACTTTATCAATGAGCAGAAATGAAGCAAAAAAAATAATAGAAGATATGGGCGGAAAAGTGACAGGAAGCGTAAGCAGTAAAACCGACTACGTTTTAGCAGGAGAATCTCCCGGTTCAAAATATGATAAAGCAGTAAAACTAGGCGTTGAAATTATTAACGACGAACAATTTAATGAATTGAGAATGGAGAATAAAAGAAGATAAAAGTGTAAAGTGTAATATTAAGAGTTATGGAAGTTTTACTAAAGTAAAACAATTATTAATAAATAAATTTACGAATTATTATGAGTAAATTAACCATAACTATTAATTATTAACTTTTATCTTTTAGTTTTTAACATTTCAGTGTATTCCGTGTGATTCCGTGGTTTAAAAATTAAAAATTAATATCATAATATGGTGGACAAGGAATATTATTTAATGACAGGTACAAAAGAATGGGGGGATATTCAATGAAAAAAAGAATGATAGTGTTTTTGTTAATACTATCTTTAACATTTCAAATGTGCGGATGTAATAATGTTGATAATGCTGAAGAGATTGAACAAGAACAATCACAGCAACCTGTAATAAAAGAAGGCGATAAAGTAATAAAAAAGCAGGATATGGTTTTAAACTTAAACTGGGGATACGAACCACCTGATTTAGACCCTCAAACTGCTAATGATCAAATATCATTTCAAGTTATAAATGCAATATACGAAGGACTTGTAAGATTAAATCCAGATGGTTCAATAGGTTATGGATTAGCAGAAAAATATGATATTAGTGAAGACGGATTAATATATACTTTTCATTTAAGAGATGCTGTATGGTCTGACAAAACACCTATAACAGCAGACGATTTTTATTATGCATGGATGAGAGTTTTAGATCCTATGATGGATGAGAAGTATGCATCTAAATTTTACTGCATAAAAAATGCCTCATTATATAATGTAGGAAAAATATCTGATCCTAACAAAGTTGGTATTAAAGTAGTTGATGAGAAAACATTACAAGTAGAATTAGAAGAACCTTCACCGTATTTTTTAAGCTTAACAGCATTTATAACTTTTATGCCAGCACAAAAAAATGCAGTTATAAATCTAGGTGAGGATTATGCAGTAGATGCTGATAAAATTATTTGCAGTGGACCATTTTTAGTTAATGAATGGGTTCATGATGAAAAGTTAACTTTAATAAAAAATCCAAATTATTGGGACGAAAGTTCAGTTAAGTTGGATATAATAAACGGAGTAATGATAACTGAGTCAGATAATATTGAACAAATGTATAATGATGAAAAATTAGATATAATGGGATTAGGGTCTCATAATATAAATCAATATAAAGACTCTATTGAATATCAAACAGTATCACAAGATGCAACAGTATACTTTCAATTTAATTGTGCGGATAAATATTTTAGCAGTACAGAAATTAGAAAAGCATTTTCTATGGCAGTAGACTCAGAAGCATATGTCAAAGATATAGTTAAGGGATTAGGAAAAGTTGCTGAAGGTTTTACTCCTCCTAATATCACTGGAAATAGACATTCTTTTTCTAACGATAGATACAGTACACTTCCTGCATATAACCCAGAATCTGCATTAATATTGTTTGAAGAAGGATTAAATCAAGTAGGAGAGACTAAAGAACAATTTCAAGAAGATGTGTCATTAATTATTAGCGAAGGTGATGGAATGCTCGAAATGATGAAATTTTTCCAAAATTCATGGGAAGCAAACCTAGGAGTAAAAGTTAAAATTAAGCAGCTGCCATTAACCAGTTTATTAGAAAAATATAAAGAAGGTGATTACCAAATAACATATGTAGGATGGATAGGAGATTATAATGATCCTTTGACCTTTATGGATATGTGGATTACAAATGGAGGTAAGAATTATACTAATTGGTCAAATGAGCAATATGATATATATTTAGACGAAGCTTCATTATCTGACCAAGAGATAAGAATTAATGCTATGGTAGAAGCAGAAGCAATATTAGCTGATGAAATTCCGATATATCCAATATATCATCCTAACATAAATTTTGTACAAAAAGAAAATATAAAAGATATAGCTAGATTTCCAGTAGGATCTAACATAGAATTTAAATGGGCATATAAAGTGAATTAATAATTAACCACTGAATAACACAGAAAATAAAGAATAAAATTATTGAGTTATTGTTAGTGACTTAGGGCTGTAAACAAGTGTTATACTTAGGTATAAAGGTTACTATAGATTGAATTTATAAAAAATCCTGTAAAATGGATTTTTTTTTTAGCATAGCAACAGTTTATCCTTAATATAATTTAAATATATGGACGAAGGAGGGGTTAAATTGCTGCTAAAAAAAATTATAGCTGTTATATTAGCTTTAATGCTTGTATATAGTGCAGTAGGGTGCAGTACTTTAGATATTATGAAAAGCTTAAATTCAGAAGACGAGGAAGACTTAAATGATTTTGCTATAATTGACAATGGCATAGATGAACTTGGACTTGAATCTGTAGAAACAGGAAATATTCTAGGTGATAACACTACAATGCGGGAAAGTATAGCATACTTTGAAGATAACAATGGCTTTATTGTTCCTATTAAAACCAAAATACCTTGGGAAGAAGGAATTGCAAAAGCAGTATTAAGAAATCTTGTTAAGGGTAGTAATCTTGATATGCAACTAAAAGATGTAGGTGTACATGGAGTAATACCTGAGGGAACAGAGATATTAGGTATGTCAATAAGTGAAGGTACATGTAAAGTTGAATTTAGTCAAAATATATTAAATACTGAATCTTATGAACAAGAAAAAAATATGATTTCAGCTATAGCATATACATTAACAGAATTTAGTACAATAGATAATGTTGAAGTTATGGTAGAAGGTCAAAATCTTTCTTCATTATCAAATGGATATTCAATAGATACTGCATTTGAAAGAGAAAATATCAATTTGTTTGGAAGAGAAGACGGAGCTAATTTTACAGTATACTATAAAAATACTGATTTAGAATCAGCTAGTTTTTATGTTCCAATAACATTTACAGCAGATTCAGTAGATAATCCTGTAAATCTTGTTATACAAAGATTATTTAATGGTCCACCTGCTGATTTACCAATGTCTAATGAAATTCCTTATGGAATTAATTACGAGGGACTAAAAGTAGAAGATAGTGGTAAAGTGTATATTGATTTAAATATGGGAGCATTAAATTTAACACAAGATGAATATAATAATATGTCTCAAATGGTAGTACTTTGTCTTGATCAATTTGATAATATAGCAGAATATGAATTTTTAATAGAAGGAATGACATTTGAAGAGGCAGGATTAGAAATAGAAAATAATGATGTTGTACCAGCATTTAATGAATTTTAGACTAATATAAAATATTAAATTCAGAAACTCATATTTTGAGTTTCTTTTTTTGTTGAAAAATATTTTACATATGATAGGATAGAATATAGGGAAAAAGTATAAAGTATATAAAATAGAGTGAAAATATAAAAAAAGAAGAATAAATTATATTTAAAATAAGGAGACTTTTATGAAACGTGTTGATGGAAGAGTATATAATGAAATTAGAGATACAAAAATTACAAGAAACTATTTATTACATCCTGATGGATCAGTTTTAATTGAGGTGGGAAACACTAAAGTTATATGTACTGCATTGGTAGAAGATAGAGTGCCACCATTTTTAAAAGGAACAGGTCAAGGCTGGGTAACAGCAGAATATTCAATGCTGCCGGGTTCTACAGCAACTCGTAAAACAAGAGATTCAAGAAAAGGAAAAATAGATGGAAGATCACAAGAAATTCAAAGACTTATAGGAAGAGCTTTAAGATCAGTTGTTGATTTAAATGGGTTTGGTGAAAGAACTGTGTGGATAGATTGTGATGTTATACAAGCCGACGGTGGAACAAGAACAGCAGCAATTACAGGATCATTTGTTGCATTGATAGATGCCTTTAATTCTATGGTAAAGAAAAAAGACATAGAAAAAATACCTGTAAATGCATTTGTTTCAGCTATAAGCGTAGGTATAGTAAATGAACAAAAAATATTAGATTTGTGTTACAAAGAAGATAGCAATGCAAAAGTAGATATGAATATTGTTATGACTGACAAGGGTGAATTTATTGAAGTGCAGGGAACAGGTGAAGAATCTCCATTTACTATGAAAGACCTTAAAGATATATTAGCTTTAGGTTGTAAAGGCTGTAAAGAATTAATTGAATTGCAGAAAAGAACACTTGGAGATGAAATTAAATTAGATTAAATAATTAAAAGAAGCTATCGAAAGTACTATGAAAGGAAAATGCAGTGTGAAAAGAAGAATAATATTATCTAGTGGAAATGAGCATAAAGTAAAAGAAATTAAAAGAATATTAAAAGGACAACCATTTGAAATTTTGTCAAAGGATGAAGTAGGATATAAAGACTTTGATGTAGAAGAAGATGGAGATACTTTAGAGAAAAATGCATTTAAAAAAGCATATGAGCTTTCTAAATTAGTCAAAGGGATTATCATAGCAGATGACACAGGACTTTTTGTAGATATCTTAAATGGAGAACCGGGAGTATATTCAGCAAGATATGCTGGAGAAAATGCCACATATGAAGATAACAATAAATTACTTTTGAATAAACTTAAAGATGTACCATTAGAAAAAAGGAATGCAATATTTAAAACAGTAATAGTTGTAATTTTAGAAAATGGAGAAAAAATAGAAGTATGTGGAGAATGTAGAGGGAAAATAGGATTTTCATTAAAAGGACAGAATGGTTTTGGATATGATCCGCTTTTTATAGTTGATGGTCTTGATAAAACTTTTGCAGAATTATCAGAAAACGAAAAAAATTCTATTAGCCATAGAGCAAATGCATTAAAAAATTTAAAAGGTAAATTGGAGGAAATTGTAGATGAAAATAATTGTTATAAGTGATACTCACGGCTTTGTTAGTGAAAGTTACTTGAGTAAAGTTAGGGCAATTAAAGATGCCGAAATACTTATACATGTTGGAGACACTACAAGAGATGCTAAAGAAATAGCGGAAGAATTAAATCTTGATCTGGTAAATGTAAAAGGCAATTGTGACTATAAAGATATGTCAACAGAAACAATCATAGAAATACAACTAGCAGGAAAAAATTTTTTTATAACTCATGGAGACAAAATGGGTATAAAAGGTACATTAGAAATCATTAAATATGAAGCTAGTAAAAGTAACGCTGATATTGTAATATTTGGACATACACATAAAGCTTTTAATCAAAATATTGATGGCGTTTTGTATTTTAATCCGGGGAGTCCTTCCTGCCCTAGGGAAAATAGCAAAAGAAGTTTTGGAGTTATTGAAATAAAAGATGGAAATATTAACAGTGAAATAATAAATTTATAATAAAAGCAAGATTATTGGTTATATTATTCCAAATTAAATTTTTTATATTTATGTATTTTATTTGTAAAAAAATAATTATATCTATTTGAAGAAAATATTGTAAGTTGATATAATAAATAAAAAATAAAAAGAATGGATGTTAAAATGAAAGTATCTTTATTAAAATGTGAAGATTATAATTATGAAAAAGTAAGAGAAACAATAGTTAAAAGCATTGAAAACATAGGAGGAATAGATAAGTATATTAACAAAGGTGATAGAGTATTACTAAAAGCTAATTTAATATTGAAGAAAAGGCCTGAAGAAGCAGCAACTACAAATCCTATATTTGTAAGAGCAGTTGCTGATATACTTATTAAGTACGGTGCTAAAGTTGTAATTGGAGATAGTCCCGGAGGAGTATTTAAAGAAAGTAGAATGAGAAACATCTATAAATCAACAGGTATGACAGAGGCTGCAAATAATACAGGATCACAGTTAAATTACAATCTAAAATCTACAATTATAGATAACCCAGAAGGTAAGATTTTAAGAAAAATTGTAGTTACAGATATGATTAACGATGTAGACAAAATAATTAACCTTCCTAAATTAAAAACTCATGGATTAGCAACATATACAGGAGCAGTCAAAAACTTATTTGGTTTAATACCTGGTACAACTAAAGCAGAATATCACGTAAGAATGCCTGACATAAATGACTTTTCAGATGCTTTAATAGATATATGCATAGCGTCTAAACCTGTGCTGCATATAATGGACGGAATAATTGGAATGGAGGGAGCGGGACCTTCAGCAGGTGATCCGAGAAAAATAGGTGTAATCTTAGCATCTCAAAGCCCATATCATTTAGATAAAGCTGCAAGTAAAATCATAGGATTAAATTTAGATGAAGTACCAACTATAATGCAAAGTGCTAAAAGAGGACTGTGCTCTGAAGATATGAATGATTTTGATATTATTGGTAGTGAATTAAAAGACTGTGTAATAAAAGACTTTAAAAAACCACCTGTTAGCAGAGGAAACATAGGTATAGTACCAAAGCCAATAATTAGATTTGCTTCAAAAAATTTAAAATCAAAACCAGTGTTTGACTATAGTACTTGTGTTGGATGCAGAGAATGTGCAGAAAACTGCCCTCCAAAAGTAATAAAAATGGTAAACAATAAACCAGAAGTTGATTATAGTAAATGTATACGCTGTTTTTGCTGTCAAGAACTATGTCCACAGAAAGCAGTTTCAATTAAACAGCCTTTATTAGCTAAGTTAATATTTAGACTATAATTATAATAAAAATACAAAAATATAAAAAATTTATCCTATATTTGATATTTTATGGTATAATAATTAAAAAATAGAATATCATTAATATAGATTTCGAACCTAGAAAACCATAAGGTTTTTTAGGTCACTGGGCATAGAAAGTAATTTCTATACCTGCCATTATGCAAAGGAGTCTATTTGTACAAGTGCGTACAAATAGATTTTTTTTATATAAATGTATTAGGCTTCATGACTAAGTACAAATATATATAAAGGAGGTGCAGCTGGTCAAATAATTGGCCAGAAAAATTATGAGTAAAATTTTAATGATCTCACCTGAAAAATGCATTGGCTGTAGAACTTGTGAACTCATATGTTCATTTAATAAAGAACAAGAGTTCAACCCAAAAAATTCAGCTGTTTCCGTTATAATTTATGATGAAGCAGCGATATCAGTTCCTATGATGTGTATGCATTGTGAAGACCCAGCATGTATGAAAGTATGCAGCGTATCGGCAATAAGTAAAGACAAGGACGGAAATATTCTCATAGACAGAGATAAGTGCATAGGTTGTAAACTATGTGTAAGTGCATGTCCATTTGGTAACATTTCTGTACATACTGAAACAAAGAAAGTCATAAAATGTGACTTGTGCGGAGGAGAACCTAAATGTGCAGAATGGTGTCCGACTGGAGCTATCGAGTATAAAGACGGGTCTAGCATAAACCTTACTAAGAAAAAGCAAATAGCAGAAAGATTCAAAGAAGTGTTTGGGGAGGTGCCTAAATAATGTATGGATGGACTGGTAAAATATTAAGAGTAAATCTTACAGAAGGCACATTGAAAACAGAACCTCTTAATAAAAAAGATGCTGAGATGTATATTGGTGCAAGAGGGTTAGGAACAAAAATTTTCATGGATGAAGTAAACTCAAAAGTAGATCCTTTTAGTGGTGAAAATAAGCTTATATTTATGACAGGACCTTTAACTGGAACATTAGCTGCTTGTCCCGGAAGATACGAAGTTGTAACAAAAGCACCATTAACAGGAACAATAGGTGCAAGCAATTCTGGAGGACATTTTGGGCCTGAATTAAAGTTTGCCGGATATGATGGAATTATTATTGAAGGCAAATCAGATAAACCTGTATATTTATTTATTGATAATGACAAATTTGAATTAAAAGATGCATCACATTTATGGGGAAAAAATGTTCATGAAACTACAGATATGTTAACAGAAGAAAACGGCGAAGAATACAAAGTATCATGTATAGGGCCAGCTGGAGAAAAACTCGTATTATTTGCTACTGTTATGAATGATAAAAACAGAGCTGCAGGAAGGTCGGGTTTAGGTGCAGTTATGGGTTCTAAGAAATTAAAAGCAGTAGTGGTTAAAGGTACAAAATCAGTCAAAGTAGCTAAACCGGAGGAATTTATAACTGCAAGCAAAGATGCACGAAAGAAGTTAAAAGATCATCCAGTTACAGGTGGAGGACTTCCTACATATGGTACTGAAGTTTTAGTTAATATTTTAAATGAATCTGGAGCTCTTCCAACTAAAAACTGGGAAGAAAGCAATTTCAAAGAAGCAGATAAGACAGGCGGAGAAGCATTAACAAACTCATATCTAATAAGAAACAAAGGATGCTTTGGATGTTCAATAGGATGCGGTAGAATAACCAAAACACCTGAAGGTATATTTGAGGGATTTGGAGAAGGCCCTGAATATGAGGCAGGCTGGTCATATGGAGCAGACTGCGAAGTAGATAATTTAGCAGCTATTTGTAAAGCTAACTTTATATGTAACGAATTAGGATTAGATCCTATAACTATGGGTTCTACAATAGCATGTGCTATGGAAATGTACGAAAAAGATATACTTTCAAAAGAAGAACTAGGAAGAGAACTACCATTTGGAGATGCAGAAGGTATAGTTGAATTCACAAGACAAACAGGGTTAAGAGAAGGTTTTGGAGATGTTATGGCATTAGGTTCCTATCGAATGGCTGAAAAATATGGTCATCCTGAATTATCAATGTCTGTAAAAAAACAAGAAATGCCTGCATATGATGGAAGAGGTGCTCAAGGCATGGGACTTGAGTATGCTACATCAAACAGAGGTGGATGCCATGTAAGAGGATACCTAACATCACCTGAAATACTCGGTATACCTGAAAAAATAGACCCATTAGTAACAGATAATAAAGCTGCATGGCTAAAAACTTTTCAAGATTTAACATCAGTTGTAGATTCAGCAGGAATCTGTCTATTTACTACATTTGCTATAGGCTTACCTGAAATTTCAGAAATGCTTAGAACTGCTATAGGTTGGGATAAAACAGATGAAGAAACATTGCAGTTAGGCGAACGTATATGGAATTTAGAAAGAAAATTCAACATAGAAAATGGATTTAGCAAAAAAGATGATACTCTTCCTGATAGACTTCTAAAAGAACCAGTTAAAAAAGGACCAGCAAAAGGAAAAGTTGTTGAACTTGATACAATGTTAAAAGAGTATTATAAATTAAGAGGCTGGGATGAGAACGGAATACCAACTGAAGAAAAATTAAATGAATTAGGAATTAAGTAACATAGTTAAACGAGTAACGAGGAACTAGAAACTAGTAACATGGCAGCTTTACTAACGTAAAGCAAGAATAAGATAAAAGATAACAGTGAAAAGTGTATAGTTATGGTAGTTTTACTAACGTAAAAATATTAAATGAGTAACGAGGAATTAGAAACTAGTAACATGGAAGCTTTACTACGTAAAGCATTCGTGTATTTTGAGCGAAGTAGAGCGTAGCGAAGGATTTTGTATTAAAAGATTTATGAAGTAATGAGTAAATTAACATTGTTGCTCATTACTTATTACTCGTTACTCGTTCACTTTCAGTGTTCTTCCGTGTTCTTCAGTGGTTAAATAATTATCGTTCTTTATTGAAAGGAATTGAAATTCTTGAGAGTCAAGTTTTTTGCTTATTATCGTGATATTTTCAAATGTAAAGAAATAAATATAAAGAGTTGTAAAACAATAAATGAATTAGTAGATTATTTTTGTTATGAGTACGGACAAAAGGTTAAGAATATTTTTTACAAAAATAATAAATTTAGTGACGAAATAATAATATTGGTTAATGGAAGACATATAAACCATTTAGAAAAACTAGAAACAAAACTAAAAGAATCCGATACAGTATCACTTTTTCCAGTAGTAGCAGGAGGGTGATAGAACAGTTGATAGTTGATAATTAACAATTGATAGTTAGTGGAAGTTTTACTTACGTAAAACATGTTAAAAGAGGAACGAGAAAATAGTAAATAGTAACATGGTAGCTTTACTAATGTAAAGCAATATGAATTGAGAAATGAGAATGGAGAATTAATGGAAGCTTTACTAACCGTAAAGCAGAAATAAGATAAGAGTGAAAAGTGTATAGTTTATTAAGTAAATTTACGAATTATTATGAGTAAATTAACCATAACTATTAACTTTTATCTTTTAACTATTAACTTTTATCTTTTAACTATTAACTTTTATCTTTTAACTATTAACTTTTATCTTTTAACTATTAACTTATAGTCATTGTGTTTTTCTGTGGTTAATTCAAAAAAAAGGGGGCTGTTATGAACTATGTAAATTATGATGAAATAATAGAAAAATATCCTCGAGATGAACGGTTTATATTAGCTATGATGCAAGATATACAAAAAGAATATAAATTCATACCTAAAGAAGCACTTGAAAAAATATCTGAATATCTAGATGTTCAGATGACAAGGTTATATGGAATGGCTACATTCTATAAGGCTTTGAGTTTAAAACCGAAAGGTAAGAATATAATTAAAGTATGTGCTGGGACGGCATGTCATGTTAGAGGATCGGCCTTAATCCTTAAAGAAATAGAAAAACAGCTTAGTATTAAGTCAGGACAAACAACAGAAGATGGTAAATTTTCTATAGAAATAGTAAACTGCTTAGGTGCATGTGCTTTAGCACCTGTTATAGTTATAAACGATAAATACTATGGCAAAGTTAAACCTGCTGATGTAAAAGAAATTATTGATTTATATAGAGGTGAAAACAATGAGTAGAAAAATATTAGTATGCTGCGGAACAGGATGTCTTGCTAATGGAAGCTATGAAATATATGAAGAATTCTGCAATCAAATATCAAAGATGTCTGAAAATATAGAAGTTTCACCTCAAATAAAATCAACCGGATGCAATGGTTTATGTGAAAAAGGACCTATTGTAAAAATAATACCAGATGATATAACTTATTTTCATGTAAAAAAAGATGATGTTACTGAAATAGTTGAAAAAACAATAATAAAAGGTAGAACCGTTGAGCAGTTATTATATTATGATGAAGATAAAAAACAAAGAATTAAATCATACAAAGATACAAACTTCTATAAAAAACAAGTAAAAATAGCACTTAAAAACATTGGAGAAATAGATCCATATAACATTGATGATTACTTAGAAAAAGATGGATACGAAGCACTTAAAAAAGTTATAAAAGAAATGAACGGAGAAGAAATAATTGATGAAATTAAAAAATCAGGCCTTAGAGGGAGGGGAGGAGCAGGATTTCCCACAGGATTAAAATGGGAATCTTGTTTTAAAATAAATAACTTTCCTAAATATGTTGTATGCAACGGTGATGAGGGAGACCCGGGAGCTTTCATGGATAGAAGTATTATGGAAGGCGACCCTCACAGCATAGTTGAAGGAATGGCAATATGTGCTTACGCATTAGGTGCTAAAGAAGGATACATATATATTCGTGATGAATATGGACTTGCACTTAAAAATATGCAGAAAGCAATAGATGATGCAAAGAATAGAGGTTATTTAGGAAACAATGTATTAGGAAGTAATTTCACCTTTGATATTAATATAGTTAGAGGTGGAGGAGCTTTTGTATGCGGAGAATCTACAGCACTTATGGCATCAATAGAAGGAAAAGTTGGTGAACCAAGAGCAAAATATATTCGTTCAGTAGAAAAAGGTTTGTGGGAAAAACCTACTATTCTTAATAACGTAGAAACATGGGTAAACATACCCCAAATAATATTAAAAGGAAGTAAATGGTTCAGCAGTATTGGTACAGAAAACAGCAAAGGAACAAAAGTATTTTCACTTGTAGGAAAAGTAAAAAATACAGGATTAGTTGAAGTTCCTATGGGAATTACCTTAAGAGAATTAATATTTGAAATAGGTGGAGGAATAATTGACGATAAAAAATTTAAAGCTGTTCAAACAGGCGGACCTTCAGGAGGATGCATCCCTGAACAATTGTTAGATTTACAAATAGATTTTGATACTTTAGCAGAAGCTGGCTCAATGATGGGGTCAGGCGGAATGATAGTAATGGATGAACAAACTTGTATGGTAGATGTAGCTAAATATTATTTGTCATTTTTATCTGAAGAATCATGCGGCAAATGCATTCCATGTAGAGAAGGAATAAGAAGAATGCTTGAAATAGTAACAGATATTACAGAAGGGAAAGGAAAACAGCATGACATAGAACTCTTAGAAGAAATATCAAAAACAGTATTAGAAGCATCATTATGCGGCTTAGGTAAAACAGCTCCTAATCCAGTATTAACAACATTAAAATACTTTAAAGATGAATATTTGGAACATATTAATAATAAAAGATGTCCAGCACGTGTATGTAAAAAACTTACTACTTACTATATAGATAGAATATTATGCAAAGGATGCAGCTTATGCAGTAGAAAGTGTCCCGTAGGTGCAATAACAGGTGAAAAAAGAAAACCTTTTGTTATAGACAATGAAAAATGTATAAAATGCGGGACATGTATAGATGTATGTAATTTCGGAGCAGTAAAACTAAAATAAAAGATAAAAAATATAACCACGGAAGAACACGGAAGGACACGGAACTGTGCTTCGCACTCTCGTAAAAATGGTCTTTGATGCGTCATCCTGAACGAAGAGGAGCATAGTTGAAGGATCTTATATTAAGAATAAGATAAAAGTTAAAAGTGTAAAGATAAAAGTTATGGAAGTTTTACTATCGTAAAACTAAAATAAGACTTATTAACCACGGAATAACACGGAGGAACACGGAATTGTGCTTCGCACTTCTTAAATACAGTTGATAATTTATGATTAATTGATTTACGTAGTAAAGCTACCATGTTACTCGTTCCTAGTTTCTCATCATTCGTTTATGTTATATTTTATTAACCACGGAATAACAC